>JBLKRX010000015.1:0-114871 GCA_047608075.1 Ferdinandcohnia humi
AAAAATAGAGAAAGGTGAATTTGAGTGAGATCAAATTCACCTTTTTCACTATTGGAAGCTAGTTATGTCCCAGCCTCCTAGTCTTGTTCTTACTATATCAAAAACATAGCAACTATTGTTGTTACAACTAACCCAATCGTAACTGGAAGGAGGTTCTTTCTTGCAAGCTCAAATGGGTCTACACCACAGATGGCGGCTGCGGGTATTAGAGCCCAAGGTACTAATGTTCCTCCACCAACCCAGATTGCTGCAATTTGACCAAGGGCTGTTAATGTTTCTGCTCCAGCCCCAATTGCAGTAGAGAAGAGTGAGGCTATGGATCCAGCAAGTGATATTCCAGAGAAGCCTGAGCCGTCTAAACCGGTGATTGCTCCAACACCTGTTAATGTGATTGCTCCGATTGGTGCATTTAGTGGAACGATTGAGGCTAGGCTGACCCCAAGGTCATTTACAATACCTTGTGAATTCGCAGGAAGGAAATCCCCAATGATTTTCCCGAAGCCTGAGTCACCAAGGTAAAAGAAGGCAGCAATTGGGATAACCGGACCAAATACTTTAAATCCAAATTGAAAACCCTCTATTAAATATGCTGTAGTCTTTTCTAATCCAGCATTTCTATGGGTGACCATTGAAATTAGTAAGAGAATCAAGATTGAGGTTCCACCTACTAAAGCGGTTGCGTCTCCACCGGATAGATCTAACAGTGACATGGCGACGACATCTAATGCAAACAGGATTGGAATTAGAATGGCAAATATGCGTTTCATAGTAGGTGATAATAAAGATTTTAGTTTTTGTTCCTCTTTCTGGGACAATTCTTTTGTTAGTGGGTTTACATTGTTACCGATATTATCAACTGATAGTGCTCCTTTTTTCATATCTCGACGTAAAAAGTAATAAGCTGCTACAGTGGTTACAATCCCCATCACGAAGACGAGTGGTACACTTGCTTTTACTACGTCCATAACCTCGAGTCCTGCAGCGTCTGCTGTTAATTTTGGAGCGGCTTGAATGATAAAATCTCCTGACAATGCGATACCGTGGCCGAAGAGATTCATGGCCATTGCGACACCTAAAGCAGGTAAACCAACTCTCATTGCAACAGGTAATAAAACTGCCCCAATTAATGCAACCGCTGGAGACGGCCAGAAGAACCACGAAATAACCATCATGACAATCCCAATTGTCCAATAAGCAAGAGCAGGTGACCGGATTAGCTTTGTGAAAGGAGAAATCATCATGTCATTGATTCCTGTAACTGTTAATGCTTTACTCATTGAAACGATTATTGAAATGACTAGTATTGTAGAGAGTAGTTCTGTTATCGCAAAAATAAAGCTGTTGAAGACACCACTTACGGAGGCACTGATAGAACCAGTAGCTGTAATCGCTAATAGAAATATTCCAAGTATACATAGTAATGAGGTATCTCTCCTCATAACCATGAAGGCGATGATTAAAAGGATAAACGAAACATAAATCCAATGCAGTGCGGTTAATTCCACTATCATTGTAAAACCCCCATTCATCTATTCCGTCTTGCAAACCAAAGGTAAATAGAATTTTACCTTTGTCTGTAATACAGAATATGAAAGGGGGGAAAACATGTGAAAAGAGACGAAAAATTTAAAAAATTACATACTTCGAATTTAATGATCCTGTAATTCATAAAAGATTTTAGTGTACCAAGGGCCAGAAAAAATAGTCTTTTGTAGACCTGCTTTTGTATTATTAATCAACTCCTCATACTTTTCGTAGGCAGATGATTGTGTCCACTTTTTATAAGACATTTCCTTTTCCCAAATACTCATTACTACATACGTATCACTCTTAATCGGGCGAAGCACTCGAAACGCAGTAATACCATTTGCATTTTCAAGGAGATTTTTATTGGTAGTCAGATTGTATTCAAACAGTGGCTTCCCTTCATCTGTAATGGGAACATAAGTAAGAACTGCAATTGCTCCGCGATCCAATTCTCCACTACCTATAACCACTTCGTATTTACGTGGAGCTGCAAAAACTGACTTTCTCGCAGTTTCGTGGATCAAAATGGCTGTTTCATTGTTGTAAAACTCAATCATTTTTTCATTCTTATATTTTTCTCTCAGCTTTTTAAGAAAATCGACGGTTCCAAATGCTATATAGAGTTTCATATAAGCCCCCTTTTTTTATACGCACCTAATGACTGTAATTATTAAAGGCTATTTTCGTAAACTTTGTTGCTTTCTGTACCAGGTTAGCGGTGAATTCTGATTTAATGAATTAAAGAGTAATCATGTCAGATCAAGGTTCTATTTTGACAACTTTAATGAATTCAAGAATATTCATGTCAGAATCAGGCTTCTATTCTGACAGCTTTAATGAATTCAAGAGTAACCGTGTCAGAATGAGGTGTCTATTCTGACAGCTTTGAAGAATTCAAGCGGAACCGTGTCAGAATGAGGTGTCTATTCTTACAGCTTTGAAGAATTCAAGAGTAACCGTGTCAGAATGAGGTGTCTATTCTGACAGCTTTAATGAATTCAAGAGTAATCGTATCAGAACCAAGGGTCTATTCTGACAGCTTAATAAATTTAACAGTAACCTTGTCAGAATAATATACACTTTTGTAAAAACTAAATAGTAAACCTGTTCGAAAAACTACAATCACTTTGAAAACAGCCTTATTAAATAACGATCGTAATCTAAAAATAGCGCCCGTTTTGACGTTTGAGCGAAAATGCAAAAAGTATAATCCCGATTAGTAAACAGTGCCAATTTCTTCATGCACCCATACATAGTGAGAAACTTTAACAGTTATACTAAAAGATAACATATCCAATTTTATGAAGAAAATGTTGCTTAGGTGGTTAAAGGCACGACTGTTTTAAAAATTTCCAAGGGGTGACACATGTGAAAAAGAAATTATTACTCTCATTTATAGCTATCGTAGGTTCTTTTGTCCTTGGAGTATGTGGGTATTTACTTATTATTTATGCAGGTGATTATGTAATTGATGATAAAAAGCTTGTCATGAATTCAGCTACGAAGTTGGTTGATGAAGAGGGAAGGTTTATAACAAAATTATATTATGAAAATAGAGATCTTATATCCTTACAGGATATTCCTGATTATGTTCAGCAGGCCTTCATAGCTGTCGAGGATACTCGTTTTTATCAACATCATGGAATCGATATTCAGGCTATTTTACGAGCAATTTATAAAGATATTGTTGCGGGTGGTAAGGTTGAAGGTGGTAGTACTATTACCCAGCAGCTAGCAAAAAATGTTTTCCTCTCTAATGAAAAAACATTTTTGAGAAAGACAAAGGAATTGATCATAGCGATCAATTTGGAAGAAAAATATAGCAAACAAGAGTTACTTGAAATGTATTTAAATCAAATCTATTTTGGGCATGGTGCCTATGGAATTCAGTCTGCATCTAAGTTCTATTTTAATAAAAATGTATCTGAATTAACCGTTGAGGAAGCTGCTTTGCTAGCGGGAATACCGAAAGCGCCGTCAACATTTTCGCCCATTTTGAACCCTGAAAAAAGTAAGCAACGCAGAGATTTAGTCATTAGTTTAATGGAAGAAAAGGGCTTCTTACAGGCTGAAGAAGCTGTGAGAGTCCAAGGAAAAACGCTATCGCTTGATGTTCAAGAAGTAAAAAGAGATCCTTCGTTAGTAACCTATATAGATATGGTCTTTGAGGAAGCAAGATCACGCTACAATCTTTCAAATGAGGAACTACTCAGAGGTGGCTATACGATAACAGTGCCACTTCATATGGAAGTGCAAAGAACAGCCTATGAACTATTTCAGGACCAGGCGAATTTTCCAGGTGTAGATGACAAGGTAGAGGGAGCATTTGTCTTGCTTGATAATGATACCGGAGGTGTGTTGGCAAGTATTGGTGGCCGCCGTTATGTAAGTAAAGGTACAAATCGAATCCTTGTGAAGCGCCAGCCGGGTTCAACTATAAAGCCTTTAGCAGTGTATGGCCCAGCGTTGGAAGAAAATCAATTCGAGCCTTATTCCATGCTTGTAGATAAAAAACTGTCATATGGAGAATATGTACCAAGTAATTTTTCAGGGATATATAAAGGTGAAATTTCCATGTATGATGCATTAATTGAGTCAGCAAATGCTCCAGCTGTGTGGATGCTTGACAGACTAGGCATTGAAACAGCTAAAAAGTACTTAACGAAAACAGGGATATCAATTCCTGACCAGGGGTTATCAATTGCCCTCGGTGGCTTGGAGGAAGGCATATCTCCTATAAGTATGGCTAAGGCGTATCGTGCGTTTGCTCGAGGAGGAAAGGTGATTGAACCTCACTTTATTAGTAAAATTGCTGATCGTGATGGAGAAATAATTGGCCAAGCTTCTACACATGAAACAGAAGCCTTCTCCAAGCAAACAGCTTGGTATATGACACGTATGCTTGAAGGTGTTGTTGACAATGGAACAGCTAAAGTGGGCTCTTATTCAGGTGCGCTTGCAGGGAAGACGGGGACAACAAACATTCCAGGAATTGAGGGTGGGATTAAGGATGCGTGGTTTGTTGGCTTTACTCCATCGGTAGTAGGGGCAATTTGGATGGGATATGATTACACTGATTCAAAGCACTATCTTAAAGGTGGAAGTGCTTCACCAACCAAGCTTTTTAAAAAGATACTTGATCAATCTGAGATAAAAAAAGTAAGTGCTTTTTCTGCGCCTAAAGATGTAGAGGAATTAGAGCCACCAATACGATTATCTGAAGTAACTGACCTTACAGCAAGTATTACGTTTAAACCCCTTAGTTTATTTACCATATCTTTGAATTGGACACCAGCAAAGGATGAGAGGATTGAATATCGAATTTATGAAGAACACTCTAAAAACGTGAACTACATAGGTTCGGTGAAAGGGAATGGGAGCTTTGAAATTGAAAACGTGAATATATTCTCTATGCCTTCTTATTTTATAGTGCCTTATAATTCACAGACAAAAGAAGAAGGAGCGAAATCCGAAGCTGTAAAGCCTGCCTTTTTTTCTAACTAGCACAAAGAAAATGTAGATTGGTGGTGGAAACTATTTTCACCACTTCTTGAATGTCTAGCGCAAGCGGCCAAACCTTCGAGGTTAATAACCTGTGCCAATAAAAGCTCAAAGAACGAATTTTTGCAACAGAACATTTGCTTGTCGGACTTGCACAAGGACGTGCTGACGTCAACGTTCGCCACAGGACGTAGCGGATTTTAGTTGACGTTCCCCTCAAGGCACTTGCGCATTTTTAAATGTTCGTCGATTTTTTGACAATTTTGCTAGTTATCTATACAAGGCTAGTGAAAAACATATATAGTTGTAAGGTGAGATAAATGAAGAAATATGATTTTTTAGTTCATTTTAAACAAAGATTTTGTCGCTTTGTGCTATTATAGAAATTATGTGTGAAGAATGTTGAAAGGTAGGTATTATACATAATGCAGAACGGATTTAATGATACATTTTTAAGAGCTGCTAGAGGAGAGAAGACAGATTATGTACCAGTATGGTATATGCGGCAAGCGGGGAGGTCGCAACCAGAATACCGTGCAATTAAAGAAAAATATAGCTTATTTGAGATTACCCACCAACCTGAGCTTTGTGCGTATGTAACAAGACTTCCAGTTGAACAATACGATGTTGATGCAGCGATTCTATATAAGGATATTATGTCACCACTACCTGCAATTGGTGTTGATGTTGAAATAAAATCTGGAATTGGTCCGGTTATTAGCAATCCTATTCGTTCATTAAGTGATGTAGAGAAACTTGGTGAAATCCATCCTGAAGAGGATGTTCCTTATGTACTTGATACGATTAAGCTATTAACTAGTGAACAGTTATCTGTTCCGTTAATCGGCTTCGCTGGAGCTCCTTTTACACTTGCGAGCTATATGATCGAGGGAGGTCCCTCCAAAAACTATAATAAAACGAAGGCGTTTATGTATGCTGAGCCAAAGGCTTGGTTTGCATTAATGGATAAGCTGGCTGAAATGACGATTACATATGTAAAGTCACAAATCAGAGCTGGTGCTAAAGCAATCCAAATCTTTGATTCCTGGGTGGGTGCACTTAATGTCGCAGATTATCGCCATTTCATTAAGCCGGTTATGCATCGCATCTTCTCTGAGCTTCGTGAAGAGGGAGTTCCTTTAATTATGTTCGGTGTGGGTGCTAGTCATTTAGCGTTGGAATGGCATGACCTTCCGCTTGATGTAGTTGGACTTGACTGGCGTCTACCAATTATGCAGGCAAGAGAGCTTGGAATTACAAAAACAGTTCAAGGGAACCTTGATCCGGCAATTCTACTTGCACCATGGGACGTTATTGAAGAAAAAGCAAAAGAAGTACTTGATCAAGGAATGCAACAGCACGGGTTTATTTTTAACCTTGGCCACGGTGTTTTCCCACAGGTACAACCTGAGACGTTAAAGCGTTTGACTACGTTTATTCATGAATATTCATCATCAAAAAAATAATGTAAAAAAGGATGTTCAATAGAGTCACCCAATTATGAGATTGGAATCTAAGCGACATTCTGTCCCTTTGGTCCTCACGTATGAAATGCATACGTTTCGGTCTTAGAGGCTGTCGTTTCTTGATCTTCTGCTTTGTGACTAGTCGACTTATTGAACACATTAAAAGCAAACTGTATTGAGGTGTTTGGAATGGCAAAGAAAAAAATGGGGCTCCTTGTAATGGCTTATGGTACGCCCTATAAAGAAGAAGATATAGAAAGATATTATACTCATATTCGACATGGAAGAAAGCCTTCTCCAGATATGCTTGAGGACTTACGCTCACGTTATGAAGCAATTGGAGGTATATCGCCGCTTGCCAAAATTACAAAAGAACAAGCGGAAAAGCTTGAAGAGCATTTGAACGAAATCCAAGATGATATCGAATTTAAAATGTATCTAGGCTTAAAGCATATCGAGCCATTTGTTGAAGATGCTGTAGCTCAAATGCACAAGGATGGAATTGAAGAAGCAGTTAGTATTGTTCTTGCCCCTCATTTTTCAACCTTTAGTGTAAAATCCTATAATGGTCGTGCGAAGGAAGAAGCAGAAAAACTAGGAGGACTAACTATCACTTCTGTTGAGAGCTGGTATAAGGAGTCTACTTTTATTGACTACTGGGCAAATCAACTAAAACAAGTGTATGGTTCTATGTCTCAGGAGGAACGTGAAAATGCAGTACTAATTGTTTCGGCACATAGTCTTCCAGAAAAGATTATTGCTACAGGCGACCCGTATCCTAACCAACTACAAGAGACTGCAGATTTAATCGCAGAGGCATCTGGAATTACAAATTATGAAATTGGCTGGCAAAGTGCAGGGAACACCCCTGAACCATGGCTTGGTCCAGACGTACAGGATCTAACAAGAGACTTATACAATGAAAAAGGATATAAGGCATTTGTATATGTTCCTGTTGGCTTCGTAGCTGATCATTTAGAGGTATTATACGATAATGATTATGAATGTAAGATTGTTACTGAAGAACTTGGAGTAAGCTACTACCGTCCGGAAATGCCGAATGCAAAACCAGAGTTTATTGCATGCCTTGGTAACGTGGTGCTAAAACAACTTAACTTAAAATAATTCATAGAGCTGAATTCATTGTTGCTATTAGTAAAAGGAGACGATATGTACGTTTGTATATGACGTTCTCCTTTTGAATCGTTTTCAAAGCGAAAGGCAGCAATTATTTAGAAGATATCCTAATTTATAATGTGCAAAGAAGGCGATGTTAAAGTGAGTAATCAAAAGGTAATTGTCATAGGTGGTGGGATTACTGGTTTAACGACAGCTTATTATCTCCAAAAGGAAGCAAGAGAACAGGGCCTTGATATTGATTGTATTCTTTTAGAAGCAAGCCATCGTCTAGGAGGTAAAATTCAAACTGTCGTCCGCGATGGATATGTAATTGAGAGAGGTCCCGATTCCTTTTTGGCTAGAAAAAAGAGTGCATCTCGTCTTGCGGTGGAAGTTGGGCTTAGGGATAAATTAGTAAATAATACTGCCGGCAAATCCTATGTTCTTGTGAATGGAAAACTACACCCAATGCCAGGTGGCTCCATTATGGGAATTCCTACGCAAGTAGGACCATTTATAACTACAGGTCTGTTTACACCTATTGGTAAGCTTCGAGCAGCGATGGATTTTGTTCTACCACGTACTTCTGGAGGTAAGGATCAATCACTCGGCCAATTCTTTAGAAGGCGACTTGGTGATGAGGTAGTGGAAAACTTAATTGAACCTCTTCTATCAGGAATTTATGCCGGAGACATTGATCAATTAAGTCTAATGTCAACTTTCCCTCAGTTTTATGAGGTTGAGCAAAAGTATCGCAGTCTAATTCTTGGTATGAAACAAACAACGCCCTCTAGACCAAAGTCTACAGGACAAACCAAGAGTCCAAAGGGACAGTTTTTAACCATAAGCACAGGGTTACAATCATTTGTTGATGCAATTGAGTCAAAACTCGAACCTGGTTCTGTATATAAAGGAATCAAGGTTGAAGGTATTGAAAAGAAGGATAATCAATATTTACTACGATTGAACAATGGGGAAGAATTCAATGCAGATAGCGTTGTGGTCGCTACACCGCATCATGTGACTCAATCAATGTTTGCTCAATATTCATTTTTTGATTCGTTTAAGGAAATGCCTTCAACATCTGTTGCAACAATTGCAATGGCATTTCCAGAAGAGGCAGTTAAAGAGGATATCGATGGTACAGGATTCGTCGTTTCTCGCAATAATGATTATATTATTACAGCTGTTACTTGGACTCATAAAAAATGGCCACACTCAACTCCAAAAGGAAAGGTGTTACTTCGTTGTTATGTTGGGAAAGCCGGTGATGAGGCAATTGTCGATCAGTCTGATGAAGAGATTATTAAGGTAGTGCTTGATGACTTGAATAAAACTATGGATATTACCGCAATACCTGAATTTTCAATCGTAACCAGATGGAAGGACGCCATGCCACAGTATACTGTAGGTCATAAGGACCGGGTTACATTAGTAAAAAACAATGTCGCAGAACACTTACCTGGAGTCTTTTTAGTAGGAAGTTCATATGATGGTTTAGGTTTACCAGATTGCATAGATCAAGGGGAAGTTGCAGTGGCACAGGTACTCTCATACTTAAAAGAAAGTAAGATGCCAATAAATGTATAATATAGTAAAAGGAAGGCGGCGCCTTCCTTTTTATTTTGGGAAAATACACTTTGACTCACTTAATTTGATTACAATTGTCACATTTGTTTCCGTAGCACTCATGCTGCTCGTCAATATTATTACCGCATTCAGCACATTTTTTTGGTGGGAGATTTTTGAAAAATTCAGTACTTTTCACTAACATTTTAATCCCTCCGTTTCTGTTATTATTTATAGTGTACTATAACAGTTCTAAATATGTCAATTACTGTTTTGTAACAAAAAGGTAAATTATTCTTTATTTTGTTAAGGGGTTCGAGTTACTAAATGCGGAAAAAATGAAATAATGGTGTCAATCGTTTATAGTTAAAGAGGATAGGGAAAACCATTGATGAATGATTTTATAAAGAAAAGGTGAGAAAGAATGAAAGTTACAGTTATCGGATATTGGGGTGGCTTCCCAGCAGCAAATGAAGCAACTTCAGGTTACTTATTTGAACATGAAGGTTTTCATCTGTTAGTAGACTGTGGGAGTGGTGTTCTAGCACAGATTCAAAATTATATTAGCGTTGATAAGCTTGATGCAATTATCTTATCTCATTATCACCACGATCATGTTGCGGATATAGGTCCGATGCAATATGCAAGACTTGTAACGAACGCTATACATAATCAAGCCAAGGAATTACCAATCTATGGGCATACTGCTGACATGGAGGGCTTTTCTAAGTTAGAACATAAAGGGCAAACAAAAGCAATTGCTTATGATCCAGAGAAAGGATGTCAGATAGGTCCATTTTCAATAAGCTTTATGAAGACAAAACACCCTGTGGTTTGCTATGCAATGCGGATTACTGCTGGTGAAAGAACAGTCGTGTATACAGCGGATTCAAGTTATTTGCAAGAGTTTATCCCTTTTACGAAGGATGCTGATCTATTTATTTGCGAGTGTAACTTATATTCTGAACAGGATGGTTCAAAGATGGGCCATATGACTAGTGAAGATGCAGCGAAAATATCAACTGAGGCTAGGGTCAAAGAGCTCTGGTTAACGCATCTACCCCATTTTGGGAATCATCAAGACCTACTCGAACAAGCAAAAATGAAATATAATGGACAGATTCAATTAGCAAAGTTAGGATTAACATGGGAGTGATTATATATGTTATTTATCGATAATAAAGGAATACATGATCCACGTATCAATTTAGCTATTGAGGAGTATGCATTAAAGAATTTAAGCATTGATGAGACGTACCTGTTGTTTTATATCAATGAGCCTTCGATTATTATCGGGAAAAACCAAAATACAATTGAAGAGATAAATACACAATACGTTGAAGAGAATGGAATCCATGTAGTTAGACGATTATCTGGCGGTGGTGCTGTATATCACGATTTAGGTAATCTGAACTTTAGTTTTATTACCAAGGATGATGGAGAAAGCTTCCATAATTTTAGAAAATTCACTGAACCTGTAATTGAAGCACTTAAAAAGCTAGGTGTAAATGCTGAATTAAGTGGCAGAAATGATATTGAGGTAGAAGGCAGAAAAATTTCTGGAAATGCCCAATTCTCAACTAAAGGAAGAATGTTCAGTCACGGAACACTCATGTTAAATTCGGAAATCGAAAATGTTGTGTCTGCATTAAAAGTAAAGAAGGATAAAATTGAATCAAAAGGTATCAAATCAGTAAGAAGCAGGGTAGCAAATATTAGTGAATTTCTTTCAGAAGAAATAACAATCGAGCAATTCAGGGAACTGTTGCTCCGTTACATATTTAACACAGATGGAGACATTCCAATGTATGAGCTAACGGGAGATGATTGGGAGAAGATTCACCAGCTTTCCAAAGAACGTTATCAAAATTGGGATTGGAACTATGGAAGATCTCCCAAGTTCAACTTACAAAACACTCATCGATTTCCAGTTGGACAAATTGACGTTCGTCTTGAGGTCCAAAAAGGAATCATTGAAAACTGTAAAATATATGGTGACTTTTTTGGGGTCGGCGATGTAGGGGAAATTGAAAATCTATTAGTTGGAAAACGATATGAAAAAGCAGAATTAGACAAAGCATTAGAAAATATTGATATCCAGCATTATTTTGGTAAAATTTCCAAAGAAGATTTCTTACAACTACTCTACTAGTTCGTAATTTGAAGGCTGTCAGGTTCATAGTTAGGACCTGGCAGCATTTTTATTTTAGGCAAGATGTTGCTGTTTAAGTGGACTTACTTAATAAATGAAAGACTAGTTATTATTGCAATTTTTATAAGAAGGGCAGAAACTTTTTAAGTTTTAATAAAAATCTTTTATACCATCTTGCTAGAAGAATTTTCTTTCAATATAATATATTTAGAAATTTTATTTTTTGTTTTTAGGAAAGTGTAAAGTGCTTTCTTATTCGCAATAAAACACGGCTTAAGCAATTGCCGAGTTTTTTCTTTACCATAAAATGAATGACCATTCATTCATAAATAGTTGACTAAAGGAGGGAGAAACTTGAATTTAACATCACACTTAGGGGAAACAGCAAAGAAATACTTCAACAAACCAGCGTATATATTTAATGATTCTTCCAGTACATATGCTGAGTTAGATGGTGCGGTAACAAAATTTGCAAGTAGTTTGGAAAAGCTAGGAATCAAAAAAGGTGACCATATCGCTCTAGTTTTGGGCAATTCACCACATTTTGTAATCGGTTTATATGGGGCTCTACGATTAGGGGCAACTGTAATACCAATTAATCCAATTTATACTCCTGATGAAATTGGATATATTGTCAATAATGGAGATGTAAGGGCTATCATAATGTTAGACCTACTAGTTCCAATGTTTGAAAAGATGAATCCACTTATACCAAAGGTAGAGACGATTATTGTTTGTGAGACACCACAGGGGACTAGCATTGGAGTTGATCCAAAAAAACTCTCAATCTATCCAAAATTGAAATCGTTTTCAGAATTAGTTGGCGCAGGTGATTTAGGATTTGTCGGTCCAGAACTAGATGATGAAGATGTAGCAGTTATCTTATATACGTCTGGAACAACTGGTAAGCCTAAGGGAGCAATGTTATCCCATAAAAACCTATACAGCAATGCAAGAGATATCGCTGAATATCTAAAAATGTCTGATAGGGATAAAGTTATTACGACGTTACCGATGTTCCATGTATTTTGTCTTTCTGTGGCATTAAATGCTCCATTATTAAGTGGTGCAACAATCATTATTGATCCGAAATTTAGTCCAAAGGAAATTTTCCGAATTACGAAAGAGTATGGAGCAACAGTATTTGCAGGTGTACCAACGATGTACAACTTCCTACTTCAGTACCCAGAAGGTAATCCTGAAGATGTAAAAACATTACGCTTATGCATTTCAGGTGGTGCTGCTATGCCTGTAGCCTTATTAAAAGGCTTTGAACAAAAGTTCAATGTATTAGTTTCAGAAGGATATGGTCTATCTGAGGCATCCCCTGTTACATGTTTTAACCCACTCGATCGTCCAAGAAAAGCTGGTTCAATTGGTACTAGCATTGTTAACGTGGAAAACAAAGTTATCGATGAAAATGGTGAGGAGCTACCTGTCGGCCAAGTTGGTGAACTTATTGTTCGTGGTCCTAACGTGATGAAGGGGTATTACAAGCTACCAGAAGAGACAGCAGCTACAATACGTGACGGCTGGCTTTATACAGGGGATTTAGCAAAAATGGATGAAGAGGGCTACTTCTACATTGTAGATCGTAAGAAGGATATGATTATTGTAGGTGGCTACAATGTATATCCGCGCGAGGTAGAGGAGGTTCTTTATAATCATCCTGCTGTTGTTGAAGTTGCTGTCCTTGGTGTACCTGATCCAAATCAGGGAGAGATTGTTCAGTGCTATGCAGTTGTGAATGATAAATCTCTAACAGAAGAGAGTCTCATCAGCTATTGCCGCGAACACTTAGCAAAATACAAGATTCCAAGTAAGATTGAATTCTTAGAGGAACTGCCAAAAAATACTACTGGTAAAATATTGCGTCGAGCATTAAAGGACAAGATTTTACAACAATAATCGTTTTGTAAGGGGCAGGTAATTTATCCTGTTCCTTTTTGTATAGTGTGTATGTATAGGAACAGATTACCCTAAGTTATTTCACCTAAAAGAAAGGAAAGCAGAATTGGCCAATAAGGTAATGAACTTCATATTTAGATCTTTAAGACTGTATAGGGTGATAAGTTGACTTCGATGGAAAGGAGCATTTTAAAAGGAATTTTATCTTTTTAGGCGAAATAAAATTGTAAACAATATCATAAATTGAGGTGCTTACATGATTACAGTACGATACGAAGTTGAAAATTACATTGCAACGATTACGTTGAATCGCCCAGAATCTATGAATTGCTTTAATTATGAAATGTTAAAAAGCCTGGATGCAGTAGTTGAGGATATTCGTTCTAATCCTGAAGTTCGAGTTGTTTTAATAACCGGTTCTGGTGAAAAATCGTTTAGTGTTGGTGCAGATTTAAAGGAAAGGAAGACATTATCAGAAACAGAAGTGAGACGTAATGTCTATAAGATTGGTGAGGTGTTTGCGAGTATAGAGGCACTTCCACAGCCAACGATTGCCGTTATAAATGGCTATGCATTTGGCGGAGGAATGGAGCTGGCATTGGCTTGTGATTTTCGAATTGCAGTAGAAGACACTTCAATGGGGCTGACAGAAACGAGTTTAGCGATTATTCCAGGAGCAGGGGGGACACAGCGACTTCCTCGTTTAATTGGTGAGGCAAAAGCACTAGAATTAATCTTAACTGCAAGACGATTAACCGCTACTGAAGCATATTCCTATGGAATGGTAACTAAAGTGGTTCCTAGAGCCGAATTAATGGGAGAGGCTATGAAACTTGCAAATGAAATGCTTAAAAATGGACCAATTGCACTTCAACAGGCTAAATTTGCGATTAAAGAGGGAATGAACGCAGACCTCAACACAGGATTAAAGATTGAAAGAAAAGCCTATGAAGTAACAATACCAACAAAAGACCGAGTGGAGGCACTCGCAGCGTTTAGTGAAAAAAGAAAACCGAATTTTAAAGGAAAATAGGAGTTAGAGGGTGTCTCATTATTTTTTGAGGCACCCTTTTTTGGTAATAAATGGATATATTTTGCTATCGACCATAGAAATGAAATAACGACCATAGAACCGAAATAACGACCATAAAACCGGATTAACGACCATAGAATCGAAATAACGACCATAGCACATCAGAATTCTGTTTTTTCGTCTTCAGGAAGCAGATAATAAAACACTTTATCGACTGAAACGAACGAAATCTTCTCAATTTCTACTACATTCAAAGCAAATTCCTCTAAATAATGCAGTATGAACTACTAAAAAACTACCATAACCGCTCAAATATTTCGAGTACAGAAAAAACTTACAAACTGGAAAGACAAAATCATTGAAAAAAAACTCTACTTTTAAGAGAATAAATAATAAAAATGGAGTTGGGGGATAACGAGGAAATGACTACAACAGTGCTTGTAAAAAAACAAACTGAATTTCGGAGTGGTGTTCAAGCTGGTTTAAGTATTGCAATCGGGTATATGCCAATTGCCCTTACGTTTGGATTGTTAGCAAAATCAACGGGTCTTTCTGTAACAGAAACAGTGATGATGAGTTTTATTGTGTTTGCGGGGGCATCACAATACATAGCTTTACAGTTAATAGCGGTGGGCACTGGTGCTTTTGAAATTATCTTAACAACGTTTATCCTAAATATTCGTCACTTTTTAATGTGCGCTTCGCTTAATGAAAAGGTTGAGGAGGATCACCCCCTTAAAAAGGCACTGTACTCTTTTGGGGTAACGGATGAGACGTTTTCCGTTGCGGCGGTTAAAGAAGGAACGGTAACGACTGGATACATGTTTGGGGTTATTTCGGTTTCTTATGGTAGTTGGGTCGTTTTTTCAGGCATTGGACATTTGCTTGGCTCAAGTCTACCAGATGTATTACAGCAAAGTATGTCAGTAGCATTGTATGCAATGTTTATTGGATTACTTGTCCCATCTTTGAAAAAGCAACGTAAAGTAGTGGTGCTTGCAGCGTGTGCAGCCATTCTAAATACGATTTTATCTTTTTTCTTAGAGCCTGGCTGGTCGATTGTAGCAGCAACCCTACTTTCAGCAGTAGGTGTTGAAGCAGTAGTACAAATGGGTGGAAACAAAGAAGAGGAGGAGGTAGAACATGGATAAAACAATCTTACTTATTATTCTTGGAATGGGACTTGTAACGTATATTCCTAGAATGCTTCCTCTTGTTGTGTTTAACTCTATTAAACTACCTCCTTTCTTACAAGGAGTTTTAAAAAATGTACCCTTTGCTATATTAGGAGCGCTAATAATACCGGGGATATTTACTATAAATGGGGATATTTGGTTTGGTATCATTGGAGCTTCCGTTGCATTTATTATTGCGTACCTTGGAACTAATGTAATTGTTGTCGTATTGAGTGCAATTATTGCATTAAGTGTATACTCAATTTTCTTTTAAAAGGGATAGGTGTAATGCAGACATTTACTGAAAAGGCAGTAGAAATTATAAAACAAATACCAGCAGGAAAAATAATGACATATGGTCAAATTGCAAGACTTGCAGGAAGTCCTAGGGGTGCTAGACAGGTCGTACGCATTCTCCATTCAATGAGTAAGAAACACAATCTTCCATGGTTTCGAGTGGTCAATTCAAAGGGGAAGATTGGTATAAAAGATAGTGAAGCACAAGCTGCCCAAGTATTGTTTCTTGAAGGGGAGGGCGTAGAAGTTAAATATGGAAAGTATATTAGTCTTGAAATATATCAGTATCATCCAGAATGAAACCCCATGTCTGAAGTTGCGAGTGTCCCAGCTAATTCAAAAAAACAAAGACAGCATCTGTACGGGTTTATTTTATTATCAAAAGATACTTTCCTTCGAATCGAGGACCGTAGACTGCAAAATCACTAGTTCTAGTACAAACAAGAATAAAAACAGGACAATTGTTGTCCTGTTTTTACATTTCCTCTGGGGCCTTAATACCGAGTAATCGCAATCCTTCTTTTATGACAGTTGTCACTGATTTAACCAATGCAAGTCGGTTTAATTTGTCTCCATCCTCTGCTACTAATTTTACACGGGAATAATATTTATTGAATTCCTGTGATAAATCGATTAAATACTTTGCGATTTGAGATGGTTCGAATTGCTCAAATGCTTTTTTTATTACGTTTGGAAACTCTATGAGTATTTTTATTACTGACCAACTTTGGATATCATTGAGTCCGTCTGTATTTAATATTTCATCCCGACCAGCTTTACGTAAAATTGAGCAAGCTCTCGCGTGAGTGTATTGAATATAAGGTCCTGTCGCACCTTCAAATTGTAACATTTCATCTAACGAAAATTCGATATTATTTAGTCTTTCACTTTTTAAGTCATGAAAAATAATTGAACCAACGCCAACTTCCTTTGCAATTTCATCTTTATTTGGGAGTGTAGGATTTTTCGCTTCGATATTTTGTTTTGCAAGATCAATCGCCTCTTTAATAACCTCCTCTAACAAAACAATTTTTCCCTTTCTTGTTGACATCTTTTTCCCATTTTTTAAGATAAAGCCAAATGGGACATGTACCATCTCATTTGTCCATTCAAAGCCCATTTTTTCAAGGACAAGAAAGATTTGTTTGAAGTGCAGACTCTGTTCATGACCAACAATATATAGCGCCTTTTTGAACGTATAGTTATCTTGTCTGTAAATTGCGGCTGTTATATCTCTTGTTGCATAAAGTGTGGCACCATCTGATTTCTTTATTAAACATGGAGGGAGATCTTTGTCGGATAAATCCACAACTTCAGCTCCATCAGAATCTGATAAAAGGTTTGCCTTTGATAATAACTCAATGGTAGCCTCCATTTTATCATTGTAAAATGCTTCTCCGTTATAGGAATCAAACTCAACATCAAGCAAGGAATAAATTGCAGAGAATTCCTTTAGTGATTCTTTTCTAAACCAGCTCCATAGACGATGAGCCTCTTTGTCTCCATCCTCAAGCTTTTTGAACCACATTCTTGCCTCATCTTCTAATTCCGGGTTGTTTTCAGCTTCGGAATGAAAACGCACATAAAGCTGTAGCAATTCTGCTATTGGATTATTTCGTACGGTTTCCTCATCTCCCCAAAGTTTATAAGCAACAATTAATTTTCCAAATTGGGTTCCCCAATCTCCTAAATGGTTAATTCGGATAGCATGGTAGCCGCATTTTGCTACAATGTTTGCAAGTGAGTTGCCGATAACCGTTGATCTGAGATGTCCCATTGAGAAGGGTTTAGCAATATTTGGTGATGAAAAATCAATGGTGATATTACCTCCATTTCCAATATTATGGCTTCCATAATCAGAACCTTGAGATAAAATAGTTTGTAGTACATTTCTACTTACTTCCTTCACATTAAGAAAGCAATTAACATAGGGCCCATTTGCAACAACACGTTCAAATAGAGTGTGTTGTATTTTGTTTGCTAACTCCTCTGCAATCGCTGAAGGGGACTTCCTTACTTTTTTTGCTAATGTAAAGCACGGGAATGCAAGATCACCTTGTTCACTAAATTTCGGCTTCTCAATAAGTTTTATGACCATATCAAATGTTAGAGCATTATTAGCCTGTTTGACGATTTCCTCCGCGTATATTTTTATAACTTCCATTTTTACACATCCTTTCAAAAAAATAAAAATCCCGTCTCAAAATAGAGACGAGATTGATTTTTCCCGCGGTACCACTCTTCTTGTTCAAGTTGAACCTTCTTAAAAGTTTATAACGAGGTTCTCCTCGGCACACCCTACTAACAGTTCAGGTGTACTTCTCGGAAGTGCGCTTCATCATGATGAGAACGTTAGGCTTGCACCATCCCTAACTCGCTTCAGAACTCGATCATAATTACTCTCTTCTTCATCGAATGTATTGTATTTTAGTTCATTTTATAATAAACAATAGGATAAAAGAAATCAATCTATTTTTTATAAAGGCTCTTTTCGTAAACTTTGTTGCTCTCTGTACCAGTTTAGTGGAGACTTCTGATAAGATTTGGTGAATCAAGGCAACTTATTTAGTTCAGGGGTCTATTCTGACAGCTTTGATGAATTCAAGAGTAAACGTGTATGAATAATATACCATTCTATATAAACTAAAAATCTGTTCGAAAGACAACATCTCTGCGAAAACACCTTTATGTAAGATCAGAGATTAAAACACAAAAATAAATAAGTTGTTCTAACTGTCCCAATCATTTACTAAAATAGTAAATAAGGGTTGTACATATAAGGGGGCACATTAAGGTGAAAAAAGTAATTCTCTGGTCACTTGGACTGTACATTTTATTTGGATTATTTATTGCATGGTATTTATTTTTGGGGGCTAATACGGACATTCCATCAAATCTCAAAGGTAGTGTTGCCGATCCTCAAACCTTCATGAATGAACGTCAGCTTATATTAAGTGAAGAACATTCACAAATTAAAAACTTACTTTATTTTTTATCAGTACCATTTGAATGGCTATTATATACGTTAATATTAGTTTTAGGAGTTTCCGCTAAGTTTCGAGATTGGGCGAAGGTATCCGCAAAATTCTCTATTCTTCAGACAGCTATTTATTTTTTCTGGCTATCTTTACTAGTGGAGTTACTATCATTTCCTTTTCAGTGGGTCAGTTACAAGGTTTCAAAATTCTATAATATTACGGTCCAAACGACAAACAGTTGGATGAAAGATTTCTTAATAGATTTTTGGGTAAATTATGCTCTAATGCTATTAATTGTTGGAGTACTGTTCTGGCTAATTAAAAAAAGTACAAAACGCTGGTGGTTTCATGCATGGTTACTTTCTATTCCTTTTTCATTGTTTTTAATGTTTGTCCAACCTGTATTAATTGATCCACTATATAATGACTTTTTCCCATTAACAAATAAGGAACTAGAGACAAAAATTCTTGAACTAGCGAATAAGGCAGATATTCCAGCAGATTACGTATACGAAGTAAACATGTCAGAGAAAACAAATGCATTAAATGCTTATGTTACCGGAATTGGATCAAATTCGCGTATAGTACTTTGGGATACGACGTTAGAACGTCTTGATGAGAATGAAATATTATTTATTATGGCTCATGAGATGGGGCATTACGTAATGAAACATATATACATTGGAATAGCTGGTTACTTACTGCTCACATTAATTGGCCTTTTCCTAATAAGCAAGCTAATGAATATGATCGTTAAACGGTGGGGGAAATTATGTAAAGTTTCTAGCATTCAAGATATTGCTGTATTACCATTGTTTTTCTTGCTCATTTCTGTATTATCGTTTGCATCTGATCCTATTTCAAATGCAGTTTCTAGACATCAAGAAAAGGATGCCGATATTTATGCTTTAGAAATGACTGAAGACAATAAAGCAGCCGTTTCATCCTTTCAGGAACTATCGAGGGCGGGCTTAAGCCAAGTTAATCCACCATTTTTAGTGAAGCTTTTTCGATACGGACATCCTACAATGCTAGAGAGAATTTCGTATACAAATGAGTTTCAGAAGGGTGAGGATGAATAGGTAAAAAATGATAAAACCAATACGCAGATTCGCGTATTGGTTTTATTTAATGTGGGTATAAAATTTTGACCATAGGTTTCTATGTATAGCTCAAGCGTCTAACAGTTTTCATTCCAAATAAAGTTCTTGCTTGCGCTATTCTAATTGACCGTAATCGAATTTTCAAAAAAAAATAAAAATATATATTGCAATTCAAAAAATAATCTCTTATACTCTAGTTAAACGTTTACATAAAGTGTTGGTTAAACGTTTACACAAAGATAAACGTTTTCAGGGGAGTAAAGACTAGATCCACATAGCCCTTTATTTTTTTGTAAATAGTTAAACGTTTACACATATATATTTTTTTATTGTAGTTAAACGTTTACACATAAGGTCATATTTATGTTATAAATTACTTAACAAGTATTATCTATAGGATGTGATCTTTTGGGGAATGCAACAATTAAAGATATAGCTAGAGAAACGGGAGTTTCTATCGCAACGGTTTCTAGAGTATTAAGTAATAGTGGCTATGCGAGTCAAGAGGTAAAAGAGAAAGTTCTATCTGTGGCCAAACAATTAAATTATCAGCCAAATGCAGTTGCTAGAAGCTTAAAAATTCATCGCACGAATACGATTGGGGTTATCATTCCTGATATCTCAAACTCTTATTTCATGAAGATTTCAAAAGGGATTGAAGATTCAATTCGAGAAAGTGGTTACAACTTACTTTTTGTGAGTAGCGATGAGAACGCTAACAAAGAGAAAGAAATGCTGCAGGTTCTTTTTGAAAAGAGAGTAGATGCTGTTGTATTAGCAACTGCAGATGAGAGCGGAAAAATGGTCAAAACAATCAAATCAGCTGGGATTCCAATCATTCTAATCGATAGAAAATTAAAAGGCACTACTCTTGACCTTGATTTAGTTGAGGAAGACAATATTTGTGCTGCCTACCAGTTGACTAATCATCTTATCCAACAGGGGCACACAAAAATTGGAGTTATTAATGGTTCTTTTAAGGTAAGCACTGGTATTGAAAGATTCATGGGCTTTCAAAAGGCTATAAAGGAATATGGAATTGAAGAAAATCAAGACCTATGCTATAACGGGAACTTTACTGAAGAAGACGGAATCGAGGCAGTTAAGCACTTTTTAAGCTTAGAGGAAAAGCCAACTGCAATTGTGTCTTTTAATAACACGATGACGTTTGGTGCAATACTGCAATTGAAAAAGAGTGGGTTGAAGATTCCAGAAGATGTTGTTATAGCTTCATATGGTGAAGTGGAAGCTGCACAATTTCTAACATCACCAGGAATTATTAGTATTCATCAATTACCATATGAGATGGGAATCAGAACCGGCCAGATTATACTTGATCGATTGGTCCATAATATCAAAGGTCCTGTACATGAAAAATTCACACCAAAATTGTATGTAAGTGATTAATTAAATGAATAAGAGAGAGGGGTAAAAATCATGAATCTATTAAGCTATATAAAAAATGTAATAGATATTGAAGCAGATTCATTAAGAAAACTCTCAGAACACGTTGGTCCCGAATTTGAAGCAGCAGTAAATGAAATAAGCGAATGTAAGGGGAAAGTCGTTATTACAGGGGTTGGCAAATCAGGTCATGTTGGAAAAAAAATTGCTGCTTCATTTGCAAGTACTGGAACTCCGGCATTCTTTGTGCATAGTACGGAGGGTGTCCATGGAGACTTGGGGATGATTGAAAAAGAAGATGTAGTCATTATGATTTCAAATAGTGGAGAAACGGCTGAGGTTTTAAATTTATTACCTTCCTTACAGAAGATTGGAAGTAAAAAAATTGCAATTACCTCTAAAAAGGTATCTACTTTGTCAGAATCCTGTGATATAACACTTGCTTACCAATACGATAGGGAAGCGGATCCGCTTGGACTAGCCCCAACTACAAGCTCAACTACCACACTAGTTATCGGGGACGCTTTAGCTATAGCACTTTCGATTTTGAAGGGCTTTAAGAAAGAGGACTTCCATCTGTATCACCCAGGAGGCAGTCTAGGAAAACAGCTTTCTGAAAAAACACAATAAATAAAAACATTCAATATATGAAATTATGTATAAGAGAAAGGGGATCCACACTTTGACTTTTTTAGGTTCTTCATTAAGAGATTTGTATCGTAAAAGAGATAGCAAAAGGAAAAGAGCTTCAAGTTATGATAGAACTGGTGGAAATAGAGACTTTTTAAAAATCTACCCTGGGGATAAGATTGACATCTGCGAACTAGATGGTTCAGGCTGTATCACTCATATTTGGATGACTATGGCTCCCCTTGATGATTCAATTGAGGAGTATTTGCATCGTAAGGTAGTAATAAGAATGTACTGGGATGGTGAAGAAAATCCAAGTGTACAAGCACCCATTGGTGATTTCTTCGGTATGGGACACGGAATTACAAAAAACTATTCCTCTGCACCATTACAGATGAGTCCAGAAGATGGTAGAGCATTAAATTGCTTTTTCCCGATGCCTTTTGGAAATAAAGCAAGAATTGAAATTGAGAGTAATGCAAATGACCCAATTAAATTCTATTTTTACGTAGATTATGAGCTTTATAATGAAAAAATTGATAGCCCTCTTCGTTTCCATGCACTTTGGAACAGAGAATTGACAAAAGGAATCGATGATAGCATTTCAAATGCCCTTTACTGCTTTGGTGGTAAAAATACGACTGGAGAAGGGAACTATGTATTATTTGAAGCTGTGGGAAAAGGTCACTATGTTGGATGTAATTTAAACATCCACAATTTAAGAGCTACTCACGAATGGGATTGGTATGGTGAAGGCGACGATATGATCTTTATCGATGGTGAACCATGGCCTCCATCATTACATGGAACAGGAATGGAGGATTATTTCAATACTGCTTGGTGTCCACAGCAGGAACAGAATACTCCGTATCATGGAATTATTCTTGGCGGGGGACCGAATTGGTCTGGAAAAATATCTGCATATAGATACCATATTGAGGATCCAATCATGTTCGATAAATCAATTAAGGTTACAATCGAACATGGACATAATAACAATAGAAGTGATGATTATTCAAGTACAGCATATTGGTACCAAACGGAACCTCATAATACAATTCATCCCATTTTACCAGTAAAGGACCGTTTGCCATTACCTGATATTAAACCATTCAATCCTGATGACCTTAAAAAGTGTTTTGATTATTAAATGAATTAGTAGCCCTTTGATTTGAAATACTACTCTATAAAAGTTTCATTTCAAAGGGAAGTAAAAAAGTATTATCAATAGTCAGAACTTTTTCGAAATCATCCAAGAAAGTATTGATTCATAAAAAAACATGTAATATCATATAAGTAAGCGATTTCATTATTTTTTTATTATTATGGGTAAACGTTTTCATTCATTATATTTTTTGACGGATATGGAAACGTTTACATAAAAAAACAAACCAATTATTATAATGAAAGTAAATTAAATCAACAAGGGAAGTAGATAGAGTGGAGATATTAGTTATTGGTAGCTTTATGATGGACATGGTTGTCCGAACACCGCGTGCGCCTGAAGATGGAGAAACAATAATAGGGAAAAGTTTTTCGAGATTTCCTGGAGGAAAAGGTGCCAATCAAGCCGTAGCTGCAGCTAGATTAGGTGGAAATGTAACTTTTGTAGGTAAAGTTGGGACTGATCAATTTGGGGATGAAGCATTAATTACTCTGAAAAATGAAAAGATAAATATCCAATATCTTTTACGTGATGATGAATTATCTACTGGTGTAGGGTTTGTTACGTTGGAGGAAAGTGGGAGTAATCGAATTATTGTAGTGCCAGGTGCAAATCTTAATTACAAAATCGACGATTTAGTAAAAATTAAAAAAATGATTAAAAACTCTAAGGTTATTATTGCGCAGTTGGAAATGGATCTAGGTATGACTGAACAAGCAATTTCAATTGCCTCGATGCATAACATACCTGTTATTTTAAACCCAGCGCCAGCTCAAAGGTTAAGTGACGACCTACTAAGCAAAGTTACGTATCTCACACCAAATGAAACGGAGGCTGAAATTCTAACAGGTCTTACTATTACTTCTGTAGAAGATGCAGCTATAGCTGGTAAAGCATTACTTGATAAAGGTGTAAAAAATGTCATTATTACCCTAGCTGATAAGGGTTCATTAATCGTAAACCCTTATGGAGTAAAACATATCACTGGTTATTCAGTAAAAGCCATTGATTCAGTTGCTGCTGGAGATTCTTTCAATGGTGCACTAGCATTTGGAATAATTAATGGCAAATCATTAGAAGACTCTGTTCGCTTTGCAAATGCTGTTGGTGCACTAACTGTTACAAAAGAAGGAGCAATTCCTTCATTACCATACTTATCTGAAGTAGAAGACTTTATTGAAAAATATCAAAGTATGAAAATATAAATCATAAAAAGTAAGTTTAATAGTTTAATTAATAGGTCCACACTTTCTTGTAAAAATGCTTAAAAGGGGTGATGAAGTTTCTAAAGGTGTAAACGTTTACCTTTTTTATTGCTTGTAAGTTTAGTTTGGAGTAGCTGTTTTCTTCGGTAAGAGAACTTCTTTTGAGGTTTTTCTTATAAATAAAAATTCAAAAGATAAAAGGGGAGGCATGTATTTTATGAAAAAGCAGAAGTATTTATCATTTATGTTGACTGTACTATTTGTTATCTCTGTTGTTCTTACTGGCTGTAAAGGTGACGGCCCAGGTTCAGAACCAGCAAGTGGTGATACTGATGAAAAGGATTCCGGTAAAACAGTTGTAAACTTCTGGACACCACAATGGGGAGACGCTGACCAAGAATGGTGGGAAAAGAATATTAAAGCTTACAACGAATCTCAAGATGAGGTTGTTGTAAAACTTGAAATCGTACCTGGTGATGCATGGGATCAAAAAGTCGTTGCTGCACAAGCTGCAGGAACAAGCCCAGATATCATGACGATGAACTATAACAAAATTATTTTCTCTGCTGAACAAGGAAAAATATTACCTCTAGACGAATATGTAGATCCAGCTATTTTTGAAGATCTATATGATAACGTAAGAGATTTTGTATCGTTAGATGGAAAGCATTATGCATACCCAATGCTTGGTGAGCCCTCATCAGTACTATTCTACAGAAAAGATATGTTCGAAGAAGCTGGCTTAGATCCAGAACAGCCACCAACTACATGGGATGAATTATTAGAGTATGGTAAAAAACTTACTAATGGTAACGTTTTTGGTCTAGCTGCTGCAGGTAACGCTGTTGAATATGGTTGGACACATTGGGGACTTCAAGGTATGGTTGGCGCAAAGCCAGTTAGTGATGATTGGTCAGAAGCAACAATTGTGAGTGAAGAATATAAAGAATTAATTACATTCTGGAATTCTTTATACCAAGAAGGAGTTCTACCTAAGCAAGCTTTAGGACCATATAACGACATTAAACCACTTGGTGAAGGTCAAGTAGCAATGCAAATTGGCGGTTCATGGTCAATTGGTCAATTAAGAACTGATTATCCAGACCTATTAGATAAAATTGGTGTTGCTGTTATGCCAACAAATGATGGGAACCAAGAAAAAACAACAGCTTCCTTAGGTGGTTGGACTTTAACTATTGATGGAAATTCAAAACATCCACAGGAAGCAGCTGACTTTATCTCATGGCTATTAGCTGGGGATGAAGAAATTATGGTTGATTTCTTCAAAAACGTAACAAAATTCTCTAAATTCCCTGCGCGCAAGTCAGTTGATGAAGTGCTAAGTGCAGATCCTGAAGGACAAAACGATCCATGGAGAAAATTGATTGCTGAAAAAATTGTTCCATATACAGTAGCAGAGCCAATTTATGCATGGGAATTCAGTATGTCATATGCAACTGCATTAGAACGCGTAATGCTTCAGGGTGAAGATATTGAAAAGTCGTTACAAACAGCTGAGAAAGAAATTAATGATTACATTAAAAACAATAACTACGCTGGAACCAACCCAAAAGCGAAATAGTTGTTAAATAATTAATTGGGGTCTGGGAGAAGCAATCCTCAGACCCTGGTTTTTAGGATGGTGAATAATTTGAACAAGCAATACTTACTTAAAAAAAATGACGTGAAGACAGCATATTGGATGCTACTCCCCATTGTAGGTCTTTTAACAGTCTTTGTTGTCATCCCTCTAATTTATGCCATCTTCGTTAGTTTTTACGAGTGGAACTTTTACCAAGATTCAGTTTTTGTAGGTCTTACCAACTATATGATCGTTTTAAAGGATCCATTCTTTTATAAAGCAATCTGGACAGGTATAAAATTTGCTCTCATCGTTATCCCGATTCAATTTGTAGCTGCTTTCTTATTTGCACATATAATAAAAAATTTGAGTGCAAAAGTTGGCGGCATTGTTAAAACATCTATCTATATCCCACATGTTATCTCAGGTGTGGTAGCATCCGTAGTTTTTATGTTTATTTATCACTTTAACGGAGGATTTGCAAACTATATCGTAGGATTGTTTGGAAGTGAGCCTATTGCGTGGCTTGCTGATGTAAAATATGCCCTTGGAAGTATATCATTACCTGCAATCTGGCTCGGCTTTGGTTTTACTACTTTGATTATTCTTGCCGGCATCAATGATATTCCAAACTCTTATTATGAAGCGGCCGAAATAGATGGTGCGAACATGTTTCATAAAATGTTCTATATAACCTTGCCATTATTAAAGAATGTATTTTTATATGTGATTGTTGTTGGATTAACGGGTGCAATCCAACAGTTTGATTTACCGTATATAATGACTAACGGTGGTCCTCTTAATGAGACAATGACACCAAACCTATTTATCTATACTCATTTCAAGAATGATCCTTATATGGGTTATACGATATCAGCTGCTTTATTGCTATTTGTTTTAATAGGAACTTTATCAGCAATCATGTTCAAATTAATTAACTCGAAAAAAGATTGATAAAGTGATCAGGGGGTGAGCATATGAAAAAAATAAAGAAGAGTCTTTTAATAATATTAGGTTTGTTAGTAGCTTTACTATCGATTTTTCCATTATTTTGGATGGCATTAGCTGGTTTTAAACCTGAAAATGAGGTTCTAGGAATACCATTTAGATTCTTTCCAACAACTTGGGATTTCTCAAATTATGCAACATTAATACAAGATATTGAATTTTTAAGATCAATGGGAATCACATTTTTAGGGGCTGTGATTTTTACGATTCTTGTAATCTTTGTAAATTCAATGGGAGCATATGTATTTGCCAGATTACATTTCCCACTTAAAAATTTCTTATTTATCTACGTCATTATGACAATGTTTATACCATCAATGGCTATATTAATTCCGTCCTATATTGTCGTTGCAAAATTAAAAATGCTTAATACCCTTGCAGTTTTAGTACTGCCAGGTGTGGCATCAGCAATGAATATGTTTTTAATGCGTCAATTTTATTTAAATATCCCAACAGAGCTTGAAGAGGCTGCCTTAATTGATGGTGCATCAAGATTTAAGATTTACCGCCATATCTTCTTACCTTTATCTGTTCCAGTATTTGTTCTAGTTGGGATTGGATCATTTTTAGGATTTTGGAATGCCTTAATATGGCCAATTATGACAATATCTAATGAAAAAATGTATCAAATCATGCAATACTTAGCGTATTTTCGTTCGGCACAAGCCACAGAATGGGCAATGATCATGGCAGGTTCAACTATTGCTGCAATACCAACAATTATCTTATTTGCTATATTCCAGAAGTACCTAATTGAAGGGATCAAACTCTCTGGTATCAAATAATGAAACGAAATGAAAAGATATAAGGGATGGTGACGATGATTTTACTTGAATCTAATTCGATATCTATTTCATTTAGTAAAGAATCTGGATCAATTTGTAGTTTAGTAGATAAACAAAAGGGCATTGAATATATTTCTGGGGAATTATCATCTTGCCCTTTTCGGGTTGATCTTGGAGGAGAAATCATTAGTGACTTTACTAGTTTTTCTTATATTTTGGATGAGAAAGAAGTGGATAAAATTGGATATCGCTTCATCTGGACTATAACGGAAAATATAAGAGTAAATGCTTACGTAATGATAGCTTCAGAATCAAATGAAATAACCTTTGAATGTGAGGTTTATAATGCTTCTGAAAAAGAAATTACTAGTCTTGAATATCCGATTATCCCAAATATAGGGAAAATTACAGAGAACGGTAAGAACGACTACTTCGCACATAGCTTAGCAACTGGCTTTAAAATCCATAATCCTTTAGATAATTTTTCGAAAGATTCGAACGGGTTTAGATATATACCGTACCCTGAAGGTTTTTCTGGGGCTACCATGCAATTTTTTAGCTACTATGGATTAGGAAAAGGGGGACTTTATTTTGCAACCTATGATGGAGAGAGCTATTCAAAATGGTTGAATTTTTATAGAAATGACAACGAATTGCTTGAAGCTTCCTTTATTCATGGGTGTGAGGATATTGGACCAGGTAAAGGAATAAACGTAAGTTATCCTATCGTTGTAAGAACATTACAAGGAGAAGACTGGTACGAGGCAGCAGATATTTATAAGAATTGGGCAGTCAACCAGTATTGGTGCCAAAATGGGCTACTTTCTGATTATGATAATAGGAATAAATCCGAATGGTTACTAAATGAGATTGGTCTTTCAACATTCGGTATAAATGCCGGAGCGGATCGTGCAGAGTGGATCGATAAATATCATGAGTATATTCCGACAAAAATGTTTCATATACTAGGACCGGACTGGACGCAAAAGATACAAAGCTTTGGTAATGGTGTACCTGGTGGATACGAAGATTGGTTTCCAACAAAATTTAACAATGCAACATTACAAGCAATAGAATCGAATGGGGATAAATACGCTCCTTTTGAGTTTGACTATTTATTTAATATCAATGGTGCAGATGGCGAGAAAGGGAAAAAAGCTTTTCAAAAAATACCAAAGGACCCAACGAAGAGCATTGATAAGTATCATTTTCCATTTGTTTGTCCCGTAGACCCTTATGTGAAAGACCTACATGTTCGTCGGGATGAAACTCTTATGACTGAAAAAAATGTGGACTCTATCTATTATGATATTTCCGCTAACAATATTATGAAAAATTGCTTGGATGAATCACATGGCCATACAAAGGGTGCAGGAAGACAGATCACAATGGCCTATCGAGAAAATTATATCAGTACAAAAGAGGCAATTACTCGTGCTGCTAATGGAAGATATACCCCGATGGGAACTGAAATGATAAACGAAGTGTTTCTTGATGTACTAGATTATTATCAGGCACGTGCCGGAGGACAACCAGCAGCACCACTTGAAGGCTGGAATATTAGAGAACTATTGAAGTCTGGAAAAGCCGAACTTATCCCGATGTTTACGTATGTATATCATGAATATGGTGCAGTCAGACTAGATGGCTGGGGAAAGCTTGTAGAAGAAATCGGCAATTTATTTTATTTTACAGTAGCTCGGACGTATTTATGGGGTGGACTATATGAGCTTAATTATGAGTATAGCCCAATGGAAGTATGTAATGATAGGGAAAATACCCCTAATGAGCATTATTACCCGTTTGAACCAAGAGGTTATAAATTTTCACCAGAAAGGGCTGCGTATATTGCTAGATTTGCAGAATTAAGAACGGGGTTAGGTAATAAATATTTAGCATACGGTAAAATGCTAAGACCGTTGGAGTTTACGACAAATACCACTAACCTCAATTGGTTTCAATACAATTGTTCGAAGGAATTTGTAGAATACAATGACTCTGGAATACTTACAGTAAATACTATTATCCATTCTGCATGGCAGTATCAAGATAAAAGCATTGGTTTGTTTTTTGCAAATGTAGATATTCAGAAACAAAAAATAAACATCACATTGGATATGAGAAATTACGAATTAATAAATCGTGAAGAAGTAAAGGTTCATAGCATTTCAGAAGATGGAAAAACTGAATTATTTACGATAAAAACGAATGAAGAGAGAAGCCTTGGAATTGAAGTACCTGGTAGAAGTGTAATAATGGTTGAGATATTTGAAAATTAAGGTGAGAACAACATGAAAAATGGAAGTCTTTTAAAGAAATTTACGATTTTACTAGCTTTTATTCTACTTGCCGGGGCTTTATACCTATTTATAAATCAAGGAGAGTCATATAGTGTGAAAAAGCCAACTCCTAAGATTAAGGCAATAACTGTTTCAGAAATTGCAGCCATTACGGGTCAGGAATCAGTCAATAAAACAGAGGAACGTTATGATATTAAAGGTACGGATTTAGGAAGTATTTTTGATATGAAAGGAAAGTTATATTTTGTTTTTGGAGATACATTTGGTGCAGGTAGTATGCTACCCCCTGGGACAGGGTCTACTTCTTACTGGAGATCAAATGTCGTTGGGTACTCAACTGACATGGATCCATCTGATGGTGTCAAATTGGATGGATTTCTAGAGGATGTTAATGGAAAAGCGAAAGAAATAATTCCTTCTAATAAGATTCAAGGTAACCATTTAACATCAATTCCAACATATGGGGTTGCTTTAGAGAATAATATGTATCTTTTTTATATGGCAGTTGATAGCTGGGGAGATCCCGGGGTGTGGAACACATCGTTTTCAGGTGTATACAAATCGAGTGATGAAGGAAAGACGTGGGAGCCAGTCGAGGACTTACAGTGGGATGGAGGTAGCAACTTTATACAGGTAGCAATTGTAAAACCAGACCAAAACAAAGAAGTGTTAGGTGATGATATCTATTTTTATGGTGTCAAAGCAGGCAGGTATAGCTCCATTCAGTTAATGAAAGTTAATAAAGATAAAATTGAGGACATGAATAGCTATCTATATTTTACTGGAACAGATTCTGATGGGAAACCACAATGGACAAGTCAAGAAAAAGAGGCAAAAGATATTCTGAAAACTACTGCAGGAGAGCTTTCGGTAGTATGGAATTCCGAATTACAACGTTGGATAATGACGTATATAAATGGTACAACGACAAATATTGATATTGTGGAAGCGGAAAATCCTTGGGGACCTTGGACTGATCCTATGGTTATGGTAGCCCAAAGTGATTACCCAGGATTATATGGTTCCTATATGCATCCTGCATTCATTAAAAATGAAGGGAAAACCATTTATTTTTCGATGTCACGCTGGGGTACATATAACAGTTATATCATGAAAGCAGATTTAGAATTAGAATAGAACATTGATAAAAATTGGAGGAATCAACTATGTTTAACGGACTAGGAATGAGTTTAGGACAATTATCACGCTTATCACATGCAAAAACACGCTCGATTAGCCCTGAAAACTTTACTGGTGAAAAAGGTAAAGGCGGTATGGCTACTGAAGGAACAGGAGCACAAGCCTCAAGAGATTTAGGCCAAGGCTGGAAGGTATCACCTTCAGTACATGTAAAAGCTAATTCAACGATTACAATGGCAGAGATCGATGGTCCAGGTGCAATTCAACATATTTGGCTAACCTGTTTTCCACCTTCCTGGAGATACCTTATATTGCGAATGTATTGGGATGGTGAAGAAACTCCGTCTGTTGAAGTACCAATCGGTGATTTCTTCTGTAATGGTTGGGGAGAACGTAGTAATGTAAATTCCATTCCAGTAGCAGTTAATCCAGCCGGAGGCATGAATTGTTACTGGGAGATGCCTTTCCGAAAGTCGGCTAAGATAACAGTTGAAAATATTTCTGAAAACGATGAAGTACTTTATTACCAAGTTGATTATACTTTAACAAGTATACCTGAGGATGTAGCCTATTTCCATGCACAATGGAGAAGAAGTAACCCACTAAGTTATAAAGATGTACATACTATCCTTGATGGTGTGAAAGGTCATGGACATTATGTAGGAACATATATCGCATGGGGAGTAAACAATTGCGGTTGGTGGGGAGAAGGAGAAATTAAATTTTATTTAGATGGTGACAAAGAATTTCCAACGATTTGTGGAACCGGAACTGAAGATTATTTTGGAGGAGCATGGAATTGGGAACAACCAAAAGGGGAGTACGGTACATACTCAACTCCTTATTTAGGAATGCACCAAGTCATTAAACCGGATGGATTATATAAGAGTCAACAACGATTTGGGATGTACCGTTGGCATGTGATGGACCCAATTCGTTTTGAAGAGGATTTAAAGGTAACGATTCAAGCATTAGGCTGGCGTTCAGGTGGTAGATACTTACCGTTACAGGACGATATTGCATCCACAGCGTTTTGGTATCAAGCTGAACCACATAACACGTACCCTATTTTACCGGGAAAAGATGATTTGGAAGTGATTTAGATAATTAGATGATGAGGCCTCAAAGAATGGAGGCCTTTTCTTTTTAACCATAATTTTGATTGTTTATGGATTGGAGGTTAATTCCATATGGTTCCTCTCATTAAAGTGGAAAATGTGGTTCGTGAATATGGAAAAGGTGAAAACGTAATTCAAGTCTTAAAAGATATTAACTTATCAATCGAACCGAATACATTAGTTGCTTTAAAAGGCAGGTCAGGTTCTGGGAAAACAACCTTATTAAATTTGATGGGCGCCTTAGACTGTCCAACTAAAGGGGATATTTTCTTTGAGAATTGTAACATAGGAAATTTCTCGGAGATGGAACGTACAGAATTTAGGAGGAAAAAAATCGGCTTTATTTTTCAATCCTTTGGGCTAATACCGTTAATGACGGTTGAAGAGAATATCGAATTTGGTCTTCGAGTGGCAGGTATTCCGCGGGATGAGTGGGGGGAAAGAGTAAAAGAGGTAATTGAGCATGTTCGTTTAATGAAAAGAGCAAAGCACCACCCTTTTGAATTATCAGGTGGTGAACAACAACGATGTGCCATTGCTAGAGCAATTGCCCCAGCACCTTCCGTCATTCTCGCTGATGAACCAACTGCAGAGCTGGATAGTAAGACAGCTTTTCAGATGATTACACGATTTAAGCAGCTTGTGGAGGCAAAAAAAACAACGATAATCATGACAACTCACGATCCAGCTATATTGGAAATGATTGAGCATGTCTATGAATTGGAGGATGGGAAAATTGAATGAAAATGGTCAAACAACCTTACAGCGTTTTCGTTCTAAGCTGCTCATAGGAACAATTACTTGCTTAATGGTTTTCCCTATATCAGCTTGTTCTTTCTTACCGAAGGAAGAACCTGTTCTGGCTCCACCATTAGTCGAGCCAGCTAAAGTTGAATATGATGTATCAGAAGTTAAAAAAGGTAGCATTGTCAAAAGGGTTAAAGGTGTTGGTAGCTTATATCCTGTTGAAAATCATAATTTGTCTTACCCAGAATCGGGTGGAAGAATAAGTAAAATCAATGTGAAAGAAGGAGACAATGTTAGAAAGGGGCAAGTACTTGCTGAAATTGAAACGGGAAATCTACGGTTTGACCTTGCACAAACAGAAATCGAATTAAAAAAAGCTGAAATACATCTGAAGCAACTACAGAATCAACAATTAGATCAATATGCTATCGAGATAGCTAAACTAGATGTGCAATCGGTAAAAAATCGTGTGCAGCATTTGAAGGAGCTTCTATCGAAATCACAACTTATTTCTCCACTTACTGGCATTGTCACATTTGTAGGGGATCAAAAAGCTGGAGATGTAATTGAAGCCTTTCAATCAATCATCCAAGTTGCTGATACTAGCAAACTGCAACTATTATATACTGCGATTTCTACGGATGTAATTGCTGATGTAAAGCTAGGAATGTCAGCTAGCCTGTCAAGTAATGGGGAAACATTAAATGGAAAGGTTGTTCAAACACCACAGGATGTTCCCAATGATGTCATCGGAACGAATGAAGAGATGTACAAGAAAAGTCTATTAATAAGTTTAGATAAATTGCCTAAAGATGCACAGGTAGGAGATATGGTAGATTTTGAAGTTATCACACAAAAGAAGGATAATGCGCTTATTATTCCCAAAAATGCGTTACGTACAGCTATGGGTAGAAGCTATGTTCAAATTCTAGATGAGAAATCCAAGAAGGAAGTAGATATTGAGGTAGGAATTGTTACTGATACAGAGGTTGAGGTGTTAAAAGGTCTAAACGAAGGGGATAAAGTAATACTTAAATAGGAGGAAAGCTTTCATGGCAATCATAAACATTATTTTACGTAAAATGATAAATAATCGTTGGCTTGTTGGAAGTTTATTCCTCGGTTTATTAATTACGGCTTCTCTCGTATCAAGTATACCTACGTATTCTTCTAGTGTATTAAACAAGCTTTTACTCAAAGAATTAGAAGACTATCAGGTGAAAACTGAAAAATTTCCTGGAGAATTTTCATACTTAATACAGCTACCTGAGGAAAAACAAAAACAAGCATTTGAATTAAATAATTTTGAAAAAATAAATTCAGAATTAACGAATGAGACAGACCTTCCCATAGAAGCAAAGGTTAGAATTCTTAGCACAATACCACTAGCTATTACACATCGTGATTCTACAAAACAATCTTCACCAGAGTCTCAAAATTATGCTAGCATTCGATCGTTTAGTGATATTGAAAAACATATTGTGATAACAGATGGAAAAGTACCAAGCGCTACACCCGTAAAGGGTATACATGAGGTACTGGTTACTGAAGGTGCTCTAGAGAAGAGAGAGATGGTATTAAATACCGTACTAGTTGCTAGTAAAGGAGAAGAGCAGATTCTTATCAAACCAGTTGGTACATTTAAGGCAAAAAATGAAAGAGATTCTTATTGGTTTACTTCACCTGATTCGTATAACGGAGATTTTATTATCTTAGAAGAAATGTTCCGTAAGACATTTTTGGGGGAGAGTAAACACCTCTTAGAGAATGCTAGATTTTATACAGCCTTTGATTATCATTCGATTGAAGAAAATAATCTAGTAAAAGTACTGGCTTTGGAACGAAAAACAAGAGCTTCTGTAAGCGAGATTGTTGATGAAAAAATACTTGTTACTTTCCCTGCAAAAAAAATCTTATCGCAATACGAAGAAAAAAGTAGTCAGCTACGAATGACGCTGTGGTCATTAAATGTTCCTTTATTCATTATGCTTGGGATCTATCTATCTATGGTTACGAAACTGATTATTGACCGCCAACGAAATGAAATTTCGGTGTTATCCAGTCGCGGAGCGAAACGGTCACAAATTCTCACAATCTATTTAATAGAGATTACCATTCTGGGTTTATTTGCTTGTTTGATTGGTCCTTTTTTAGGGCTACTTCTATGTAAAATGCTAGGTGCGACTAACGGATTCCTTGAATTTGTGCAACGATCATCCCTTATGTCAACGCTTTTGCAGGAATCGTTTCTTTATGCGTTAGGAGCAATTGTTGTCTGTATTGTAATGATGATGTTTCCAATCTATCAAGCTTCAAATCAAAGTATTGTTCATCAAAAACGAAATACTATGAGAGTTGTTGGGAATGTTTCATGGTACACCATATTCATTGAAATTAGTTTGCTAAGTATCTCTTTTTACGGCTGGACAGTGTTTAACCGTAGAAAAGGAGAATTGCTAACAATGGAAGGCGAGGCTGCCTTTTCAGTAGATCCCTTACTATTTTTTGTCCCAGCTACTTTTATAATCGGGTTAGGACTGTTAGCGTTACGTTTTTACCCAATGTTGCTAAAGGTATTATATAAGCTTGGCAATAAGTACTTTTCGTTATCTTTTTATAGTACTCTAGTTCAAGTTAGCCGTGCATCTAAGCAATATGTGTATTTAATGTTATTTCTAATTATGACGATTGCAGTTGGAGTATTTAGTGCGAGTGCTGCGAGAACAATTAACAATAATTTAGAAGAACAAATTCGATATGAAAATGGATCAGACTTAGCTTTAGAGGTTCGCTGGGAAAGTCAATCATCTGGTGGTGCTAGTCCACCTTCACCTCCGACTGGAACACCAGAAGTAGAAAAATCAGAAGAAGAAGAGGTTAGAGAGTTTACAAAAGAAGTCATTTATACCGAACCTTCATTTGAACCATTTCTACAACTAAAGAGTGTTGAACATGTAACAAAGGTTTTTAAAAAGGAAGAAATCAATATAGAGGCAAAAGGAGAGTCGATCTCCTCTGTAGAGATGATGGGAATAGAACCTAAGGAATTCGGTCAAACAGCTTGGTTTAAAACATCACTATTGCCACACCATTGGTTTGAGTATTTAAACTTACTAGCTGTGGAGCCAAGTGCAGTTCTAATAACTGAATCAGTTGCTTCAGCATTAGGAGTAAAGGAAGGGGACTATCTAACACTGTCTTGGAGTAGTTCAGATCCAGTGGAATTCGTTGTCTACGGCATCATTAAATATTGGCCAGGATTCAATCCTCTTCAGGTGGAAGACAGTGAGGCTGAAGTTGTTCCTTCCTTAGTTGTCGCAAATTTGTCCTATGTTCAAAATATGATGGGGCTTGAGCCGTATGAGGTTTGGCTAAAGGTTAAGGAAGGTACACCAAGAACAACTTTGTATGACGAAATGAAAGAAACAGGAATCCCTTTAACTCAACTTTCAGATGTTCAACCTCAGCTTACTGAACTAAAAAATGGAGCTTTTCTACTAGGAATCAATGGTACATTGTCACTAGGATTTTTGATTTCAGTGGTTATTACTTTTATAGGATTTTTGATTTATTGGATCCTAACGATGAAGTCACGAAGTTTACAGTATGGAATTTATCGGGCGATGGGGATACCTTTGCACCAACTCATAGGAATTTTAGTCTATGAACAATTACTAACCTCTGGGGTAGCTTGTGTAATTGGTATTGCCATTGGAGGGTTAACTAGTAGTCTATTTGTACCAATGTTTCAGTTATCTTTTAATCCGAAAAATATAGTTCCACCATTTCAAGTTATTTTCGATGCTAGGGATGAAGTAACCATTTATCTCTTTGTAATTAGTACCTTGTTAATTGGACTACTAATCTTAGGGGTATTACTAAAAAATATTCGTGTCCATCAAGCGATTAAGTTAGGTGAGGATTAGAATGATTCATTGTAGGAATATGATGAAAATTTACAAGCTAGATAATGAAATCGAAGTTATAGCATTACAAGGATTAGATCTAGATGTAGAAAAAGGGGAATTAATGGGCATTATCGGTAGCAGTGGTAGTGGGAAATCGACATTGTTGAATATACTAGGTGGCTTGGATCGACCATCTGCTGGTAAATTGCTCGTAGATGGCAAGGATTTATTGAGGCTATCAGACAAAGAATTGGTTAAATATAAGCTCGAAACGGTTGGGTTTGTTTGGCAAAATAATGCGAGAAATTTACTACCATATCTGACAGCAGTAGAGAATGTAGAGTTACCCATGCTCTTAAAAGGTCGGCATAAAAGGGAACGTGCAATTGAACTTTTAGAAATGGTAGGAATGGGGCATCGGAAATATAGTCGATTAAATCAGTTGTCTGGTGGAGAACAGCAAAGAATCGCTATTGCCATCGGACTTGCAAACAATCCTCGTTTACTGTTGGCTGATGAACCTACAGGAAGTGTTGATACGAAAACAGCAGATATCATTTTAGACGTATTTCGAACTCTAAATCAACAGTTGGGAGTAACAATCGTGATTGTTACACATGATACTCAACTTATGAAAAAAATGGACAGAGTTGTTGCAATTCGAGATGGGAAAACGTCTAGTGAAATATTAAGACGTAGGATTTATGAAGAAGAATTTATCACTCAACTTGATGAATCGGAAGAGGAATCAGAGTCTCACGTAGAGTTAGCTGTCTTAGATAGTGCTGGCAGGATTCAAATTCCAAAAGACTATTTAGAAGGAATTGGCATGAATGATGTAAATAAAGTAAGGATTGAATTAGAGGAAGGCCAGATTGTCCTTAAAAATCCAAACTTAAAAATACAGGAGGAATAGTGATGGAACATAATATTTATATTGGTGCAGCCTATTACCCTGATCATTGGCCACGAGAAAGATGGCCAGTTGATATTCGATTAATGAAAGAAGCGGGGATTAAGGTATTAAGACTCGCTGAGCTTTCCTGGTCCTTTTTAGAGCCAAAAGAGAATCAATTTGATTTCACGTGGTTAGACAATTTTATCGAAATGGCTGAAAAAGAAGGTATCCAAATCATTCTTAGTACACCCATTGAAGCATCGCCAGTTTGGCTACGTCATAAGCATCCTGAGGTGGTCAGACATGATCGTTTTCGTCGAATTCATGGAGATCGAGGCATGCATTGTCATAATAACTCTACAATGACTTTCTATATTAAGCGTATCGTTTACAAAATGGCAGAACATTATGCAAATAACAAAGCGGTAATAGGGTGGCAAATTGATAACGAATTACGAAATGTGGACTGTTATTGTGCAGAATGTACGGAAGGTTTTAGAAAATGGCTTCAGGTACGATATGGTACGTTAGAAAGGCTAAATCAAGAATGGGGGACTTGCTTTTGGAGTCAGGTTTATCATAACTGGGAGGAAGTAACGCCCCCTTCTGCGGATCAGTTAACAATTTCGATTAGTCAAAAACTAGACTTCGCACGTTTTGGCTCTGACTCGACAGTTAATCATTTAAACCGTCAAGTAGAAATAATCAAAAGCTTTGCCCCACAACATTTTGTCACACATAATATGTTAGGCTGGTATCCGAATCTCAATGCATATGATCTTTCAAGAAATCTAGATTTTATAAGCTGGGACTCATATCCGCATGTTGATGGTGACAATCATATAGAGACATTTTTACATGATCATTATCGTGGTGTAAAGCAAAAAGCGCATTGGGTAATGGAACAGAAAAACGGATATTTTAATTACAGTGACTACAATTTAGCCATTGAGCCCGGCTTAGTTCGACTTTGGACATATCAGGATATCGCAAGAGGAGCGAATGGGGTTGTTTATTACCGATGGCGCTCAAATAAGTATAGTGGTGAGCAAAATCCTAACGGTTTACTCCGACATGATGGCTCACCTAGAAGACCATATTATGAAGTGAAACAGCTGACGAATGAACTTAGTAAATTTGGTAATGAGCTTGTTAAGACTACAGTAGAGGCGCCAATTGCGATTATCTATTGTTATGATCAAATGTGGGCTTTTGAAGCACATAAACAGTACAAGAACTTTGACCATAGAGAGCATTTATTAACCTATTATCGAGCCTTAACCGGCTTGGGATTAACGGTGGATTTAGTTGAACCAACTACGGATCTTTCAAAATATAAGCTCGTTATTGCACCATCTATTGCAATGGTTAGTGATGAAATCTATGAAAATTTTAATAGTTATGTAGTGAACGGTGGATGTCTTATTATCGGGGCAAGAAGTGGAATGAAAACGTGGTCCAATACAACTGTTGAACTGCCTTGGCCTGGATTATTAGCTGAAATGGCTGGAACAATCGTGGATGAATTTGAAGTTCTTCCTGACCACTATTCAAACACCATTACGTATAAGGGCAGGGATTATCCTGTAAAAGTTTGGCTCGATATGCTTGAAAATCAAACGGCAAAAACAATGGCAACATATACTCAAAAATTTTACGCAGGAAGAACAGCCATTTCGAAAAACTGTCATGGTGCTGGTACTGTGTATTATGTTGGAGTAATGGGGAATACCGAGCTAGCTCGTGATTTCTTAGAAGATGTTGCGGAGGATCTAAAACTTAAAGTTACAAATGTACCAAAAGAGGTATATGTAACAAGACGTGTTAATGATAGTGATTGTTATACTTTCTATATTAATGTTAACAGAGAGCCGACTAAAGTTGTAATTCAAGAGACAGGCATTGATATTATTCGAGATAAACATGTTTCTGGTGAAGTAATTATAGATGGCTTGGATGTGCTAATTGTTAAAACTAGCTACTAATTCGTATGGAGGATAAAACATGAATGTACATTTTCCAACCTGGCTTGAAGAGTGGATAAGCCTAGATGAACCAAGTAAAGATTTATATATATCGATATCAGAAAATAAATGCAAAAAATATAAACAGGCAATCTTTACGGTTAAATGGAGCGGAAATTCAGGTAAGGTAACAAATGTTCAATTGAATCTAAAAGTGACGGACCCGAGGGTAGAATGTACCTGGAAACCACATTTATCTCCTGAAGAAGATATGGTAATAGGAGATAGGGTTTTTCGCTCGCCAGTCATGATTTTTGAAAAAGAAGACAAAATGTTTGCACTTGTTCCGGATGTTGACTTATTGGAAAAGGAACGAATTGCACCGCACTTTATGGATTATGTAGAAACTAATAGAAGTTTATGTTATGGCATTAGCCATTATGAAAAAACAAAGCATGTGTATTTTAAAAAAATAGAAAAGCCCTTTCAAGTTGAGCGAGGACAAACTTTATTCCGATTCCATCTCCTACAATGGGAAGGTATTAAAGACAGGCGTAATTTCATTCTTGTTACAGATTTCGTATGGGAATGCTTTGCACAAAAACGGATGGTACAAAACAATCATGTCTCTACTAAGCTGCCTGAAGCAGTGAGAGATTTAGAGATTTATGTAAAGCACACATACAACTGGGCGTTTAAACACTGGGAGAAGGTTGTTTGGAATGAGTTTGAATTAGAACAAAAAAAGGTTGGTGGCTGCGTATTTATCGTTCGTGGTGTTCAAACTCCAGGTATGGGTCTTGAAGATAATTGGAGAGAAAAGAAAAGCATATGGAATCAGGCTTGGTTCTCAAGTTTAAGAAGCGCGTACGGTTACCGATTGTGGGGAGAAAAATGGAAAAACACAGATATGATTCGTCGTTCTAATCTAGCTAAAAACTTTGCATTATCTGCACCCCAAACGAACGGTTTATTTCCATCGGTTTATTGGGCAGGTCCGAATCATAGCTGGGAAAATGGGTGTTGGGGATATTCAGATAGAAGGCCAGAAAATCATGAAGAATATGCACATTTATTAGATATGTCATGGACGTGCTTATGGATGCTGAAATGGTATATGAATATTGAACAAGATAATGAATTAGTAGAGTATACAAAGCGTTATATAGATCGTTTACTAGGCCTACAGGCTGAAAATGGAAGCTTTCCAGGGTGGGTTCATGTGAAAACAGGTGCCATTTCTCCATATTTAATTGATAGTCCTGAAACTTCCATGCATGTATGGTTGCTGGCTAAGTTCTATCAAATCACAGGAGAAAATAAATATTTACTGGCAGCGGTAAGAGGTATGGAATTTGTTTTGAATAATATAATTCCAATAGGTCGTTGGGAAGATTTTGAAACATATTGGTCATGTTCGAAAGAATGGAACGGGAAAAGGTACGGGAAAAAGGATAAACGTAGCGGACTTTATAACCAATGTAATTTTTCAATTTATTGGACAGTGGAAGCTTTGAAGGAAATGTATTTAGTCACAAAAGAAGATAAATATATTAAAGAAGGAGAGAAGGTTTTAGCGGAACTTTCCCTCTATCAAGCGATTTGGCAGCCTGCTTTTCTATACCTCCCAGTTTTAGGTGGGTTCGGTGTCATGACGTCAGACGATGAATGGAATGATGCACGTCAAAGCTTGTTCGCATTAACCTATCAAGATTACTACGAGATTACGAGAAAAGAAGAATATAAATATCGTAGTATTTGGGCAACGAAAGCTTCCTTTTATATGATGTATTGTCCTGAAAATGTAGTAGTAAAGCAAATATATGAAAATACTTTTCAATACTTTGGAGAGAAGGATTACGGCTTTGAGATGGAAAATGCACACCATGGTTCAAACAATGAAGAAGACCTTGGTGAGTTTACAATTTTTGATTGGGGAAATGGAGCTGCAGCAGCATCATTGGTTGAAATCGTAACAAAACAAGGGAAGGAGTATGCAAACACATAGTAAACAGCTAGATGACATCAAGGGGGAATATGGCGTAATACTGTAGTCCCCCCTTTTAGTTTCATTTATGTAAACGTTATCATATTTAGAGACCTTTTCAACTTGATACATACCATCCAACTAATGATGTTACTTAGTTTGAAAGGAGGTGAATTGATCCTTTTATACGAGCAGTTTTTTTGTATATTGATCCAAAATACATAGAAAGGAGTTGATGTGAGCTTAAAAGCTCTACAAGGAAGGGGAGTTTTTTGTAAAATGCTATGAAAGTATAAAATTTTGAACATAGTTTTCTATGTCTAGCCCAAGCGGCATACCCCTTGAGCTCAAAAATGGGCCGCAATAAAAAGTCAAAAAGCGACTATTTTGCCACAGAACATTTGCTTGTCGGACTTGTACATGGACGTGCTGACGTCAATGTTCGCCACAGGACGTGGCAGATTTTAGTTGACGTTCCTCTTTCAAGGCGCTAGCGCATTTCTTATGAGCATCTGGTTCGGACTGGCATATTTTTATCAAGTTTAGAGGATGGTGCAGGAATGAAGTTGAAAATGTTAACGATGTTCGTAGTAACGATTGTCTTTGCAAGTACATTGTTAGTCGGAAACGCAGAAGCGATTACTCCCTCTGGTGTAACAATGATTTCCCGGGTAACTGGTCCAACTCCTTCGGGAGAAACGATGCCGAATCCTAATCAAACCCATAGTAGATACGATGTCGGTGGAACCGATTTAGGAATCATATGGGACAAAGGGGGAGGAGAATATTTCATCGCCTTCGGAGATACGAATAATACGGCGGGACAATGGAATAGAAGCAATATTCTAGCGGTTTCGTCAGATACGAATTTGGAGGATGGGCTTTCGTTCTCCACGATGATCCAAAGTTCTCCGGGGTTTGCAAAAGAAATCCTTCCGTCAAAAAAAATCAACAACGATGAGATGACAGTCATTCCGACAGCAGGTATAACCGTTGGTAACCGCCATTATATCCACTATATGTCCGTCAATCATTGGGGCGATTCGGGCAGATGGTATACCAACTATTCTGGTATTGCTTATTCTGATGACAACGGTCAAAACTGGATCAAACATCCTACGACAAGATGGAACAACAATAAAACCACTTGGGACAACAAGTTTCAGATGGCTGCCTTCGTCAAAAATGGAGGATTCGTCTACATGTACGCTACACCGAATGGGCGATTCGGTGATATATACTTAGCAAGGGTGCCGGAGAACAATATGCTGAATATTGGAGATTATCGTTATTGGGACGGCAATGGATGGGTAACCGACCAAAATGCAGCTAAAGCGGTTACTATTGGGGTAGCCGGAGAGTTGTCCGTTACCTACAACACATACTTTAAACGGTTTATTATGACGTACTTGAACGAGGATCGTCAAGCTATTGTCATGCGGGACGCTCCAACTCCAATTGGACCATGGGGTGGGGAGAAAATTTTGGTTCCAGGCAACTTCACTGGATTGGGACAATATAATGCGTTTATGCATCCTCTATCGAATAACAGTTCATCCCTGTATTTCATCATGTCCACCTGGTATCCGGATTATAACACGCACTTAATGAAAGTGCAGCTGAACGATGATATGCTAGGAGACAATATCATCTCTGATCCCGGCTTCGAAACGCAAACACAAACACCAATAATGGCACCGTGGTATGTTGAAGGGGAAGGCGGGATTGACCGCAACCTTGGAAACGCACATACAGGAGACGATAATGGCTACGTCCGGAACGGCAGTGGATGGAACGCCATTAAGCAGCGTGTCGTTGTGCAGCCGTATACGGATTACACGTTGAAAGGCTGGGTCCGTTCTTCAACCAATAATACAGAAGGTTATTTCGGGGTAAGAGTTCCAAACGGAGGAACTGTCTTAAAAGAGAACAAGTTCGGCTCCTTGTCGAATTATACTGAGCAGACCGTGCAATTTAACTCAGGACCTAATTCAGTTGTCGAGCTATACACAGGCATATGGGCAAACGGGGATACTTGGGTTCAAGTGGACGATGTCAGTTTAACGCGTGATAGTAATCTAGTCGGTCATGCAGGATTCGAATCTCAGACGTCTACATCACTTACTTCGCCTTGGTATATGAACGGCAATGCGGGTATAGACCGAAATCTCGGTTTGGCCCATAGCGGTTTAAACAACGGTTTTGCTCGATACAATAGCGGCTGGAACGCAGTAAAGCAGGAAATTTTCGTAGAACCGAACAAAACATATACATTAACTGCTTGGATCAGGACTTCAGCCAATAACAACGAAGGTTATTTTGGGGCAAGACTGCTAAATGGTGGTGTGATCCTGAATGAGACCCGATTTACCAGTCTGGCAAATTATACGAAGCAAACTATTACATTCAACTCGGGCAATCACCATAGTGTCGAAATTTATGCAGGAATGTGGGCTAACAGTGGAGATACCTGGATTCAAGTAGACGATTTTAGTATGATAAAACACTGACCTACTGACAAAACAGTTTAGAGTACATTCAACAATAATTTACAACTAGAACCCCACTTCATAATTTTTGAAGTGGGGTCCTAAGCTATTCTTTTACTCTTTTAATACTGGGAATTCTCCAATTCGTAATCGTGCACAGCCATAAGGTACAAGCTCAATTGTCTCAACATTAGCATTAGGATATGGAATTGGATTTAAAGGTGGCTCTGCAGCAGAATTATTTTCCATAAACCAATTTGCCACGAGTCTGCCTTTTGTTATCAGTTTAATTGGTGCTGTATTTGTTTTATAGGGTTGATAGGACATTTCCTCGAGTTTTAATTCAAACTCTGTATCCTTTAGTAATCCATACCGCCAGTTAGATGTAGGATAAACCTCCCAATCATGGAATCGTTCACGTTCTTGTACACGAATCCATTGTTCCCTAATTGGTAAGGCAAAGAGGAGAGGTCCTCGATTGACACTAACAGCACAATTGTTTCGTTCTTCAAATTGTATGTCCATTGGTAAAAGCACTTCAACTTGATCGCCTGATTGCCACTCACGTTCTATTCGTGCAAACCCATTCTTCACTTCAATTAGCTGTGTTTTTCCGTTAATTTTAACTTGAAAGCTCGAGCACCAGTGAGGAACACGTAGTAATACTGGAAAATTAGATGTTTTAGATAGCTTTAATGTTATCAATCCATTTTCTCGAAATGGATATTCACTATCCACTATAATTACAACTTCAGTGTGATCTGCAATATGTGTTTGTACTCGACAAGGTGCATATGAAATAGCAGCTACTCCACCATCATTCGTTAACATCCACAAGCTGGATGTTAATTTCGGCCATCCTTGATGCATATTCGCTGTACAGCAACCAAAGTTAGGTTCTAATCCAAATATATTTGCTTCCTCGTTATTTACCCATGGTCTTTTTGCTGCATTACACATAACCTGGTTAACCTGCTGGTCATATTGATGGGAGTCCCACTCGGGTGAAATCGTTGCGGGTAGAGCATTAAACGCTACTTTTTCTAGTATATCTCCGAATTTTCCATCCCCAAGAATACGAATAAGGTTTTCCATACTATACATATACTCAACGACTGCACACAACTCAACACCTTGGCTAGGATGTGTTCCGGAAAGCCATTCATCACCAGAAAACATTCCATGTGCTTGGCCATGATGTGTCATTAAGCTTTCAATGCCTTTATAAACTGCGTCTTTTTCCGACTCATTTCCTGTTTGTCTATAGAAAACAGCCGGTGTTTTTACTCCCATTGCAACATTTACAACATGGGTTCGATGATCCCACTGATTTTGCTTGCGCCAAAATGGAAACTTAGCAAAGATCTCACTCCAATCAGTTGTTTGGTTTCGTACAATTTCAGCTAATTCAAGTAAAAAAGATTCATGTGTACGTTCGTATAGCCAATGAATCGATAATAGCAAATCAGCACCGCGTGCCTGCGCCCATTCTTTTAAAGGATATTGAATTAATGCTTCCTTAAGAAAGGAGAAGTACCGTGTTATAAAGGGAATTACTCGATCATCACTTGTAGCTTCCTGATATTGTGTTAACACCTTCAACATAATTATTTCTTGCCACCAGTCTTGGTTATCTCCAAGCACTTCGTTCAATTGAATTAAAGTACCGGGACCAAATGAACCATCTTCCCTTTGACTTGCTAACGCCCATTCAATCCATGGTTGAACTTTTTCAATAAGTTTTTGATCCTCTAACAAATACGCCAATGGTAATAGACCATCTAGATAATATGGTCCACGTTCCCAGCTATCACCTGAACCTCCAAGCCATCCATTATTTGAGCTAACATCCTCCCAATGTTTGTCTAAATGTCCTGTAAAGCCGTTTGCTTGTATTTCTAATTGATTTCGTAGCCATCCACTCGGTTTTATACTCCCAAGGGGCAAGGACGTAAACGAACTTTCTTTTAATGTATATTGTGTTATGTGAGTCATTTGTAACACCTCTTTAAATTATTTAGGCTGTATTCGCAGAGATTGTTGTCTTTCGTACAGGTTTACTATTATGTTTTACAGAAGGGTATATGATTCTGACACGATTACACTTGAATTCATTAAAGCAGTCAGAATAAGCCACTGAACTAATTAAGTTGCCTTGAATTCATCAAACCTTATCAGAAGTCACCACTAAACTGGTACAGAGAGTAACAAAGCTTACGAAAAGAGCCATTATTTATAGTAAAATTAAAACTTCTATATAAGAATTATAAATACATATTATCAATGATAAAATGCATTATTATAACAATAATTTGTACAATCATAACAAAAATGGAGAGATGAAAATGCTGCGTTTGATGGCACCACCTTTACCAACCTTATTAGATGCTGGTGAAGATACATATGAAATTGGTCAAACCCATCCGAATCGAAATCAGATTGGTGTTTTTGATTTGCTAATTGTAACAACTGGATGCTTGTTAATGGGAGAAAGTAAGCAGAAGTATGAGGTGAAAGGTGAACATACGCTGATTTTATATCCCGATCGACATCATTTTTCATATAAACCATGTGAAGAACGAACTCATTTTTATTGGTTTCATTTTACGACAGCTAATGTATGGACAGAATTAAGCGAAACTTCGACATCACATAGTATAGAGAAGGAAAGATCGCAAGGCAGGAACCCATTTTCGGAGTACCCATTTAGAATTGTACTTCCGAAATTTTGCAATGTGGATAATTGGAAAGCGGTTGATCATCTTTGTCAACAAATAATTAGAGCAGAGAATGAGTGGATTTACTCTTGGGAATGGCAGAAGCAAGTTTTATTTCAGCAGTTACTTCAAGAACTATCTAGCGAAGCAAATGTATCAAAATCTCTACCGTCATTAGCTGTTGCAGAGCAGGCTGCAGCATATCTACGTAGGAATTATCAAAAAAAGATAGGCTACGAAGAGCTAGGAAAAGCGCTTCGATTTCACCCGAATCATATTGCCAGATGTATGATTAATTCATTAGGGTGTACGCCCATTGAGTATGTAACTAGAGTCCGGCTCGATCAAGCAAAACTTTTATTAATTTCGAAGGATTGGAGTATTGAAAAAATATCAGAAAGCTGTGGTTTTTCACAAATGGCCTATTTTAGCCGGATTTTTAAAAAACAAGAAGGGATAACCCCTAGAGAATTTCGTTATAGGTTTTCAGGTGAAAAATGAACGAATTTTCCTTGGAGAATTTTGTTATGTTAAATAATGATTGATAATATGTAAAATCTCCCTTTTATTTTTTGGTAAAGTGAATTAAAATGTAATTAATGTTACAATTGTTAATTTCGATTTTTACATAATTTCATAATAACTATAAAAAGGGGGGATAAATTGTGAAACTTGGAGTTATTCATTTTGGGCCTTTGACGGCAGGAAGTCATCAAATCATTCAAACAGTCGTTGAGTATTGTTTGACAAAATCTATATCATTGAGTGGGATTAAATGGAACCAAACAACTAATGATGTTGAATTGAAAGAGTTAAACAATGACTCAATCCTAAAATGGGTCAATGAGCGGGAAGTTATGTTGAATAGCCTTCCGATTGATAAAATCAAACATCAAGCCAAACTAATCAAACTAATTGATCAGTTTGATTCCCTCGTTGTATTAGGAGGAAACAGAGAACTGGTTGATTTTATTATTGGAAATACAAAATCAAATATATTGACAGTGCCAATCTCCATTATTAATGATTTCATTGGAACAGAGCTATCACTTGGCTATGACTCTGCTTTAAATGTAATTGTGAATAACATTCTCAAAATACAAGATACAATTGATTCACTAAAGTATGGAAAGTTGAGAGTGTTCTGTACTCAGATTCCAGGTGTTTTATACAATTCACTATTAGAAGATGTATCAATCGCAGTAAAAGGACAATTGATTTATAAACCAAATGAAATGTTTTGGGAAAATTTAGCGACTACATTGAAGGATAGATATGATAAAGGGATTACCTATTCAATGTTAGTTGTAAACGAAGAAATTGATCCAAATGAAGTACATCGCAGGCTTTCTGAAAAGCTAGATATCGACTTTAAGTGGAATTATATTGATGAATCACAATGTGTAGGACCATTTCCAACGGCTATTGATAGATTGTTGGCAGTAAAATTTTCCGATACTATTATTAGTTGGCTTAGTGCGAGAGGTAAGTCATCTCATATTTTAGTCAAAAATAATAGAGTAATAGTTGAAGATAGTCAAAAATAAATTGAAATAAAGGAGATAGTAGTATGAGTACAATAGAAACAAAAGCTACCATTGAGCAACTTGCAATTAATACAATTCGCACACTTTCCATTGATGCAATTGAAAAGGCAAACTCAGGACATCCAGGAATGCCAATGGGGGCAGCTCCAATGGCATACACGCTTTGGAGTAAATTTATGAATCATAATCCTTCTAATCCAAATTGGTTTAATCGCGATCGTTTTGTCCTTTCTGCAGGACATGGTTCCATGCTTCTGTACAGTTTATTGCACCTATTTGGATACGATGTAAGTATAGAAGATATTAAGAATTTCCGTCAATGGGGAAGTAAAACTCCGGGGCATCCGGAATTTGGTCATACACCAGGTGTAGAAGCCACAACTGGACCACTAGGCCAAGGTGTTGCAATGGCAGTTGGTATGGCGATGGCCGAGCGTCATTTGGCATCTGTGTATAATCGTGATCAATACAATGTAGTAGATCACTTTACGTATGGAATATGTGGTGATGGAGATTTAATGGAAGGTGTTTCTGCAGAAGCAGCATCCTTAGCGGGTCATTTAAAATTAGGAAGATTAGTCATGTTATATGATTCAAATGATATTTCTCTAGATGGTGATTTACATTTGTCATTCTCAGAAAGTGTTGAAGATCGATTTAAATCATATGGATGGCAAGTCATTCGGGTTGAGGATGGAAATGACATTAAAGAATTATCGGCCGCATTAGAAAAGGCAAAACAAAACCTAAATCAACCTACATTAATTGAAGTAAAAACAACAATTGGTTTTGGTTCTCCAAATAAAAGTGGGAAATCTGCTTCACATGGTTCACCTCTAGGAAAAAGTGAAGTTCAGTTAACGAAGGAAGCATACGGTTGGAACTTTGAAGAGGAATTTTATATTCCAGAGGAAGTAACTTCACATTATTCAGATCTTAAAGCTAATGGAGAAGAAAAAGAACAAGAATGGAATAATCAATTTGCAGAATACAAAAAGGCATATCCAAGCCTAGCACGTCAGCTTGAAATGGCAATGAATGGAGAATTACCAGAAGGATGGGCCGAAGAACTACCTGTTTATGCTGGTGATAAAAAGGTTGCTACTCGTTCTGCATCAGGAGAAGTGTTACATTCATTGGCTAAAAAGCTTCCGAACGTATTTGGTGGTTCAGCAGATTTAGCATCATCTAATAAAACATATATGAAAGAGCAAGGGGATTTCTCCTCTATTGATTATTCAGGTAAAAACATTTGGTTTGGTGTTAGAGAATTTGCAATGGGAGCTGCAATGAACGGAATAGCACTACACGGAGGAGTAAAAGTATTCGGTGCGACATTCTTTGTCTTTTCTGATTATGTACGTCCTGCAATCCGTTTAGCTGCACTGATGAAGCTTCCTGTAACATATGTATTTACTCATGATAGTATTGCTGTCGGGGAAGATGGCCCTACACATGAACCTGTAGAGCAATTAGCATCACTGAGAACAATGCCTGGTATTTCTGTCATACGTCCTGCGGACGCAAATGAAACAGCGGCTGCATGGAAATTAGCTATCGAAAGTAAGGATGAGCCAACATTACTCGTTCTCACTCGTCAAGACTTACCTTATTTAGCAATTAATAAAGAAGTTATTTATGAAGGTGTAAAAAAAGGTGCATATGTAGTATCTGAAGCTAAGGGAAGTGCAGATGGTATTCTTCTTGCATCAGGTTCAGAGGTATCATTGGCCATAGAAGCTCAAAAAGAATTAGAAAACGAAAATATCTATGTGTCAGTTGTAAGTATGCCTAGCTGGGATCGTTTTGAAAAACAATCAAACGAATATAAGGAATCTGTCATTCCAAGTACAGTAAGAACTAGATTGGCTATCGAAATGGGTTCATCATTAGGTTGGCATAAATACACTGGGGATAAAGGAGCTGTTCTAGCAATCGATCAATTTGGTGCATCTGCTCCTGGAGAACAAATCATGAAAGAGTTTGGTTTTACAACTGAAAACGTAGTTAATGAAATGAAAAAACTATTGAATAAATAGATGATAGAAGGCTTTTGGTCAACGAATGTGACTAAAAGCCTTCCTTCTTGTTTCAAATATTGTTCATTTAATTTTGTTACTCTATAATTATTATGAACATTTGTTTAACTATTTTTTATTAGGTGTTGAAAAAATGGAAAAAGATAAAATTGATAAAATAGTAGAAGCAGCACGTTTGTATTATCAATTAGATTTCAGCCAACAAGATATAGCTCAAAAGCTTGGAATTTCAAGGCCGACAGTTTCTCGTTTTTTAAAACAAGCAAAAGAAAATGGGATTGTCGAAATAAAAATTAATGATCCAACTGAAAACGGCGAAATACTAGCTGCCAAGCTAAAAGAAAAATACAACTTAAATGAAGTAATAGTTGTTTCCGTACCGATATTTGAAAGCAGTATCATTAAAAAGTACTTAGGAGAAACAGCAGCTGAATATCTGTCTGAAACAGTAAAAGAAAAAGATGTCATTGCTACCTCTTGGGGTACGACGATTTATGAAGTAGCTAAAAGTTTAAAACCAAAGCCGATTAAAGATGTAACAGTTGTTCAATTGAATGGCGGAGTAAGTCACTCCGAAACAAAAACATATGCAACAGAAATCATTCATTTATTTGGAGAAGCTTTTTACACACAAACTCTTGTACTTCCATTACCAGCTATCGTCGATCATGTTGTTGTGAAACAAGCCATTGAGGCAGACCGCCATATTCGTAAGGTCCTTGAAAAAGGTCACAACTCAAATATTGCAATATTCAGTATTGGAACACCTGTAGTTGAATCTGTGTTATTACAAGCAGAATATTTATCAAAAGAGGATATTGAAATTCTCCAATCAAAGGCTGTTGGTGAGATTTGTTCAAGGTTCTTTGATAGTAAGGGTCAGATTTGTCATGAGGAGCTCAATAATAGGACAATTGGCATTGAGTTAGAGGATTTGAGAGGAAAAGAGAAATCAATACTCGTTGCAGGCGGTCCAAATAAGGTAGAGGCTATTTATGGTGCTCTAATGGGAAACTATGCAAATGTCTTCATTACAGATCAGTTTACAGCAAGTGCTCTATTGGAAAAAGAATAAGAATAAGAAGAAATGGATGTACTTGGTTAATGACTAAATTTATGTCTAATCGCGTGAAATTGTGCTTTGAAGAAGTATAATCTTGTATATCGCTCCCTTTGCTCATGGATTATCTTAAAGTAGTTTATAAATAAAGTAGAAATAGAACGCTTCAAAAGGCATATCGTGTAATTGTTTTGGATTCACGCGGGCATGGAAGGTCAGAGTAACCCTGAACATGAAAAACTCAGGACATACTCCAATATTGAAAGAACCAGAACGTTTTTTTGGTCATTTTTTATTTCCTTTGTAGGTTATTAAGGCTTTGAAAAATACGAATAGTAATACAAATAAAAGTCCTGTTCGCTGTAATATTTCTGCGTTCAGGACTTTTATGCTTATAAGAAAACAATTTGCTGCTTTCTTATTCTCGGATTTCCACAGGAAGTGGCGGATCTTAGTTGACGTTCCTCTTTCAAGGCGCTTGCACTTTTCTTAGGAAGGTGTATATACGTTCTTGTACCAAAAAGGGAAGAGTGTACGTACGTAGATATTGTTATAGTACAGAATTATTATTTTAGAAATTGTTATATAAAAATTTTATGAAAAATGTTCCATTTTCAAAAATTCTGTTATATAATACTAACAATATTAATAATCTGTATTATAACAAAATTAGAAAGGTGTTGAGTAAGGAAATGACCACACAGACGTCAGGGATTCAAGTCAAAGGGAAAATGAATAAGCAATTTGAAGAGATATTGACACCTGATGCATTAGCATTCATCGAAAAATTAGAACGAAGATTTGGAGAAAGACGAAAACAGCTCCTTACGTTGAGAGAACAGCGTCAACAGCAAATTGATAACGGATATCAACCGAACTTCTTAGCAGAGACAGAAGAGATCCGTGCAGGCAACTGGACAGTTGCTCCGATACCAAAGGATTTACAGGATCGCCGAGTTGAAATAACTGGTCCCGTCGATCGAAAAATGATCATCAACGCCTTAAACTCAGGGGCAAAAGTATTCATGGCGGACTTTGAAGATGCCAATTCTCCAACCTGGGAAAATGTAGTGGAGGGCCAAATAAATGTAAGGGATGCTGTGAGACGTACAATCTCCTTTGAGAATCCAAATGGTAAAACATATAAATTACATGATAAAACAGCAACACTTGTTATCCGACCAAGAGGGTGGCACCTAGAAGAAAAGAATATTCTATTAGACGGTCAAAGGATTTCCGCAAGTTTACTAGATTTTGGGCTGTGTTTTTATCATAATGCAACAACATTAATTGATAGTGGCAGTGGGCCTTATTTTTACTTACCTAAAATTGAGAGCCATCTTGAAGCAAGACTTTGGAATGATGTATTTATTTTTTCACAAATGCACCTTGGAATCCCACAAGGAACAATTAAAGCAACTGTATTAATAGAGACGATATTAGCAACCTTTGAGGTGGATGAAATTTTATACGAACTTAAGGAACATTCAGCAGGTCTGAATTGCGGTAGATGGGATTATATCTTCAGTTACTTAAAAAGATTTCGAAATGTAGAGAATGTGATTTTACCAGATCGATCAGTGGTTACGATGTCAGTGCCATTTATGAGTGCGTACTCCCAGCATGTCATTAAAACTTGTCATCGCCGAAACGTCCATGCAATTGGTGGAATGGCAGCCCAAATACCTGTTAAGAACAACCCTGAAGCAAATGAAGAGGCTTTTAACAAGGTGCGTGCTGATAAGGAGAAGGGAGCTAAGAATGGTCATGACGGTACTTGGGTAGCACACCCTGACCTTGTTCCAGTAGCAATGGAAGTCTTTAATGAAATCATGCCCGCAGCAAACCAGATTGACAAAAAGCACGAGGATGTTCAAGTGACAGCAGCTGATTTGCTTGCTGTACCTGAGGGGAAGATTACTGAACAGGGAGTTCGTACGAACATTAATATAGGAATCTATTATATTGAATCTTGGTTACGAGGACGTGGTGCAGCACCAATACACAATCTTATGGAAGACGCAGCAACAGCTGAAATTTCTCGAGCACAGCTATGGCAATGGATTCGTCATCCAAAAGGAGTTTTAGAGGATGGTAGAAAGGTGACGTTGGAGCTTGTTCAGCAAATTAAAGAAGAAGAACTAGAAAAAATTAAACTAGAAGTAGGAAGAGAAGCGTATGAAGCGGGCCGTTTTGAAGAAGCTATTAGTCTATTCGAAGAACTTGTAACGAAAGATGAATTTGTTGAGTTTTTAACATTACCAGGCTACGAGAAATTATAAATTTGCTATGTAATTACGATACTTTACCATTTATTTAATAGGGAGGAAAAGTAAAATGACTACTGAAAGAGCTAAACAATTACAGGAAAGCTGGGAAATGGATTCTCGTTGGAAAGGAATTGAACGACCATATTCTGCAGATGATGTAATTCGTCTTCGGGGATCAATAGATATTGAACACACATTAGCACGTCGCGGTTCTAATAAGCTTTGGGACCTTCTTCATACTGAGGATTATATCCATGCTCTAGGAGCATTAACTGGAAACCAAGCGGTACAGCAAGTAAAAGCAGGCTTAAAGGCGATCTATTTAAGTGGCTGGCAGGTAGCTGCAGATGCAAACCTATCGGGGCATATGTATCCAGACCAAAGCTTGTATCCAGCTAACAGCGTACCAAGTGTTGTAAAGAGAATTAATCAGGCACTGCAACGCGCAGACCAAATTCAACATTTAGAAGGTGAAGGAGATATTGACTGGTTTGCACCAATTGTAGCGGACGCGGAAGCTGGATTTGGTGGACAGCTAAACGTATTTGAGTTGATGAAGGGTATGATTGAAGCTGGTGCTGCTGGAGTACACTTTGAAGACCAGCTATCTTCGGAGAAAAAATGTGGACATTTAGGTGGGAAGGTTCTTTTACCAACACAAACTGCTGTAAGGAACCTCATTTCAGCGCGTTTGGCTGCTGATGTAATGGGAGTACCTACGATATTGGTTGCAAGAACAGATGCGGATGCAGCTGACTTAATTACAAGTGATATTGACCCAGTCGACCAAGAGTTTATCACGGGTGAGAGAACACCTGAAGGATTTTACCGTACAAAGGCAGGTATTGACCAAGCAATTGCTCGCGGCTTAGCATATGCGCCTTATGCAGATTTAATCTGGTGTGAAACATCGGAACCAAATTTAAAGCAAGCAAAGCGTTTTGCAGATGCGATTCATGAGAAATTCCCAGGGAAGTTGTTAGCGTATAATTGCTCGCCATCATTTAACTGGAAGAAAAAGCTTGATGCTAATACGATTGAGAGATTCCAAGAGGAAATCGGCAAAATGGGGTACAAATTTCAGTTTGTAACTCTTGCTGGATTCCATGCATTAAATCACAGCATGTTTGAACTTGCACGCGGCTATAAGACTAGAGGAATGGGGGCATATTCTGAGCTGCAAGAAGCGGAATTTGCAAGTGAAAAGTATGGCTATACGGCGACAAGGCATCAACGTGAGGTTGGAACTGGATATTTCGATGAAGTAGCACAGGTGATTTCGGGTGGGACATCTTCAACAACAGCATTGAAAGGTTCAACAGAGGAAGCACAATTCACAAAGGCATAAGAACAAAACTGGTGAGCATGTTGTGTATGCCTACCAGTTTTTAATTTTGTATTAGAAAAAGTGCTACAATGCATATTTCAAAAGCCTTCGATACTCTGTTGATAATTCCATAAATAACCCTTCATTATGTGTATCAATTGCTTCGTTTACTTTCTGCTCTAAAAGTTCTTTTTTTCTTTTAAATAGGCTCTCATCTATGACCATTTGAATATATATGTCTAACACAGTTTCTTCAGGTGATTTCTTTTTTTGCGTATTTCGTAACTTCATGATCTCAGTGTACGTCTTCCTATTCTTCATGAAATCTCACCCCTAGACCCTTTTTTATAGTATATTTAGCAAGAGATATGAAATCAACTGAATTTTTAGAATTTAATAAAATTTATTTGTCATAAGCTGCTTTTCTTGGTATGTTTTTCAGAATTTAAATCCATGCTAGTAATGGAGGTGGTAAAAAATGAAAAATCCTAAAAATCATTCAATTGGCGATATTCCTATGAACACACCATTAAACCCTGTCTTTGGAATGTCGAATGCTCTCGATACGAATAACCCATTTTTATCTGAGTCGGTTTATGCTGGGAATTCAGTTGATGAGCATACCACATTAGAGCAAGCAAATGCATATATAGCTGACAAAGAACTTACCCAAATAAATGAGAACTCCTAACTTCCATAGGAAACAATATGATTTACAGTAGAGTACTTATTTCTTTTTCGTGGTTTTCTTTCTCTATGAAGAAATACCACTTTTTTTATGAACGTTTTGTGAAAATAATGGATAAATTTACCTATTAATGATACGATGAAAAAGATTTTATTATTTAGAAAATTTAATCTATTTTAAAGGGGATGAAAACATGTATGTAAAGAATATTAGCTATTTGATGGAGTATGAAATTAATTCGTATACGATGGCAATTATTCCTATTAAAGTAGGGAATAACCTTTGTTCAAGAGTTCTTGAAGCAGAGGGTGAATGTGTAGTATTAATGAAGCCGATTGACATTGTTGACCGCAGCTGTCGCTTTTTTGGAAGTAGCCTAAAAGGCAGACAAGAAGGAACTCGTGAAATAATGGGGGTCACACATAAAGCTCCAATAATAATTGAAGCATCCAACCAGATATTCTTCTTTCCAACTTCTTCTCCTAGTAAACCACAATGTGCATGGCTTTCTCACACATATATTTTAGACTGTACATACGAAGAACACGATTGGACAAACATTATTTTTACAAATAAGAAGTCTATTCAACTACAGATATCCCAGGGCTCCTTTAAAAATCAATTACACCGTACAGCACAGCTTAGAACAATTGTTTCAAGTAGAATGGAAAAAAAGGAAAAGCGATTTCAGTTTGTACTGTCTCCCCAAGAACAACAAATTGCAGAAGAAGGTCATATCCTTGAAATTACAAAGAAGGAAACAACACGGTAACATTTTTTAAGTGTAGACAATGGTTCATGAAAGATTTTGTCTACACTTTGCTAAGATTGTCTTGAAAATGCGTGCCAATCTTATGAAGGTGGAGCTGTAGTTCATAAGTGGATATGTGGTGTACACTAAAGTATTGAGCGTTTATTGAAAAAAACTCCTATTCGTAGGAGTTTTTTTCAATAAGATATGACTCTAGAAGCTGTTGAACCTCATTACGAATTCGTGGGTTAAAATAATTATGTTCTTCCTCATATCCTTGATATATGAACGAAAATAAAGTAAATGCATCATCTCTAGTTTTTTCCCAAACCTTCATATTTTTCTTTTTCATCTGTTGTTTGATTTGGTAAAGGTCTTTTTGAACCTTTTTCATTGTGTGTTCAAGTAAATGTAAATAAGGTTTTTTTAATTTAAAGGGTGCTATTTCAAATACTGAAAGATCACGATTAAGAATGGTCAAGACCATTGGTAAAAAGATTGCTTTTTCAAAGATTTGTCGATCATCGTCTGATATTCTTGTCATGATTATCCCTCTTTTTCAGAACATATGTTTGTATTTATAATAAAATATTTTTTGTAAGGAAGCAAGAAAATAGGAAGGAAATTTATTTCTAGTATCGAAATATTTTAAATAGTAGTGCATAATGGAAGTAGAAATTTTTCATTACACGGCAAACTGAGCCGAACTTTCTAAAAAAAATTCTTTAATCAAAGGACGGGTAGAGGATGACAGAGATAAAGCGCAGGGGAATCGTCGCAGAGGACTTATATAAGTTAAAGATGGTAAATGATCCACAATTCGCTCCAAATGGGGAAAGTTATGTGTTTGTGGAAACGGAAATTAATAAAGACAAGCATGATTATAACTCTCATCTGTACCTCGGTACATTAGATGGTAAGGTAACTCAATGGACATTTGGTGATGTTCGAGATAGCTCACCACGTTGGTCTCCAAATGGTGATACAATTGCATTTATATCAAATCGTTCTGGGAAATCGCAAATATACGTAATGAGTGCAAACGGTGGTGAGCCGAAACAAGCTACATACTGTGTAAATGGTGCAAGAAATCCTATTTGGTCACCAGATGGTTCGAAAATTTTGTTTGTTACATCATTAGATCCAGAAGAAACAATTACAGATAAAGAAAAGAAGAAAAGTGATGAAGATGATAAAAAGCTAGAGCCGATGGTTGTCGATCGTATCCGCTATAAATCTGATGCAGCAGGCTTTTTAGATAACAAAAGTCAGCATTTAGGAATTCTGCATATTGCTACAGGTGAAGTGGAACAGCTTACATCTGGAGCATATGATTATGCAGCTGGATGCTGGTCACCTGATGGTACTAGTATTACCTTTATTGCAGATATAGATGAGGATTCAGATTATAATTTGGTTTCCGATGTATTTGTGATGTCTTTAGAAGATAAACGCTATCAAAAAATTACAGGTAGCAACGGAAATTTTGGAAATCCTTCATGGTCACCGGATGGAAAGTACATAGCGTTAATCGGACATGAGAAAGAATTTATGGGTGCAACTTTACCAAAGATATGGTTATATTCTGTTGAGAGTGGAGATTTAGCTTGTTTAACAGTTGAATGGGATGTTTATGTTGGAGACATCGTAGTAGGGGATTTCCAACTTGGGGGATCAAATTCAGGTGTAATCTGGAATGAAGATAGCAGAAGTTTCTATTTCTTGATGAGTAACCACGGAAATACAGGGGTTTATTACGGTTCAATTGATGGTGAGATGTATCCGTCTTTATTTGAAAACCAACATGTTTTCGCGTTAACCGTGAATAATCATAAGGCTGTGGTTGGGATTAGTAAGCCGACACAACCTGGAGATCTCTATTATTTAGATTTAAGTAACGGAGAATTAAATCAGTTAACATATGTAAACGCACCATTCTTACAAGATGTTGAGTTATCAGATGCAGAACCTTTTACATTCAAAGCTCCGGATGGTTGGGATATCAATGGATGGGTAATGAAGCCTTTTGGATATGAAAAAGGTAAGAAATATCCAACTATTATTGAAGTTCATGGTGGTCCACATGCGATGTATGCGAATACGTATTTCCATGAATTTCAAGTGTTAACGGGGAAAGGTTTTGTAGTGGTTTTCACAAATCCACGTGGTAGCCATGGTTATGGCCAGCATTTCGTTGATGCTGTTAGAGGAGATTATGGAAACAAGGATTATTTAGATGTAATGGCAGCAACTGATTATGCAGTTGAAAACTTTGATTTTGTAGATGAAACAAAGCTTGGGGTAACAGGTGGAAGCTACGGTGGATTTATGACTAACTGGATAGTTGGACATACAAATCGTTTCAAGGCAGCAGTAACACAACGTTCTATTTCTAACTGGTTAAGCTTCTATGGTGTAAGTGATATTGGATTCTTCTTTACGGAGTGGGAGTTAAAAGGTAACTTACTCGAGGATGCTGAAAAATTATGGGATCACTCTCCACTAAAATATGTTGGTAATGTGGAAACGCCATTATTAATCTTACATGGAGAGCGTGACTTCCGTTGTCCAATTGAGCAAGCAGAACAATTTTATGTAGCACTTAAGCACCAAAAGAAAATAACTAAATTTGTTCGCTTCCCAGATGCAAACCACGAGCTATCAAGAAGTGGTAATCCGAAATTAAGACTTGCTCGACTCAACCATATCAAAGATTGGTTTGTTGAGTACTTAACAAAATAAAAGCTTGAAAAAGTATCTTGTAAGCTAGGCTTAGTAGTTCTGGTAACTTGAATTAAAAACCTCTGTTCCAAAAACGTAATCAATAAGACAAAAGGAAACGCTTGGGAATCAATGGGCTGCACTAATGATTGTTAGAAACAAATAACAATTAGTGCCATCCACACCCCAAGCGTTTTTTCATTCTTTTCTAAAGCACAAGTGATTGATTCAGAAGCTTCTCTAAAGAATGATCTATAGTGAAAATAGTACTTTGTTTCAAAGTTTCACTAAAAAGCCCCTTCGTTATTTCAGCAGAAACGAGTAAATTTTCAACAGTAACTTCTTTTGGATATGTAGATAGGAAAGCTTTAATAAAAGCGGGATCCAATGTTTCATATGCTTTAAATTGATGAAGTTTTTTGTCCTCATTTAAGGCTTGTACGATTAAGGTGTAGTCCCTCATTTCCTCAAGCATTTTAAGTGCATAGATAACGTTATTTCGCTTCAACTCCTTCTCCAAAGCCATAGCACAATAAACAAACTCAAATGCTATATCAATATTCAAATTATATTTAACAGGCTTGCTTAAAAAGTGTTCATGTTCGGCATTCATTTTCTCAGTTATTAGACCAGTCTTATCGACGATTACTTTCCATAAAGGCGATTTGACTGATAATAATTCTCTTGGAACAACAGATACATTAAATTCCAGTTTATTTTCCTTTATAGCGATTAGAAGAAAGATGTTTTGACGAAGTTGTTTTTCTTTGATGTAGAGTGGATCGAAGCCACTTAGAGTTTGATGAATCAGATTTTTTGTTTGTTCAACATCTTCAACTCTAGAAGTAGCGACCATTAAATCAATATCAGAATGTAGATCTTTATAACCAATCACTCCAGATCCTAACTGGATAATACCTTCTACTAAATTAAAAGACTCTAATTGCTTGATAGCATTAACAAAATAAGTATTTCTATCTTTAGAACTATACATATTTTGATCTCTCCTACCTTTTTGTTCTTTTTTCTTGCCCCAGGATTTTCTTTGACGTTAACGTGGGGGAGTTACTTGAAATGGAAATTTTTGCAATCAACTGTATTCATAATAATATAAAACGAGGTAACCATTTGTGCAAGTTCAATTTACCAAGTTTGTCTCTAAGTCCTATGTCTACAATCACAGCTTATTTTTCTTATCTGAGTTAGCTTCGAATAACTCAAACATCTTAAAATAGATGCTTCAAAATTATTGAGAACCTTCAATATAAGTCCATACACATAAACTCCATCCTTCCGAAGATCCCTTAAAACCGGAGCACTAAAACCAACTGTCCTCCTGACGTGGACAAAACTCCTTAACTGTCTTTTTGTGGTGTCAGGCACCGAATTGGCGGGAAATAATTTTTTGGTAGGATGGACCAGTTGGTGTACAATATAGGTAGGATGATGGGCTTTTGATTATTAGTGAGGAGAGTTTACATGGATTTTGAAACGTTGAAGGAACTCTTAACTTTAAAGAATATTGAAGGGTTGTTACAGGATTACAGGTCATTCGGTCCATTGCCAGGGATTTTGCTGCCGATGCTGGAAGCTTTTCTTCCGTTTCTCCCACTTTTTGCATTTGTTGTTGCAAATGCGAATGCATTTGGACTTTGGCTAGGCTTTTTATATTCCTGGCTTGGTGCAATAGGGGGCTCACTGCTTGTCTTTTTTCTCGTACGGAAATATGGTCAAAAACGCTTTTTCTCTTTTGTTGGCCGCCATCGAAAAGTGAAGGCGCTTGTCAATTGGATTGAGAGACATGGTTTTGGACCATTGTTTATATTATTATGCTTTCCATTCACCCCTTCTGCCATCATTAACTTAGTGGCAGGGTTATCAAGAATAAGTACTCCACAATTTGTTTTAGCAGTTTTATGCGGAAAATTAGTTATGATTTTTACAATAAGCTTCATAGGCTATGATATACGAGCACTTTTTCAGCAGCCTGTCAGAACAGTCATTGTATTACTTATTATTTTTGTACTTTGGCTTGTTGGGAAGCGAGTAGAAGCATGGCTTAAGGTAAAGCCGAATATGCTAAAAGAAAGTGAGCGGTAATGACTAGGTAGAAGTGAGAGGACGGTGGAGTGGATTGGAGGAAAGCCCAAAGAAAAAAGAATTCTCATTACTCAAGACGGTAGGAATTAGTATTATTTTAGTTGTTTTTTTTAGAACCTTCTTATTTACAAACTATATTGTCGAAGGAGAATCAATGATGCCAACCCTTGAGGATGGTAATCTTTTGATGGTAAATAAGATTGAGATGAAGATAGGCGAGCTCGAACGGTTCGATATTGTAGTATTTCACAAAAACGAAGAGGAAGACTTTGTGAAAAGGGTCATTGGTTTACCAGGAGATACGCTACAGTATAAAGCGGATGTCCTGTATATTAACGGTAAAAAGGTCGCTGAACCCTTTTTGGATGAATTCAAAGAGGAACTAATCGGTGGGCAATTAACAGGTGATTTTACTTTAGAAGAAGCGACAGGGGAAACGAAGGTACCTGAAGACCATGTGTTTGTTATCGGGGATAATCGGTTAGATAGCTGGGATAGCCGTCATTTTGGATTTATCAGGATTGACCAAATAGTAGGGAAGGTAAATATAAAATATTGGCCGGTGAATAGGGTACAGCTTCTCTCAGTTGGGGCCACATTTATCCCTCAGTAAAGGAATTATACATTCTATTATGCGTAATCTATGATTGTAATCATATGTGTAAAATGGACGCTATCATTTAAAATGGTAAAGAACTCAACTGAATTTTGAGTTCTTTTTATGTTTGTATATGATAAAATAGTAACAATATTATGAATCCTTATCATAGAAGGGAGGTTTTGAATATGGGTGCAAAAATTCATGTACTCCAAACCAAAATTACACCACCTAACCTGAAGGAACATATTCTACGAAGACCTTCACTTATGAAAAAAATGAAAACGATACCAAAATATCCGTTAACTATTCTTCATTCGGGTGCTGGATATGGAAAAACAACGGCACTTGCTTCTTTTGTACATGACCAAAAAACTAAATCCTGCTGGTATAGTGTTGGCAATAATGACGACGATATTATCCCATTTCTAACATATGTAGTATATGCAATTAGAAAGCATTACCATGGATTCGGAACTGAGCTCCTTCTTTATGTAGAGAACATAGAAAGATACGTACGTGATGAAGAGATTCGAACATTATGCTCTTTGTTTATAAATGAAATTACAATTTTAGAAACGAAGGTAACCTTATTTATTGATGATTATCATTTGATCCAACATTCATCATCAATCGATCAATGGATGACTTGGCTTCTCCAGCATCTTCCGATAAATTTTCATCTTGTTCTATCAAGTAGAGTACGACCAAACTGGGAGTTTCTTACTACGATGATGGTAAGAGGCGAGGTACTTGAAATCAAACAGCATGATCTTATGTTTTCCTTTGATGAGGTAGAAGTGCTATTAAGTGATTTGTATGACGGAGAATTGAATGAAAAAGAAATTGAAAAAATCTTTTCGATAACGGAAGGTTGGATTATTGCAATTGGAATGATTCGTCAACAACTTTCATCTGAAGGTAGTATTGAAATGATTCTAAATAATAAATCACAATCGCTTGATGAACTATTTCGTTTCCTAGCTATGGAGGTTTTCATGAAGCAACCTCCAATGGTGCAGCAATTCTTAGAGAATACTTGTATTTTTGAAGAGTTGAATGGAAAAGTGTGTGATGAAGTATTAGGTATTCGAAGCTCAGGAGAGATGTTAAAAGAGCTGTCAGATCATAATTTATTTTTACTCTCAATTGGAGAAGGGCAGTATCGCTATCATGCCTTGTTTAAAGAATTTTTGGAGCAGAGACTATATTCTACTAATGAAAGACATTTTTATAACCTACATGTTCAAACAGCACGATATTACATGCGAATAAGGGAGTATAATCACTCAATCTATCATCTTGAGGCAGTTGAAGATTTTGAGAAAGTAGCAGAAATACTCCATCACTATGGCGAGAAAATGATTAAGAATGGTCAACTTGAGGGATTGCTTGACCGATTAAAAAACATCCCTGAGCCACTTATGAATCATTACTATTTATTATGGCTATATAAAGGAGAAGCATTACGTTACCGTTGCTCCTATAAAGAAGCAGAGGATTGCTATGTGAAAGCGATTAAAATGGCAACTGCTGCAAAAGATTATCAAGGATTAAGTAAAGCTTTTGAAGGTCAGGCGAAAATCTATTTAGATACGATTCAGCCGGGAAAAGCGGAGCGTTACCTCCAGCAAGCCATCGAAACACTTGAACAAAATGAAACTTCCTCCAGCGAGGATAAAAGTCGTTTGTATCAATTAATGGCCGAAAATCTTGCGAATGCTGGTCAACCATTAAAGGCTAAAAAATGGTATGAAAAAGGGAAAGAGTTAAATATTCCTCTTTTAGATGGAAATCTAGAGGCGCGATTGTATTTACGAACTGGAAAATTAGTAGAAGCGAAAAAAATTCTGTTACAAAAGAAAGTATCTGAACAGGTAGATAACACCGTACACCTTCAACAATCACATCGAGAAACGAATTTGCTTTTATCCTTAATTGAGGCATTTATCGGGAATGGGCAAAGAGCAAAGGAGCTGGCTGAATCGGGAATCAAGCAGGGAGTTCAATTTCAAGCACCTTTTGTAGAAGCCTGTGGTTGGATACGGATGGGACATGCGGTCCAGCTATTGGATAAATATGATATATCTTTAGCTACACAATGCTATGAAACGGCGTTAGAAATTATGGATGAGCTAAATGTATCTAGGGGAAAGGCTGAACCCTTAATGGGTCTATGTATACTCTATGGAAACAAAGGTTTATACGACAAAGCAATCGAAACGGGAAATAAAGCATTAGAGGAAACGGAAACCGTTAAGGATGAATGGTTGTCTGCACTTATTTTATTATGTATGGGTATTACATCAGTCCTTAATGAAAAATGGGAGAGTGCCCGAATATATTTGGGTCGCTGTGAAAAGCTATTTGCTAGTTGTGGAGATCAGTATGGCATTGTCATGACGGGATTATGGTATTCCTTTCTCTATTATAATCAAAAAGATGTTACTGCTTTTAATGATGCAATAAGTAGCTTCTTGAAAAAAATGCAGGTTGGAAATTATGAATTTATTCTTACAAAGCGAACTACATTTGGACCTGAGGACTTATACAATGTTGTACCATTATTACTTGATGCGCAGCAGGAAGGCATACATTTTCAATATGTCAACCAGCTTTTAAATGATCTAGGATATTCAAATATAACCTCCCATCCTGGGTATACATTGCGAATCCAGACTCTAGGGAAATTTAGGGTGTGGCTTGGTAACAATGAGGTCGAAGAATCGGATTGGCAAAGAGGAAAAGCAAAGGAACTCCTTGAGCTTTTTGTAACAAAGCGAAACTTGCTTTTAGCTAAAGAGGAGATTTTTTCAATTCTATGGCCAGAACAAGATGAAAACTCAGCAGCAAGAGACTTTAAGGTTGCATTAAACGCTTTAAACAATGCATTGGAACCAAATCGAGTAGCAAGGTCTACCCCTTTCTTTATTCATAGGGTTGGTTCGTCATATGGCTTAAACCAACAAGCTGGCTATCAGTTAGATATCATAGAATTTGAAGAATGGATTCACGCAGGACTTCTTGAGAAGGACACAGACCAAGTTATTAAATGCTTACAACGTGCTCTTGAATTTTATAAGGGTGATTATCTACCAAACCGTAGATATGAGGATTGGTGCTTAAACGAAAGAAAACGACTTCAGGTTTTATTTCTACGGGGAGCAGAAAGAATCTCACAAGCCTTTGTTCAGACCATGCAGTATGATGAAGCGATCTATTGGTGTGAACAGATTCTCGAAAAGGAACGAACATGGGAAGAGGCGTATCGGTTGCTTATGTTTTGTTACTATCAAAAAAACAATCGACCACAAGCTATGAAGTGGTATAAAAGATGCTTGAACGCGCTTGATGAGGAATTAGGTGTTGAGCCGATGCAGCCAACTCAGCAAATGTATGAAATGATCCTTCAATCTTCTAAAATAGAAAAATAGGATAAAATGCGCCCTGGCGTATCTGCGCCCGATTTTTTTCGAGCTTGTGAGATACAGTGAAACTACAATCTGTGGAGAATTTTCCACAGATTGTTAGTTGAGGCCCACACGAATAGGGTCACAAAGACGTTGCGACAGGACGACGCGATTTTAGTCTTTGATTCGTATCGGGGATTAACTGGCAGTTGCCCAAGAATGCCAGTTAATGCGGGAAAAATTTCCTTTGAAAAAGCTAGGCTCGCCGGAGGCTTTAGCTCTATTCAGTCGGTGTTTGGACCCCCATTAAATGATATATTTTTTTTGTAATCATCCCCAACTAAGTGAAGTAGGGGATTTCAGCTGAATAAGTTAAAAGTGATTTGGCTGATACTACGATGTAGTTTCGGTCTTTTTTGTGCTATTTTTAAATCTACCTCACTTCTCCACAATACTAACCTCGAAAATTGCTCCTCGTGTAACTCGATTGTAACTAACTCCAAGTACGATAAAATCAAAGTTTTCTAGTTTTATCTTTTAATTACGATGATTTAGAGGGGGAAGGGAACTTGTTTAAGAAGAAATCATTTAGTAAGATGCTGTTTTTAAGTTTTCTAGCAATGCTTATGATCGTTGCATCTGCATGTAGTTCTGATTCAACTGGAAATGAAGAGGAGGAACCAGGTGACTCCAATACGAATTCTGGAGAAGAAACAAAAGAACCAATTAAGATTGGTGTGCTTGCTTCATTAAGTGGTGGTCTTGAATCTTATGGTAAACAAACGACACAAGGATTTAAGCTAGGCTTGGAGTATGCAACTGATGGAACAATGGAAGTCAATGGTCACCCGATTGAGTATGTAATTGAGGACACTGAGACAAAACCAGAGGTAGCTATTCAAAAAGCTACTAAATTAATTGAAGAAGATGAAGTTGATTTCTTAGTCGGTTCCTCAAGCTCTGCAGATACACTAGCAGTATTACCGCTTGCTGAGGAGTATGAAAAGATTATGATTGTTGAACCAGCTGCAGCTGATAGTATTACTGGAGCTGACTGGAATAAATACATTTTTAGAACTGCTCGTAACTCATCACAGGATGCGGTAGCAGGTGCAGCAGCAATTGCAAAAGAGGGAGTAAAAATTGCAACTCTTGCTCCAGATTATGCATTTGGTAGAGATGGTGTAGCAGCATTTAAGGAAGCTGCCGAAAAACTAGGTGCTGATATTATCCATGAAGAATACGCAGATCCTGCGGCTACAGACTTTACTTCAAATATCCAAAAAATTATTGAAGCAAAACCAGACTACCTTTTTGTTGTCTGGGCGGGTGCGAACTCACCTTGGAATCAAATTGCTGATATGAAGGTACAAGAAAATGGAATCAAAATCTCAACTGGTGCTCCTGATATTCCTGCACTAGCGACAATGAACGCGTTAGTTGGTATGGAAGGTTTCACTGTGTATTATCATGACCTACCTAAAAATGATATCAATGATTGGCTCGTAGAACAACACAAGGCACAATACAACGGGGAAGTTCCTGACCTATTCACTCCTGGTGGAATGACAGCAGCATTAGCTATTGTTGAAGCAATTAAAAAGACAGATGGAGATACAGATGCTGAGAAGCTAATCAGTGCAATGGAAGGAATGAGCTTTGATACACCGAAGGGGAAAATGACATTCCGTCCAGAGGATCACCAAGCACTTCAAGCTTTATATGCTATTCGTTTAGAAAAAGTAGACGGTGTTGATTATCCGGTTCCAGTATTAATGAGAGAACTAACACCGGACGAAACAGCACCACCAATTCGTAACTAAAGTGTTGTATCTGTAAACTTCGGTAGCTTCTACCGAAGTTTACTATTACATTCGAACAATGAGTCGCTTTTAAAGTTTGTTTAAAAGAGGTGAGGATAGTGAATCCCATTATTGAAACGAAGAACTTAACAATAGCTTTTGGGGGTCATACCGCAGTAGATGGTGTGAATTTTACAGTACCAGCTAATCATTTTAAATCGATTATCGGACCAAATGGAGCTGGAAAAACAACATTTTTCAATCTTCTAAGTGGTCAGCTTTCTCCAACGAAAGGAAAAGTGATGTTAAAAGGAGAAGATATTACAAAATTATCACCAACAGCTAGAACGAGAAAGGGGATAGGGAGATCCTTTCAAATCACGAATGTGTTTCCTAATCTTACAGTCTTAGAAAATGTAAGGTTAGCTGTTCAATCTGTAGCAGGTGTCCGCTATCAAATGTTTAAGCATTTCCGTAAATATCGACAATTCGAAGAAAAAGCGCAAGAGATTTTATCGCTAGTTCTTCTTGAAAATAAAGCAAGTGCTGTGGCAAAAAATTTGGCACACGGCGAAAAAAGAAAGCTTGAAATTGCAATGCTATTGGCATTGGAGCCTGAGGTATTATTGCTTGACGAACCTACTGCAGGCATGTCGCTAGAAGATGTTCCTGCCATTCTTGAAGTAATTAAAAAGATTAAAGCTGATGGGAATCGTACCATCATTTTAATCGAGCACAAGATGGATATGATACTCGATCTTTCTGATAGTGTAATGGTTTTATTTAATGGGAGATTGCTAGCTGATGGAACACCAGAGGAAATCATGAATAATGAAACTGTTCAATCGGCTTATTTAGGGGGGCTATACGATGACACTGCATCTTAAAGTAGAGGGAGTTGAAACCTTTATCGATCAATTTCATATTTTACAGGGTGTTTCCTTTGAAGCAAAAAAAGGAGAAGTCACCGTTCTTCTTGGAAGAAACGGTGCTGGAAAGACAACAACCCTCCGTTCTATTATGGGGCTTAATCCCCCTTCTAAAGGCAAGGTTCTGTTTCACGGTGAGGATATTTCATGCCTACCAACCTATCATATAGCTGCAAAAGGAATCGGTTATGTTCCAGAGGATCAAGGGATATTTGGAGAACTAACTGTCGAAGAAAATATGAAGGTAGCAATGAAAAAGGAGAATGACCAAGTCAGACAGCGACTTGAGTACATTCTTACGCTTTTTCCAGATTTAAAGAAATTCTGGAAGCGGCAAGGTGGAAACTTGAGTGGAGGTCAAAAACAAATGCTTTCGATTGCGAGAGCCTATGTGAATAATAATGATTTACTACTGATTGATGAGCCGAGTAAGGGGCTAGCGCCTATCGTAGTTGAAAAAGTAATGGAATCGATTCAAGAGATGAAGTCACAAACAACGATTGTGCTAGTTGAACAAAACTTCTTTATGGCTAGTACGATTGGGGATTCATTCTATATCATTGACGACGGTCGAACTGTTCATAACGGAGAGATGAAGGAACTAAAAGAAAACGAAACACTTCGAAAACAATACTTAGGAATCGCCTGATTATACGATTTCTCTAGTAGTAAGTGCACGAGTCGTTGTAGGAACATATCGAATTCGACGAGAGGAGGAGCATTATTGGACGTTTTAATTAATTTAACAATAAATGGGCTTGCAACAGGAATGCTCATATTCTTACTAGCAGCAGGATTAACCTTAATATTTGGTCTGATGGATGTGCTGAACTTTGCCCACGGTGGATTATTCGCTTGGGGGGCATATGCAGGTATTTGGTCATATTCCGTAACTGATAGTTTTTTAATTGGAATTCTTACTGCTCTTCTTACAGGACTTATTCTTGGGTTACTAATGGAGAGATTTATTATTACCCCTGTTTATGGAAACCATATACAACAGATATTAATCACACTAGGGGTAATGATTGTCTTATCTGAAATGCTGAAGGTCGTTTGGGGCCCAAATCAGTTAAGTGCAACAACCCCTTCTTATCTAAGTGGAAGCTGGGAGCTAGGTGGCGTAATTATTATCAAATACCGTCTGTTTATAATCACAATTGGTTTTCTAGTGTTCTTTTTAATTTATTACATTTTACGAAATACAAAAATAGGTTTAATTGTACGTGCAGGTGTAATCAACAAGGAAATGGTGCAGGCACTAGGAATCAATATTAAGAGAATCTTTATGCTTGTATTTATGGTTGGTGCTGCAATGGCAGCGCTAGGGGGAGTATTGCTTGGACCTTATTCTGGTGTTATCTATGCAGAAATGGGTATGGAATTTGCGATACTTGCATTTATCGTAGTTGTAATTGGTGGAATGGGAAGCATTACAGGATCATTGTTTGCAGCTATTCTAGTAGGCTTATCTGGAGCGTTCATGGCATATTATGTCCCTGAATTATCACTGGCTGTAAATATGCTACTCATGGCTGTTGTATTAATTTTTAGACCACAAGGATTATTCGGTGCAAAGGGGTGAGGATATGAAGCTTCTCAACAATTCTTCAAAAGCAAATATCGTGTACTTTGCGGCTGCGGTATTTCTAATATGCTATCCATTCATTAATGACACAAGAAGTATTCTAATACTTTTTACGCAAATTTTTATTTTTGCAGTCTTTGCGATGAGCTATGATATTTTACTAGGTTTTACTGGGATTGTTTCATTTGGACATGCGATGTTTTTTGGGATAGGTGCTTACTCGACAGGGATTTTCTTAAAACGATATGATGAATCGCTTTTCATATTTATCCTTTCAATCATCGTGGGGGTCGTATTTGCAGCTATCGTATCTTACATTGTTGGGCTTTTATCTTTACGCCTGAAAAGTCATTTCTATGCGATGCTAACCATGGCGTTTTCAGGTTTATTCTTAGTAGCTGCAGAAAAATGGAGATCGCTAACTGCTGGAAACGATGGATTTACCTTTCCGATTCCAGATGTTTTAAAAGACCGGACAGTTCTCTATTTTGTAACGTTATTTTTAATGATTGTGGTATTCCTTGTGCTTAAACGATTTACAGAATCTCCGTTAGGTCGTGTCTTACAGGCGATTCGTGAAAATGAACCAAGAACTGAATCTCTAGGCTACAATGTCATTCATTATAAAATTATCGCAAGTGTGGTTGCTGGAGTTATTGCAAGTATCTCAGGCTCGATGTACGTATTAACTCTTAGATTTGTGAACACCTCTGTATTTGCCATGGATGTTACGTTAGATGCACTCCTTATGACAATTATTGGTGGGGTAGGAACTCTAGTAGGAGCAATCATTGGCGCAGGACTTATTGAATTCGCACATCACTGGTTAACGGGGCTTGCTAAGGTTCATTGGATCTTTGAACGCTGGATGATATTCTTTGGAATTCTATATATTTTGGCCGTCATGTTTTTCCCAATGGGTATAGTCGGCACAGTTAAAACATGGATGATTCGTAAAAAAGGAGCTAAAACGGAGGTTGTAAAAAAAGAAAAAATCGCTGGCTAAGGGGAGAGGGTCATGAGTGATAATCAAACCATTACTTCATTTGTTGTCCGCTGTGCGCTAGTTGATGTAGATGAAGTAACATTGAAGAAACAATGGCGCATAAAGGTAAGTCATGTTCAGGGAGAAGACGAAGTAGTTGTTGCGGATTTGGAGGATGCTCTGAGCTTTATGAAACGTGTAATAGAGGAGTGAAAATCTTGCAATCAATTGGAATTGTAAGCACAGGTTTGTATATACCCCAAACATATATAACTGCAGAGGAAATTGCAAAAAAGTCTGGAATACCTAAACATATTATTGAATCAAAGCTTGGTATTTTAAAAAAACCAATTCCAGGACCAGACGATCATACAGCGGAAATGGGAATAAGAGCAGCAAGAGAAGCAATTAAAAAAGCGAATACAAATCCTTTGGAAATTGATTTAATCATCTATATTGGAGAAGAGCACAAGGAATATCCACTATGGACAGCTGCAATAAAAACGCAGCAAGAATTAGGTGCTCATAACGCATGGGGCTTTGATGTAGCAATGAGATGTGGAACAGCAGTGATGGCATTGAAGGTTGCGAAAGATATGATGAAATCAGATGAATCCATTCAAACTGTGTTATTGGCAGGCGGCTATCGAAATGTTGATTTTATCGATTACGAGAATCCTAGAACTCGATTTATGTACAATTTAGGCGCAGGGGGAGGGGCTATTCTTTTAAAAAAGGGAGTGGGCTACAACCATTTGCTTGAAAGCCATCTGATGACGGATGGTGCTTTTTCTGAAGATGTAGTTGTTGTGGCGGGAGGAACAAAAAATCCTATTTCAAAGGAAGCACTAGATAAAAAATTAAATATGCTAGATGTTTTAGACCCAGAAGGTATGAAGCAACGGCTAGAAGAAAAATCAATGCAAAATTTTCTATACGTCATTCGGAATTCTGTAGAAAAAAGCGGATATAAAGTAGAAGATATTGATTATTTAGGAATTCTTCATATGAAAAAATCAGCACATGACTTCGTATTAAACGAATTGGGGTTAACAGAGGAGCAATCGATTTATCTTAATGAATATGGGCATATTGGCCAAATTGATCAAATACTATCTCTGGAAATTGCAGAAAAACAAGGTAAAATAAAAGATGGAGATCTTATCGTTTTAGTAAGCGCAGGAATTGGATATGCGTGGGGAGCCACAACTATAAAATGGGGGGATTGCTAATGTCTACTGTTGAACTAAAAACTGTGAAACTAGTAAATGGAGAAACGCTTGGGTATCGTGAACGTGAGGGTGGAGAAAAAACGCTTTTACTTATTCATGGAAACATGACCTCCTCTAAGCATTGGGATCTTGTTATCGACAATCTTGACAGCGATTACAAGGTATATGCAGTTGATATGAGAGGGTTTGGGATTTCTACTTATCACTCACCTGTACAGTCAATTAAGAACTTTGCAGATGATATTAAGTTATTTGTAGACGAATTGGGTTTACATGATTTTGCAATTGCTGGTTGGTCAACTGGTGGTGCAGTGGCCATGCAATTTGTGGCAGATAATCCTGGTTTAAGTTCAAAACTCATTTTACTAGCTTCTGCTTCGACAAGAGGATATCCTTTCTTTGGATTAGGTGCGGACGGACAAATGGATCTTTCAAACAGACTAAAAACCTTGGATGATATTCATAAAGACTTAGCGCGTACGATTCCAATTCAAACAGCCTATAATACGAGAAACAAGGACACCTTAAAAGCGATATGGAATGCCGCAATTTATCGCGATAACCAACCAGAAGATGAACTCTATGATGAATATCTAGAGGATATGATGACTCAACGAAATCTTGCTGATGTCTATTATTCTTTAAACACATTTAATATTAGTCATCATCATAATGGATTAACAGAAGGAAATGGCTTAGTCGATCGAATTACAGTTCCAGTACTAGTATTACGTGGGGAAAGAGACCTTGTTGTAACCGACGGCATGACAAAAGAAATTATTGAGGATTTAGGTGATAACGCGACCTTTGTTGAATTAGAAGGATGTGGCCATTCTCCACTAATAGATAATCTAGAGTTATTACTAAAGCATGTCCATGAATTTTTAGAACAAAAGGAGCTTGCAAAATGAGATTACAGGGAAAAGTAGCAATCATCACTGGTGCAGCACGTGGTCTTGGCCTAGAGGCTGTCTTAACATTTATACGTGAAGGAGCAAGGGTTGCTCTGGTAGACTTTGATGTGAGCGGCGGAGAACGGGCAAAAGAACTAAAACAGCAAGGAGCAGATGTTGAATTTTATAAAGTGGATGTTGCAGACCGTGAAAGTGTTGAACAAATGGTTGCCGCAGTAGTTGAGCGTTTCGGGAAAATTGATATTTTAATAAATAATGCAGGTATTACAAGAGATGGTATGTTAACAAAGCTTTCTCTAGAAGACTTCCAAAAAGTAATTGATGTCAACCTAACTGGTGTATTTAATTGTACACAAGCTGCGGTACCACATATGATTGCTGGAGGAAAAGGGAAAATTGTAAATACGTCTTCGGTTTCAGGTGTGTATGGGAATGTCGGCCAAACAAACTATGCCGCCACAAAAGCTGCAGTAGTCGGGATGACAAAAACCTGGGCAAAGGAATTAGGACGAAAAGGAATAAACGTTAATGCCGTTGCACCAGGATTTATTGAAACAAATATGGTTGCAACCGTTCCTGAGAAAGTAATTGAGCAATTAAGACAGATGATACCTCTTCAAAAATTAGGAAAACCATCTGATATTGCGAATGCATATTTATTCTTATCTTCTGATGAATCAGACTATGTGAACGGTACAACGCTACATGTAGATGGCGGTATTATGATGTAGAGTTAAACTTTGAGTGGGGTTATCCCATTTTATAAAAAGTAAAGAAAGTATAAAATTTTGAACATAGATTCCAATGTCCCAGCGCAAGCGGGCCTACCCCATCGAGGGCAAAAACGCGTTGCAATAAAAAGTCAAAGAGCGACTTTTTTTTGCAACAGAACATTTGCTTGTCAGAGGTGAGGTAGGTGCTTGCGCTTTTCTTATATGTTCCTCTACCTGTTTGTGTCTGTAACTTCCTTGTAACTACTTTCTTTTACAGTAAGAATAGAATTTTGATGAGATAAGGAGAGATAGTTGTGAGGTGGGAACTGGATTGGATTGCAAATCGGGCTCGACTATCACCTGATTCAATTGCTGTTGTAGAAGGGGAAGCGGGAATCCGCTTTACATATCAGGAACTAAATAAGCGCTCAGAAAATGTTGCACATTATTTAACATCTATCGGAATTAAAAAGGGAGATCGCATTGCTCTATTATCTCCAAATCATGTAAGTTATTTTGATTTATTATTTGCCTGTGGAAAAATTGGAGCCATCTTTGTACCGTTAAATTGGCGCTTGTCTGGAACAGAGATTGAATATATTTTAGCGAATTGTTCACCGAAGCTCTTAGCATTGTCTAGTAGCTTTGGACATCTTGTCACGGAAAAGGGGACAAAAGCTATAGTTAACATCGACTCCCAGGAGTACAACGATATTACGTCATCTGAAAAAATAAGCTTTAATCGCGATGTTTCTATAAAAGAAATAGACCCACTGGCTATTATTTATACTGGAGGAACTACAGGGAAGCCAAAGGGCGTTGTCCTTACACATCAATCCATCATGTGGAACGGATTAAACACGATTCTGAGTTGGAATTTAACAGCGAATGATGTGACATTAACCTATATGCCAATGTTCCATACAGGTGGTTTGAATGCTTTATCGATCCCCATATTAATGATGGGCGGAAAAGTAGTCATTGCGAATCAATTTGAGCCAGAGCGTGCGATACAAATGATTAATCAAGAAGGCTGTACAATCGTTCTACTTGTTCCAACAATGTATCACATGATTGTAAAGAGTAAGTACTTTAAGGATGTTTCTTTTCCAACTATGCACACCTTTCTTTCTGGAGGAGCGCCATGTCCATTAGAGATTTATCAAGCCTTCGAAGAAAAGGGGCTCTCGTTCAAAGAAGGCTATGGATTGACAGAGGCAGGCCCAAATAATTTCTTTATTGATCCCGAAATCTCTAGATTTAGAAGAGGCTCTGTTGGGAAGGCAATGATTTTCAATGATGTGAGAATTATAAATGCTGAAGGGAAAGAGGCAAAGGTAGGAGAAGTTGGAGAACTATTGATACGAGGTAAGCATGTGTTCCAGTATTATTGGAATAACCCTGGGGCAACAAATGAAGCCTATCAGGATGGATGGCTTCACACAGGTGATCTCGCCAAAAGGGATGATGAAGGTTATCATTACATCGTCGGTCGGAAAAAGGAAATGATTATCACCGGTGGAGAAAACGTATATCCCCTTGAGGTAGAGCAGTGTATTAACCAACACCCGGCTGTTAATGAAGTGGCAGTGATCGGAGTCCCACATCCAAAATGGGGAGAAATGGTTGTTGCCGTGGTATCCCTAATGTCGAATGGAGTTTGCACACATTCTGAATTAACGGAATTCTGCAAAACAAGAATAGGAAAATATAAAATTCCGAAAAAGTTTATCATTGTTGACGAAATCCCAAAAACACATGTTGGAAAGATTGATAAAAATCAATTGAAGAAGACTTATGAAAACAAAGTAGGGTAAAAAGGGGCCAGGGATGGCCTTTTTTAGTGGGATTTTAGCTGTCAGGGTCGAGCATTGAAATTGAAATAGTCGTTTATACATTTACTAATTTCCTGAGCTCGCCATAAAAAGGAATTCTAGATTTGATGTAGAATTTAGTACTTGATGAGATTATTTGTAAGGGGAAAAACTATGATAGGATACAACTTGTTAAAGGGAATGAAAGTGCAATTAGTGAGATTTAAAGAGGAAGATGTCCCTACAATCGTGAGCTGGTACGAGGATCAAGAGTTTTTACGAAACTTGGACACACTTCCGGCATTTCCTAAGCATCCTTCTGTATTCAAGGAGTGGATTGAACAGAAGAATGAAAAGGGATTTGTCTTTGGCATTAAAGAGCTAGAGACAAACCAGTTAGTGGGGTTTGTAGATATTGATAGCATCATATGGCCACACCGAAATGCATGGCTTGCAATCGCAATTGGTGGTATAGGAAATCGCAACAGAGGTCTTGGCTATGAAGCGATGCAGCTCGCCTTGGAATATGCTTTTAAAGAGTTAAATTTATATCGCATTCAGCTTACGGTATTTGAGTATAACGAAAGAGCAATTGCCTTATATGAAAAGATTGGATTTGTACACGAAGGAACTTCACGAGAGTTTTTAGAGAGAGACGGTAAACGCTATGATATGTACTCATATGGCATCCTAAAGCATGAATGGGAAGCGCAACAGAGTGAGTAGTTGTTGCTTTATTTATACCCCCAGTTAGTAAGGTAACTGAGGGTATTTTCCATTTAATGTATTATGCTTTTGTGTAATTTAAATCCCAAATAATTCCGAACGGATCCTTCAATTTGGCATATTTTGCACCCCAAAAAGTATCCTGTAATTCCATTAGCACGGTTCCATTTTCACTTAATTGCTGATAGATTTTTTGTATTTCTTGCTCATTTTCAAATTCAAGAACAAATGAAATATTTGTTCCAATTGTAACTTCACTTCCGGGAAATGCGTCCGAAACCATCAGAACAAAATCATCCTTTTTAAACCGAGCATGAATAATTCTGTTGTCTGCCTCGGGAGGTGTAGGGTAGTCGGCTTCACCGTATGTTTGCATGTCTAGAATTTCACCTTCAAAGATATTTTGATAGTAGTCTAGTGCCTCTTTTGCTTTTCCATCAAACATTAAATAAGGTGTAGCTTGTTGTTTCATCTTATCACTCCTCAGTAGTTAGGATTGTCATAATAAATTTTTGTATTAATTTTCCTTATTGCCTATTATACTAAAAATAATTCTATAAAACAAGAACGAATGTTCTGTGTTAGAGATGTGTCATTTGTGAATAAGAGTAGTAGCGCCAAAACAAGTCAAAGAATATTGACAACCTCATTTACTTCTTCTAACATATCCGGGAGAAAAATTTGTAAATTTTTGTCTTGCGTTGTAGGTATACATCCTATATCATTAAATTCAATAATATATATTGATTTATTTTAAAATTGAATATCTATATATTGTGTTTTGCCTTAGGAAATAGATGCCGTTAGGCTTAAAAGGGAATCTGGTGAAAACCCAGAACTGCCCCCGCAACTGTAAATGCTGACGAAATGAACAAGTCCACTGTATAAGCTAGCTTAAATAGTGCATGTTCAAAAAGAATCAGAAGCGAGAAAGTCAAGTAACAACAGATCTTGGGTCGAATGTATGTTTTTCATACATATGTACCGGAGATGCCGAGTGAAAAGAGATTCGTAGCTTACCATCTGGTGACTTTTTGTACATCCTCTAGTAGGTACTTATATGGGAAGGGTTCATAGTAGAAAGACGCATAAGTCAGGAGACCTGTCTATTTTTAAGATGTTTCAACTTTTTCGGGGATTGAGAAGATGAGACGGTGGCGCTAGGAGACAGTTTTGTTTTTTATGCTAATTCTCCATGATGTTATCGTTTCGTCCGCTCAAATGCTGAGCGGACTTTTTTATTTTACTGCGCTGTTCCCTGAGTCAGGCTATGCCAGAAATTAACGACAATCAATATATTATTATGGCTTGAAATCAATTACCTATATTGAGGGAGAGAAGAAAATGGTTATAAGTGTTCACGAGGAAGTTAATTCGGTAATAAGGTCGATGGATTATGCGTCTGAAAAATACCAACTCGACACAACAGAATTAAGAAGACAAGTAATGGAAATGAATGTGAAGAAGCTGGACTCAAATCAGCAGGCTCTTTTTTATGCGTTAAATAAGATTACAATGGACCAGCCCGATTGGACATATCTAGCCGCACATTTATATTTGAATGAATTGTATACAAAAGCTTCAACAAATCGTAAATATAGTTCACATCAAAAATACGGTGACTTTTATCTGCTCATTCAAGAACTAACTGAGAAAGGGATTTATTCTAGTAAACTAATAGAATCTTATACAAAACACGAGATGGAGGAATTTGAGAGAGAGATTGATCCAAATAGAGATTATTTATTTAATTATATTGGGTTATTCCTTCTGGCAGATCGCTACCTAGCAAGAGATTATGAGCGAAATATATACGAACTACCTCAGGAACGATTTATGATTATTGCGATGACAATAATGATGAATGAAGATAAAGTGGTCCGTACCAAATTAGTGAAAGAAGCTTATTGGGCACTAAGTAATTTATATATGACTGTCGCTACACCAACATTATCAAATGCAGGAAAAAGCTATGGTCAGCTATCTTCTTGTTTTATTGATACAGTGGAGGACTCTCTTGACGGCATTTATTTAAATAATTGGGATATTGCAAGATTGTCAAAAGATGGCGGTGGTATTGGGGTTTATTATGGAAAGGTTCGTGCGCTTGGATCGGATATAAAAAAATTTAAGGGAAATTCCTCCGGAGTCGTACCTTGGATTCGGTTGGTTAATGATACAGCGGTTAGTGTAGATCAGCTTGGCCAACGACAGGGAGCAATTGCAATCTATCTAGATATATTTCATAAGGACATTATGAATGGCTTTTTAGATCTTAAGACGAATAACGGGGATGAACGTAGAAAGGCGCATGATATTTTTACGGGTGTTGCGATTCCAGATTTGTTTATGAAAAAGCTTGAAGAGGTTGATGAAGCAGGAAGAAGTGTTGGGGAGTGGCATACATTTTGTCCCCATGAAGTAAAACATTTAATGGGCTGGCAAGATGAAGAGGGAAGGTCTCTAGGTCTTGAAGATTTTTATGATGAAATAGATAAGAAATCCTTTACGGAGAAGTACATGGAAGCCGTTAACCATCCACTTTTACCTCGAAAAAGCTATAGGGCAATGGATATCATGGCAAGAATTATGGTTGCACAGCTAGAAACAGGAACACCATATATGTTTTACCGTGATCAGGTTAATCGACTAAATCCTAATAAACATCTCCTTGGGGAAGGACGGACAGCCATTTTCTGTAGCAATTTATGTACAGAGATCGCACAAAACATGTCTTCGACAACGATTATTAAGGAATATGTAGACCCAGAAGGAAACATTATCATCATTCGTAAGCCTGGTGACTTCGTTGTATGTAACCTGTCTTCAATTAATCTTCCAAGAACAATGAAGGATGGAGTGCTAGAGAGAGTAATAAAGATCCAAGTGAGAATGCTAGATAATGTTGTAGACCTTAACACAATCTCGGTAAAGCAAGCAGAGATTACGAATAAAAAATTTAGAGCAGTTGGGCTTGGTACTTTTGGGTGGCATCATCTATTAGCACTCGAAGGAATCTATTGGGAATCTGATGATGCAGTTCAATATGCAGATAAGCTTTATGAAAATATCGCCTTCTATACTATCCGTACCTCGATGGAGCTTGCCTTAGAAAAAGGTTCATATAGCAAGTTTAAGGGTTCTGAGTGGGAAACAGGATTATATTTTACTAGAAGAAATTACAATTCAGACCGGTGGAAAGAGCTGCAAGATAAGGTATCGCGTAATGGGATTCGAAATGGTTGGTTAATGGCGATCGCACCGAATTCATCGACAGCAAAAATTGGGGGTTCTACAGATGGAATTGACCCTCTGTATGCAGTTGAATATGCCGAAGAAAAAAAGAATTTTAAGTTTAAGGTTACTGCTCCAGATTTGAATCATAAGACATATGAATTTTATCGGAAAGCTCGACATGAGCTTGATCAAATATGGAGTATTAAGCAAAATGCAGCCCGTCAACGACATATTGACCAGGGAATAAGCTTCAACCTTTATGTAAGGCATGATATAAAGGCAAAGGATTTATTACATCTTCATTTAGAGGCTTGGAAGCAGGGGCTAAAAACAACTTATTATGTGAGAAGTACTTCACAGGCGGAAATTGAAGAATGCGAGCTATGTCACAGTTAATAAGAGTGGGAGGAATAAATATGAGTATACATTCGCCTTTATCTAAAATAAAGCTACTTAACCCAACGTTTCCAAATAAATCTACAGGGATAATAAATGGTAAATCCTCTGGTTTGTTGAATTGGAACGACATAGCGTATCCACAAATGTACAATTTGTATCAGACGTTACTTGCGAATTTCTGGAAAGCACAAGAGATTAATATGCAGGATGATCTTAAGCAATGGGATTTTTTAAGCTCAGCCGAAAAAGATGTTTTTTTACGTATTAACACACAGCTTGCATCACTAGATAGTTTACAAACTCCGACAATGAGCCAGGTCATGGACTATGTAACGGACTCAAGCTTTAAAGCTATTTTTGCCGTTATTTCACAACAAGAAGCTGTACATACAGAGTCTTATTCATATATTCTTAGTTCTCTTGTACCTTTACAGGTGCAAAACGAACGATTTAATCAGGCTAAAGCTGATCCAATTGTTCAGAAAAGAAATCAGCTAATCCTAGATGCTTATGAAGCGTTTAGAGAGAATCCTACTCCACAAACCCTGTTTAGGCTTGCAATCAATTCTATTAATCTCGAAGGAATTTATTTTTATGCTGGGTTTGCCTTTTTTTATCATCTTGCAAGGCAACAAAAGATGCTAAAAACAAGTACCATGATTAGCTATATTCAGAGAGATGAAATGCAGCATGCTTATTTTATCGCACAGTTTGTTCGTATTCTGTTAACAGAAAATCAAGAACTTAATAATCCAGAAAATAGGGAATATGTATACCAAGCGATTGGACAAGCTGTCGAGCTTGAGAAGGAGTGGGCAAGGTATATTTTAAAAGAGATTGATGGTATAGATCTCGATGAATTTGAGGAATATGTTGAATATCTAGCTAATAAACGACTACGCCAACTTGGTTTCAAAAATTTATATGAAGAAAGAAGTAACCCAATGCCATGGATTCAGGTTTTTAGTGATGAAATGATGAATGAGACAAAATCAGATTTCTTTGAGCAAAGATCGCGTACCTATACGAAGGTGTCCCAATCAAATGGGTTTGATGAACTATAGGCGGTGAAATAGTGAAGGTTGGGATCGTCTATACTTCAGTAACGGGAAATACAGAAGAAACAGTTAATAACATATACAGTATTGCAAAAAAGTATACAAAGGACAGCTCTATATTCCCTGTTGCCCGTTTTCCATTACATGAATTAATGACATTTGATGTGATTATTATTGGAACATATACATGGGGAAATGGTGATATACCGTTAGAAATGATGAGTCTTTATCGAGCATTTGAAGAATACGATACAAAGGAAATTATAACGGGGGTAGTTGGTACAGGAGACCAGTGTTATCCAAGGTTTTGTGGTGCAGTAGATGAATTTAGGGATATGCTTTATGTGCACTCAAATCTAGCAGCAACTTTAAAAATTGAGCTAACTCCTCAGCTTTTAGACATCGAACGTTGTCAGCAATTTGTGAAGATTATCATGGAGCGCGCAAAAAGTAAAACAAGGGTGTAACCGTATGGTTATACCCTTTTCATAATTTGAAAACGAGCATGTTGAGTTGCTAGTGTCTTCACAAGGTAAGGGTTCGTACCGGCGTTATCAAGAAAGTTACATTCTTTTGAGACTATAAACTTTACATCGGTTTCCAAATCATAAAAATGAATAAAAGAACACCTAGTCCTGTTGCGAAATAAAATTGATTACTGATTTTTGAAAGAAGTTGATTTTGCTCCTGTGGTAATTCAACAGCATCCTCGTTATTTTCATCAAATACCCAGGCTCCCAGTTTTTTAGAGTTGGGATCGATAATACCAATGACAATTATTTGGATAAGAATATAAACAATAAGAGAGCCGATAAGCCATAAGTTTAAGAAAGATCCATATTCTCCTAGAATCACTAATGTAATACCTGTTAAGACAGCTATTGTTCCACCAATCTTTGGAAAGAAGTTCAGCAATTGACTGAGGGCCATTGATTGTCTTAATTGGACTGCATTTTGATTTTTCCTAAGTAAAACATGGGCAAAAAAGGTGGGGCCAACTCCAATAATTGCTGACAATATATGGATAAGAATCAGAACCTTCATTTCTTTCACCTCCTACTAAAGTGATAGTTTACGAACATTTGTATCATACAAAATAAGTCTATGTTACATAACTTCGAATATTACCTTATTTTTACATGTTAATCCTTAAGCTAAGAAACAGATTTAGTAAAAACATCCCGGTTAAACTAAGGAGTAATACAGGAAAATCTATGACATTTGCAATGATTGGACCAATGCTTGCACCAACTAGTAAGGTAAAGGAATATAAAGAAATGGCGGAACCCCTATTATGTTGTCCGATTGTACCAATTATTGAAATAATAGAAGGATAGAGGAGTGACAATGCTGCAACAAAAGGGATTGAGAATATAGCAATCAAAAAGGGGCTAATTGCAAACAAGAGAAGCAGTAAACTACAAATAGTTAGTAGCAATCCAGTTACGAGTGTTTGTTTATCTCCAATTTTTTTCACAATTTTCCCTGCGAAAAAAGATAGAGAAGCCCCGATAAGGCCAATTGCCCTGATATGAAAAAGCGTTTCATCATTAACAGAATACACTTCACGTAAGAAACGACCTATCCCATCATAAAAGGATACAAACGAAAGCAATATCGAAAATGTGATGACATAGCACTTAAATAATGAAGGATCTCTAACGAGGAGGAGCATGTCTTTTACGATAGAAGTACCGTTCCGTTGAACTAAAGGTATATTCGGTAGAAATATGATTCCACTTAAAAACAGAAGAAGATATATAAGTGCAAAGCTATAGAAGACATATTCCCAGCTGTACAAGTTTGTTAGAGCAGTGCTTATTAATTGACCAAGAATGCCAGCAATTAAAAATCCACTATTGATAAGTGCCAAAACTAGGGTCCGATGTTTTATAGGAAACAACTCAAACGTATAGGCAAATGCAACAGGTGCAAAGGTTCCTAATGCAAACCCCTGAAGTCCTCGAAACATATATAAAGACGTCTCATCAAACGCAAATCCAACAACTCCTGTTGTAAGAAAAGAAAAGAACAAACCAGTAATTATTACTTTTTTTCTGCCTATTTTTTCTGAAACAGGTCCAAAGATTAGCAACCCGCAGGCATAGCATATGGAGAAAACACTACTCCCAAAAATTGTTTGTTCAACTGTTCTATTCATGTTACGTGCTATATTTTCATAGATAGGTATTAATGTGTAGATATTACTTGCGATACATATTCCCATAAGAATAAGGAGAAAACCGACAATCGTTAAATGCTTCAAACAGACCACCACCCTGATTTAACATATGCCTACCAATAATATCTGGTCAAAAAAATAGGCCGATTGCAGCACTCTCTTTGATACGTTATAATCAATATTTTGTAGTTTACTAGTAAAGGCAAAGAAGAAATCGTTCGGTATTCGCATTGGTAAAAGATAACTCGACTGTACAAGGTTTCCTATCATTTCTAGAAAATGGATGGTTCTGATATGCACCTGTTGCGTATAGTTTTTGGTACAATTAGTAGATAAAAGATTCGCGTAAATAGAATGTGAAATTCTCTTCTAATAGAGGAAGTTCAAAATCCCCGAATGATTTGCTTCGAATCTCGGCGTAAGGTAGACCAAGTTAGGAAGAATATCTGTATATGTCGTTGCGTCTACTAGATAATTCAATGTGGTAAATTCCTAAGCACAAGGCAGCGAAGAAGTTATTTCAACGTGATTGCCTCGTTCTACTCGAGGTTGTTGTTCCTTGATCTTCTTGCTTTGCGATTTGTTGACTTTTTGAACAACACTAAATTTGGAGGTTTATTTATGTCTCTTCGCTTCATTTTGGGACGTGCAGGCACAGGGAAATCGTTTATGTGCTTGCAGGATATCAGGAAAAAGCTAATAGAAAATCCAACTGGTCCTCCAGTCGTATATTTAGTTCCAGACCAAATGACGTTTCAATCAGAGTATGATTTAATCAATACTCCTGGGATAGTTGGTATGATGAGAGCCCAGGTATTTAGCTTTACCCGACTTGCGTGGAGGGTTCTTCAGGAAACAGGAGGAATGAGCCGTTATCATGTAAACAATGTTGGGGTGAATATGCTCCTTCGAAAAATTATCGAAACAAGAAAGCAAGAGTTAAAGGTGTTTTCACGAGCGGCAGATAAAAATGGTTTTATTACTCAGATGGAGGAAATGGTTGCTGAGTTTAAAAGGTATTGTGTTACTCCTGATGCTTTGGAGGCACAGCGACATACTGTACAAAGTGAAAACAAGGTCCTTTCGGATAAATTACATGATTTACGATTGTTGTATGATGACTTAGAAAAGCATCTTTTTGAAAAATACGTAGACTCAGAGGATTACCTACGTCTACTTGCAGAAAAAATATCACAGTCGGACTATATAAAAGAGGCCGAAATTTATATTGATGGATTTCATAGCTTTACACCACAGGAGCTTGAAGTAGTAGGCCAATTAATGAAGGAATCAAAACAAGTAACAATTGCACTAACTGTTGATAAAGCATACGATGACTATCCTCCACATGATTTGAGCCTATTCCGCATGACTGGAAAAACCTATCAATCTATTATCAAAATGGCTACTGAATTGAGAATAAAGGTAGAAAAACCAATTTTATTAAACGAACAATTCCGTTTTACATCTGAATCATCATTAGCACATTTGGAAAAATACTACGATGAAAGACCGACCATCCCATTCATGGATAAAGCGGCTGTTACGATTAGTCAGGCTGTGAATCGTAGGGCAGAGATTGAAGGAGTAGCCCGTGAGATTCAAAAGCTAGCTAGAGACGAAAAGTATCGATACCGTGAAATGGCGATTTTAGTCCGAAACGCTGGGGAGTACCATGAAATCATTCAAACAATCTTTCAAGACTATCAAATTCCGTTTTTCATTGACCAGAAACGGTCTATGCTCAATCATCCGCTAATTGAACTGATGCGTTCTAGTCTTGAAGTGATTACTGGAAATTGGCGTTATGATGCTGTTTTTCGTTGTGTGAAAACTGATTTACTAAATCCATTCGGAGAAGAAATATCAGCACTTCGGGAGGATATGGATAGACTCGAAAATTATGTACTTGAATATGGGATACAGGGCTATAAATGGACAAATGGTGAGCCATGGAAATATAAACGAATAAGGGGACTAGAAGACTCTGATCTCCCACAAACGGATAAAGAACGAGAATTTGAACTGAAGCTAAATGCTCTCCGTCAGATGATTGTAGGACCATTGCTAACCCTACAAAAGCGTCTTCAAAATGCCAAGGATGGAAGGGGTATGTCAGAGGCATTATTTCTTTACCTCGAGGATCTTGAAATTCCTGCAAAGATGGAAGAGCTGAAGCTTAATGCTGAGTTGGCTGGACGGTTGTCAGAAGCAAGAGAACATGATCAGGTTTGGAACTCAGTACTAGAATTACTTGATCAATTTGTGGAAATTATGTCCGATGAAAAAGTGTCTCTCAAAATGTTTAGTAATATGCTGGAAACTGGACTAGAAAGCATGCGCTTTGCCCTTGTTCCTCCAGCAATTGACCAAGTTTTAATCGCAAGCTTAGAACGATCAAGGTTCTCTAATATAAAATGTACGTTTATTATTGGTGCGAATGATGGAGTTATTCCAGCACGACCTAGTGAAGAGGGTGTATTTTCTGAGCAGGATCGTGAAACGTTAGGGGAAGCCGGCCTACAGCTAGCTCCAGGTAGCAGGGAAACACTTCTAGATGAAAACTTTTTAATTTACGGTGCATTAACAAGTGCATCGCACGCTATATATGTAAGTTATCCTTTAGCAAATGAAGAGGGAAAATCGCTGCTACCGTCACCTATTATCAAACGATTAAAGGATCTATTCCCAAGTGCTAGGGAAAGTTTGTATCTTAATGAGCCTTCCGAGCTTTCTTCTGTAGAGCAATTAGAATATATCGTAAATCCGAATATAGCATTATCATATTTGGCCACTCAATTACAAGCATGGAAAAAGCAATACCCTATCCAAGATTTATGGTGGGATGTCTATAACTATTTTGCTGATCATGATGTAATGAAAGAAAAAAGTCAGCTCGTGTTAAGTAGTTTATTTTATAAAAATAAACCTAAACGGCTTTCTAGGGAAATCACGGAGCTTTTATATGGGGACCATATTCAAGGTAGTGTGTCACGTATGGAAGTCTTCCAAGGATGCCCATTCTCCCATTTCGCAAGCTATGGTCTTCAATTGCGAGAGCGTAAGGTATTCCGCTTAGAGTCACCTGATATTGGAGAGTTGTTCCATGCAGCACTCAAACAAATAGCCGATTCATTGCGAGAAAAAGGGTTGGATTGGCGTGATATCACAAAGGAACAATGTGACCAACTTGCTACAAAAGCAGTTGAAGCATTGGCGCCTCGTTTACAAAAGGAAATACTGTTAAGTTCAAACCGTTATCACTATATCATGCAAAAACTGCAGAAAATCATTAGTCGAGCTTCAAAGATATTAAGCGAACATGCAAAAGCAAGTGGATTTGCTCCGGTTGGACTCGAGCTTGGATTTGGTAAAAAAGGCCCGTTACCACCAATTCAATTTACACTTGATAATGGAAGTACAATGGAGATTGTCGGCCGAATAGACCGCGTAGATAAAGCGGAAAGCTCAAATGGTATTTTATTGCGAGTTGTTGACTATAAATCGAGTCAAAAAGCACTTAATTTAACAGAAGTGTACTATGGACTTGCTCTTCAAATGCTAACTTATCTCGATGTAATCATTACACATTCATCGGATTGGATTGGGGTCACAGCTAAACCTGCTGGAGTTCTATATTTCCACATCCATGATCCGATGATTAATTCGAATAAAGCTTTGTCTGAAGATAAAATTGAAGAGGAAATCTTTAAGAAATTTAAAATGAAGGGGCTGCTTCTTGGAGATGAAGAATCGGTAAGGCTAATGGACCAGACGCTAGAAACTGGACATTCCCAGATTGTCTCAGCAGCAATTAAAAAGGATGGAAGCTTTTATTCAACATCACAAGTAGCGAGTGAACAGGAATTTGGCTACCTTCGCAACCATGTACGAGGGGTATTCAAAAACACAGGAAATAGAATTATAGATGGAGAAATCGACATCGCTCCATTTAAGTTAAAGGATAAAACGCCATGTACATTTTGTGCATTCAAATCTGTATGTCAGTTTGATCAAAGTCTTGAAGAAAATACGTATCGAATACTACCATCTGAAAAGAACGATGTAATCCTAGACAGAATTCGGAATGAAGGTGTGAAGGTAAGTGAGTCATAAAATTGAAAAGCCACCAGGAAGTCAATGGACCGATGATCAATGGAAAGCGATTGTATCAAGCGGGCAGGATATTCTTGTAGCAGCAGCAGCAGGTTCTGGTAAGACAGCAGTACTTGTTGAACGAATGATAAAAAAAATACTATCAGAGGAAAATCCGGTAGATGTTGACCGTCTTCTCGTTGTTACGTTTACGAATGCTTCGGCAGCAGAGATGCGCAATCGAATTGCAGAAGCGTTAGAGAAAGCCTTAAAGGAACAGCCTTCCTCCTTACATGTAAGAAGACAGCTAAGCTTATTAAATCGAGCTTCTATTTCAACCATTCACTCTTTCTGCTTAGAGGTTATCCGTAAGTTTTATTATTTGATCGATATCGACCCAGGCTTTCGCATTGCTGACGACACAGAGGCAGAACTCCTTAGAGATGAGGTTATGGAAGAGTTATTTGAGGTGCATTATAGTAACATAAAGGATCAACGGTTCTTTGATTTAGTTGACCGTTTTACGAATGATCGAACCGATACTGAATTACAAAATATGATTCGTAAATTATATGAATTCTCTAGGGCGCATCCATCACCAAATCAATGGTTGAGGCAAATTGTGGCAGATTATCAAACAGATGAACAGTCCTTAGACAAAACGCCATATATACCATATCTACTTGCTGACATTTCACTTCAGCTGGAAGGAGCGAAGGCAAATCTATTACGTGCACTTGAGTTAACGAAGGTGCCGGGTGGCCCTTCACCTCGTGCTGAAACAATTGAAACTGATTTAGAGCAGCTTTATCGACTACTACGTGCGAAGGATAACTCATGGACTGCTCTTTATCATGAAATGCAAACAATTGTCTTTAAAACTGCAAAACCTGTTAAAGGTGCTGAGTATGATGAAAATCTCAAGGAGCAAGTAGCAAAACTCCGAGATGATGCCAAGAAACAAGTACAAAAGATAAAAGAGGACTTGTTTAGTCGTACACCAGATGCATATTTACAAGATATAAAGGAAATGGAGCCTTCAATCATAATGCTAGTGGAGTTAGTCATAGAGTTTGGTGAACGATTCCAGCAAGTTAAAGAAGAAAAGGGCTTAGTTGATTTTTCGGATTTAGAGCATTATACGTTACAAATCTTACGGCAAACAGGATCTGCAGAAGAATTACTCCCATCTGATGCAGCACTGGAATATCGGATTCAATTTGAAGAAGTGCTTGTCGATGAATATCAGGACACTAACATGGTTCAGGAATCGATATTGAAACTTGTCACAAAGGATGATGAAGCGAGCGGAAACATGTTCATGGTTGGTGATGTTAAGCAATCCATCTATCGCTTCCGATTAGCCGAACCATTGCTCTTTTTAAGCAAATACAAACGTTTCACACAGTTAGGCGAAGATACGGGTTTACGAATTGACCTTTCAAAAAATTTCCGTAGTAGAGCAGAGGTCTTAGATGGAACGAATTATATTTTTAAACAACTTATGGGTGAAACCGTTGGAGAAATTGTATATGATTCTGACGCCGAATTAAAGCTAGGCGCCGATTACCCGGCTAGTGAAAACATGGCTGCAGAATTATTGCTTATTGATAAAAACGGACAAGAATTAGATACCTATGAAACGGATGAAGAAGACACTGAAGAAGAAAATGTAGTAGTTTTTGATCAGGCTGAGCTTGAAACAGCACAGCTTGAAGCTCGTGCTATGGCAAAGAAAATCAAAGAAATGATTACCTCTCAGTTCCAAGTATATGACCGAAAACAAGATCGGATGAGAAGTATTACCTACCGTGACATTGTTATTCTGATGCGATCCATGCCATGGGCACCACAAATTATGGAGGAATTTAAGCAACAGGGCATTCCTGTTTATGCGGACCTTTCAACTGGCTATTTTGATGCGACAGAAGTTGCCATAATGATGTCACTTTTAAAAGTGATAGATAATCCGTATCAGGATATTGCATTAGCGTCTATATTGCGCTCCCCAATAGTAGATCTTGATGCAGACGAACTTGCTCAAATTAGGACTTATGAAAAAAATAGCCCGTACTTTGAGGCGTTAAAGGTCTTTATTGAGAAAGGCACATCTGATAATGAGACACATCACAAGGTAGAAAAGTTTTATAGGATGTTGGAAAACTGGCGTACAAAAGCACGAACTGGCTCTCTTTCAGAGTTAATCTGGCAGTTGTATCGAGAGACGTATTTTTATGATTTTGTAGGTGGAATGCCTGGTGGAAAACAACGCCAAGCAAACCTAAGGGCTTTGTACGACCGTGCTCGTCAGTATGAGGCTACTTCATTTAGAGGATTGTTTCGCTTTTTACGCTTTATCGAACGAATGCAAGATAGGGGTGATGATTTAGGAACCGCAAGAGCTCTTGGGGAGCAGGAGGATGTAGTTCGACTAATGACCATCCATAAAAGTAAGGGACTTGAATTTCCAGTTGTCTTCGTAGCTGCTTTATCGAAACAATTTAATATGATCGATCTGAATAAAAGATATCTACTCGATAAAGAGCTTGGCTTTGGATCAAAATATGTGAACCCGAAGCTACGTATAAGCTACCCCACTTTACCGATGCTTGCAATTAAGAAAAAAATGCATCTTGAACTAATTGCTGAGGAAATGCGTGTATTATATGTTGCTCTAACAAGAGCTAAAGAGAAGCTGTATTTAGTTGGAACTATAAAGAACTTAGAAAAACAGCTTGGAAGATGGCAAGCTACTCTGCAAAATAAGGAATGGTTAATAGCAGACCATCTCCGCGCAGGTGCAAAATCGTATCTCGATTGGGTAGGACATGCACTAATAAGACATGAAGATGCTGGAGTATTACGTGGTGATGTATCCAATCACCAGCTACCAGAAGAAATTGTATACCACCCAGCAAAATGGGAAATTCATCCGATTGTCGCTTCCGCTCTTCAAACTGTAGAGACCGACGAGAAATGGTCAAATGAGCAAATTGAAAAAGCAATTCAGGAAGGTAAGCATTTACCAGTAAGCAGTGACTTCTCAGAACAAATAAACCAGCAACTAACCTGGAAATATCCTTATAAATCAGCGGCATATAAACGTTCGAAACAGTCCGTTTCTGAAATCAAGAGACAACGTGATAGCATTGATGAACATAGTGATACAGCTTTCCTTCCTAAGGTTAGAGCTTCAAGCTCAGACCGTCCACGTTTTATGCAGCAAAAGTCATTAACTGCTGCAGAAAGAGGGACAGCGATGCATATGGTCATGCAACACGTGAACCTAAATGAATCAATTAATTCAAATACCATCCGTGAGCTGGTTGTTAAAATGGTTCATAATGAGCTTTTAACACAGGAGCAAGCAGAGGTAATTGATATTGATAGTGTGTTAGGATTTTTTACATCAAGTATTGCCCAACGGATGGTAAATGGTAAGAACGTAAGACGTGAGGTGCCATTCAGTGTAGCGATTCCTGCTTCAGAAGCTTATGCCGATTGGTCAGATGATCAACAGGAAAACGTGCTTATCCAAGGTGTCATCGACTGTATCTTCGAAGATGAAAATGGAATCGTTCTGATTGATTACAAAACAGACAGTATTACCGGGAGGTTTCCGGGTGGATTTGAAGAAGCAAAGCCTGTACTCGAAGAACGTTATCGAGTTCAGCTTGAACTATATAGTAAAGCCATTGAATATATCTGGAAAAAGCCATTAACCGAGAGATATTTATATTTCTTTGATGGTGGACATTTATTGGAGATATAGTTTTGGTTTTGGTTTTGGTTTCTCAATACTGCACCTTATATGGGTGCAGTATTTTTAAAAGGATAGGAGCAAGGCGCTTACTCATTTTTTTTAATGGGATGCATAAGTATCTATAAAAAATTTCTTGTTAAGAAAGGTGTACCATTTTTGGACAAGCATTCATGTTAAAATGAATCTATTAGAAGACGGACATTAAAGGAAGGTGCACTACTATATGAGAATTCTTCATACTGCCGATTGGCACTTAGGACGATCACTTGAAGGAAGAAGTAGATTAGAAGAACAAGCTCAATTTTTAGATGAGCTTGTGAAAATTGTTGAAGAAGAAAAAATTGATATTGTGTTAATGGCTGGGGATGTGTTTGATACAGTAAACCCACCTGCAGCAGCTGAGCAATTATTTTATGATAGTATCTCTAGACTATCAAATGGTGGCAAGAGACCAATATCTATAATTGCTGGAAATCATGACAATCCTGACCGACTCTCAGCAGCATCTCCTCTTGCACACCAGCAGAATATTCAATTAATCGGTTTACCTACGATGGAGGTTCAATCGATTTATGCCCCAACGACCGATGAAATCCTTAAATTAGCTGCTGTACCTTATCCTTCTGAGTCGCGTTTAGCTGAAGTGTTGTCAGAATCTCACGAGGAGTTGCTGTTACGAGATAAATATGATCAGAGAATTCAAGGAATCTTTGAAGAAATGAGTAAATCGTTTTCTCCTGACACGATTAATATAGCTATGAGTCATATATACGTAACTGGTGGGAGTAGCTCCGATTCAGAACGACCTATTGAAGTGGGGGGAGCCTATACCGTAGCTTCTACTAGTCTTCCAGAAGCTGCTCAATATGTAGCACTAGGCCATTTACACCGCCCGCAAATGATAAAGAGAGCAAAGACCTTAGCGAGATATTCAGGATCACCTTTAGCCTACAGCTTCTCAGAGGCAGGTTATGCAAAATCTGTGACAATTCTAGATGCCAAGCCAAGCATGCCAGTTGAAATGTCAGAGGTGTTTTTATCAAGTGGAAGACCTCTTGTAAGATGGAAAGCATTGGAAGGACTTGCTCAAGTCTATAGCTGGCTTGAAGAAGGAAAGGATGCAAACGCATGGATTGACCTAGAAGTTCATGTTACAAATGCACTATCAATTGAAGAGATTCATAGACTACGAAAATTCCATAGCGGATTAATTCATATTAGACCAGTGTTTGAAGAGTTAGAAAAGGAAAGATTAGAACGCACAGAACAAGCCAATATCCCGATAGATGAACTTTTTGCACGCTTTTATGAGCGTCAAACAGGTGGGGCAAGACCTGAGCCTGAAGTAATAAAATTATTTTTAGAGCTACTCTCGGATGAGGCTGAAGAAGCAGGTGAACAAGTATGAAACCAATCACATTAACTGTTGCAGGTTTGCATAGTTTTCGAGAAAAACAAACGATAGACTTTGGCTCTTTATGTGAAGGTGGGGTATTTGGAATATTCGGACCAACCGGTAGTGGGAAATCTTCTATCTTAGATGCTATGACATTAGCCCTTTACGGGAAGGTGGAACGAGCATCTAATAACACGCACGGTATATTAAATCATGCTGAGGACAAGCTTCATGTATCTTTTACATTTGAGTTAGAAAATGCTCAAGGTTCAAAGAGGTACATGATCGAGCGTAGCTTCAAACGTCAAGATGAGCTGAAAGTGAAATCTTCTGTTTGTCGACTTATTGAAGTAAGTGAGGAATCTGTAGTACTTGCTGATAAGGCTAGGGAAGTAGATAACCATATTGAAGGACTTCTAGGATTAACGATTGAAGATTTTACAAGAGCAGTGGTGCTCCCACAAGGGAAATTTGCTGAGTTTTTATCGCTTAAGGGTGCAGATCGTAGACAGATGCTGCAGCGTCTTTTTAACCTAGAACAGTATGGAGATAAGCTTAATAAAAAGCTGAAAATGAAACTGACGGCTACTAAAAATGAGTTAGGGGAGGTAACTGCTGAGCAAGCGGGACTTGGTGATGCATCCTCTGAAGCTATTAAAGCAGCTGAAAAAGAGCTAACAGATGTTGAAATACTCTTAGAAAAGCGTAGAAACGAATTAAACAATGTGGAAGAAAACTATGAGAAGAGTAAAAATGTATGGGAATGGCAGCAGGAAAAAATATCTATTTTGACAAGAATAGTAGAGGTTGAACAAGACGGGAAAAAAATTCGCTTGCTTGAAGAACAGCTGAAACAGGCAGAAGCTGCAGACCGTATTATACCTTACCTTGAGGAATATGAGGCCTCAAATGAAGCCGTTGCAAATTGGACTACTAAATATAATACCTTTCAAAACCTTCTTGTTACTAAAAAAGAAGAAAGTGAAAGCAGCGCAAAAAAATATCACATTAAGAGACAAGAAAAAACAGAAAAACTACCTATATTTGTAAGGAAAAAGCATCAGCTTTTAGAAGCAAAGGGTATCCAAGAAAAAATAAATGAACTAGAAGCCGAAACATCACGACTTAAGCTTCAGCTAGAAGATTTGAAAACACAACTTGCTGAGAAGCAAAGGCTGGTAGGGAACATTTCAAATACCATTGCAGAAGAGCAAGAAAAACAACAGAAGCTTAAAAAGCAATTAACCTTAAAAACGGTATCCGCTCTTGAGCGGGATGAAGTAAGAAAGGCAAATGAGCAAAAGCAGATCATTCTTCATAGCCAAACAACCCTAAGTGAACTTGAGGCGGACTTGGAAAAGAAGCGACAACAGCTTAAAGATGCTGAGAATTTGCTTGCAGCAAAAGATGAGGAGCTCCTTCTAGGAAAAAAACGTATGGAAACCTTGTTTTTTAAAAATGAATTAACTTATAAAACAGTTTGTGAGCGAGAAAGAGCTAGTGAAAAGGCCATTCTTCAAGCAGAATACAAGCTATCAGAGAAGAAGCATGAGCTTGAAGTGATAAATAGAAACAATCTGGCTATCCAGCTTGCAGGACAACTAAAATCTGGAGAAGCATGTCCAGTCTGTGGGTCAACAAAGCATCCAAGTCCAGTCGTAGCTCTTGATGATCATGGGGAGCAACAGCTTGAATCGGAGATTGAAGGGCTAACAAGCGAAATTACCTTAGCAAGGGAAATTAGACAAGAATATCTTAACCTTAAGCTCAAGCTTGAACAGATCTCACAAGGACTTATTCAAGAGTATCCTGGCCAGATGGAGGTTTACTCGAAGGACAGTGAAGAAGCAGAAATTGAATCTATGGAGGGGTTTTCAAAAGTTAAAACGTTGGAGATTGAACAAAAGTCCTTACAACAGGATTATTTACAACTAAAAGAAACAGGTAGAAAAGTAATCCAAGAGTTACGTGCAATTGTACAACTGATTACACAGTTGAACCAATCAGTCGAAAGTAATCATCATGCTTATCGCGAAACACTTGAACGAGTAACGAAGCTGCGTGAAAATATCCAGGTTCAGATTAAGGATTGGAAGCAATCCTTCACGAAGTTTGAATTTGGAACTGTAGAAGAAAAGCTTGAAGAAATGTCAAGAAATGATCAATTTGTACAGGAACTTGCAGTGGAAATAGAGAAAAGCACAATACTGATTCAACAAAAAGAACAAGAGAAGAAAACATTCGAAAATGAATCTAATAATCTTGAACGAATTATGGTGGATATCACGTCAACGCTACGTAATAAAAATGAAACCTTACATGAATTAAGGGAGCGTCTAGCTAAGGAGGTTGGCACTCAAAATATTGACCAGCTTTTACTTGAAACAGAGAATACCTTAAAAGAGTTAGAGGAATCTGAAGCAAAGGCTTATGAAGCATGGCAAAGAATCCAAATGGAATGCCAACAGCTTGAAAACGAAACACATGGAGCATCACAAGCATTAAAGGATAGTCAAATTAGACTTGAAAAAGCAACATCTAAGTGGAGGGAAATTCTTGCAAGCACATCGTTTGCTCAAGTTTCTGAAGTAAAAGCAGCAATCATGCCGAAACAGGATTTAGATTTAATGAAGAGTAAGATAACAGCCTATTGGGATGGTTTCAAACAATTGGAAGCCGAACTGATAAAGGTGAACGATTTGCTACAAGGACAGGAACTCACACATGAAAGATGGGAAGAAATAAAGCTCATGCTTGAAGAAATGAGAGCAATGTTTAATGAAACGGTAGAAGCAAAGGGTGCCGCTTTAAAAGCATTACAGGTACTCCAAGACAAACATGAAAGATATAAAATACTCAAGGCAAGACGGATTGAATTAGAAACTCTAGCTGAGCAGTATAGCAAATTACAAAGTGTTTTTAAGGGTAATAGTTTTGTAGAATATCTTGCAGAGGAGCAGCTCATACAGGTCAGTCATGATGCATCCGAGCGACTTGGTATTCTTACAAGAAACCGATATGCAATTGAAGTAGATTCACTGGGTGGATTTATTATGCGCGATGATGCAAATGGCGGTGTGAGAAGACCTGTGACAACATTATCGGGGGGAGAAACCTTCTTAACTTCATTAGCGTTGGCATTGTCATTGTCAGCTCAAATTCAGCTCCGTGGGGAATATCCATTACAATTCTTCTTCTTAGATGAGGGATTTGGAACACTTGATGCAGATCTATTAGACACAGTTGTTTCGGCGCTTGAGAAGTTACATTCTGCACAATTAGCAGTAGGGGTAATTAGTCATGTCCAAGAGCTTCGTGCCAGATTACCAAAACGACTTATCGTTGATCCAGCAGAGCATTCCGGAAGAGGAACTGTCGTTAGAATTGAGACCTTATAAGGAGTCATAAGAAAAACAGGCCGCTTTTTATAGAAGGCCTGTTTTTGTACACATTTTACATACTCCCAAAAAAAGTGACTGATGAGTGGTTGGCATATTCAGATTCATGGATCTAGGGGGGAGGGCCATGGTCAATAATAAATCAAGCCCACTTGATGCTAGAAATGGTAGTGTGTAGGTAAGATACTGAAGTATCTTACCTATACAAACTTAGAATGAGAGGTGAGTGGGTAAGAAACTGGAAAATCATGCCCCATCTCTTTCTCTAAACACTGAGAACCATAATACCAGCACTTATCCAGAAAGTTTACTATTGATTAGTACGATACCGTGATATCGCTTAACCAATCCCATTCTATCTCAATGATTGATACTCCACACCTAGACTCATCCCTTCACATTACCTTTCTCCACAAAGCGATTTATCCCTATGCGTTTGATTTTATAATTTGATCAGCAAAATCTGGGTCATTGGTATTCGTTGAATTCAGGCCGTTATTTGTACAGATGAAGTCACCTGTGTTAAATGAACCAGAACCTGCATACGTTTTTGCTGAATCCTTCGGAGAAACATAGAAGGAGTCCCCAAAATTTACGACTCCACCACCGACACTGTTAATTTTAATTGGTCCTACAATTGATGGCATAGAACGACATCCTTTGTAACTGCATTTTTCTATTAATCTATGTGATAGGTAGGTATTTCGTTACCTATTTCTGGTTGTTTTCATCATCTAACAACTTACGAATATGTTTAACTTTTGATTCGGCTCTAATTAAATCAGTCGAACCTATATGCAAAATAGCTGCGGAAGACACCCCGTTAACTCTGATTGTACCAACTTTGATTACGGGATTTAGGTGGTGTATTTTTGTATTTACCGTTTCATCGATTGTTATTCTCGGCAGTTTTCTTGAAAAGATAGGATATGCCGAGAAGTCTCCTTCATTGGTAAAAAAAAGTGGTACCTCTCTTTGTACGGCAAGTGCTTGTGATACGGGTGTAATCTTTTTGGAATCCCCAACTTCAAAGATTCCGCTAAAGGAAAGTGCAGTGAGTTTAATAAAGTCCACAACAGATATTCGTTTCATTACTATCTATCCTTGAGGAGCTAGTGGGACATAAGGTCCAATGATTAACGATTCAGGTGGTGTATCAAATGCGGATGCCAATGAAATGGTGTTTGCATCGCCAACAATAAAAACAGATGATGTAGAGACACCTACAACATCAATTTTTCCAACATGTATCTCCTTGTTAACAACAGTAAAATTCATGATTTTTTCCCTTCCTTTACACTATTAGGTAGGTTTGCAAGATAAGCTGTAACTGTATTTTGAATATCATTTTTTAATTTATATACAATAGTCTGGTAGATTTCACTCTCTCTGGATGGATCATGAAGATCATTATGGTGTTGCTCAAGATAATATACAATTCTGTCATTTATTTGCTTTCGTATGTCTTCTACGATAAATTCTATATGACCTTCTTCAATTGAGGTTCTTCGCTGAGTGAGTATTGATTGGATGTGTGACGGACATTCGTTTGTTAAATAGTCGTCCATATGATCTTGTATCTCATCAATTAACTGTTTATGAACATGTCGTATATCGGGAATATTCATCTTACCTTGTGAGACAGCGAAATCTTCAATTTGTTCGCTATTCAAAGGGTTTAGACCGATATTTAATGTACCTTCAAGTGTCTCTACCTTTAATTGATCAAATTTATATTCAATCCTTTCAATTTGGGTGGTTGGTCTATTTTTTAATTCGTTGACTTCATGTTGCATTTGTTGGAGCAGCTGTTCTACTCGAGCAATTCGTTGATCTTGTTGTTCAATGTATTGATGGAGACAACGAACATATGTGGAAATATCATAATAATGCGAGTACAAGGTATTCACCCTTTCCTAAACGCTGATGTACTACATTATGCGTATTCAATGAAATGGGTGAATGCCTATCATGAAGTTGGTGAAGTTAAGGGAACAGCTGGTGATTCCAATGTGGAAGATGTATCACTTATTTCTGGAGCAGGTTCAGTAAACCCCCCAGTGTTATACAGATGAGAGGAAGGCTTAATTAATCCGGCACTTCCGATTTGTAACACAGAAGAATTACTAACACTCCCCACTCTCAATGTTTGGATACAAATTGTTTGGTTAATATAAAAATTCAAGTGAGTACCCCCTTACGCATTTCCGATAACGACTGAGTCGATTTTGTCTGTATCATACGTAGTTGTTACACTATGATTATTATAGATTCGTAGCCCATCGCCTGTATTAAATGAGCCAGCTCCTGCGAATGTTTTGGCATTGCTGTTAGGTGCAATTTGAAAAACATCTCCAATATTCATGACACTGCTATTTCCAATACTATTTACTTTTATAGCTCCTACAATTGCTGGCATAAAAAAACACCCTTTGAAAAACTAATTCAAATAATTTTTATAAATACACAAAATGCGCAAGTCCTTTGGCGCCATAGAACTGTGGTCTCCTGTCCTAATTGCCAATCAGACGTTTCTCTATTGTATGTAAAATGCCTACTTTTTGTGAAATATTAAAGAGCTTCCTTTCAGTGGTTCAAGCTATTTCATTTTCTAAAGAAAAAATTCTAGAGTATCTATAAGCCTTCTTCTATAATCAAATTATGAAAAAGAATAGGAGTAGTGGTAATGAATAAAGAACGTTTTACACCAATAACTGCTGCAGAACGTATAACATCTATTGATGTTATACGGGGTGTTGCTATTTTAGGAATATTTCTTGTCAATATGCCCTCATTTTTCTCACCAATTCTCTACATCGATCCATTGGAGTGGTGGAATGGGGGGCTAAATCAATGGACAAACCAGTTCATTGATATATTTGCTCAAGCTAGTTTTTATACTTTGTTCTCCTTTTTATTTGGTTTCGGGATGATAATCTTTAAAGAAAGAGCCGTATCAAAAGGCTTCTCCTTCTATCCTTTAATTACAAGAAGATTATTGGTTTTATTGCTATTAGGATGTATTCACGCATTTCTCATTTGGCACGGAGATATTTTAATATCCTATGCAATTGTCGGAGCAGTTTTCTTGTTATTTCATAAATCAAAACCACTTACATTACTTATATGGGCACTTGTTTTAATTTTCATCCCAAATTTATTGTTAGGAGGGCTTATGCTCCTTGCTGTCATGTTTGAACCTGAGCTAGGCGCGTATCCGTATGATGAAGAGCTTGCTTTCCAATCTACTGAGATTTATTCTTCTGGAAGCTTTATTGAAATTACGCTACAACGGATCCAGGATTGGTACTACGTAAATAGCCTAGAAAATTTGTTTTTTCTCGTTTTATCTTTATTACCAATGTTTTTATTAGGTGCATTTATTGCAAAAACGAAATGGTTCGAAAAAAGCGATTTACACCTTAAAAAAGTAAAAATCCTTTGGGTGATTTCTTTCGTGATAGGCGTTCCATTAAAGCTACTTCCATACTATACAGAAAAGAATATAGCGATGGAGTTTTTACAGGATTCAATAGGTGGACCAGGGACAGCCATTTTTTACGCAACTACAATAGTATTACTAATGCGACTACCAATTTGGCAAAAGCTTTTCGCGCCATTTTCGTTTGTAGGAAGATTATCGTTAAGTAATTACTTGTTACAGTCAGTTGTTTGTACGACCATATTTTATGGGTATGGGTTTGGATTGTATGGGAAAATTGAGCCTATAACCGGTTTCCTGATGACAATTGTGATTTTTATAATTCAAATTGTACTTAGTCAGCTTTGGCTGAAAAAATTTAGATATGGGCCAGTTGAGTGGGTTTGGAGAACGTTAACCTATGGGCAAAAGGTAGAAATAGGTAAAAAGGTCATTCGCTAAATGCGAATGACCTTTTAATTTACCATGTTTAATTTCTTCTCTTTAGACTTTTGGTGAATGTTCAATAGATGATCAAGTTCTTGACTGCACTTTACTGTCTCTCTTGCAGTAAAGCCATGCCGATTGGCTAGGGCAATCATTTTTCGGCGCTTCAATTCAATTACAATCTTCAACAAGAACATTTTCAATTCTCCATTTTTTGTAACATTTTTAACCAAAATGAATATTCAATAGTTGTGAAGAAGCGGTTTGTACTACTATTATACCTATATGAAAAAAGAATAAAACACGTTCGCTAAAACAAGCTAAAATGTTACAAATATAAACAAAATTCTACATATATATTTCTATAGTAAACATTATAATCATATTTTTTAGGTAGATAGTCTGATATTTTCGTCAAACTAAAGTCCTTAAAAATGTTACTATTTGTAGATTTGAATATTTTAGAGTCTACAAAGAAGGATTCCCTATTTAATGCGATGAATATAATAGGTGAGGTGAATGAAATGAGATTTGTAACTGCGAAAAAAGAGGATAGAATATTTGTTGGAATCGTAGATGAGAAGCTGTCTAAAGTGATTGATATACAGCTTGCCGAAGAAGCAAAAAACGGAATGGGGACTTTCCCATCAAGTTTAATTGAATGTATCGAATGTGGTGACGATTTTTTACAAAAAGCAACTGAAATAGAAGAGTGGGCATTTGCTACTAACAGTCATAAATATATTTACCATGAAAATGAAGTAGAACTACTTGCTCCAATTCCACGACCTAGCAAAAACATTTTTTGTGTAGGAAAAAACTACGCAGAACATGCGATTGAATTAGGGAGTGTTGAAGATATTCCTGAACATATAATGATGTTTACTAAAGCACCTACAACTGTAGTAGGGCCAAACAATATTGTGTTAAAGCACGAACATGTGACTACTCAACTTGACTATGAAGGGGAACTTGCTGTCATTATAGGTAAAGAGGGCAGAAGTATTTCAGAGGTAGAGGCTTTTGATTACGTGTTCGGTTATACGATACTAAACGATATCACGGCTAGGGATCTACAAAACCGTCATAAACAATTTTTCTTAGGGAAAAGCCTAGATACGACATGCCCAATGGGCCCATATATCGCACACAAGTCAGTCATTCCTAACCATAATAACCTACAAATTGTAACAAAGGTAAATGATGAAATCAGGCAAAATGGAAATACGTCGCAATTCATTTTTCCGATAGAAACTATTATCTCAGTAATCTCACAAGGGATGACACTGGAACCTGGTGATATTATTGCAACTGGCACTCCAGCTGGAGTAGGAAAAGGCTTCAAGCCTCCACGATTCCTTAAAGGCGGAGATGTAATTGAAATCACTATTGATTGTTTAGGAACATTAAGAAATACGATTGAAGATTGAGGAAGAAAATACTGTAGCCCACGGTCCAAGTGTGAACATTGGGCTACTTTTTTAAGAATGGGACGTGAAAAATTCAGTAATAAAACATAAATTAAACAATAAATCGTTATTTTTACCAACATACGGTTGTTAGTAAAAAATCCAGCGGCGATATTAAACTACGCACTCTTCTTTCCAGTACCTTGGGAGCTCTATTATGATAAAACTTTTTTCACCTTCTCAATCGCCCAGTCGAGATCCTCGTTTGAAATAACAAGTGGGGGAGCAAAACGAATGACAGTGTCATGTGTTTCCTTACAGAGCAAGCCTTCCTCTTTGAGCTTTTCACAATACGGGCGGGCTTCTTCCGTTAATTCAACCCCGATAAAAAGGCCACGTCCACGAACTTCTTTAATAGTTGGATTTGTAATTTCTTTCAGTTTTCGCTTCATATATTCACCAAGCTCTAGCGAACGGTCAGCAAGTTTCTCATCTAAAAGTACATCAATAGAAGCAATTGAAACGGCGCATGCTAGTGGATTTCCACCAAAGGTTGAGCCATGTGAACCCGGATTGAACACTCCTAAAATATCTTTATTTGCTGCAACGCAAGAGATTGGAAAGACACCACCACCAAGAGCCTTTCCGAGGATATACATATCAGGAACAACATTCTCCCACTCACAAGCAAACATTTTTCCTGACCGAGCCAAGCCGGCTTGGATCTCGTCTGCTATATATAATACCTGATTATCTTTACAAACTTGATACGCTTCAGATAAGAATCCATCCCTTGGAATTTTAATCCCAGCCTCACCTTGGATTGGTTCAAAAATCAATCCTGCAGTATTAGGAGTAATGGCTGATTTCAATGCATCAATGTCACCATAAGGGATGATTTTAATCCCTGGGAGCATAGGTCCGAACCCGCGTTTATATTCATCACTAGACGACATGGATACAGCAGTCATGGTTCGACCGTGAAAATTATCCTCACAGACGATAATTTCGGCTTGATTGTCAGTAACCCCTTTGACATCATAAGCCCACCGACGTGCTGCCTTAAATGCTGTTTCTACTGCTTCTGCCCCTGTGTTCATTGGTAGGACCATGTCCTTACCTGTTAATTTTGCAACCTTTTCATACCATGGTCCTAGCTGGTCATTATGGAATGCTCGGGAGGTAAGAGTAATTTTATCAGCTTGGTCCTTTAATGCTTGAATAATTTTTGGATGGCGATGACCTTGGTTTACAGCCGAATACGCACTAAGCATATCCATATACTTGTTTCCCTCTGGATCTTCAACCCAAACGCCTTCCGCTTTAGAAATGACAATTGGCAACGGGTGATAATTATGCGCACCGTATTTTTCTGTTAATGATATAAGTTCTTCTGATTTACTCAATTCAATCTCCTCCGATAAAAGTAGATTAGCAATGGAAACATTTCCTTTTTTCCACATGTTCGTCTTAATTTGAATTAAGCTTATTTTTAATATTCACAAAGTAGACACAAAACCGCCTGGACAAAGGTAAACAATATATAGATGTTTTTTATTTTTCCTTGAAACATGCTATTATAGTCAAAGAATGAAAAAATGAATAAAGGAGGAAAAATAATGTCAGTAAATACACATGCTCATATTACTTCTTGGGTAATTGCCATTATTCTTTTTGTTGTTGCAGCTACAATCTTAAATAAAGCAGGAAAAGAAAAATCTCAAAAAATTGTAAAAATGATTCTTCGCTTATTCTATTTATTTGTTTTAGTAACGGGTGCGTTACTATTATTTGGTGGAGTCGAGATTAACGGTGAGTACATAGGGAAGGCTGTACTAGGATTGCTAGTAATTGGCTTTATGGAAATGATTTTAGCTCGTGGAGCTAAGGGAAAACCGAACGGAGTCTTTTGGGCTTTATTAATAGTTTTTATAATTTTAACCATTGCATTAGGTATGCGTTTACCACTTGGAATCTGGGCTGCCTAATTTATTTCAAAAAGCTACCATAATTGGTGGCTTTTTTTATTTTTCTGTGTCTTTCGACATAGAATTATGCTATCTTTAGTTGTAGAAATACATACTTCATGAGTTGAAAAAGAGTGGTGAACCATGCTTGAGAACGCATAGCTTAATTTGCAATCAATTCAATGAGATCGATACATTTGTTGAGCAACACCATCTTGCTGACGAAAAAAATGTTCTTGTTCAAATATATTGTGGAAAAATAGATAACTCATTCATCACAGAACTACTTGAAAAAATTGAAGGATTATTGCCTCATGCACAGATTATTGGTACTACAACAGACGGTGAAATGATTAACGGGACCATCCTAACAGATACAGTCGTAATTTCGTGCACCGTTTTCTCATCCACACGGCTAACTTCTACCATTCTAACACTTGATGACTACAGCTCTAGCTTTGAGTTAGGGGCCACACTAATGAAAAAGATCGTTCAAAATGATACAGTGGCTGTTATCATGTTTGCGAATGGGTTGGATATGGCTGTAGAGGACTTTGTAGATGGAGTTAATACATATAAAACAAATGCTAAGATTACAGGCGCCTTCGCTGGTGATAATGGGGCATTCCAAAAATCATATGTGTTTTCAAATAAGCAGATTGTAAGTAATGGTGTAGTTGCTGTAGCTCTTTCCAACGAAAATCTACATGTTCATACAGTTAGTAACTATGACTGGAAAGAAACGGGTACTACTTTTAAAATTACGAAGGCTAAAGAAAATCGAATCTATGAAATGAATAATAAACGTCCGATTTCAATAATGTCACATTATCTTGGTGCAGATTTTACCAAGCAGCTTCCTACATCTGGTCCTCAATTCCCTTTCGTAATAAACAGGGATGGTAAGGATATTTATGTTTATATTACCCACGTGTATCGAGACGGGTCTGTTCTTGTTAGTAGGAGAGTTATTGAAGGAGAAGAGGTTTCTTTCTCTTATGCAAATGTGCCTTCCATTATTGATAAATCAATTTCGGAGATTAAGAAATTAGCAAAAAAGCCAGTTGAAACAATTATCGCCTTTAATTGTATGGCGAGAAGAAGGTATTTTCGTTCATATGCAGAACAGGAATTAAAATTACTTGAGCAAATAAGTCCAATTACGGGCTGTTTTTCATACGGTGAGTTTATTACAACTAAGGGCAAATGTGAATTAGTATCAAACACACTATCCTTTTTAGCACTTTCAGAGAACGAACAAGTTCCATTAGATAGAAACATAGATTACAATATCTCACAATCAGATGAAATCAAGGCCCTTATGGCATTGTCAAATTTAATTCACGCATCCTCGAAGGATCGGGAGGACCTATATAAAAATCTAGAGGTTTCTCAACAAAGATATCAATCCTTGTTCGAACACAATACGGAAGTGGTATATTCGACCGACCTTGAAGGAAGATTTACTAGTGTAAACCCTGCTTTTGAAAAAGCATTAGGTTATACCGAAGAGGAAGTACTAAATAAAAGTTCATTGATCTATATAAAGGAAAAGGATATTCCTAAGGCGCGTATGCATTTCCAACGTACTTTAAAAGGAAAAGAGCAGTACTATGAGCTTGAGTTAATTTCAAAAAGTGGGGAATCCCTGCTATTTTTAATTAAAAATATTCCGATTATCATAAATGGTGAAAAGGTTGGGGTATATGGGATTGGCCGTAATATTACGGACCAAAGGAGAGCTGAAGAAAAGATCGCCTATTTAGCCTATTTTGATCCAGATACTGGACTTCCGAATAGATTACGTTTTACTGAACAGATGGAAGAATTTGTTCAACGAATGTCTAAGAAAAAGAAAAAGCTTGCAATTATGTTTATAGATCTAGACAGATTCAAGCTGATTAATGATACTGTTGGACATTATGCAGGAGACACGATTTTAAAGGAACTTGTAAATCGAATGAAGGGTTTGCTTCCACCGAGAACATATCTAGCTAGATTCAGTGGAGATAAATTTACGATTCTCTTTACAAAATACGTTGAAATCGTTAATGTTGTAGACTTTGGACAAAAAATCCTTCATGAAATTTCAAAGCCAATTATGTATGAAGGACAAGAGTTTTTCTTAACAGGTAGTCTTGGAGTAAGTATATATCCTAATGATGGGGTAAAAACTGATCTCCTCCTCAAACATGCTGATACTGCGATGAACCTAGCAAAACAGCAAGGTGGAAATAAAATGCAATTTTATTCCACTGAGATGAATGAGCAAGTGTTGTATCAGCTTGAGTTAGAAAGCTATTTGAGAAGAGCACTTGAAAAAGACGAATTTCATTTGTGTTATCAACCTTTGGTCGATCTTGCAACCGGAGAGATTTATGGTAGTGAGGCACTTATTAGATGGCAGCATCCAAAATTGGGGCTGGTGTCGCCTGGGGAATTTATCCCGTTAGCAGAGGAAACTGGGTTAATTCATGATATCGGAAAATGGGTTTTAAAGAGGGCTTGTCAAGAAAATAAAAAGTGGCAGGATATGGGCTATGGTCATTTGACCATTTCTGTAAACGTATCTGCGAACCAGTTTCAGCAAATTAGCTTCATTGATGAGGTTAAAGAAGCTCTTAACGAAACAGGTCTTGCACCACAATATTTAACGTTAGAGCTTACAGAAGGAGTAATGCTCAGGAATATATCCCATAGTATTATTGTAATGAAAGAGTTACAAAAGCTAGGTGTCAAGGTATCTATTGACGATTTTGGTACAGGATATTCATCTCTAAGCTATTTAAAGGACCTTCCAATTAATACATTAAAAATTGACCGGACTTTCATAAATAATCTAAAGGTGAATACCTCTGATATCGCGATTGTCAAAGCGATAATTACGATGGGACATGGGCTGTCTGTAAAAGTAGTTGCAGAAGGTGTAGAAACGAATGAGCAAATTGCTCTTTTAAAAGAGCTTGAATGCCATTATGCACAAGGATATTATATCAATAAGCCTCTAAAGAGTGATGACTTTGAAAAGGGCCTCAGGCAATTAAAAATATAAATAAAAAGCAGGTAGGTGATATAAAACCTACCTGCTTTTATATGGATTACTTAGTTAGTGAAGTTAAAATAGCCCTTTGACCGTATGATAATGTAAATTCGAACCGATCCTTTTTGATTTTTCCTCTGGAAAAGTGATGTTGGACAGCACATAATGATTCCGTGTTATCAAACATAATAAAATTTACTCCCTCATGCTGTCTATAACCTTCTTGATACATCAGTTGGTTGTGGCAGTGTATGCAATCGTATAGTGAAAAAGAAAGCTTATTTAATGTAGTTGTGAATTTTAAGAACAGTTCCTCTGAAAAACTCTCTAAAAGTTCCCTGTACGCATGTGATAATCTTTTACAGAATCGAAGACAATCACCATTTTCAAGCTTGTAGAAGTAATCACACATTTGTAGAAGACCATCTTCAACAAAAATTCCCTTTTCCCATTTATTGAGTGTAAATACTTCAGCTTCCTTGCCAATCATTTCCTCTAACATAGATGCTTCGTCATTTTCAGTATCAAAGAAAATCCATTGATCATTTATACATTCTGTTGTTCCCATAATATAAGATCTTTTTTGCTCATTTATGCTGCGAAGTCGCTGTTGTAAGTCCAAAGCTAATCCTCCATCCTAAGCTGTGTAATTGAATTGTGTTTTATGACGTTGCCTAATAAGTCTTAGCCTTTGTTTTAGCTCAGTCAAAGTTGCTTTTGTAAAATGCTGTCATCCTCTTTTTAGACAAAAAAGAAAAAAAATATAACTTGGAAGTGTTTACATTTTAGGACGCTATCAACATCTAATCTCTATGGGCATATACTATTTCCAGCTTGCTAACTGAGTTAGCTAAGTGGCAGAAAGGATGATTGATATGTGTGGAATTACGGGGTGGATTGATTTTCATAAGGATGTGAGACAAGAACGAGAGGTCATTGCCAAAATGACAGATACATTGTCTAAGCGTGGACCTGATGATACGAATTACTGGTCAACAGTTCATGCTGTATTTGGGCATAAACGTTTAGTAGTAGTTGATCCTGAGGGCGGAAAACAACCAATGACACGGAAAAAAGGGGAAAACACCTTCACCATTTGCTATAACGGAGAGCTTTACAATACGGAGGATATCCGAAAGGAGCTTCTTCAAAGAGGATACCGTTTCAGTGGTCACTCAGATACTGAGGTTCTCTTGACAGCTTATTTAGAATGGGAAGAAGAATGCGTAGAGTATTTGAACGGAATATACGCATTTGCTGTTTGGGATGTACAGAAGGAAAGACTATTTATCGCGAGGGATCGGTTAGGCGTAAAGCCATTATTTTTTAAAGAAGATAACGGAAGACTTCTTTTTGGATCGGAACTAAAGGCTATCTTGGCACATCCTGATGTGAAGGCTGAGGTGAATCGAGAAGGGCTTGCAGAAATCTTCGGGCTTGGACCGTCGCGTTCACCTGGAAATGGAGTTTTTAGAGGAATAAGTGAGCTTCGTCCGGCACATGCATTAATCTTTAGTAAGAGCGGATTAAAGGTTTGGCGTTATTGGAATGTGAAAAGTGAAAAGCACACTGAATCTTTAGATGAAACTACAGCAAAAGTTCGTCATCTTTTTACTGATGCAGTTACGAGACAACTCGTATCTGACGTACCTGTTTGTGCGTTCCTATCTGGTGGAGTGGATTCGAGTGCAATTACCGCAATTGCTGCTGAGGCGTTTAAAAAAGAAGGAAAAGGGCCGCTACACACGTATTCAATTGACTATGAGGGAAATGATAAACATTTTGAAGCGAACGAATTTCAGCCGGATTCAGATGAGGTTTACATTAAGAAAATGTCAGATATGTTCGGAACAGAACATCATAGTTGTATCATTACCCAACAAAGATTAGTTGATGAATTACACGAAGCAGTTCTTGTTCGAGACTTACCTGGGATGGCTGATATTGATTCCTCCCTCTTATGGTTTTGTAAAGAAATTAAGCAAGACTTTGTCGTTGGATTATCGGGTGAATGTGCAGATGAGATATTTGGCGGGTATCCATGGTTCCATCGCCCTGATGATCTTGCTGCCGAAGGTTTTCCATGGATGCGATCAACATCAGAAAGGATTGGATTATTACAATCTCATTGGGGAGATAAGCTGAATTTGGCAGATTATGTCCGGACTCGATTTGATGAAACGGTAAAAGAAACACCAAGTCTCGAAGGAGAAAGTAATGTTGATGCAAGACGAAGAGAACTATTTTATCTAAATATGATATGGTTTATGACTACCTTGCTTGAACGAAAGGACCGAATGAGTATGGGGGCAAGTCTTGAAGTACGTGTTCCTTTTGCTGATCATCGCTTAGTTGAATATGTATGGAATATTCCATGGGAAATGAAAATGTACGGAAACCGTGAAAAAGGATTACTTCGCCGTTCACTTGAAGGAATATTACCAAATGAAGTATTGTATAGAAAAAAGAGTCCGTACCCTAAGACACATAATCCGTATTATGCAAATGCAGTTAAGGGTTGGCTAAATCAAATTTTAGATGATAAAAGCTCTGCTTTACATGAGTTCTTTGATTATCATAAATTAAGAGAGGTTGTGGATTCAGAAGGAAGTTCCTTTCAAATTCCTTGGTTTGGCCAGTTAATGACAGGTCCACAATTACTTGCTTATCTAGCTCAGGTTCACGTATGGTTTAAGGAATATAATGTGAATGTAATTGAATCGTAGAAAATTAGTAGGGGCTGTCCGAAAAGTCATTGAAAAATGACTTTTGAGGATAGTCCTCAATTTTTGTTGTTAATTTTAATTCCGTTAAAATATATTCGTTGATTTCCGCTGCAGGCACTCGCTTTCAGCGGGCGGTCCGGGAGCCTCCTCGGCGCTAACGCTTCTGCGGGGACTCCCCTGGACGCGCTTTTCCCACAGGAGTCTCGTGCCTTAAAAGCTCCAAGAGAAAATTGATGAAACCTATCAACACATTTAAAAGATTGCAGAAGAAGATGCAATTTCGATTGTTCGTGAGGAACAACAAAAATCTATTACGGTACAGGAAAAGCTAGAACAAGCTGGGGATATTCTTACTTGTTATATAGAAAAGTCACTGCCTCTTTCTATTTTAGGGACTTTATAGACAGCCCCTTTATATAAGGATTAGAAAATATAACATTTTGAATATAGTTTTCCATGTCCAGCTCAAGCTGCTTACTCCCTCGAGATCAAATAACCTGTTGCAAGAAAAGTTTTTTTACAACAAAAATTGGCTTGTCGGACTTGCACATGGACGTGTGACGTCAACGTTCGCCACAGGACGTGACGGATATTAATTGACTGCCCTCTTCCTGGGTGCTTGCGCATATCTTATTTTTTTCCTTTTATTCTCCAATGCTTTTGAACGAAAATTGAACAAGTTCCTATTATATTTGACTTTTTACAAGGGGAAGGGTTACTTTTAATAAGGATAAGTTAAGAAGTACATAATGAAGTTCCGATTTAGTTGGTGCCGCGTGCACACTGGCATTTATGCGGGAAAAAGTGAAACTTCAATCAGTGGAATTATATTCACTGATTGTTAGTAGAACCTATCAGACAATTACGGGGAGTTGACCCCGAGTATAATCTATGAGGATTCAGTATGGTGTTTGAAGGAAGGACTTACTAGCCGTTATTGCTGGAGAAAATAAAGAAAGTAGGAGTTTTGAGATGGATAAGAAGTTGATGATTGTATTACTTATTCCGTTGCTGCTTTTCTCAGCTTTACCTGTTCATGCAGATAAGGCAAATGAAGTAGGCTATCAGGAAGAGAGTATATATTATGTAATGGTTGATCGATTTAATAATGGAGATACATCAAACGACTCTGATGTGGACCATACAAACCCCTTAGCATACCATGGTGGTGACTTCCAAGGTATTATCGATAAGCTTGACTATATTAAGGAAATGGGTTTTACGTCACTTTTATTGACCCCTATTTTTAATAATGGCCCAGATGGATTTAATGGAAATGCAATTGAAAACTATCGTGAAATTGAAGAGCATTTTGGTACGCTTGAGGTATTTAAAAAGTTAGTTAACGAGGCTCACGAGAAGGATTTGAAAATTATTGTGGACCTTGGACTACGTTCAGCTGGTGTGAATTTTAATGAAACAGATATGCTTGATGTAGCAAGCTGGTGGGTTCAAGAGACTAATATTGATGGATATAAACTCGACTTACTTGAGGAATTTCCAACTAGTTTTTTAGCAAATCTAGTAAATGAAGTAAAATCTGAAAAAGAGAATTTCCTTCTAATTGGACAACCCTATATGTCAGAGCAAGAAGCTTTTGCAGTGGTTGAAGAGGTAGGTATTGATGCCATATTCAACTTTTCTCATGCACAAGGTATCACTAGTTTTAGTATTCCGAACCAATCCTTTGATATTGAAGGAAAGGATTGGAATGCAGGGACTCTTCCTTTAATGGTAAATTATATGGATAACCCGGATACAGTTAGATTCACCTATTTATCTGCAGAGGAAAATGAACATCCTGCTCCTCGGATTAAACTAGCACTTGCCTATTTGTACACGGCACCAGGGATTCCAGTTGTATACTATGGAACAGAGATTGCTTTAAATGGTGCTGAACCACCTGCTAATAGTGCTTTAATGGATTTTCGTACAGACCAAGAACTAGTAGAGTATATAACGTCACTTGCTGAAGTAAGATCATCTGTTACTGCCCTAACAAAGGGTAGCTTTGAACTCATCAAAAATGAGGACGGATTGCTAATCTTTAAAAGAAAGCATGAGGATCAAACCGTTTTTGTTGCAATAAATAATACAACCAGTGATCAGAAATTTACACTCATGAGAGACCAACTTGATGAAAATAAAGAATTAAAAGGTCTCATAACTGAGGATACGATACGTCCAACTGATGACGTATTTAACCTTGTTATCGAGCGTGATGGAGCACAGGTTTACCTTGTCCAAGAAACAACACAAATTAATTACTCATTATTCATAGCCGTTTTCATCGTTCCAATATTGATGATTGCATTCCTGTACTTAAACAAAAGAAAGCACCAAAACAATAACCCAAAACCAGAATAATAATTTAAGGCATCTCCGAAACCAGAGATGCCTTTTTGTTACCGATATCCATTGTCCACCCCAAAAACACAACTGTATTTCTTCGGTGCCTGACACCGAAGAAATACAGTTAGGGGGATTTGTATGCCTGAGACGGACAGTGGCTGGCCGGTTTCAGTTAGCTGTTAACGATTTCGCCGCCGTTTACGTGTAGGATTTGGCCAGTCATATAGGAGGCGTCGTCGCTTGCAAGGAAGACATAGCTTGGGGCTACTTCCTCTGGTTGCCCAGGTCGCTTCATAGGAGTTGTTGATCCAAACTTTGCTACTTGGTCACTAGTAAAGGTTGAAGGGATGAGTGGTGTCCAGATAGGACCAGGTGCTACACCGTTTACACGAATTCCATTTCCTACTAACTGGGCTGAAAGTGACCGAGTAAACGTTACAACGGCACCTTTTGTGGCTGAGTAGTCAAGTAACTGCTCATTTCCTTTATATGCCGTTACAGAGGTAGTATTTATTATGGAGCTTCCTTGTTTTAAGTGTGGCAGGGCGGCCTTTGTTAAATAAAAGTATGAGAAAATATTCGTCCGAAATGTTCGCTCCAGTTGTTCGGAAGTAATATTTGAAATGCTTTTTTGGGGATGCTGCTCCGCGGCATTATTTACGAGAATATCAAGTGAGCCGAATGTGTCAATTGTCTCCTTTACAATATGCATACAAAATTCTTCGTCCCCGATATCACCAGCTAGAGTGATACATTTCTGTCCTTCTTCTTCAACCTGCCGTTTTGTTTCATTTGCGTCATCATGCTCATTTAAATAGACAATGACAACATTAGCTCCCTCTTTTGCGAAAAAGATGGCAACAGCTTTTCCAATACCACTATCACCACCTGTAATAATCGCAACTTTATTCCTAAGTTTGTTGCTCCCCTGATAAGCCGCATCCTCAGAAACTGGCTTCGGACTCATTTCTTTTTCAAGTCCTGGCTGTCTATTTTGATGCTGTGGTGGCAAAATATTCTTTCCCTGTTGGCTACCCATAAAAATCTCCTCCTTTTAATTGTACGCTATGCAATGTACATGTTATTTAATTTTTAATAAATGAAGGCGGAATATACACTAGAAAATGACTTACATACTGAATACAATTTTTCATACTCTAAAAATCCTAAAAGGATATAAGAGCTCCTTACAGAATATACATACATAGACATACAAAAGGAGGGAGAAAGAGTGACTAACCAAACAGTAATAAGTATGATAGACTTCGATTCTCGGTGACACTCATCTCCTCAGGTCCTTCTGAGTAACATAATTCAGGTCCTAGAGGGAGTCATTCTTTGACCTTGATTCATCGATATTTTAAATCCACTAATAAATACATCTATAAAATAAGGGGGCAAAAATGGAATTAGTATATAGAACAGCAAAAATTGAAGACGCAAAACAAATGATTGAGCATTTACAAATTGTTTACGGCGAATCAACTTTTATGCTAACTGCTCCTGAGGAGTTTAGTGCAACGATCGAACAGGAAGAAAAATGGATTGGAGACCACCTTAAAGATGGCAACTTTATAATGGTTGTAGAAATAGAGGGGAAAATTATCGGTTGTATAAGTTTCCAAAAATCGAAGCGAAAAAGGCTTTCTCACCTAGGATACTTTGGAATAAGTATTCAGGAAGCGTATTGCAATCAGGGAGTTGGGAGAAGATTACTTAGTAATCTTCTAGATTGGGCGGAAAAAGAGCCTGGTCTTGAAAAAGTATGTCTTGAGGTATTCTCCCATAATTACCGTGCAATTCATCTTTATAAAAAACTAGGCTTTCAAGAGGAAGGAAGAAAAATCAATTTTGTAAAGTTTAGTGACAATCATTATGAGGACGAAATTTTGATGTATAAGTATGTAAAACAGTAGAACTAGCAACTAAATGTTTGAATAAAAAAATGACAGCGGATGTAGCACCGTTGCCATTTTGGTCAAGAAAGCATAAAATTTTGAACATACGTTTCAATGTCTAGCTCCAGCGTCTAGCCAGTTTCACCTGGAATAAGCTTCTATGATTATCTTGCGCAAAGCTACGCTTTAAGCAGTTCGAGGTCAAATAACCTGTGACAAGAAAAGTCAAAGAGAAACTTTTTTGCCACAGAACATGGCGGGGGTTAGTTGACGTTCCTCTCTCAAGGTGCTTGCGCTTTTCTTTTCTTATCGGTAATTTATAAATTGTACATCAATTGCTAAATCTGCACCACGAATGGCAGCGATAATCTGTTGTAATTCATCTCTGCTTTTGCCAGTAACACGAATTTGGTCATCCTGTACCTGAGTTTTGACTTTTAACCCACTGTTTTTAATGATTGTATTAATCTTTTTGGCATTTTCTTTGTCAATCCCCTGTACAAGCTTAGCGCGCTGACGGACAGTTCCTCCAGATGCATTTTCAATTTTGCCATAATCAATGTTTTTGATTGCTACGCCACGCTTTATCATTTTACTAATTAGAACATCCTTTAGCTGTTCAAGCTTATATTCGTCGTCGGAAATAAGGACTAATTCTTCTTTGTCAAGTGAAATATCGCTTTTACTTCCTTTGAAATCATAACGATTTTGTATTTCCTTCTTCGCAATACTTATTGCATTTGTCACTTCTGGTAAATCAATTTTTGACACAATATCAAATGAACTCTCTTTAGACATTTGCAACCTCCAAAAAAGTATATTTGACTTGATTATAGTAAATGTAAGCAATTAGGACAACTCTTTCCACTTTCTTTGACAAGGTAGAAGAATTTATGTAGTAAAAGTATGCATGTAAAGTCTATACTATGTATGGAAGGTTTTAAGAGGGCAATATGCTACAAACACTTTATGAGAAAAACTTGTTAAGTACATAAAAGGAAGGATTTTAAAAATGGAAGAATTAATACCAGGTACGGTTGTAACGTTACGTGTAGATAGAGATGCTCCGTTTGGCTATTTTTTAACTAATGGGGAAGAGGATGTACTCCTACATAACAATGAAATAGTGGGAGAGTTTGATCAAGACGAGGAACATACTGTTTTCCTTTTTCAAGACCATCAAGGAAGACTAGCGGCATCCATGAAAATTCCAACAGTTCAAATCGGAAAATATGACTGGGCCGAAGTGGTTGAGGTAAAACATGAATTAGGTGCTTTTGTAAACATAGGCATTAACAAAGATCTCCTTGTATCTAAGGATGACTTACATGAACTATGGGACTTATGGCCACAACCAGGGGACAGGCTATATGTTTCTCTAAAGACAGATAAAAATGGAAGGATTTTTGGAAAGCTTGCGACCGAAGATGTTATTCGTTCCATCTCGAAGCCGGCGTCTCGAAAGAATTTTAATAAAAATATTAAGGGAACGGTTTATCGCTTGCTACTGGCTGGCTCATTTATCATTAGTGAGGAAGGCTTTATTGGTTTTATCCATGAAAGTCAACGTAAAAGAGAGCCACGCCTTGGTGAAACGGTGCAAGGACGCATTATTGACGTAAAAGAGGATGGATCTGTAAATGTCTCATTACTTGGTAGAGGTCATGAGGTAATGGGAGAGGATTCAGAGAGAATTTATGCATATATGGAAAGCCGTGGAGGAGCAATGCCGTATTGGGATAAAAGCAGTTCTGAGGATATCTCCCTACGATTCAACATGAGTAAAGCTGGCTTTAAACGAGCACTCGGGAAATTGATGAAAGAAGGAAAAGTGTATCAAGAGGACGGCTGGACCTATTTTAAAAAGGAAAATATATAGTGAAAATGAAAAGCATCGGTAATGGTACCGATGCTTTTGTTGTGCGCCCGGCATGGGTGCAGTCTATAGGGTGAAAGTCCCGAGCCATGAAGGCAGTAGTAGTGGTTAGCTTAAC
>JBLKRX010000016.1:0-101951 GCA_047608075.1 Ferdinandcohnia humi
TTCTGCAATTCCTTTCAAAAATGATAAAAGACATCGAGAGGGAGTGCTCTCGATGCCTTTTGTCGACAATCTGAAAGCCGAGCGAAGCTTCGGCTTTTTTTAATGGATTGTTTTTAATTGTTCAATTGTAAGCATTTTAGCATGCCCAATTCCGTCACGTGCCATTTTTGCTTTTAGATTTTCAATCATATAAAAACCAACAAGGTTATATAACTCTTGGTCACTTAGATTGTTTAGTAGTGAAAGAAGATCTTCACGTCCGAATTGTTCTAGCACCGAAAAGGCAATAATATCTGCGTCCTCTTCGTCTCCGGTTAATTTATCACGGTACATTTGATAAATCTCATCAATAATCTTCATCTGCGTTTCCCCTTTTCTCGCTTAATAGAAAGTAAAAATGATACTACAAAAACAACATTCATTCTTATTATTCTTGTTACAGTTTTCTGGAGTCACTTAAATTGTTTCTTGCAAATTAGTATATGGGGATATGTAGCAAAAGATACTACAAAGAGATAGCGGTGCATTTAGGATTCTCTATTTGAATATTTTTTGATTTCTAAGACAATGCTAAAATGCAACGGAACCATCGTTAGGAGTGAAGGAAGTTGGAACAACAACCGAAAAAAACATATTATGTTTCAGTTGAAAGTGGTGAAATATCAAAAGTAAAATCTGCATCTTCATGGGAATATAGAATCGAGGCTACTGATGATGAGATAATTCAATTACGGGAGATATTTGATGAAAATTATGCAAACGAGGTTGAAGGTTTCTTACGTGCACATGTTCCTTTAATTGAATATCATAATGATTCCTCAAATGATCAATACGACTCCACATTGCAAAAGGTATTTAAAATGATTTATGAACTGGGAGATCAAGAAGCAAAGGAATTTATAAAGTCTCAGGGAATTATTAGTCAATTAGGAGATATAGATTAGGTATGTCTGTTGCCAAACACTCGGATACTTCGTTGCTTTCATCATTCGTCCTCTCATGAAGGCAACTTCTAATCGCGTCTTCATTTAGCTGCCCACCGGTCTGATAAGTGTTTTCAAGACAGTCTTATGCTTTAGAACTCTACTATATATTAATCAATCGAAGTGTAGACAAAGCAAATTTGACTTTGACTACACTTTCAGGCCACTTCTTTTATGAAGAGGCCTATTTTTTGTGTTATGATATAGTGAAAACCTCATGTTTGTTTTTACATTTATCACTAATGTAAAGTTGCATTATACGAGTTTCCCGTTTGAATTTGATAGCGGAATAAAAGAATTTTTATCAAGAATTATAACAGTGCCAAACCAAAATACTTGTACGATGGAGACTAAAAAATGATCATTTTTCATGATATGTATCATAACGAAGTAAATTTATCCTTTACAACTGACCCATTTGCATCTAATCCTAAACATGTTTGGGTGGTTTGTCGCTATGAAGATAAATGGCTTTTAACAAATCATTCTGAGCGTGGGTTAGAGTTTCCTGGTGGAAAGGTAGAGGATGGGGAATCACCCGAACATGCAGCCATTCGAGAGGTAAAGGAAGAAACAGGGGCAGATGTAAAAATAATTAATTACATAGGGCAATACAGAGTAAATGGAAAAGGGAAGACAATCATTAAAAATATCTACTATGCTATAGTTGATCAAATAACCGCTCAACAAACTTATTTTGAAACCAAAGGACCTGTCTTACTTAGCGAATTACCACTTGCTTCGATAAGACACGATCAACAATATAGTTTTATTATGAAGGACGATGTCCTACAAAATACCATAAAATACATTGAACAAAATTTTATCAAATCGAAGAAAGCTCTCTAGAGAAAAAACTAGAAGAGCTTTTTTACTGTGAGTTTTTAATAAGCTTTCTTTCGAGATACTCTACACCTTGATACATTAATGTTGCACAGATAGCAATTAGCAACAAGCTCAAGAAAATAAGTGTGAAATTAAATACCTGGAAACCATAAATAATGAGGTACCCAAGCCCCTGCTTAGAAACTAAAAATTCTCCAACAATTACACCTACCCAGGATAATCCTACATTTACTTTAAGTGTTGAAATGATTGCTGGAAAAGAAGAAGGTAGGATTGCTTCCCTAAATATTTGTTTCCGGTTTGCTCCAAATGTTTGTAATACTTTTATATAATTTTGATCTACTTCCTTAAAGGCAGTGTAGACCACAATGGTTGTAATGATTACTGAAATAATAGTTCCCATTGCAATAATGGAGACGTATCCGGTCCCTAAGGCTACAATTAAGATAGGACCAAGAGCAACTTTAGGCATTGCATTCAGAACAACCAAATAGGGGTCTAGAATATTTGATAATCGTTCAGACCACCATAGAATGGCTGCGATAACAGCACCTAACAATGTTCCTAAAATAAATCCTAATACTGTTTCAAATAAAGTGACCGCCAGATTATTTAAGAGTGTTCCATCATTTATTTTTTCTAATAATAGGCTCCATATCTTTGAAGGAGCACTAAAAATCAGTGGATCGATCCAATGGTTGCGGCTTGCTAGCTCCCAAAGTCCAAAGAATACAAAGAAAATGAGAATCTGATAAAATCGAACCAATTGCTTTTCCCTTTTTATTGAACGTAAGTAGTTTTGATGGAGTTCTCTAATATTCATTGATGGTTTCAAGCTTATCTAGCTCCTTCCAAATTTGCTGAAATAAATCTGAATACTCGGGCTCTTGACGTGCATTAAAGGGTGTTCGATTCCTTAAACTTTCTGGTACTTCAAAGGTCTTTGCAATTCTTCCAGGGCCTTTTGAGAGTAGGAAGATGCGATCACTCATTGCAATGGCTTCACCGATATCGTGTGTTACTAGTACAGCCGTTTTCCTATATTCTTTTAATGTTTCAGAGACCAGATCCTCTAATTTAAGCTTCGTTTGAAAATCTAATGCAGAAAAGGGCTCATCAAGTAAAAGGATTTTTGGATTTGTGGCTAAAGTTCTAACTAAGGCAGCTCTTTGTCTCATACCACCAGATAATTGCTTTGGGTAATGGTTTTCAACACCTTTTAAACCGATTTCTTCTAGGAGACTTAGAGTATTGATTCTTGTTTCCTCTGTTTCCTGGTTCATGATTTTAAGCCCGACCAGGATATTTTCTTTTATAGTCCTCCATGGAAAGAGATAATCTTGCTGAAGCATATAGCCAATCAATGATTTAGCTTTATCAATTGACCTTCCATCAATCATTACTTTTCCGGCCGTCGGTTCAAGAAGGCCTGCAATAATGGAGAGCAAAGTCGTTTTTCCACACCCACTAGGGCCAAGAAGGGAGATAAACTCTCCCTCCTCGATTGTAAAAGAAATGTTTTCAAGTGCGGTCGTTGTTGAATCTTTTGTAAAGTAAACGTGGTGTAAATTTTTTACTGACAAAAAGGTCATTTATAACACTCCTAATCGGAAATTACTTTTTCAGCGATCGTTGTATTTACAAGAGTCTCATAATCAATTCTCTTTGGTAATTCACCAGCTTCGTCCATAATATCTTGTAGGTTATTCCAAGCCTCTTCACTAAGAACAGGGGTTGAAGCATAAGAACCTTGATTTTTATAACGTTCAATTGAAGAGGTAATTAAATCAAGTGGTGTATCTGGGAAGAATTCTTGAACCGATTCTGCAATTTCCTCTGGGCTATGGGATTCAACCCATTGCTGAGCTTTATAAATGGCTCGAGTGAACTTTTCAATAGCTTCTTCATCCTCTTTTAGAATGCTTTGCTTCGTCATAAAGGAAGTATACGGTAGCTTTCCTGATTCTTCACCGAAAGAAGCTACAATATATCCTCTGCCTTCTTTTTCGAAGAGACTAGCAGTCGGTTCGAATAATTGTACGAATTCTCCCGTTCCGGAGGCAAATGCACTAGAGATGTTAGCAAAGTCGATGTTTTGTATTAGGTTAAGATCCGATTGTGGGTTAATTCCGTGTTTCTTTAAAACAAATTCTCCAGCCATTTGAGGCATTCCGCCTTTACGTTGGCCAAGAAATGTACTGCCTTTAAGCATTTCCCAACTGAAATTCTCAATATCCTTTCTCGAGACTAAAAACGTCCCGTCCGTTTGAGTTAGTGCTGCAAAGTTGATAACTGGATCAGTTGAACCTTGTGCTTCTACGTAGATTGATGTTTCAGATCCAACTAATGCAATGTCTGCTCCACCAGAAATGAGTGCAGTCATTGTCTTATCTCCACCAGGAACAGTTGTTAACTCAATTTCTAACCCTTCTTCTTCAAAAAATCCTTCAGTAATGGCAACATACTGTGGTGCGTAAAATACTGAACGCGTTACTTCTGCTATACGCAATTTCTGAACCTGTTCATTATTACAGGCAGCTAGTGGGATAATAAGCAATAGAACAAGCACGCTAATCAAATAACGCATGCATCATACCTCCTTGACAGGATTCCTGTCAGCGTAGTAGTTTTTCTTTAAGATACATTATGAAACGTGACAAAAATGTGTGAATGCCTATTTTTCATTTGAACGAGAAGTAATGAAAAATATGGGGAATTTTTTTAATGAAGCTTCCTAGCTATGTTTTTTAGAAAGGGTTGAAAGAATGATTGATGGTACAATTCTTGAAAAACAACGATTCCCTTCTCCAAATCCGGCAATTGATCTTTATTTGATTACATATAGTAGTAAGGGATTAAAAATTAAAGGATATCTAGCTGAACCTAAAGCTGATGGTGTGTATGATGGCTTTTTATATCTTCGCGGTGGGATAAAGAATGTCGGTAAGGTGCGGATAGGGCGTATCATTCAGTTTGCTTCTGAGGGGTTCGTTGTAATGGCTCCTTTTTATCAAGGGAACCAAGGCGGAGAAGGAAATGAGGATTTTGCTGGTCAAGATCGATATGATGCATTTTCAGCTTTTAAGATGCTTGAACAGCATGAAAAAGTGAATCCTAAGCGTATTCATGTTTTTGGATTTTCACGAGGAGGAGCAATGGCTTTGCTAACAGCACTTCATCAACCAGAAATATGTTCTGTTGTTTCATGGGGAGGCGTCAGTGATCTAAGCTTGACCTATGTAGAGCGAAAAGATTTACGGAAAATGATGAAGCGGGTAATTGGAGGGACACCCACGAAATATCCTGAACGATATCGGTGGAGAACCCCTTTGTATCAGTTAGAAAAGCTAGCTGCGCCTTTACTAATTATTCACGGGGAAAGGGATCAAAATGTGTCAGTCGAACATTCGTATCGACTTGAAAAGAGAGTTAAAGAGCTTGGCAAAGAGGTAGAAAGCTGGTATTTTCCTCAATTTACTCATTATTTTCCACCAGCTGAGAATAGAGCAACTGTGAAACGACTAACGGAATGGATGAAATTAAGACCACAAAAAGAAAAAGGATAAGGAGGAATCGCCATGGGAATGCCTTTAGAATTAAATACAATGATCGTAACAAAGGGAAAAGAGAAAAGAGGAGAGGATAATTTTTTCACTCTTGTAAAAGTGGGCTATCGACTCTATCCAATTGATATTCCAGTAGAAGTAAGGAAAACAAAGGATAGTGAACCAAGTGGAGAAGCGATAATTAAAAGAGTAACATTAGAAAATAATACAACAACCATTTTGTATGAACTTCAGTCTTTACATTCAACGAATTAAAAACACAAACTGCACCATTCTTTATTTGAAGGTGCAGTTTGTGTATTCTAGTACAGGGTTAAATTCTTGGACCACCCAATAATTCGATTTCCTTAGGAACATCGGAGAACTTTTTGAAGTTTTCCTTAAATTTAAGAGCAAGTTCCTTGGCTTTTACATAGTAAGCACTTTGATCAACCCACGTTTTAGCTGGTTGTAGTACGTCATCTGGAACGCCTGCTACATGGATTGGGATCTCTAGACCGAAAATATCGTTTTTAACTGTTTCAACGTTATTTAATTCTCCTTCTAATGCAGCTTGAACCATTGCACGTGTATAGGTTAATTTCATGCGATTCCCTACACCATACTCTCCACCAGTCCATCCTGTATTTACAAGGAATACTTGAACATTATGCTCATCTATCATTCTTCCTAACATTTCCGCATATACAGTTGCAGGAAGTGGAAGGAAAGGAGAACCAAAGCAAGTTGAGAATGTAGCCTGAGGAGATGTAATGCCACGCTCAGTGCCAGCCAATTTACTTGTATACCCACTTAAGAAATGGTACATGGCTTGTTCTTTTGTTAATTTACTAATTGGAGGTAATACACCAAAAGCATCTGCAGTAAGGAAAACAATTGTATTTGGGTGTCCAGCAATACTTGGAACAATAATGTTATCAATATTTTCAATTTGATAAGCAGCTCTTGTGTTCTCGGTTAAAGCGCCATTATCATAATCAGCAATTCTTGTTTTCTCATCAACAACTACATTCTCTAACACAGAACCAAAACGGATTGCATCAAAGATTTGTGGTTCCTTCTCACGAGACAGATTTATGCATTTTGCATAACAGCCGCCTTCAATATTAAATACTCCTGAAGAAGACCAGCCATGTTCGTCATCACCTATTAAACGACGCTTAGGATCAGCAGATAATGTTGTTTTTCCAGTCCCAGATAAACCGAAGAAAAGTGCAACATCTCCCTCTTGCCCTACGTTAGCTGAACAGTGCATAGGCATGATATTGTTTTCAGGGAGAATGTAATTCATTACAGAGAAAATTGATTTTTTAATTTCCCCTGCATATTCCGTACCTCCAATTAGGACAGTACGCTTTTCAAATGATATAATAATAAAGGTCTCTGATTTCGTACCATCTACAGACGGGTCTGCTTTAAAATTAGGCGCACTAATTACAGTAAATTCAGCCTTGTGGTTTACCAGTTCTTCCTGAGTTGGACGAATAAAAAGTTGTTGGGAAAAGAGATTATGCCACGCATATTCATTAATAACCTGGATAGGCATACGAACTTTTTTATCAGCACCAGCAAATCCATTAAATACAAAAAGCTCATCTTGCTTTTTTAGATAAGTAAGTACTTTTGTATAAAGTTTATCAAATGTTGCTTCGGAAATAGGTTGGTTAACCTTTCCCCAGTCTATTTTATCCTTTGTAGAAGCTTCTTCAACAATGTATTTATCCTCTGGAGATCTTCCAGTGTATTTACCTGTTGTAGCACGTACAGCTCCAGTCGAAGTAAGGATACCTTCTTGTCTAGCTAGTACTTTTTCAACTAAGACCGAAACAGATAGGTTATGAAGTGCATTTTTTCCATTTACTAAATCCAACAGCTGTTCATTTGAAACTTCAACTGAATTCATGTAAAAACCATCCTTTATATATATTTTATCTTTAAAATTATGGTATTTTATAATTAGTATAACACATTAAAATAAATAGTCTATACTAATTATCGTATTTTACGTGACTTATGTATAAAAAGTACCAACTGATTTTAAAAAAGTTTATCATTTCATAAAAGAATTTTTCCCTAATTCTTACAAGAAAAAATTATACATAGTTAATTCTATATTTTTCTTAAATATGGTTGACATAAAAAGGTTTACTACGATATGATATGTCATTGAACGGATACTCTCTTATCCCGAGCTGGCGGAGGGACAGGCCCAATGAAACCCGGCAACCATCACTAATTATACATATTGAACTGAGATTATGTGAAGTCTATACATAAGACATCTCAATAAAATCATTTAGTGATAAGGTGCTAACCTGAGCAAGGCATGACCTTGATCGATAAGAGTGAAAGGCGAGAATGACAAATTTACCTTTCCTCATTGAGGAAAGGTTTTTTATTTCTTGGTTAGTTATGCTTCTATTGGGTGGAGTCCGAATGGTAAGCTGCAACTCAAACGATGAAATTACATACACAGGTACTAGTGTGGAAAGGCTGTTTTTATTTGCTTTTTCATTATAAAGTAGAGAAAATGTGTTTGTATCACTTTCGTGTATTTTGGTCAGCCGCGAAGTGTTTTACTGCACGTTATGCAGGATAGAAAATCGTTCATTTAACAATACTAAGGGAATGAGTACCGTATCAAAAGGATGTCAGAATCCGAGCTCTAAATTCGTCATTCTGAAAGTCAAAGGAGGAAGCGTTTGTGACAACTAGACGCCGATTATTTACTTCTGAATCTGTTACAGAAGGTCATCCAGATAAAATTTGTGACCAAATTTCAGATTCAATCTTAGATGCTATTTTAGCGAATGATGCAAATGCACGCGTAGCGTGTGAAACTTCTGTAACAACAGGTCTTGTACTTGTTGCTGGAGAAATCACAACTTCTACATATGTAGATATTCCAAAAATCGTACGTGAAACTGTAAGAGAGATTGGTTATACTCGTGCCAAGTATGGTTTCGATGCTGAAACATGTGCTGTGTTAACTTCGATTGATGAGCAATCTCCTGATATCGCAATGGGTGTTGACCAAGCACTAGAAGCTCGTGAAGGTCAAATGACTGATGAGCAAATCGAAGCGATTGGAGCAGGTGACCAAGGATTAATGTTTGGTTATGCTTGTAATGAAACAAAAGAGCTTATGCCTTTACCAATTTCATTAGCTCACAAGCTTGCACGTCGATTAACAGAAGTACGTAAGGAAGATGTTCTTCCATATCTACGTCCAGATGGAAAAACTCAAGTAACAGTTGAATATGATGAAAATAACAACCCAGTTAGAATTGACACAATCGTTATCTCTACTCAACACCATCCAGAGATTTCTCTTGAACAAATTCAACGTAACCTTAAGGAACACGTTATCAATCCAGTAGTTCCAAAAGAGTTAATTGATGAAAATACAAAATACTTCATCAACCCAACTGGTCGATTTGTAATCGGTGGTCCTCAAGGGGATGCTGGTTTAACAGGCCGTAAAATCATCGTTGATACGTATGGTGGATATGCACGCCATGGCGGTGGCGCATTCTCTGGTAAGGATCCAACAAAAGTAGACCGTTCTGCTGCTTATGCTGCTCGTTATGTTGCTAAAAACATTGTAGCTGCTGGATTAGCTGACAAATGTGAAGTACAACTAGCTTACGCAATTGGAGTTGCACAACCAGTTTCTATCTCTGTTGATACATTTGGAACAGGAACAGTTTCAGAGGATGTTCTAGTTGAACTAGTACGTGAGAACTTTGACCTTCGTCCTGCAGGTATCATCAAAATGTTAGACCTTCGTCGTCCAATTTATAAGCAAACTGCTGCCTACGGACACTTCGGAAGAACTGACGTTGACCTACCTTGGGAACGTACAGACAAAGCTGAAGCTCTTAAGCAACAAGCAAGTAAATAATGATAAAAAGCTCGCCACTGGCGAGCTTTTATTTCAATATATATGTATTTTACTTACTGACCGTCATGTTTATCTTGTAAACTTTTATAATACTGCCCTTTTTCAACATACTCTCTTCTAATCCGTTCCATATCTTTTTTGTCTTCTTCATTTAATTCACGAATGACTTTTGCAGGCCGCCCAAAAGCTAGTGTATAAGGGGGGATTTTTTTCCCTTGCGGAACGAGGCTACCAGCACCAATAAATGCACCTTCCCCAATCTCTGCACCGTCAAGTACAATAGAGCCCATTCCAATTAAAGCGTTCTTGCGAATGACTGAACTATGTAAAATCACCTGATGTCCTACAGTCACATCATCTTCAATGATTAGCGGGTTATTTGGGCTTTGGTGTAAAATAGAATTGTCCTGAATGTTAACTCTTTTTCCTATGATAGTTGGGGCAACATCCCCTCTTATTACGGTATTAAACCAGATACTACTGTCTTCGTCGATTTTGACATCTCCAGTAACAGTCGCGTAGTCAGCAATAAAGACAGATTGCGCAATCTCGGGATATTTTTCCTTATATGGATAAATCATAAATTGTGTCCTTTCATATAAATTGTATTTGTTTAGAAAATCATTTAAGGTTAGTGTAGCAACTTTCCTCTTTATCGTAAATGTATTTACTAACATAGTCTTCCAAAATAGAGGTGATCATATGGTTCCAACACACCCCATAGCATTAATGAAGAAAGTGTATCGTGAGGTTTTTCCAATCACACATCGTGAATTAGATTTCTGGAAGAAAAAGGCTGAGGCTATTCCTAATAAAGAACTTCGTAAGCAGGCATTAGCAAGCATTCATTCAAAATCCTTTCACTGTGAAGGCGGATCTATACTAGCCTTGCTTTCAAATGAAAACCTTGAGGACTGTATTCGGTTTATAGTTGCTTATCAAACAATTAGTGATTATTTAGATAACCTATGTGACCGAAGTACATCCCTTGATCCAATTGATTTTCAATCTTTACATGATTCAATGCCTGATGCATTACAACCAGGTAAGACTACCAAGAATTATTATGAGTATCGTGCAGAACAGGATGATGGAGGGTATTTGGAAAGCCTTGTGAAAACTTGTCAGGAAGTGCTACAAAAAACAAGGCATTTTGATAAAATTTCAGGTTACTTACATGAATTAGCAAGCTATTATTGTGATTTACAAATCCATAAGCATGTCACTATTGAAGAACGTGTTCCGCGATTAGAAACATGGTTTCAGATGCATCAAGAGGAATTGCCGAAAATGGAATGGTACGAGTTCTCAGCATGCTCAGGTTCAACTTTAGGTATTTTTTGTCTGGTTGCATATGCATTCCAAGAGGATTTTCAAGAGAATATGGCCCGTAAAATAAGGGACGGCTATTTTCCATATATTCAGGGCTTACATATCCTATTAGATTATTTTATCGATCAGGAAGAAGACCGAAAAGGTGGAGATTTGAACTTCTGTTTTTATTATCCTCATGAACATCAATTGGTAAGTCGACTGAAGCATTTTATCACAGAAGCTGATAAGCATACAGCAGGTTTACCTAATGAGAAATTTCACCGTCTCATCAATCGAGGATTATTAGGCGTTTATTTATCTGATGAAAAGGTACGGAATCAGCGGAGTGTTTTTAAAATTGCAAAGAAAATTATTCGTTTAGGCGGGAAAACCTCTTTGTTCTTTTACATAAATGGACGAGCCTATCGAAGGCTGCAGAATGTTTTTGGGTCATAATAAAATCCTCTTTTCGTAACTTAGTTGCTCTCTGTACCAGTTTAATGGTGGCTTCTGGTAAAGTTTAGTAAATTCAAGGCAACTTACTTTAGTTGAGGGGGCTATTCTGACAGCTTAGATGAATTTAAGGGTAATGATGTCGGAATGAGGTGTGAATTCTGACAGCTTTGGTGAATTTAAAGTAATCGTGTCAGAATAATATAACCCTTCTGTAAATACTAAATAGTAAACCTGTTCTAAAAAGAACAATCTCTGCGAAACCTACTAATAAAAAGATAGAGCACTTTGAGCTCTATCTTTTTTCAATGGCAATGATAAATGGTGGATTGTTAATTTGATTTGTAAAACGATAGGTTAGGACATGTGCTATTTTCTGGTCGATTTTAGACGTGTATTCTATTAAGTAGTCTCTTTCGATGGCTCCCTCATCATGTCCGTGGTAAACGACAAGTACAATAATCCCTTCTGGTGCCAATACTGTAAGTAATTGTTCAATTGCTTCTATAGTTGAATCAGGCTTTGTTACGATTGTCTTGTCCCCACCGGGTAAATATCCAAGATTAAAAATGGCAGCTGTAACCTTTCCATGTGCTTGTATTGGAATGGTTGATAATATTTGGTTATGGCTTTCATTAAATAATGTGACTCGTTCAGAAAGGTTATTTTCTGACAAACGAGAATAGGTATTATTAACTGCCTCCTTTTGAATATCATATCCATAGACATGTCCGTTTTCACCAACTAATGAAGCCAACATGAGGGTATCGTGTCCATTCCCGATTGTGGCGTCAACAGCAACATCTCCATCTGATATGGCCGTTTCTAATAGCTTTCTTGCAAACGGAAGGATTCGATCCATTTTCATACGGTTTCAGCTGCCTTTTGATAAAATTTACCTTGGAAGCTGTTCCGACGCTTTAATTCTGCATCAATTGAATTCAATACTTCCCATTTATTCACACTCCACATTGGTCCCACCATTAAATCAATAGGTCCATCACCTGTGATACGATGCACAATCATTTCTGGAGGTATTATTTCAAGTTGATCGCACACTAAATTGACGTAGTTATCAAGTGTAAGGAATTCTAATAAACCTTTTTCATATTGCTTGACCATTGGTGTTCCTTTTAAAAGATGAAGTAGATGAATTTTTATCCCTTGTACATCAAGCTTTGCAACCTCACGAGCAGTTTCCATCATCATCTCAGGTGTTTCCTGTGGAAGTCCATTAATTATATGGGAGCAAATACGAATTCCGTGTTTACGTAATTTATTTACACCATCTATAAAGCATTGATAATCGTGAGCACGATTGATAAGGGTCGCAGTTTTTTCGTGTACAGTCTGCAAACCAAGCTCAACCCAGAGATAGGTTCGTTTGTTTAGCTCGGCTAAATACTCAACCACATCATCAGGTAGGCAATCTGGTCGTGTCGCAATAGATAGTCCAACGACTCCTTCCAGATCAAGAACTGCCTCAAATTTTTTGCGAAGGACCTCAACGGGTGCGTGTGTATTTGTATAGGCTTGAAAGTAGGCCATGTATTTACCATCCTGCCACTTTTTATGCATTTTTGCTTTAATATCATGAAATTGAGTAAGTAGATCATCAGCACGGTTCCCCGCAAAATCCCCAGAGCCTGCCACACTACAGAAAGTGCAACCGCCATGAGCTACTGTACCATCACGATTTGGACAATCGAAGCCTCCGTCAAGTGCCACCTTAAAAACTTTATGACCAAATGTATTTCGTAAATGGTAATTCCATGTATGGTAACGTTTGTTGTCAGTTGAAAATGGAAATGGGTTAATTTGTGACATCTCCCAATCCCTCCTTTAGCCTAGAAATCAAAATATCCCATCAGTAAATTTTAGCACGATATCTTTTGGAATCACAATTGTAAATAATTCATTCGGGTGAATTGGAAATAACTTTTTGATAGAAGAAAAACAGGATGAACAAACTATAGATGAGATAGCTTTAGCTTCTCATAGTTGTGATTAGGAGGGGAAAGAATGGCCACTCGACAATCGGTTGAGGCTTTTCTGCAAAGATGTGAAGATTCGATTCGGAATGCTCAGGAACAGATGAATATTGCCAGACAGCAAGAACATTACAATACAACAGAATATACAGATGCACAAATGCAATTGGAAGAGGTAACTAATGAACTGGCGAAGCTTTCGCAAAGCTGTAATGGACAACAGCGGGAGCAATTACACAGAATGAGATTGCAATTGCAACAACTGCAAAATGATATGACGTTAGACGAAAATATAATTCAAGAGTTTAAATAGGGGATGAGGTTATGAAAAAACGTTCAAAACAAAACAATCCTGAGCAAAAAACAAAAAACGGGATTAACAGTAATGATATTGAATTAGGGTCTGATTTTGATCCAGTAAAGCAATCAAAACAAAAATACCTAAAAAAGGGTCAACCCATCAAATCAAAGCAACGAACTGAGTAACCGAAATCGACAAGTGCATGCCACTTGTCGATTTATTTATGGCTGAAAACTGGCTGCATGGCTCGACAAATGTCCCTTTTATCTGAATACTTTTTTTAATTGATTAAAGAAGTTGAAAGGAATAGAATAAATTTTGGAAATCGAAATTTAATTGAATTCAGTCGAGAGCCACACTTCAATTTGTAAGGGAATGAATTCAATAAGAGTAACCACAGTGGGGATTAAAACCCCGACTGTATAAAATTAAAGCCTTCGGCGAGCCTTTCGATTTTTTTTGAGGAAGTTTTTCCAACATCCACTGGTAATAAGCCCTTATAGAGGGCAACTGCCAGTAATAGCCGATTGGTAATAGCCGATTGGTTCAAATAACAATCAGTGGAAAAAGCCCACAGATTGAAGTTTCACTTTATCGAGCAAGCTCGAAAAAAATCTGGGCGTAAATACTCCAAGGCACATTTGATAAAGGGGGGTCCTGCTATGCCTCGGACGTTATGGCTTTTAGTAATAGGTATGATTATTAATGTTACAGGATCTTCATTCTTATGGCCGTTAAATACAATATATATCCATGACCATCTTGGTAAATCACTATCAATTGCAGGCCTTGTGCTTATGCTTAACGCTGGAGCAAGTGTCATTGGCAATTTGATTGGTGGTTTCTTATTTGATAAAATAGGCGGATTTAAATCAATTCTATTAGGAATATTTATTACATTAATTGCTATTATTGGTCTTGTCTTTTTTAATGGGTGGCCACACTATGTAATACTTTTAACACTAGTTGGATTTGGTTCGGGAATAATCTTTCCAGCTATGTATGCTTTTGCTGGAACCGTTTGGCCAGAAGGTGGTAGAAGGTCCTTTAATGCGATGTACGTTGCACAAAACCTAGGTGTTGCTGTTGGTTCGGCACTAGGTGGTTTTGTTGCTTCCTTCTCATTTGAATACATCTTTATTGCAAATGCTATTATGTACGTTTTGTTCTTCATAGTTGCTTTAGGTTATAAGAGTTTCCAAGCTGATAAGGGTAGTCAAACGAACGTCATTGAACAATCTAGGGTAGTCAAGAGTCGTCCTAAACTTAATGCACTGCTTGTTGTTTGTATCGGATATTTATTATGCTGGGTTGCTTATGTCCAATGGCAATCAACTATTTCAAGCTATACACAAGATATCGGGATCACTCTTACACAATATAGCTTATTATGGACGGTAAATGGCGGATTGATTGTTCTTGCTCAGCCACTTATCAATACTGTAGTTAAATTCATGGCAAAAACATTAAAAAAACAAATCATTATTGGAATTCTAATTTTTATTTGTTCCTTCATTGTTGCTTCGTTTGCGGGATCATTTAGTGGTTTTATGACAGCAATGGTAATTTTAACAATCGGAGAAATGTTTATATGGCCAGCTGTACCTACAATTGCCAATGATCTATCTCCAAAAGGAAAAGAAGGCTTTTATCAAGGAATTGTTAATAGCACGGCAACTGGTGGAAGAATGATTGGACCGTTACTTGGAGGAGTCCTTGTTGATTTATATGGTATGAGTATGCTCTTTACTGTACTAGCGGTGTTGCTAATAGTATCGATCTTTACAACAGTAATTTATGATAAAAAGTTAAAACAAACAGAAAATATTGCAATAAGTGCTTAATGGAAGACTTGGTAAAGGATTGCCCTTTATCAAGTCTTTTTTTTCTTTAATAAATAATCCCATGGGTGATAAGATGGTACTAGAGGAATTAAGAGGGTGTTGATTGATATGTTCAAAAGCGATGATCTACAATTTAAAAATAAAATACTTGAAACCATTATTGATAGTGCCTATGAATGGATTGTGGTAGTTGACCATGATGGGAGAGTTGTTTATATCAATAAAAACTACTGTGACTTCCTAGATGTAAATAGAGATGAAGTCATCGGTGCTCATGTAACAGAAGTAATTGAAAATACCAGGATGCATATCGTAGTTAAAACAGGCCAGGAGGAGATTGGAAATCCTCATTATATTAAAGGGAATTATATGATTGCGAACCGGATACCTATCTATTCAAATAAAAAAATAGTTGGAGCAGTAGGGACTGTTATTTTTAGAGATACCAAAGAATGGGATAAAATGAATAGTCACATTAAAAGCCTAATGTCTCAGCTTCAAACGTATATCCAAGACTGGCAAGAAAATAATGGTGCAAAATATACACTAAATGATATAAAAACAAAATCAATTCAAGTATTGGAATTAAAAGAAAAAGTAAAAAGTATAGCATCCGCAGATATATCTGTACTGATTCGAGGAGAAAGTGGTACAGGCAAGGAGCTATTTGCACATAGCATACACCAGCTTAGTGGGCGGAGTCAGAACCCTTTTATCAAAATAAATTGTGGAGCCATTCCCGAGCATTTATTGGAATCAGAATTATTTGGATACGAAGAAGGGGCATTTACAGGTGCCAAAAAAGGTGGGAAGAAAGGAAAATTTCTTCTTGCACATGGGGGAACAATCTTTTTAGATGAAGTCGGAGATATGCCTCTACATATGCAAATAAAATTATTACGAGTTCTTCAGGAAAAAGAAGTAGAGCCTATCGGTGCTACTAAATCAATTCCAGTTGATGTTCGCGTAATAGCAGCTACAAATCGTCCATTGGAACAAATGATTGAGGAAAAACGGTTCAGAGAGGATTTATTTTACAGGATAAATGTAATCCCGTTTTCAATCCCTCCTTTACGAGAAAGATCAGAAGACATCGAGTTTCTAACCCAATTTTTTATCGAAAAAGTGACAAAGCGTTCGGGTAAGCGAATTACTTCAATTGATGACGAAGTAATGAGAATTTTTTATCAGCATTCGTGGCCAGGAAATTTACGTGAGCTAGAAAATGTTCTAGAAGCGGCTATTCATTTGACAAATGGAGTGAAAATTACTGTTCAATCACTACCTGATTATTTAGTAGATGATCCAAAGTTATTAATTGGTCAAAAAACACTAAAGGAAATTCTGGAAGAAACAGAGAAAAAAGTTCTCGAAATTACGTTAAAGAAATACCATAATGACAAGCAATTAGCTGCAAAAGCGTTAGGGGTAAGTAAATCTAGCTTTTATGAAAAGGTGAAAAAGCTTCAAATAGAAGAATAATAGATTCCAGAAACTCGGAAAGTAGTTCCGGATTTTCGGAATCTTTTTTCATTGTTTTGAAAGGGTTTTCATTTATTTTTAATTCTAGCGTTCCAGAATTCTGGAAATATAGAAGTGAAAGTTTGTAAAAGTGTAAATTTTATGACACTTTAACTTTATTCAGCAGAAGTCCTCCATTTCCATATGTGGTTGGATGAATGTAAGAAGAGTAACCATTCCAGTAGGGGTTCAAACCCCTATTAAATAAAGTTAAATCCTCCGCGTATGCCTCAGATTTTTTAGAGGAAGTTTTTCGAGCAAGCTCGAAAAAAATCTGGGCGCAAATACGCCAAGGCGCATTTGATAATTTGGCACAGTACTTGCATATTACTTCGTGAAGATAATTGAAAGGGGGACAGACGCGTTGAAGGCAATATTTGATTCATTTTCAGATGTAATAAAAGAAATCGAGGACGATGCTACAATTATGGTTGGCGGTTTTGGACTAGTTGGTATTCCGGAAAATCTAATTTTGGCACTTGTTGAAAGTGGAGTAAAGGGGCTAACAGTTATTTCAAATAACTGTGGTGTTGATGATTGGGGCTTAGGCTTACTACTAAAAAATCATCAAATTAAAAAAATGATTGGGTCATATGTAGGGGAAAACAAAGAATTTGAAAGGCAGGTTCTTACTGGAGAGCTTGAGGTTGAATTAATTCCACAAGGTACTCTTGCTGAGAAAATTCGTGCAGGGGGAGCAGGAATTCCAGCTTTCTATACACCAGCTGGTGTAGGTACACCAATTGCAGAGGGGAAAGAGATTAGAAAGTTCAATGGGAAAGAGTATCTATTGGAAAAAGCCTTAGTTGCAGATTTTAGCCTTGTTCGTGCAAAACAAGGGGATCGAATGGGAAATCTCGTTTACAACAAAACCGCTAGAAACTTTAATCCAATGATTGCAGCAGCAGGAAAGGTAACAATTGCTGAAGTGGAAGAATTAGTTGAAGTAGGACATTTAAATCCTGATGAAATTCATACTCCAAGCATTTATGTACAAAAACTGATTGTTGGTTCACAAGAAAAACGAATCGAAAGGGTAACCGTTTCAAAATAGGTGGTGATGAAATGAAGGTTGAAAACAAATATTCAATACGAGAACAAATTGCTAAACGAGCTGAAGAGGAAATTGAAAGCGGTTACTACGTCAATTTAGGAATTGGGATGCCTACGCTTGTTGCCAATTATATTAGCGAAAGTAAGCAGGTTGTACTTCAATCAGAAAATGGATTATTAGGGATCGGCCCATATCCAATAAGTGAAGCAGTAGATGCAGATTTAATTAATGCAGGGAAAGAGACGGTAACTGCTATTCCGGGTTCAGCATTCTTTGATAGTGCGGAATCGTTTGCAATGATCCGTGGTGGTCATATTGATCTTGCGATTTTAGGGGGCATGGAGGTCTCAGAATCTGGTGATCTAGCAAACTGGATGATTCCTGGGAAAATGATTAAAGGCATGGGCGGCGCGATGGATTTAGTTCATGGTGCAAAACGAATTATTGTCATTATGGAGCATGTAAGTAAAAACGGGGAGCCTAAAATTGTAAAGTCATGTAGCCTACCTTTAACCGGAAAAGGTGTCGTTAATCGGATTATTACTGATCTAGCAGTAATTGATGTTACTAAGAATGGATTAAAGTTAGTTGAGGTAGTTGAGGGTTATACGGTTGAAGAGATACAGAGAATTACCGAGCCAAGATTAATAGTAGAAGAAGTGAAAATGAGAAGGATCCAATAAGGGGGATACGAAATGCTTAGTATGATTGGATTGATTGGGGGTCTAGCGCTTTTAATCTTTTTAACAATGAAAGGGATGAACCTATTAGTTGCTGGCCCACTTTGTGCACTATTTGTTGCTGTATGTAGTGGTTTACCATTATTTCCACAATTGGCTGGAGAAGGGGAAGCAAATTTAGTAGGGAACTATATGAGCGGCTTTACTAGCTTTGTTACATCATGGTACCTCATGTTCTTATTAGGTGCGATCTTTGGTAAGGTAATGGAGGATAGTGGTGCTGCAGATAGTGTATCAAAATGGATTGTAGATAAGTTGGGGATGAAATTTGCTGTATTTGCTATCGTACTTGCTTGTGCAGTTTTAACATACGGAGGAGTTAGTCTGTTTGTAGTTGCATTTTCTGTATATCCAATGGCAATTAGCTTATTTAAACAAGCAAATCTTCCAAGAAGATTTATTCCAGCTACTCTAGCTTTTGGGTCAGTTACATTCACAATGACATCTGCGGGGTCACCAGAAATTCAAAACTGGATTCCAATTGATTACTTAAACACATCACCATATGCAGGCTGGGAAGTTAGTGCAATTGTTGCTTTGTTTATGATGATATTTGGCTATTGGTGGTTAAAACGTATGATTTCAAAGGCCGTTGCAAAAGGAGAAACGTTTGTTTCTAGGGAGAACGATCCAGTAGTAGCAGATAAAGCTCTACCAAATCCTTTTACTGGATTACTTCCGCTAGTAGTTGTCCTAATTTTGTCTTATATTTTCCATGATTCATTAGCTCAATCAGCACTTATTATTGCATTATTAGGTGGGGTAATAACAACATACTTACTTAATCGTAAATATTTCAAATCGTTTTGGAATGCAGTCTCTGATGGCACGATGGGAGCATTAATTGCAATCGGTAATACTGCAGCGGTAGTTGGTTTCGGAGGAGTTGCAAAAGCAGTACCTGCGTTCCAAACAGCTGTAGAAGCAATGACAAGCATACCAGGGAGTCCTTTAATTGGTGGAGCAATAGCAGTAAGTGTAATCGCAGGAATGACAGGATCTGCTTCAGGTGGGCAGGCAATCGCTTTACCACTAATAGCACCCCATTATGTAGAAATGGGAGTAAATACAGAGGCACTTCACAGGGTTGTCGCGATATCCTCAGGTGCATTAGATTCACTACCACATAACGGCTATGTTGTTACAACCGTACGTTCGATTTGTGGTGAGTCACATCAGGATGCATATTGGGCTGTTGGAGCTTTAACTGTTATTGTACCTGCAATCGGTGTAGCAATAGCAATTATTCTATTCTCACTTGGTTTGGGGATATAACTTTATTCAGTAGAAGTTCTCCAATTCTATCAGTGTGGGATAAATACAAAAAGTATATATACAATTCAGTGGGGGTTCAAACTCAGTCTGAATAATGTTAAAGCCGCAGGCGGATGCCCCAGATTTTTTCAAGCAAACAGAAAAAATCTGGGCGCAAATACGCCAAGGCGCATTTAATATAGGAGGTCCACATGGTTACAAATAAAGTAGTGTTAATAACAGGTGCAGCAAGGGGAATAGGATTTGAAATCGGAAAGTCGTTTGCGAAAAATGGAGCAAAGGTTGTTCTTACAGATTTAGATGAAAAAGGGGTTAAAGAAGCTGCAGAACAGTTACAATCAAAAGGTAATAATGTAATTGGAGTTGGCTGTAATGTAACAGAGGAAGCTGAGATTGTTAATGCAATAAATGAGACTGTTTCAAAGTTTGGAAGAGTTGACTGTCTTATAAATAATGCTGGTTTACAACATGTGTCTCCTATTGATGAATTTCCAACTCAGAAGTTTGAATTCTTATTATCAGTCATGTTAACCGCCCCATTTGTAGCCATTAAGCATGTTTTTCCGATTATGAAGCAGCAAAAGTTTGGTCGAATTATCAATATGGCGTCCATTAATGGTTTAGTAGGCTTTGCTGGAAAAGCAGCATACAATAGTGCAAAGCATGGTGTAATAGGGCTAACAAAGGTTGCCGCGTTAGAAGGGGCAGAGCACGGAATAACAGTAAATGCTGTGTGCCCAGGGTATGTGGACACACCACTTGTTCGCAACCAGTTAGCGGATCTTGCAAAAACAAGAAACGTTGAGCTTGATAAAGTGCTTGAAGAGGTTATTTATCCACTTGTACCGCAAAAGAGATTATTAGCAGTTGATGAGATTGCAAACTATGTATTATTTTTAGCAAGTGAACAAACAAAGGGGATCACAGGCCAAGCTTGCGTGATTGATGGAGGATATACAGCTCATTAGTCTTGAAGAATATCGTTAAAATAAAGAAAGAAAAAGAACCCTGTGAGTTCTTTTTTTTTACTTTTATTTTTTTGTGTAATCTTTATAGTAGATGTTTTATTTTTTGCCATTTAAGGAGAGAATTTAATTCTTTTCTTAATTGGCTTTTTTTAATGGCCTCCGACAGCCTCACCATCATCTTCACCTGTAGCAGTTACTTTTAGGTAAGCAACAGCGCCTTTAGTAGCATGATTGAATTGGTGTGTAACGATTGGATAGTTCCCTTCACGTGTTACAGTGAATTCTACAACTGCCCCACCACTTGCTGGTAGCATTACAGTTTGTAAGCCTTGCATATGGTTATATGGGTTACCATCGATATATACATCATCAAATATTGTACCAACCACATGGAATGAGCTTACTTCATTTGGACCAACGTTATTTACATATAATCTAACACGATCGCCAATCTTAGCAAGAAGAGGCTTATCCTTTAGTGTAAATGTGTCCCCATTTGTGTTTTGAGCTCCTTCTTCAAGAGCTTTAGTAGAAAATACAACCTGGCTAGGTACACCATTTGTAAAATCATCTAAGTCATTATACTTATACCATTCGTTTTGAATGATTAAATATTCTCTATCTATTTCTTTATCATGTGGATAGCCGTTTTTAGGTTTTACGATAATCGTACCATGCATCCCATTTGCAATATGTGTTAATACTGGTGCTGTACCGCAGTGATACATAAATACTCCCGGTTTATTTGCTGGATAAGAAAATGTTCCGGTTTCATTTGGATTTACGTTTGCAAAATCCTTAGATGGAGCGGCATGCACTGCATGAAAGTCCATGCTATGAGGAATGACTGGATCCATGTTTTTTAACGTAAAGTTAATAGTGTCTCCTTCATTTACGACTACTACAGGCCCTGGAGCTTCACCATTAAAGGTCCAAGCTTTATAGGTATAATCTTTGTCAATTTCAATATCTGTTATTTGTGCTGTCATTTCTACATTTACAACATTCTCAGAAACTCTTTCAATTTTTAACGGAACTGGCTCTTGGTTAAGGTCTTTGTGGGGTGCAATTACTTCAGGTTGTTTCGTTTCAGTAGAAGCAGTTGTTTGTGCTTCAACTTCTTTTTCAATTGCGGTGTCTTCCTTGCCACATCCTGATAATACGATTGATGTCCCAAGCAATGAAGCTACTAATACTTTCAGCTTTTTGTTCATTTTTACGTTCCCCCTTTGGATAATTGTTAAATAATCGCTATTTACACTTTAATCATATTCACAGGTGAATCATGCACGAGTGATTCAAATCACGCTTTTAGCCTCTTTCTGTGTATACTTTGTGAAAAAGTGAGCATATAAGCAAGTTTCTAATAGTGGTAAGGGTTTAAACGCTTTCTTCTGAGGCTTTTTAGTCAAAATTCATTCACAACTTTGCTTGTTTTTTGATTATAGAAGGATAGTCAATTTCATTCATATTTCCAGATTTTCTGGTTTACTATAATTGTAAATTGGATATGTTGTTAGAAGATGAGCCTAATTTTCACTATTTTGCTTGCAGTTCGAATGTAATTTCTATACAATACTGAATATAACTATATATGTGATTACGTTGATGAGGAGTAGTAGTGTGACTAAAACGTAAAGAGAGTTGACGGGTGGTGCAAGTCAATCGTTGTTTGAACACGAACTCACCTTTGAGTTATAAGCATGAAATGCGACTGCAGAATAGTGTTTATCGTGATATCCGCGTTAAGGAGTAATGAAGTGAGTGCACATATTGTCACTAATGTGGGTGGTACCGCGGGAAGAAAATACATATCCTCTCGTCCCTTTTTAAGGGATTAGAGGTTTTTTTGTTTTTAAATTAGTAAAGGATTAAAGCAGAGGCAAAAAAGTTTATTCTTTACTAGATCTATTAAGGAGGAAGTCTAATGAGTTTTAATCATCAACAAATCGAGAAAAAGTGGCAGCAGTATTGGGAACAAAATAAAACCTTCAAAACAACGGAAGACAAAGGAAAGCGTAAGTTTTACGCATTAGACATGTTTCCTTATCCATCAGGTGCTGGACTTCATGTAGGGCATCCTGAAGGGTATACTGCTACTGATATCTTAGCACGTATGAAGCGGATGCAAGGCTATAATGTACTCCATCCAATGGGGTGGGATGCATTTGGGTTACCTGCTGAGCAATATGCACTTGATACTGGAAATGATCCGGCTGAATTCACTGAGAAAAACATCAATACATTCCGCCGTCAAATCAAGGAATTAGGATTTTCATATGATTGGGATCGTGAAGTCAATACCACGGATCCTGCTTATTATAAATGGACTCAATGGATTTTTACTAAGCTATTTGAGAAGGGATTAGCATATGTAGATGAAGTGGCTGTTAACTGGTGTCCTGCTCTTGGAACAGTGTTAGCAAATGAAGAAGTAATTGATGGCAAAAGTGAGCGTGGTGGCCATCCAGTAGAACGACGCCCAATGAGACAATGGGTATTGAAAATCACTGCATATGCAGAACGTTTATTACAGGATTTGGATGAGCTTGATTGGCCAGAAAGCTTAAAGGAAATGCAACGTAACTGGATTGGACGTTCAGAAGGAGCACATATAACATTTAACATTGATGGTCATAAGGAAACCTTTACTGTCTTTACTACACGTCCTGATACATTATTTGGAGCAACTTATGCAGTATTGGCTCCAGAGCATCCATTCGTTGAAAAAATAACAACTCCTGAGCAGAAAGAAGCAGTTGCTGCTTACTTAGATAAAGTTAAGAGTAAGAGTGATTTAGAGCGCACAGATCTTGCTAAGGACAAAACAGGGGTCTTTACTGGTGCATATGCAATCAATCCAGTAAACCAAGAAAAAATGCCTATCTGGATTGCAGACTATGTATTAATGAGCTATGGAACAGGTGCTATAATGGCAGTCCCTGCACATGATGAGCGTGACTTTGAGTTTGCAATGAAGTTTGACTTACCTATTAAAGAAGTTGTTGCAGGCGGAGATGTAACAAAAGAAGCATACACAGGTGACGGTGAGCATGTAAATTCCGATTTCCTAAACGGGTTAAACAAGGAAGAAGCGATCAGCAAAATGATTGCTTGGTTGGAAGAAAATAAAATAGGTAAAAAGGAAATTACCTATAAGCTACGTGACTGGTTATTTAGCCGTCAACGTTATTGGGGAGAGCCTATTCCAATTATTCATTGGGAAGATGGTACAATGACTACCGTTCCAGAGGAAGAGCTTCCATTGGTACTTCCTAAAACTAAGGAAATTAGACCCTCTGGTACTGGTGAATCTCCATTAGCGAACATTGCAGAATGGGTTAATGTAGTTGACGAGAAGACAGGTAAAAAAGGGCGTCGTGAAACGAATACAATGCCACAATGGGCCGGTAGCTGTTGGTACTACTTACGTTATATTGACCCACATAATGATCAAGCAATTGCAGACCCTGAAAAACTAAAAGAGTGGTTACCGGTTGATATATATATCGGTGGAGCTGAGCATGCTGTTCTTCACTTGTTATATGCTCGCTTCTGGCATAAGGTATTATATGATATCGGTGTGGTAACAACGAAAGAACCTTTCCAAAAGCTATTTAATCAAGGTATGATTCTTGGTGAAAATAATGAGAAAATGAGTAAATCAAAAGGGAATGTTGTAAACCCTGATGAAATCATTGGAACACATGGTGCCGATACTTTACGTTTATATGAAATGTTCATGGGTCCTTTAGATGCTTCTATTGCGTGGTCAACAAATGGTTTAGATGGTTCTCGTCGATTCTTAGACCGTGTATGGCGTTTGTTTATTGAAGATAATGGTAGCCTAAATCCCAAAATAGTAACAAGCTCAGATAATACTTCTCTTGAGCGTGTATATCATCAAACGGTGAAAAAGGTTACTGAGGACTATGAGGGATTACGTTTCAATACGGCTATTTCTCAATTAATGGTGTTTATCAATGATGCCTATAAAGCAAATGAAATACCAAAGCAATTTGCTGAAGGTTTTGTAAAATTACTTTCTCCTGTTGCACCACATCTAGCTGAAGAGCTTTGGGAGAAGTTAGGAAATACTGGTTCAATTGCATACGAAGCATGGCCAGCATTTGATGAAGCAAAATTAGTAGAGGATGAAATTGAGATTGTCATCCAGGTAAATGGAAAAGTAAAAGCGAAGCTCCATGTACCCGCAGATGCAACAAAAGAAGCACTTGAAGAAATCGCAATGGGTGCAGATCCTGTTAAAGAACAAATTGAAGGCAAAACAGTTCGTAAAGTAATTGCCGTACCAGGTAAATTAGTTAATATTGTAGCGAATTAATAAATGAAACCCCTCACTAGATGTGTGGGGTTTTTCTTATGCTTTTGGAAACTATATAAATTTACTGATGTGGATAACTCTCAATAAGGTCATTCCACGTTCAGCTCCAGCTCTTTTGTTCCTTTACATATTTCCATTAAATGGTGTATGTGTTATTTTGAAAACAGTAGATTTTTGTCAAAGTGAGTGATTGTTGTGACAATGCATGTTTTAGTAATCGGTGGAACCGGGATGCTTAAAGGAATCGTTGAATATTATGTGAAGAGGGGTGAAAAAGTAACAGTTGTAGCACGAAAGGAAAGCAGACTCTTACAGCTAAAACAAGAGATGAAAGAGTTGAAAGGGGATATACACTGCATAGCTGTTGATTATAAAGATACAGAAAAACTAGAGCAGGAATTGACAACTGCAATTGAAGTATTTGGGGCGTTCTCTTATTCTTTTAACTGGATTCACAGTGATGCAACTGAAACTCCCTATGTGCTTGCTAGATTGCTAAACCGAATATCAAAAGAATGTACTTATGTTCGAATTTTAGGGAGTCGAGCTGCGCATCCTGAAAAAGGACTAGACGAGAGAGAGTTGTTTAACAAATTATTCCCAAATATCAAGTATCAAGAAGTTGTATTGGGTTTTATGATTGAGGGAGATGAATCAAGATGGCTAACAAATAACGAGATTTGTCAAGGGATACGTAAAGCCGTTACTAGACCACAGGATCGATTTATTGTGGGAATTGTAAGACCTTGGTCATCAAGGCCATAATTTTACTAATGAAGCTGTACAGCTCGACTTACAAAGCCGAGCTTACCCTTATTTCTTAGGAAAATGCAAAAACGATCTATCTAATTTTTCTTTAATTCTAATAATTGTTCCCTTCGGTAAAGAACGAACAAAAAATAAGATTGCAAAAACAAATAAATAGACTCCTGCGGAAAAAGCGTGTCCAGGTGATATCCCGCAGGAGCGCAGCTCAGGAGGCTCACGGACCTCCGCGGAAAGCGAGCGGGATTCTCATGCCTACCTAAAAGCAAATAGCAACAATCTGTTAGAAAAGAGCCTTTAGAAAAAAACTTAATCAATTACAATAAAAAGCTGCCAGTTTAACTGACAGCCTTATTATTATTCAACCATTTCAGCTTGTAAGTAGTGATAAATAAGCTTTGTTGTATTTTCGATTGAATCCATATGAGTTCTTTCAAATGCGTGAGAAGAGTCAATACCAGGTCCAATTAATCCGTGAATGATATCATGACCTGAACGGATTGCTGCTGAAGCATCTGAACCATAATATGGATAAATATCAAGCTTATAGCTAATATCATGCTTTTCTGCTAGCTCTACAAGCTTTTTACGGAAAGCATAGTGATAAGGTCCACTTGCATCCTTCACACAAATAGACACTGTATATTCGTCGGTCGATTGTCCATCACCCATTGCCCCCATATCAATAGCAAGGTATTCTACTGTTTCAGGAGTAATATTTGAATTTCCGCCATACCCGATTTCTTCGTTATTCGAAATGAGAAAATGAGTTGTATAGGGAAGTTCAATTTTTTCAGCTTGAATGTGTTTAATGAGTTGAAGAAGGATACCAACACTTGCTTTGTCATCAAGGTGACGGGACTTGATATATCCTGCAGGCGTAATTTCAACTCTCGGATCAAAGGAAACAAAATCACCAACCTCAATACCTAAAGCACGAACCTCATCTGCATTTTTTACTTTCTCATCTATACGTACTTCCATATTCTCTTGGTTACGCTCAGCCTTTCCAGCATCCTTATAGACATGGACAGATTGCTGGTGCATTAAGATTGTACCAGTAAAAAATTTACCTGAAGAGGTTTCAATTCGGCAATATTCTCCTTCGATAGAATTGTATTTAAAGCCACCAATTAAATCTAACTTTAAACGACCGCTTGGTTTGATTTCTTTTACAATGGCCCCTAGTGTGTCGACATGGGCAGTGAGCATGCGGTGCTTTTGATTATCCCTCCCAGGAATAGTTGCGATAAGACCACCTTTGCGATTTCGGTATGTATCAACATTTGCTTCCGAAAGAAGCTTTTCTACATATGTAATTACTTCATTTGTGTTACCAGATGGACTCGGAATCTCAACCAATTCTTTAATAAGCTGAATTGTTTCATCATTATTCGGATAAGCCAACATAATTCCCCCTTGTTTTAAGCTAGTTTCATCATACTCTTTTTTTAAAAGAAATTCTAGTTTGACAAAGGCATCAAATTTGAATATCATCTAATTAGATTATTATCTAATTATAAGGTCGTGATGAAATTGAAAGACAGACTGAAAAATATCGATGTAGCTGAAAAAAATGAAATTATTTCAACCTATCTTAAAAATGATAGTAGAATTCAACAGTTTCCTGGAAAAGAAAAAAGAAAACTGATACTTTTGGAGTATATCGTTCAGGAATATTTTGAAATGGAAAAATACTATTCAGAAAAGGATGTGAATGAAATTTTAAAATGTATTTATGTTGACCATGTATTGTTAAGAAGACATTTGATTGAGTATGGTTTCATGAAGCGGAGCAGAGACTGTAAAGAGTATTGGGTTCTGTAGAATTGTATTCCCTAATATGTCTTTGATATAATGTTCGAAATGAGCATTTGAAAGGATGAACCGAATGATAGAAGAAATTACAACCGAGGAACTAAAGAAAAAGCTAGAAGATGGTGAAAACCTTGAGCTTGTTGATGTTCGTGAAGACGAAGAAGTAGCTGAGGGTATGATTCCAGGAGCAAAGCATATAAGAATGGGAGATATACCAGATAACCTGGACTATTTTGATAAAAATAAAGAATACATCATTATCTGCCGCTCCGGCGGAAGAAGCTTCAATGTCTGTGCATACCTAGATGACCAAGGCTATAAAGTGAGAAACATGGTTGGTGGGATGCTTAACTGGACGGGAGAAACGAAATAATAAACTAAGGTAAGGCTCCGGATGCGGAGTCTTGTTTTTAAAAGGATAAGAAAGTATAGAATTTTGAACAAAGTTTTCAAAGTCTAGCTCCAGTACCTAGCCAGTTTTCAACCTGAATAGGCTTCTTCAATTATCTTGCGTAAAAGCTTCAGAACAAGCGTAGCTTGTTCTTGCGGAGATTATTCTCATAGAAGCCTTCCTCAGTGCTTTAACCAGCAAGAGGTCAAAAGCGGCTTTTTTGCCACAGAACATTTGCTTGTCGGACTTGCACAAGGACGTGCTGACGTCAACGTTCGCAATAGGACGTGGTGGATTTTAGTTGACGGTCCTTTTTCAAGGCGCTTGTGCTTTTCTAATATTTCTACAAGAATATTTAACTAGTAATTGTATTAGTTGTAAAATATAGGGAAATCAATTTTGTTTAGATTAGACGGTACATACCATCTTTTTTAGGGAAACTGGATTGGAAGAGAATACAGTGAAAATACTAGCTATTAAAGCAAAGACACCCAGATTTATCTGAGTGTTTTTTTGATTTATCCCCTTACCCACCCTCATTATTTAAAATCAGTACGTGGTAATAAGTTGTATTATATAAGTTATACGGTTGTAAGTAATTCTGGGATCAATTGTAATGCGGAATTGAACCACTGTCGTTCTCCCCAAACGCCCAACCATAAAAACATAAATTTGTACTCGCCTTTTAAATAATTACCATCAAGCTGTTTGAAAATCTTATTTTAAATCGGTTATCCAATTGGTTTGTTGTAATAGAGTGTCAACAATTCGATATTGTTTAGAAATTTCATCTATTTCAGATTGAAGTTCTTTTATATTCACTGTTGTTATCGTTTTGATCTCTGAGTGGCTATAACGCATATCCATGATGGCTGCCTTTTCGACAATTGATTCTAGAATACTTCTTTGTTTCATAAGGAGTTCGCGTTGAACAATGGCATCTGAGATAGTTCCGTAATTGTCTAGGGGTGTCATTGCATTTGTCTTGTTAATACGTTTCATTAGAGTTTGAAGAGATTGTAAGATTTGCTTCATCTCCTTCATTAATTCATTTGGATTTTCGTATGGCTGTTCACCTTCCTGAACAAGTGTGGATCGTAGAATCCGTTCTTTTATTTGTGCCAAACGTTTTTGTTGGTCCGCTCTCTCTAATAAGGCTTCGGCTAATTTCATGTATCAACGCGCTCCTTTTTGAGTTTTATGTATAATCTTATATAGACTACCAAAATTTAGTAAAAATATATAGTGCAAAAACTAAAAAATGGCATGGGTATTCTCTTTGGTGTAACCTTTCAATTCTTTTTTCGACTATACCTAAAAAGGGGGCGATGATTTGAAATGTGGAAAAGTGATACTTGTGATAATGTTGCTTTCCCTGACTATTATTGTTTTTTTTCCACGTCAAATATCTGCATGTTCATGTGCAAATCCCGAATCAGTGAAGGATGAGTTAAATAGAAAAACAGCTGTGTTTTCGGGGAAGGTCATTGATCTAGTTGATAAAAACAAATATTCATATATTAAATCAAGTGCTGATCTAGTTCAAGTACTATTTGAGGTCAATGAAAGCTGGAAAGGAACCAACGCATCCCAAGTGATTGTTAGTACTGCGAGATCAGGTGCAAGCTGTGGATATGAATTTGAATTAAATAAGGAATATATCGTATATGCATACGGGGACAAAGACAATTTGGAAACGGGATTCTGCGAAAGAACGGCATTATTATCCGAAGCCAGTGAGGATTTAGATATTCTAGGTAAAGGTAAGGCCCCTTCTGAGAGGGTAGATTTGCAGGAAAAGATAGAAAAATCCAAATGGGTCCTATCTATAGCTATTGTTGGGGGATGTATCATTTTAGGGTTGGTTACAATTATAATTGCGGGACGAATGAAAAAATCCTAGAATCCTAGATTATAATGCTTAGACTCCGGTAATACTGATACTAGTATTTTTTGGAGGTGAGCCAAATGGCACTAAAAGTAAAGGTATTTGATGAAGAGCATGAAAAAGATCTAGAGCATGTTATGAATAAATTCCTAGAGAGAATAAACGAAACGGATGTGCTCGATATTAAATATCAAGTCGGAGTATCGTGCGACCAGGATGACGATCAAATCTTTTGTTTTTCGGGGATGATTGTTTATAGAGCCTAACCTATAGTTCACAGAATGAACCGTAGGTTAGGCTTTTTGTTTTATATCTTTCTAGCTTTTCTTCCAGCATTTTCGCCAGCAAGGCGCCCTGTTACAAGTGCGGAGGTAATATTATATCCGCCCGTGTAGCCATGGATATCTAGAATTTCCCCACAGAAAAATAATCCCTGCATGAGCTTTGATTCCATTTCCTTTGGATGGATTTCTTTTACGGAAACGCCCCCACCAGTGACAAATGCTTTCTCGATAGGTAATGTTCCATTCACATAGAACTGAAACTGCTTACAGTCTTTTGCAAAGCTCCGAATGTGTTCATGTGAAAGATTCGCAAACGTCACTTGAGGATCGATTTTATTTTTTTCCAACAGAAATAGTAAATATCGTTCAGGTAAAAAGCCTTTAAGAATATTTTTTATTGCCTTCTTAGGTTCTTCCTTTGTTACTTTTAAAATGTGTTGGAAAATCTCCTCTACGTTCATTTGTGGAAGAGCATCAATACTTACCATAACACGATTGACATTAAACTTCTTCATTGTTTTTACAACGAATTGACTGCATCGTAGTACAGCCGGACCTGATATTCCGAAATGTGTAAATAGCATGTCCATTGTATGGGTGATCACTGTTTTTCCTTTAGGGTTCAATACACTTAATGAAACATCTCGCAAAGATAATCCCTGAAGAGTTTTTTGCTTGATGAATTCTTCATCAGAGGTAACGGGGACCTCGGTTGGAAAGAGCTCGGTTATCGTATGTCCTGCTGCTTTTGCCCAGGCATAGCCATCCCCAGTTGAACCAGTTTGTGGTACAGATTTTCCACCGACAGCAATAATGAGGCAAGTGGCTTCAATGTAATCTCCATTTTTTAAATGTACGCCCTGCACACGACCGTCCTTATATTCACACTTGGCTACAGGAGTATTTGTGTAAATATGTACATGCAAGTTATCGAGTCGTTTCAATAAAGCATCAACCACTGATTGTGCTTTATCAGTTGTTGGGAACATGCGACCATGATCCTCTTCTTTCAGCTGTATCCCTAGATTTTCAAAAAATCGTATAATATCTTCATTATTAAAAACGGAGAATGCACTATATAAAAACCTTCCATTACCGGGAATATGCTTGATTATTTCATCAATGGGAAGGCGATTTGTTACATTACATCGTCCGCCACCTGATATTGCAAGCTTTCTTCCAAGCTTGTCCCCCTTATCTAAAAGGAGCACTTTTGCCCCTTGCTCACCTGCAGCGATGGCTGCCATTAATCCGGAGGGGCCACCTCCAATTACAACTACATCATATTTCAAATGAAACACTCCTTATCAGTCTAAAAATCGTTTCCTTATTTCTGGAGAAGGAAGCATACAGCTTTCCTGTTTTCCAAACCACTTATATCTATTTTTTGAAATGATATTATAAAACACGTCTCTAACCGGTGTAGGTATAACAGTAAATAAGGAAAGTAGGGGATACATACCTTTTAGGTGACGACAAATGCGAAGGGCAGCACTTGATTTTGTATAATAACGATCCCCTTCAATCAATACAAAGGTATCAAGATTATCTTTTATCTCATGTTTTTTTAGTAATTCCTTGGCTATATTGCTTTGTAAGGACGCAAACTGATATCTGCCCTTCGAATCTCTATTAATAATAAATTGTACACTTGAATTACAAAAATTACATATTCCATCGAAAAGGATAATATCACTCATTTTCTTCACCACTCTGTGTATTTTATACCTTTATCATATCATGGTATCCAGTTATTGTTGACAAATACGGTTGAACTCTTGTTAATGATTGAATTTCGCCTGCAACAAGTCTAAACTATACATGATAAGAAAGGGGAAAACGGATGAGTTATAGACCTACAATTACACAAGGAATTTATCCAGAAGACGCTGGTTGGACAAGTGAAAATCAGACGAATATTTTGCTTATATCAGCTCCACTGCTATCTGAAATACTTTCCTTCACGACTGATCCATTCGACTATGCTTGGCTTTATGATGAAGAATTGGATGCCTATATTTTTTGCTTTCGTTTGCAGAATCAGCAAGAGTATGCCATTCTTTTTCAGAAAGAACATGCAGGAAGACTTTTAATTGAGCAAGTAGCCTATGAAGAGTTTTCCATTGTACTAACGGACCAGCCCTTTGAAATGATTAAAGAAGAAACACCTCATGTTACACTTTCAAAAATTTCACTGAAACGACAAACAATTGCTGGTTGGTAAATTTATTAATATGATAAAATAGAAAAGTTGCTGTTTTTGCCTTTATTCAACATAAGCCTTCACTCTAAAGGTTGTTGAATGTGGTAGTGTTTATATAAAAGAGGGTTTACCCTGTTAGATAAAGATAGAGCTTCCGTGGGTGCTTCAGATTTATTAGATGCGTTAGCTTGTTATATTCTGAGCACAAATACGTAAAGCGATTTGATTACGTAGAATGGGGATAGTACATGTCAGAATCAAAATTATTACGTGGGACGTTCATTTTAACACTTGGTACATATATTTCCCGTATTTTAGGGATGATTTATTTATTCCCTTTTTATTACTTAGTTGGTGACGTTGGGTTAGCATTATATCAATATGGCTACGGGCAATATACAATTTTCCTAGCTTTTTCTACAATAGGTGTTCCTGCAGCTGTTTCGAAATTCGTCTCAAAGTACAATTCACTTGGAGACTATCATACAAGTCGTAGGATGTTAAAGTCTGGATTAATTGCAATGTCAATTACTGGGCTACTAAGTTTTCTCTTATTGTATTCACTCGCACCAGTGTTAGCGCCTTTACAGTTGGGTGGAAATAGCTTAGATAACTCGGTAGAAGATGTAACAATGGTTATTAGAATGGTCAGCTTTGCATTATTAATTGTTCCAATAATGGCGGTTATTCGAGGGTTTTTCCAAGGTCATCAGTCAATGGGACCGACAGCATTATCACAAGTTGTTGAACAAATTGTCCGAGTAGTCTTTTTACTATCAACTAGCTTTGTTATTTTAAAGCTACTTGATGGTAAACAATCAACAGCAGTAGGTTTTGCAACATTTGCTGCTTTTGCAGGAGCAGTAGGTGGATTAGGGGTTCTTATTTGGTACTGGTTTAAGAGGAAACCATATCTAGATGAATTATTATCTACTAGTAAATCCCAAACTGAAATGACAACAAAGGACATGTTTAAAGAAATACTTAGTTATGCCGGACCTTTCGTTTTTGTTGGGCTTGCCATTCCATTGTACCAGTATGTCGACCAATACACCTTTAATAGAGCGATGGTTTCAATCGGTGAAGGGGAAAATTCAGAAAGCTTATTTGGAATTGTAACATCAATGGTTCCAAAGCTAGTAATGATACCAGTTTCTCTTGCAACAGCTTTTAGTTTAACGCTGGTTCCAACTATTACAAATTCATACACTTCAAGGGATTTTACTCAGCTTAGGCAGCAAATCGATAAAACATTCCAAATATGTGTGCTTCTAGTTCTTCCAGCAGTTGTTGGGCTGTCAGTACTAGCTTATCCAATATTTGGCACTTTTTTTGAAATAAGTGAAGCAGGTGGAAGAATTCTTAGGTGGTACGCACCTGTTGCCTTACTATTTTCCTTTTTTTCAATAACTGCTGCTATTATGCAAGGAATTAATAAGCAAAGATTTGCAGTTATTAGTTTGGTAGTTGGGCTGTTACTAAAAATCATTTTTAATGTCCCGTTTATCATATGGTTCGAAGAAATCGGCTCTATACTTGCAACTGCATTAGGTTTTTTTATTTCAATTTCTTATAATTTTATTATCATTACAAAGCATGCTGGATATAAATTTGAGTTATTTATAAGACGTTCTTTCTTGATGGTGATTTTTACGTCCCTAATGTCCATCTCCATTCTAGCGTCTCAGTGGCTTCTTTCTTTCGGAATCACGTACAATGACGGAAGACTACAATCTGGGATCTTAATGATTATTGGAGTTGTTGTGGGTGGTGCAGCTTATTTATATTTAGCATACCGTACTCGATTACTGGAAATTCTACTTGGTAATAGATTTTCATTTTTATCTAAGGGGAATAAGAAAAAGGCTGTGCAGTAACAGCCTTTTTCTACTCTGAAGGAAGCATCATATACAATCCTAGACCAGAATTGTTATTACGATACATCGTTTGCGTGTCTCTGCTATCGACGAAGAATATGTTCTGTTGTATTAACCAGTAATCCCTAGTCGACGCTCAATTCTTTCAATACGACGCTCTAAACGATCAATTTGCCTATCTAACTGTTGAATTTGGCGCTCTATACGATCAAAGCGACGTTCTATGTTTCCGCCTGGAAATCCTGGGAAGCCTGGAAAAAAAGGTTGTTGTTGTTGACGATAATCATAATACATGTGGTAATCGCTCCTTTTTCTTTAAAATTACGTTAATAGTGTATGTTAATAGGGCGTTTGTGCTATGAATAAAACGCCTAATCTTTAAAATTTGGGTAAATGCGGAGCGTAAGGAGGTAAATATAATGCGAATAGATAAACTCCTAGCAAATCGAGGTTTTGGAAGTCGGAAAGAGGTTAAAGGCCTATTTAAATCAGGAGCAGTTCAAATTGATGGTGTAACAGTTAAGGACCCTAGTAAGCATGTGAAGGTTGAAACGCAGACAGTAACCGTGCATGGTGAAGTGGTTGAATATAAGGAATTTATTTACCTTATGTTAAATAAGCCACAAGGTGTAATCTCTGCAACTGAGGATCATTTGCATAATACAGTCATTGGTTTATTAGAGATGGAGGATGCTGTGTATAATCCATTTCCTGTAGGTCGGTTAGATAAAGATACGGAAGGACTGCTTCTCTTAACCAATGATGGACAATTAGCACATCAGTTGCTTTCTCCTAAGAAACATGTGCCTAAAACGTATTTTGCCTTTATTGATGGTGAAGTTACGAAAGAGGATGTGGATGCGTTCCGATCAGGGGTAACGCTCGATGACGGATATGAAACAATGCCAGCTAAGCTCGAGATTATAAGTAGCGGTTTACGTTCGGAGATTCAAGTAACGATTGAAGAAGGGAAATTTCATCAAGTAAAAAGAATGTTCGAAGCGGTTCAGAAAAGGGTAATCTATTTAAAACGTATTAAAATGGGACCACTTCCACTTGATGAGACCTTAGAGCTTGGAGAATATCGAGAACTGACAGAGGATGAGGTTCATTTACTAAAAAACTATAATAAAATAAGTTGAAATTTTTAAAGGCTGTCGGTGATCGACAGCCTTATTATTTTTTGTTTTATGTTATGTAAACTGTAAGTAAAAGGCTTTCTATAGTAGAATTTAAATAATGCTACCTTCCTTTGCCCGCGCCTATAAGTAGTAAGATTCTAAGATGATATCTTAACTTTCTTTTTTGTAATCGTCCATTTGCCACGACTAGGACTGCGAACCAAATTATTATATGCTAACACATTCAAATCCCTTTGAATCGTACGTGATGTTATTCCAAATTCATCCACAAGCTCCTGCGTTGTAACAGTCCCTTTTTCGTTAATAAACATGTAGACTGATTTGATACGAGTTAACATACGGTTTGTTGAAGGCTTCAAAAAACCACTCCTTATCAGTTTTGTACATGGGAAACCATGCCTCAGTCTTTCCAAAATCCACGTCGATCGTTCAAAAATTAATATCTAAAAATAGTTATTGGAATGCGTAAATACAAAACCTACCTTCAGCATAATATATATGTTCATACCACCTCGTTTCTTTTTAGGTGCGTTTGCTATATATATATAGTTACATCTGAATAGTATGACTATTTCTACATTATTTGTCAGAATTCTTCACTATTCTCTCTATTATTATCATAAATTAATTCTATTATTCTGTCTTTTACAATTTTATTACAGTCTTTTTATCTGTTTGTAACTTTTACCAAGGTTAGACGTATATAATTTTGGAGGGATAATTTTGGATAATAGATTATTAGAGGTTGCAATCGAGAGTGCTGGATATGAAGAGGAAAGTAAAATCGTTGAAGGAATTTCGTTTACAATAAATCGGGGTGAACTCGTAGGGCTAATTGGTCCTAACGGGGCTGGTAAAAGTACAACAATCAAATCAATTCTAGGAATACTTCAAAATAGCAAAGGAAAAATTGACTTTTTATCTGATTCTACATACTCATATATCCCAGAAAGACCAGTATTTTATGATGAACTGACATTATGGGAGCATCTAGATTTAGCTGCAAGTATTATGAAAATTGAAGAGCAAGACTTTAAGAAACGAGCAGAATGGTTAGTTGATCTTTTTCATATGAAGAAAGTGATTCACAAATTACCAAGTACATTTTCAAAAGGGATGCAACAAAAAGTAATGTTAATAACTGCCTTCTTAATCCAACCCGATATTTACATTATTGACGAGCCCTTTGTAGGACTGGATCCAATGGCAATGCAGGAATTGTTAACACTGATTGAAATGGAAAAAGAGCGTGGAGCCGGTGTTCTTATGTGTACCCATGTATTAGATACGGCAGAAAAGGTTTGTGATAGATTTATATTAGTTGCAGACGGCCGTTTAAAGGCTGAAGGAAAACTCGAAGAAATTAGAATGCAGGCAGGACTACCAGAGGGTTCACTTTTTAATAGTTTTTATCATATTTTGCAGGATGAGATAAACGATGGAAACTAAACTCTTTTTTACCCGTCTTCGTAGTGAGATTGATTACCAATGGAAAGTGTTTCGTAGTGTTGTAGATTGGACAATTTTTCTTTATATATTTATTCCTGCACTTGCATTTGTTGGGTATAACTATTATATATGGTGGACTCAAACACCTACTTGGTTTGAAGGTATAACCATACAGCTAGTATTAGGGATACTTTACCTTATTTGCTGGCAAGGTAGAATACGAACGTTCCTAGAAGCAGCAGATCAATTATTTTTCATTCAAAAGCGTTCGCTTGTTATTACACTAAAAAAGCAGACAAGAAATTTATATGTACTTGGTTATAGCATTGGAATCATAAGTATTCTGATGCTGTTAGCCCCATTTCTAGTTCATCAATACTCATTTTCTTTTATTGAATTGCTTATCCTTGGTTTTTATTTTTGTAGTTTGAAGGCACTTATTTTAGTTATTAAGCAATACCTTGATGATACTAGGTCATCATGGAAGAGGAATCTTTCGTATATCACTCTTTTTTTAGCACTAGGAACATACTCCGTTGTGAGTCTGTCATTGGTAATACTTGCATTTTCTTATGCTGCTCTTTTACTTGGTATGATACACACAATCTTTTTCTACACCCTATCAACAAAACGTATACATCAGCTAACTACATTTACTAACGATATTTATCATGATAAAAAAGAGAAGTTAAAATATATGAAATTTATCTTTTTCTTTTCAGAGTACGTAGAGAAGGTACCGGAACAACGGAAAAAGGATCCTTTTTTCTATAAAAATTCAAAACGTATTTTTAAGCAGCGAAATCCTGAGAAGGCACTTAAGGAATTATACCTAAAGGTTTTTTTTCGAAACAAAGGGTATATCCTTCAATATTTACAAATCATAGGAGTAACAACTTCAGCATTGCTTGTTATCCCTCCTTTATGGATAAAACTGATCTTTTATCTAGGCTTTAGTATAATAATAAGAGTTTGGTTGAGGGTGATCTATAAAAAGACATTATCGAATCATTTCATCACTATGATTCGGAAAGACGATATTGTTCGAATTCAAACTGAAGGAATGATTGTGAATGCATTCTCAATTCCTGTAATATGTATGGTAGGGATAGTACTTATTTTACAATCAATCCTGTAAGAGTAACTGTCAAAGGAGTAATTATAATGGATCAGATTAACTGGTTAGAAGAAGTCCTAAAACGAAAAGAACAATTAGTAAAAGACACACAAGAATTTTTGCGAATCAAAAGTGTCCTTGATGAGGAAAACGGTACTCCATCTGCACCTTTTGGTACTGGTATTGATGAAGCATTACATTATTTATTAGACAAGGGAAATGACGAGGGGTTTACCTCGAAGAATCTAGACGGCCTTGCCGGGCATCTTGAAATGGGAACAGGGAAAGAAATACTTGGTATTCTGTGCCATATAGATGTCGTACCTGAAGGCGATGGCTGGACAAGTGATCCTTATGGAGCAGAGATTCGTGATGGTAAAATCTTTGCAAGAGGTTCATTAGACGATAAAGGTCCTACTATGGCTGCATATTACGCAATGAAAATAGTCAATGATTTGAATGTACCGTTATCAAAGCGAGTCCGTATGATTATTGGAACAGACGAAGAAAGTAACTGGCGTTGTGTGGATCATTATTTTAAACACGAAGAGATGCCTACAATTGGCTTTGCCCCAGATGCTGACTTCCCTATTATCTATGCTGAAAAAGGAATTTCAGATTTTGATATTGTTCAAAAGTCAAATACAACATCTGAGGGAGCAGCCCTAAAGCTAGAGTCACTCCAATCAGGACGCCGTTATAATATGGTACCTGATTTTGCAGAAGCACGTCTTCAAGGTGAAGGTGACCTTCAGCAAATGGTTACTGACTTCAAAGATTATCTTGATACGCATTCCTTAGTTGGGCGTGGGCTCTGTGATGAGGATACACTTCTTTTACAAGTAGAAGGGGTATCTGCACACGGTATGGAACCCGATCATGGGAAAAATGCTGGCCTATTTTTAGCGAATTTTTTACATAAATACTCTTTAGATGAAAAAGCAATCCAATTTTTGCAGTTTGTGAATGAATATTTTGTTGGCGATTCCAGAGGTAGAAATCTTGGAGTTAGTTATTCAGATGATATCACAGGAGACCTAACGATTAATGTTGGTAAGTTGACTTATGATACAAACATTGGAGGTTCTCTTGGTTTAAATCTTCGCTATCCTGTTACAAATGATATGGAGTCTACAAGAAAAGCAATTGAGGAAAAATGTGCGGAATCTTCCTTCCAGCTTACAAACTTTAGCAATTCACAACCTCATCATGTAGATAAGGAGCATTACTTAATTAAAACGTTACAAAAGGTCTATGAAGAACAAACTGGAGAAGAGGCTTCCTTAGTATCGATAGGGGGAGGCACCTATGCGAGATCCTTAAAAGCTGGAGTTGCATTTGGTCCATTATTCCCTGGTCGACCAGATGTAGCCCATCAAAAGGACGAATATATATTGGTTGATGACTTAGTAAAAGCAACTGCGATCTATGCTCAAGCCATTTTTGAGTTAGCAAAATAATAAGTGAACAAAAAAGCTCACCAATTTGGTGAGCTTTTTCAAAATTCATCTCCAGGTGTAAATACCACCTCTGCTTCATACGCTTTAAAAGTTACTCCATATGACGTATGTAATTTATGTATGGTGTCGTACTATAATGTAAAATGGCAGTGGGGCCATGTTTTACTTTGTCATAAAGTTTGTTAAAATGATGAAAATATATCTACCAAAGGGGTCTTGCTCATATGGAACACCAAACCCACTATTTTCTAGCACTAGCTCTTCCGGGGCAAACGAAGGAGCTGCTGTATAAATGGAGAGAGCTATTAGAACCAAAACTACCTTTTAAGACCTGGGTACATCCTGAAGATTTACATATAACTTTGGCGTTCCTAGGTGGGACCGCATCCTTCATACAATTGACAGAGGTTAAAAAGAAAATAAAGCTTTTATCAGCACAACATTCCTCCTTTCCACTCCAAATAAATGGGATTGGGACCTTTGGAAAAAAGGAGTCCCCACGCATTTTATGGGCAGGTGTGAATGAAAGCGAGCCATTATATTCATTACAGCACGATGTGTATCAAGCTTGTGTAGATTCAGGATTTATTCTAGATAAACGGTCTTATTCTCCACATATAACATTAGCAAGAAGGTGGATTTCCGAGGAAAGGTACCCTTTTGATACAGTGAATGAGATTGTACAGCCAAAGGAAGAACATTGTGGTTTTTTAGCAGAGAATGTGGTTTTGTATCAGACACATATGAAACGTACGCCGAAGTACCAGCCACTCTCTATTTTTACAATGGAAAATGGGAAATGAAAATTTGCTTATGCATATGTAAAATGAAGGGATATTTCGTATGAAATATATCATGATTATTGTTCAGATATTAGTATTGTATCTATTCTTTTTGGTTGGTACTTTAATTCAAAATCTATTGAACATATCATTACCGGGAAGTATTATCGGTATGCTCCTGTTATTTGTACTACTTCAAACAAATGTGATAAAAGAAAAATGGCTAGCAACTGGTGCGAATTTTTTGCTTACATATTTAGCACTCCTATTCGTGCCTGCAACTGTTGGACTAATGGATTATCTTCCTTTTTTTAAAGGTAAGGGATTAATTACAATTGGGATTGTTTTAGTAAGTACTATTCTTGTCATGCTTCTTTCAAGTGTAATAGGACAAGGACTTATTTATCGAAATAAGCAGTCTCAAGACAAAAATAGAGAAGGGGGCATTGGAGCTTGATAGCAGTATATCTAATTGCTTCGATTGTTGGAACGATTGTTATTTTTCTAGGTATGGCAAAGCTTTATAAGCGATACACTTACCCTCTTCTAGTACCAATCGCGACGACAACTTTTATCCTGATTGTTGTATTACTGCTTTTTTCGATTCCGTATGATACCTATATGATAGGTGGAAGGTGGATCGATGAATTGCTTGGACCTGCTGTTGTAGCGTTGGCATTTCCTCTGTATCAAAATCGGGAGGCATTAAAAAAGTATTTTCTACCTATTTTTACTGGGGTATTAGTAGGTTCAACAACGGGGGTAGTAACGGGGATCTATTTTTCAAGGATTCTATTAGTTGAGAAGGAAATCATTTTATCCTTAGCACCGAAATCTGTAACCTCCCCGGTTGCGATGGATATAGCACAAATAGTAGGTGGTGTTCCATCTCTATCGGCTGTCTATGTGATGATTGCTGGGATTACAGGGGCGATGTTTGGGCCATATCTGTTAAAGGTTGCAAAGGTGAATCATTATATCGGGGTGGGTCTTGGCTTTGGGGCAGCCTCTCACGGAATTGGAACGGCTAAGGCATTAGAGCTTGGCTCAAATGAAGGAGCGATTAGCTCAGTTGCGATGGTCTTAAGTGCGATATATACAGCAGCAATTTTGCCACCAATGCTACACATGCTTCTATAATTGAATGATACTAACTAAGGTGGAATTGTAGTGGGACAATTGATAAAGTTACAGGATTATATTTCTAGGTATGAGATTGATACATATCGATACCCAGGTCAGTTTATCCGGTTGAAAAAGCAACAATGGGAAAAGGTGAAGGATGCCTGGGAAAATGGGTCTTTGCCTACCTTTCAGTCGACAGTTAATCAAAGCGAACAAATTGTAGCTGAAGAAAAACGGTCATTGTTTCAGTTTATTAAAAAACGGACTCGTTCAACAACCGAAGTAGAGATTGAGCAGTTGGTACACAAGGATACTGACGAACCGATGGAGGATTCTGAGTTCTCGATTTCTTACCAGAGTCAGCCAACGACTATTGATGAATTAAAACAGGTATTTCTCAATCATATTTTCGATTTTCAAATGAAATGGGCTAGTTCAACTGTTCGGGAAAAATCATATGTTGACAAGGGGTTTTATTTTGATTCGAATCTAAAGTATTTTCTACAACGATTTCCAGATACATACCTTTTGTTATACAAGCCTATCTTTTTATTGAAAAAGGCGCCGATCGAGGTAGAAGTAATCCTTATTAGTCCTACAATCACTTGGTGTATCACAATCCTAGAAGGTAAAGAAAATAGTGTTTTTGTAGGTGCAAATGACAGGTTCTGGATTGAACGTAATGGAAAGAATGAAAAGAAGATTTTAAATCCTCTCATAGGGTTAAATCGTATGGAACGAATCGTCCGGAAGATTTTCTCATTATATGAAGTAGAAATGCCTATTCGTAAAATTATACTCAACCGTACCGGTTATATTGATTTTCCATTAGTACCATATGACACCGAAATTATTGAAAAGAAAAACTATGAGGTTTGGTTTAGAAGCTTGCGAAACGTAGCTTCCCCTTTAAAGCATATGCAATTAAAGGCTGCTTATGTTTTGTTACAATATTGTCAAACTACTTATGTTCGTAGAATGGACTAGAAGGATGTAATAGTATAAAATTTTTGAGCATAGCTTTTTAATATCTATGCTCAGAACGCCTAACCTCTCGAGGTCAAAAACGCCCGGCAATGAAAAGTCAAAATGCAACTTTTTTGCCACAGAACATTTGCTTGTCGGCAAGCCAGGAAGGTGGGGATTTCAGCTTTTCAAAGGACGTGCCTGCCCTTAGCTGGAATTGAAGGCGCTTGCGCTTTTCTTTTGAGAAATGTAATTTCTTCCGTGTGAAACATATTGTAATCCCAAGAATTATAAAATACTATTAGAGCATATAATGTCGAATTCTTGAGGTTAAAAGCTATGAAACTATTATTTTTTATCGTCAATACCAAAGCTGGAAATGGGAAGGCATTGAAGCTCTGGGAAAGAATGAAGGTAGAGCTTGAACAACAGAAAATTAATTATCGATCATTTTATACAAAATATCCTACACATGCTGAAGAGCTTGCAAGACAAATCGGTTCTATGTTTGATGATAAGATAGAAGCAGTTATTGCTGTGGGGGGAGATGGAACAATCCACGAGGTTGTAAATGGTATGGTTGACTACCCACAGGTAAAAGTCGGCTATATACCTGCTGGATCGGGAAATGATTTCTCACGTGGTTTTTCCGTCCCAAAAGCTCCTTTCGATGCCTTAAGATTCATTGTAAAAAATCGTCACCGAAAGGGTCGGCTATTTGATATTGGTAAAACAAGGGTAAGAGGAGTAACGAAGAGTAAATATTTTGTAAGTAGTTTAGGAACGGGCTTTGATGCAGCTGTTTCTAAGCTTACAAATGAGTCAAAAATGAAAAAGTATTTAAACAAAATTAAGCTTGGATCCTTAGCATATGTTGGGGCAGTTTTTCGAGTGCTTTTTACTTATAAACTTACAGATGTTACGATAGAAATAGATAATCAGACAATTCATTACAATAAGGTTTGGTTTGTGACGGTTTCCAATCAACCTTACTATGGTGGGGGAATGAAAATTGCTCCAAAAGCTAGCCCCAGAGATGGATTGTTTGATGTGACAATTGTACATAACCTTTCTAGGATAAAGCTGTTGCTTGTGTTTCTAACCGTTTTCTTAGGAAAACATACAGGTTTTAAGGAAATTGTTCAACACAAGGGAGCAAAGATTTCGATACAGTCAAATACAAAAATGCTTGTTCATGCAGATGGTGAATTGGTTGGTCAGCTTCCAGTACAGGCAGAGGTTCAGCATCAAAAAATATCTTTTTTAGTAAAATAGTTTTGTTTCCATTATTTACTAGTATAAAAGGCCTTATTTTCTATTCCACAATAATCAGTTTTTCTTGACTTTACTTGTAACTAAACGCTAAAATCTATTAGGATAGCTATTGTTTTCTTTACATACTCCAATAGCTGTCTTTTTTATTTGAAATTTTACTTACTACGGAAATGTTGTGTTGCAATTGATGAACTGGCTTAAATACGTCCTAGGCGATGAGTGGGAAATCTCTCCAGCAGGCGGAGCAACTGGAGATGCGTATTTTGCTCAATTTAATGATAAAAGAATATTCCTTAAAAGAAATTCCTCTCCTTTTCTTGCGGTCCTTTCTGCAGAAGGTATTGTTCCAAAGTTAATTTGGACAAGGCGGTTAGAAAATGGCGATGTAATTACTGCACAGCATTGGCTTAGTGGAAGAGAATTAAAGCCAGAGGAAATGTATGGGGAGAATGTAGCAGGTCTATTAAAAAAGATTCATCATTCAGAGGAATTACTAGACATGTTGCGACGCTTAGGGAAAAAGCCAATTCTACCCGAGAATATTTTGGCTGAAATCCTATTAAAAATTGACCGTGATCTAGTTAAGGTCGAAAATATAAGCAAAGCACTACGTTTTCTAGAACAAGAACAAGATACCGTAAAATATATTAATAAAGTGGTTTGTCACTCAGACGTGAACCATAATAATTGGTTGTTAGCTGAAAACGACGAACTCTATTTGATTGATTGGGACGGGGCAATGATTGCCGACCCTGCGTTAGACATCGGGATGCTGCTTTACTGGTATATAAAAAAAGAAGACTGGTCATCATGGATCAGTCTCTACGGTCTGGAATTAACGGATCATCTCTTATTAAGAATGAAATGGTATGTTGTTGCACAAACAATTTTGTCTATTATTTGGTATAAGTCCAAAAACAAAGAAAAAGAAGTTCTATATTGGATCCAATATTTAGATCAATTATTAAGATAATTGATCAATATTTGATATCCACTGTGAGAGTTGATCTTGGTGAGATAATATATGATTATCAAGATGCTGGGTGTATTTTCCGGCTTGGCTATAAGAGTATATATCGGTTAATACTTGCTTAACATCTTGATCAATATTGGGATTTGCGACAAGGGATTGAATTAACCTTTCCAATTGTTCACACTCTGCGACTGTACCACAGCAGTCCATTTGATGATTCGAGAGTATATCCTTTAAGATGTCCATCTGATGTGTATAGTTAATCGGCATCCTAACACTTCCTCCTTAAGAATAGTCATATATACTACATTTCCATGAAATGACCTTTTTTATTCGGTAATAACTTATTGCAAAGAAATCGACCCCGCTATTTTAGCGGGGTCTTTTAGAAAGGAAAGAGAGTATTAAATTTTGAACGAGTTTTCACTGTCTAGCGCAAGCGGCCTACCCCCTTGAGGTCAAAACGAGTTGCAATGAAAAGTCAAAGAGCGACTTTTTTTGGAACAGAACATTTGCTTGTCGGACTTGTACAGGACAAGGAAGGCTCAGGCAGCATAATCATCGTATGAAGAAAGTGCAAGCATTTTCGAGGAAGTGCTGACGCACCGTTCACCCAGGATGTGGCGGTTGTAGTTGACGTTCCTCTTCCAAGACCCTTGCAATTTTCTTATATAGGTAATTAAAATCTGGACCGTTGTAATGATAAATGGAAAAAAGGTGAAGAATACAGAAAAAGGTGGGTATTATTCCCTAGGTTTACGATAGATTTCGAAAAACATTCTAGTTTTCATTAGTAATTTAGAAATATTCATTTTTAAACAATTTGTAGCTATCGCTTAGAGTCTATTCAAAGTCTTGCACTCTTTACGTGTACATGTTATTCTTTTTGGCGATGAATTATAAATGAGGTGGCATAATGCGTGTGCGCAATAAACCGTGGGCAAAGGATAAACTTTCGTCCTATCCACAATATGTAATTGAAAATCCTGCAGATCATAAGGGAAAATGGAATCAAGTATTTGGTAATGATAATCCCATTCATATAGAAGTTGGTACTGGAAAAGGTAGATTTATTACGGAGATGGCAAAAGCGAATCCAACTATTAATTATATTGGTATTGAATTATTTGATAGTGTCATTGTGTCTGCTTTAGACCGGATAATTGAGGCAGAAATCCCTAATATAAAATTACTCAATGTAAATGCGGTAAATCTTCGTGAATACTTTGCTAAGAGTGATGTTGACCGCTTGTATCTGAATTTTTCTGACCCATGGCCAAAGAAAAGACATGAAAAACGCAGATTAACCTATAAGACGTTTTTACATTTATATGAAGATATCCTTGTTGACGGTGGAGAAATTCATTTTAAAACCGACAATAGAGGTCTATTTGAATACTCATTACGTAGTTTTTCAGAATATGGTCTCCTTCTTACATTTGTTAGCCTGGACTTGCATAATTCAGATTTCGAAGGCAACATAATGACTGAATATGAAGAAAAGTTCTCTTTAATGGGACAACCTATTTATCGATCTGAAGTAAAATTTCAAAATCAAAAGTAACGGTACCCCGTGAGCGTTAAAGTTCACGGGGTTTTTTATTTTTCTGTGGACAACAGTAGGGTTGGTGGTTCAGAAAAATAAGGTTTATTGAGAGGATAGTAGAGGAACCCGATGTGTTTTGCCTAAGTTAGATTTATATTTGTAACAAATAGATTTACTGTATGAGGTTTAGTGTGTGGTGCATGGGTAATATTTATGATAATTGAGCCAATTTCAAAATAATTGAGCCGATTTCATAATAATTAAGCCAATTACGAAATAATTAAGCCAATTTCAAAATAATTGAGCCATTCTGTCAGCTAGAAGGCAAAATCACGCTAATAATTAGACCTCATTGCAAAATTAATTGAACCTTTTAGGGTGGATATACAAATACAACCAAATCAAAGCTTATATCTCTACATCATATAGTAACGCTTTGTAACCAACATCTTGTTGCCATAGGATTTCATGGGCTTGCATGATTTATTATACAAGATAAAGGGGGAGTGGGTAGGTTGATCAAATAAAACTTCTGAATCGAACGTACACAGCAGATCTTTGAAACTAGTAATCTCATTTCTAATAATGTTAAAATGGGTAGTAGAAAATGAGAAGGGTGGGGAAAGCGTGGAGCAGCTAATAATAGGGGATATTAGTCTTACTTGGTTAAACGGTGGAGTAACAAATCTAGATGGTGGAGCAATGTTTGGTGTTGTACCGAAACCACTATGGTCAAAAAAGTATCCTCATAATGAAAATAATCAAATTGAATTACGGACAGATCCAATTTTAATTAAAACTGAATCAAAAAATATTTTAATTGAGTCAGGTATTGGGAAAAACAAAATGTCAGATAAATTAAAGCGTAATTTTGGTGTACTTGAGGAGTCTTCACTTGAAGAATCATTATCAGAACTAGGCTTAACAACAGGTGATATTGATGTGGTTTTGATGACGCATATGCATTTTGATCACGCATGTGGTCTTACAAAATGGGAAAACGACATATTAGTCCCAACTTTTGAGAACGCTACCATAATTACCTCCGCAGTTGAATGGGAAGAAATGAGAAATCCTAATGTTAGGTCAAAGGCGACATATTGGAAGGATAATTGGGAAGCAATCCAAGATAGAGTAACTACATTTGAAGCTCAACTGGAAATTGTTGAGGGTATTACAATTATACATACTGGTGGACATAGTGATGGCCATTCCATTATTTTAATTGAGAGTGACAATGAGCGTATCGTTCATATGGCAGATATAATGCCAACACATGCACATCAAAATGTTTTATGGGTAATGGCTTATGATGATTATCCAATGACATCAATAAAACAAAAGCAAAAATGGATGAAGTATGGACTGGATAAAGAAGTTTGGTACACCTTTTATCATGATGCTTATTATCGAGCCATTAAATGGAGCCAAACTGGAGAAATCATTGATTCAATTACAAGAGATAGAAGGTAGAAAGTGTCTTAGCTTATAAAAGCGTGTTCAAAAAGGATGATGAAAAGGACCGTGCGGCTAAGAAAGCCACGTCCTGTGGCGCCGCCGGCACTAGCACATCCTGTTCGTCGAAAGTTCGAGGCGGCGATGCTTTGAGTACCTGAACGTATGCAAATAATACGTAAAGGAACTCCAAAAGCAAGCCAACGAAGAAATTCGATGTGTCATTTTCACCGGACTTTTTGAACATCCTCTATAAGGAAAATTTCTTATAAGCTAAGAACATTTCATCAATGGTTAAAGAGGAGTGACTTCTAAAATAGTCCCTGTTTTTGCATCGACTATAAACTCATATTGGTGGCTTTCGTTATTATCTGTACGAGATATTCCACCTTTATAAACCTGATATAAAATACCGTTTCTTGTGTATGCTTCTGGATTCATTTGAATCCAAGAACCATCGATTGGACCATTCTTTTTAAATTCTTCTTTTGCTAGTTTTAATGCCTTATCACCTGGTAACGTTGTTTCTGTAAGAGCTTCCCTTAATAAGTAAGCACCGGCAAATCCAATACCAACGCCAAGAAAAAATTTTTTCCAGCTCATCTTTATCCCTCCTAAACGAACTACATCATAAGTTAAGTATACTAAATTTTAATAATTTCGCTATGTAAAGTATGGTAAGAGAAAAATAATTTCGATATACTAAATATTAGTACATAGTAAGCTTTACAATATTAAAACAGGCAAACTTGTTGTCACTTTATAAATTGGAAGGAGAAATCATCTTGAATCAAGAAACATTAGAACTTTTCAAAACATTAACAGAGCTACCAGGTGCACCAGGAAATGAACATCAAGTAAGAAAGTTTATGCGTTCACAGCTTGAAAAATACTCAGATGAAGTTGTACAGGATGGGCTAGGTAGTATATTTGGTGTTAGACATGGTGATTCAGCTGGACCTACAGTAATGGTAGCTGGACATATGGACGAAGTTGGGTTCATGGTTACCTCGATTACTGATAATGGAATGATTCGCTTTCAAACACTTGGCGGCTGGTGGAGTCAGGTTCTATTAGCTCAGCGTGTGCAAATTATTACTGATTCTGGCCCAATAGTTGGGGTCATTGGATCAATTCCTCCACACTTGCTAGAAGATGCGCAACGCAATAAACCGATGGATATCAAAAACATGATGATTGATATTGGTGCAGATGATCGTGAAGATGCTATTCGAGTGGGAATTAAACCTGGTCAACAAATTGTACCAATTTGTCCGTTCACTCCGATGGCAAATGAAAAGAAAATTTTGGCAAAGTCATGGGATAATCGCTATGGATGTGGCTTATCTGTTGAATTATTAAAAGAATTACAGGGGGTTCAACTTCCAAATACTTTATATTCTGGTGCTACGGTACAAGAAGAAGTAGGTTTACGAGGTGCTCAGACAGCTGCAAATATGATTAAACCAGATATTTTCTATGCGCTAGATGCGAGTCCTGCAAATGACATGACAGGTGATAAAAACTCATTCGGTCAGCTTGGTAAAGGTGCTTTACTACGTATTTACGACCGCTCAATGGTGACTCATCGTGGAATGCGTGAATTTCTATTAGATACTGCAGAGTCCAATAATATTCCATACCAATACTTTATTTCTCAAGGTGGTACAGATGCTGGTCAGGTTCACCTATCAAATGAGGGAGTACCTTCTGCTGTTATCGGTATTTGCTCAAGATATATTCATACACATGCTTCTATTATCCATGTTGATGATTATGCTGCTGCAAAAGAATTACTTGTTAATTTAGTAAAAGCTTCTGACCGTGCAACGGTTGATGCGATTCGCAGCAATAGTTAATTATCAATAATAAAGTACTTTACCCTTTTCAAATTTATGTGAACAAAGTTTACATAACCTTGTGTACACTTTCAGGAGCCTTTTATAAGGCTCCCTTTTGAGCTTCTGTATATTTATCCTAGACGTAAATAACTCGTGAATATACCCTATAAAGGACATAAAACGAGTTTATTAGACATCTGACCATTTTTTAGAGTTGTAAGTGGCTGCACTAACTTTAAATCGAAACAAAGATAGTAGAGGTGATTAGTATATTAACAGTAGCTATCGGTACAAAAAATCCAGCAAAAGTGGATGCAATCAAAAATGGATTTGAAGGTATACAAGCCAATTTTATACCTACTTCTGTACCTTCTGGTGTATCGCCACAGCCCTTTTCAGATGAAGAAACGATTCAGGGAGCCATCAATCGTGCAAAAAATGCGCTTGTATTAGAACAATCGGACGTTGGAATTGGACTTGAAGGCGGTGTTGTTCCAACAGAGTATGGATTGTTCTTATGTAATTGGGGGGCAATTGTTGATAGTACGAACAATCCCATTATTGCTGGAGGAGCAAGAATTCTTTTACCAGACGAAATTGCGTCAGAATTAAATGCTGGAAAAGAGCTTGGAGATGTAATGGATGCCTATACGAAACAAAAGGATATCCGTAAAAATGAAGGTGCAATCGGAATTTTTACAAATGGCTATATTAAACGGACTGATATGTTTATGCATGTAGTAAAGCTGCTGGTGGGTCAATTTACTTATAGACGGTAACTAGAAGAATATGCTCGTTGGTCATCAAAAATGGTACATTGAGACTATAATAGATTTGTGAAGATAATGGTTGGTACATTTTTCTTATAATAGGTTATTGATTGAAATCATGAGATAACCCTTGCAACTTTCAAAATAATAGGTTTATTATAAATAATAGATATGTAGACTACCTTTTTACGTAAGGGGTGAGTAAATATGAAGAATGTAAAGTTCTTATTTTTAGGTTTTGCATTAGTTGTAGGACTTTTGGTTGGTTGCTCATCAATTGAGGATGAGACTAAAGAAGCTTTAACGGCTGTAGAAGAAACCTTTAAAGGGAAACCTACTGAAACTAACAATACAAATGGAAACATATCCTTTTATCTACCATCGACTATGAAGATAGATGAAAAAGATGAGAATAATGTGATTGTAACTAAAAGTGGACAAACCTTTATTTTATTCGTAAATCCTAATGAAGCAAAAAATAGTAAGGTTATGTATGAAGCGATTGATGCTAAAAAGTTTTCAGTTGATAAAACCTTTACTGATAAAGAAAGATTCGGATATGTAAAAGTTTTTGAATTGGAAGAAGATATTTATCTTGTTTCGGTAGGAATCGGTGGAGTCAAGATGACAACGGAAGCTAAAGTGAGTGAAATCTCCGAAAGTGCTACTGAAATGATGAAGGTTGTTTCTTCGGTAAAATACTAGTGATCGTAATACCCTCGGTTATAACTGGGGGTTTTTTGTTTGTTTTTAAAGAAAGAATATAGCATAATGTGTATGATAACGTTACGTTAAATTGGAGGTTTCTTATATATGAAAAAGCTAGAAGGCATTGAACAATATGAAGAAATCATTAAAGAGGGTAAGACTATGTTAATGTTTACTGCTGATTGGTGTCCTGATTGCAGATTTATTGATCCAGTTTTACCGGAAATAGAAAGTACGTATCCTGAGTATACATTTTATTCTGTAGACCGTGATGAATTTATTGATTTATGTGTTTCCTTAAATATTTACGGAATTCCAAGCTTTGTTGCATATGAAAATGGAAATGAAATTGGGAGATTTGTAAGTAAGGACCGCAAAACAAAGGAAGAAATCGAACAATTTATTAATGGTCTCTCTTAAGATACATTACACAAATATGAGAGGAGATCATGATCCATGGATTCAAAAAAAATAAATAAAATGATTCAAGATAGATTATCCCATCACGACTGGGATTTCTCCTTCGACCGTAAAAGAGACATTTTGCGAATAGAAGATAAAGTTACGAAAAAAGGAATTACGGTAGAACTACCTGGAATTATCGGGAAGTATAAGGAAGAAGGACCTGAAAGTCTTGATGAGGTCATTTATTACATTGAGGAATCGCTAACTATAATGAGTGTTGAGCAAGACTTAGTAGGGAAAGAAAAGAATATCTTTCCAGTTATACGATCAACCTCTTTTCCAACTCAGTCTAGCGACGGTATAGACTTGTTATATGATGAACACACAGCTGAGACAAGAATTTATTATGCTCTTGATCTAGGAACAACGTATCGTCTTATTGACAAAAATCTGATCAAAAAAGAAAACTGGAAACCGGAACGTATCCGTGAAATTGCTAGATTTAATGTTCGTTCACTCGATATTCCCTATAAAACAGATATTGTAGCAGGTAATACGTTCTATTTCGTTAACTCCAATGATGGCTACGATGCGAGTAGAATACTGAATGATTCCTTTTTGCAAAAAATGAAACAGCAGATTACTGGAACGATGGCAATTGCGGTTCCACATCAAGATGTTTTAGTTATCGCTGATATTCAAAACGAAACAGGGTATGACATACTTGCACAAATGACAATGAGTTTCTTCGCTGCAGGTAGAGTACCAATTACAGCTTTATCGTTCTTGTATGAAGAACATGAATTAGAGCCTATTTTTATTTTAGGAAAAAATAGACCAAAAAAATAGTAGGGTTACGTATCCTACTTTCATATCAAATTACCTTTATTCAGAAGTCCTTTACTTCTTTAAGTGGTGTGATGAATTCTATAATAGAATATAATTCTGTCGGAGTTCAATCTCCGACTGTATAAAGTCAATGCCTCCGGCGGATACCACAGATTTTTAGAGGAAGTTTTTCGAGCAAGCTCGAAACAAGTAAAGGCGCATTTGATTTGTCACTAGGAAAACTAGTGGCTTTTTTTTCTTTTATTGTTACAATAAATATACGAATTGCTAAATGGAAGAGTGATAGTTGTGAATTGGATGAAAAGACTTCTACAATTTTTAAACTCGGACGACGATCCAATCGAAAACAAATCTGAACACATTCGTCATAATAAAAATATTGAAGCTAGAGTTACATATGAGTACCCGAAGGGGAATTTTCGTTTTCCTTTAATACCTGATCAACAGAATCAACAACCAGAGCGACAACCTAATAGACATACTGATAGACAACCAGACCGGCAATTTAAGCAACGACAACAGGTTAGTTCTATAAAATCTAATCAGAAAAAACCTCCTGAAAGAGTACGGACAGATAAAAAACCGTTCCGACCTACAGAAACACCGTCACCTATATTCGGGTTTCATAAACCTGTTCAAAAGGACAGTGTTGTAGAGTTCGAATTGCCTACTTCCATAAAAAGTGTGAACGAAGCTGTACCGAATGAAATATACAAAGAAACCATAGACGAAGTAGTGCCTACTAAACATCTTCCTAATCAACCGGTACATTTTGAGAAGAGTACTGAGGTGGTTACCACATACAGCGAGATTGAGCCTTTAGAATCTCCTAATCTAGCAGTAGAATTCGAAAGTATAGAATATCATTACTCAGATGACCAAGTTCTGGATAACCAAGAAGACATGTTCACCCCAATTGAATCAGTCGAATTGCTGGATGAAGAAGATTCATTACAAGACGAAAAGGTTGATACTTACGATCCAATACTAGTACAAAGCATGGAGACTAGAGAATCAGAAGAAGGGTTTGAACGTATTGTTCTTGAATTAGATAAACCCGTTCAATCCAGTATAGAAGACCACCACACCGAGGTAATTGAACAACCAAAAAAAGAGCCTGAACAAAGGCGTTCTAGTATCCCCTTTAATGTATTAATGTTTAAACAAGACAAACAAAGATTGGGAAACCAAGAAACAAAGGAGCGTCCTGAGACAATTCAGCAGGCTCAGATTAAGCAGCAGCCTCAAGAACAAATTAAAGTAGATGCTCAGGAGGTAAATGATAATAGCGAAAATGCGGGGTATTCGTTTCCAACATTATCGTTCTTACATGCACCACCTGTTGGACAATTTGACGATAATCAATGGTTACTTCAGCAAAAAACAATCTTAGATCAAACACTCCGAAACTTTAAAGTGAGGGCAAAGGTTGTTAATGTAACTCAAGGGCCTGCGGTAACGCGTTTTGAAGTCCATCCAGAACCTGGGGTTAAGGTAAATAAAATTACCAATCTTTCAGATGATATTAAGCTTAGCCTAGCAGCGAAGGATATTCGAATCGAGGCTCCAATACCAGGGAAAAACACAATTGGGATCGAGGTACCAAATAAAAAGAGTAAGCCTGTTTTGTTAAAGGAAATTTTACAAAGCACAGAGTTTACTTCGAACCCGTCTCCGCTTACAGTAGCGCTAGGACTTGATATTTCGGGTAAACCTATCGTAACTGATTTGCAAAAGATGCCACATGGTCTTATTGCGGGTGCTACAGGTTCAGGGAAAAGTGTTTGTATTAATGCTATGCTTGTAAGCTTGTTGTATAAGGCTAGCCCAGATGAGGTCAAGTTATTATTAATCGATCCAAAAATGGTAGAGCTTGCTCCCTATAACCATATCCCTCACTTAATCAGTCCTGTTATTACAGATGCAAAGGCTGCAACGGCTTCATTAAAATGGGCTGTTGAAGAAATGGAAAGAAGATATGAGTTATTTGCACACACTGGAGTTCGTGATATTGGAAGATACAATGAAATGGTTCGAAAATATGATGAGAAAAGCGGGAAATTACCTTATCTTGTTATCATAATTGATGAGCTTGCAGACTTAATGATGGTTGCACCAGGAGATGTCGAGGATTCCATTTGCCGTATTGCACAAAAAGCAAGGGCATGTGGTATTCATTTAATTTTAGCGACACAGCGCCCGTCAGTTGATGTGATCACTGGGCTTATCAAAGCAAATATCCCGACACGTATTGCATTCTCTGTGTCATCTCAAGTTGATTCTAGAACAATTCTTGATTCGAGTGGAGCTGATAAATTATTAGGTAGAGGGGATATGCTATTCTTAGAGAATGGCTCCTCTAAGCCGATTCGTGTACAAGGAAATTTTGTTTCAGATGATGAAATAGAAGAGGTTGTCAACTATGTTAAAGCAATCATGAAGCCAACATATATGTTTGAACAGGACGAGTTACTTAAAAAGACATCAATTTCGAATGATGAGGATGAACTTTTTTTTGAGGCCTGTGAATTTGTGCTAGAACATGGTGGAGCGTCAACTTCCAGTCTACAAAGACGTTTCCGAATCGGTTATAATCGTGCAGCTCGTTTAATTGATATGATGGAGGAGCAAGGAATAATTTCTGAAGCTCGAGGAAGTAAACCACGTGAAGTTCTTATTACAGAAGAAGAATTAGCAAATATTCAAGAAGGCTAAGAGATGGAAGATGAACAAAACCCCCGTTAATTTCGGGGGTTTTGTTAGCTGTGAAGGGTTAATTGAGAATGTATGAAACAGAGATTTTGTGAAAATGCATGTTAAATAAACATGTCGAAATACGAGATGGAGGTAACGTTGTATATTTCATTCAAAAGTGAAAATCAAGTAAACAGATAGATTATTTATTCCTTGCTATGCTAATAATAATGACAAGCGTAGAAGCAAAAAATGAATTTTTCCACTAGAAGTGATGAATGTTACCCACGGCATGTGAAATACTTATATTATATCTATATTTAGCATAAATCGCACACTTCTATAAATGGTGGTAAAAAAGCAATAAAAGCATATAATTCAGTTCGGATTCAATCTCCGACTGAATAAAGTAAAAGCCTCCGGCAGCATTTCGATTTTTTGAGGAAGTTTTTCCAGCATTCACTAGCAATAACTAATAATCTGTTGAAAATAGCCACACAGATTAAAGCATCACTTTCTCGAGTTAGCTCGAAATACATCTGGGCGCAAAAACGCCAAGGCTCATTTGAGTTGCAGCTCCGCAATACCATTCGTCTCCACAATCGTATAGTTTAAGGAATAGTACTCTTTTCCTAATGGTCTTCAACTTTGATTAGTGCTATAATGAAAAAATGTGAGATGATTGTATATACATAGAATTAGAATCTGTTTTGTTAGCATCCATCTCAAACAATGAGTACAATTATCAAAACTAGATGAATTTCATATACTGTCTTACAGATAGACATTGTTGGAGGTTCTTTATATGACAGTTTACCACTTCGTTGGAATTAAAGGTACTGGCATGAGTTCATTGGCACAGATACTTCACGATATGAATTACGAGGTCCAAGGGTCTGATTTTGAAAAAGTGTATTTTACACAAAAGCCCTTAGAAGATAGAGGGATTCGTATTTTAGCATTTAGTAAGGATAATATCCGTGAAGGGCTTACGGTCATTGCAGGTAATGCCTACCCTGATACTCATGAAGAAATTGTAGAAGCTAACCGGCTTGGGTTACCTGTTATTCGATATCACCGTTTTTTAGGCGATTTCATGAAAAAGTATACAAGTGTAGCGATAACAGGTTCTCATGGGAAAACTTCCACAACAGGACTCCTTGCTCATGTAATGGAAGGAGCAGAGCCAACTTCTTATTTAATTGGAGATGGCAGTGGAAAGGGCGCTGAAAATAATAAGTATTTTGTATTTGAAGCATGTGAATACAGACGTCATTTTTTAAGTTATCATCCTGACTATGCAATTATGACTAATATCGATTTCGACCATCCAGATTATTTTGCAAATATTGAGGATGTGTTCAGTGCATTTCAAGAAATGGCTCTTCAAGTTAAGAAAGGAATTATTGCTTGCGGTGATGATGAACATCTGCAAAGTATTCAGGCAAAGGTTCCTGTATTGTTTTATGGATTTGGTGAAGAGAATGATTTTCAAGCACGTAATATTCAGAAAAGTACTGAAGGTACAACTTTTGATGTTTTAGTTCGCAATACTTTCTTTGCAAGTTTCTCAATTCGTGGTTATGGTGATCACAATGTATTGAATTCGTTAGCTGTTATTGCTTTATGTCATTACGAAAATATTGACGTTTCTATTATTCAAGAAAGACTTTTAAGTTTTCGAGGTGTAAAGCGTAGATTCACGGAAAAAAGACTTGGAAACCAAATATTGATTGATGATTACGCACATCATCCAACTGAAATAAATGCAACGATTGAAGCAGCTCGTCAGAAATTCCCAGACCGTGAAATCGTTGCAATCTTTCAACCACATACTTTTACAAGAACACAGACCTTTTTAGATGAGTTCGCTACAAGTCTCTCCAAAGCAGATAAGGTATATTTATGTGATATCTTTGGATCTGCACGTGAGAATAAGGGAGAACTCTCGATTGCTGACTTACAGGCAAAAATAGCAAACGCTGATTTAATTAAGGAAGACTCTACTTCAATACTTAAAGATCATGAGAACGCTGTGTTAATATTTATGGGTGCTGGCGATATTCAAAAATTCCAGGATGCTTATGAAAAAGTACTTGTATAATGGAACAAAAAGGGACTTTGCAACTGCAAAGTCCCTTCCTAATTTATTTTAGATTTTCTGGATTTAGTGCTTCTAGTTCTGGAATGACAAAGCGGCCATCTTTACGGATTAAGACATCGTCAAAATAGATTTCTCCGCCTCCATACTCAGGTCTTTGAATATTTACCATATCCCAGTGAATATTTGATTTGTTACCATTGTAGGCATCATCATAACATTGTCCTGGTGTGAAGTGGAAGCTGCCATCGATCTTCTCATCAAATAAGATGTCTTGCATTGGGTGTTGGATATATGGATTTACACCGATTGCAAATTCACCGATATAACGAGCACCCTCATCTGTATCAAGAATCTTATTAAGACGTTCGGAATCATTTGCCGTTGCTTCAACAATCTTACCATCTTTAAAAGTAAGTGAAACATTTTCGAAAGTAAAGCCTTGATATGGAGAAGGAGTATTATACGTAAGTGTTCCGTTAACTGATTCACGAACAGGAGCAGTATATACCTCACCATCAGGAATATTCATTTCACCAGCACATTTAATGGCTTTAATCCCTTTGATAGAGAAGGATAAGTCTGTACCTTTTCCAGTAATACGTACTTTATCTGTCTTATCCATTAATTCAACAAGAGCATCCATCGCATCACTCATTTTCCCGTAATCAAGATTACATACATCAAAATAAAAGTCTTCAAACGCTTCTGTGCTCATTTTTGCAAGTTGAGCCATTGAAGAATTAGGGTATCGAAGTACAACCCATTTTGTTTTTGGAACGCGGATTTCGCGGTGAACCTTTTTCCCAACCGTACTACCTTCGATTTTCATTTTGTCATCAGGAACATCAGCGTGTTCATTAATGTTATCACCTGAACGTAATCCGATGTATGCGTCCATTTTACTCATTACATTCGCTTCAAAATCAGCCTTCATCTCAAACTGTTTTTCTTGAGCGCCTATTAATAAGGCACGATCAACTTGATGGTCCTTTAATGAGACAAATGGATAGCCACCGGCTTTATAAGCTTCATTTACAAGAGCGATAACGAGCTCACGCTGTAAACCGAAATTTTCAATTAGCACCTTTTCCCCTTTTTGTAGGCGAACTGAGTAATTAATTAAATTATGAGCCAAAGTTTGAATCCGTGGATCTTTCATTAGACTTGCCTCCAATATTGTTAATGTTGTTACATAGTATGTACAGTCTTTATTGTAACCGAAAATTCTTGAATTGTTTACTAATAAGTTAGGTCACAAAATTCATGGAAGGAATTAGATGAAATTTGTCGAAACTAAAAGAAAGTGGACAATGTGATTATAACCTGTAAAATGGGGTAAGAAAGATATAAGGAGGTGCAGCTAGTAAATGATTTTAATCGTGTACATAAGCGTTGCAGTGATTGCTGTAGCATTTTTCATTTTAGTTATTTATCTGTCTAGGACTCTTCTTTCACTTCAAAAAACATTAGATAATGTAGCAAGTACGTTATCTGGATTAGAGAAGCAGATGGAAGGTATCACTAGTGAAACTACAGCACTTTTGAATAAAACAAATAGGCTTGCAGATGATCTTCAACAAAAATCAGAAAGCTTGAACACCGTCGTTGATGCTGTAAAGGATGTAGGGACAACGATTCAAACATTTAATAAATCCATTGTAAAAGTCTCTAATGAAGTTACAGACCAAGTTGAAAGAAACAAAGACAAAGTTTCACAAGTGATTCAAGTTGGAAATGCAGTAATAGATATTTGGGGGAAATGGAAAGATAAGAAACAAAGGCAAAAAGATCTATTAGAGGATGTTCAAAAAGTCAACAAATGATAAGCTTCGAATCTCGGCGTCACTCTGCCTCTTGATGTCCTCACGTATTAAAAGCATACGTTTCGGTCCTCGAGGCTATCGTTCCATGATCTTCTTGCTCTGATTCGTCGCCTTTTTGAACACATATTTTTAGATAAGAAAGGAGTTTACGATGGCGAAAAATAATGGTGGATCTAATTTTATTCTTGGAGCTATTGTCGGCGGAGTAGTTGGTGCAGCAACAGCGCTTTTTCTTGCCCCAAAGACAGGTCAGGAATTACGACAACAATTCAATAGTCAAGCATCAGCTGTAAAGGAAAAAACGAACTTACTTACGAAAACCTTAACCGAGCAATCAAATCAATTTCTTTTAAAAACTAAGGGAAATGATGAATCTGGTAAGGCTGTCAAAAATGATGAAACCAGCAAGAATAAGGACGAAGCATCAAGTACAGATCATGCTTCAACTGAACAGCTTTTTCAAGAGAAATTAGCGGAAGCACAAAAGGCATTTGCTGAAGCAGAAAACGGACTAAATCAGTAGAGGGGGAGCAATAATGGGGAAGCACAAAATTGAGAAGATTGAAGAGTTTTCGGATATTCTACAGTCGAATAAAAAATTTATATTAATAAAGCACAGTCTTACATGTCCAATTAGTAAGGCGGCGTTTGATGAGTACGAGCAGTTTGTATCTGAAAATGAGGATATACCTACCTTTTATCTTTATGTGCAAGAGGCAAGGCCATTATCGAATTACATTGCTGAAACGTTTTCGATTAAACATGAATCTCCTCAAGCATTATTGTTTGAGGATGGTAAGGTAACATGGGATACGTCTCATAGAAATATTACTAAAGAATCTTTACGTAATGCTGGAGTCTAAGTAGTATTCGCAAATAAAATATACAAAGCAAAGTTCAAAGAGAAAAAGACTGTCTTGAAAACGCTTGTCAGACAGGTGCTCAGCTGAGTAAAGAAGAGAGTAGTGTTTGCCGAATGAGTCCAACGAGCGAGGCAAGCAACGCAGTATGTGAGTGTTTGTCAACAGACTTAAAGTCCATGGTTATACCATGGACTTTTCTTCATTATGCTTATTAGAGGAATCTGGCCAAACAATTTGTAAATGGTCTCCTGGTGCAATCATATCAAAAAATGTACAGGATTCTCCGTTTTTTAATAGTACAAATCGTCCAGAAGACTGTGTTGGTAATTGTATATCTATATGGCGAAATAAATCTTGAAAAATAAAGGGCTCAACTTCTTTTGTCACAATTTGTAGCTTGTCACCATACTGAAGAATGTCATCTGCATGTAATTTGACTCCATTTTTATAAAATTCATGGAGCGTTTTACGTAATGTTAGCGTTTCATCATTATAGAAAACCTGAATCGTATAATCGATTTGGATGTCTTGAATTTCAGCAAAACGTTGAAGACTTGGGATTTCCCCACGTTTAACTTCGAAGGTATCAAAGTCCTTTACATAAGAACTAAGCTCCACTTCTTCGTCATCTTTCATGAGCTTACTTGAAAACTCCTTCACTTTTACTTGTTTCTCATTTAGAGAAATAGAAAAATCATGAAGAAGCTCCCTACTAATCGAATCGTCAATTTTTTGTAATACTTCTTCCACTGTTTCAGGATAAGTGAAGATAATTTCATCGTGGTCATGAACATAGCTTTCACTTGTTACAACTACCTTATTTTGAAGAATTTCCCCTGAAATAAAATACTTTATACCGTTGATTGATATAGTTTTAGTTGGGATTTCATCTATCAGGTCTCTAATCATGACTGATGCTTTCATGCCATCTTTTCCTTTAAAAACATCGATTTCATCCCCGTTTTGTATTACATCTTCTAATGAGCAAGGTTTCCCGTTTTTTAAAATAACAGGTGGTTCCCCGTGACTTCCAGGAATGGTAATGCTTTGATTATTTACTTTTATTATCATTGCTATCCCTGGTTTCCCATAGAGCTTGTACATCTTAATTCCAGCTGCTAAAAGGCTGTCACCAACAGTAAGTCGTTTCATTTCAAAGAGGCGTATAGGCTTTTGATTAACTGTTACACTAACATAGTGCACTGGTGATTGAGTAGATGCAAGTGCAATACCTATAGGAGTTACTAGTTCAGGTCCTTTTGGTATCTCATCAGGGATGTTTACCTGTTGGATGGCATCTATTCCTCTAATTGCAACTCGATTCTCGGGTAAACCTAATGCTGTAGCAAGTCGTTTAGGTAATTCTGGAGTCAAACTACCTCCTCCAACAAGCATGACAGCTTTAGGAGATTTATTATTATTAAGAACGTATATCTCATCCCTTATAGCACCAGCTAGTTTATCAATAGAATATGAGATTTTCTCAACTACCTCTTGTTTTTCTATATCTGATTCAAAGCCTAGTATATCAACAATCTGTATGATGTCGTTTGTCAAGAGATCCCGTTTTGCCTGTTCTGCTAATGGGAAATCTAATAACAATTGGTCACTAATGGCTTCGGTAATTTCATCCCCTGCTACTGGTACCATACCATAAGCAACTACTGTTCCTTCGTCTGTAATGGCGATATCGGAGGTTCCTGCACCTATATCAACTAATGCAACGTTTAACCTTCTCATTGATTGGGGAATAAGAACATTAATAGCAGCAATCGGTTCAAGGGTGAGTGCTTGCATGTGCAAATCGGCTCGGTGGAGTGCTGAAAGTAAAGACTCAACTACAACCTTTGGAAGGAATGTTGAAATAACTTCTACCGATGCCTCGTTTCCTTGCTGATCAATCAGGCTACCTATTTCTTGATTATCTAAAAAGTAATGGATGACGGAGTATCCAACACAATAATAATCATAGCTGTTTTCTGATTTGAATTTTTCCGCTAAATGATATTGTGCTTGTTGAACTGCACTTAGCTCCAAGTGAAGAATATCCTCTTTTTGAATAAGTGGTTTTCCTGAAATATCAACTGTTATTTTGGAACGCTCTGTTTTTAAAGCTCTTCCTGCAGCCGCCACAGCAACTTGGGACAGCTTACCATGCTTCACTTCTAATTGTTCTTTTACTTCTTGAATAACATTTGATACAGCAATCACATCATGAATTTGACCATCGACCATTGCTCGTTCTTTATGCTCTTTAATTACTATGTCAACAATCGTAAAAGTTAGGTCTGTTTTTTGGAGGATTAATCCAACAACAGAACGAGTACCTATATCAAGTGCGAAAATTGTAGGATTTTTTTCCATTTTCCATTCACCCACATTTTAAAAGAATCATATTATACTTTATCGCTTAAAAGCGTTTAATTAATAAAGTTAATTAGTGACAACCAGATTCATTTCATATATAATGAATTCTAATTAATAGAAATGTACCATATTTTCTTAATTATTGCGACATAAACTAGGCAGAGAAAGGAAGAGAGAGATGAGTAAAGTAGAATTGGATAGTCTCCGCGAAAGAGTTGAAGAAATAAACCTACAGATTCTTAAACTGATTAGTGAACGCGGAAAACTAGTACAGGAGATTGGAAAAGTTAAGGAAGCACAAGGTGTTAATCGTTATGATCCTGTACGAGAAAGAAAGATGTTAAATAATATTTTAGAACATAATGAAGGACCATTTGAAACTTCAACAATTCAACATATCTTTAAAGAGATTTTTAAAGCAGGACTCGAAATACAAGAAGATGATCATCGTAAGGCACTCCTTGTATCACGTAAGAAAAAACCAGAAGATACAATTGTTGATGTAAAGGGTGAAAAGATTGGAAATGGTCACCAGTACTTTTTCGTGGGACCTTGTGCAGTTGAAAGCTATGAACAAACAGCTTCTGTAGCACAAATAGCAAAGCAACATGGTTTACGATTACTTCGTGGTGGCGCCTTCAAACCAAGGACATCTCCGTATGACTTCCAAGGACTTGGCTTAGAAGGTTTGAAAATATTAAAACGTGTTGCCGATGAATATGACATGGCTGTTATTAGTGAAATTGTAAACCCTGCTGATATTGAAGTTGCAGTTGATTATATCGATGTGATCCAAATCGGAGCTCGTAATATGCAAAACTTTGAGCTATTAAAGGCTGCAGGGTCTGTCAAAAAGCCTGTTCTTCTAAAGCGTGGTTTAGCTGCAACTTTAGACGAATTTGTGAATGCAGCTGAATATATCATAGCACAGGGGAATGATCAAATTATACTCTGTGAAAGAGGTATTCGTACTTACGAAAAAGCAACTCGAAACACTTTAGATATTTCTGCTGTTCCAATCTTAAAACAAGAAACCCATTTACCGGTAGTTGTTGATGTAACGCATTCAACAGGACGTCGAGACCTATTATTACCATGTGCAAAAGCAGCACTCGCGATTGGGGCAGACGGTGTAATGGCAGAGGTTCATCCTGATCCAGCTGTTGCTTTATCAGATTCTGCACAACAAATGGATTTTGACCAATTCGAACGTTGGATTACAGAATTAAAGGCTTTACAAACAGTTCGTGTTTAATCTGCCGATATAACAAAAACCTCCTATCTAAGCCTACGTAGGGGGTTTTTTGTTTGCTAACAAAATTCGTATAAGTTAGAAAAATCCTCTGATTAAATGAAGAAGCATTAGGGATTTCTTTTTTACTATTTTGTTAAAAAGTGCACAAAGACATTGCCCTAGGTGTTTAAGTATCGTATGATAATCTACATAAAGTGAGGAAAACAGACATAAAATTTTTGTTTGTAAGTTGTAAATACTATAATAGAGGTAATTAGATATAAGGAGTGTTGTCAATGAATGTGACAATCTATGATGTAGCAAGGGAAGCAAATGTCTCCATGGCAACTGTTTCGCGTGTTGTAAATGGTAATCCAAATGTAAAGCCAACCACTAGAAAAAAGGTTCAAGATGCAATCGAGAGATTGGGTTATCGTCCGAATGCTGTTGCACGAGGTTTGGCAAGTAAAAAAACAACTACAGTAGGGGTTATTATCCCTGACATTTCAAGCATATTCTATTCTGAACTGGCTCGTGGTATTGAAGATATTGCGACAATGTATAAATATAACATTATCCTAAGCAATTCTGACCAAAACAAAGATAAAGAGCTACATTTATTAAATACAATGCTTGGAAAACAAGTGGATGGCATTGTGTTCATGAGCGGAAACATTACAGAAGAGCATGTACAAGAATTTGAAAAATCCCCTGTACCCATCGTATTAGCTGCCTCTATTGAAAGCAGTAATACTGTACCTTCTGTAACAATTGATTCGGAGCAGGCAGCATATGACGCTGTATCAGAACTAATCAATAAAGGGCACAAAAAAATTGCTTATGTTAGTGGTCCATTAAACGAACCAATTAATGGTGAGAAAAAATTAGTAGGTTATAAACGAGCGCTTGAAACTGCAGGGTTACCATACAATGAAGAATATGTAGTTGAAGGGGATTATACATATGATTCAGGTATTGAGGGCTTTGAACGAATAAACTCCCTTGAAGAAAAACCGACAGCTATCTTTGTTGGCACAGATGAAATGGCGCTAGGTGTCATTCATAGTGCTCAGGATTCAGGAATATCGATTCCAAACGATATCGAAGTAATAGGTTTTGATAATACTCGTCTGGCATTAATGGTACGACCTCAGCTAACAAGTGTTGTTCAACCAATGTATGATATTGGTGCTGTTGCGATGAGATTATTAACAAAGTATATGAATAAAGAAAAGGTAGATGAACATATAGTGGTTCTTCCACACCGTATTGAGTTCAGAAAATCTACAAAAGAATAGAGATAAAAAATCACGACATTTGAATGTGCCGTGATTTTTTTGTTCTAAGTCTATAGTTTCCATAGCCGATAAATTGTTATATGTAATAATTAAAGATTTACTTGTTATGACTTCTAATAGGATACAAAGCCTTTTGAACAGTTAACGTATTCTTTTCTTCAATTTCAACTTTTCTTGGAATTGGAGGATATATATTTTCCTCGTCATCCCAATTGGATGGTAGTGTAACAGACGTCTTAGATTGCCATTTGCTAATCCATTCTTGAGGAAGCGGGCCGTGGATAGCAGATTTTTCAATCATTTCCAGCCAAATTAGAGACCAAGCCCTTGGAACAACACGCCAAATATCGTAGCCTCCACCGCCAACTGCAATCCACCGGCCATCACAATATTGATGGGCAAGTTGATGAGCAAGCTTTGGTATTTCACGGTATATTCTCATTGTTGCAGAAAGATGGGTCAACGGATCATAATAATGAGAATCAACACCATTCTGCGTTAAAATCACATCAGGTTTGAAAAACTCAGCTACTTCCTTAAACGCTGTAGTGTATGCATCTATCCAGGAATCATCCTCTGTAAAAGCATCGACAGGTATATTAAAAGAATACCCATATCCCTTTCCTGCACCTCTTTCATTTACACTTCCTGTTCCAGGGAATAGATATCGTCCAGTTTCATGAATCGATAGGGTACACACATTCGGATCATCGTAAAAAGTCCATTGGACTCCATCTCCATGGTGTGCATCAGTATCAACATATAGCACTCTCACATTATATTTTTTTTGCATATAACGAATAGCTACAGCACTGTCGTTATAGATACAGAATCCAGAGGCTTTGCCTCTAAATCCATGATGTAGTCCACCGCCAAGGCTAAGGGCATGCTTTGATTTACCAGACATAACATGGTCAACGGCAGTTAGAGTAGCACCAACTAATAATGCACTTGCTTCATGCATGCCAGGAAATATAGGAGTATCCTCTGTACCAATACCATAATTTTGAGCGGTTTCTTCTGGGAGCTTTCCTTCTCCAGCTAACTTTACTGCTTGAATGAATTGTGGATCATGAACAAGCTCCAATTCCTCATCAGTTGCAATTCTAGGCTCTATTATTTGAGAATCATCTAATGCGTTCAAACTTTTTAACAAATCATATGTAAGCATAACTCGTGTCTGATTAAAGGGATGGTCATTACTAAACCTATATTTTATTAATTGATCAGAATAAATGAAGACTGCTTCGTTACTCATGACGATATCCCTGGTACATTAGGCCACAGCACTGTATAGCCCACTTCTTTCAGGTTTGTAATGATACCCATTGGATTCATAGTTTGAACACGAAACACTAGTATTTTATATTGAGGGTCTTTATCAGGATAGACTAACACACTTGTGATATTTACATTGTGCTCCTTAATCACATTAACGACATCTGCAAGAGCACCAGCTCTGTTTATAACCTTAACCTCTAATTGTGATCCAGGTTGATGAGCGCCAGTTAATTGAACTAATGTGTGAAGTAAATCAGTCTCCGTAATAATTCCTACTACTTTTCCTTCGGATTCGATTGGTAGACAGCCAATACGATGTTCATAAAAGATGGCTGCCACTTCTTCTACAAAATCCAACGGATGACCTGTTATCACATCGGTTACCATCACTTCCTTTATTGGAGCGTCTAGCATCCTCTGTTGATCGGAGAAATCTAGGATAGAAGGTTTTGCATCACGGATATCACGGTCACTAATCAAACCTATTAATTCATGGTTGGAAGTTACGATTGGAATATGTCTTATTTTCTTTTCTTCCATCACTTTTATAGCTGTAGAAATGGTATCATCAGCTGATAGTGTAGTAACTATTTTTTTCATAATCTCTTCAACTATCATTTTAAATCCCCCTTCGAAATATGGTAGTTGGGAAATTTCAAGTAAAGAACTAATACATGAATCGATTCATAAATCGAAGTCTATCAAATTTTTCTATTGTTTCATTATCGATACGCTTACCGATTCTTGCCATTAAGCAGTTGGCAGGGTGTGAGCTTATTTCAGGGTCGTCTGTAGCAAACCATACAAGCCCACCTGCATTCATCATTTTTTCCATAACCTTACGATATTCCCAAACATTCAACCCTGTTCCTTTTAAGTCCCAATGCCAATAATATTCGGTTGTGATAATGAGATAATCATCCATTGCATCATCCATCATGGAGACGATTAATAGATTTTTCCCAACACCACAGCCACGGTATTTAGGAATAACTTCAATTGCTCCAAGCTCAATCAGATTTTCTATTTTTCCTTCTGACCAGCGCTCCAATGGGTCCGGATAAAGATAAGTAACATAGCCTACAATTGTATGTTGATCCCTAGCAATAATAATTCTTCCCTCAGGTAAATCCGCAATTTCAATTAATGCTTTATGCTGCTGGTTTGGCGTACGAAATGCGACTAAATCTTGATGGAATTCATAGCTAGCAAGGGCTTCTCCTGTTATGGGTCCTTCTATTATGAGACTACCAAAAGGTGTCTTAAGCTCTTTTGCATTATATGTTTTTTTATGTTCCACATTTTCACCACCGTAAGTTATTTCATCTATCATTATACATGAAATATAGTAAAGTTAAGCGTTTTCACATAAAGTTACTTTTATTATACATTTCGAAATTAAAATATTATATATATAAAATTTAAAAAATTGAGAAAAGGTAAAATTTATTCTATAATAGAATAGAAAATACTTACATAAGGGGGATGTGCAAGTGAAAGTGGAAGCGCTGCCAGCTACAAAAGGCGATTTTAATTTAAAAGATTATGATCTAGCTTATGAAAGTTTTCATTGGTCGGATGTAGAAAAGAATTTTTCTTGGTCAGAAACAGGAAGGGTAAATATTGCTTATGAGGCAATTGACCGCCATGCAGAAGGGGATAGAAAAAATAAAGTAGCACTTTATTACCGGGATCCATCCCGTGATGAAAAATATACTTTTAAAGAAATGAAGGAATACACGAACCGTGCTGCAAATGTATTAAAACAGGCAGCTGACGTTGAAAAAGGAGACCGTGTATTTGTGTTTATGCCACGTTCTCCAGAATTGTATTTTGCTGTATTAGGGGCAATCAAACTTGGAGCAATAGTTGGTCCGCTATTCGAAGCATTTATGGAAGGTGCTGTCAGAGACCGTTTAGAGGATAGTGAAGCAAAAGTTATTGTAACTACACCTGAGCTTGTTGAACGAGTTCCATTTAAAGATTTACCAGCCTTAAAACATATTGTTTTAGTTGGTGAGGATGTCAAAGAAGAAGGACCATTTATTGATTTCCTTGGGAGATTGAAACATGCAAGCAAAGATCTTCAAATTGAGTGGGTTGAACGTACGGATGGAATGCTACTCCATTACACATCTGGTTCAACAGGAAAACCAAAAGGTGTCCTTCATGTGCATAATGCCATGATCCAGCAATATCAGACTGCTAAATGGGTTCTTGACCTAAGAGAGGATGATATTTATTGGTGTACGGCTGACCCTGGTTGGGTTACTGGAACCTCCTATGGCATTTTTGGTCCATGGCTTAACGGAGCTTCAAATGTAATCGTTGGAGGTAGATTTAAGCCTGAAAGCTGGTATCAAACAATAGAAGATTACGGAATTACAGTTTGGTACAGTGCTCCAACAGCATTTAGAATGCTAATGGGTGCAGGGGATGAATTAGTAAAGCAATTCAATTTAAATTCATTACGCCATGTGTTAAGTGTTGGAGAGCCGTTAAATCCTGAAGTTGTTAGATGGGGAGCAAAGGTGTTCAATTTACGAATTCATGATAATTGGTGGATGACTGAAACGGGTGCGCAGTTGATTAGTAATTATCCTTGTATGGATATTAAGCCCGGATCAATGGGGAAACCTTTCCCGGGAATTAAAGCAGCAATTGTTGATGATCAAGGTAATGAACTACCACCCTACAGAATGGGCAATTTAGCAATTAAAAAAGGCTGGCCTTCCATGATGTATAAAATTTGGAACAATCCTGCTAAGTATGAATCCTATTTTATGCCAGGTGATTGGTATGTTTCGGGAGATTCAGCCTATATGGATGAAGATGGTTATTTCTGGTTCCAAGGAAGAGTAGATGATGTTATCATGACATCTGGAGAGCGGGTAGGTCCTTTCGAAGTAGAAAGTAAGTTAGTAGAACATCCAGCTATTGCTGAAGCAGGTGTTATCGGGAAACCAGATCCAGTCCGTGGTGAAATCATTAAAGCATTTGTCGCTTTAAGAGAAGGGCATTCGCCTTCGGACGAACTTAAGGAAGAGATCCGTAACTTCGTTAAGAAGGGATTAGCAGCTCATGCAGCACCACGTGAAATTGAGTTTAAGGAAAAGCTTCCTAAAACGCGTAGTGGTAAAATTATGAGACGTGTTCTAAAAGCCTGGGAGCTTGATTTACCAACGGGTGACCTTTCTACAATGGAAGATTAATACTCTCATATATGTAAAAACGAGATGGCACTTGGCCATCTCGTTTTTATTTAGTTTCCTCTACCTCTACCAATCCCGTTGATGTTCCCATTTCCATTTCCGTTGCCATCTCCATTATCATCGTCGTCGCCATTGTCACCATCACCGCCACCATCTTCTTCATCAGTTGGTGGTGGGACTATTTCAATTGGATTGGCTTGATAGTCACCATTTTTAAGTAACACAGAACTAGTTAATGGAGTTTCTTTTCCAGCTACATCTACAGCGGTAATATAATAGGCAGCAACCGCATTTCCGACATCGTGTTGTAAGTTGCGTGTTGACGGTACACTTGCTATCCTTTTGAATTCAGACGTAAAATTAGCAGCTGCATAGATTCGGTAACCAATTACATCGTTGTGTTCATGCTTAGCCCATTTTAATACGCCAGAAGAGATTGAGGCACCCGTTACTTGTGTAGGAACTGAACCATTATCCTTTAATTCTTCTGTTTCAGTAATCACAAGATTCTTCCATCGATTATTATTCGGCAGAAGCTGTTCAATTGCCTTTGTATCTTTTAAGTCGTGTTTTTCCAGGAACTCTTTTTTAATCATAATTCCTTCTTGTACAAATTCTTGAGGAGCACTTGCAGGAACACGGTAGGCTTTACCATCAACTGCAATATATTTTCCTTTAACTAAATTGTCATCCTTTTCTTTAGGAACATGTTTCGCATTAAAGATATCAGTCTCTACTAGACCAGCTTCACTACATAATTCAGAAGGAAGCAATCCTGAGAGGCCGCAATAAGAACGGGTTACAATTCCACCAGGCATTTTAAAATTTTCATTTGGTTTTACAAGCTCAGGGCGAATATCATATGCTGCATTTAATTGTTGTGACCATAGAAGAATATTTCTTCTTGTGTATGAAAGGCCTTTGTAATCAATAACACGTTTTGGCGTATCATAACCAATCCATGTTCCAAACGTTACGTTCGGGTTTGTAGCAACAAACCATATGTCTTCCCAGTTTTGTGATGTTCCTGTTTTACCTGCCCAGTCAGCATCAAATTTAAGATAATCATTTAGTGATGCACCTGTACCTCCATTAACTACTTCACGCATCATATCAATGGTTAAATAAGCAGTTTGCGGAGAGAACACGTCTACAGGAGTAACCTCGTGTTCATATACGACTTCCCCATCTTTTGTAATTATTTTTTCAATCATATATGCATCAACGAATTTACCTTCGTTTGCAAAGGTTGCATACGCATTTACATTTTCTTCAACTGATACACCATATGTCATACCACCAATAGATAATGATACAGCACTATAGTCTGCCTCATCTAAGGATGTGAAGCCCATTTTTTCAAGGAAGGTGATAGGGCGTTTATCAAGGTTATTAATATATGTTTTTGCAGCAGGTATATTTTTTGACCATTTTAATGCATGTCTAGCAGACATTAAACCATCAAAATCGCTTTCACCACCTACATTTTTTGGCTTCCAGCCATTATATTCAAACACTACGTCCGCAAGAACACTACCTGGTTGCAATGTCCCATATTCCATTGCCGGTGCATAATCCAGGAGTGGCTTCATAGTTGAACCATTAGGTCGAATGGCGGAAAGTGCATGGTTTGTTTGTTCACGTTCAAAATCACGCCCACCGACAAAGCTGATGATTCGACCTGTTTTGTTTTCAATAAGAACAGATCCAACCTCTTCAGGTTCTACTACTTTAACATCCTCACCAGTTTCGAGGTCTTTTTTTACTTCCGTTTTATCAGGTCCATAATATTCGTAGTTTTTGGCTACATTTTGCATAGCATCTAAAATTTCTTTATCGATAGTAGTGTAGATTTTGTACCCATTTTGACGTAGATTTTTATCAGCAATTTCCTTGTAATAGCTACGAAGCTCTTCATTTTCCTGAAGATCCTTTTCTTCGTACCCATCGTCTTTTGCGATTTTTATCATTAGGATGTCGGCTGCTCTTTTCTCTACCTCAGCAGTCAACCAAGGATACTTTTCTGTTGGCTCTGATTTAGGTGGTACAAGGTTTGCTCGAACATCATAGGCAAGCGCCTCCTCATACTCCTTCTCATTAATGAAACCTGCGGAAAGCATACGATTTAGCACTGTTTTCATTCTTGTTAAACCAGGCTCAAGGTTCTCCTTTACTTGCCCTCCTTTATTGGAAAAAGGAGTAAAAACATAAGGATTTTGTGGAAGTCCTGCAATGTATGCTGCTTGTGGTAACGTTAAGTCCTTTGCATTGACTCCAAAGATTCCTTGAGCAGCCGTTTGAACACCAGCGATGTTACGGCCAGAAGAATTTCGTCCATATGGGATAACATTTAAATAAGCTTCAAGTATTTCATTCTTATCAAAAAATTTTTCTAAACGAAGAGCTATTAAAATTTCCTTTGCTTTCCGATCGAAAGAAACCTGACTTGATAAGATTTGGTTTTTTATAAGTTGTTGAGTTAGAGTACTTCCCCCAGATTGGACTGGAGAATTTGTTACGTCTTGTAATATTGCGCGTAAAATGGATTTTGGAACAACGCCATCATGCTCGTAAAAATACTGGTCTTCCGTTGCAATGACAGCATTAATTAAATGCTTTGACACATCTTCAAGGGCTACTTCTTCACGTTGTAAATCTGATCGAAGTTGCCCAAGATAGACCCCATTAGCAAAATATACATCCGTATTTTCTTCGTAGTTATAAATATCTTTTTTCAAACTATCGTAGCTTCGAATTGGTTCATCCTTTACTAGGGAAGCAAAATAACCCGCACCTGCTCCACCTGCAAAACCTAATCCCAAAAGCGCAATAATAAAGAATAGTAAAATCAAGTTCCAAACGACTCCGTATGTAACTCTAGCACCTTTTCGTGCTTTTTTACCTGTTATGGCTTTTAAGACTTTATTAGTAGAAAAGCTGCGTCTGACTGAACTCAATCTTTCAAAAAGCATTGATTTATTAAATTTCATGATCATCCCCCTAAAATCAAGTACATTATAGCATATACAGTAGATACTTTAGTATTTTTTTATGCATTTCCAGTATTTAATTTGACAAGAACAATCTGTATATGATAGAAAAAGCTATATCATTAAAGTAAAACTTCAATCAGTAGAGGGGCCAACATCTTTAACAAAGTCGTTGTGCGTTCGTTTACTTCATTCTGTACTGATTACGAGTTACCATTCACAGGAAAAGGAACCTACAGAAGCTTAGTCTTGCACGAAAGCAAAGCTTTTTCGATGTTGTGAATCAGGATGACGTACATTTTAGGGATTTTATGGGCAGTTGTCCCCATAAAGTGGGATCTACTTACCTGTTAATAAGGAATAAAAGGAGACTAAGACATGAGTGTATTGCAAGATTTGGCGTATAGAGGTCTAATCAATCAAGTTACAGATGAGGATGGCTTACGTACGATACTAAGTAATGAAAAAGTAAAATTATATTGCGGCTTCGACCCTACAGCAGACAGTTTACATATCGGACATTTAGTAGGAATCCTTTGTTTGAAACGATTTCAGTTGGCTGGTCATCAACCAATCGCTCTAGTTGGTGGTGCAACTGGATTAATTGGTGATCCAAGTGGGAAAAAAGCAGAAAGAACCTTAAACACAAAGGAAGTTGTAGAACAGTACAGTAGTAGTATTAAGGAACAGCTTTCCCGTTTTTTAGATTTTGATGCAGAAGATAATCCTGCACAAATCGCTAATAATTATGATTGGATTGGAAGCTTGGATTTAATCACGTTTTTACGCGATATTGGTAAGAGCTTTGGTCTTAACTATATGCTAGCCAAGGATTCAGTACAATCGCGGTTAGATGCGGGGATATCTTTTACTGAATTTAGTTATATGATTTTACAATCTTATGACTTTTTAAAGCTATACGAAAATGAAGGCTGCAGACTTCAAATTGGTGGCAGCGACCAGTGGGGGAACATTACCGCAGGTCTTGAACTCATTCGTAAAAATGTTGAGGACGCAAAGGCATTTGGATTAACAATTCCACTTGTAACAAAATCGGATGGAACGAAATTCGGTAAAACAGAAGGTGGAACCATCTGGCTTGATAAAGAAAAAACGTCTCCTTATGAATTCTATCAATTCTGGATTAATACAGACGATCGTGATGTGATTCGTTACTTAAAGTACTTTACGTTCTTAACAAAAGAGGAAATTGAAAGTCTTGAAGTAGAAATGCAGGCTGCTCCTGAAAAACGAATTGCACAGAAGACTCTTGCAGAAGAAGTTACTAAATTGGTCCATGGTGAGGTTTCACTAGAACAGGCTGTGAAAATATCGACAGCTCTATTTAGTGGGTCGATTAGCGAATTAAGTGCTGACGAGATCAAACAAGGTTTCAAGGATGTACCTTCGTACGAGTATAATGGTGAGGCAGAAGTAGGATTAGTGGATTTATTAGTAATGAGCAAAATCTCACCATCAAAGCGCCAGGCTCGTGAGGACATTGCGAATGGAGCTATATCAGTCAATGGTGAACGAATTCAGGAAGTGGAAAGTGTAATTACAGAATCCCATCGAATTGAAGGACAATTCACGGTAATTAGACGCGGGAAGAAGAAGTACTACTTAATAAAATATTAATGTATTTGGGGTAGGCGTAGATTTCGTCTACCTTTTTTATTTGATGGAATACCTGTAAATAGGGAGGAAAGGTAAACAATAGGTTTTGTTGCTGCCCTTGGTAGAGGAATATGGATATAAAAGGAAATCATAAGAATTCTTGAGAAGTGCCATGGCAAAAGCAAGAAAATAAAATACCTACCTATGTTTCCAAACCACTATTTTTAAACAAACAAAATAGCTATTGCCCTCGACTTAGCTCTTATTAAAACCAAAAAGAGGATAGGGATTGCTCCCTATCCTCTTTTCTAGGATTAACGTGAGTAGAACTCAACGATTAATGATTCGTTAATTTCAGCTGGTAATTCAGAACGCTCTGGTAAACGAGTGTATGTTCCTTCTAATTTATCAGCATCAAATGTTAAATAGTCTGGTACGAAAGTAGTAGCTTCGATCGCTTCTTTGATTGCAACAAGGCTACGTGATTTTTCGCGAACTGCAATAGTTTGACCTGGCTTCACGCGGAATGATGGGATATCAACACGGTTTCCATCAACTAGGATGTGACCATGGTTAACTAATTGACGAGCTTGACGACGAGTACGAGCAAGACCAAGACGGTAAACAAGGTTATCTAAACGTGATTCAAGAAGAATCATGAAGTTTTCACCAAGGATACCTTGCATTTTGCTAGCATTGTCAAATGTGTTACGGAATTGACGCTCATTAACACCGTACATATGACGAAGCTTTTGCTTTTCTTGTAATTGTAAACCATACTCAGAAAGCTTCTTACGTTGGTTTGGACCATGTTGTCCAGGAGCGTAAGGACGCTTTTCTAATTCTTTACCAGTACCACTTAATGAGATTCCAAGACGACGGGATAATTTCCAGCTTGGACCTGTATAACGAGCCATGAATGACTCCTCCTTCAATGTTTTTATTTTGTTGTAAAATAAAAACAGATGCGCTAGATGTTCTCGACTATTTTGTTTTCATGTATCCTCGCTCTAGCAGCAGAGAGTTACAAGATACACCTTCTTGAGAGCAATTTGCTCGAAGAGGAACAAAATAGAACAAAAACCTACTCACATTTGCTGCAATATTTTACACAACGAGTATTATATGATTTTTAAGAAGTGAAGTCAAGTTTTCTTATTAGTATAGTTTTAGGAACCAAATTTTAATTAATATATTTACTTATTTTTAGAGAAATATCTATCAAATAAGTTTATAATAGAATTATAGTGAATTATTTTTCTAATTGTAGATGGGTGATATAAAATGACGTTTCAAAATGAAGAAATGAGATATGAACAGTTATTTAGGGTAACTGCTAAATTTCATTCGACAATGGACATAGACGCTGTGCTTGAAGAGGTAATACATACATTACAAGATGTGTACCCATCTTTTTCATATACTTTATTCCTCGCACACGATAATACAAACCATAACGTAATTCCAATAAAAGAGATCCAACATAATGTAAACGGTGAAAACCCAGCAGTAATGCAGGCGTTTGTGACGGGTTTTGTTCAGATTGAGGATCGGATTGCAGAAAAACAGTCTGTTCTATATGCTCCTTTAAAAGGGAGACAAGGAATCTATGGCGTATTACAGATTAATGCTCATAACGCTATCATCTTTCCTAAATCCGAGATCCAATTTATTGAATTATTAGCTAATACTGCTGGTAATGCGTTTGAGAATGCTCAGCTTTATCAGCAATCAAAGCAGTTAATTGCAGACTTGCAGCTAATAAATGATACTTCACATCGCCTTAATTCTAATCTGCGTTTAACTGAAACGATGACTTTTATGTCTTCGCAAATAAAGAACTCCTTTGGTGCAATGGAAGTCGGATTTTTTATGTATTCTAAGGACTCTTTGGAGGTTCTTCTAGGAAGCACACCTTTCTTTGAGAATGGGGAGGGAGAAGAGTTTGTAACATTCAGCCTTAGGAAAATTCTCAAAGAAAAAGAGCCACTTTTTATAAGTGATTTGCATTCAGACGCTACTTTCCAAAATGCAATATATCGTTCGATGATGTCAGTACCAATGGTGCAAGGAAATGAAATTATTGGAGTAGCTATCGTATTGCATGAAAGTCCATATTACTTTTCGTTTGATAAATTTAAGCTGTTGCAGTCATTAATCCATCACTCATCATTGGCTATTTCGAATTCAATTTTACGAGAGGAACTTGAAAAATTAGTTATTACTGATTATTTAACAAAGCTATACTCTCGTAATCATCTTGAAGACATGGTCCAGCTCTCTATGGAGACAGACGCTTATGGAACATTTATTTTAGTGGATATTGATGACTTTAAGGGAATAAACGATACATATGGTCATCAAGTTGGAGATGAGGCAATCGTTCAAATTGCAAATTTAATTAAGGATAATATTCGTGATGATGATATTGGAGCTCGTTGGGGTGGGGAAGAGTTGGCTATCTATTTGCCAAGAGTCGATATGCAGACAGGATATGCAATTGCAGAGAGATTAGTTGAACGAGTTGCAACCTACTCTAATCCAAAGATTACAATATCCTGTGGTATAGCAACATGGAATAAAGAGAACAAAGAGACATTCCAAAGTTTATTCCACAGAGCTGATAATGCGTTATATAGGGCAAAGCAATCTGGAAAAAATCAAGTGATTGCAAGTGAGAATAGAGTTTGTTAAAAGGCATCTTAGGATGTCTTTTTTATGTAATAGGAAACTCTATAAATTTATTGTTGAGGATAACTCTCCATAAGGTCTATCTACGTTCAGCTCCAGCGCCTAGCCAGTTTTTACCCTGAAGAGGCTTCTGTAATTATCTTGCGCAAAAGCTTCATAACAAGCGTAGCTTGTTCTTGCGGAGATTATTATCCTAGAAGCCTTCCTTTGTGCTTTTAAGCAGTTCGAGGTCAAAAACGCGAGGCAATGAAAAGTCAAAGAGCGAATTTTTTTGCCACAGAACATTTGCTTATCGGACTTGCACAGGACGTTCCTCTTCCAAGCCGCTTGCGCTTTGTTCTTTTTTTACGAAGGTTTATCAAAGAATTACTTTACTCCGTTACATCGTTATTTCTGAAAAGCGACTAATCCACTATGAATATAGTAAACGCTTTCAAAATAAATACTCTTATCATATGCTAACTATAGAATTAGTCTTGCCAAGGGGGAAAAGGGTAATGAGTAATAAAAGCAAACAATTTAATACAATAGCCATTCACGGGGGGAATTCTGGCAATTCACAGCACGGTAGCTTAACGACGCCTCTGTACCAGACATCAACCTTTACATTTCAAACCGCAGAACAAGGGGAACAACGTTTTGCAGGAAATGAGGATGGATATATTTATTCTCGTTTAGGAAATCCTACTGTGACATTATTAGAGGAACGCATCGCAATGTTAGAAGGAGGAGAAGCAGGGTTAGCATTTGGTTCCGGTATGGCTGCCGTATCTGCCGTCTTACTAGCTTTAACTAAATCGGGGGATCATATCTTATGTTCAAAAGGATTGTACGGCTGTACCTTTGGATTACTTCAGCTCATGGAGGAAAAATACAATATTCTTCATGACTTTAGTGATATGGATAGTGAAGAGGAAATTATCTCAAAGCTAAAGCCTTCTACAAAATGTATTTATATTGAAACTCCAATCAATCCAACGATGAAACTCATAGATATAGAGAATGTTGTTAATGTAGCAAGACGATACAACCTATTAGTAGTTGTTGATAATACATTTAGTTCTCCTTATCTACAACAACCTCTTACGATGGGGTGTGATGTCGTGATTCATAGTGCTACAAAATACATTGGTGGACATGGGGATGTAATTGCTGGACTTGTGGTTGGTAAGAAAGATCTCCTACAAGAAATAAATACGACTACCAGAAAAGATATTGGTGGCGTTATGTCGCCATTTGATGCATGGCTCTTATTGCGTGGGTTAAAAACACTTCCAGTACGAATGGATCGTCATTGTGAGAATGCAGCACAGATAGCCTCTCTCTTAAAAGAACATGAAAACGTGGAAAACATCTACTTTCCAGGGGATATAGAGAGTCCTGATTATGACATCATGAGAAAACAAATGAAAAAACCAGGTGGCTTAATTTCATTTACAATAAAAGGGACGAAGAAAGATTCTCAAACTTTTCTAAACAAGCTTCAATTAATTAAAATTGCAGTAAGTTTAGGAGATACAGAAACACTTATCCAACATCCTGCAACGATGACACATGCAGTAGTTCCTGAGGAAGCTAGATTGGAAATGGGTATTACAGATAATTTAATTCGCTTATCAGTTGGTTTAGAAGCTTGGGAGGATATTTGGAATGACCTTAACCAGGCATTGAGTGGATTAAAATAATACAAAAAACTACACCTTCAATTGTTTTGTGTATAACAATCGAAGTGTAGTTTCTTTTTAGATATTTTGCAAAAATACAAAGAGGTATAGTTTTTAGCAGGTACAACCTCGATGACCGAATACACGTGATTTCACATTCAAGGTCACAGAGATGCCCTCTCAATGCCCAAACTGGCATGATTTTCAGACAAAAGGTCATTGAGTGGACTAAAATAATAGAAAAAACTACAGCTTCAATTGGTTAGGGTATTACAATTGAGGTGTAGTTTTTTCTATTTTCGCTGTGTTTCAGCAATTATTTTATAAATGTTCTGCCAAAACTTCTACAAACTCTTCTAGGCATTTTTGATCAACTTCATCAAAACGATCCTTAACAGGGCTATCAATATCTAATACTCCAAACACCATTCCATCTTTTATGATTGGTATCACAATTTCGGATTGGGATGCACTATCGCAAGCGATATGTCCAGGGAATTGGTGAACATCAGGCACTCTTTCAGTGCTCTTGTTTTGAGCAGCAGTACCACACACACCACGACCAAATGGGATACGTACGCAAGCAGGTAATCCTTGGAAGGGACCTAATACAAGCTCATCGCCATTTGTTATATAAAAACCAACCCAATTGATGGTATCTAAAAATTGATTAAGCAACGCAGATGCATTCGCTAGATTTGCAATTTGATCTGTCTCATCTTCTATCAAGGCCATTAGCTGTTTTATAACTAGTTGGTAGTCTTCTTCTTTTTTGCCTTTGTATTGTTCGACATGAAACATGATTTTTCCCCTCCATTTGAGTTATTACTACATTATTATATCAAATTATCCTGATATACGCATGACTTGTCGATAAAATCTTAAAGGAATCTCTCATTCCTTCTAGAAACGTATATGTATACTATACGAGTGGGGTGAGGCGATTATGAAAAGTACGAGTATGAAGCAAAGAATTATTGATTCGGCTGCCTTTTTATTTAATACAAAAGGCTACGACGGCACAACTGTACGTGAAATTGCTAAGAGAACAAATTGTAATGTTGCAAATATCTCCTATTATTTTGGTAACAAAGAAGGCTTGCTAGAATACCTGGTGTCCTCCTATTTAGAAGGATATTTGGCAATTATTGAAAGAGCGTATATTGAATTAGACAGCAGGTCTTCAAGAGAGTGTTTATTGCTCGCTATAAGAGGGATAATGAATTATCAAAAAGAAAATCGTCATTTAACAAGATTTGTTCTAAGAGAAATTACACTAGACACTACCCTTATACGTGAAATCATGACCACGTATCTAACAAAGGAAAAGTATTACTTTCAGGCTATATTTGAGACCGGAATTAAACAACAAGAATTCAGTCATATTCCTATCCCTTATGCAATTATGCAATTAAAGGGAATGCTATCAATGCCTTATTTGCATCCTCAATATATGTCAGAAGTTCTGCACATCATGCCATATGAAATGTATGTCACAGAACAGTATAGTCGAGAAATCGAAAAATGGGTAAATTATACGATATGTGTACATACACAAAAAGCTATAGATACATTCACCCCAATTCCAGTAAACATCTAAAAAAGAGTAGGAGAAACTAGTACCGCCTCTTGTAAAAGAAAATCAAACCCTTGATTTAAATCCTTCGAACTATGTGCATCTGATCCATAGACTAGAGGGATTTTTCGTTTTATTGCTTCTTTTACCACTTTTTCTGGTGGATAAGGCTCTCTGCACAATGGTTTATTTATCCCCGCCCCGTTATAATCAAGAGCTAGTCCCATTTTTGCTACAAGATCTAACACCTCTGTAACTTTTTTTTCAAAGCTATTAGCTATAGGAAATTTTTTTTGAAATTTATGGACTAGCGAAATGTGACCAATTCTTTTAGGTTTATATACGCCCAAATCTGCTGAAATAGACAACAATAGAGTATTATAGTATGCCTCATATACACCCTCAATGCTAGAAAACTCCTGAATCATTATTTGAAACATGTCTGGGCTATAGTCTACACAATAATATTTTTCATCTTTTTTTAAAAAATGTACAGAAAGAATACTATCATCTAAATACGTACCGTACTCATTTAAAAAGGTTTTCGTATCTTCTTCATAGCCCTCGATATAATCAACCTCTAACCCGATATTTATCTTTAGATCGGATGCATATTTCTTTTTTAAAACAGATATCTCTGCAATATAACGTTCTAAGTTCTCAGGATCCATCCCACTATCTTTTTTGGGGGTTGGGTCGATAAAGTTACTAGGTAGAGGAGCATGTTCAGTAAACGTAATTTCGTTAAATCCGAGTTCAATTGCTCTACTAATATATTGTTCAAATGAGTCCTTTGTACCATGTGGGCAAAAAGGAGTATGTATATGTCCATCTACTTTCATCGACAAATCCCCCATTTTTCTATAAAATTTGTAAAAAATTTTAAAAGTTGTAGTCAAAAAATGTCGTTTACATGGTATCATAAATACATTAAAAAAACATCTGATATAAATTTATCGATATAACAGCCGTTATTACATAAATTTTTAGAACGATAGATTGATTTGTGGGAGCAAGGGGGCCAAATTATGGAAATCATAATCGGCATAATAATAGTTGTAAGTGGTATAGTGATATATGGGTTCTACTCTAGAAAAAAAATATATAAAGCTGTGGATAAGCTGGAGGCCTGGAAGATTGATATGATGAATCGGCCAGTCACAGACGAAATTTCAAAAGTAAAAGAATTAAATATGACTGGTCAAACAGAGGAACTATTTGAACGTTGGAGAAGACAATGGGATGAAATCGTTACTGTCTCACTTCCTGACGTAGAAGAACTACTCTTTGATGCTGAAGACTTTGCGGATAAATATAGATTCACGAAAGCGAAAAGAATTCTTGGGCAGATTGAAGCAATTTTAAAAGATGCTGAAAACAATATTTCTATCATTTTAGAAGAACTAAAGGATCTAGTTGGTAGTGAAGAGAAAAATCGGATTGAAGTTGATGAGCTGAACAAACAATACCGTGAGTTAAAGAAGAAGCTATTAGCCCACCGCCATACATTTGGTCGAGCAGAAATTAAGCTTGAAATCAAGCTGGATGGGATTAGTGAAAAGTTTAAAGAGTTTGAAGAATCAACTACTAACGGAAATTACTTGGAAGCTAGAGAAATAGTGTTGTTAATAAAGGATGGTTTAGCAGCTACCGAACAACAAATGGATGAGATTCCGCATTTACTCCAAGAATGTCAGGTAACTATTCCAAATCAGCTTAGCGAAGTTCAAGAAGGATATGCTCAAATGCAAACAGAAGGATATTCTCTTGAACATATTCAAGCTGAAAAGGAAATCGAAAGAATGCGTAAGCAATTGGCGCTTTTTATAACAATGACAGAAGATCTTGACCTAGACAATGTAAAAAAAGGTATTGATGAGACAAGAGAATCATTAGAAACCTTATATGATTTATTAGAGGCAGAAGTGAAAGCAAATCAGTTTGTTTCAACTGAGGTAGAAAAGATTGAAGAAAATCTTGAGCTTTTAGTGGAAGGGAGTAAAAAGACAGAAGAGGAAACGTCTTTTGTCCAACAAAGCTATCACTTAACAGAACATGACCTTGAAAAGCATCGAAATATTGTAAAGCAAATTAAGCAATTGGTTAAGCAATATATAACCATTCAAGCAAAGCTTGAAGAAGAGCATGTTGCCTACTCGATCATTAGAGCAGAATTAGAAAGTGTATACGAAGGTATTCAAGGTGTTAAAGAAGAACACTTACAATATTCGGAAATGCTCCAAACCCTTCGTAAGGATGAGTTGCATGCAAGAGAACAAATAGTTGAAATGAAGAAATTACTGACGGATGCTAAACGAATTATCTCTAAAAGCAATATTCCTGGATTACCATCAGCGTACACGGAGTTAATTTCTGAGGCGAAGCTGAGCCTGACAGAAGTTATGGCAAGGTTAGAAGAAAAGCCACTTAATATGTCAGCTGTTAATAAAACACTAGAGAATGCAGCTAACCTTGTAAATAAAGCATATGAAACAACAGAAGAAATGATTGAGCAGGTATATCTTGCTGAAAAGGTTATACAGTATGGAAATCGCTATCGAAGCAGAAATTATAAGATTGCAAGCAGCTTGCTAGAGGCAGAAGTGTCATTCCGAAATTATGATTATGCTCTTGCCTTAGAACAGGCAGCAACAGCAATCGAGGACATTGAGCCAGGCGCTTTGAAAAAAATTGAAAAGCTTATTGAGATTGAGTAATCACGTTAGAAAAGGCCTTTGAAAAGGCCTTTTTTTTTGCAAGTAAAGAAAGTAGTATAAAATTTTGAACATAGTTTTCTATGTCTAGCGCAAGTGGCCTATCCCCTCGAGTTCAAATAACCTGTTGCAAGAAAAGTCAAAGAAGGACATTTTTGCAACAGAATATTTGCTTGTCGGGGGTGAGCCAGGTGCATGCGCATTTCTTAATTATTCGATACTTTAAAGAGCTTTTGTCTATATGCACTAAAATTTCTTTAACAATTATTATATGATATGATTTTGGTACATTCGGTGCTGAGATGAATGAAAAACATACTGACGGTAATAAATAATCCAAATATCAGAAAGCTTTTATCTTGGGTAGCAAAGTGAGGTGTATATATGATTTATCTTGATAATAGTGCAACAACACAGCCATTTGATGAAGTACTTGATTCCTATACAAAGGTGGCAAAATCGTATTTTGGTAATCCTTCTTCACTTCATGGAATTGGTGGTCAGGCAGAGAAGCTACTAAGTCAGGCACGTACACAAATCGCGAGCTTATTACATACGAAACCACAAGAAATACTATTCACTTCGGGTGGATCAGAAGGAAATAACCTCGCTATTAAAGGAGTTGCCTTACAGTATCAAACGAGAGGAAAGCATATTATTACAACATCGATTGAGCATCCTTCAGTGAGTGAAGCATGTAACCAACTTCAAGAGCTTGGTTTTGAAATCACCTTTTTACCTGTCGATAAAGATGGCAGCGTTTCGCTTGAGATATTAGAAAATGAGATTAGGGATGATACTATTTTAGTCTCAACCATTCATGTAAATAACGAAGTGGGAATAATTCAACCCATTGAAGAGATTGGGAATGTTTTAAAGAAATACCCAAAAGTTTTATTCCACGTTGACCATGTTCAAGGTGTTGGGAAAGTTCCACTTGATTTTGAAAAAGCAAAGATTGATCTTTGTACAATCTCTGGCCATAAGTTTAATGGGCTAAAGGGTACAGGGGTCCTTTTTGTACGTCAAGGAGTAAAGCTAAAGCCGCTTATTGCAGGTGGTGAGCAAGAAATGCTTGTGAGAGCTGGGACAGAAAATGTACCCGGATTCGTTGCTCTAGCAAAGGCACTACGATTAACGATGACTGATATAGAAAAAAAGGTGAAATACCTTTCAGAGTTAAAACAAAATATACTTGAACAGTTAACTCAGATAAGTGATGTATCTATAAATACCCCACTTAAAGGTAGTGCACCTCATATCATAAATTTTTCCATTAATGGATTAAAGCCTGAGGTATTTGTACATTTATTAGAAGAAGATAATATTTTTGTATCGACAACTTCAGCATGCTCATCAAAAAAGAATATACCTAGTAAGACTTTACTTGCTATGGGGCTGACAGAACGACTTGCAAATAGTTCTATTCGAATTAGTTTGTCGCCCATGAGCAGAATGGAAGATGTTCCAATACTAATTGAAACCATTCAAACAGCATTAACGAAACTTAGAAACGTAATGAGGTATTAAGATGGAATACGATCACATAATAATCAGATTTGGAGAAATCACAACTAAAGGCAGAAACAGACATCGATTTATTAATAAATTGGCTAAAAACATTCAAGCTAAGTTAGCGGAATACGAAAAGATAGGCATTGAAAAAACAAGAGACCGAATTTATATCAAATTGAATGGCGAACCTCACGAAGAAATGTTTGAAAAACTAAGAAATATCTTTGGAATTCAATCATTTAGTTTGGCATTAAAGACGGAGAGTGAAATATATCAAATCAAAATTGGAGTATTAACCGCTTTTAAACAACTTGATTATGAAGGCAAGACTTTTAAAATTTCAGCAAAAAGATCGGATAAAACCTTCGCATTAGATACGAATGAATTAAATTATCAATTGGGAAGCCATATTTTAAAAAACATTGATGGGTTACGTGTTGATGTTCATAATCCAGATATCAATATCAGAGTAGAAGTTCGTTCGGAAGCCACTTATATTACTTTTAAAGATGAGGTAGGAGTAGGTGGGTTGCCAGTAGGTATTAGTGGAAAGGCAATGCTTATGCTATCTGGTGGATTGGACAGTCCTGTCGCAGGCTATTTAACGATGAAGAGAGGTTTAGAAATAGAGGCAGTTCATTTCCACAGCCCGCCATACACTAGTGAGCGTGCAAGAGAAAAAGTTGTAGACTTGGCACGTCAGCTTACTGATTTTTCAGGGTCAATTAAGCTCCACATTGTACCATTTACTGAGATTCAGCAGGTTATTCAAAAGCAAGTACCAGAGAATTATACGCTAATCTCGACTAGACGGATGATGTTGAAAATTACGGATGCGATCCGGAAGAAAGAAAATGGCTTAGCCATTGCAACCGGAGAAAGCTTAGGTCAGGTAGCAAGTCAAACATTAGAAAGCATGTATGTAATAAACAATGTTACCTCGACACCCATTATACGTCCGCTTATATCGATGGACAAAACCGAAATCATTGAAATTGCAAGAAGAATAAATACTCATGATATATCAATTAGACCTTATGAAGATTGTTGTACAATATTTACTCCTGCAGCACCAAAAACAAGACCGAAGTTAGAGAAAGTTACGTATTATGAAAGCTTTGTTGATTTTGACAGCTTAATTGAAGAGGCTGTGAAACATACAGAGGTACTTGTGTTTGATGGTAGTACAACAAGTCAAGAAGCAGTGGAGGATCTTTTCTAATTATTGATAAGAAAACGTGAATCTACTGTGAACAATTACCAATCGTAATAATGTATTATGCTATGTGCTTTTACACAATATATACTCACAAGGAGGTGAAAGCACATGGCAAACAACAACAATAATAATCAACTTCTAGTAGCTGGTGCTCAACAAGCAATCGACCAAATGAAACTTGAAATTGCACAAGAGTTTGGTGTAAACCTTGGTGCAGATACTACTTCTCGTGCTAACGGTTCTGTTGGAGGAGAAATCACTAAACGTTTAGTATCTTTCGCTCAACAACATATGAGCGGTGGTTCATTCTAAAAATAATAAAAATAGATGGCTACAAGGACGGGTTAATCCCCGTCCTTTTTACAATTAACAAAAAATGTGAGTATTGCACCACCAAACTTTGATAAAATATCTCCCAAAAATATTAGAACATTTAGTATAATTGAAATTATGTAATAATATACAAGCTGGGAGGTATATTCGTGAAACGAGAAGATCTAATTGCGCCTGAACGATATAATTTAGTACAAGAGGTTGAAAAATTTGCTAACGACCCAAATAAAGTTGCATTAAAATGGGAAGATGAGTCAGGTAATAAAAAAGAAATTACATACGTAGAACTTATTAAAAATGTGAATAAAATTGGAAATACTTTTATCAAAAATGGACTTCAAAAAGGGGATACAGTACTAGTTATTATCCCTCGCTTACTAGAAGCCTATATGGTTTATTTAGGGGCTTTAAAAGCAGGGTTAGTGGTTATACCAAGCTCAGAGATGCTTCGTACGAAAGATTTACAATATCGTATATTACATGGAGATGTAAAAGCCGTTATTAGCTATTATCCTTATGCTAATCAGTTCTCTTCGATTGAAAATATTGATAGTCTATTATTATTTGCGGTGGGAGAACAAGTAGAAGGATGGAAATTCCTTGAAGACGAAATGAAAAAACAGAACAACGAGCTTCAATTGGCAGAAACGAACAGAGAGGACACTGCCTTTTTATCATATACATCTGGGACAACAGGAAATCCAAAAGGTGTTGTACATACTCATGGCTGGGCATATGCACATTTAAAGACAGCAGCGCCATATTGGCTAAGCATAAGTGACACTGATACAGTGTGGGCAACAGCAGGTCCAGGGTGGCAAAAATGGATTTGGAGTCCATTTCTCTCAACGTTAGGAAGTGGAGCAACAGGGTTTGTATATCATGGGAAATTTGATCCTAAGAAGTATTTACAGCTTTTACAAGATCATAAAATTAACGTGCTATGTTGTACACCAACCGAGTACAGATTAATGGCAAAGGTTGATAATCTATCTGACTATTCTCTCCCTAACTTACACAGTGCAGTATCTGCGGGAGAACCTCTAAATCGTGAAGTAATTGATACATTTAAAAGAGAATTTGGGGTAGAAGTACGTGATGGGTATGGGCAAACAGAAAACACATTGTTAGTTGGTGTTTTAAAAGGGATGGTTATTAAACCAGGATCAATGGGTAAACCTACACCTGGAAATAGAGTTGAAATCGTTGATGACTATGGAAATCCATGTCTTGTTGGAGAGGTTGGGGACATTGGAGTTCATGTTGAGACACCAGCCCTATTTAAAGAGTATTATAAGGATCCCGAGCGAACAGCTATGCAGTTTAGAGGAAATTATTATATTACGGGAGATAAAGCTAAGAAGGATGAGGATGGCTATTTTTGGTTTGAAGGTCGTGGGGATGATATCATCATAAGCTCTGGTTACACAATTGGGCCTTTTGAGGTTGAGGACGCTTTAGTAAAACATGCTTTTGTTAAGGAATGTGCAGTTGTAGCAAGTCCAGATGAAGTCCGCGGACATATCGTAAAAGCATTTGTTGTTTTACGTGATGGGGTCGATACAACTAATGAAGAAGCTTTGGTTAAGGAATTACAAGAGCATGTTAAGCAGCTAACAGCTCCATATAAGTATCCAAGAGAAATTGAATTTATTAAAGACCTACCAAAGACTACTTCAGGTAAGATTCGAAGAATTGAATTAAGGCAGGCAGAAACAAACAAAGCAAAAGCATGACAGTGAACAAGTCATTAATTTTGTTGGAGCAGGGTCAATAATGGCCTTGCTTTTGTTTTTATGAAATTGTACAAAATACTAATATATGGTATTTTGACGGTAGGTGTATAGTTTGTTCCGGAAGTCTTTTTCCGGAACTCTAAAGTTTTTAACATAAGGGGAAAAATCATGGGGACTTTATGGACAGGTGGGAAAGCTTATACCCTTAGTCAGGAAAATGAAATAGTTGAAGCGGTATATGTAGAGAACGGTATCATTATTGCGTTAGGTACTCAAGTGTCTTTAATGAACCAATTTAAAGACAAGATAACAAAAACAGTAGACATTAACGGTAATACAATGTATCCCGGTTTTGTTGATAGTCACATGCACATCATTGGGCATGGAGAAAAATTAATGAGACTTGATTTTTCTGAAATGAATTTGTCAGAGCAAATCTCGGATGCAATTACAAGGTATGTACTATCGGTAAAAGAGAAAGATTGGATTATTGGAGATGGGTGGAATGAAAATAGACTTCCAGATAAAAAAATCTTTCTTCGAGAAGAACTTGATAAATTAGCACCCAGGAATCCTTTACTTTTGACAAGAGTTTGCCGTCATGCAAGTATTGCAAATACTCTTGCACTTGAACTTGCAGGGATTACAGATGCTACTCCTGATCCACCAGGGGGAGTTATTGTAAGGGATATGAACGGGAAAGCAACTGGATATTTATTAGATGAAGCTCAGGAACTTGTGAAAAGAGCCATTCCACCAGTAACTGAAGATTATCTGAAAAATGCACTTAAAAAGTCAATCCATGATTGCTTGCGATTGGGATTAGTTGGTGCTCACACGGAAGATTTATTTTATTATACTGGTTTTGAAAGTACATATAAATGTTTTCAAGAAGTGATAGATGGCCAAGACATAAAATTTAGAGCAAATTTATTAGTTCATCATAAGGTCATAGATGATATGCAACAAGCAGGCTATACATATAAGAATGGAACAGAATTTATAGAGCTTGGAGCTATGAAAATTTTTGTAGATGGTGCACTTGGTGGCCGAACAGCACTATTAAGTCATCCTTATCATGATGATCCAACTACACATGGTGTCGCCATACATACACTGTATGAGCTCAAGCAACTTGTAAAAAAGGCAAGAGATTATAGAATGCCGATAGCAGTTCATGCTATTGGGGATTTAGCATTCGAGTATGTTCTTGAAGCGATCGAAGCTTTTCCTTGCATGCCAGGTCAACGAGATCGTCTAATCCATGCACAAATTCTACGAAAAGACCTCATTGAGCGTGCAAAAAAATTACCTGTAATTCTTGATATTCAACCGAGATTCGTTGTTTCTGACTTTCCTTGGGTAGTTGAAAGAATTGGAGAAAGGAATATGAAGTACTGCTATGCGTGGAATACTCTTATCACAGAAGGGTTTCACTGTGCTGGAGGGTCCGATGCTCCAATAGAACCGGTAAATCCACTTTTAGGAATCCATGCAGCAGTGACAAGGAAAAATCCGGATGATCCTTATAGTGCCGTTTATAGACCTGAAGAGAAACTCTCAGTATATGAAGCAGTGAAACTATTTACAACAGGTAGTGCATTTGCTATAGGGAAAGAGTACAACAGAGGAAAGATTGCAGTAGGCTATAAGGCTGATTTTACGATTTTAGATGGGGATTTATTTACTATATCCGAGGATGAAATCCTGCAAGTAAAAGTGATGAAAACGGTTGTTGATGATACCATAATGTATGAACAGTGAGGAAAAAAGTATTGAATTTTGAACATAGTTTTCAATGTCCAGTTCCAACGCCTAGCCAGTTTTTTTCACTTGAATAAGCTTCTGGGGTATATTTCTAAAAGCTTAGATTTAAGCAGCTTGAGGGCAAAAACGTGCCTAATGAAAAGTCGAAGAGCGACTTTTTAGCCTCAGAACATTTGCTGGTCGTACTTGCACAGGACAAGGAAAACTCCGGTAGTATTATACGAAAAACATGCTTTGCAATTTCGGTGAAGTGCTGACGTCAACATTCGCCACAGTACGTGGCGGATTTTAGTTGACGTCCTCCTCCGAGGCGCTTGTGCTTTTCTTATAAAAACGTACGCTTTACCTTCTCCCAGAAGGAATTGTCCTTTAATTTTACAGTTTTGATTCTTTTTTCACTTAATTTAATTTCAATTTGTTTTACATTTCGAATACTTAAGGCTTCATTATCCATACCGATTGTTGGGAAGTCGTTGCCATCCTGTACATCTCGTAATGTTAGCTTTCTAGCTCCGCTTAAGATAAAAGGTGAGCCTAATGTCCGATATTGATTGTTATTAAGGGAAGCAAGTTCACTGACTTGCATACAAGGTAAAAGAGGATCAACCACTGCACCCCTTACTGATTTATTGTAGGCTGTACTCCCTGTTGGAGTTGATATAATCATGCCATCTCCTCTAAATGTTTCAAAATGCAAGTCATCAATGTAAACTTCCATTGCTAAGGTTTTTATGATTGCTGAACGGATAGAGCACTCATTTAGACAGAAGAAAGATGGATTATCGTCCACCTTGACCTCAATCGTTGGATAACGACGAACCTCAATTTGTTCATTATTCATTGCTTCAACCATTTTTTCGGTATCTTCTAAATGAAAATCACAATATAAGCTAAGTGCTCCTTTTGTTGAAATCCCTGCATATAAACAGTCTTCTCTAAAACCTGTTTTTCGGACGGCTTGTAGGAAGGTACCATCTCCACCAATACTAACTATCAGATTTGCTTTTGTAGCATTCTCAACAATGGTAAATTGATTTTCTTCTGCTAATTTGTGGAGATTTTTTACATATTCAATTGTTTCGTCCTCTTTTTTATAAAAGAAATAAACATTACGACGATTCATTATATATTCCCTCCTCTAGTTAAAAATAAATGGAACAGGCTCTTACTAAAAGGTAATATCTGTTACAATTAGTAATTGGTTATAGTTTATCATTATTATGAAACTATTTGGAAAGTGAATCGTATTTATTTTTGAACAATTTTCGAATAGTATCCACTTGATTAGGAGGAAATTAGATGAATGGTAAAAGATGGGCTGCTCTAGGTATCGCAGCTGTCATATTTGTTTTTTCAATCTTTTTTAACTTTGCAACGAACATAGCAACCAGTAACTTTAACAGTTTTTCAGATGAATTATTAGCCACTTCAGACGAAGAATTTATTGAAGATATAGTGATAGAGGGGAAAGGTCCCAACAAGCTCCTTGTATTACACGTAGATGGGGTCATACAGGATACAGGAGATGATGTAGCCTCCTTTTTCCAAACAGCTGGGTATCAGCATCGTTCCTTTTTAAAAATGATTGAACAGGCCGAGGAAGATAAAACAATTAAGGGAATCATCCTTAAGGTAAATTCACCAGGCGGTGGCGTGGTTGAGAGTGCGGAAATACATAAAAAGTTATCTGATTTTAAGGAAGCAACAAAAAAACCAATTTATGTTTCGATGGGAGCTATGGCAGCTTCAGGTGGTTATTACATATCTGCCCCAGCTGATAAAATTTTTGCTACTCCTGATACGATGACCGGATCTTTAGGAGTCATTATGCAAGGAATTAACTATAGCGGTTTGGCAGAAAAATATGGTGTGAAATTTGAAACAATTAAAAGTGGACCATATAAAGATATTATGTCAGCAAGCAGGGAAATGACAGAAGAAGAGCGTGAAATCATGCAGTCGATGGTTGACAATGCATATCAGGGATTTGTAGATGTTATCTCACAAGGACGAAATATGTCTGAGGAAAATGTACGCAAAATTGCAGATGGTCGTATTTATGACGGACGACAAGCAAAGGAAATCGATTTAGTCGATGAGTTAGGATATTTTGAAGACGCGGTCGAAGCAATGAAAAAGGATTATGACCTAGGAAATATAAATGTCGTTGAATATACAGCTAACTATGGTTTTGGATCCTTATTTTCAATGAGTGCAAAAAAACTCTTCAGTGAAGACATTGAGATGGCTACTTTGGTTCATTTGTTATCGCAGCCTACTTCACCTAGAATGATGTACTTATATGCGGAATAGGGGGCGTTTTGAGTGAACATGGATCTAACAAATGAAGAAGTTCAAGTAAATCAAGTTGAAGTGTATAACAATTCTCAAGTTCCAACAAGAGTACGTTATTCTGGCTTTTGGATGCGGTTTTGGGCTTATTTAATTGATCTTCTCGTTATCGGTAGCTTATATCGAATTCTAATTTACCCAGCATTCCGAGCCCTTGATATTTCTCTATCAAAAAGTGAAATTTTTAGTGCAGCGTCAATTACGACTTCAATTGTTTTTTATTTATATTTCATTTTAATGACTAAATACTTTCAACAAACACTTGGGAAGATGGTATTTGGATTGCGGGTAGTATCAGTAAATAACAAACCACTTACATGGTTAACTGTTATTTTTCGGGAAGGAATTGGCCGTTATATATCAAAGTTGTTGTTTATTGGATACATCATCATTGCTTTTCTTCCAAAAAAACAAGGAATTCATGATCTTTTTGCAGACACTACAGTCATACATGAAGAATAGAAAAAGGGGTAGATAGTAATTAAAAACTATCTAACCCTTTTTATTTTGGCTTTGAGCCTGTCTATCTCATAGGGAGTCTTTATGAAAAAAACTATGAACTTTCCCCTTTCTATTTTTTGAGTTTATTTTACTAACGTAAAGGTGATAATGGTACATTGAAAGGGTGTGAGTGTAATGAAATGGTTATTATTGATTCTTTTTTTGATTATCCTCATTTTACTGGTAATTGCTTTTACAAAACTAACGATATATTTCCAACTTAATCACTCACATGATAACGATGATATTAAAATTAAGTTCAGTATTTGGTTTGGACTTATTCACTATACAATTAATGTTCCTGCGGTTAAAGTCGATGAGGATTCACCAAGCATCGTCTTTAAAGAAACTAGGCAATCAAATGTAAGTGAGAGGAAAGAGAAACAAAATAAGAAATACTCATTTAAAAATTTTTTGGCAAGTATTCAGGATTGGAAAACTTTATTAAATCGAATCTTTGGGATGACAGCAATTATTAAACGTTTTATAAAAAAAATTACTATCACAAAATTTGAATGGCACTCCCATATTGGAGTAGGTGATGCCGCCCATACAGGAGTACTCGCAGGACTTGGTTGGTCAATAAAAGGAACTTTAGTTGGGCTTATTAGCCAGTATATGAGGCTAAAAACATGTCCTGATTATTCAATAACTCCTTCCTTTCAAAAAGCCGTTTCGGAAACGAAGTTTGTGTGCATGATTCATTTTCGAATCGGGCATGCTATGGTAGCAGGAATGAGATTGATTAAAAGGTGGAGAGGTGGAATACCCAAATTCAAATCACCTCAACTCTCAAAGTTGAACGGTACCGATTCGAATAAAAAATCAGTGTAGAAAAGTTAGGAGGAATCGAATATGTCTGAGCATCCAATACAGGGTTTAATGTCAACTGCAATGGAAAATTTAAAACAAATGATTGATGTGAATACAATCATTGGTGACCCTGTTGAAACACCTGACGGAAGCGTTATTTTAACGGTTTCAAAGGTTGGATTTGGATTTGCTGCTGGTGGTAGCGAATTCCAAACTCAAGGTGGTGGGGGTGGAAAAGATAGTCAGGATAGTGGTGGAAAAGACAGTAAGGATGGCGGTAGTGAGAAACAAGGCTCAAAGTTACCTTTTGGTGGAGGTAGCGGGGGTGGAGTCTCCATCACACCAATTGCATTTTTAATTGTGAACTCACAAGGTGTAAAAATGCTTCACTTAGACGAAAGCACTCATTTATACGAAAAGCTTTTAGAGCTTGCCCCACAAGCAGTTGAGAAAATACAGCAAATGCTTAAGAAGAATAACCAAGGACAAGACCAAAACAAACAACAGGATCAACAAAAACAGGATAAGCCTAAACAGGATTTTGATATATAAGAAACGAAAGTTAACTGTATCCTTCAAATATACAGTTAACTTTTTTCATTTAAGGGAGTCGAACTTTGTTGTTTTACTAATTTTAATCTTAAATAATTGCAATCCAATGGAAATATGGATATGATTTACTCTGTACATATATATTTAAAGGAGGATTTTTATAATGGCGAACGTAACATTCAAAGGGAATCCGGTAACTTTATTAGGTTCTGAGGTAAAAGTAGGGGACAAAGCTCCTGAATTTACAGTATTAGCAAACGACTTATCACCAGTGACTTTAGCAGATTCTAAAGGGTCTGTAAGATTAATTAGTGTTGTACCTTCTATTGATACCGGCGTATGTGATGCGCAAACACGCCGTTTTAACGAGGAAGCATCAAGCTTAGGAAATGTAAAAATCCTTACAGTAAGTGTTGACTTACCATTCGCACAAAAGCGTTGGTGCGGAGCGAACGGAATTGAAAACGTTCAAACTCTATCTGACCATCGTGAACTTTCTTTTGGAGAAGCATATGGAGTTGCAATAAAGGAGCTTCGCTTATTGGCTCGTGCAGTGTTTGTTGTTGATAGCAATGATACTGTTACTTATGTTGAATATGTCAGTGAAGCAACAAATCATCCAAATTATGAAGCAGCATTAGAAGCAGCAAAAGCAGCGAAGTAATGGTAATATGTAAGTAGCCCCAATTATCAAATTGGGGTTATTTGTTTTCATTATTTGAACTAGCGCTTCTAATCTTCTAAAATAAATAGATATGTATATCAGTTCTAAGAAGGAGTTTATTTAATGGAACAAATATCAACGATGGAGAAACTATTTACTGTTATCGATAACACAGCAACGATATTAAAAGAGGAGCTTTCTTGCTCATATCTTGAAGCTGTTGCTGAAACAGGGGAAAATCTTTTTCAAGGCACGATCTTACAAGAAGAGGTCAGTGAACTGTCAAAAAAAAGATTAGAAAAAGAATATAGTCAAGTGAAACTAGAACGCCATAGTGTAGAAGAAATACGAAAAGCATACCAACTTGCAGCGTTAAAAGGTATGAAGGAAGCTACTCAGCCGAATCATCAAATGACTCCAGACGCAGTTGCTATCTTTATGGGTTACTTAGTATCTAAATTTACTGAGAAACAAAAGGAATTTACTATTTTTGATCCGGCAGTTGGAACAGGAAATCTACTCACCACTGTTTTAAATCAAACAGGTACTAAAGATGTTGAGGCCTATGGAATTGATGTCGACGATTTATTACTAAAATTAGCATATGTGAGTGCAAACCTGCAGCAACATTCGATCCAGTTTTACAACCAAGATAGCTTACAGCCACTCTATATTGACCCAGTGGATGTGGTTGTTTGTGATTTACCTGTTGGATATTATCCGAATGATATAGGCGCAGCGGGTTATAACCTTCGAGCGAAGGAAGGTCACTCTTATGCCCACCATCTATTTATTGAACAAAGCTTAAAATACACAAAAGCTGGTGGTTATTTATTGTTCCTTGTTCCGAATCACTTATTTACTAGTGATCAAGCTGCAGATCTAAATGCCTATCTAAAAGAACATAGTGTTATACAAGGGATGATTCAATTACCTTTATCTTTATTCAAGGATGAGAAAGCTGCAAAAAGTATTTTTATCCTTCAGAAAAAAGGAATTGAAGTAAACGTACCTAAGCAAGCTTTATTAGTTGATCTACCAAAGTTCTCAAATAAAGCTGCGATGTCAGGTATTATCAACCAAATTGATGCTTGGTTTAAAAAAGAAAAATAAACAGAAGGCCCTCACTTTGTGTGGGGGCTTATTTTTGTTAAAGCTGTAATTCCTGCTAAGGGATCTATTACTTTTCATAATACGTATTTTATAAGAATGTGTCCGTTTACACTTATCTGAATTTAACAACTTTATGACGAAAACGGTACCATCTTGGCGTACCACTTGAAATGTTCGTTACTCGGTGTTTAAATGAAAAGAGCGTCTATGAAAGATTGTCATTTTGCATAGAATATTGTAGAGGAACAGTACATACACCTTAGAAATGCATGAAAAAGGAGCGTATAATATATGTCGAAAGTAATTGCGATTAATGCAGGAAGCTCTTCATTAAAGTTTCAACTGTTTGAAATGCCAAGTGAAGAAGTTATTACAAAAGGAATATTTGAACGAATTGGTATGGAGAAAGGTATTTTTACAATTTCAGTCAATGATGAGAAGCAAACGACTGAAACAGAGATTCCTGACCATGCTGTTGCTGTAAAAATCCTACTAAGCAAGTTAACTGAATTAGGAATTATTAAGTCTTTAGACGAAATTGATGGTATTGGACACAGGGTTGTTCATGGAGGAGAAACTTTTAGTGATTCAGCAGTTATTACGGAGGAAGTCCTCAAAGAAATTGATGCACTTTCTGAATTAGCACCTCTACACAATCCAGCAAATGTGACAGGTATTAAAGCATTCCAAGAAGTCTTACCTCATGTACCTGCGGTGGCTGTCTTTGATACTGCTTTCCATCAAACAATGCCAGAGAAATCATTTTTATATAGTCTCCCATATGAATACTACAAGAAGTACGGAATTAGAAAATATGGATTCCATGGTACATCTCATAAATATGTCTCTCAGCGTGCTGCAGAATTACTCGGTAGACCTTTAGACCAACTTCGATTACTATCTTGTCATCTAGGAAATGGTGCAAGTATCGCTGCAATTGAAGGTGGAAAATCAATAGATACATCAATGGGCTTTACCCCACTTGCTGGTGTTACAATGGGGACTCGTTCTGGTAATATTGACCCAGCACTTATTCCATATATCATGGAAAAGACAGGCAAAACCGCTGATGAAGTTCTTGATGTGTTGAATAAAAAAAGCGGTATGCTAGGAGTTTCAGGGTTCTCAAGTGATTTGCGTGATATTGAACAGCAGGCTGAGGCTGGAAATGAACGAGCTGAACTTGCACTAGAAGTTTTTGCAAGTAGAATTCATAAATATATCGGATCATATGCTGCACGCATGCACGGAATTGATGCAATTATCTTTACTGCAGGTATTGGGGAAAATAGCGATACTATCCGTGCAAGAGTATTGACTGGTCTAGAGTTTATGGGTGTATATTGGGATCCAGCTTTAAATAAGGTAAGAGGGAAGGAAGCCTTTATCAATTACCCTCATTCCCCAGTTAAAGTTATTATCATCCCAACAAATGAAGAAGTGATGATTGCTCGTGATGTTATGAGATTAACAAAATAAGCGTTTTAATTGGACAAACTCTTTTATGGGTTTGTCTTTTTTATGTAAAAGGAAACTATATAAATTTATTGTTTTGGAAAACTCTCCATTAGGTAGGTCTATCCGCGTTCAGCTCCCACTCGTAGCTAGTTTCCCCCTGACTCAGCTTCTGGGATTATCTTGCGTAAAAGCTTCGCGTTTAAGCAGCTCAAGGTTTAAAACATGCGACAATGAAAGTGCTAATGAGCGACTTTTTAGCCACAGAACATTTGCTTGTCGGACTTGTACAGAACAAGGAAAGCTCCGGCGGCATAATCATCGCACGAAGAAAATGCATTGCATTTTCGAGGATGTGCTTACGTCAACGTTCGCCACAGGACATGGTGGAAATTAGTTGACGTTCCTCTTCTAATTCGCTTGAGCTTTTGTTCTTTAGTTATTTTGAAAGGTTATAGATCAATGTCTATTGCGGTTAACTTTCTAAATATTAAAAGTGAGTATGAAATTCACGCATTGCTACTTGCCTTTCGTTGAATCTACTTTGTGGTATAATACATAATAGTATGTATGTGGGAACGGAGGATTTTTATGGGAATTACTGAGCGTGAAGAAAAAATACTGAGGGAGATAGAAAATTGGGCAGTTCAATTACAACAGTATGAAACAACTGACTTTGAAATGACTTATGAAAAATGGGTGGAGAATTCCTTTGAATTAATTCCGGAACATGTGCGAAATGAATTTTTTGCCAAGCTAGACAATTGGCTTTTTCATTTACATGCAATGCTCCAAGGCACACAAATTCAAATGGATGCACGGCAAAGACTTATCACCTCTGCACGCATTTTCCGCCAAGAAATAGAAGAAATTTCAGACTTGAAGGAGTTATCTGTCGACCAGCTTACCTATTTAGCTGAACATCAAATTGCGAAACATCGTTTATATTCATTTGCCCAGGGAGGACTAACAGGTACTGGTGGTTTTATATTACTAGGAACAGATATCCCCGCCATTACAGTGATTAATCTTCGTATCGTGCAGTTAATCGCAATGACGTACGGCTATGAAGTGAATACTCCCTTTGAGATGATGACTTCCTTAAAGGTTTTTCATGTAGCAACACTTCCAAAAAGAATGCGTTACCATGGTTGGGAAGCACTCATAGAAGAAATAGATGGCACTTATCAAAATCAGTTCATATATGAGGGCTCGGAGGAGCTTACAAACGAAACATGGCTCGAGTTCCCATTAAAGCATATTATCAAAGCTATCACGATATCACTTCTCCGTAAAAAGGTAATACAAAAAGTTCCTTTAATCAGTATGGCAATCGGAGCAGGAATGAATTACCAACTAACAAGGCAAATAAGCGAATTTGCACATAATTACTATAGACTTCGTTTCCTGAAAGAGAAGGAGTAAGTAAAAATGAGTATCGAAGAACATAAAAAAGCAGCACCAAACCAGGTCAGGTGTAAAGTCATAACCATCAGTGATACTAGAACAGCTGAAACTGATAAAAGTGGACAGCTAATGAAATCACTACTCAATGATAACGGTTTTGAGGTGGTTGAGTATGAGATAGTGAAGGATGAGGAAGAATCAATCCACCTTGCAATTAGTAGGGGCTGTGAAAGTGGAAAAATTGATGTCATATTAACAAATGGTGGTACGGGAATTGCTAAACGTGACGTCACAATTGAAACTGTTAGAAAGCTTTTGGATAAGGAAATTGTTGGCTTTGGTGAGCTTTTTAGAATGCTTAGCTATACAGAGGATATTGGGTCGGCTGCTATTTTATCAAGAGCGATAGCGGGAGTAATAAATAATATAGCTATTTTCTCAACACCTGGATCAACTGGAGCCGTAAAGCTTGCGATGACAAAGCTTATACTACCTGAGCTGGGTCATGTTGTAAGAGAAATTAAAAAGGATTTGTAGAAGTAAAAGTAAAGTTAAGGTTCTGGGATAATTCCCCTAAATAGAAAGTGGCAACAAAAAATATATTTTTTTGTTGCCACTTTTTTGAAAGTATAAAATTTTGAACATAGATTCCGCTGTCTAGCGCAAGAGCCCTTCTCCCTCAAGGTCAAAAACGCGTTGCAATGAAAAGTCAAAGAGCGACTATTTTTGAAACTGAATATTTGCTGGTCGGCCATGCACAGGAAAAGGAAAGCACCCACAAGCATAAACAACGGGAAGAAAATGCATGCATTTTCGAGGACGTGCTGACGTCAACGTTCGCCACAGGACATAGTGGGTGATGTTTGACGCTCCTCTTTAAGGTGCTTGCGCTTTTCATATACGTCTCACATTGTCGTACAACCTCTAATTGATTGCCAAGAGTTTGAATAACAGGTCCTCATATAGCTGGGATGAAGGCGCTCGCATTCATTTTTACTAAAAAGTTTACAACAAGAGTCAAGCTTATTGGTGTAATTTTGAGGAAATATCTTGATTTAACCGGTACCATAACCATAAGTCATTAATAATGGACGCACATTCAGATATTTCACTATTTAGTTCACAGGAACGCTGAAAATTTAGTTCATTTCCAAGCTGCTCTTGTTTATTATTAATAATGTCTTCAATTTCTGCAATTCGATCAGGGATATGTCCTCTAATAATCTCCCACTGTAGGAGAATTTGTTGCTGCGTCTCCTCAGAGTATTCCTCCCACTCTTTATTAAGTTGAGGTAATAGAATCCCGAGCCGTTCGTCTAATACAAAAAAGTCCTCCATTTTCTCCACTCCTAGTAACTACTGTTACTATTTTACAATACTAGTAAGTTAGTTTCCATTTCAAAACATATTTTTATTTTTTCTTTAGAATCCTATTGAAAAAAGTAAAAAGAGTTGTTAAAGTTATACATTATGTATAAATATAAATCGTAATGAATTATTATTCGTGAATGGAGAGATATGAAGTGGCTAAAAAGAAGATTGTTTTAGCATATTCTGGAGGACTAGATACTAGTGTTGCTATTAAGTGGTTACAAGAGCAAGGATATGATGTTGTGGCTTGCTGTTTAGATGTAGGTGAAGGGAAGGACCTCCACTTTGTAAAAGAAAAGGCGTTAAAGGTCGGTGCAGTATCTTCTTATGTAATTGATGCGAAAGAAGAATTCGCAAATGAATATGCACTTGTAGCATTACAAGCCCACACATTGTATGAAGGTAAATATCCGTTGGTTTCAGCACTTTCACGACCTTTAATAGCTCAAAAACTCGTTGAGGTTGCGGAGAAGGAAAATGCAGTTGCAGTTGCTCACGGATGTACTGGAAAAGGAAACGACCAGGTCCGTTTTGAAGTATCCTTTCATGCACTTAATCCTAATCTTGAAGTTATTGCACCTGTTCGTGAGTGGAGATGGTCACGTGAGGAAGAAATTGAATATGCAAAGAAGCATGATATTCCGATTCCAATTAACTTAGATAGTCCGTTTTCAATTGACCAAAACCTATGGGGACGTAGTAATGAATGCGGAATACTAGAGGATCCATGGGCAGCTCCTCCAGAGGAAGCATATGAATTAACTGCTTCAATTGAAAACACCCCTGATATTCCAGAAATTATTGAAATAGGATTTGAACAGGGCGTTCCAAAAACGATAAACGGAAAAGAGTATACTTTAGCAGATTTAATCCTTGAACTTAATCAACTTGCAGGGAAACATGGAGTGGGCCGTATAGACCATGTTGAAAATCGTCTTGTAGGGATAAAATCACGTGAGGTGTACGAATGTCCTGGCGCAATTACGTTGATTAAAGCGCATAAAGAGCTTGAAGACATTACTCTTGTAAAGGAGGTTGCTCACTTCAAGCCTGTTATTGAGCAGAAACTAACTGAACTAATTTATAACGGACTTTGGTTTTCACCATTAAAAGATGCATTACTAGGCTTCTTAAAAGAAACACAGAAGACTGTGAATGGAACAGTGCGTGTAAAGCTATTTAAGGGCCATGCAATTATAGAAGGCCGTAAATCAGGTAACTCATTATATGATGAAAAACTTGCTACGTATACATCTGAGGATGAATTTGACCACAATGCAGCTGTAGGTTTTATCTCGTTATGGGGATTACCAACGAAGGTAAATAGTATTGTAAATAGCAAGAAGGTAGAAGTATGAAAAAACTTTGGGGCGGAAGATTCACAAAAAGTGCCGAGCAATGGGTAGATGAGTTTGGTGCCTCAATCTCTTTTGATCAGGAACTTGTAAAAGAAGATATTGAAGGTAGCATTGCACATGTAACGATGCTTGGTAAATGTGGGATCTTAACAGAAGATGAAGTGACGATAATAAAAAATGGCCTTTTACGCCTAAAAGATAAAGCAGAGAATGATGAATTAGAATATTCAGTTGCAAATGAGGATATCCATTTAAATATTGAAAAAATGCTGATTGATGAAATTGGTCAAGTAGGTGGAAAGCTTCACACGGGTAGAAGTCGGAATGATCAAGTTGCTACAGATATGCACTTGTATTTGCGTTCACAGGTTGAGGAAATTATTGAATTGATAAACACCCTGCAGGATGCAATCGTCGGGCAAGCTAATCAGCATGTAGAGACAATAGCCCCTGGATATACACATTTACAAAGGGCTCAGCCTATCTCATTTGCCCATCACTTATTAGCGTATTATTGGATGTTAGATAGAGATAAGGAAAGACTGCAGGACTCTTTGAAGCGAATTAATATGTCGCCACTAGGTGCCGGAGCTTTAGCAGGAACTACCTTTCCAATCGACCGTTCTTATAGCGCAACATTATTAGGATTCGAGAAAATCTATGAAAATAGTATTGATGCTGTAAGTGATCGAGACTTTATTATCGAATTCTTAAGTAATAGTTCACTTATCATGATGCATTTGTCCCGTTTTTGTGAGGAACTAATTTTATGGTCTACACAAGAATTCAATTTTATTGAAATGGATGATGCATTTGCTACTGGAAGTAGTATAATGCCACAAAAGAAAAACCCTGATATGGCGGAGCTAATTCGTGGTAAGACAGGTCGTGTTTACGGAAATTTACTAGGCTTATTGACTGTGCTTAAGGGAACACCACTTGCTTATAACAAAGACATGCAAGAAGATAAGGAAGGCATGTTTGATACCGTGAGAACGATTAAGGGTTCGTTGAAAATATTTGAAGGCATGGTTTCTTCTATGAAGGTTAAGAAAGAAGTCATGGCTGCTGCGGTAAAAAAGGACTTTTCAAATGCGACAGAGTTAGCAGATTATTTGGCTTCAAAGGGGCTTCCATTTCGTGAAGCACATGAAGTAGTTGGAAAGCTAGTTTTGACCTGTATTGAGCATGGAGTTTATTTAAGTGACTTGCCTTTATCAGTATTCAAAGAAGCATCTTCATTATTCGAAGACGATATTTACGGAGTACTATTACCTGAAACTGCTGTTTCTCGCCGAATAAGTGCAGGAGGTACAGGATTTGAAGAGGTAAGGAGAGTATTGGAACAAATAGCAAACAAATAGCAAACAAAAAAAATCGTGAGAAATACTCACGATTCAGATTGTCGACAAAAGGCATCGAGAGCACTCCCTCTCGATGTCTTTTATCATTTTTGAAAGGAATTGCAGAAAA
>JBLKRX010000017.1:0-98579 GCA_047608075.1 Ferdinandcohnia humi
ATATCTCTCATAATATATTTTAAATCAAAAAAGACTGTAGGCAAACTCGATTTCATCGAGTTTGTCTACAGTCTGAGAGAAGGGTTACTCCCTTCTCTTTTTTTCGTTTAGATTATGTTCGATTTAGAACTACGTAATGTTCCCAAAGCTTTATTTGGTGAAGCCTACTCTTTCTTATTAGAATTAATGATTTATTATCTTTTACTTCCTATTAAGATTTTCATCTTCTTTTCCTCAGAGTAGTAAACCTTCATAAACGAATCGTATTTCAATCAAGTACAGGGCAGTAGAAGTACTAATAACTTAAACCTTTATCAAATAGTTTCCCCAATTATTTTACATAGTTCATATTCAGTTCATATTTAGGGTCTACATTAAGGATTGTTAAATTAAACCTGCTTTTATTAGGTGAGACATTCAAAAGCAAAAAAAGGAGGAGAGAGTTACAGTTTTATAGGCTCAAAGTGGGTTGGTTTCAATTAAAGAAGCCTCTACCTACAAAAACATGCGGTGATACACAGAAATATATGCGGTTATTTTCAAAAAGTGTGCGGGTTATAAGAAACAAAAACGCCTTACAATGAAGTCATCATTTAACTAAGAATCTTTAGTAAAAGTAGAAATTACCGTTATTACTTGGGGTGTTTTTTAATAAAAAAATGAGGACCATACGTGTTTGAACAAGGTGTCAAGGTGCAAGTCAAATGTTGTATTTTGTGGTAAAGACTGATCGGTAAATTTAATGGAAGGTATCAAAAAAAGGAGGCATTAATTTATGAAAGTTATTTGGAAAAAAGTAAGAAGGTTTATGCTTTATTCCCTAGCATTTTTAATAGTAGTTCTAATCGTAGGCTTCGTGTATCAAGGGATAAGTGCTTCGAAAGATTTTAAAAAATATCAAGCAGTTGGAAAGACGTATGATGTGTTCAATAACAAGATGCACATCTACACTGGTGGTGAGGGACCTAGTACCGTTGTTTTTAATGCTGGTTCAGGAACCCCAAATCCTTACGTAGATTTTTATCCTCTCTACGAAAAACTTGATAATAAAACGAAATATGCAGTTATTGATCGATTTGGGTATGGATATAGTGAAATAACGAATCGGAAACGGGAAATTGACAATATTGTAGATGAAACTCGTAAATTACTACAGGAATCCGGACAAAAACCACCTTATATCATGGTGGGGCACTCTTTAGCTTCATTAGAAACCATACGATATGCACAAAGATACCCGGAGGAAGTAAAAGGGATAGTTTTATTGGATGCTGGGAATCCAGAATATTATTTTAAACAAAAATCATTAACTTTTGTATCACAAGTATCTCAGTTTTTACGAACATCTGGTGTACTTAGAGTAATGTATCAATTTGATGAGAACGTAATAAATAAAAAACGAAACAACTTAGAATATGTCCCAAATAAACTTAAAGAGGTTGATAGTGCATACTACCTTCTTGGAGCAGGGAATAAAAATCAAACTGATGAGCTTCGTCAACTCAAAAAAAATGCAGAAAAAGTATTGAAAGCAAATAGGGGCTTAGAAGTCCCGATGACGGTAATCACCACTGACAACTTTGGTGAAATTGAACAAGACTGGCTTGATAGTCAGGAAAAATTAACATCTTGGTCTTCTTCCGGTAAACAAATTGTTGCCGAAGACTCAAGACATTATGTTCATCATTATCGACCTGAACTCGTTGCGGAAGAAATATTGAACATGACGAAACGTTAACCAAAAAAAAGGAAGTTTAAGATAAATTTACTGAAGGTAAAAAAAGAAACTTGTTAATGTTGGAGGAAAAGAAAATGAATAGTAAACAAACTAAAAAAAGTAAAAAGAAAATTGTTATTTGGTCTATTATGGGTGTGGTACTTATTTCGATAGCCTCATCTTTATTATTTTCCCAAAAGGGATCGAGTGCTTATGAAGAAGAAAAAGTCCAAAGAGGGGATATTACAACCTATTATAGTTTTTCCGGATCAGTAGATGCAAAGAGTAGGCAAAACGTAATTAGTACCAAGGAAATGCATATTGAAGAAGTATTTGTAAAAGGCGGAGATCAAGTTAATACAGGTGACGTACTATTTATCAATTCAGAAGGTGAAGAAACAAGAGCTGAAATAGATGGAGAGATAGCTAGAGTTAATATCAAAAGCAATAGTCATGTATTGAAGGGATCACAATTAATCGACATTGTAAACTATAATGATTTACACGTAAGTGTAAAGGTTGACGAATATGACTTGAAATATGTAGAAATTGGTCAAGAAGTAAATGTTACGATAAACGCACTTGAAAAGGAATTAACGGGCGAAGTTTATGCGATATCTAAAGAGGCTACAAACGAAAATGGAATTTCTTATTTTACAGCGATGATTGATTTTGACAAAGATGAAACAATCAGAATCGGAATGAGTGCAGAGACGAGAATATTAAAACATAATGCATCAGAAATTATTACAGTATCAATGAACGCAGTACAATTCGATAGTAAAAACAAACCATATGTTTTGATAGCTTCTGAAAAAGGAGATCCAACCAAAAAATATGTTCAAACTGGTATCAACGATGGGACGACTATTGAAATAAAAGATGGAGTTGGTTTAGGAGATAAAGTATTAATACCGAAAAACTCTAATCAGGACAGTAACGCTGCAATGATGCACGGTGGAGGAATATAATAATGAGCACCGAAATTCTAAAGATGAACCAAATAAAAAAAGCTTATTATATGGGAGAAGAAAAACAAATTGTGCTTAATCACATAAATCTAACTGTGAATAAAGGAGATTTTGTTGCTGTACTAGGTCCGTCAGGCTCTGGTAAAACAACCTTAATGAATATCATTGGATGTCTTGACACACCTTCAAGTGGTGAATATATTTTATCCAATCAAAAGGTTGATGAGCTTGATGAACAGAAATTGGCTGTGATTAGAAATAAGGAGATTGGATTTGTGTTTCAACAGTTTCAACTTCTGCCTCGACTAAATGCACTACAAAATGTGGAACTTCCCCTTGTTTACGCTGGAGTTGGTGAAAAAGATCGAAGAATAAGAGCGAAGGAAATGCTTGTTCGAGTAGGACTTGAAGATAAATTGCACAATCGTCCCAATCAGCTTTCAGGTGGGCAACAGCAGAGAGTGGCAATTGCAAGAGCGATGGTCACGGAGCCGACTATATTACTGGCAGATGAACCGACAGGGGCATTAGACCAAAAAACGGGCCAACAAATTATGGATCTATTTCACGAAATCAATGAAGAAGGAAAAACCATTATCATGATTACTCATGATAAAGAAATTGCTAAAAATGCAAGAAGAATTGTTCATATTCTTGATGGTCAACTTAGAGAGGAGAGTGCGTGATGTTTAAGGAGAACATAAGAATGTCCTGGATGAATTTAATCCACAATAAAATGCGATCGGCTCTCACTATCTTAGGAATCGTGATTGGAGTCAGTTCTATTATTGCTCTAATTACAATAGGTAAAAGTTCAATGAATGATATGACGAGTGAGTTCGCTTTATTCGGTGCAGACAAAATAACAGTTCAGGTAACAGGTACTCCGTTAAAGCAAGGACTTATTGACAGTGATATAAAGAAACTATACAATATCGAAAATGTTGCCGGAGTTTCCCCCACCCTAAATGGTAGTACAACTATTGTTGCTTCAGGTGTAGAAAAGTCAAATGTAATGGTACAAGGTAAAAATGATGTTTATTTTACAAATTCTAATAATCTTATTGAAGCAGGTAGAGGTATTAACATTTTAGATATTGAAAGCGAAAATTTAGTTTGTTTAATAGGATCCAATATTGCAAGAGATCTATTCTTTGGAGAAAATCCAATTGGTAAAAAGCTGACTGTTGGAGGCGTTTCTTACACTGTAATTGGTACTCTAAAAGAATCTAGTGATTTTGCAAGTTCATCAACAAATGATTCTGTAATCGTCCCGTATACGACATCCATGAGTTTATTAGGAACAGGATATATATCAAGTGTAGATGTGTATATGAAAGATTCCACGAAATCTGAACAAATAACTGAGGATATAGTATCTGTATTAAACGAAGCATTCAATGAAAAAGAAGAAGCCTTTTCTGTAATAAATATGGAGGATATGCTTTCTTCAATTAACAGAATTACGAATATGTTATCACTTATGCTTGGAGGGATTGCCTCTATCTCTCTTTTTGTTGGTGGAATTGGTATCATGAATATGATGCTTGTATCTGTTACTGAAAGAACAACAGAAATCGGTTTGAGAAAGGCACTTGGGGCAGAACCAAAAAGAATCCAGCAACAGTTTTTAATAGAAGCAGTATTTCTCTCACTTATTGGAGGCATAATTGGATTTTTATTTGGAGTTCTGGTTGCATTTGTTGTGTGTACAGTGATTGGTGCGACTTTTACTCTAACAACTTCAACTGTATTATTAGCACTTGTCTTTTCAGCAGCAATCGGAATTATTTTTGGGTATGCACCTGCGAGGAAGGCTTCGAATTTGAGTCCAATCGATGCATTACGAAGTGTTTAGTGTTTTTAAAATTATAGACTCAGCTTTAAGATATACACCAAAGCTTAGATATTATATAGATAGTACATTTTGGACGTAAAGGAATGTAAAAATGTCTGATAAAGGAATCGCTTGTATTAAAATGATTGTGGCTATGAGTATTGTTGGGGTCTTTGTGGCACTGAACAAAGTAGCCTCGGCAGCTTTACCTATTTTTTTGTTTTCGGAATTAAGGCTGGGAATAGCAGCCTTAATTCTTTTAATAATTATTATATATAAAGAGAAAAAACTTACGATTCCAAATAAAAAAGATGCTGGTATACTTTTTATTCAGGCATTTCTAGGAGTGTTTTTATTTAGTATTTTTCTACTGCTTGGATCGAAATATACGAGTGCGATAGAGAGTGGAATTATAACAAGTTTAACACCTGTATTGGTCGCTTTAGTATCTATGTTTATATTCAAGGAAAGACTTAATTCAAACCAGTTCATTGGGATTGGGGTTGCATTAGCAGGTGTCCTGATGATTAATATATTTGGCTTTTCTAATGACGTACAAATAACGATTTATTCTCTTCTTGGGAATCTTCTTATTCTGTTAGCTGTTTTAGGTGAATCCTTCTTTGTAACTTTTGGGAAGTTAGTCTCGAAAGAAATAAGTCCCCTAATGATTAGTTTTACAGTAATATCAATCGGTGCGATATTATGTCTCCCATTTGCCATTTCTGAATTGGCTGGCTTTCATTTTTCACAGGTGACGGTAATAGACTTATTACTAATAATTTACTCGGCAGTGGCTGTTTCCGTAGTTGCAGTGGTGTTAATTAATCAATCAAATAAGGTTTTATCTGGAGGTACAACAGCTGTTTTTACTGCAGTTATACCAGTTAGTGCTATAAGTGTTTCATTTTTTCTATTAGGAGAAAAAATCCATTGGTATCACATTGTTGGAATTGTTTGTGTATTATCGAGTATTGTATTAGTTTCTAGTAACAAAAAAACACTCGAAGAAAACATCAAATACAGTAAATAACAGTTTGAGAAAAGTAAACTTACTAGATTTACTATATATTATATTTGTGGCTTCGCTGGTCTATAAAAAAGGGGAGCCATTTCGTATTGAATTAGTAGTAGACTTTGACAAGGATTGGAACTGCATTTTACGAGATTACCATATGAAAAATATTTCTCATTCAAATCGATATTTCCCTTAGTTACAGATCATTACCACCCAAAGATTTGGTGTTATTTAACCATCTTATAAAAATGATAAAATTAAATTATATTGATTAGTATTTTTTTAAGTAGGATAATTGGTTACGGATATATAATTAACCTATTAAATACCTAAAGAAAAAAATCTAAGAGAATAATTGCCTATGATAAAGGGGGAAATTGGGATTGCCAAAGATAATGGTTGTTGATGACGAGTCTCATATTCGTGAGCTAGTTCGCCTTTATCTTGAGGATGAAGGATTTAATATCGTAGAAAAGTCTAATGGATTAGAAGCCTTGGATTACGCTGAGAATCACCATATCGATCTAGTTATTCTTGATATTATGATGCCTAAACTAGATGGTTGGGAATTATGTAAAGAACTGCGTGAAATTGGAGATTTCCCGATTTTAATGATTACTTCAAAGGGAGAATCACAAGACAAAATAAAGGGATTTAAACTCGGAACTGATGATTATTTGGTAAAACCGTTTGATCCTGTGGAACTTTCGCTAAGAGTAAAAGCTTTACTTAAACGTTATCGAATTGCTGCTTCTAATGTAATTAAACTCGGAGCAATTGAATTAGATCGAAAAACATATCATGTTATTTATAAAGACGACAATAGGGTAACTATTCCTATGAAGGAATTTGAACTGCTTTATAAGTTGGGCAGCTATCCAGGTCAGTTATTTACTCGTGATACTCTCATAGAACAAATTTGGGGCATCGATTATGAGGGGGATGAAAGGACAGTTGATGTTCATATCAAAAGGCTTAGGGAGCGGTTTGCAGAGTTTGAATCTGACTTTAAGATTGTAACCATAAGGGGACTCGGGTATCGCTTGGAGGTGTATTGAGATTAAGTCACTCTATACTCGTATCGTCATAATATTTGTTAGTACTGTTATGCTAAGTTTATTTGTTGCTTTTGTTGCAACAAATATATTATATCAAGGGAGAATTCAAGCTGAGGTACGGGATATACTTTTCAGAAATGGTGAAAAAGTAATTGAAATCTACCAATCTACCGGTTCAGATGACTTAATTTCGTTTATGAAGGCCTTTAACGGCACTGCGGGAACTCACATTCAGCTATACAATATGGAAGGTATGCCTCTCCTTGAAGAAAGGATAGACATTGAAAATAGGTATGTAAAAACAGTAATTACTGGAGGTACAACGTATGATATCTATTATGGAGTGAATCCTCATCTTCCCTTTGTAGGTATGCCACTTGAAGTAGATGGAGAGAGCTATGCTTTGTTTCTAACTGTTGAGGGAAATAAGGTAGAGGAAGAGATTATGAATTCGGTAAGTTTTATGTACGTCATAATATTATTTTTTGGTAGCTTATTGATCATCATTGCTGCACGTTATGTAGTTTCTCCGCTTGTAAGATTAACGAATGCAACTAAAAAGATGGCGCAAGGGAATTTTAAAATTGAGCTCCCTACGAAACGAAAAGATGAGATAGGGGTTTTGAGCGCAAGCTTTAATGAAATGGCACGGGAACTTGATAAGCTTGATCAAATGCGCAAGGAATTTGTAGCCAATGTCTCACATGAAATTCAATCACCATTAACTTCAATTACTGGGTTTTCAAAGGCGCTAAAACAAAAAAAGATGAGTGAGGAAAGTAGGATTCGATATTTGACGATTATCGAACAGGAAAGTGAGCGCTTATCACGCCTTGGGAGAAATCTACTTCATCTATCACATTTGCAACATGATCAATATCAACTTAATCTTTCAACCTTTCGTTTAGACGAACAACTTCGGAACGTAGTCATTGGCTTGGAGCCGCAATGGTCATCCAAGAAAATTGATTTTGATATTCAGTTAGATCAGATTACCGTAGAAGCTGATGAGGACCAACTTAAGCAGGTATGGACAAATATAATAAATAATAGTATTAAATTTACCCCATTACAAGGGAGTATTATCGTTGAAGGTACTAAAAAGAATAACCTTATCACTATCTCGATTACCGATAATGGTGTTGGTATACCGAAAGATGAACAAAAAGATATTTTTAAACCATTCCATAAGGTTGATAAGTCACGAGAATCTTCAATAATGGGAAATGGCCTAGGATTATCAATTGTAAAACAAATTATCGATTTACATCATGGGAATATAGAAGTATCTGATGGCCCTGAGGGTGGAGCGAAGTTTATTGTGTCATTACCACAGCAATATAAAAAGTAACTAGTGAGAAAAGAGATAGTACTCTTTTCTCTTTTTTTAACAGTTCATATTGAATTCACAAAATGAGCTTATAGTATGTATATTCTCGTTAAAGTTTCGCATTCTCAGGCAAAGAAGTAATTATGAATGAAAGGGGGGGACATATGAAAGGTAGCAATATCATTTTTTTGCCACTTATATTCTCAATCATTTTTTCGTTACACCTGGTGATAGATGTACCAGTGTATATGAGGCGGGTCCTGGCACTCATCACCTTGGGTACAGTATTATGGTTCATTTATTATCATTTAAAGGAACCTGTTTTAGTGGGAAGGAACATCATCGTCGTAATCCTACTAACTGTTTTCACAGTTTTATTAGTGTTAATAACCTTGTTTAAAACAGGTTGGTAAAAGAATGTTTTTTGGGAGTTTCATATTCAAAGGGTATATCGACAGGGATCTTCATGATTTGGCCTGGCTTGAGAGAACTACACATCATTATAGAAACAAAAAATTTCACTTGTTTACCTTAATGTTGAGAATAATTCTTTAACAGACTGGGTTACTACAGATGTAAAGGTAAGAACAGTTGGTGAAAATGAGGACTATTCAAGAACCTTTAGAAAACCAAGTATTGTAGAGTAAGGTAACTTTAATCTTCAAGTTTCTTTTAATAATGTTATAAAAAAGTGATATTGATAGATGAACTGCACCCCAAATGGTTAACACATTGGGGTGCTTTTGTATGACAATTTTCAATTCAAGGAAGGGTTCTAATCCTGTATTAAATTTTCAGGGTTCAAGCACTTCAGTTCATCAATGACAAAGATGCCATCTTTACTAACTAGCACGTCATCAAAGTAAATTTCTCCACCGCCAAACTCTGCTTTTAATAATAATACTATATCCCAGTGGATAGAAGATTTATTTCCATTATCAGCTTCTTCATATGCTTCACCAAGAGCAAAGTGAATACTTCCGTTGATTTTTTCATCAAAACCAATATCATTCATAATCTGGTTGATATGAGGATTCAAACCGATCGCGAATTCACCAATGTATCTTGCACCTTCATCACTATCTAATAATTCCACGAGTTTTTGATCCGGTGTGCAGTCGGAAACTTTCCCGTTTGTAAAATGTAATTCGATGTGGTCAAACGTTTGACCACTATATATTGATTTTGTATTAAAGGTGATTCTACCATTTACAGAATCCCTTTTAGGTGCCGTATAGACTTCACCATCTGGTAAATTAATTTTTCCATCACATTTGATTGCTGGCATGTCCTTAATTGAAAACTGTAGGTCGGTGTTTGGAGCAATAATGCGAACATCGTTTGTTTTATTCATGAGGTCCACCAATACATCCATTGCTGTAGATAACTTGCTGTAATCCATCGTACAAGTTTCATAGACAAAGTTCGTATAGGCCTCTGTACTCATCCCAGCTAGCTGTGCATATGCCTTTGTTGGATAATTTAATACAACCCATTTTTTCTTCATTTGTTCCTCATTTACCGCTTTGTACGCTTGTCTAAATGCATTTCTTTTGTCAGAAGGGATATCAGCGTACTCCGATACATTATCTTCTCCTAAAATAAAGATAACAGCATCCATCTCTCTCATTTGTTCTAATTTAAATTTCGCATCTATATGGAATTGATCTTCTACCCCCAGCATCATCATTTTTCGAGTAATTTCGTAATCAGTCGCTTCAATAAAAACATGACCACCAGCTCTATAAATCTCTTCTATAAAGGGGATAAGAATGTCTGTATTCTTTATATCTAGTGCTTTAATTAAAACCTTTTCTCCTGTTTGAATATGAACAGAATACTCTACCACTGTTTTTGCAAGCTTTTGTAAGCGGAAATCTAACATAAAAGGCCTCTCCTCCAACATGTCTCAAAAAGTATATAAATTTACTATAAATAATAAAGTTCCATTTGTCTTTAAGAATAATGTGAAGAATTCAACTATTTTGTAAGAATGGAATTTAGTACAGTTTTTGTAGAGAAGCTTTGATTCATCGATGTCTAACAGGTGTGTTGATAAAAAAAGATTAACTCCTCTTTGTATAGCCTCACTCATGAATCCCTATCCTCTTTTAGTGAACATTAACTTACTTGATAAAACTGGCCCTTCGCTATATATAATCTATTAAGAAACATGAAGTTGGAATAGCTGTGTGGTAAAATATAACAGTTAGGAATAAGCACTACAATACTTATGAATAAGTAAAAAAGAACTCTCAATTAAAACATGGTAATAAACGAGTAATGAGTAACAAAAAAGGTATTGGGATAGATACTGCCTTATAATTGTTTGTATTTACATCTCATATAAGGTAAAAATGATAACATCATATTTTTGTAGGTGAATGATGAATAGAAAATTAACGCTATGTTTATCCGGATTGATTTTTTTATTTACAATTTTGTATGTTGCTAATGTAAGTAATTGGAATGACTCTGAACAGTCCAAAGCTCACGGTGGGATATTAAATTTAAGGAATGAGAGTTTCGAGCAAAATGAGGTAGTTAATCTAGATGGGGAATGGGAATTTTATCCTGGTATTTTGATTGAACCAGATGACGAGTCCTTTTCGTTTGATCCTTACCATGACCAAAAGCAAATCATTAAAGTTCCAGGTAAGTGGGATAACCATATAGACAAAGAACAGCCATATGGAACGTACCGATTAGTCATCAATGTCCCTACGAATGGTAACTTTGGTGTAAAGGTGAATATGATTGGCTACGCTAGCAGGATGTTTGTGAATGGAAAGGAGATAGGAAATAGTGGTAACCCTTCTGACAAAGAGAGAGAGTATAGTTTCAGTAATTCAAGCTATACTGCTTTCGTTAGCAGTAAAACCAAGCAGCTTGAAATGGTCATACATGTATCAAGTTTAAAAGTCACAACTGGTGGGATTATTCGTTCCATCAAATTTGGTCCATCAGAGAACATATTAGCCAATAGGGACTTATATAAGATGTTTGACGCCATTGTCTTTTCTGGCTATCTCCTATTAGCAATTATGTATTGTGTTACGTTTATACAACAACGGAGGAATATCTTTGAGTTATATTTTAGCATTTTCTGTTTGCTACAAGGTTTTTACATATCAGCTATTAATGAAAGATTAATACTATTGATTCTACCAGGAATAGGCGAAGACTTGTTGCTTAGGTTACAACTGATGACGATACATCTATCCGTGTTATTCTTTTTACTATTCATGTATAGTTTTTTTACGAAATATGCCAATAAGAAAATCGTAACAGCCCTTTTCCTTTTGCTGTTAATACAGGCCTACTTATTAGGTCCTTTTCAACCAGTGAATTTATCGGACAAGTTTCCATTACTTTATTTACAGGTTTATGTAGTTCTACTATTAGCTGTGGCCTATTGTTATATATTGTTCATTCTTATTCGAGCATTTCAAAGTAAGGTGGAAGGCTCAATTTATATAATCAATGTCGTTGTTTCTTTTGCTTGCTATGGAATACTGCTTGGAGTCAACTTGTTATTCGAAGTAGAATTTGGTGGAGCTCCACTCTTTTTATTTTTAGTAATGGTGATCAGTCTATCATCTCTCATTAGCTATCGCTCTCAAAAGGCTTTTAAAAAGGTAGATGAGCTTACAAAGGAGCTTCTACATTTAGACTCTCTTAAAGATGAGTTTCTTATTAAGACATCACATGAACTTAGAACACCTTTACATGTAATTCTTAATCTATCAAAATCAATTTTGGAGGGGCTAGCTGGACCGGTAAGGAAGGAACAACAAGAAAGTTTGCTACTTATCCATAATGTGGGTAGAAGGTTGGCAAAGATGGTTGAAAATCTACTAGATGCAGGGAATATTAAACGGGGAGAAATTCATAATTCGCCTTCACCCACCTCTCTTCAAGTGGTTGGGGATATAATGGCTGAAATGATATATTTACTTCCCAATCCCCAGTCTGTAAAACTGATTAACCGTACCAATCCCTCTCTACCGAAAATGTTTGTTGATGAGAATGGGTTTAAGCAAATCCTATTTAACCTGATCTATAATAGTATTAAATATACGGAATTTGGTGAAATAACTGTTTCAGCAGAAGTAAAGGATAACAAAATGCATATATCCGTGACTGATACCGGAATAGGGATAGAAGAAAATTTAACACGCATCTTTTCCTCTTTTTATCAAGTTGATAGTCGCTTTGGAAACAAGAGAGAAGGTCTAGGTCTAGGTCTTAGTATTACGAAAGAGCTGGTAGAACGTTCTGGAGGAAGTATTTCTGTTACCTCAAAACTAGGGAAAGGCTCATGTTTTACATTTACGCTTCCATTGGCAGAAGAAGGGGAGCTGGAAAATGAGCGGGTTTGTACCAATTCATTTGCTACTCAAAAAGAGGACACGTTACAAACATCAACGGTACAATATGATTTTCCAAAAGTAGTAGAAGGTGAGAAAGACTACACTATTCTAGTAGTAGATGATGAGTTTGCCAATTTAAAAATCCTAATGGATATGATAATTTCGCTAGATTATACAGTAATTGCAGTGGATAACGGGGCTTCAGCCTTACAAGTGATAAACGATAGAAAGATAGATTTGGTTATCCTAGACTTAATGATGCCAGAAATGACAGGGTTTGATGTTTGTAAAGTATTGCGAGCGGAGTTTGATTTATTTGAACTCCCCGTAATAGTACTAACAGCTGCAGGTCAAGTTTCTGATTTAATTCACTCTTTGAAAATGGGGGCAAATGAATTTTTGCAAAAACCAATTATGATAGATGAATTAAAAGCCCGTCTTGAATTTTTATTATTAATGAGGACGTCTTCCAAGGAAGCCGTGGTCCATGAGCTAAACATGTATTATTCCCAAATAAAGCCGCACTTTCTATATAATACGCTCAATACAATTATTGGTCTTACCTATACAGATACTGAAACTACTAGAGAAGCACTCGTCCATTTAGCTACCTATTTTCGAGCAAAATTAGATATTAATAGTTATCGTTCCTTCGTTACGCTTGATGATGAAGTAGAGCTGGTTAAATCGTATCTAGAAATTGAAAAGATCCGGTTTGGTGACAAATTAAGGATTGTGTATGACATTGATGATACAATTGAGGCTCAGCTCCCTTCCATGACCATTCAACCACTTATTGAAAATGCAGTGCACCATGGGGTTGGAAGGAAGGAAAATGGAGGGATTGTTAAACTTTCCATAAATAAGGTCGGGGATGATGTGAAAATAGTCATTGAAGATAATGGAATAGGGATTCCAAAACAAAAGCAGGTAGAATTATTGAATGGAAGAAATTCAAGAATTGGTTTTACAAATCCTTTTAAAAAGCTAAAGCTAATCAAGAAAGCTTCCTTTTCATTAGAAAGTGAAGAGGGAATTGGAACTAAAATTACAATAATATTACCGGGAGCAAGTGAATGATTAGGGTAAGTATATTGGATGATGAAGTCTATGCAGTCAATGTTCTTAAGAAGATGGTAGAATTGCTTGATAATGTTGTGATTGTTGAGGTATTTACAAATCCCTATAAAGCGTTGGAACAACTTCCTCATCTTCAAGTAGATGTTCTTTTGCTTGACATAGATTTAGGGGAGAGGCATGGAATTGAGCTAGCGGAGTTGTTGAGCCGAGAGATAAGTAATATGGAAATCATTTTCGTAACTGCCTATCCGCAATTTGCGTTGGATGCTTTTGAGGTAAGTGCCATCGATTATCTTCTGAAGCCGGTACGAATGAATCGCCTTCAGAAAGCAATTGCAAAGGCGAAGGAAAAAGTTGAGATGTATAGGAAAGTGAACTCTACCGATTCAAATAAGACCCCTTTATTTATCTATGCAATGGGGAGCTTTCGCTTAGTGGACGCGATAGGGAATGAAGTTTTGTGGCGCACAAAAAAGGTGAAGGAATTATTTGTTTTCTTATGGCATTTTCGAGATAAGCCGGTACATAAATCAAAGGTAATTGAAGAACTTTGGCCTGAAATGAGGTCAGATAAGGCGATTACACTTCTCCATACTACAGTCTATCAACTTCGAAAGACCTTAAAAGGAACTGGAATACATAGAAATCCCATAAGGTTAAATAATGGACATTACCAATTGCTACTCTCGTTCAATAGTGATATCTCCGTTATTCAAGAACATCTTCAAGGAAAAGACTTGTGCCAATCAACGGTCGAAAAATTATTAAACCTATACGTGGGAGATTATTTAGCTGAAGACGATTACCCTTGGGCTGTATTGGAGAGGGAACAGATAAAAAAATCGATTTTACATGTACTTGAAGCATTTGTAGAAGAAAATATTCATAATGAAGCTTTTCGTTTTATTGTAGAGAAATGCTTGGAAAAAATGCTGAGTCTAGATTTGTATAATGAAGATTATATGTTCAAACTAATGGAGTTTTATATCTTCATAAATAATTCTCAAAAACTGAAAAGATTATATAGTAAAGTTCAAGACATTTGTCATAACGACTTGGGAATTGATATTCCTACACCTATTAAAAACTTATATAATTCACATAAAAACTAAGCGAAACCCGTTTTTTCTAGTAGTCTAGGAAAAAGCGGGTTTTTCCTTATGCTGGAAAAATGTTCAAAATTTGTTCAGAATGAATGATTAAAATTTACTGAGGTATATAGTAACTTAACTCAATACCAAATAGACTCTCATAAAAAGGGGGAATATGTTCAACTAAAATGAAGATACAGACGAATCTATTTAGGGTAGTGCTAGGGTTGACTCTTCTTAGTAGCGGCATATTATTGATCGTACAACCTCAACTTGAGAAAAGAGAATTTGAAAAAGAACAAGAAAAACTAGTAGCGGCATTCAAAGAAATAGCTACTATACATGAGGATTCTGAACCGATACAAAAGGGGGAAGATCATTCTTCGTTATCTGGTGTACGAGGTATTCTTATCATCCCTAAAATTGATGTAGAAATGCTTATTTTCGAAGGCGTAGGTGACTCTTCCTTACGCAATGGTGTAGGGATGATTGAGCCCGATAAGGAGATAGGCGTTCATAACATTGGTTTGGCAGGACATCGTGGCGTACAATTTGGCAAACAATTTAATCGATTGGATGAGTTAGTAGTCAACGATGAGATTCATATTACACAAGGAACAACTAAATATACATTTATTGTTAAAGAAAAATTTGTTGTCGATAGGACCAGAGTTGATGTTCTTGAAGAAATGGATACAGCTTATCTTACGTTGGTAACTTGTACGCCAATTGGTGTGAAAAACCCAAAGGATCGATTAATTGTACAGGCAATATTAAAAAGTAAGGATAAGGAGAAAATATGAAGAAACTTGGTTTTTTAGCGATAATGGTCACCCTCATTCTTCAAAGCTTTTTAAGTCCAATAGGAGCTTATGCTAATAGTAAGCATACTTTTTTATTAAGCAATGAAGTAATTGAAGAAAACCCAGTAGATCCTGCCCAGGTAATTGTTACCTATGATTGGGTGTTCACAGGGAATTCTAGTGAAGAAGAAAAAGTCTATTTTTATCTGCTTCCCAAAACTATTGAGGTAGTGAATGAACAAATAGGAACGCTTTCTGCAGCGAATAAACAAATAGGAAGTTTTATAGTTAGCTCAAAAGGTATCACAGTTACCGTTTTTCCTAACACGGTAGAGGAAACAGGATCATTTCAATTCAATGCCATAAAAAAAGGAACCCAAAATAAGTCCTTAACAGAAGAGGATCAAATGAAGGAGAAAACAGAATACACTGATTCCTCATCTGCAGATTCAGGGCTACCTAAAACAGTTATAGCTGAAGACCCACTTATTAATGGGGGTAATGGAGTCGATTCTGAAGAGGAGACTGGCAAGCAAATCATTGAGGAGAATATATTAACAAACGCCACCCTTTCCTATGAAAATCGAAGTGGGGAGAAGGTTGATGAAGTAGATCTAGAAAGTATAATCAGCGTTACATATGAGTGGGAGCTTCCAAATGGTCATCCTTATAAAGAGGGGGCAACTTTCGAATTTGATTTACCACAGGAATTAAAAGTATATGAAACAATTACAAACCAAGACATTTTATACAATAATAATCCGATTGGAACCTTCTCTGTAGATAATAATGGTCGAGTAACTATGGTTTTTAATGGTTTTATCCAATCCCATTCAAATATTCGGGGCACTCTTGAGGTACTTAGCTCTATTCGGGAGACAATTGTTGTAACAGAGGATCGTAAGGTGGAGGTAACACCTATTGAAGGTCACGCAACATCCACTATACCAATTGCCTTTACCCCAAAGGGGAATACAATAGATAAGAAAGGTATTCCTGATAAAGGGTATAACGCAAAAAACATCTATTGGACGATTGATTTCAACAAACATCTAGAGGATATTCAAAACGCTGTTTTAACCGATCCTCTCCTTGAAGGACAAGCATTACAGCCTGGTTCTATCAAAATCTACGAGCTGTATACAAAAATGGATGGTTCTGTAGAACAAGGTAGGGAAATCACTGCTAGTATTGGAAAGACGAAGGACGGAAAAGACTTTAAAATTCAATTCGGTAATATAAAGTCCGCCTACCGTGTAACTTTTGTTACTGACATTACTAATCCTGATGGGACCATATATGAAAACACAGCTACCCTTTCAGGTGATACTATTGATGCTGTAAATGCAAGTGCATCTGTTGAGGTGAAAAGGGGAGTGCCACTAGCTAAGATATCGAAAGGGTATAGTGGTCCTACTCAAACCATTACATGGGAAATTAATTTCAACTACAACGAAAAAACAATTTCAGCAACTGAGTCTGTTTTAACAGACCTTTTTACTGATACACAGGAATTTGTTAATGGCTCATTAAAAGTGGAAAAAGTGACCATTGGTGACGATGGTAGTGAGTCAGCAAGTGAAGAAATATCAGAAGACAAATACAGTTTTACTTTTGCAACAGCTGAAAAGAAAACAGGGTTTATCCTCCAATTTAAGGAGAATATCCAAGAGGCATATAAAATTACCTATCAAACAAAGGCAAAGGATCGTGTTTTTGATCAAGAAACGATTACAAACACAGTCCAATATGGTAATCAAACAAAAACGGCTACAAGAACTATCAATCAGCAAATTTTATCCAAGTTTCACGGAACACCCAACTACAAAGAGAAAGAAATCTCATGGACAGTTGAATTTAATAAAGACAACTATCCTATGAAAAACGTTGTTTTAACGGATACCTTTCCTAATAAAGGGTTAACGTTGCTAGAAGATACTCTAAAAATTTGGCATGATTCCACTTTGTTGGTGTATGGTCAAGATTATGAGTTGGATACAGACAGTTTTAATGTCACTTTTAAAAGAGACATAACCTCCAAAGTGAAAATGGAGTATATAACCAAATTCGATTTTGAAGTTCGTGCCGATTTAAGTAAAAAGTATTTAGAAAATCATGTTCACCTTACGTGGAAAGATGAATTCGGCAAAGAATTGGTGAAAAATACAACTTCCAGATTTACTCCAGACACCTACACACAGTCAAATGGATTTAAAAATGGGTCCTATAATGCTATCACGAAGGAGATAACCTGGAATGTTGGCATTAATTACAATCTTAAAGAGATAAGTGAAGCATCTGTAGAGGATTTCATTAGTGAGGGACAAGCTTTAGTAGAGGACTCTTTGGTAGTAAAAGAGATGTTACTAACAGGGAATCCTAATGGAATTGAAGTAAAAGAGCTTAAAGAAAATCTTGATTATACAATCGAGCTAAATCCTGATGGAAAAAAGGGATTTAAGGTTATTTTCAAAGAAAAGATAAACTCTCCATACTTACTTTCTTATAAGACAAGTCTTGAAGGAGAGTTGATAAAGAAAGAATACCAAAACAAGGCCACTTTGTACGATAAGGAAACCATACTGACAGACCTTTTTGCAAAAGTATCCGTTACGCATGGTGGGGAATTTACGGATAAGACTGGAGAACAAAATGGAAAAATGATTAATTGGGAAGTGAATATTAACTTCAGCCAGTCAAAAATTTCCAATGTCAAAATTCTTGATAAACCAACTAAAAATCAAAAGCTTCTTAAAGGATCATTCCATCTTTTTTCTACCTCAGTAGCAATGGATGGAACTGTTACAAAGTCTGAGGAAGTTAGTCCAGATGAATATGAAGTTAAGATCAACATAACGGAGGATGGGCAAGAGACATTTGAACTTGTCTTTAATAAGGATATTGAGAAACCATATATCCTAGAATATCAATCTCTTATTCTTGCAAAGGTTGGAGATGAGATTAAGAATGACGTCACTCTTATTGGAGAACAAATCAGTAGTACAGAGGTAACAACATCCGAGTCATTGATTAAGGTCAAGAGAACGACAGGTATGGGAACAGGTGAAGGTGAGGTGGGCTCCTTAACGGTTAAGAAAGTGGATGCAGCCGATGGGCATGTATTGCAGGGGGCTGTTTTTACATTAATAGACGCAACAAGTGGCGCTACAGTTGATACATTAACAACCAATGCGGATGGAGTTGTTGTATTTGACCGTTTGCTATTCGGAGAGTACCTACTCAAAGAGGCACGTGCACCTGAAGGTTATTTGGTTGGTATAAACGATACAGTACCTGTAGAGCTCGCAGAAGTGCATCAGCAATTAGAAATTAAGAATGTGAAAATCCACCAAGGTGTTGAGCTAACAAAGGTAGATAGTAGAAACGAGGCTAAAGTACTTTCAGGCGCAGGATTTGAATTACAGCTGAAAGTAAATGGTGACTATAAAACAATTAGTTCTCACTATACAAATGAGAACGGCCAAATCATTGTGAACAACTTACAGCCAGGGGAATATCAGTTTGTTGAGGTACGTGCGCCGTACTACTATAAGTTAGATCCAACTCCAATACCTTTTGTTATCAGGGAGAATCAGACAGAAGTTATAAAGGTAGTAAAAGAAAATGAACCAGGTGGACCTGGACCGGATCCGGTTACACCAGAAGTACCACATGAACCGGAAGACCCTACCTACCCAGGAGATGAAGAGGAACCAGAAAAAACGGGAGACAATGAGAGTCCAGATAACCCAGGAAATGAAGAGAAACCTACGGAATCGGGAGACAATGGGGATCCGAACAATCCAAAAGAACAAAATGACCCGGATACACCAGTAACCCCTGGTCAAACAGACGGAATATCAAAAGACGAAACAGGTTCTGTCCTGCCACAAACAGGAGAAGATAGTGATAATCGCAGATTTTTAAGCGGAATTACACTAATTATTCTAGGGCTATTTTATTCTTTAGAAGAAGATCGGAATTATCGAAGTAGAAAAAAAGAGAAGCTGTTTTTAATCGTAAAGGATTAGAAATAGCTTCTTTTCCTTTCTATCTTATTTGTTCACGCATAAAAATATATATTTTTGTTAGCACAGAGGACCAATAGCAGGGGTAGTTTATACTAATCAAAACCAATAAAACACCTATATAACTAAAGTATATTGCCCAAAATAGTAGTGGAAAAAATAGATGGTTTAAGAATGTATTTTCCAAAAGTAGGAATTATATCGGAAAAATGTTCAAAATTTGTTCAGAATAGAAGATTAATATTTACGGAGGTATGTAGTAACTCGAATCTTTTACCCACAGTACTCTCATGAAAATGGGAAAAGATGAACAAAGAAAATGAATAGTGTTCGGGCTACCCTTCATAGTAGTGCATCCAATTGAAGGTACAACCTCACCTAAAATTTTAAATCGTTCCTTTAGGAACTTAACTGTAAATAACTTCATTGCTAGAGTGAAGCTACCTTAAATTTCTAAACCTTCAATTGTATCCATCATATATTTTGCACTAAAAGAGTATTAAAGAAGAAATCAGGAAATTTGCGGGGAATGGTACTTATCTCATTGCTATTGCCTAAAAAATAAATTAAATATTAGAATTTTAGCTAGTGCAAAAGGGTTAACTAAAATTAAATTTATAGATCTTGTAAGTCCACCCTTTATCATAATTTACTAAATAGAGTGTCGGATATAATCTGATAGACAATAAAACTTAATTTAAATATCTTGTCTTACTTAGTTTAGCAGGTAATAAAATAGTAAATTTTTTAAAATAAGAATTGGAGTGAAAGTGAGTGTATATAGAAGGTAACTATAACTATTATATTGTTGCACTCTCAATCGTGATTGCAATCCTAGCCTCATATTCTGCTTTAAGTATTACTGGGAAAATATCACATGCCAGAGGGAAAACGAAGTTATTTTGGTTATTTGCAGGTTCCTTTGTAATGGGAAGTGGAGTGTGGTCGATGCATTTTGTTGGTATGCTTGCATTTCATATGCATGCGACAGTTAAATATGATGTCTGGCTTACACTATTATCAATGTTAGCGAGCATGGTTTCCTCATTCATTGCATTTTATATTACGATGCCATTGAATATTAAATGGTCCAAACTTACGTTAAGCGGCTTAATTATGGGGATCGGAATTGTCGCGATGCATTATATAGGAATGGAAGCAATGATTATGGATATGGAGCTTACGTATGATAGAAGTCTGTGGATATTGTCTGCCGTTATCGCTTTTTTAGCTTCTTATGCTGCCCTATTTTTGTTCCTTCGGTTTCGAAATCAAACGGGTTCAAGTTGGTTAAAGTGGTGCTCTGCTGTAATCATGGGCTTTGCAATATGTGGGATGCATTACACTGGAATGAAGGCTGTAAGGTTTATCCATCATGGAGACATGATAATCGAGCATACCAAGTCCGTTGATTTTTTTCTACTTTATGGTGTAACGGTAACCATTTTTATTATCTTATTTGTATCTTGGGGTGCCATGTTCTTTGATCGCCATGTGCTTGAAAAAATGGCGTTTCAAGATACGATTACAGGTTTACCAAATCGAAATGAAATGAACCGTTTTTTTGATACGCAAGTAAGTAACGAAAATATTGGAGTTCTATTCCTAGACTTGGATCAGTTTAAAGCAATTAATGACACATTAGGTCACGATATTGGAGATTTACTCATTCAAGAGGTTGGTCAGCGCTTACGTCAGTTTATTCATGGTGGCCAACAGGTTTTTCGAATTGGTGGCGATGAATTCCTAATTATTGTCAAACAGTGTAAAGAACAACAGGCAGTACAATTAGCAGAACAAATTTTACAAAGTCTAAAAAATCCATATCGCATAAAAGGAAATGAATTATATGTAACAGGAAGTATTGGAATAAGCATTGGACCTATCGATCAATCGGATCGTTCGATTCTCCTTAAAACAGCTGATACTGCTATGTATAAGGCAAAGAGTCTAGGGAAAAACCGGTACTGTGTGTACAATGATGGAATGGGTGCCAAAGAGGTTCGGAGAATGGAGTTAGAGAAAGACCTACAATTAGCATTAGAAAATAAGCAATTTTATATCGTATATCAACCAAAATGGAATGTGAAGTCAAATAGCCTATATGGATTTGAAGCATTAATTCGTTGGAAACATCCTCGATTAGGAATCGTTTCTCCGAGTGAATTTATTCCAATTTCCGAAGAAACAGGAATGATTGTACCAATTACTAGTTGGGTTTTAGAAAATGCGTGTAGCCAGTGTAAAATATGGCAGGAACAAGGCATAGAAAAACCTGTGTCTGTAAATCTTTCGAATCGACTTTTTCAAGTAGGTAATTTATTTGAAATGATTCGAAAAATATTGAATACAAAAGAATTAGATCCTCATTTACTTGAGTTAGAAATTACAGAATCAATGGTATTACTTGATCTTAAGGATATTACCCAACAGCTTCAAAGTATTCGTTCGTTAGGTGTAAGAGTCTCAATGGATGATTTCGGTACAGGCTATTCTTCTATTGGATTACTTGATCAAATTCCTATCGATGCACTTAAATTAGACCGATTATTTACGAATGATATCGGAACACCTCGAAAAAATGCAATCATTAATGCCATTATTTTAATGGCAGAGGAATTAAAGCTAGATGTGATTGCTGAAGGAGTAGAAAGTCAAGAACATATCGAACATTTGGCTCAGTTGGGTTGTCATGTGATGCAGGGATATTTCTATGGTAAGCCAATGAAAGTGAAAGAAATTGATGAGTGGTACAAACATCAAGATGGAATAAATAGAAATGCCTTAGAAGTATAATGAAACGACCTAAACTTTAACAAGCTAGATATAACAACTTGTTGAGGGAGAAGTAACAAACATGTTTCGGTATTTATTATTAAACTTTTGTATAGCTCCATTGTACATAGTTGGGAGTATTAATTAAAACTTAGATCAAAAGAGAGGAAATAGTTGAAAGAAACAAAGTAGATATCATTTAGGGAATAGGTATACAAGTTAATATATAGGAACGGTGAACCATACCACAAGTTATAGAAAGCTTCAATATAATAAAGTGATAGAAAAGCCGATCACTTCACAGAAACATCGGCTTTTCTCTGTAATTAACAAAATGACTTCACACTACAATTAATTACAAATTGTGAAGGTTTTCATATAAAATAGATTCTTCCCCATTCCTCACATTCATCCGTTCAAATTGTACAAGACGTGTTTCAAATAGTTTTAATGGATCGTAGTACACATCTGGGTTTGTTTTCATTTTAGTAAGGGTTCGATTGCTTACTTTTACTTGATTCTTTGTTTCGTCAATTGTTTTTGATAATTCTTTGAGTGGTTTCTGATAGAACAGGTTGATGTCTTGCTGCAGTGATTTTCTAAAAAAGTCGAACTGGATCCAGAATTTGCTTTGGATTGATTCGGTAATGTCAACATATGACTCATTTTCTACATATCTTTTATATTGATTGTACAGATATGCTTGCTGTTTTTGTGGGAGCAGGCCTAATACTTTTCCAGCACTCTTTAGCAAGACCTGTGCCGGATTGTGGCGTAGCATAATGTTTTCTTTTTCGATTTGAATTCGATACGTCATACGATTGATGTCCCTACGCCAATCCTCAACCACTTTAAAGTCACATAGTAAGCTGAGTTCTTTTTCGGGATAGACTTCCGCTAGTGATTTCGACATTTCATCTAGGTAGACTTGAGTATCCGTCAGTTTTTGATTCGAATTTTCGATCCACTCCTGAAGAGAGGTAGTGAGATCTGGTAAAATCTCTTCATCAAAAAGACTTTGAATCTCTGCATTCATATTTTCATTTAGCTCAATGTGTAGCTGGTTAAAGTTGCTGTCTTCTTTTATAAAATCGGAGCAATTTTTAAGGATGCTTGGTATTTTTTCGGAAAGTACTCGGTTGAGCTCCGTCTTTACGGCAGCGAATGAATCAATAATATCTTGACCTTGCTCGGTTTCTTTATCACTGAGACTGTTTACAAATCCATTAAGTCTTGTGATGTATTCCTCATCTCGTGAGATCGACTCTAGAAGTTTGTTTTCTGCATCGACTCGTTTCTTTAGTAAACTGGTAATCGTTTTTCTTAGTAAAAACAGAATCTTCTCAAGACGAAAGTTGTTTTTTTCATAAACAAAGCTTGATGAAATAGAAGCTAGTATCTCATCTTTTCTTCCAGCACGAGAATGTAAAATAACTGCATGTGGGAAGTATTCTTTTATTTGTTCTTGGTCAAAGGCATTTGGTAGGACAAAATGAACAGGTGTTTCTTTAACAGACTGCTTGATTTGAGTCAAATAGTCGTAATCGTTCTCGTCCAGCGATTCACCATTGTTCACAAATAATACTCCATCTACCACAGGTAGATAGCCAAATGTTTTCCGTTTCTCCATGAAGTACTCGTTCAATCCGGTGGTATAAATTCTCAACCCTGAATTTAGTAGCAGGGATGAAGGTAGGGCTACCTCAAAGATTGAGTCTGGAGACGTAGCATGATCCAGTGTTTCAAGTGGGCTACGCCCCATGTCGGTCACCTCGTATAGTTCAAGCTCCGTTCCATATTGAATACTCGTAAAAGTAGAAAGTGAATAACCAATTAATTCCTCTTCTAATATGGAGTTAAGGAAAGTATTTTTTCCTTTTCCAAGAACGAGAATGTTTGTTGTTTCCTTATCAAATAATTGATTAAAGCCCCATACTAGTCGCTGGCTTGTTTCGATATTATTTTTTCGTGCCCATTCAATCATCGTGTTCATAAAGAGGTAGCATTCATCCAAGGTTAATGTATCATTATGAGCTTTTTCTAGGACGATAATGGCCTCCTTGACGATGACTGATTTGATAGTGGAAGGAAAAATATCATTCCAAGCAAGTATAGCTGCAGCAGGTGCCAATCCATTTGAAGGTGTAGTTGTATTAAACCAATTAATCAGTAATTTTGGCATGATCTGTCCAATATCACGTAATAAATACTTGCCGGTAGTTAATTCAATATAGGATTCTTGGTATAGACTTGAAATCATGTGCCAGGAATCATACGGGTCAATCTCGAAATCCTTCATGATTTGATTGATGTAGTCTAACCACGTTAGATAATAATCTGAATGTTGGTAACCCTCCCATATGAAGGAAGTGAGCTTTTTGAATCTAGGCTGGTCTAGCTCATAGAGCTTACGTAACAATGGAATAAATTGATCCGGCGAAAATACATTACTATGTCCAGCTTTGCAATAGTTGATAAGGGTATCAAACCAGTCAATAGATGCAGTTCTCGCGGCTTCGTTGAGTGCGAGCTCAACTGCATTATTCCAATCCTCCTGCTCTTCGTAAAAACGCTTCGCGATTGTGGTTAGATTCGGATATTCCGGATATTCATTGATTGCTTCCTGCAAAACACGATAAGCGGAATCAAGATTGTTGTCTTCAAGATAAAGGGAGAACAGGTTTAACGAAACCTCACTGCTAAGAACCTTATCTAGCGTAAGAATGGAGCCATACACTTCTTCCGCAGAAGAAAGTAGGCCAAGTTCATAGTAGGCATCGGCAATATTCTTCTTCGCCCACGGTGCCAGGTCGTTCGTAATATTCTCCCATTTATAAATGGCTGCTTCATAATCTTTATGATGAAAATAAACCTCTCCCTGTGCAAAACGTATATAAGACAGGTCATAAAGCTCCTTCTCCTGCTCAACCAAATACGCCTCACCGAGAACCTCAATCGGATGCCTCTTCTCATCCTCTACTATAAAACTCTGATAATACATCTTCCTAATAAACTCATTTTCAGAAATCATATCTCAATCCTCCAAACCATTGGGACACAGGTGGTGGGACACGGGGACAGGTTACTTGGTGAACCAGAGGGACGGTTCCTTCGGTTCTTTTCTCCCACACATTAGAGCCAAGTGTCCAAAGTTTATGATTAAACTAGTAAACTGGGAAAAGCCATAAGCATATATCCCCATCATAAATTAATACGTCGCAATAGCTCGTTTCATGTCGGTTGAGTTGGACCAGGGGGACGGGTCTACTGGACCACATAGTTAAGAAAATATTTATTAGAAAGCGAACCACAAGAACCGTCCCCTTGGTTACCCTTGGTTACCTGGTACGCAGAGCGAATTGACTTATTTTTATAAAGAATCTATAATATTATTGTATTTTAATTTGGTAAGGAGGATTATTAAAAAATGACGCATGCTATGAGACTTCGATTCCCAACTTTGAACTAGTAATTAAATATGTTCAAAGGCTCTGCTTTGTGTAGCGGAGTAAATGGGATAAGTCTGTCCTTTTTTAATAATCTTCATTTCATATTTTCAAATCACGTGAATGGTAACTTATAAGATGCGTGAGTTTTTCTATACTATTAAAGTGTTATGTACACCCGATAGTAAAAATATGTGATGCTAGAAAGGCGGATTAATTCTGCCTTTCTTTATTTATGTCTACATTTCCTTCTCTTGATATGCAAATGGAAGGTTATTTCCTGACGGCTTCTAATCGCTCTAAAAAAATAAGGATGGGTTTTCTTCCCTTTACTCTGAATCACATGCAGAATGTCTGTGATTTCTTCTTATTCATAAGAAAGAATAAAGCTGAAAAAGAGAAGAGAAAAGAGGAATGAAACATGGAAAAAGTATGTCTTGAAATAGAAAATATTGAGATCTCCTTTTTAGATAGAGTCGTATTAAATATCCCACGGCTAGCAGTGCATCAGTTTGATCGTATCGGGATTGTTGGAAAGAACGGGGCAGGAAAGAGCACATTGCTAAAACTAATGAATGGTCAGATCAAGCCTGAAAGGGGCAGTATTGAACGCTACGTTGAATTTGCTTATTTTGACCAGCTTGCCTCGCCTAATGAAATCGAAATTGATTATGAATTCCTAGGAAAGCTATCAATCCCGCAAAATGAAATACAAACCTTTAGTGGTGGCGAACAAACAAGGCTTAAGTTAGCACAGATTTTTTCAAACTATCATGAGGGGTTATTGATTGATGAACCAACCACTCACCTTGACGAAGCTGGTACTCAATTTTTTATCGATGAAATGACATATTATTACGGTGCACTTGTTCTTGTCAGTCACGACCGATACGTCTTAGATACCCTGGTCACGAAAATTTGGGAAATTGAAGATGGAAACGTAACGGAGTACACTGGAAACTACTCAGAATATGTAGCTCAAAAAGAATTAAGGCAAAAACAACAGCAAGAACAACATGACAAATATGTAAAGGAAAAGGCTCGCCTTTTAAAAGCAGCAGAGGAAAAGATGAAAAAGGCTGAAAAAATTACAAAGGCTAATGGGCATATTTCAAAAAAAGAAACGAAAGCAAAAGCAAATAAAATGTTTATGACGAAATCGAAAGATACGAGTCAAAAAGCAGTTCAACGTGCAGCAAAAGCGATTGAACAAAGAGTGGAGCAGCTTAAAGCAGTTGATGCTCCAAAAGAGGAACAAAAAATGAGGTTTCATCAGTCAAGCGCACTACGTTTGCATAATAAGTTTCCGCTCATGGCAGATCAGCTGACACTTAAGGTTGGAAACAAATATCTCCTGAAGGATACAAGTTTTCAATTTCCATTAGGTAAAACAATTGCTATAAAAGGAAATAATGGGTCAGGAAAATCGACCTTACTTCGCCATATTTTTCTCAAGGGAGAAGGGATTATTGTTTCTCCGAAAGCAGTAATGGGAATCTATGAACAAATGGATTATCTATTTTTAATAGATGAAAGTGTGCTTGAGTACATGAAAGAAAGAAGCGACTATGATGAGGGGAAGATTCGAGCTGTACTTCATACAATGAATTTTACAGGTAGTGATTTATATAAGAATGTAAGAGGTTTAAGTGGTGGAGAAGCGATTCGATTAGTTCTATGTCAGCTATTTTTGGGGAAATATAACGTATTGCTTTTAGATGAACCGACAAATTTTTTAGATGTTTTTTGTATCGAGGCATTAGAAAGGTTTTTGAAGGCATATGAAGGTACAGTCCTACTCGTATCACATGATCGTCGATTTGTTGAAAGAGTCTCTGATTGTATATATACAATAGAAAATCAAAAATTAGTTGAAAAGTAGTTATGTAATAAGAAGCAGGGAGATTCTCTGCTTCTTCTATAAAGTAGTAGGAGATATTATAAGAAGGACTAAACATATCTCATGTTGAACTATATATGGACAGAACAAACGATTGATATAGTGTTAAAGATTAATTGATTTCTTTAAAATACTAGGTATAAAGGAGAGGGTTACCTTGACGATCCGTTTTGAAGAGAAAAGGACTTTTCATGTACCTCAAGAAAAAACCTTTAAAGGTTTACTTGATATTAATTCTGCTGGGCACTGGATGCAAGGGTTAGTCGGAATTGAGCGATTGGATGAGGGACCAATTCAAGTAGGAAGTCAGTGGAAGGAAACAAGAAAGATGTTTGGAAAAGAGGCTTCTGAACATTTTGAAGTTGTTGAACTCCATGAACCAAATAAAATTGTGCTCCGTTGCGATGGTACGAAAGGAACAACTTGCAAAGGAGAGTTTGTGTTCACATACATAATCACGTCGTCAGGTGATCGTTCAGATGTTACTTTACATGGTGAAATAAAAGGCCTTACTGGCTTGACTAAATTATTTGGAAAATTGATGGCTGGAACCTTTAAAAAGGCTTGTGCGAAAGATTTGGATGCCTTAAAGAACTACTTGGAGAAGTGAATACATTTGTACCACAGGGACGGTTCTTCTGGTTCGAAATGAACCAGAAGAACCGTCCCCTTGGTACTCTTTACGTTTACAAATGGAAAAGATTGTACTATAATTTTTCGTGAATACAAAATTGAATATGATAGAAATAGGTTTCTTAAATAATTTTTGTGAGTATTTAAGACTAAGAGGGAAGTTGGTGTAAATCCAACACGGTCCCGCCACTGTAAGCGAGAAGGAAGGTTAGTAGTTCTCCACTGTGTTGTTTAACATGGGAAGGAGTAACCGACTGTTGATGCGCGAGTCAGGAGACCTGCCTATTTTGTTTTTAAGCTTCATCGAGGAAAGGAATGTTTAAAGTGCCGGTAATCTATTAATTATAAATAGTTATTTTTTTATAATAATAATTGCTAGTTTATCATACTACCTATTTGTCAAAGTATCATAAAGGTGCCTTTACTCAACGCTTTCCGCTGGAATAGCGTTTTTTTGTGTTTAAAAAATTAGAAGGGGGAAAAAGGAATGAAACAGATTATTAAAAAATGGGGACTCTTGTGCATTGTTCTCCTGGTAACCATAGGGATTATTGCAGGCTGTGGTACTGACGGTGAAAACACTAAGAAGGAAGCTGGTAATAGTACTGCAGAAATTACTCAAAACGAAGAGCAATTCCCTATCACTATAAAAGACGATGCTAATCGTGAGGTTACAATTGATGAAAAACCTGAAACGATTGTTTCCATTCAAGCGAGTAATACAGAAATTGCATTTGCGCTTGGTCTAGGAGACAAAATTATTGGTGTTTCTGATTACGATAACTATCCAGCTGAAGCGCTTGAAATCCAAAAGGTAGGTGCACAGGATATTAATGCGGAGCTTGTTCTCACACTCCTTCCGGATATAGCTCTTGTTACAGATTATCATTATAATACACACCCGAACATATTAAAACAATTTGAAGATGCGGGTATTGACGTGATCGTTGTTGGAAGTGCTACATCGTTTGATGACGTATATAGCAACATTGAGATGATTGGTATAGCCACTGGAACTGAGACCAAAGCAAATGAAATCATTACGGATATGAAACAGCGTCTTGAAGATGTAAAAGAAAAGGCAGCAGAATCGATTACAGATAAAAAGAAAGTATGGGTTGAGGTTTCTCCAGCACCAGATATTTTTACTACAGGAACAAATACATTTATGCATGAAATGCTTCAAGCTATTCAAGCTGTGAATGCTGCAGAGGAGCATGAAGGATGGGTGCAACTGACGGAGGAAGAAATCGTACAACTTACTCCTGATGTCATTATCACGACTTATGGCTACTATGTAGATAATCCTAGAGAACAAGTACTGTCTCGTGAGGGGTGGTCGGAAGTGCCTGCTGTCAAAAATGAACAAGTCTTTGATGTAGATAACGATACTGTTACTAGACCAGGTCCTCGTTTAATTGAAGGAGTAGAGACACTTGCGAAGCTTATCTATCCAGAAGTTTTTAACAAGTAATATTGCGTTGTTGTATATATTAAGCGGAGGGTTTGTACTTACTACAGCCCTCCTTGGTTTATTCGTGAGTAGTGTTCAAGTCCCGGTTTCGGCTATTTTACATATTATTTTGGATAATACCTTTGGATGGGGATGGGATACTCAGATAGCTAAAAACCAAGAAATGATCATTTGGAATATTCGCCTGCCAAGGGTACTGCTTGCTTTTTTCGTAGGTGCCTCACTTGCGTTAGCTGGTGCTGCCTTTCAAGGTCTTTTACGCAATCCTTTGGCAGATCCATATACGATTGGAGTGTCTTCGGGTGCTTCTCTTGGTGCAGTTTTTGCTTTGTTTTTTCAGGTTGCGATTTTTGGATTGGGGAGCTTTACTCTTCCTGTTGTTGCGATTCTAAGTGGTTTTGTCTCATTGCTTGTTGTATTCGGACTCGTTCGATTGAGCAGTCGTAGTTTAGCGATTGAAACAATCATATTGGCAGGAATTATCGTAAGTGCCTTTATAGGAGCAATAGTCTCACTCATCATTTCATTAAGTGATCGTGATTCGATGACGCAAATAATCTATTGGTTATACGGTAGTGTCGGTATGAGGGGATGGAGTCATGTTCAGCTTATCATTCCATTTATGCTTCTAGGTACCTTTATTTTGTTATATCATTCCCGGGAATTAAATGCCTTGGCACTAGGGGAGGATGCAGCCGATCATATCGGGGTTCATGTCAAAAAAGGAAAAACGTATATCCTGATTGGTGCATCTTTGTTAACTGGTGCAGCGGTTGCTGTATCTGGTTCAATCGGATTTGTGGGGCTCGTTATTCCACATTTAGTCCGTCTTGTAACTGGGCCGAATCATCGCCATGTGTTACCACTCTCATTATTAGTTGGCGGGGCTTTTCTTATTTTAGCTGATTTAGTATCAAGAACGATTATTGCCCCTGAAGAGCTACCAATTGGTGTTGTTACTGCGCTAATAGGTGCACCGGTATTTGCGTTATTATTGATAAGAGAAAGAAATGAGCGGAGGGGGTAGGAGATGATAAAGGTTCAGAATTTGATAGGTGGCTACACCGGTTCCCCCATTATTAACGGCTTGAATCTTGAGATTAAGAAAGGTGAGTTTTTCGCTCTTCTTGGACCAAACGGAAGTGGAAAAACAACTCTATTTAAGTTAATAACAGGGCAGTTACCGATTATTGATGGTGAAATCCTAATTCTCGGAAAAAATATATTAACTCTATCAAAGCTTGAGAAGGCCAAAAAAATGGCTGTTCTTACACAGGAAGCCCACGTCTCATTTGATTATACAGTTGAAGAAATTGTGAGCCTAGGTCGTTATCCTTATCAAAAGGGATTACTGAAACAGCTTTCCAGGGCAGATTGGAATGTAATTGAAGATGTCATGGAAATAACGAACATAAGCCACTTTCGGAAAACTCCATTCCGTATGTTAAGTGGTGGTGAAAAGCAACGAGTTTTATTGGCAAAGGCATTAGTTCAGGAGCCAGAGATTTTACTATTAGATGAGCCTACAAATCATCTAGATATCAAACACACCTTTCAAATGTTGGATTTATTAAAAGAACGGCAGTATAAGATGAGGTTAACAATCTTTGCTATTCTGCATGATTTAAATGTTGCTTCTCTTTATGCAGATCGAATTGCCTTACTTAATAAGGGGAACTTTTTAGAAGTAGGGAATGTTAACACATTAAGAAAAACAGATCAATTAAAGAAGGTGTACGAGGTAGAGATTAAGCACGGGTCACACCCAACGATACCAAAGCCACAGCTTCTTATGACACCAAGCTTCACCACATCTAGTAATCTCTTGCGTTTTGAAGACTCCTACAAGATTGAAAAAACAAAGGAATATATACATGTTCAATTCAATCAGCCATTACGAACAATATCCAATGGGGTAATTGGTGAGGGAATCCAATGGCTAACGCATTTTTGCAATTTTCATGTTACTAAAAATTATAATTGCTCGAAGCCTGAAAAAGATTTGCAAACCTGGATGACAAAGTATTCCATCCCTCATGAGCAGGCTGTTGGCATGATGACGGCTGTTAAGCTAGAGAATGCAGTCATTCTAAAGAAAAACATAGAAGGTATTCCAATGCTTGCAATCGTAACGGCAGGGGTTCGAAACGCAGTTGATATTACTTATGGGTCTAAGAAACGAGTAACGCAAACAATTGGAACGATAAATACAATGCTATTCATTGATGCTCATTTTACAGATGGGGCCCTTGTAAATGGATACATGTCTGCAACGGAAGCTAAGGTGAAAGCACTACATGATCTACATATTATAGACCCTTATTCTAATACGATTGCAACTGGGACTTCAACCGATTCCCTCCTACTCGGCCTTACTCAAAAAGGAGAAAAAACACCCTATGCTGGTTCAGGAACAATTGTCGGAAAAGGTATTGGTCAAATCGTATACAGTGCAACAAAAGAGGCAATCGAAAAGTATATAAAAACGGTTCAGAATCAGGCCTGATGATTTTACAATAGGCTAACCTACTATTTTCTATCAAAGGTGGTGTTGGTTATGACGGAGCGACGAATTGTTATTGCTGGAACAGGAAGTGGCGTAGGAAAAACAACTGTAACACTTGGTATTATGTCTGCCTTACGAAAGCGTGAACTTATTGTTCAAGGGTTTAAATGTGGACCCGATTATATTGATCCATCCTACCATTCAGCAGTGACGAATAGAGCTTCTCGTAATTTAGATAGTTGGATGTTAACACATGAATGTGTATTGGATGTTTTCAGACATGGAAGCAAAGGTGCCGATATTTCAATAATAGAAGGGGTAATGGGCTTTTATGATGGGAAAAATTCTGAAACCAATGAGGGAAGTACTGCAGAAATTAGTATGATTACAAAAAGTCCGGTTTTGCTTGTGGTCAATTGTGAAAGCATGGCTCGAAGTTCTGCAGCTATTGTGAAGGGGTTTCAGATGTTTGCGGATGGGCCAAATATTGTTGGAGTTATTGCAAATAAAGTTGGGAGTGAAGGTCACTTTCAGCTAGTGAAAAAAGCGATTGAACAGGAATGCCACGTCCCAGTTATCGGCTATTTAAAAAGAGAACTTGATATTGAGATTCCTGAACGACACCTTGGTCTCATTCCGTCAATTGAAAGAGGGGAACTGAACCCATTTTTTGAAAAATTAGGTGACCTAGTTCTTGAGTCGATTGATATAGAGAAACTCCTTGCATTAGCTGTTGCCAAGCCGTTAGGTGTTCAAAGGGAATCTTCAATGTTTGAACCGAAAAAAGAAAAAAACGTGAGAATTGCAGTAGCGAAGGATGCTGCTTTTAATTTCTACTATCCTGAAAATCTAGAAATGCTGGAAGCAAATGGCGTTGAGTTAGTCTATTTTTCTCCACTTGCTAATGAGGAGCTGCCCGCGGAAGTTGATGGGCTATACCTAGGTGGAGGTTTTCCTGAAGAATTTGCGTTTATTCTTGAAGGAAATGCTAAAGTAAAGCGTTCTGTGAAGAATGCGATAGAAAGTGGAATTCCTACACTTGCTGAATGTGGTGGATTCATGTATCTAACAGAGACGATCGAAACAACAGAAAAGAAACAGTATCAAATGGTAGGTGTCATTCCTGGTCGTGTAGAAATGCAAGAAAAGATAGCTGCGATAGGATATAGAGAGATTAGCGGACAAAATGGCAATTTCATGTTAAAAAGTGGAATCGCAAAAGGCCATGAATTTCATTATTCTACCTTTAAGGCAGCTGAAAATGATGTACCATACGCTTATGAAACAAAAGGGCTGCGCGGAATGAAAAAGGAAGGATATATCTTACACAATGTAATAGCCGGGTATACTCATTTTCACTTTGTATCATGTCTGGAGATGGTGAGCAATTGGATTGAAAAATGTATTGAATATAAGAATAGTGGGGGGGGAGAGCAGGATGAGGGATAAATTCAAATTCCTTCCAAAGAAAAACAAGGAAATAGGAAAACAAGTCTATAACTATATCAATACATTGACAAAGCCTCTAGGGAGTCTAGGAAGGTTAGAAGAACTAGCTGTTGAATTAGCAGAAATGAAAGATGATCTATTTCCGAACATCATGCCACCAGGTGTCCTAGTTTTTGCTGCAGATCATGGAATTACAGAAGAGGGGGTTTCTGCCTACCCTCAAGCTGTGACAGAGCAAATGGTTCGTAACTTTTTAAATGGTGGAGCAGCAATTAATGTCTTTAGCAGAGAGATAGGAGCCTACCTCGAGATTATAGACATTGGGGTGGCTAAGGATATTGCCCATCGGAACTTAGTAAACAAAAAAATCCGATATGGTACGGCAAATTTTTTACATGAGGACGCCATGTCCTATGACGATGTAGAACGAGCAATTGCAGTAGGATATGAGCAAGGTTTAGACATCATTAAAAAAGGAGCTAAATGTCTAATTCTTGGCGAAATGGGTATTGGAAATACAACTACAAGCAGTGCCATCCTAGCAGTTCTTACCAATATGGATGTAGCTTCGTTGGTTGGGTGTGGAACAGGAATTTCATCAGAACGTAAAGGGCATAAAGTGGAAATTATTAAACAGGTGATAAAGAATAGAAATCCCCAACCACATGAGCCAATTGATATTCTTTCCAAGGTGGGAGGCCTTGAGATTGCTGGTATGGCAGGGGCAATGCTTGCTGCTGCAAGTACCCGTGTACCGATACTTGTTGATGGATTTATTTGTACAGTAGCAGCATTGTTAGCTACGGAGATTTCTAAAAATGCTGTTGATTATATGATTGTAACGCATGAATCAGCTGAACCAGGTCATAAAATCGCAATTTCTCTACTTGGGAAAAAACCAATCATTAATTTGGGACTCAGACTCGGTGAAGGAACGGGGGCAGCTATAGCATTTCCTATTATCAAATCAGCTACATTGATACTAAATGAAATGGCAACATTTGATTCCGCAGGAATTTCAAAACGAGAATCAAATACATAGTAGGTTTTTTGGAGTTATTCCAAAAATAGTACTGAATAGGCAAACTCTAAGAGACTCTAGCTTTTTGTAAGGGTGCTCACTGATTATGTATTTTTTTTTGCATTCACCCTGTAACCTTATAGTAGTGGGGGGGATTGGTTAAAAAAGGTAATTAATGATCACATATCTAGGAGGTAAATATGGCTAAAGACACGAAGAAGCAAGGCTTAACGTTATTGTACACTGGTCACGGCAAAGGAAAAACTACATCCGCTTTAGGATTGGCTCTACGTGGAGTGGGTAGAGGGTTTAAAGTGAAGATTTTTCAATTTATTAAATCACCACAGCGTTCGTATGGAGAACAAATTGCGTTAAAGAAGCTAGGTGTTGAGATGGTTCAGCTTGGAATTGGATTCACATGGACGAAAACTCCAGAGGAGCATCGAGAAGCCTTGAGGATTGGATGGCCAAAGGCAAAAGATGCAGTGATGAGTGGGGAATACGATTTAGTTATTTTAGATGAACTAAATAATGCGTTAGCGATTGACATTTTTCCAATCGATGACGTATTACCTATAAATGAAGTTATGGATGTCGTGAAAAATAAACCATCACATGTTCATCTTGTAATTACGGGAAGAGATGCGAAGCAAGAATTAAAAGATCTTGCTGATCTCGTTTCGGTGATAGAAGCGGAAAAGCATTACTACAATGAGGGTATTCCAGCTGTAAAAGGAATTGAGTTTTAGGACAGAAAGTCTAAGTTAACGATAAGGAGTTCAAATAGATGAAAAAGGCAATCCCATTAATGATTCAAGGTACTCATTCAGATGCTGGAAAGAGCGCAATTGTTACCGCTTTATGCCGAATTTTTGTTCAGGATGGTTTTAAAACAGCTCCTTTTAAATCGCAAAACATGGCTTTAAATTCTTATATAACGGTAGATGGAAAAGAAATTGGTCGTGCCCAAGGTGTTCAGGCGGAGGCTGCACGTATTCTAGCGACAACAGATATGAATCCCATTCTAATTAAACCAAGTGGAAACTATCAATCACAAATTGTTGTACACGGTAAGCCATATAAAAATATGAGGGCAGGGGAATATCGAGAGGATTTTTTTCAACAAGGCTTACAGTTAATACGCGAATCCTATCAGAAATTATCTGCTAGCTATGATCGTATTGTCATAGAAGGAGCGGGTAGCCCTGCTGAAATTAATTTAAATGATCGGGAACTAGTCAATATGCGGGTAGCACAGCTTTCGAATGCACCGGTGATTTTAGTTGGAGATATTGAAAAGGGAGGGGTGTTTGCTAGTTTAGTAGGAACCTTACAACTCTTAGATCCTGAAGATAGAGAAAGAATCATCGGTGTAATTATCAATAAATTTAGAGGAGATGTTTCCTTATTACAGCCAGGGTTAACCTGGTTTGAAGAATATACGGGTGTTCCAATTTTAGGGGTTGTTCCATATATTGATGATTTACTGATTGAGGCAGAGGATTCTGTTGTGTTAAACAAATATTCTTCTAAGGTGGATGCTTCAAAGGAAATTGATATTGCTGTTATTCGCCATCCGATGATATCCAATTTTACTGATATCGATCCTTTTTTTGAGGAACCAGATTGTCATGTTCGGTTTGTAAAGAATGTGGGAGAGTTAGGAGAACCAGATTTACTTATCTTACCAGGTAGTAAAAATACGATTGAGGATATGATGTCGTTACATCAGACAGGGCTAGCTAATCGGATTTTGGATGTTGCCGAGAAGGACATGATAATCGTTGGTATTTGTGGTGGGTACCAAATGTTAGGGAATAGCATTGAGGATACGCATGGAATTGAGTCATCCTTTTCTCAAGTCGAAGGATTAGGACTTATACCGATGAAAACCTTGATGACCCCTAATAAGACAACGATTCGCTCTGAAGGAATTGCAAGCTTTGGAGACGACCGAATACCCGTAATAGGATATGAAATTCATATGGGTGAATCTTATTTCGAAAAAGAGTGCAGCAATTTTATCAAGCTTTCTAATCGAATGGAAGGCTCAATTTCGGTGGACAAGCGAATTATTGGAACTTATTTTCATGGTATCTTTCATAATGATCTTTTCCGAGAGGCTATTCTGAATGAGATAAGAGTAAAAAAAGGCTTAGAACCGATTTGTAATCGAGCGTCATTTACACAAAAAAGGGAAGATGGCTTTGATTTGTTAGCAAAGGTTGTTCGTGAAAATATTCAATTAGAACGTATCTACACGCTCATTACCGACTTTCAAAAGGAAAGAACTAATAACTATACGATGGGAAAAGGTATAAAAAATGGTAGCTATTTATAGCTTGTTACACGATCCAATCTTTATTTTATTTGCTGCTATTTTTATAGATTTATTGATTGGAGACCCACGCTGGCTCCCACATCCTGTTATTCAACTGGGGAGGGTAATTACTTTTTTGGAAAAAAGATGGAATGTGGGAAAACATCGAGTAGGAAAAGGAGTTTGCCTGACAGTAACAGTTGTTTTACTTGTATTTCTTCTCTCCACTATCCTTATTTTTATCGCATATAAGTTACACCCACTGATAGGGGTGTTCGTCCAAATTTATTTGATTTCATCGACAATCGCAATAAAGGGCCTTTCGTCTGCTGCAAAAGGAGTCCTATCTCCTTTAGTAAATGGGGATTTAATAGAAGCGAGGATTCAACTTAGTATGATTGTAGGTCGTGATACAGAAAGACTTCCAGAAAGTGAAATCGTTAGAGGAACTGTTGAGACTGTTGCCGAAAATACGGTAGATGGGATTACAGCACCATTGTTTTGGGCGATGATTGGAGGAGCACCGCTCGCTATGGTATACCGAGCCATTAATACGTTAGACTCGATGGTGGGATATAAAAATGAAAAGTTTATGCAGTTTGGGTGGGCCTCAGCTAAACTTGATGATCTAGCAAATTGGATACCTGCTAGAATAACTGCTCTATCAATGTGGCTTGGAGCTTTTCTAATAAAAGGATCAAATACGAGAAATGGATGGAGTGTAACATGGAGGGATGCGAGGAAGCACCCTAGTCCAAATAGTGGATGGTCAGAGGCTATGGTAGCTGGCTTACTTGAGGTTCAGTTAGGTGGAATTAATTATTATCGCGGAAGAAGGTCAGTAAGGGCAACCATGGGAGATCGAGCGAGAGAATTAACACAATCAGATATTGGTAAGGCAGTCCATTATATGCATGGGGGATGGATTGTATTTTTTTTGATGGGTATATGTTTCCTTCTTTTACTAAGATTGATAAATTGAGGTGCTTATGATGAAATGGCCAAATCATGGTGGACAGCCTGAAATAATTAAACAGCTTTTTGATATAAAAACAGATCGGAAATTTCTTGATTTTAGTGCAAATTTAAATCCGTTTGGTCCGCCTTCATGGCTAAAGAATACCATTCAACGCCATTATGAGACAATTACCCGTTATCCAGATCCATCGTATTCTAAAAGTAGTGAGGCAGTGGCGATTCATGAAGGTGTTGAGCAAAACAATATCCTCTTAACAAATGGGGGAGCGGAGGCAATTTTTTTAGCAGCGAAGTTTTTCGAAAAAGGAAAAGCAATCATTGTTCAGCCTACCTTTTTGGAATATGAACGAGCCTGCAGGCACTACCATATTGATGTGGAAGATGTCTTATATGAGTCAGGAAATGGCTTCAAGTTATTGATGCCTTCATTGATAGAAAAGCTTAAGGAAAAAGATGTTGTCTTTCTTTGCCGTCCTAATAACCCAACAGGTACAGTTTTTCCTAAAGAAGATTTGCAATTATTAGTAGAGGAGGGGAAAAAAGCAGGGACATATATAGTTGTTGACGAAGCTTTTCTTGATTTTCTACCGTCCTCAACACCTAGCTTATCAAACTGGATCGCTTCCTACCCAAATATCATTTTATTACGTTCATTAACAAAAATGTATACAATACCAGGGCTAAGAATTGGATTTTTGATGGCTCATCCTAGCATTATTAATGTATTGAAAAATGAACAAATTCCTTGGAGCATTAACTCATTAGTAGATGCAGTAGTTCCTAACCTGTTAGAAGATCGTAGCTTTGTCGAACATACGCGAGCTTGGCTGCATGAACAGTCCGAGTATGTAAGGAGGACCTTACTATCACTTGATTATTATATGTCCCCTTCACAAGTGAACTTTTACCTTTTGCAGGATAAGAAACAGCCGAAGAGAACGGAGGATCTTTTTCTTTTTTTAATGGAGCATGGAATCGTAACCCGACACACCCATAATTTTAAAGGCCTAAATGGTGAATTTTTACGAATTGCTATAAGGTCAAAGGATGAAAATAGACAATTACTATCCGTACTCCAAAAGTGGAGAAATGAAACGTGATTATCTTTATATCTGGTGGTGCAAGATCGGGGAAAAGTCAATTTGCAGAGGAAACTGCTCTTTCGCTATTTCATAAAGCAAAGGGGAAGAATCATAGAGCCACTCTTTATTACATTGCTACAGCCAAAAACAGTGATGACGAAATGGAAGAACGAATTCGAATTCATCGGAAAAATAGAGGGATTGAATGGCAAACAGTTGAGGAATCCTTTGACATTCTCCCTATTCTAATAAACTGCAGACAAGAAGACGTTATTCTAATCGATTGCTTAACAATATGGGTAAGCAATGTTCTGTTTGAGTTGGGATATAGTCAGGAAAGAATAGAAGATGCCGTTAGTAGCTGGTTACGCTTCGCACAGGAAAAACAAATTCACCTTCTTATTGTTTCAAATGATGTAAATGAAGAAATCCCCTTTTCTGATAAAGCTGTACTTACATACCTGTATTCCTTGCAGCGACTCCATCAAAAAATTGTAAACCAATCTGAATTGGTTGTTCAGCTTCAAGCAGGGATTCCTACCTTTTGGAAAGGGGAACTGGTATGAAACAAATTGTTTTTGGATTTTTACATGCTGTTCAATTTTTAACACGAATTCCAATTCCCTTTCAATGTCCTTGGAACGACCAAATAAGCAGATGGGCGATTAGAAGCTATCCACTTGTTGGTGTCATACTGGGCTTGATTATCAATATTACTTTATTGTTGCTTAGTCCTTATCTTCCTGTACCAATTATGACATTACTACTACTTTCTTTATGGGTATGGATGACTGGTGGCTTACATTTAGATGGTTGGATGGATGTAGCAGATGCAGTAGGCTCAAATGCTCCTCTTGAAAGAAAGTGGGAGATAATGAAAGACCCTCATGTTGGTAGTTTTGGAACCATTGCACTTTGTTTTTTACTAGCTTGGAAGATTTTATTGATATATGAATTGCTGGAGTTGAATGTTCCAATCTATTCTTTCCTTTTCGTTATAGGTTTTTCCCGACTTGGGGCAGTCATTTTTATGATTCTGTTGCCTCTAGCAAAGCAGCAGGGCTTAGCATGGGAATGGAGGAAAAATCTTCATCGAATCGATGCTTTGTATGCAACTCTACCTTTGATTACGGTTTTACTTTTTTTTCATGATCTTCTATTTTTTATACCTATTTACGCATTGTTTTTTGGCTTGTTTGGAGCTTGGATCATGCACACATTTAAAGGTATTAATGGAGATTTACTAGGTACAGCGATTGAAGGAGGGGAATTATGGGGACTAGCCGTCACATGGATTTATTTCTTGTTCGTCATGCCATAACGGATTGGAATAAGCAAAAAAGGTATGTAGGACATACTGATCGTAAAGTAGTAAAAAGTAAACTCTCTCAGCTTGCAAACTTACAAAAAGCATTACAAAAAATTAGCTTTGATTATGTGTATACAAGTGATTTACGACGTTGCCAGGAAACAATAGCTTATTTACACATTCCTGCACATATTATTAAAGATGCTAGATTAAGAGAAATGAACTTCGGAGATTGGGAAGGAAAGACGTATGATGAGCTAAAAGACGAGAAAACGTATCAAGATTGGCTTGAAAATTGGGAGGCTAACTCAATACCAAACGGGGAATCTGCTGATGCATTCAAATCTAGAATCGATTCTTTTCTTATTGACTTATTTACACTAAAAACTGAAAAAGCACCTGATGAGAAAAAGCAAATTCTTGTAGTAACCCACGGAGGAGTTATTCGCTATATTGTTTCGAAATATGTAGCTTCTTCAGCTTTTTGGGAGCTTTCTGTGATCCATGGACAAGGTGTTCAGCTATCATTTAACTTTATTCAGCAGAAGGGGGAATGGGAATGCAGCTCATTATTGGCGGTGCCTTTTCAGGGAAAAGAAAGATAGTTAAGGGAAAGTATGAGACGTGTAGTTGGATATCAGCTTATAACGGAGATTCAATTATGGATTGGAAAACAAAATGGGAACACGGAACTACATTAGTAATGGAAGGTTGGGAAAAATGGATTGCAGCCGAGCTACCCAATAGTGAAAACAATGATGACATTCGACGTAATTTTAACTCCCTTTTTATGGAATTCCTTGCGCAGGAGCATAAAAGAAAGAATCATATAGTCTTAATTATGTTAGAGGTTGGGAAAGGGATTGTACCGCTTTATAAAGACGATAGAAGGCTGCGAGATCTTATGGGGTGGGTTTCTCAGGATGCTGCAAGGTTGTCAATGGAAGTAGAATTTGTCTGGAATGGGTTATCTAAAAGAGTAAAATAAATATACATAAGGATCAGATCATGGAAGGGTGACTTTCATTTGAAGTTAATATCTATTTGTCCCAGTAATACAGAATTAGTAGCTTACCTCGGGTTAACTTCTTCTTTAATAGGCGTTGATGACTATTCAGATTGGCCTGAGAGTGTAAACTCATTACCGAGGCTAGGTCCTGACCTAAATATTAATATGGATAAGGTGGAGGAGTTAAAGCCTGACTTAGTATTAGCATCCCTCACAGTACCTGGAATGGAACGAAATATCGATGAACTGAAGAAGAGAAACATACCATATATCATCGTACCAAACCCTACTTCTTTACAAGAGGTTGGCGAAAGCTTACTTTTTGTCGGAAAAGCAACAAATGTCGAGGACAAAGCCAAAGAATGTTTTGATACATATAATCGAATACTAGAAAACTATCGTTTGTTATCAAATAAAGTCACCAACCGGAAAAACATCTATTGGGAATGGTGGGCTAAACCTATTTTTACACCAGGAGCTACCAATTGGTTAACTGAAATTAGTGAGCTAGCAGGAGGAAAAAACGTCTTTCAAGATAAACCTCAAGCAAGTGTTCAAACAGATTGGGAGGAAGTTAAAGAAAGAAATCCTGATGTTATGTGCATTATATGGGTGGGAGTACAAAAGGAAAAGGTTAATCCAAAGGTAATCTTAAAACGCCCTCAGTCAGAGCAAATGAAGGCTATTAAAAACAATCAATTGTATATATTAGAAGAACTAATATTTTGTAGACCTTCACCAAGATTATTACTCGGTTTAAATAAAATAGCAAGTATTCTTCACCCTACTATTTTTCCACCATTTAATAGCCAGGGGGACGGTTCTTCCGGTTCACTTTGAACCAGAAGAACCGTCCCTTTGGTTTATTTCGATTAATAATATAGTCAAAGAATTGTCCCTGAATAGGTACAATTCTTTTTTTTGCCTATATTTTTAAAAATGAGTCTAAAGTCCTGTCTTCCTGTAAGTAGGACGTGTATGTAGTTATGTTCCTAACACTATTAACTAAGAATCATACTTCAAAGGGACTCCTACTTGCTCTCTTCCCGTATACGGGACAAAAAATAAAGTTTGGAATGAAACACCATTATAATAAGGGTATATTTTAAATTATTTTCCCGTTTACAGGATTTGAGTGGAGAGTTATACTCTGTTTACACTAAATAATTGAATATAGGCGAGGCGATAAACATGAGCAATTCAAAAGAGTTTCATTATCCTGATTTACCAGACGAAATTAAACGGAAGAGAAAAGAATTGAATCTTTCCTTGGAGCAATCAGTTGCAAAGATTAAAGAAGTGACAGGTGTTGAAATCTCCCGTTCTACTTTGCAAAGGATAGAAAATCATAAGCAAAATCCACCCTTTGATACAATGTTTGTCATTGCCTATACATTAGGTATTGATATGATAGGCATTTTACGAAAATTGTATTTTAGAAATAAAATTAGACCTTCAACGTTTGATAACACTGACGAACATCTTGAAGATTTAAAACAAACGTTAATGGGGTTTAACTTAAGCTACTTAGAAGCAATTGAAATCATAAAACTTCATGTAGAAGTAAGAGATAAAATGAATAGCATCACAGGCAAAAGAGTTACTAAAAACATTACTAACAAGGAGAAATAAATTATGAAAAAATATGATCAATTCCGTTTATATGCAGCTGAAATGAAAATGAAGGAACCACTTGCTATATTTAAGCGTTTAGAAGAATCAGATGGAAAAGAAGACGAGAATGACTTAAATCAAATCAGTAAAATGATAGACGAATCAAACATGCCAGATGCCATGAGAAAAGTCTTAAGGAGCAAGCATCGTGTTCTAACCAAAAGGCTAAAATGCGGTGTGCCATCTTATTTTCCCGAACGAGTTAAAATGTATAGAGATAGCTTACGATTGACTATGAACGAAGCAGCAAGGAAAACAAATGGCATGGTATCAGTTGCATACTGGTCAAGAATTGAAAAAGGACAACGTAAACAACTAAGTACCTCTACTATCAAGGCTATTGCAGATGTTTTAGAAGTTCCTATGACTGAGCTTTTAGGATTGTCAGTGGAGAAAGAAATGGAGAAGAAACAAATTCCTTTAAACCAAATGATTCTTGAAAACAATTGGACGATTAATGAAACAGAAGTGTCAATGGAACAAAAAAAGGGTATCTTAAACCTTTTGGAAACTATCCATAATACTTCATGGTCTCATGAATCTAAACACATAGAAACACTATCAATCTTTAAAGCAATTAATGACTATAAAACACAGTTTTAGAACTTATAGGAGGTATGGGTGATGACAACATTTTTCCGAAATGAAACAGTAATCAATATTACAGGGGATTTAACGGCTATAGGAGTGGGGACGATCCTTGGTGCCATCGTAAAATCTGTTTTCTATTAAGAAAGGGAGTTGTGGAATGTGAACACTTTTCGAAAAGAGCATAAAACAACAGTTAGAACAGGAAGTCTGGATTCCTCCGGGGATGATTTTAGATACTCCTTTTATGGTGAAAAGTTAAAACGGGATAAAAGGGCGGATGCATTGTGGACTCACTTTGAGTGGGATTATTGAACATTCCCCTCCGTACGAATCACAATAGAACCTAGGGGAGGCAAATGTACGATAAGATGGTAGGTTATTACATGGGTATTATAGTTGGTTCCTGGCTGATATTAGGCTTTATTGTAGGGATAAAGATTGTCTTTTGGGACAGGTCTTTCCAAGACCTTAATGCATATGTCAATGAAACGCTTAGTGAAGAAGAAATGATGGAAATAACAAAGGATTTTATTCGTTTGATTTATAAAAATAGAATTAACTTTATTATCCTTTGTTCCTTGTTAGGACTAATTGTTTTTGTACTGGATTGGATTTATGTATGTAGGAAAGAGTCTGATTGAAAGAAGGAGTGAGAATTGAAACCAATCGAAGTAAAGAACTTTACTATGTGGAATACTTCTATTTCTATGTTGTGGGGGGAGAACACCAAAAGTAAATATGAAGTGTGGAAACTGCAGCTTTCCTTTTAGTACTCGCTTTAAGCCAATGGTTTTTAGAAATGGATATCCGAAAACTATTTGTCCTTACTCCTATACCATAAATTATGTACCGATTTTTGATGGATCCGTCTAAATGATTGAGTTGTAAAAACAGAATTATATTATGTTAAATAAGTGTTTGAAAGAGAAAAAGTTTGCTTGAAATCTAATGATAAGAATGTACCTCACTCCACCCTTAAATCTTAAAAAAATGGAGTGAGGGCATAACAGAATAATGATAGTCAAATAGAAACCTGCAATTACTATTAGAAATATCTTATTATAATATTATAGAAAAAGTGTTGGGGGTAATTGGAATGACAGTGACTTGCTTATTAGATATAACACCAGGTAATTCTTTCGAGGGATTTTGCCTTGTTAAAGAGGTGAAACTGGAAAAAACAAAAAAGGGGGATCCTTACCTAAACGTAACAGTTGCCAAGAAACACAAAATGGTAGCATGTAAGTTGTGGAATAATGGATTTAGAGGCATGAGCAGTGAAGAGATACTCACATTTTTTTCAGCTGGAGCCTTGATGCATATAACAGGTGATGCCTCAGAGTATAATGGACAAGTCCAAATGACGATTACCAATTTCCGCTTAGCAGAAAATGGGGAGGTTGATTTCAGCGAATTTATTGAAACTGCTCCGGAATCAGTTGACAGCATGGAAGCTGAAATTCGTTCATATATTGACGAAATCAAGATACCGATTCTACATCAAATCACCTTTGAGATATTTGAAGATAATAAAAAGTTGTTCATGAATCATGTAGCTGCAGTAAAAATGCATCACAATTTTAAAGGTGGCCTCGCCTATCACACACTATCGCTCCTGCGAATTGCAAAGAATATTTGCGACCAATATGGTGAAGTAGTCAACCGAAGTAAAATGTATGCGGCTTTAACGCTACATGATATGGGAAAAATCGTTGAAATGACAAGGGATTACACTGCTCCTGAATATACTCTAATTGGCCAATTTTTAGGGCATATTCAAATTGTGAATCAAATGATTGACCGAAAGCTTGTAGCCATTCGCACAGAGCGGTCGGTTTCAGCGGAAGAAACTACGGTTGTTTATGAATTAATGAATATTATCTCAAGCCACCATGGTCCTCTAAGTAATGGCTGGGGGAGCACGCAAGAGCCTATTACGCTAGAAGCACATCTGTGCCACATGATTGATAATATTGATGCGAAGATCAATATGATCTCAAAAGCACATAGTGATATGCAAGAAGGAGAGGTTCAAAAGATTTGGGGACTTGGAAAGATATATAAACCTAATAGTCTGTAACATTCTGCGCACCACAGGTGCACCAATGGGACGGTTCTTCTGGTTCGTTTTGAACCAGAAGAACCGTCCCCACGGTATACAAAAACGAGATTTGAAAGAGGATTTTCCAAAAGTAGTAACAAAGGTAGGTAGAAATGACCTATGCCCATGTCAGAGTGGGAAAAAATATAAGAAATGCTGTGGGAAGGTAACAGCGTAACAAACTAATAAAGTAAATTAAGAAGGTTCTTGTATATCATTTTTTTTGTTGCAGGAACCTTCCTTTTTATTTTGTATTTAATTTAGCCACTGGCAGTTCCTTTCACTACCTGGCTTAATACGTATACTCGTTTAATTCTTGTAGGTACAAGCTTTCCATCGACAGATACCTCAAAAATAGCAGTCATTATCTTCAAATGCATCTTCATTTTCATTTCTCCTAGATTTTATTTACTTCTTTTGAGTAAATTGAAAAAATCCATGGTTTTGAAACTATTGATTAAGAGCCACAGGGACGGTTCTTCTGGTATAAAACGAACCAGAAGAACCGTCCCCCTGGTTTTGCCCCCTGGTTTTGCATAAAATACCAATTCTGTAGAAGAATAAGATAAAAATGTCCCTTTGAATGAGGTAATGAGATGTCCTGGTCAACGATAAGAGGTAGTAAGAAACTTGTTCCTCAAAAGAAGAATGAAGAAGCTCCTAACAATAAGAATGAGGAGATTCCTCATAAGCTGGTTGAGAATTTGAAGCGAGAGAAAATTGGATACAGCTTAGATGAAAACATTGAATTACTCAAAAATTTATTAGGAAAAAATTCTGACTTTTTTTATCGGCATTTTCAATTATATGGGAAATTTCGTGCGGCCATTGTTTATTTTTCTTGCTTAGTTGATAAAAAGGCGATAAACAATGAAATCATGAAGCCGTTAATGTATATCCCTATTCATACTGATATTTCAAATCTTTCGATAACAAATCTACAAAATTTTATATTTAATGAAACGATGTTTCATAGTGAAGCGAAAGATGAAAACGATATCGAAAATATCATTCAAGCCTTACTGCGGGGTGAATCACTTGTTTTTATTGATGGACTAAACATCGCAGTAAAATTTGGTGTAAAGAATATTGAAAAACGGTCAATTTCACAACCAGAAACGGAACAGGTTATTCTTGGCCCTAGAGAAGGTTTTATCGAATCGCTTCAGACAAATTTGGCATTGCTACGAAATCGGTTAAAAACAGCTGATTTCCGGATCGAAACGATGGAAATCGGCCGTCTATCAAAATCTACTGTAGCAGTTTGTTATCTTGAAGGAATTGCTACAAATGACTTAATAAAAGAGGTTAAGGATCGATTAGGGAAAATTGATATTGATGCCATCTTAGATGTTGGCTATATCGAACAATTTATTGAAGATAATCATATGTCCCCATTTCCTCAAATACAAAGCACTGAAAGGCCAGATAAAACCGTTGGTAGTATGTTAGAAGGAAGGGTTGCCATTCTAGTGGATGGTTCTCCTTTTTCCCTTATTGTACCTGTTGTTTTTAACCAGTTTTATCAGACATTTGAGGATTACTCGTCTAGGTTTCTAATGGGAAGTTTTGTCCGGCTTGCACGAATGGTTGCCCTAGTTTTTTCTTTAATATTTCCATCTCTATATGTATCTTTTATATCTTTTAATCCTGAGCTTCTACCAACTGAATTTGCGGTTGCCGTTGCAGGTGGAAGAGCAGGAGTTCCTTTTCCAGCCGTTATAGAAGTATTAGTCATTGAGATAGCGATGGAAGTGCTACGAGAAGCGACTGTACGCTTACCAAAGCAGGTTGGTGGTGCGCTATCGATTGTAGGGGTTCTCGTTATTGGACAAGCTGCGGTTGAAGCAGGAATCGCAAGCCCTATAACTGTAGTTGTAATTGCATTAACAACAATTGGTTCCTTTGCAACACCTGCCTATAGTGCTGCATTTGCGCTACGAATGCTTCGATTTCCAATTGTTATCATGTCTGGCTTCTTTGGACTTTATGGCGTAGTTATAGGAGTTATTTTTATCTTTAACCACATGCTTTCGTTAAAGTCATTTGGTGTACCATATATGAGCCCTGTTACCCCTGGTAGTTTTCAAGGGTTTAAGGATGTTATCATCAGGGCGCCCTTCTGGTGGATGCCTAAAAGACCATCAATGCTTCATCCTAAGAATTCAGACCGTTTAGGAACTACGAGGGAAGAATTAAAAAAGGCTCCTAGCAATACGTTGGATCCATTAAAGGTTGGAAATGCAAAATGGGAGGAGGAAAAGTCAGATGGAATATCCACGAGAAATAACAGTCATTCAAGCGACGACAATAGTAATTAGCACAATTATTGGAGTTGGACTACTTGCACTTCCGTTATTTGCGGTTCGTACAGCCGATACGGGTGCTCCTCTTGTAACTTTAATGGGCATAGCTATTGCATCAATAGGACTTGGTTTACTTACAATTCTAGGAATGCGCTATCCGCGAAAATCAATCATTTTATATGGTGAGGATATTTTAGGGAAATGGGTAGGAAAGCTATCAAGCATGTTTATTATTCTCTTTTTTGCTATATTAACGGGCTTGACATCCCGAGAGTTTGGAGCAGTTGTTATAACCGCTATTTTAAAGAAAACCCCCCTAGAGGTTACTGTTATTGTAATGTTAATCCTAGCAGCACTTTCTACGAGGAATGACATGAATGTTTTTGCTTATATACATAATTTTTATTTACCAATTATATTAGCACCAGGATTAATCGTTGTTGCATTATCTTTAAAAAACGCAAACACCTTATATTTATTTCCTATATTAGGAAATGAGAAGGGGAATTATTTAATAGGTGCTTTTACTATTGCTGCCTTATTTCAAGGCTCTTTTATATTTACAATGGTTATTCCATACATGCGTTATCCAAAGAAAGCAATGAAGGCTACTATTTGGGGAATGATTATTGCGGGTGGTTTATATTTTTTAATTGTCATCGCAACTGTTGCTGTATTCGGTCCAGGAGAAATCACGCAATTGTTATGGCCGACTCTTGAATTGGCACGAACCACCTCAATACCTGGAAATATTCTACAAAGATTGGATATTGTATTTTTATCAGTATGGGTGACTGCTGTTTTTACTACCCTGTTTTCTAGTTATATGTTCACGGTCCATTCCATAAGTCAGTTATTCGGATTAAGGGATCATAAAATGCTTTCCTTTTTTATTTTGCCAATCGTATTTGTAATCGCAATGATTCCTCAAAATATCCTGCATTTGTATGATGTAATTGAAACGGTTGGTAGATTAGGTCTAATTATCACTATTGGTTATCCAGCTTTATTAATTTGTATTGACCTTCTTAAGAAAAAGGTGAAGAAAAGTGGGAGTATCAAAGCGTAGTTGGAAGTGGTGTATTAAAGTAATACTACTTACTATAGGGCCTTGCCTACTATTAACAGGATGCTGGGATAGTGAGGATATAGAACAACGAGCAGTTGTATTAGGAATATCTATTGATAAGCTTGATAAAGCAGACGAATCCATTGAACAAATTACTGGCTTAAGAAAAGAGTTTCCAAAACCAAAAGAGGGAATGATTAGATTGAGTGCGCAAATTGCCGTTCCGGGTCGTATTCCATTGGGACCGCAAACTGGAGGAGCCGGAGCAGATCAAAAACCAACATGGTTAATTAGTGTAGTAGGATATACCATTGACGACGCATTAGCAGTCTTACAGCAGGAAGTGGCAGACCCGCTTTTCTTTGGACATCTCCGAATTATCGTAATAAGTGAGGAAGTTGCAAAGGACGGTTTAAAAAGATTCAATGATTATTTGCGGCGAAATCCGGAAATAAGAAGAACTGCCTGGATGGTGGTTTCGAAGGGGGAAGCAAAGCGATTTATGGAGGTTGCACCTAAGCTAGAACGTGTACCAACATTATATCTCTCAGCGATGGTTGAAAACGCTGTTGGATTGGGGAAATTTCCAGATGATTTCATCGGGTTGTTTTGGACAAAGCTTCAAAGCAAAGGGCAAGATACATATCTTCCATATTTAGATATTAAAATTGAGGAAAATATTCAAATTGCTGGACTAGCTTATTTTATAGATGACAAAATGGTAGGGAAAACTGAACCTGTTGAAATTGGTTTATTCATGGCTGTAACAGGAGAGGAAATGGGAGGGTATGAAGTATTTGTTGAAGTACCCGAGACAGACGCCAAAGTTATTGTACGAGCAGATAAACGGAAGTCATCGATAAAGACATCCATACGGAATGGGAAACCGCATTTTACCATTAAAATACACTATGAAAGTATTATTGATGAAGGCGCTGTTAATATAGATATAGATAATCCTGAAATTATCAAAAAAATCGAGGAGGAAGGCTCAAGAGGTGTCGTCAAAGGAACAACGAAATTGATACAAAAATTACAGTCTAAGAAGTCCGATATATTTGGATTTGGAGAATATATACGTGCCAAGCACCCCGGGTATTGGAATACGAAAATAAAAACCAAAGAAAAGTGGAGAGAAGTATACAAGGATATTACCTTTGATATTCAATGTTCAACCAAAATACGTAGAGTTGGTACGAAGGCAAAATAGTCTAAGCTATCGAAGGAGTTACTATGGTCTATATTGGGTATTCAAATTATATTGTCATTCTATGTATTACGACTGGAATCTTAATTCTTTATTACGACGTGAAAATATATAAAGATGCAAAAATGAAAAAAGAAAAAAAGGTTAGCAAAATTCTTGGCTGGTTTAATGTCTCTGCTGGCATAATGGTACTTGTACTTAATTGGGCTTATCAACAGTTTTTTTGGTAAGGGGATCCAGGGGGATCCAAGGGGACGGTTCTTCTGGTTCGTTTTGAACCAGAAGAACCGCCCCTGTAATTTGGGTTGTGTTGTTTTACTGACTATGCGATCTATCTAAGAAGTCTAATATGAGTTTGTTCACGAGTTCTTTTTGTTCCACGTTTACTAGATGGCCGGCTCGAGGGATGATGTGAGTCTCTACGTTCTCGAGGGAATTCTTTATTCGGTTTTCAGCCTTAATAGCCGGATAAATCACTTCCTCAGCACCTACTAAAAATAGTGTCCGATTTTTAATCTTTTGTAGCTCCGAGTCTTTGAATACACGAGGTTGTACTCTATTAGTTGGTCTACAATGTGTGTAGGAAATAACTAATTGATTAAGATATGTATCGCCTAAAATTTCAAGGTTATTACCTTTAGCAAGAAACCAACTCCAAGCAGATAAAATTCTTTTCGTTGTTGGAAAGATCATCGCAGGAAATACTTTGAAATAGAACTTTACAGTGAGAGGTAAAACCGAACATGCTGGTGCAAGCAATAGTAGGGACTTTATTTTTTCTTGGTGGTTCATCGCGTAGTTGGTAGCTAAAAATCCACCAAATGAATGTCCAAGTAAATTAAATTTATTAATACCTAACTTCTCTACAACCTCATTTAAACATTCTTCATACTCGTCTATCGTAAGAATAGGAGAGGTTAATTCAGTCTTTCCAAAATCATTAGGTGTATCTATGCAATACGTACGGTATTTCTCACTAATCTGGCTAATATTAAATGTCCACATAGTAGAACTACCCGTCATTCCAGGCAATAAAACTAAAGGTGGTGCATCAAGGGGACCACTAATAATGACATGTATGTCCCCGAATTTGGTAGTAATAAATTTTGATTCGAAAGGAATTGTCCATTCCTCTAACACCATATCATAAGCACTTATAAATTGTTTCCGGCCGAGTTCTGATTTAAAAATTGATTGCGTTTTCGTCATTACTATGCTCCCTCTTCTTCCATGTGTCAAAGAATCCTTAACCTTACTAAAATAATAATCTTGCATTATATTGTACCCGATATAAACGGTATATGGATAAAAAATTACCGTTTTTTAACATTATTTTAATGTTGCCAACAGTATTTCGAAGGGACGGTTCTCCTGGTTCGTTAGAACCAGAAGAACCGTCCCCTTGGTCTATTTTTTGACCTAGTAAATACATATAGTTATAGGTAAATGAGTAACAAGCGAGATAATCTATACTATTTAAATGGGTGATATTTTGATAGCGAGGAACCAAATATTTGTTGGGTTTTTAACTATATTAGTTGTTGTGCTGGTGGGGGTATTTATAAGTAAGAATGAAGCATTACAGGCATACAGAGAGTTCAATGAACAGACCAAAAAAGTAAGTGGAGTCACTTATGAAATTGGAATCGATGAGTCAGCTACAGAAGCTGAGGTAATTGAAGTCATGCATAAAATGACTCACCAAAAAGTCAAAGCTGAGGATAAGTGGGGGGCTATTCCAATGATTTCTGATACAATCGATGCAGTCTCCGAGATCATTGAATCCAGTAATTATCCTCATAAAGAAGACCTGCTTGAGATTGTAAAGAGTTGGAAACATGGTGATTTTAAACAGATAGACGAAGACCATAACTACTTTTGGGAATACCAGGATGGGACAGTTGGAAAAGCATATGGAGTCCTGAATAAAACTGAAGAAAAAACATTTATTGTAAATAACTTTGGTGAGGAATACTTGCCACGATAGGGTGAACCAAAGTGATCTGATCCATAGGGATCCATAGGGACGGTTCTTCTGGATCTTTTTGAACCAGAAGAACCGTCCCCTTGGTTTCTTGGTTTCTTGGTTTCCTTTGGTCTTTCTCTTTCTTAAATACCTCAAATTAGCTATCATAGAAATAGTAGGAGGCTTTGAGGATACTGGGGCGGCTAACTGTGCTATTAGATTGTGATTGTGGGACAATGAACCTGTCCCTTTGTCCCAACCCCGTGTCCCAGAAGGAGGGGGAAGGTTTCATGCCGTTGGAGATAGTTCGTAATGATTTGACGAAGATGAGTGTTGATGCGATTGTAAATGCTGCGAATACGGAATTAAAGATGGGTGGAGGTGTTTGCGGTGCTATATTTCGGGCTGCGGGAGCTACTGAACTACAGGAAGCCTGTGAAGAAATCGGTGGATGCCAGGTCGGGCAAGCCGTACTCACCGAAGCGTTCCGCTTACCTTCAAAATATATCATTCATACATCAGGACCAGTTTGGCGAGGTGGTTCTCAAAAGGAAGGAGATCTGTTAAGATCTTCCTACCAAAATTCTTTGGAGCTAGCTCTAAATCATAAATGTAAATCAATCGCTTTTCCGCTGATATCTACTGGAATCTATGGTTACCCGAAGGAGGAGGCATTCCAAATCGCGGTTTCCACTATCAGTTCATTTTTATTACAGCATGACATGCTCGTATATCTCGTCGTGTTTGATAAAGCATCCTTTGGCTTGAGCCAAAAGCTATTCAACTCTATCCATCAATATATCGACGAACATTATGTTGAGGAAGTCGATATTACGTATAACCGTAGAGATGACAGGTTTATTATGGAGCAATTGCAAGATGTAAAAAGTAGTCAGCCTGATTTTTATGAAGATGAGGATTTAATAAGGCAAAGCAATTTAGTAGATTTGCTGGACCTACTTGAAGAATCCTTTTCGGAACGTTTGCTTCGTTTGATTGATGAAAGAGAAATGACTGATGTAGAGACATATAAGAAGGCAAATATCGATCGGAGACTGTTCTCAAAAATTAGAAATGAAAAAGACTACACACCAAAAAAGAAAACAGCGATCGCATTTGCTATTGCATTACAATTGAGTATCGATGAGACAAATGAGCTACTGTCGGCTGCAGGGTATACATTGTCGCATAGCAGTAAGTTTGATGTGATTATTCAATTCTTTATTCAACATGGTAACTACAATATTCATGAAATTAATGAAGCATTATTTGCGTTTGACCAGCCTATACTCGGTGCTTAAAAAATGTCGCTTTTAGAGCGACCTTTTTTGTTTTACATCTTGTTATTCTTAGCTTGTAAATCATAAAGAGAGCGGAGGAAAACAAGGATGAAAACAGAATTAGTATTTATTTTAGATAAAAGCGGTTCAATGGCTGGACTTGAGGAAGATACGATTGGTGGGTACAATGCAATGCTGATGAAGCAAAAAAAGGCAGAAGGAGAAGCCTATATTACGACAGTACTATTCAATCATCATTACGAATTATTGCATGACCGTATCAATGTTAGAGGTATTTCTCCAATAACAGAAAACGATTATGAGGTTGGTGGAACTACTGCACTACTGGATGCGATTGGATCGACCATTCAAAAAATCAACAATGTTCAAAAGCGAACGAGTAAGGAGGAACGAGCTGACAAGGTTCTATTTGTAATTACAACGGATGGTATGGAAAATGCCAGTCGGGAATATACAGCAGATAAAATAAAGAAAATGATAGAAAATCAAAAAACAAAGTATGGTTGGGATTTCATGTTCCTAGGTGCGAATATCGACGCCATCTCAACGGCTGCGCAATATGGAATCGATGAGGACTTTGCAGTGGATTACCATGCTGATGCGGTAGGTACGAAATTGAATTATGAGATGCTTAGCGAAGCTGTAACAAATCTTCGCAGCGGGAAAAAAATAGACCGAAGCTGGAAAGAAGGCATTGAACGAGATTATAATCGTCGTTCAAGAAACTAAATGGACCGAGGGGACGGTTCTTGTGGTATTCGAACCACAAGAACCGTCCCCTTGGTTACTTTGGTTACAATCCTAAAAAAGGAGAATCCTGTCACTTTGTAGAATATTTGTTGTATCTAAATATGAAGGTGTGCAGACATGAAAAATAATATTTTTGCTTTTTTGCTTACATATGGTATTCTTAGCCTTTATTTTAATCTGGTACCGATCTTGTTTCTGATGAATGACTTGATTCGATTTTTCCATATCATTTTGTTCTTTCCATTTGCTTTTCTTTTAGCAAAGCTGTTTTATGGTCGAGGATTGGACAGTTTTGGATTTGTTTTTCCCAGAGGATGGGGGAGAAATTTAGTAGTAGGGCTTTTAACCGGAGCTTTTTTTTGGACACTTCTTTTTGGAATATATATTGCTACTGACAAAATAGAATATATAGGAATAAAGTCTCCTACTGAGAGTATCGTACCAATCGCAATTCTTCTCTTTGGGTTTGGAACAGGATCCCTAATTAATGACATGCTAGTTCGAGGACTTGTTTTTCATCACTTTTTGGGGAAATACCCTGTACCTGTAGTCTTTCTAATTTCGCTTTTGTTGTATGCATTTGATGATATTTGGTATGCAGGGTTTAGTTTACAGAATACCATCTTTTCAATCATCCTTGGGCTAAGTCTCACCTTTACCTATTACAAAACAAAATCAATATGGGCAAATACAGGAATTCATTTCGGGCTGAATATCATTTACGGCCTTTTTTATGGAGTCACTGGGAACCCGGGAGATGGTGTTATCCTATTTACCAATGGAACAAACGTAAGTCTCTGGACGAATTGGATATCAACTATTATCTCATTATTGATGTTCGTAGTACTTCTATTGACGATACACTTTTATACTGTTCCTATCAAGCGTAGTAAAAACGGTATCGTTGAACTATAAAAGGGGGGCGCTTTACATGAAAGCAAAAGAATGCCCAAAGTGCGGGTCAAAGGCAATAGGAACAGGAAAACAGACTGGATACTCCGTTATGTATCCAGTTAACAAGATGAGTTTAGGGTCAGATATCGTTTTTTCTATATGTGTTAGCTGTGGATTTATCATTGAAAGCTATGTAACGAAGCCAGAAAAGTTTAAGGACACGATGTAGTCTAAAATATCAAGAGAGGTGATTAAGTATGATGGAGGAAAACAACAAAACGAGGGAAGTACTTTTACAAGCCGTAGAGGGACTATCAGATGATCAGTTAAATCAACAGGTTGTGGAAGGTAAATGGTCAATCATGCAGGTCTTGGAACATCTTAATCTATTAGAAAAGGTTGTTTCTCATATGATTCGAAGCCAGCTTGAGAATGAGACGGATACTGCCGTAGAAGCTAAGCCAATCGAGGAGCTAACACTGAATCGAAGCATAAAAATCGAGGCACCATCCTTTCTTATTCCTTCCAATGACTATATTACGTTGGAAGATATGAAAGCGAGACTTCTTAAGTCTAGAGCCAGACTTCTACAAGCAATAGAGGGAGTAGAACCTGCTTTACTACAGAAAAAATCCTATCAGCACCCCAACTTTGGAGTTATAAACTTGCATCAATGGGTAAGTTTTGTCGGTTTACATGAAAGACGTCATTTACAGCAGATTGAGGAACTGAAAGAGAGGCTCTTCTAAACGGTAAGCTAGTTCATTTAAATGGGCTAGCTTTTTTCTTTAGGAGTCTTAGATTTTAAAATTATTAGCGAGAAACCAATAGTGTTTACAGACTAAAAAAATAGTCATTTTTACCCTCCAAAAATATCTCCTTTCCTCCTAGTTGTACCCACAAAACCCTCCATTCGGACCAATGAAAAAGAGCCTCAAGGTACGCTATAATAGCAGTATGAATAGTAAAAATATTCAACTCCACTAACAGGAGGTGACTCCCAAAACACACATATCTACTGGTCTCGTAAAGTAAAGCCATCTTCCTTACCGCTTGCACTCAGTCCATCTAATTCATCTACTCTATCTCCAGCAACTATCGGCAACTCCATATTCTTATCTACATACTAAAAAGAAATGAGGGATTTTATTGAAAGTAATTTCTAAGGCGTTCCCAATTTTTCTAAGTCTTCTACTCTTTTATTCTATTTTTGCAGTAAGTGTATTTGCTGCATCTCCTCAAGATGTAACCTCCAATAATGAACTGAGGGTCTTAATCCAACCGTTAAATAAAAATGATAAATCCAAATTAAAGTCTACCTACGGAGCTCGCTGGGACTTTGAATCACTAGGATTTACAACTACCGTGAATGAAAACCAGTATCAAGCTTTATTGAAAAATAAAAACGTAAAGGTATCAGTAGTTGATACGTTATCTATTGCTGCAAAGCCACAACCAAGTACCGGTGCGACGCCATCAGACCAAACTCCTTGGGGAATTGAAGCAATCTATGATAATTCTAGCATTGCTTCAACAGACGGTGGAGTGAATGTTAGAGTCGCAGTTTTAGATACAGGAACATTTATTGCTCATCCTGATTTAAAAGCAAATGCAGAGCAATGTAAAGATTTTAGCCAAAGTAAATCACCGATTGTAAATGGCAAATGTGATGATAAGAATGGCCATGGCACACATGTTGCTGGTACAGTACTAGCAAATGGTGGTGCGGGTAACGGAATCTATGGAGTAGCACCGGATGCAAAGCTTTGGGCCTATAAAGTATTGGGTAACAGCGGGTTCGGATATTCAGACGATATTGCAGGAGCAATTCGCCATGCTGCTGACGAAGGGAAGAAGAATGGCGTTAAAGTAGTCATCTCAATGTCTCTAGGTTCAAGCTCAAAGGATTCGTTAATTGCGGATGCTGTCACATATGCCGTTGCCAATGGTGCGTTGGTTGTTGCAGCTGCAGGTAATGATGGACCTGCTCCAAATACAATTGGATTCCCAGGTGGTCTTCATGATGTTATCGCAGTCGCAGCTTTAGAGAATGTACAGCAAAATGGATCATATCGAATTGCTGATTTTTCATCTAGAGGTAATCCTACTTCTGCTGGTGATTTTGTAATCGGGGAAAGAGATGTTGAATTATCGGCGCCAGGACGAGCGATAGAGTCCACATGGAGTGATGGCACATATAACACGATAAGTGGTACCTCAATGGCAACCCCACATATTTCAGGATTGGCAGCAAAAATCTGGGCGGAAAACCCTACTATGACAAACCATCAACTTCGTGTAGAACTACAAAATCGTGCGAAAAGCAATGATATTACTGCAGGTCAATATGCAGGCACTGGCGACGATATCGCCTCAGGCTTTGGCTTTCCGTTAGCAAAATAATAGAAAAAAACGGCTAAACTGTGATCAGCAAATTAGCCGTTTTTTATGTTAATTATTCCACTTCACTTATCTTATCCAAGAGTGAAATGGTATCAACAAGGTGATTGTTGAAGATTTGTTTTGCTACGGAGAGAAGTTCTACAATCATCGGGTCTCGTAAGGTGTAGATGACACGATTGCCGTCCTTTGTTCCGGTGACAATATTTTTCGCACGAAGAATCGTTAATTGCTGAGATACAGCAGATCCTTCGCTACCGATGAGGCTTTGAATTTCGTTTACATTTTTATCGCCTTCTGCTAGCAACTCAAGGATTCTGATCCTTAATGGGTGTGCAAGGGCTTTGAAAAAGTCAGCTTTGAATTGCTGCATTTCTAAGTTCACCTGATTTCCTCACTTTCTAAAAAAAGAAAAGCTAGTTACTATGTTGATAGACTGTTTTCTTTTCTATGAAATTATCGGTTGTGCCGGAAAGTGCTGTACATTCTTTAAAAGCAAAATGCCTACAGCCTAGACACTTGTTTGTATTAAGCTGTGTGAGTGCATAGTTTATTGCGTCCCCAGTATGTTCAAAAAAGTGTTTTTCTCCAACAAAATCATATAATCCCGTCTTCATGATTACCTTTTTCGGCTGAGACTTTATACCTGATATTACTACTATACCATGCTTTGAAAAGTCCTTAACAATGCTTGATAAGCGTGCTTCTCCTGTTGTATCCATAAAAGGAACTCTTCCCAGACGTAGAAGAAGGATCTTCGGTCTGTAGTTAATGGTACTCATTATGGATTGTTCAAATGCTTGTGCGGCACCGAAAAACAAAGGGCCCTCGACATTATAAATACTGATTTGTGGACAATCATGGGAATCAGTAACAACATGACTTTCCACTTTTTCGTGCTTATTGGCTGGGTTTGGTAAAACCTTTTCTGTCACTATTATATCACCCATACGTTTTGTGAAGATAATAACTGCTAAAATAAGGCCAACTTCTACTGCAACTGTTAAATTCACAAACACTGTTAATAAAAACGTAACGAGTAAGACAATTGAGTCCTCAGACTTGGTTTGAAGAACATGGTAAAATACTCGGCGTTCACTCATGTTCCACGCTACTACCATCAGAATCGGTGCCATACTCGCCAACGGGATTTTAGAGGCAAAAGGAGCAAACAAAAGTAGAACGAGAAGTACTACCATCCCATGAACCACACCTGAAATTGGGGATGTTGCCCCCGTCTTAATATTTGTCGCAGTACGTGCAATAGCACCTGTAGCAGGAATTCCCCCGAATAATGGAGTTACGATATTTGCAATACCTTGGCCAACTAACTCGCGATTGCTATTGTGTTTACTGTTTGTCATTCCGTCAGCTACGACAGCCGATAATAAGGATTCAATCGCTCCTAAAATCGCAATAACAAAAGCAGGTCGAAGGAGCTGTACGATTTTTTCATAGGAGATGTCAGGTACTTGAAAGCTCGGTAGATTACTAGGAATATCTCCATAGGTTGAACCGATTGTTGCAACTTGTGTTGGATAAAAAATAGTAGCGATACCTGTTGAAACAATCAAAGCTATTAGTGAACCTGGTATTTTTGGAAAGAACCTTGGCGTAAGTAGTAACACAGCCAAGCAAATGATGGCAGTTAAAACGCTATATCTATTTATTTCTCCCATATGAAGTACAATTTCATGCATATTGTCTAAAAACAATTCATGTTTTTCTACATTAGAAAGACCTAAAAAATTTGGGATTTGGCCAACAAATATAATGACCGCAATACCTGATGTGAAACCAATTGTGACGGGTCTTGGAATAAACTTTATTAATGAACCTAATCGAAAGACCCCCATTAAAAAGAGAATGATTCCCGCCATAAATCCAGCAATTAATAGATTTTCATAACCATAGGTAGCAACAACACCAAAGAGGACTGGAATAAATGCCCCGGTCGGTCCACCTATTTGAAATTTGGAACCTCCTAATAAGGAAATAAGAATACCTGCGATAATGGTGGTGTATATCCCATACTCTGGTTTTACACCTGATGCAATCGCAAACGCCATGCCAAGCGGAATAGCGATTATACCTACTACGACACCAGATATTAAATCCTTTTGAAAAGATTGGAAAGAATAACCTTTATATCTACCTGTAAAAAACCACTTCTGACTCATGTTCAGCCTTCCTTTTAATAATAGAATATCTGATTATTTGAATATAGATACATAGAATCTACTCCTTTATTAAGATAAAGTCAAAGTATTTTTTAATGTTAGCATCTCTTATTAAAAACCAAGTGTAACAATGGAATTATAAAAATTCGCAGCAATAAATGAAGGGGGAAGGGCGCTAAAAAGTAAGTAGTCAAAATTTTACCCCTATTCCGTCAATTTTGTTGCCTGCATAATCAAAGGGCAGCATTTATAATAAAGAAAGCGGTTACACTTTTAGGTGGTGATGAAGTGGAGACGAAAGGTGAGGTAAAAGAATTACAGATTCATAGCGCACCGAGAACCGAGTACAAAAGAAACATCAAATGGAAAAATGCTCTGTCGTTCATTGCGTTTGTTGGGCCTGCACTTTTATTTTTTCTTGTGATTCAAATTATCCCGTTCTTTATGGGAATCTATTATTCCTTCACCTCTTGGAATGGGATCAGTGCAGCAGTTGAATGGGTAGGACTTGAAAATTACATCAAGATTTTTACCAATGATAAAAAGTTCTTTAATTCCTTTTTGTTTACAACGAAGTTTATGATTGCTGCTGTTATTATTAGTAATCTTTTAGGATTTGCATTAGCGTTAATGCTTAATGGGGCTCTAAAAACAAAGAACCTCATGCGAACCGTATTTTTTATGCCAAATGTTATCGGTGGTTTATTACTGGGATTTATCTGGCAGTTTATCTTCGTAAAAGGATTTGCATCGATTGGCAAATTAACCGATATCGGAGTGTTTAAGCTAGCCTGGCTAGGTGATGAAGCTACTGCATTTTGGGGAATTGTTATTGTTTTTGCATGGCAGACAGCAGGCTATATGATGATTATCTATATTGCAGCGTTGCAAGGAGTGGACAAATCCCTCATCGAAGCAGCAAGAATAGATGGGGCATCAAATTGGAACGTGTTAATAAAGATAATAGTACCTTTAATACTTCCTGCCTTTACAATCTGTTTCTTTTTAACGACGTCGATGGCCTTTAAGATCTTTGATATTAATATCTCGCTAACGAATGGAGGACCATTTAACTCAACAGAGTCCGTAGCGATTAATATTTATCGAGAGGCATTCCAATTCAATAACTTTGGATTAGGTACTGCAAAGGCAATCTTGTTCTTTGTAATTGTAGCTGCATTTACTACCGTTCAAGTCATTATGACGAAGCGGAAGGAGGTTGAGGTGTAATGAATCGATACACGAAAAGGACTTTCATATTAGAAATTTTCGTTATTTTTCTTGCAATCATCTTTCTCATCCCGTTTTACTTTGTCATCATCAATTCAGTCAAAAGCTTCTCCGAAATCTTACTTGATGCAGCCGCATGGCCAAAGGAGTTTCTGTTTACAAATTTTATAAAGGTTTGGGAGATTATTAATTTTCCAAGAGCGTTTTGGAATTCACTCATAATCACGGTACTAAGTAATATCGGTATTGTTGTCATTAGTTCAATGGCAGCATGGAAGCTAGTCAGAACAAGAAGCAAGCTTTCCAGTTTCCTATTTATCTTTTTCGTAGCAGCCATGGTTATTCCGTTTCAATCGGTGATGATTCCGTTAATGAAGTTGGGTGGAATTTTGGGGTTAGTCAACAGCATTCCAGGGATTATCATTATGTATTTTGGATTTGGAGTACCGTTATCGTTATTTCTGTTCCACGGTTTTGTTAAAACAGTTCCAGTCGAAATCGAGGAATCTGCAAGAATTGATGGCTGCTCACATTTTGGGGTGTTTTGGAGAATTGTCTTCCCACTGTTAAAACCGATTACCGTAACGGTCATTATTTTAAATACATTGTGGATCTGGAATGATTACTTGCTACCTTTACTTGTATTAACGGATGCAGAGCTACGAACCATTCCTTTAGCAACAAGTTCTTTCTTCGCGCAATATACGAAACAATGGGATATGGGCTTAGCAGCTCTTGTTCTTGGGGTAGCTCCAATTATAGTATTCTTCCTTTTCTTACAAAAACATATTATTAAAGGGATTGCTTCGGGATCGATTAAGTAATGATTATACTTTTTGTATAATACAAAAATTCAATATGACCATGAAGAAGGGGGAAATGTAATGAAACGCATACTGCTCTTGCTAACAATGGTACTGGTAGTTGGAATTTTTGCAGCATGTTCGAGTAAAGACTCATCTAGTTCAGGATCAGAGGATGATGGTGGTGAAAAAGAGGGAGAAAAAATCACCCTAAACCTCATGCAGTTTAAGGTTGAAATCGCTGACCAGCTTCAGGCAATGATCGATGAATATGAAAAAGAACATCCAAATATTGAGATTAAGCTTGAAACAGTTGGTGGAGGGGCTGACTATGGTGCTGCCTTAAAAGCAAAGTTTGCTTCTGGTGAAGAACCTGACATTTTTAACAATGGTGGGTTTAAAGAGCTAGAGCTTTGGAAAGAACGTTTAGCTGACCTTTCAAATGAGCCATGGGTAGAGCATGTCCTTCCAATCGGTAAGGTTCCAATGACTGATACGGATGGTAAGCTATATGGAATGCCTGTAAACTTAGAAGGCTATGGATTTGTGTATAACAAAGACTTATTTGAAAAAGCAGGAATTACAGAGCCTCCTAAAACCTTCTCTGAGTTAAAGGCTGCTGCTGAAAAGCTTGAGGCTGCAGGGATTACTCCTTTCGCTGCAGGTTATGGAGAATGGTGGGTAGTTGGACAGCATTTACTTAATATCCCGTTTGCTCAACAAGATGATCCAGTTGCATTTATTGAAGGATTATATGCTGGTACAGAAAAATTCGTAGGAAATAAGCATTTTGAAGACTTCAAGAATGTACTAGACTTAGAATTAAAGTATGCAAATGATAATCCTCTTACAACTGATTACAATACACAGGTTACGTTATTTGCCTCTGGTGAAACTGCCATGCTTCAACAAGGTAACTGGACAGAGAATATGATTTATGAAGTGAATCCGGAAATTAATATGGGCTTCTTACCAATTGCGATGACAGATGATGAAGCCTCTGCAAATCGTTTACCAGTAGGGGTTCCGAATAACTGGGTTGTGAATAAAAACTCTGAGCACCTACAGGAAGCAAAGGATTTCTTGAACTGGATGGTATCCTCTGATACAGGTAAACGCTATATTACAGAGGAATTCGCGTTTATTCCAGCATTCGATAACATCGAACCAACAGGATTAGGAGATTTAGGTCTATCGATTTTAGAATACTCGAAGGATGATAAAACGGTCCCTTGGACTTGGTTCAGATGGCCAGATGGTGCAAACATGGAAAAGGCAGCTGCGATTCAAGAATATGCAGCCGGAAAAATCGATTATGAAACGCTTTTAACGCGTTTCCAAGAAACATGGGATAATTTAAAATAAAATTATGAAACTTCCCTTTCATTTTAGAAAGCATGTCTGTACCAGATGTGCTTTCTATTTTATACTTATAAAAGGGGAGGTGTCTTTTGTTTAAGAAAAGTATTAGAAACAAACTAATCGCATTATTATTACTTACGACAATTGTACCTTTTGGAACCTCGATTGCAGTTACATATTATCATATAAAAGCTTCTTTGAGAGACCAAATCGTACAAGAAAATCGAAACCTCTTATATCAAGGGAAGGTTAATCTGGAAAGCTATATAAGTGAACTTAGTGGTCTTTCTTTAACCCTTTATAATAATCCGAATTTCCTTAATTTTTTGAAATCAGCAAATAATAATTACACGGCGATGGATACGGTAAAAGACATCCTCCAAACAATTTTGCATACAGAAGAGAATATTGAAAGGGTATACATCTCCTTTGCACAAGATGACCGAATCGTTTCCATTTCCAAGCAATCAGCTGTTGTTTTTTCTACACGATCACAGGATGTTAATTTTGAAGCCTTTGAAAAAGCAAAAAATAGTCCTAGCAAGCTGTATATTGAGCCAATTCATTTTCAAAATGAAGTTGACACAGTCATCAATGTTAAGAGACCGAAGCCTGTTGTCTCTATACACCGTTCATTCATCAACACTCCTTCAGACGAGGTGCTAGCGTATATCTCATTAGAATTCACACCTGATAAAATTTTTGAGTTAAGTAAAAACCTGTACAACAAAGAAAACGAGGAGTTTTACATCATAACACCTGAAGGAAATCTCATTTATCGTTCTAGCCTAAATACCTTACCAAATGAAAAAAAACAAGAATGGATTGGACCACTTGTAAATACAAATGAAGAGCAAGGGGCAATGGAGTGGAAAGATGCATTCTTTGATGGAGTAATGATTTATAATAAGCTTCCTCAGCCAGCAGGGGGATGGATGTTAGTAAAAAGAATTCCTTATGCGACTCTCTACCAAAGTGTATTTAGAGTAGCCATTATTAACATTATGTTTGGTGTCATTGGACTCATTTTAGTTGTCCTTGCAACATTGTTTGTCTCGTTTAAAATAACTTCCCCGATTAGAGTACTCCTACAGAACATTCATCAGGTCGAAAAGGGTAACATGCAAGTGGAATTTCAATCTTTAGGAACAGATGAAATTGGAATCTTGGGTGACCGCTTTAAGCAAATGATTGAAAAAATAAATCATCTTATTAACAAAGAATATAAGCTCGAATTAGAAAATAAAACAAATCAATTAAGGGTTCTTCAATCACAAATTAATCCACATTTTTTATATAATGCACTTCAATCGATTGGTACCGTGGCACTTAAGAACAATGTTCCACAAATCTATTCCTTGATTACACATCTTTCAAAGATTATGAGATATGGAATGAATATGGAAGAAGACAAGGTACCTTTGCTCAAAGAAATAAACTACATGAAAGCATTTCTTCTTTTACAAAAAGAGAGATTTGGCGACCAATTTGAATATGTCTTTGACATAGAGGAAAAAGCTTTGAATGTAGCAATACCTAAGATGATTATACAGCCGATCATAGAAAACTATTTTAAGCATGGATTTGAGTCACGTGTAGGGATAGGAAAGCTTCTTTTAGCTTGTAGGCTTGAAAAGGGTGAAGTAGTTATTGAAGTTTTGGATAACGGAGTAGGCATATCAGAAGAACGACTTCAAGAAATCTACTCCCATTTTGATAATCATTCTACCTTACGTGAAGGTACCAATATTGGATTAAAGAATGTATATGCAAGATTAAAACTCTACTATAATGATCAAGCTACTTTACAACTTCAAAATGTGGAGGAAGGTGGACTATTAGTGACTATGAGACTTCCAATTAGTGAGGAAGGTGTACACGATGAAGGTAATCATAGTTGATGATGAAAAGCATGTGCGCGAAGGAATTGTCTTGCTAGGGAACTGGAGAAAATATGGGATAGACACTATCTTAGAGGCAACAGATGGAGAGGAAGCAATAAAAGTAATTTCAGAAAATCTCCCTGAAATTATTTTCACCGATATGAGAATGCCAAAGAAGGATGGTATTTGTCTCTTAAAATGGATTCATTCCGCTGATTTAACTAGTAAAACCATTGTTGTAAGTGGATACGATGATTTTGAGTACATGAGAAATGCAATCTACTATAAAAGCTTTGACTATCTTTTAAAACCCATTGATCCAGAGGCTTTGAACGAAACCTTGGAAAGAGCAGTAACCGAATGGAGAGAGCAGGCACAGCATCGAAAGGCACTGGTAAAAAGCAATAAGGTAATAAATGAAGTAAGGCCATTTTATCTGGACCATTTATTATCTGGACTTCTAACCAAATCAACTATGTCCCAGACATCCAGACAAAAATTGAAGGAGGAATATTCGATTGATCTTACGAATCAAAAAATGACAGTAGCTTTGTTTTCAATAAAACCCTTTGTAGAGAGGTGTCAATGGGATACAGAACTCGCCTTTTTAACATTACTTCCGATTTGTAATGAAATCATAGGTAAGCGTAATGGTGCTGGTTTTAAAAATCAACATAAGGAAGACGAGCTTGTCCTGCTTTTCTGGAATCCAAAAGGTATAACGACGAAATTGAAAGAAATAATGATATCTTTGCACCAGAAAACAAATGTAAGGACTTGTGTGGCACTTAGCAAACCTGCCTTCCAAATCGCTGACGCTTATGCTTCAGCAAGGAAAGTAGTTCTCAAACATAATTTATTGGAAAGTAAGGCATCAATTATAGTGACGAGCGAAAATATCATCAATCAACCTAGTGTTCATCTTTTAGACTATGCAGAGGAAATCAAGTGGGCCATTCAAAGTGGTAGCACCGAAAAAATGGATACTATTTTAGATAGGATTTTTCTTGTATTTGAAACTTCCAACTCGTTTTCCCTTGAACAAATGGAGCAATGGGATAAGGAATTTGACATTCTTAAAAATCATTGGATAAAAGAATATGAAATTCAAAATCAAATTCACTTTTACAAGGGAACAGATTTTTGGAAGGATGACGGCTCGTTTTCGTTTAAAAAATACAAGGAAGAAAAACGGAAAGAGTTTCATAAGCTTATAGAGTGTCTGATTGATGTGAAGTATAAAAAAGAGAGAAAAAGTGTTTATTTGATAGAGGAGTACATCCGACATAACTACGAGAAGGATATCAATCTTCAAGAAATAGCAGACCGCTTCTTTTTAAGTAGAGAATATATATCCAGGAAATTTAAGCAAGAATTTAATGAGACTATCACAGATTATTTATTAAAAATCCGAATGGAAAAAGCGATGGAACTACTAGAAAATCCTCATTTGAAAATCTATGAGATCGCCAACCATGTAGGTTATCAGAATGAGAAATATTTTAGTAAATTATTTAAAAAATTCGCTGGCGTAACACCTAATGAGTATCGGAATCGTGAGTAAGGTATATTGCCGGAGCATGCCAATTTTAGGAGGGAAAAGATGTTACAAGTAACAGTTTGGAATGAAAACCGCCATGAAAAAACTGATGCAGAGGTACAAGAGGTTTACCCACATGGAATTCATGGGGCTATCGCTAGTTTTCTAGAAGATCAGTTTCAAGTTAGAACAGCTACTCTAGACGAGCCTGAACATGGCTTAACACAAGAGGTGTTGGAACATACTGATGTATTAATTTGGTGGGGGCATCTTGCACATCATGAAGTTAGTGATGAAATCGTTGCAAGAGTGAAGCAGCGAGTATTGGATGGGATGGGGCTAATTGTTCTTCATTCAGGTCATTTTTCTAAACTATTTAAAACACTAATGGGCACATCATGTGACTTAAAATGGCGAGAGGCAAATGAAAAAGAACGAATTTGGATTGTAGATCCTAGTCATCCAATTGTTGAGGACATTGGGGAATACATTGAACTCGAAAAAGAAGAAATGTATGGAGAGCATTTTGATATTCCTGCACCAGATCAATTGATAATGGTTAGTTGGTTTGAAGGTGGAGAAGTCTTTAGAAGTGGTTGCACCTACCAAAGAGGAAAGGGGAAAATTTTCTATTTCCGTCCAGGTCATGAGACATATCCAACTTATTACCATAAGGATATCCAACGCGTTATTAAAAATGCCGTTCAATGGGCAAAGCCAACTGCTTTACCGAAGCCTATATACGGTAACGCTCAGCCGCTTGAAGCAATTAAAACAAAACAATAAGGTACATAGCAAATCGAAACATACTTACGTATGAAAATGGAGGAGAAATAAAATGAGTAAATTAAAAATCGGTGTCATTGGTTGTGGAAGTATTGCGAAACATCGCCATCTACCTGAATATGCAATGAACAAAAGTGTAGAAATCGTTGCTGTCTGTGATGTTGTAGAGGAGCGTGCTACTATGTTAGCGGAGTTGTATGGTGCTCAACCTTATAGAAGTTATGAAGAGCTACTAAAAAATTCTTCGGTAGATGCAGTTAGTGTTTGTACACCTAACTATCTACATGCACCAATTTCCATTGCAGCGCTGGAGGCAGGAAAGCATGTGCTATGTGAAAAGCCGATGGCAACATCTAGAGAAGAAGCGCTAGGTATGATTGAGGCAGCAAAGAAAAACAACAAAAAGTTAATGATTGCCCATAATCAGCGTTTTGTCGCTTCACACCAAAAAGCAAAACAGTTAATTCAGGATGGTAGTTTAGGAAAGATTTATAGCTTCCGTACCGCTTTTGGACATGGAGGTCCTGAGGGCTGGAGTGTTGATGGAAAGGACAGCTGGTTTTTCAAAAAGAAAGAAGCTTTTATTGGAGCTATGGGAGATCTAGGTGTCCACAAAACAGATTTGCTTCGCTTTTTACTTGGTGAGGAAATTGTAGAAGTCGGTGCTTTCATTGAAACAAGTGCCAAAGAAAATGCGGATGTGGACGATACTGCGGTATGTATTTTAAAAACAGAGTCTGGAATCATTGGAACGCTGGCTGCAAGCTGGTCGTATGTTTCGAAAGAGGATAACTCTACCATTATTTATTGTGAAAAGGGAATCATTCGTTTAGAAGAGGATCCTGTAAACAATCTTATTGTCCAATATCAAAATGGAGAAGTGGCTAAATATGAGCTTGGTGGAATTCAAACAAATGAAGACGGTGGGCAAACAAACTCACAGGTCATTTCCCATTTCGTTGATTCGATTTTACATAACACTGAACCACCAGTACCAGGTGAGGAAGGCATGAAATCACTTGAGGTCATTTTATCTGCGTTAGAGTCGAATGAAACGAAGCGGTTCGTACGTTTGGAAGAGGTGTAAAACATGGGTAAGTTGCGTATTGGAATTATCGGAGCGGGTGGAATTGCTCAAGCGCGGCATATTCCCGCGTTCCAGAAGTTATCCGATCTAGTTACAATTGAAGCTATTTGTGACGTGAATGAAGAGGTAGCAAGGAATGTGGCTCAGAAGTTCCAGATAAATAAGGTGTTTTCAAATTATCATGAAATGTTTGCTAAGGTTGATGCGGTTACGATCTGTACTCCGAATAAGTTTCATGCTGACATTGCAGTTGCTGCACTTGAAGCAGGGGTCCATGTATTATGTGAAAAGCCAATGGCAATGAGTACAGAAGAATGTCAGGCAATGGTTGATGCAGCCGAAGCCTCTGGAAAAGTTCTTTCAATTGCCTATCATTACCGGTTTATAAAAGACTCTCAAGCAGCGAAAAAGCTTGTTTTGGAAAATGAAATAGGAGAACCAATTGTTGCAAGGGTAAAAGCATTAAGACGAAGAAAAGTTCCAGGTTGGGGAGTGTTTACAAATAAAGAACTTCAAGGTGGAGGAAGTTTAATAGACTGGGGCTGTCACTATCTAGACTTGTCTCTTTGGTTATTAGGTAACCCTGAGCCCGAGCTAGTAACCGGCACTACCTATAATCACTTGAGTAAAATGCCAAATCAAGTGAATCAGTGGGGAAGCTTTAACCACGAAACATTTAATGTGGATGACCATGTGACTGCTTATATTAGATTCAAAAACGGTGCATCGATGCTATTTGAAACGTCCTGGTCAGCCAATATTCCTAAGGATGATGAAGGTGTAAGCATTTCAGGCACGGTTGGTGGAATCAATTTATTTCCGTTACAGTTGAACCAAGCAAAGCATGGAATGCTTCTGAATTCAGCTGCAGAGTGGGTTCCTGGTGACGAATCTCCAGATCTTCCTCAAGCCCAAAACTTTATCAATTGCTGTTTAGGTATTGAACAACCTGTTGTGAAACCAAGGGAAGCCCTACAGGTATCAAAAATTATCGATGCGATTTATAAAAGCAGTGAAACGCGTCAGAGTATTATATTGTAATAGGGGGAACATTCAAATGAAGTTAGGAGTATTTACTGTATTATTTTCACAAAAGAGCTTTGAAGAAATGCTGGATTATGTTGCAGAAGCGGGGCTGCAAGCTGTTGAAATAGGTACAGGTGGTTATCCTGGAAATGCCCATTGTGATCTTGACACTCTGTTAGAGAGCGAGGAGAAGCGAACCGAATATCTAGATAAAGTGAGTTCACGTGGCTTACAAATTAGTGCCTTTAGCTGCCACGGAAATCCGCTCTCTCCGAATAAAGAATTTGCAGAGGAATCGCATCAAGCACTAGTAAAAACAATCAAGCTAGCAAGTTTACTTGGTGTACCGGTTGTTAACTGTTTTTCAGGTGTAGCGGGTGATTACGAAGGTGCGAAGTTTCCGAACTGGCCTGTTGCCCCTTGGCCAAATGAATATGGCGATATTCTAAAATGGCAATGGGAGGAAAAGTTAATACCATATTGGAAAAAATGGGGACAATTTGCGAAAGAACATCATGTAAAAATCGGTCTTGAGCTTCATGGAGGCTTCCTGGTTCACACTCCATACACAATATTAAAGCTAAGGGAAGAAACATGTGATGCCATTGGTGCCAATCTTGACCCAAGCCACTTATGGTGGCAAGGTATCAATCCGGTAGCGGCGATTAAAATACTTGGAAAAGCAAATGCTATCCACCATTTCCATGCAAAAGACACATATATAGATCAAGACAATGTGAATATGTATGGGTTAACAGATATGCAACCATATAGTGAAATCCAAACAAGAGCTTGGTCGTTCCGTTCAGTTGGTTGCGGTCACAGCATCCAGGAATGGTCCGATATGATGAGTGCTTTACGGACATATGGCTACGACTATGTTGTGAGCATCGAACATGAGGACCCGATCATGTCAATTGAAGAAGGATTTAAGCGGGCCGTTAAAAACCTAAAAGCAGTTCTAATTGAAGAAACACCGGATAATATGTGGTGGGTGTAAGAAAGGTAGGAGGGTTCATGCCATTTTGATATGGTGTGGGCCTTTTGTAATTTTGTAAAAAAATTTGTAATTAACTATTGCAAAATAAAATATACATATGTAAAATAGAAAAAGTAATCAGCCAAATGGTTTTCGACAAAATTCAACAAATTTTAAAAAAGACCTTGCAACATGCTTACAAACTTGTTATAATATTCACATACTTTTAGTTTTTAAAAAAGCACATCGCTTTATCAAGTAATGCTAATTTAATATTGTGCGGGTGTAGTTTAATGGTAAAACCTCAGCCTTCCAAGCTGATGTCGTGAGTTCGATTCTCATCACCCGCTCCATACATAACTAACGCAGTGTTTCGTTTCTTAGTAAAACGAGGTATTGCGTTTTTTCATGTTTTAAAAACAGCAAAGCTCTATGTAAGCAACATAGAACTCGCCGTACCACCATGGATTTGAGTAAACATTTTTGCAAGAGATTCTATTAATTTTTCACAGCTTTCATTGGACAGGGATGGTTTCAAATAAATGATTTGAATAGCATTTTTTGTTTCGGTTGTGACTGCAGTCCTTTCTGAGTCAACATACGGACTACCGAAAGCCCCGATCGTATCACTAGACAGGATTTTATCCTTCATTGATATAATCCTGCCGTTAATTCCTTCATACTTATCATCTTCACGCCCAAGTCTGATTTCAACGTTTCCATGAATCTTATCTGCATCATAAATTCCAATTGGTATTTCATATTGCATAGAAAAGAAATTATTTAGGTCTACTGCTGAATGAATAGTATGTAGGAAATTCTGTTTTTGAATACGTCGATATATGGATTCAACCGAAGGACGATATCGATTTGGATCTGTACCGACCTGCTTAAATATGGTTCGCCATTCGGCAATCCCTTTTACATCCGTTATTGCTTTGTCTTCTAGGTCAAAAAATAGTGACTCCTGAAAGGTTTGAAGTCTGCCTCGTAGCATTTGTGGAGAATCTCCAACTTCAATAGTATTATACTGAATGATACCGACCTTAAAATCCGCTATAATCTCTTTTAAGAGAGAGGAAAGAGTAATTTCCATCATTTAATCCCTCCAAAATTTGTTACGAATAGTGTACCATAAAAGCTAGTGACTGTTGAAACGAGAGAACCATCAAATAAAAAGAAAGGAGGTTATACCATGGATATTTTACAACTTAAGCAGGAAGTTATTGAATACAGTAAGAAAATTGGAATTGACAAAATTGGTTTTACTAGTGCCTCACCGTTTGAAGAGCTGAAAGCTAGATTGATTCGACAGCAGGAGCTAGGATATCAATCAGGGTTTGAGGAGCCGGATATTGAAAAAAGAACAAATCCTCAAGCGTTGATGCCAGGGGCGCAATCAATTATTGCCATTGCGCTGGCATATCCTTCAAAGCTGAAGAATGCACCGAGAAGTACAAGAGAGGAACGTCGCGGGTTATTTGCACGTGCTTCATGGGGAGAGGATTACCACCGTGTTCTAAGAGACAGACTGCAAAAGCTTGAAGTATTTCTTGCTGAAAAGGTTCCTGGTGCCAAGCTGCAATCAATGGTAGATACAGGTGAATTATCAGACCGAGCAGTAGCGGAACGAGCTGGAATTGGATGGAGTGGAAAAAACTGTGCGATCATCACTCCTGAGTTTGGCTCGTATGTGTACCTAGGTGAGATGATAACGAATATTCCATTTGAGCCTGATACACCGATTGAAGATCAATGTGGATCATGCAGAGCATGTCTTGATGCATGTCCAACGGGAGCCTTGGTTCAGGGAGGACAGATTAACGCACAGCAATGTGTTAGCTTCCTCACGCAAACAAAGGACTTCCTACCGGAGGAGTTTCGAACAAATATTGGGAATCGTCTGTATGGATGTGACTCATGTCAAACAGCCTGCCCAAAAAATAAGGGCGTCGATTTTCATTTCCACGAGGAAATGGAACCGAATCCTGAGGTCGTAAAGCCATTGCTAAAACCACTTCTTTCAATTGGAAACCGAGAATTTAAAGAAACGTTTGGAACGCTCTCAGGTTCTTGGAGAGGAAAAAAGCCAATTCAGCGTAATGCAATTATCGCATTAGGTCATTTTAAGGATCGTACCGCACTACCCGAACTAACGAAGGTGTTAAAAGAAGACCCCAGACCTGTTCTACGCGGAACAGCTGCGTGGGCCATAGGGAAAATCGGAAATATAGAAGCTATCCCAATCCTAGAGGACGCCAAGCGAAGAGAAAAAGATGAACAAGTGCTTGAAGAAATTGAAAAAGGGTTGAACATGCTGATGGTTTAAAGAGACCAAATTACAGATTTGGTCTCTTTTAATTTGAAACTCAACTAAATTTATTTCATTGAAGTGCTTCGTGCTTATGCAGCTTTCTTAGCAGGACTAGAAACATAATTTCCAATCCAATACTTATAGGAATAGTGAAAAGTAGGTATGCTGCTACTAAATCACTCCAAATATTCATAACGAATGAATGAGAGAAAGTAATAATAAGCATTAAAACCATATAAACCTTAAAGGCTTGTGAACTTCTTTTAATGAGAGCTTCATCGCTAAGAGTCATAACGATTTCCATGATGAACTGAAAGACAAAGAATACAAGAATTAATTTTACGATTGCAAGTATTGTTGTATAAATGAACCACAATGATATGGCTTCTATGTGGCCAACTGCGTTCATGCCTACAGTTTGTTGAACGACCACGGTAGGGATGCTTACAATAATAAGTATACTTGCAAGTATCTTTATTCTATCGGCATTACGATTCCCCTTGGTGGTCGCATTTACACCTGAAAATATCAAATAATAGCCAACAGGGTCGGGTAAAAGATCAATAAAAATATGAATTTCTAGAAAGATTAAAATGAAACCCCAGAATAGACGATTAAAGTTTACTTTCACTCATTCTCACCACTCTTTTTGGTTTTGATAATGTTATTGATTTTCTTTTGATCTAAGCTTGGTGCATCACTAATTGGAGCTTCCAAAATGAAGGGCTCACCTGATTCTGTCTTCCCTATGATTTTTACACTGAAAGTAAAATAACTATTCCGAGTGGGATTATACTTCATTAGTAAAAGAATCCATTCGCTTTGCTTTAAAGAGAATGGAAACAATTCGTCATGAATCAATACACCTGGCAAGCTACTCCATTTCTTATCTCGCCCTTCAGTTAACCAATTTGGAGGTTCTGCCCCGGTCATAAGTTCTTCCAGTTCACTTAATCTCTCTTGATTGAGATCAACCTTTACCAAAACCTCATCAGCTATTTCTTCAGGAAAAGGAACTGTAATATCTTCAATCGTTATAGGCTGTAAGGTAATGAATGATTTCGTTTCTCGATGCTGATTGCTGCTTCCACTATAACGAGTTTCCAAAACCTGAGGCTTGGGATTACTTTTATGAAGAATGACATTGCCAATGTCAGCCTGAATGGTTTTCCCATCAGAGAAATGTACAATCATATTAGAAAATTCAAATGGAATGTTATCCTGAATATTCACGCTAGGAATCGAAAGAGTAACTGCTTTTAAATAATGATGGGTGAACTCTTGTTCATATTGGGGTGTATTTGTATCCCACATATTAAAGTACTGAGTGGATAATGGATAAAAGGTCTCACCATTAATATCAACATGTGATACTGTCGAAAAATCAGACTTATTCGCTAGGTAATAGAACGGTAAATGATTGTCACCTTCTATATTTATGCTAGTTTCATAGTAATGATCTAAAAAGAGTGGAGCCGCAAGCTGCTTTGACTCGAAAAATAGATAATTTCCGATATAGCTTAGAATGATAATCAAAATACTTCCCCAAAAAGTCCTTACCTTCAAGTAATAACCCCCAATTCTAAAAATTATTGTTACTTCCATTGTACCATTATCAAATGGAAATTTAAGTAAAACTATAATACTATCTATAAGCTTGGTAGATAATTAAAAAAGATTTTCTACTTAAACTTCATTTTCTTTCATATTGTGTAGTAACACAGCAAGAGGTGGTGGTCAACTTTGAAAGAGATTTTAGCGAAGGTAATTGAAGCCAAGGCCCAATTACTTGTTGGGAATCATAGAAATATGCCATTTCTTTTATCAGAACAAGACGTTGAGGTAATTCAGAGGAAAAAAAACCTTCTTGAAAAGCGCTCTGCCGAGATTGTAAAATGTCATGCCGGCGGAAAAATCGTAAAAAAAGAAGAAGTTGATGGAAAAACCATACTACATTACTTGGTGCATTACCGTTATCTCATTAAGCAAAATAAAAACCTGTACTTGGAAGAACAATGTGAGGACAGAAATGCTATTTTTATGTTAGATAAATTAGTTAGTGATCAAGCACAGCCTACACAAATTGAAACAGATTATGAACCGATGGTCCGTGAAATTGACGATGAGATGCCTAGGAATTTTACTTACAACCGTTTGGCAGCTGTTCAATATGCGGAACTGTGGTGGAATAGCTACAACCCGAGGTACGAGAAATTTAATGATAATTGTACGAATTTCATTTCGCAATGCTTGCATGCTGGCGGCGCACCTATGCATGGCTATCCGGATCGTGGAAAGGGCTGGTGGATGCAAAATAACAGCTGGAGCTGGAGTTGGTCTGTTGCTAATGCGTTTCGATGGTATTTAAGTGGATCTCGAAAAGGTTTACAAGCAAGAGAGGTTTCTTCACCAAGGCAGCTTCTGCTTGGGGATGTCATCTGCTACGATTTTGAAGGAGATGGAAAATACAATCACAATACAATTGTTGTAGCGAAGGATGCCCTAGGGTATCCGCTCGTCAATGCCCAATCGCAAAACAGTCGAATGAGATACTGGTCATACGAGGATTCGACAGCTTATACACCGAATATTACGTACAAGTTTTTTCATATCATTAATAACTAAATGCAGCTTTTTGGTATAATAACGATGAGGTGAAGAAAGTGGGAATCCATGTCGTATTATACCAACCAGAAATACCATCAAATACAGGTAATATTGCTCGCACATGTGCGGCAACTGATACAACATTACATTTAATTCGTCCCCTTGGCTTTTCAACTGATGACAAAATGCTCAAGCGTGCAGGATTAGACTATTGGGAGTTTGTAAAAATTCATTATTATGATTCACTAGATGAGCTTTTTGAAAAGTACAAGGATGGAGAGTTTTACTTAATTACGAAGTTCGGACAAAAAACACATTCATCCTTTGATTATAGTCACATAGAAAAAGACTATTTCTTTGTGTTCGGAAGGGAAACAACTGGTTTACCAAAAGACCTTATCCAACAAAACATGGATCGTGCTCTGCGTCTTCCAATGACAGAGAATGTTCGGTCACTAAATCTTTCGAATACAGCAGCCATACTTATTTATGAAGCATTACGTCAGCAGGATTACCCTGGGCTTAAAATGTAAATATAAAAAAGACCTTACCTTTAATTAGGCAAGGTCTTTTTCAAGTAAAGAAATTGCTTCAATGTCTATCTCCTGCGCCGATCCCCTAGAGGTCAAATAACCGTGGCAAGAACAGTCAGAATACGACTTTTTACCAAAGAACATATGTTTTTCAGACTTGCACAGTTCAAGGTAAGCTCCTACAGCATAATCATCGCACGTAGAAAATGCATTGCATTTTCGAGGAAGTGCTGACGTCAACGTTCGCAACAGAATGTGGCTGATCTTAGTTGACGTTCCTCTTTCCAAGGCGCTTGCGCTTTTCGTATTACTTCTTCACACCTGGTTTGTCTTCGTAGCCACCTGTAAAGATTGCTGTTAAAAAGGCAAGAACAACTCCTAAAATTAGGATCAATTTCATGTGCTTTTCCTCCTTTATGTAAGCGGTTCAAAATTATATTTTTGAACCCTTAATCTCCTGAATCTAATAAACACACTATAACCGTATTATAACCTAAAAAAAATTCAGTGTGAATGAAAAGTATGGACAATTTCCAACTTTTTCGAACCGTTTCTGGATTGATACATAGACTAGAGAGATATTCTTTAACATAGCATTCCTATTTTCTCACAATTGGTAATAAATATAATCTCTACTTTTACAAAGATATCAAATAAGTGGGACATGTTGAAATTTGTAAGATGAAAGCATGTTAAAGGACATCCTCGCATACATTGTAGTAAACGTGCATATGACATCAAAGATGGAGGAGGCCCCTAATGGATATCTTAAAAAAGATAGAAAAGTTTCGTGAAGAGGAACAGCGTTTAAAGTGGGAAGGTACCTTCGCAGAGTATTTGGATATTTTAAAGGAACAGCCCTGGGTTGCTCAATCAGCTCATTCAAGAGTTTATAATATGATTAAAGACGCTGGGATTGAAGAGGTTAATGGTAAGCGTAAGTACAAATTCTTCGATCACCAATTATTTGGTCTTGAAGAAGCACTTGAGCGATTAGTCGAAGAATACTTCCATCCAGCTGCGAAACGCTTAGATGTTCGAAAAAGAATTCTGTTGCTAATGGGTCCTGTTAGCGGAGGTAAATCTACACTTGTTGCGATGTTAAAAAGAGGGTTAGAAACGTACTCTCATTCTGACAGAGGTGCTGTATACGCAATCAAAGGATGCCCGATGCACGAGGACCCGCTCCACCTCATCCCACATCATTTGCGAGATGATTTCTACGATGAGTATGGTGTTCGGATTGAAGGGAACTTGTCACCGTTAAATATGATGAGATTACAAGAGGAATACAACGGGCGCATAGAGGATGTAATGGTTGAACGTATTTTCTTCTCAGAGGACCGAAGAGTTGGGATTGGAACATTTAGTCCATCCGATCCAAAATCACAGGATATTGCAGATTTAACGGGAAGTATTGATTTTTCAACAATTGCTGAATATGGTTCAGAATCAGACCCTCGTGCATACAGGTTTGATGGAGAGTTAAATAAAGCGAACCGCGGGATGATGGAATTTCAGGAAATGCTGAAATGTGATGAAAAATTCCTTTGGCATCTCCTTTCATTAACTCAAGAAGGTAATTTTAAAGCAGGCAGATTTGCGTTAATTTCTGCTGACGAGCTTATTGTCGCTCATACAAACGAAACGGAATACCGTTCCTTTATTTCAAATAAAAAGAATGAAGCGCTGCACTCTCGTATCATCGTAATGCCAATCCCATACAACCTACGTGTGTCAGAGGAAGAACGCATTTATGAAAAGATGATAAAAGAAAGTGATGTGCGTGATGTCCATATTGCGCCACATACCTTTAAGGTTGCCGCAATGTTTACAATCTTAACAAGATTAAAAGCACCTAAAAAGGGTGACATCGATATCGTGAAGAAAATGAGACTTTACGATGGAGAGAGTGTTGAAGGGTATAACGCAGTTGATGTGGAAGAGTTGAGAAAAGAATACCAAGATGAAGGAATGAGTGGGATTGATCCGCGTTACGTGATTAACCGTATCTCATCAACAATCATCCGAAAAGAAAATCCATCCATTAATGCATTGGATGTATTGCGTTCCTTAAAGGATGGTCTAGAACATCATCCTTCCATTAGCAATGAAGACCGTGAGCGCTATTTGAACTTTATTTCGATCGCTCGAAGAGAGTATGATGATATTGCGAAAAAAGAAGTTCAAAAGGCATTTGTGTATTCCTATGAAGAGTCCGCAAAAACACTTATGGATAATTATCTTGATAATGTTGAAGCATACTGCAATAAAAATAAGCTTCGTGACCCCCTTACTGGTGAGGAAATGAATCCAGATGAAAAACTAATGCGCTCAATCGAAGAGCAAATCGGAATCTCTGAAAATGCCAAGAAGGCCTTTCGTGAGGAAATTCTCATTCGAATTTCCGCCTACGCCCGAAAAGGAAAACGATTTGACTATAATTCACATGAACGCTTACGTGAAGCCATCCAAAAGAAACTATTCGCAGACCTAAAGGATGTTGTTAAAATAACAACTTCTACAAAAACTCCAGATGAGCAGCAGCTGAAAAAAGTGAATGAGGTTGTCGCAAGATTAATCGATGAATACGGCTATAACTCAACCTCAGCAAACGAGCTTCTTCGTTATGTAGGAAGCCTATTAAATCGATAAAAAAATTGGGATTAGGCCGTGGCGGTCTAATCCTTTTTATTGTTGAAGTGGAGCTTTCAATCTGTCATTATGCCAAAATTAAGTTTGTTTAGTAGAACCGGCTTAATTATTTGGAAATTGGCTTAATTAATTGAGAATCGGCTCAATTATTGAAAAAGTGGCCTAATTATTGGAAAATCGGCTTAATTATGGAATAAACGTCTTGATTACGTGACTTGCACCCTCTTATTTATAGGGTTCAGGGTCCGTTACTGGTATTTCAGTTTAAAAAATCAGCTAAAAGCGTCACTATTATCAATGAAATCTATAAAAATGCCCCACCATACATGAAAGAGCATCGAATAAACCTGATCCTTTTTTGCTATCCATCAAAGCAAATCTTTTATTTTAAAATAAAATCCTTTTCGTGCTTTAAAGAAATAGAACTTGTCTATGTTTAATGACTCAAAGCCTAATTTGCGAAATTTTTTGTCAATAATACGATATTCTTGCATAGTATAGAGTAATCTACATTATATTCATTCTAACAACAGGAGCTTTTATGTTTCATGTTGATTTTCTACTTTTCCTGCAAGGATTTATTAGAAAAAAGCTGAGCGGAGTTAGAGTGCTTATCAATGCTGTTATTTCTTTTATATAATCTCTCAAAAGCCGTCAAGATAATGTATGAAGATGAGTAATAATGTGTGATGGAATTAGGTGAGGAATTTAATAAATTTAAGGAGGGGAAAGCATATGTCAAAAAACAGTTTTGTCATTTCAAAAGAAGATTGGTCCCTCCATCGCAAAGGCCATGATGACCAAAAAAGGCACCAGGAAAAGGTCCAAGATGCGATTAATAACAATTTACCAGATTTAATTACGGAAGAAAGTATTATCATGTCAAACGGTAAAGAAGTTGTAAAAATCCCAATTCGCTCATTAGATGAGTACAAGATTCGTTACAATTATGATAAAAACAAACACGTGGGCCAAGGAGATGGAGATAGCCATGTTGGTGATGTAGTAGCTCGAGATGGCTCTGGTGCTGGGCAAGCTGGTCAAGGAAAAGGGCAAGGCGCAGGGGATCAAGCTGGAGAAGATTATTATGAGGCTGAAGTTTCACTAATGGAGCTTCAGGAGGCATTGTTTAAGGAGTTAGAGTTACCAAATTTAAAGCGAAAAGAACAGGATCAAAATATTGTAGAGAACATTGAATTTAATGACATTAGAAGAACGGGATTGATGGGGAATATTGATAAAAAGCGTACGATGATGTCAGCGTATAAACGGAATGCAATGGCAGGAAAACCGAGCTTTCATCCAATTTTTAAAGAGGATTTAAAGTTTAAAACCTGGAATGAAGTTGTGAAGCCAGACTCAAAAGCGGTAGTTCTTGCAATGATGGATACGAGTGGGTCAATGGGAATTTGGGAAAAGTACATGGCACGCAGCTTCTTTTTCTGGATGACAAGATTTTTGCGAACGAAGTATGAGACAGTTGAAATTGAATTTATTGCCCATCATACGGAGGCGAAGGTAGTCTCTGAAGAGGATTTTTTCTCAAAAGGAGAAAGCGGTGGAACAATATGCTCGTCGGTTTATCGTAAGGCTTTAGAAATTATAGATGATAAATACCCGGCAACACGCTTTAATATTTACCCGTTCCACTTTTCCGATGGAGATAATTTAACGTCTGATAATGCGAGATGTGTAAAGCTTGTGGGTGAATTAATGAAGGTTTCCAACTTGTTCGGCTACGGTGAAGTAAACCAGTACAATAGGCACTCCACTTTAATGTCAGCGTACAAGAACATTGAAGATGAAAAATTCCGTTACTATATCCTAAAGCAAAAAGCAGATGTATTCCATGCGATGAAGGCCTTCTTCAAAAAAGAAGAAGAAAATAAAATATATGCGTAAAAATGCCAGCCCTTATGCTGGCACTTTCAATTCTTATCGATAAAGCTTAATAAATTTGTAATCGTTTGTTCATGGTTTTTTCATAATTACACTGTACTATAAATGTATGGAAAAGATCTTTTTCATACCCCCCTTTTATGATTAAGAAAATATCCGGCAGCATGCCGGGTATTTTTTTATTTTTAATGGATAGGAAGTATAAATTATTGAACAAAGTTTTTAAAGTCCAGCTCCTTCACCTGATCTATCCCGGCAATTCTACCTTCTTATGGATCCTTCGATAAAAATCCACCTAAAATGCATATAATCCTGTGATTCAACCAACATAAAATTAAGACTTAAATAAAAAAAGGGGACTGTTACATGAAGCTGACTCCAAATCAGATTACAGAATTGCATGGTTTCAATAATTTAACGAAATCATTGAGCTTTAATATGTACGATATATGTTATACACAATCACAGGAGGAGCGGGACGCATATATTGAATACATAGATGATGTATATAATGCTGACCGATTAACTGAAATTTTATCAAATGTTGCTGATATTATCGGGGCAAATATCCTGAATGTTGCCAAGCAGGATTATATTCCACAAGGGGCAAGTGTGACAATCCTCGTTTCGGAGGGACCTGTGGATGAATCTCCTGATGAGGCCTTTGAAGAATCACCTGGACCAATACCAGGTTCCGTCATTGCTCAGATGGATAAAAGTCATATCACCGTTCATACGTATCCAGAATCACACCCTGATGACGGGATTAGTACATTCCGAGCAGATATCGATGTATCAACGTGTGGTGAAATCTCGCCTTTAAAAGCACTGAACTACTTAATTCATTCATTCGAAACAGATGTTATGACAATCGATTATCGTGTGCGAGGCTTTACAAGAGATGTTACTGGACATAAATTATTTATTGATCATGAAATTAATTCGATTCAAAACTATATTCCTGATGAAATTCATGAGATGTATCATATGATTGATGTGAATGTCTACCAGGAGAATATTTTTCATACAAAATGTAAGCTGCGGGATTTTGATCTTGAGCATTACTTGTTCTTCAGCAATACAAAAGAAAAACTAACTCCAGATGAGGAATTCGAGATTGCGCAGAAGCTCATGACAGAGATGGATGAAATTTTCTATGGAAAAAATATCGTTTAAATTGGTTGACAATTGTAGCAATTCAATGCAATAATAGTAGCAACAATAATATACTTTGAATAGTTCTCCTAAAGGGGAGTAGCTTTTACAGCAAAGTCGTCATTTCAGAGTGTAAAAACTCTCGGCTTTGTTGGCAACGAATGTTGTTAGCAAGACCTTTACCAGAAACCGGTAGAGGTCTTTATTTATGACCTTTACCAACATGGTAAGGGTCATTTTTGTTTTTAGGAATTCACTAAGAGTGAGTGTTCAAAAAGTCGACAAATCGCATAGCAAAAAGATCAAGGAACGACAGCCTTAAGGACTGGAGTGGCTGAGTGACGCTTATCATTTGATGACTTTTTGAACATCCTCTAAAAAGAGAGGTGAAGAACATGCTTAAGAAAAGAATAGGCTCTGCATCCTTTGACGAATTAATTAAAAAGAACAAGGAAGAGCTTTTAAAAGATAAACGAGAGCTTGAAAAAATCGAAAAACGAATTGATGACAAGCATTTGTCAGCAGCAAAATAATTGTGGTCTCCAACTTAAAGGGGTACTTTTATCCCTTTAAGTTGATAGATAAATAAATTACTAGAAAATAAAACAGAAGGGAGATCTTTGATGGAACTATTTAGCGCTGAATTTTTCACTGCACTTTTAACCATTATTATGATTGATTTAGTTCTAGCGGGAGATAACGCAATTCTTATCGGACTTGCGGCTAGAAATCTACCAAAGCATCAGCAAAAGAAAGTTATTGTTTGGGGTACCGTAGGAGCAATCCTAATTAGGGTTGTGGCAACATTAGCTGTTGTATGGCTATTAAGAATACCTGGTCTAATGCTGATTGGAGGACTATTATTAGTTATTATTGCTTATAAACTACTAGTTGATGAAAAAGACCATGATGTAGAAGCTGCAAGTAATTTCTGGGGAGCAATCCGAACGATTATTATTGCAGATGCACTTATGGGACTTGACAATGTATTGGCAATCGCTGGTGCATCACATAATAACTTCTTACTTGTTGTTCTTGGATTATTGATATCCGTGCCAGTTATCATGTTCGGAAGCACCCTTATCCTAAAATGGGTTGACAGATTCCCAATCATTATCACAATCGGAGCTGCGGTTCTAGCATGGACTGCGTCTAAAATGATTGTTGGTGAAAAATTCCTAAAAGGCTTCTTTGAAAATGGATTTATCAAATACGGTTTTGAATTACTAGTTGTAGCAGCTGTTGTTGGCCTTGGCTACATGAAAAAGAAGAAAAACGAAAATTCGAATGCTGAACATCCTCAGCAAGAAGTATTACGTAAAGTTGAATAGTATATTATAAACAGTGACCCCTTGGTGGGTCACTGTTTTTTTGAGAAAAGTAAAATAGGTGATGAATAAGGGCTCTTGATAACCAACTTGTGGGGGAAAAGGTTGTCAATAGAGCATCTTAATGTTCGAACTAGGAAGGTCGAGAAGAAAGAGGTAATCAATAACGTTGCTCAAGGACAACAACCGGTGTAAAACGTATACTTATACTTAGTTCCCCCACCATAAATCCAAATAATAAACTTTTTTGGAAATAGGTGGTTGCAATTTGAATCACTATGTTATATATTAATTATTGAACAGTGGTCAAATAGAAGGAGTCTAACGAAATGTCACCAAGAAAACAGGTTCACGAAGAGCTATCAAGAGAAAAGATAATGGATGTAGCACATGATTTATTTGTTCAAAAAGGGTATCAACATGTTTCGATGCGACAAATCGCAAAGGAATTAAACTATAGTCACGGGTCGATTTATTACCATTTTAAAAACAAAGCTGATCTATTTTTTGCAATGGTTGTTAGAGACTTTGAAATGTTAAATAATGTGTTGCGACAGATTGTTGCCCAGGATCTAAGTCCAGATGAGAAAATAAAAAAAATACTGCTTGGATATATTGAATTCGGGATTACACATAAAAGTCAGTATGAGTTAATGTTTTTAATTAACGATGAGGAAGTAAAGAGTTGTATTCAACAAGAGCCCCTTGAGAGCTATGGAATGTTTGCGGATACAATCTCAACTCTTAGTGACGACAAAGCAAATATCCAGGATATCTGGTCAATCTTTCTATCGATCCATGGTTTTGTCACACATTACGTAAGAAGCAACCAAACATATGAAGATGTGAAACAAATGGCGAAAACCCATGTAGACTATATAGTAAAGCCAATTTTAACCAAGTAATTTTTTTTAGTATTTATTGAACAGTGGTTAATTAAGGAGGATGGTTACAAAGTAGTAAGGATCAATAAAGTAGGACATAAGCATTGATGAGATAAGTTAAGGTACGTAAAAATCAAATAAAATTACATTATTTTTTTAGTATTTATTGAACAGTGTTTAATTAATAAAAGGAGATGAATGAATTATGAAAAAAGCGTTGGTATTAGGTGCATCTGGTGGTATGGGATATGCAATCGTTGAGGAATTAGTAGGAAGAGGAATTGAAGTCATTGCTTTTGCTCGCTCAAAAGAAAAAATGGAGCAACTATTCAAAGGATATAAAAATGTTGAAGTTAAATCTGGCGATGTTTTCAGCAAAAGTGATCTGACAGCAGCGGCGAAAAATGTTGATGTGATTTTTCATGCGGTCAATATTCCATATAGTGAGTGGGCGGAAAAGCAACCATTGCTGATGAAAAATGTGATTGGAGCAGCACACACAGCGAATGCGAAGCTAGCAATCGTTGATAATATTTATGCGTATGGACGAAGTGATGGTAGAAAGGTCAATGAAGAGTATCCAAAAAATCCACATACAAAAAAGGGGAAAATTCGCGTACATTTAGGTGAAATTGCGAAAACAGCAAAAGTACCAGTATTAATTGCACATTTTCCTGATTTTTATGGACCAAATGCATTGAACACAATTTTACACTATACATTTGAAAAAATGGTCCACAACAAAAAATCAATGTTTGTAGGAAATCAACAAATTTCAAGAGAATTTATCTATACTCCTGATGGGGCTAAAGCAATCGTCGAACTGGCATTACATGAGGATGCTTATGGCCAAAGCTGGAATATCCCAGCTGCAGGTGTGATAAAAGGGGAAGATGTTATTGAAATCGCTAAGAAACATTTACAGTATGACAAATCAGTTTCAACAGTAACAAAAGGAATGGTTCGATTACTTGGAATTTTTGATAAGCAAATGAAAGAAGCAGTGGAAATGCTATACTTAACAGAAGAACCGGTTGTATTAGATGGATCAAAATATGAACAACACATTGGAAAGCTACCGGCAACACCTTATACTGAAGGAATCAAAAGAACGTTGGATTTTATGAAAAAAAGTAGATAAAAGGCATTGAAAAAGACAGAACGACATGATAAGATGTCATTGTTCTGTCTTTTTTTATGCAAATTCATTTAATTTAGATAGAATTCCCTATATTAATTTTAACTTATCGTTTTTTGTTTGTCAACATTTTTTATCTATCTATTATTTTCTCCATTTTTACAAAGAAAATACATAGAATCCCTAGATGAAAAATAAAGTTCACTAGTGAGGAGTGTTGTGTACATGGGAAAAAAGAATGCAGACTGGAATCGTGAACAGGACAGAGTCAACTACGTATTAGAGGAAATTACCGAAAAGGTTAGTAAGTTAGAAGCAAAGGTCGGTGGCATTAAAGGTGAAATAGTTGGTCTTCGAAAATCGTTTTGGGATGATGTCACAGTCAACCTAGATGAACCAGATGATGTTCTTGAAACATTTCAAAGCATTAAACAGCAGTCTGAACTCTTAGGTGAACGTGAGAGAAGCCATAGGCAAGTTCATAAGCATATTAAAACATTAGAAAGACTGAAATATTCTCCTTATTTTGGTCGATTTGATTTTGTAGAAGAAAATGAAGAAAACCTTGAAGAGGTCTATATTGGCATTGCGTCCTTACTCGATAAAAATGAAGAGGATTTTCTCATTTATGACTGGCGCGCACCTATCTCAAGTCTTTATTATGATTATTACCCTGGTGAGGCAAAATACGATACACCTTTTGGAACCATTGAAGGAGAAATGAAGCTTAAGCGACAATTTATCATTAAAAACGGTACGTTGAAAAGTATGTTTGATACCGGTGTAACAATCGGAGATGAGATGCTTCAGGAGGTACTTGGTGGCAATTCAAATACCCAAATGAAGAGCATTGTTGCGACCATCCAAAGGGAACAAAATAAAATTATTCGAAATGAAAGTAGCCGATATTTACTTGTTCAAGGAGTAGCTGGGTCTGGAAAAACGTCAGCAGCACTCCAGCGTGTAGCGTATTTATTATATCGGTATCGTGAGCAGCTTAGCTCGAGTAATATCATGTTATTTTCACCCAACCCACTATTTAATAGCTATGTTGCTACAGTTCTTCCTGAACTTGGAGAAGACAATATGCAGCAATCAACGTTTCAAGAATATGTGGAATATCGCCTTGAAAAATATTTTGACATCGAAAATCCTTTTGAACAAATGGAGTATTTACTTACTGACATGGACGATGAAAAGTATGATACTAGGCTTACATCAATTACATTCAAAGCTAGTCTTTCATGTAAGGATTTAATCGATTCATATGTAAAAGAGTTAGGAAAAGATGGGCTTCGTTTTAAAAATATTCGGTTTAAAGGGAAGGTTATTGTCTCTAAGGAAGCCATCAAAGATCATTTTTACAGCTTAGATTCCGCCATTTCAATTCCAAATCGATTAACCATTCTTACCGACTGGCTTATGAAGGAGCTAATTCGGATTGAGAAAAAGGAGCGTAAAAAGGATTGGGTAATTGAAGAAGCTGAGCTGATGGATCAGGAAGAATACCTTAAGGCTTTTAAAGAGCTGCAACGGAAGCAGCAATTTACTGAAGAGACATTTGATGATTTTGAACGTGAGCAAGCCTTGCTTGCAAAGGAAATTGTCAGAAGATATTTTAAGCCACTGAAGCAAGCTGTAAAAAAGCTTGATTACCTTGATATTATAGGTACTTATCAACAAATGTTTGAAAGGTATATAGACCATGATTTAACCGAGAAATGGAAACAAATCTGTCATTTAACAATTGAAAACATCGAAAAAAAACAATTGAGCTATGAGGATGCCACACCATTTCTTTATCTACAAGATCAGATTGAAGGAAAAAAATCAAATACAGCCATCCGTCATTTATTCATTGATGAGGCACAGGACTATTCACCGTTTCAGCTTGCCTATTTCAAACAGCTTTTTCCTAGCAGTCGGATGACAATTTTAGGTGATTATAATCAGGCAATTTATGCTCATTCCATGAATGCACCTACGCTTTTATCTCCTGAATTGTATGAAGCAGGAAAACATGAGGTAATTCAGTTAACGAAAAGCTATCGTTCAACCCAGGAGATTGTAGAATTTACGAAAGGCTTGGTACAAGGTGGAGACCAGATTGAACCTTTTAATCGTTCCGGTGCTTTGCCGACGCTAACTGAGGTCGAGACGGAAGAAAGCTTGAAGGAAAAAGTAATTGAGCGGGTAGAAGAGTTGGAACAATCAGGTCATAAAACGATTGCGATTATTTGTAAAACTGCAAAGGAAAGTAAAGAGGCATTTGAAGCTTTACATGATAGGCTAGAGGTTCGGTTAATGGATGAGGAAACCTACTCGTTTGACAAGGGAGTTCTTATTTTACCAACCTATCTGGCAAAAGGTATTGAATTTGATGCGGTTATTATTTATAACGGGTCGAATGAATGTTATGGAAGAGAATATGAAAGGAAATTATTTTATACAGCATGTACAAGAGCCATGCATGAGCTTCATATTTTCTCTGTCGGTGATAAAAGTGTGTTTTTCAGTGGAATACCAGAAACGAAATACCAAGTTGTTTAGGAGAGTCGGCGAAATTGCCGGCTCTTTTTTGGATATTATTAACGTGAAAAAAGAGGGAACAGTTAGATAAAAATAAGGATGAGCAAACATTCATTAGGAGGTATAAAATATGTCATCACAATGCTTTTATTGCCAATACCCTTTTGAAGACGAGAGATTTCATTATGTTGCTTTTGTAAATATTGATAGTGAACGCGAAGAGACTCTATGCAAAGATTGTTACAAGGAATGGCTTCAGGGAATTAAAGAATGAATCGACCTCAGGAATAAAGGCCGCTATAATACCCTTTATTCCTTCGTTTTTGGACTTATTACCCTGATTCTTTTGTTATAATACAAGGTAGATAGGGAGAGGGGGGAAAGTCTTGAATAGATGCGGTTGGGTAAATGAAGATCCATTGTATATTGATTATCATGATCATGAATGGGGGGTACCCGTTTATGATGACCGTTTGTTATTTGAGTTTTTAAATTTAGAGGGTGCACAAGCTGGGCTTAGCTGGTACACGATTCTAAAGAAAAGAGAAAACTACCGAGTTGCATTTGACAATTTTGATCCAACAAAGATTGTCCAATACGATGAGAAAAAAATAGATGAGCTCCTAAGCAATACAGGAATTGTACGTAACAAACTAAAAATAAACGCTGTAGTCACAAATGCAAGGGCCTATTTTAAGGTCGTTGAAGAATTTGGATCTTTTCGTACATATATTTGGTCATTTGTGGACGGCAAGCCGGTCCAAAATCATTTTCAATCTCTAAGTGAAGTACCGGCAAGTACAGTAATTAGCGACCGAATGAGTAAAGATTTGAAAAAACGTGGTTTCAAGTTCGTCGGGTCGACAATTTGTTATGCTTTTATGCAAGCAGCTGGGTTGGTGAATGACCATATTATTAGCTGTCACTGTTACGACAAGGTGAAAAAAGAGGATATAACCAACTAAGTAGCGAAATCCATATTCATAAAATTGATTTCGAGAGGAAGTGAATTTTAGAATATGGAGATATTAAAATTTGGCAACCTAGGTGCTCGTTTTATGCTGGAACTTTGTGTATTGGCTTCACTAGGATACTGGGGCTTTACACTTGATAAAGGCTTATTCGTAAAATGGGTGTGTGGCATTGGAGCGCCTTTAGCTGCAGCTATTATATGGGGTAGTTTTGTAGCCCCAAAATCGCAACACTTTCTTGATGATCCATTAAGGCTAGTGGTAGAAATTCTTATTTTTGGCGCTGCTATTCTTGCCTTATTCTCTTCAGGAAAAACGGGTCTTGCTTGGTTATTGGCAATTGCTTTCATAATCAACCGTAGTTTACTGATTGTTTGGAAACAATAGAAAAAGCCGGGAAACCCGGCTTTTATTTAGTCTTTGTATTAAAACCGGTTCCGTGGCGAGGCAAAAAAATATAAATATACATAGTAAAATATCAATCAAAATGCCAGTAGATTTGTTGCTATTTTTTTGAAACCGAGAAAATAAGTACTGGAAGAAGAAGTAGTTTCCTTCAAAGATTTATCTTTAGCAAGAGTGACGCATTATATATAGGAATACCATATAAGGTACTCATCTATGGTGAGTGCCTTTTCTATTGGATTTTTACCTAACAATGAAAAATTAAAGATTTTGCGGAGGACAGACTCTGTCTCGGTGACATAAACTGCATTAGTTCCAGTTAAGGAGGTGATGTAGTTATGGCAAAAAATCAGAACCAAAGAAGATGTAGACAAAGATGTCGTAGACAGTTCCGTCAATGTCTGAGAAATCGTCCTAAAGCTGTATGTCGTGAAAGACGTCAAAGGTGTTTCGCTAGATGTAATCGCCAAGACTAAATTTGCCTAACTAGTAGAAGGACCATTTAGTCCTTGACACAACTCCCTCGTGTATTGATTAATCTAACTACTTCTCTAACTAATAGAATAGATTCTAAAGAGGGGGTTCCTCCTTTTCTGATGAAATGTACATAAATCTAAGAACGAGCCAAAGCACTTATACCTTTGGCTCGTTCTTTTTTAAAAGTAATGAAAGTATAAAATTTTGAACATAGATTTCACTGTCTAGCGCAAGCGGCCTACCCCCTCGAGGTCAAATAACCTGTTGTAAGAAAAGTCAAAGAGTGACTTTTTTGCACCAGAACATTTGCTTGTCGGACTTGCACAAGGACGTGCTGATGTCAACGTTCGCCACAGGACGTGGTGGATTTTAGTTGACTTTCCTCTTTTAAGGCACTTGTGCTTTTCTGGTTAGCAACCTTCTCATGAATGTTACGTAAATATTTGGAAAACCTAATGGCAAAATTGTTTAACTTTATTCTGGGGAAGTTCCCCACTTGTGATGGGAGGAATGCGATAAGAGTGTATAAACCAGTGGTGGTTAAAACCGTGAATGAATATAGGGTAAGCCCCCGGCAGATGCCTTTGTTTTTCAAAGGTAATTTTTTGATCAAGCTCAAAAAAAATCGGGCGCAAATACGCCAAGGAGCATTTGATTATTTGGACTGGAGGAGTAATTATGGCACCGGATCATAAACTACCTGAAAAAATAGAGCCTTTTTGGAGGGAGAATCTGGATATTCCTGAGTTTCCAAAATTGGAGAACAATCTTAATGTAGACGTTGTCATTGTAGGTGGAGGCATTACTGGCCTTACTTCTGCCTATGTATTAGTCAATGAGGGGTTAAAGGTGGCTGTCCTAGAAGCGAATAAATTAGTAAATGGGACAACGGGACATACGACAGCTAAAATAACAGCTCAGCATGACCTTATCTATGATGAGTTCATTCGAAATTATGGGAATAATACGGCTAGATTATACTATGAAGCAAATATGAACGCTTTACGATTCATCCAAAAAACCGTAGAGGAACATAAGATTGATTGTGATTTTAAGGTACAAGATGCGTATCTTTATTCTACTACAGATGAGTATGCACAAAAAATAAAAACCGAAGCAGATGCATATGAAAAATTAGGCATAGATGGAGGTATAGTTGAGAGCATCCCTTTTGACATCGAAGTGAAAAATGCAATCGTCATGAAAAACCAAGCACAATTTCATCCAGTTAAATATCTTGCACATCTTATACAAATCATTAAAGAAAGGGGTGGGGTAATCTTTGAACATACAGTGGCTGTAAATGTGGAAACAGGCGAAAAGCCTACTGTCATAACTCGTGACGGAAACCGAGTCACAGCGGGTTTTGTCCTATCCTGTTCTCATTTTCCTTTTTATGAGGGATTAGGGTTGTATTCGGCCAGAATGTATGCAGATCGCTCGTATGTAGTTGCTGTTAAAGCGAAGTCGAAATATCCTGAAGGAATGTATCTTAGTGTAGATAAACCATCGCGTTCTCTCCGTTCTGCTTCTAATAATGGCGAGGAACTGATTATTGTCGGAGGTGGAGGCCATAAAACAGGGCAAGAAACGAATACACTGGAGGAATATAACGCGTTAGGAAATTTTAGTGAACAAGTCTTTGAGGTTGAGGATATTGTATATCGTTGGTCCGCTCAGGATTTAACGACATTGGACAAAATTCCTTATATAGGAGAAATCACAGTGGATCAGCCGAATATTTTGGTTGCAACGGGATTTCGAAAATGGGGAATGGCAAACAGTACAGTAGCTGCGCTTCTATTTAAAGATATCATTTTAAAAAGAAAAAATCAGTATCGTGATCTGTATTCCCCATCACGATTTTATGCTCATCCAAGCTTAAAAAACTTCTTGCTAACGAATGCGGATGTTGTTAAGCATTTAATTAAAGGAAAACTGGAAATTCCTCAGAAAAATGTGGATGACATACCGAATGGGGAGGGTGCCGTTATTTCGATAAACGGACATCGTAAAGGTGCCTATAAAGACAAAGATGGTAAGGTTTATATTGTCGATACGACCTGTACTCATGTTGGGTGTGAGTGTGAGTGGAACAGCGGAGAAAAAACCTGGGACTGCCCATGCCATGGGTCAAGATTTTCCTATACAGGTGAAGTGTTAGAGGGCCCTGCAGAAAAACCGTTACAGCAATATGATTTTACAATGCTTGATAATGTAACATCGGATGACTCTGGTTATTAAGTCGGTGAAGGCGTGCCATACAATGGTTTGAAAATGAAGCCTTTTCCGGTTTGTATCATTTATTAAAGATGATACAAACGGGTGGTACATATATGAAAAAGCAGTTTTTGAGTACCGTCTAAGAACAATAATTTATACCATTTTCTGTGGTGAAGCTCTGCTTCTTGGAGGGCTAACGGGTAGCTATATAATTTATGAAGTTGAGACAATAAATACGACTAAAGGCATTGCAAATTTGCAATGCCCTTTTGAGGTTACTTTTCATTTTACAATACATTTCCTACTACAAAATTTGATAATATTGTGTTTCACCATGTATTTCAGAATTAATGTCATATTCCATTTTCACTTCGACCGTATGGGTTATTATGAATCGGACTGCAATATTTCTTCCACATCATCCTCATACAGCTGACTAAGTTCTCGGTCCCTTGTTACCATTGAATTTGTAATATCATGCCATCCCGTGTAACCGAAAACAGTATCAAGTAGCCTTTCAAAACGATACATACATTTCACCTCCATGGACAAATGTATTAGGAAATAGTGTGCCCACATACAACCAAATTATGAATATATAAAAAGTTTGTTCATTTTGTTTCTTGTTCGAACTTCTCTATAATAAAAACTATAACTTTTTAGAGGGGAATGTTCGTATGGAACAACGCATCGGATTTATTGGCTGTGGAAAAATGGCTCAGGCCATGATACAAGGGATTCTTGCTTCACAAATCGTTTCTCCAAATCAAATTATGGTTAGTGCAAAGACAAAAGAGACTTTGGAGTATGCAAAGGAAACGTTTGGGGTAAAAACTGCTTTTACGAATAGAGAAGTAGCTGCAAACTCAGATATTGTATTCTTAGCTATTAAACCAAATTTGTATAGTGAGGTTATTGAGGAAATTACGAATGAGGTCGGCGCTGAAACCATAGTAATCACAATAGCAGCCGGAATTAGCTTGGATTTTATCAGGACTAGCTTTGGAAAAGAGATAAAAGCCGTTCGTTCGATGCCAAATACTCCATCACTTGTAGGAGAAGGGATGAGTGTGATTTGTGCAAATGATAAGGTGACTCCTGAAGATTTACAGAAAGTGACTCGTCTTTTCGAAGGATTTGGTAGGGCAGAAATTATAGAGGAAAGGCTTATGGATGCTGTTCCAGCTGTGAGTGGTTCATCTCCTGCCTATGTCTATATGTTTATTGAAGCGTTGGCAGACGGGGCCGTAATGCAGGGAGTGCCTAGGAATCAAGCATATAGGCTCGCAGCTCAGGCTGTCTTAGGTGCTGCAAAGATGGTATTAGAAACAGGGCAACATCCTGGAGAGCTTAAGGATAATGTATGTACACCTGGTGGTGCAACGATTAAAGCAGTAGCCGTACTTGAGAAACACAATTTTCGTTCAAGTGTGATTTCAGCAATGGAGGCTTGTACCAAAAGGTCTAAGGAGCTAGCGCAGGACTAAAGCTTGTAACAAGGTGGGTGTTCCAACTTGCTTTAGAAAACAATCGAGCAATAAGGGTATTGCGAAAGTATCGGTATAACAATTTTGTCTACTCTTAATTTATTGAGGAATACGCGTGTTTGTAAACTACAATAAAGTACGATTACAGTTTTAATTTGCTCATTTTTCGATAAAATAATATTTTTCTAGACATAAAGACCCATAATTTTGTATAATTCTTTCATTGGAAAAAATGACATATATAGGTAAAAAGTTACAATGTTTTAATGCAAATACTACTCAGGAGATGCTACTATGAGAAAAAGCTTAAAGCTTAAAATGGTGTTGATTTTTTCAGTATTACTATTGGTTTCATGTCTATTAATTAGTTCATTGGTTTATTATTCGTCAATGATACTTGTTAAAAATTCCGTCGGACATCAAGCATCAAATATAGTAGAAAACACGGTTAACGTAATCGATTTAGAACGTTACAAGGAAATTACAATTGATTCTAGTGAAGATGGGTATTACAAAGAATTACGACAGGAACTAAATTCCATCAGAGAAATGAATGAGATTGTATACTTATATACGATGTCACGTGTGAAAAACGGTGATGAATATGAATACTTTTATATGGTGGATGGAATGCCTCTTGAATCAGAGGATGCTTCTAAAATAGGGGAAAAAGAGGAAGATGTTAATTCGTATCCAGCGATGATTCGGGCATTTGAAACGGGAATAACTGAATACGAGATATCAAATGATGAAGAGTATGGTCCATTAATATCAGTTTATTCGCCTATTAAGAATGAAACCGGTGATATAATTGGAATTCTAGGTGCTGACCTGGATGCAACAGAAGTATATGAAGAAATGAGTGCCAATCAACAAAAAATCATCCTTATTACTTTAGTAATATTAGTCGTTGGTATTCTTGTTGTCTATTTATTTGCGGGATACCTGATGAGACCTTTGAGACAATTAACAGAAAGTGTGAAACGGGTAGGAAAAGGAGATTTATCTGTTATGATTGAAACAAATCGAACAGATGAAATCGGGGTATTAACGAAAACCTTTAACGAAATGATCTGGGACTTGAAAAAGGTTATCGAAGGGATTACTACGAGCTCTACTCAATTAATAGATACTTCGAATCGATTATTACATAATAGTAAAAAAGCGGGGGAAGCGAGCAGCCAGATTACAAGCTCAATGCAAGAAGTGGCAGCCGGCTCTTATACGCAATACAAATCCTCTGAGGAAAGCTCTGAAACACTGGTGCAATTATCAAAAGGAATACATGTAATTGCAGAAACCTCCACAAATGTTTCTGAGTTATCAACGATTAGCTTAGAGAATGCAGAACAAGGAAATGAACGAATCAAAAATGTAATTAACCAAATGAATTTAATTAACGATTCAGTTCAAACTTCTGCAAGTTCGATCCGAAAGCTTGAAGAGCAATCTAACGAAATTTCTATGATCATAAACATCATTCGTGAAATTTCATCACAAACCAACTTACTAGCCTTGAATGCAGCAATTGAAGCAGCAAGAGCGGGTGAACATGGAAAAGGCTTTGCAGTTGTTGCCGATGAGGTACGCAAGTTAGCAGAGCAGTCTGAGCAATCGGCAAATAGCATTTCAACCCTACTTTCACAAATTAGGGAGGATACAAGCAATACAGTAGGATCAATGAAAGTCGTAACAGATAATGTTACGCATGGAATAAAGGCTGTAGGTGAGGCTGGAGACTCCTTTGTAAATATCCTCCAATCGATTCAAAGTGTTGTCTCTCAAATCCAAGGTGTATCCCAAACTTCTGAGGAAATGTCCACGTATTCAGAGGAAATCTCGTCAGCGGTTATAGAGACGACAGTCATTGCGAACCAAGCAGCTGAGCGTTCAAAAAATGTTGTAGAATTAACAGTCGAACAAGAGGAATATATGAATGAAATTTCCGTGTCCATTACAAAATTAACAAAGATGGCAGAGGATTTAGAAGAGTTAATTAAAAAATTTGCGTTATAACTTATTAAGCCGGGATACCCCGGCTTTTTCTATTCGGGTTAAAACAATCATTTTCTTGGTATTTTGGAAACAAAAACAACTTCTACTCATAATCTGTCATCATGAAAATTTTGATGACATTTTTTTATGGCTGAAGAATGTTGTCGAAAAAATGGTAACAATTATTACAAGAAATATTACAATTTTTAGTAACAATTGGAAGGCTTCAAACGTCTAATAAGTGATGTAATGGAAAGGAAAATACCGATAAGTATCGAGATCGGTTTTTCTGTTATGACTTTCTTCTCATTCGAACTACTACTTTTTGAATATACAACACTACAAATTATCTTCTATTTTACAAAATCCGCTTCTATCTAAAACTCATGATTGTCCTAGAAGATTTACTTTTAGAAAATGACAGTAAATAGGAATATATTCCGGTTTGGTAAATAAGATTCCTATGTAAGCTTTTTTGTAATTTTATTTTAATAATTGTTACATTGTCCAAATTTATCGAAGTAGATAGGAGTAGTACAATCCTGTCGAAAATGTAAAGAAGGATATTGACTAGTGGGATAATGCCAATTGTGGTGGATTCAATATACTGTAATGGGAGAGAGAAAAGTGAAGAAAACGACTTTGTCATTGGTATTGGGTGTTTTGTTCATTGGAGGTTGTAGTATAGGTGAGGAGAAGAAGGAGTACAGAGCAGAATTACATCAGGTTGCACCTATTGAAATGGTTCATTTGATGCCGGAGTTAGCCCATGAAATAACTGTAGTAGACCCTCGCGATAACAAAATAATCGAGGTATTTAATCGGGCCGAATTCCAAAGTGAGGAAGAATTTATGGCAAGGGCGAGTCAACTAGCTAGTGAACTCGCGGCCACGATTGACCGACCAATGAAGCCAGCAAAGCTCGGTGTAAATGGAGAATTGGTTCCAGGACAAAGTAGAATGATATTAGACGAAAATGAATTAGTAACGAGACTACTAGACAAATCTATTTTTAATAAACAAGTTGTTTTACCTATCGAAGAAACAGCCCCTAATATTACGGAAGATGCAGTGAAGGGAATAGATGAGGTACTTCTTGGTAGCTTTACGACCTATTTTGATCCAAGTGTAACAGGTAGAAATTTTAACATCGCTAAGTCAGCAAATGAAATTGATGAAATTGTCTTAGGACCTGGTGATCGTTTTTATTTTAATACAGTAGTTGGAAATGCCTCAAAGGCAAATGGGTACGCGCTAGCAACTGTTATCGTTAACCATGAGTTTGTTCCAGGTTACGGTGGTGGAGTGTGCCAGACCTCAAGTACGCTTTATAATGCTGTAGCAGAAGCGGGTCTAGAAATACTTGAACTACATCATCATTCTAAGCCTGTTGGTTATGTACCGTTTGGCCAGGATGCAACGGTTGCTTATCCATATAAAGATTTCAAGTTTGCGAATAATCGCCCGTACCCAGTTGTCATTAAGACAATGGTGAATGAACAAGCTGGTACGATTGAGGTTCAAATCCGTTCAGCGGCAAATTATGTGTCAAATTAATAATGGAAAATGAAAAGTCAGCGCTGCTGGCTTTTTTGTTTGTTATCCATGTATAATTAAATGAATAGTCTAAAGATTGAAAGGGGATGCGAGAATTTGAGAATACTAGTTGTAGGAGCAGGAGCAGTTGGTGGATATTTTGGAGGTCGTCTACTTGAAAAAGGCGAGGATGTCACATTTTTAGTCCGTGAAACTAGACAAAAGCAATTACAGGAAAACGGGCTGCAAATCGAAAGTGTTCATGGTAACCTAAACCTCACACCAAAAACAATTCAATCTGTTGATGAAGCTGAACCTTTTGATGTTATTATTCTTTCAACAAAGCAGTACCATTTGGAAGGCGCTTTGCAAAGTATTGAGCCATATGTAACTGAGAACACAATGATCTATCCGTTGCTGAATGGCTTTGTTCATTTAGAAGTACTGAAAAATAGATTTAATCCTCAAAATGTGATTGGTGGTCTATGTTTCATAGAATCAACCTTGGATGCAGAAGGCAGAATCATTCAGACAAGCCCTAGGCATTTAGCTGTATTTGGAGAGCTTTCAGGTGAAAAGACGGAGCGTATTTTACAATTGGAGCAGGTACTTTCTGGAACGAAAACAAACTTCCAGCTAAGTGATAATATCATCCGTGATATGTGGCATAAATATATGTTTATTACTGGTTTGTCCGGAATTACAACATTAATGAGATCACCAATCGGACCGATCAGAGAAGAAGCAAATGGACAAAAGCTTATTTCAAATTTTTATAAAGAAATTGGTTCGGTTATGAGAGCTTTAGAAGCCCCAATAGCTGACGATATCGAAGAACAGCATTTACATACAATCAATTCAGTCCCTTATGATATGAAATCATCGATGCAGCGCGATATGGAAAAAGGGATTCAAGTGGAAGCCGATCAGCTGCAAGGCTATCTATATAAAATTGCTCAAGAAAAGGGCATTGGGACACCTTTACTAGAGGTAATTTACTCGAATCTTAAGGTTTATGAAGCACAATGGAAGTAAATAGGTGGGAGGCAGTGTATTTTGAGCACTGCCTTTTCCTATTTGCATGTAATACGGTCGTTATACAAAAATACAATCGTTATTTTTTTAATTTGAAAAATACAGTCATTAGAATTTTTAAAGGATAAGTTTGGTTTTTCGTTTTTAATTGCTTATAAGGCTGGTTTTAATAAGAAGGCTGTTTTCGCAGAGATTGTTATTTTTCGAACAGGTTTACTATTAAGTTTTTACGGAAGGATATATTATTCTGACACGATTGTCCATAGATTTAACAAAGCTGTCAAAACCAACCTGAACTAAATAAGTTGCCTTGAATTCACCAAACCTTACAGAAGTCACCACTAGAACTGGTAAAGAGAGCAACAAAGTTTACTAAAAGAGCCAATAAGAAAAAGAAGTGAAACTTTGGAAGATAGCTATCGTCATATTAATAAAGGAGGTATATTTTGAGATTAATACATTTGTTTATTATTACTCTAGCATTCTCAATTCTATTGATAACGGGTTGTTCAAATAAAACTAAAGGAGTAGATAATGAATTTCCTCCATCTATGACAGGACTGATTACTATTAATGGGATGGAGTACCAAATGGAAGAGGGGAATTATCAATGGGAAAGGAAAAAAGGTTTTGGGACTGAAGTTGTACAAACAGACCACGCTTCTCCATATCAAATGGCAGACAGTATAAAATCAATTAGCGTAAAACCAAACCAGAAGGTTGATATTAAGATTGAAGATAATCCAAATATTAAAATTTTTTTATGGACTGAAAAAGGGAGAGGAAAAGAAATCAAACCAGCTGCAAATCAAATAACTGTCCCTTCAAATAAAGGTAAGTATATCTATGAAGTCTTAGCAGAATGGACTAACGGATCAGTTGTGCGGCCGAGCATAGGTCGTATCATATAACGGGTGGGATTCCCGTCGAGCAAGAACTAGCCATTCACTCGTAGCGAGTCTTGGAGGGCTAAAGGTAACTTTAGTCATTAAGCGTAGACAGTTAGGTGGAGCAGCCGTCAAGGCTGAGAATCTTATGGAGTGAAAGTCTCCTGTCATCAATTGA
>JBLKRX010000018.1:0-98459 GCA_047608075.1 Ferdinandcohnia humi
TCTCCGCTATCTTACCTACTCACTCGCGCTTTCCCGCTTGAGTGGGGATGATTCTCCGCTATCTTACCTACTCACTCGATTTTTCCTGCGTGAGTAGGGTTGATTCTCAGTTATCTTACCTACTCACTCGATTTTCCTTACATGAGTGGGGTTGATTCTCCGCTATCTTACCTACTCACTCGATTTTTCCTGCGTGAGTAGGAGTGATTCTCCAGTATCTTACCTATTCACTTTCCCGCTTTCACAAGCTACCCATTCCTAAAACAAAAACCCACCTTGAATTCAAAAAAGAATTCTGGGTGGGTTTGCCCCTGCTCTTATCTCACGCTCTTTGAGAGCCCTTCTATTTGCACGGATTTTACGTTGTGAACTGGTTCTTCAAACCAGTTTGTTGCGATTTCCTGAAAGATATCTTTTTCACCAGTTGTAAGGAATAAGTGATCTTTCTTTTTAGCTCCTTTATTGAGCATGCCGCTGTAAAAGAGTACTGTGCTGACCTCACGGGCTGTTTCTTCTCCAGAATCGATAAGGTTAATATTGTTGCCTAAGTATGCTTGAATAACTGGGCGTAGAAGTGGGTAATGTGTGCAACCAAGAATCAATGTATCCAAGTCCTTACCTTTCAACGACTCTAGGGATTCTGCAACAATTTGTTCCGCTCTTACACCTACAAACTCGCCAGCTTCCACAATTGGTACAAACCGAGGACAAGCTAAGCTTTCCACGTGTATTTGATTATTAATTGATTTCAGAGCGCTTTCGTATGCGCCACTTTCAATCGTATTGATGGTACCGATAACTCCCACGTAGTTGTTAGTTGTTACTTTTAGTGCAGTTCTTGCACCCGGGTATACAACTCCAATTACAGGGATTGGCAGTTGAGCTTGAATCTCATCCAGGACCAAGGCAGTTGCTGTATTGCACGCAATGACAAGCATTTTTATGTCGAATGACAGCAAATAGTTCGTCAGCTCCCATGTGAACTGACGAACTTCATCTTTTGGTCTTGGGCCATAGGGACATCTTGCGTTATCCCCTAAGTATATGATTTCTTCCTTTGGAAGCTGTCTAATAATCTCTCTTGCAACGGTTAACCCGCCTACACCAGAGTCTATAATTCCGATTGGTCTGTTCAAAAGATCGCCTCATTCTACTCGCATTTCTTGATGTAATTTTTTTAGGTTCTTCTCTAAGTTGATAACTTCTTCATTTGTGAAGTTTTCCATGATTTCATGTAAGTAGTCTTGTCTCTTTTTGATTACTTCTTCTATGATCCGTTCGCCCTCTTCAAGAAGGTGGATTCTAACAACGCGACGGTCCTTTGGATCCTTTACCCTCATGACGAGATTATTCTTTTCCATACGGTCAACTAGGTCGGTTGTTGTACTACAGGCTAAGAACATTTTATTAGATAATTCTCCAATTGTCATATCACCGTGCTCGAGTAACCATTGAAGTGCTAAAAACTGTGGAGTAGTTATCGTGTAGTTGTTAAGGATTTCTCTTCCTTTTTGTTTGATAATACCAGAAATATAACGCAACGATTTTTCTATGTCTGCAACCACTTGATGGTCCTTTGTTTCATTACTCTCTTTTACAGTCATTACATCCTCTCCTAGTAGTATGATTTAGTGTATTGCCCACAATGCTACTCTCTCTATCGCACTGCTGGATGTGCATAAGAATATTGTTCGAGTTCAGGTTATCATGCTGTATTTATATAATGTAAGGAGTTTTTTGGTGTAGGTAGCATGCTGTTCTTAAGAGAGCATGCTTATCATTGGATAATATCTACCTATATTACTCTTATTTTCTACTTTTTCCGTGTAAAATGCAAGTTCTAGTTACTTTTCCCAAAAATAAGTAACCGGCTACCTTACTTTCGTAAGAGTTAGCCGGTTATACTTAAAGTTCAAGTTCTCCCATACGAAGGAGCTCTACAACTGCTTGAGAACGCCCCTTTACTCCCAGCTTCTGCATCGCATTCGATATGTGATTACGAACCGTTTTTTCGCTAATGAAAAGCTCACTGGCGATATCTTTCGTTGTTTTGTCTTGAACTAATAATTCAAAAACTTCTCTCTCTCTTTTTGTTAGTAGCGGTTTTGGTTGAAACTCTTTCTCCTTCAAGTATTGTAACCCTCCTTGCTAAGGTTCGAGCTGAACTACTGGATGGGTATATATTTAGTCACAATATAGTATGAGAAGGAGAGGGTTGCTGTGACTGAAATAATGAGGATATGTAGACTTTTTAGAGTCCATTTTTGATCTTTTGGTATATTCAGCTAACTTAACTCATACAATGTATGTTAACACTTGTTTCTATAATTTGTTTCATGTAATCGGACCATGGCTCCCCTTTTCCAGTTAATGTAGACATCTGAACAATTGTACTTCTCCCTACGAAGCAGATTGCTCCATCTTGTGCACTTGCCATATAGTGAATATCCATTGAAGAATTCCCAACCTGATTAATTTTCACATATATCTTCAGCTGTTCACTAAAATAGACTTGTTTTAAATAATCACATTGTTGATTAGCAACAACTGGTATTGTTGAACTTGATTTTTCTGTCCACTTTTGCATGAAACCAAGATGATTAAAAAATTCAATTCTCGCTTCTTCAAAATAGGCAAAAGGAACTGTATTGTTTAAATGTCCAAACATATCCGTTTCCGAAAAGCGAACTTTGATTGAATGGTAAAATTCAAATGAATCCTTCCATGCTTCCATATCGTTGATGTATGATATATGCTTCATTCCAATAGCTCCTAACTTAAGATTATTCATGTTTTAGTGAAGTGGTTCCATATTTCCAATTCTTATTACTTGCTTATGTATATATCAACCAAATAGATTAACCGACTTTTATATACACTCATTCTATATAGCAAAAAACACTCCTCCATAAACATGAAGGAGTGTTTAACTCTAAGTTACACTTGGTCACTACCAAAGAAATTTCTGAATGCTTGAATTGTAGCATCTCGGTTAAGGGCAGCGATTGAAGTTGTTAATGGAATACCTTTTGGACAAGACTGAACACAGTTTTGTGAGTTACCGCAGTTAGCAAGTCCGCCATCTCCCATAATTGCTTCAAGGCGTTCTGATTTATTCATTTCACCTGTTGGATGAGCATTGAATAAACGAACTTGTGATAATGGAGCAGGTCCAATGAAGTCAGACTTGCTGTTTACATTCGGACATGCCTCTAAGCATACACCACAAGTCATACATTTTGATAATTCGTACGCCCATTGACGTTTCTTTTCAGGCATACGTGGTCCAGGACCAAGATCATACGTACCATCAATTGGGATCCATGCTTTTACCTTTTTCAAGGAATCAAACATTCTCTTACGGTCAACCTGAAGGTCACGAACGACAGGGAATGTTCTCATTGGTTCAAGCTTAATTGGTTGCTCAAGTTGGTCAACAAGAGCTGAACATGATTGACGTGGTTTACCATTAATGATCATAGAGCAAGCACCGCACACTTCTTCAAGACAGTTCATATCCCAAGAAATTGGTGCAACTTTATTTCCATTAATATCAACTGGATTACGACGGAATTCCATTAGTGCTGAAATTACGTTCATGTTCGCACGATATGGTACTCTAAATTTTAATACATACGGTGAAGAATCGGGAGTCTCTTGACGAGTTACATGAAATTCAACTGTTTTTTCACTCATCTTAATTTTCCTCCTTTTTCTTTGTATAGTCACGTTTACGTGGTGCGATTAGTGATGTATCAACTTCTTCATAATGGAATGCTGGTGCTGAATTGCTTCCAGTAAATTTAGCCATTGTTGTTTTTAAGAAGTCTTCGTCATTACGATCAGGGAACTCAGGCTTGTAATGCGCACCGCGGCTCTCATTACGGTTATAAGCACCGATTGTAATTACACGTGCAAGTTGCAACATATTTTGTAACTGGCGAGTAAATGTAGCACCTTGGTTACTCCATTTAGCAGTATCATTAATATTAATATTTTGAAAACGCTCCAGTAACTCTTGTATTTTTTCATCAGTTTTTAATAGCTTGTCATTGTATCGAACAACTGTTACGTTATCAGTCATCCATTCACCAAGCTCTTTGTGAAGAACATATGCGTTTTCAGTCCCATCTAATGACATGATGCTGTCCCATTTCTCTTGTTCTTGTTTCACATGGCTATCAAAAACACTTGAAGAAATAGAATCTGTTCCTTTCTTAAGTCCACTTATATACTTAACAGCATTCGGACCAGCTACCATACCACCATAAATTGCAGATAGTAATGAGTTTGCTCCTAGTCGGTTTGCACCGTGCTGTGAATAATCACATTCACCAGCAGCAAATAAACCAGGAATGTTAGTCATTTGATCATCGTCTACCCAAAGTCCACCCATTGAATAATGAACTGCAGGGAATATTTTCATTGGAACTTTTCGTGGATCATCCCCCATGAATTTCTCATAGATTTCAATGATACCACCAAGTTTAATATCAAGCTCTTTCGGATCTTTATGAGAAAGGTCTAAGTAAACCATGTTTTCGCCATTGATACCAAGCTTCATATCAACACATACACTAAAGATTTCACGTGTTGCAATATCACGTGGTACTAAGTTTCCATATGCAGGATATTTTTCCTCAAGGAAATACCAAGGCTTACCATCTTTGTATGTCCATACACGTCCACCCTCACCACGAGCAGATTCACTCATTAAGCGAAGTTTATCATCACCAGGAATTGCTGTTGGGTGAATTTGAATGAACTCACCGTTTGCATAATATGCACCTTGTTGGTACACAATAGAAGCAGCAGAACCAGTATTAATAATTGAGTTAGTAGTCTTACCAAAGATTATCCCTGGACCACCAGTTGCCATAATAACAGCATCTGCCGGGAATGATTTGATTTCCATTGTATATAAGTCTTGAGCCACAACCCCACGACAAATTCCTTCATCATCAAGAATAACACCTAGGAACTCCCAGCCTTCGTATTTCGTTACAAGACCAGAAACTTCATGACGGCGAACTTGCTCATCTAATGCATAAAGTAATTGCTGACCAGTAGTTGCACCTGCAAAAGCCGTCCGATGGTGCTGTGTTCCTCCGAAACGACGGAAATCTAATAAACCTTCTGGGGTACGGTTAAACATTACACCCATACGGTCCATTAAATGAATAATTCCAGGAGCAGCTTCACACATTGCCTTTACTGGCTTTTGGTTAGCTAAGAAGTCTCCACCATAAACTGTATCATCAAAGTGGATCCACGGAGAATCCCCTTCACCTTTTGTATTTACCGCACCATTAATTCCACCTTGTGCACAAACAGAGTGAGAACGTTTAACAGGTACGAGTGAAAATAAATCAACTTGTGTGCCTTCTTCAGCAGCTTTGATGGTAGCCATTAATCCAGCTAATCCACCGCCGACTACGATAATTTTTCCTTTACTCAAAATAACTCACTCCCCATTAAAGAGATCGTTCAAGTTTAGTAAACTTTCGATTGAACGGTCAGATTTTTACATTTACAGATTTTATACAAATGCTAGAATTGCACGAACTCCAATGATTGATACTACAACGAAAATTCCCATTGTTACATATGTTGAGATTTGTTGAGAACGAGGAGTTATTGTAAGACCCCAGCTTACTCCAAATGACCATAATCCATTAGCAAAGTGGAAGATAGTTGAAATAACACCAACTAAATAGAAAACTAGCATTGCTGGTGAACTTAAGATGTTCTCCATCATTTGGAAGTTAACCTCTGCACCAAATGCTGCAGCGATACGAGTTTCCCACACATGCCATGTTACAAAAATTAATGTAATAATACCTGTAACACGTTGTAATAAAAACATCCAGTTACGGAAATGCTTATGATTACTTACATTATTTTTCGCGGTAAAAGCAATATAAAGTCCGTAAATAGCATGAAATACTAATGGTAGAAAAATAACAAAAATTTCAAGGAAATAACGGAATGGAAGCATCTCCATAAAGTGTGCTGCCTCGTTAAATGCTTCTTCCCCTCTCGTTGCAAAACTATTTACTACTAAGTGCTGAATTAAGAATACTGAAACTGGAATTACACCTAATAGCGAATGAAGCCTGCGGTTAAAAAATTCACGATTACCTGCCATACTTTACCCCCCTTAGTAATAACCGCACCTATAAGGTGCATTTTTTTGAAGTCTTTCATCCCCGATTTTCAATTGTAAAAGGACGATATAGAGACTGATAAAATGAAAACCTTTGCATGAATCTACAAAAAGTATCAATTGACTTAGGCAAAAATCAATTATACACATTATCGTTTTCTTTTATCAGTATAATGTAACAAATTCATTTTACTCCCATAAAGCAAGAGCGTCAAGGAAACACGTACACAAAATGTTCATTTAAAAAATAATATTTGGACATGTTTTATGAACTATTTCACACGTATAAAAGCCATTCCATATGACAAAAAGAAACAAAATATTACATGTGTTTCTTTCCCTTACATGTTATATAATAAAGTGAAACTTCATTCAGTGGGTTTAATCATCCCCCATTGATTGTTAATACAACCACTTGTTTTACGTGCGGTTGTCCTCAACTTTCGCTTTCAGTTGATACAAAATCGTTTGCATGGAACCTACAGTGCATTATTGGGTAAACCTGTCCTAATTGCTTTACGATCGAAATATTGATGTGGTAACTGTTAATCACACTAAGCGTTGGTGGAGGCTTACTGTCCGTAATTACTGGATAAAGAATGGATAAAGAGGGGAATGGCGTGAAAAACGTAAACATCAACGAGCAAAAAAACACTCCAAGTGAACAAACAGTTTCTGTTTTTGGATATGAACTTATTCGAGAAATATTAATACCTGAAATACTTGGTAAAGAAACACCACAGTTACTTTATTGGGGCGGCAAACATCTTGCAAGAAAATTCCCCTTACCTACCATTGAGGAAATTATATTATTTTTCCAAGAGGCTGGCTGGGGTGACCTGACAGTGGCGAGTTCAGACAAACACTCAATGGAATTTCATTTGTCTGGTGAAATGATTTCTACTCGATTCAAACATAAAGATATCTGCACATTTCAACTTGAATCAGGTTTCTTGGCTCAACAAATTCAACAACAACGAAATCAACTTACAGAAAGCTTCGAACAACAAAAGAAAAGAGCTCAAAAGGTTATCTTTACAGTTAAATGGGACCGAAAAGATATTATGGAAGAGTAGAAAGGAGCTGTCCGAAAAGTATTTTCCTAACCTAAATCTTATAAAAATAAAACCCAGGAATGTTGTTATACCAACAATTCTTGGGTTTTTAACTTCGGCAAATTTTACCCACTAACGGACTTTTTAGACAGTCTCTTTTTATTATCTTTTTCTTATGATCTTACCTTTACTTTTTCTTCTTCAACAGCAGAAAGGTTAAATGCTTCATGAAGTGCCTCTACAGCTTTTACCATGTTTTCCTGCTCAACTACGGTAGATACTTTGATTTCAGAAGTACTTACCATCTTCACTTGGATATTTTCTTGTGCAAGCACCTGGAACATGTCTGCTGCTACCCCAGGATTTGAAACCATTCCAGATCCCACAATCGATACTTTCGCTAAGCCTGTTTCATGTTGAATCTCTTCGAAAGATAATGCTTCGCGGTTATTCTCAAGAACAGCTATCGCATCATGTAAATCAGGTGTTTTTACTGAAAAAGAGATGTTTGTTTGATTTTGATTCGTTGTGCTTTGGATAATTATATCCACATTTACTCCATTTTTTGCAAGTGTTCCAAAAATGGTAGACAAAGTGTGTAATTCATTTGGTAAGCCGCAAACAGTTACTCTTGTGATTTGATCTTCAAATGCAATTCCTCTTACAACTAGGTTCTTCTCCACTGAAACTTCCTCCTCAATTATCGTACCATTTTCTAATTCTAGACTTGAACGTACTTCAAGTGGCATCTCAAAATTTTTCGCAAATTCTACTGCACGGGGATGTAAAACCCCTGCACCTAGGTTAGCTAGCTCAAGCATTTCATCATAGGAAATGGCTTGCAACTTTCGAGCAGTAGGCACGTAACGAGGGTCGGTCGTAAAAACACCTGTTACATCTGTATAAATATCGCACTTGTCTGCTTTAAGCGCAGCGGCTAGTGCAACTGCGGTGGTATCAGAGCCTCCACGTCCTAAGGTTGTAATATCTCCGGAACTACTTATTCCCTGGAAGCCTGCTACAACTACAATTTTTCCTTCACTCAAACTTTGACTTACCTTTGACACTTGTATATTTTCAATGCGTGCATTGCTATGTATAGCTTCAGTCTCAATACCAGCTTGCCAGCCTGTATATGATACTGACTCAAAGCCTCTTTCTTGAATGGCCATTGATAACAATGCAATCGATATTTGTTCACCAGTACTTAATAACATGTCCATTTCACGTTTACTCGGTTTGCTTGTAATTTCAGCAGCTAAAGTTACGAGGTGGTCTGTTGTTTTACCCATTGCTGACACGACAACAACTACCTGGTTACCAGCACTTACTTCTTGAATTACTCGATTCGCTACATTCTTAATTCTTTCAGGTGAACCTACAGAGGTCCCGCCAAATTTTTGGACTATAATCCCCATTTTTGTAACCTTCTTCCTTTGATTGGATAAAAACGTAACACCTTACTACTTATAGAAAGAGCCTATTCAGAAATGATATTTTATCTTGCTGTCTTAGCTTAGACATAAAAAAACAGCAATGAGAGAATTCTCATTGCTGTGATTTACGCACAAAATAACGTGTCACATCGTGAGATAGCTCTCCAAGATTAGTAATCTTGACAATCCTATATCTCTTAAATATAGGACCAGCGAAAAAAGCTATGAGACTTTTCTCACTTCGGCGATCTTTCCTTTCTGCAATAGTCTTTAGGGCTCATCCCCCTCGTATTGCATACTCTTAAAGCTCGCACCTCTATCATCACTTCAACGTAATGAAGTGTAATATTATATTAGTAGAAATTATATCAGACCAAATTTAAAATAGCAATCACTTTTCCTGTAATTTTTTTAAGATTGCTTCAGCTGTTGGTCGAGGTATATTGGCCTCTTGAATTTCTTCGATTGTCGCTTCTCTCATCTTCTTGATTGAACCGAAATGCTTTAATAGCGCCTTTTTGCGTTTTTCTCCAACACCTGGTATATCATCAAGTACTGATTGGAATGCACTCTTCCCTCGTACCTGACGATGGAAAGTAATAGCAAAACGATGGACTTCATCTTGAATACGTTGAAGTAGATAAAACTCCTGGCTGTTTCTAGGCAACTCTACAGTTGCTGGAGGGTCACCGATTAGTAATTCGGAGGTTCTGTGTTTTTCATCCTTTGCTAATCCCGCTAGCGGAATCTCAAGCCCAAGCTCATTCTCTAAGATATCCCTGACAGCAGCAAGATGTCCTTTCCCTCCATCAATGATAATTAGATCAGGAAGTGGAAGGTTCTCTTTAAGAGCTCTTCCATATCTCCTTCGGACTACTTCTCTCATTGATTCATAGTCATCAGGACCTTGGACAGACTTAATCTTATATTTACGATACTCTTTTTTATCAGGCTTTCCATCGGTGAATACAACCATAGCAGAAACAGGGTCAGTACCTTGAATATTTGAATTATCAAATGCCTCAATACGATGTGGAGTGTATATTCCTAATTTATGACCTAGGTTTTCTATCGCTTTTATTGTACGTTCTTCGTCACGTTCAATAAGCGAGAATTTTTCATTAAGCGCAATTTTCGCGTTCTTCTTAGCAAGTTCAACTAATTCTTTTTTCTTCCCTTTGCTTGGCTGTAAAACAGTTACTTCTAATAATTGCTCTACTACTGTTTTATCAATAGTTGCAGGGAGTAAAACTTCCTTAGGTTTAAAATGGTTGTTCTTTGAATAAAACTGACCTAGAAATGTAAGAAAGTCCTCTTCTGGCTCGTTGTAAAAAGGAAATAATGAGACATCACGTTCAATCAATTTACCTTGCCGGATGAAAAATACTTGCACACACATCCAGCCTTTATCGTATGAAAAACCAAACACGTCTCGGTCAACGAAATCTGTCATTGTCATCTTTTGCTTTTCCATGGTTGTTTCAATATGTGCAATTTGATCACGATATTCCTTAGCTCTTTCAAAATCCAGCTCCTCGGAAGCTTTGAGCATTTTATCAGTTAACTCAGTTTTTATTTCTTTGTAGCCGCCATTTAAAAAGCGAATAATATCATCTACCATTTTTTTATTCGTTTCATCGGAAACGTCATTGATACAAGGTGCTAGACATTGCCCGATGTGATAATAAAGACATACTTTATCTGGCAAAGTAGAACACTTTCGTAATGGATAGATACGATCCAATAACCGCTTTGTCTCATTGGCAGCTTGTACATTCGGATATGGTCCAAAATACTTGCCCTTATCTTTCTTAACATTACGAGTAATAATCAGCCGCGGGTGTTTTTCAGCCGTAATTTTAATAAATGGGTAAGTCTTATCATCCTTAAGCATGATATTATATTTTGGATCATGTTTTTTTATGAGATTTATTTCTAGAAGTAGAGCTTCTATATTTGAAGATGTTACGATATATTCAAAATCAACGATTTCATTGACGAGCCTCAATGTTTTCCCATCATGTGATCCTGTAAAATATGACCGAACACGGTTTTTAAGGATTTTTGCCTTTCCAATATAAATAACCGTCCCTTGACGGTCCTTCATGAGATAGCAACCCGGCTGGTCTGGCAATATCGCTAATTTTTCTTTGAGGTGATCGTGCATACTAACCACTCCATCTATAAAAAAGGTAATGTAGGCTTATAGTTTTGATTTAAAAATTTCTCTTATAATCTGTCCAGTCTAATCTCCCCAGTAATTGGGCCAAAGTTTTTCTAGCCGTATCCTTTATTTTAACATGTTTTTCGAGAGAAGGTACCTGAAAAATTAGGAAGGTTAACCTGAGGGTAAAATTAACATGAGGAAGAAATAGAAAAAACAGCCTAGAATCTAGACTGTTTTAAGACCTTTAGATTAGAAATGATTTGAAAGTCTATCAGCAAGTGCTTCTTTAGGTTGGTAACCTACAACTTTATCTACAACTTCCCCATCTTTGAAGATAAGTAATGTTGGGATACTCATAACACCAAATTTTGCAGCTGTTTCTTGGTTATCATCTACATCTAATTTTACGATTTTTACTTTGTCTCCAATTTCAGAATCTAATTCTTCAAGAACTGGAGCAATCATTTTACATGGTCCACACCATGGTGCCCAAAAATCTGCTAATACTAATCCTTCGCTAGTTTCTGTGTTAAAATTTTGGTCTGTAACGTTTGTTATAGCCATTTTAAAAACCCTCCTATTTATGACAACTTTAAAATTCTAACAAGAGTATATCATCTCAATATTGTTTTTACGAATGTTTTGCTTCATATGTCATCTTTCCCATGTTTCTGTCTACATATGTATGTTAGAAAACCTAATATGTTAATAAAAAAGCGAGCGGTAGGCTCGCTTTTTCTTTATGCATTTACTTGTAGCTTTTTAAACTCTTCAGTAAGCATTGGAACTACTTCAAATAAATCTCCAACAATTCCGTAATCAGCTACCTTGAAGATATTTGCTTCTGGATCCTTGTTGATTGCAACAATAACTTTAGAGTTTGACATCCCTGCTAAGTGCTGGATTGCACCAGAGATTCCACATGCAATGTATAAATCTGGAGTTACAACCTTACCCGTTTGACCGATTTGTAGTGAGTAATCACAGTAATCAGCATCACATGCACCACGAGAAGCTCCTACTGCTCCTCCAAGAACATTTGCTAACTCTTTTAAAGGATCAAAGCCATCTGCGCTCTTCACCCCACGACCACCTGCAACAACTACCTTTGCTTCAGAAAGGTCTACACCTTCTGTTGCTTTACGAACAACTTCTTTTACAATTGTACGTAGGTCTTTAATTTCAACTGATATAGATGAAACCTCACCATTACGAGATTCATCCTTTGCAAGAGGTGCAATATTGTTCGGACGAACTGTCGCAAAGATAATACCATCAGTTACAATTTTCTTTTCAAATGCCTTACCAGAGTAAATAGGTCTTGTAAATACGATGTTTCCGCCAGCACTTTCGATTGCAGTAACGTCTGAAATAAGTCCAGAATTTAGTTTAGCAGCAATTTTAGGTGAAAGATCTTTACCTAACGCTGTATGACCAAAAATTACTCCTTCTGGTGATTCTGCTTCAATTACAGCCAACAAAGCCTGAGAATAACCATCAGGTGTATATGAACCTAATTTTGAATCTTCAACAGTAACAACGCGATCTGCACCATAATAAATTAATTCATTTGCTAGTGAAGCTACAGATTCACCAACTAACACAGCAACGACTTCTCCACCTTCAGCCACCGTTTTCCCTGCAGCAATTGCTTCATATGATACATTACGTAATGCATTATCACGAACTTCTCCTAATACTACTACTTTTCTTGACATTATGGATAACCCCCCAGATTAGTTGAGTAAATTTCAATAAAACAGCTCAAATCAAACGCGCCTTGGTGTTGTACTAAACAACTTTTGCTTCAGAATGAAGTAGTGATACAAGCTCTTTTACTTGTTCAACTAAGTCACCTTCTAGAATTCTTCCAGCGGCTTTTTGTGGTGGAAGATAGATTTCAATTGTTTTTGTTTTTGCTTCTACATCTTCTTCTTCTAAATCTAGGTCATCTAGCTCAAGCTCATCTAGTGGCTTTTTCTTTGCTTTCATGATACCTGGAAGTGATGGATAACGAGGTTCATTTAGACCTTGTTGGCATGTTACAAGTAATGGTAGTGAAGTTTCAATTACCTCTGAATCACCTTCCACATCACGTACAACAGTTACATTCGTACCATTCACTTCAAGTTTTGTAATAGTGGTTACATAAGGAATGTTTAACAATTCAGCAACACGTGGACCAACTTGTCCTGAACCACCGTCGATTGCCACATTACCACCTAAAATTAAATCTACTTCTTTATCTTTTAAGTATTCTGCTAAAATTTTTGCAGTTGAAAATTGATCTCCATTTTCAAGTTCATCTTCAGTATTTATTAATACTGCTTTATCTGCTCCCATTGCTAAAGCAGTTCTTAGCTCTTTTTCAGCCTCATCTGTACCAGCAACAGTTACAACAGTAACTTCTCCACCATTTGCATCGCGAAGTTGAATTGCTTCTTCTACCGCATACTCATCGTAAGGGTTAATAATAAATTCAGCACCATCTTCACTGATTTGACCATTGCTTACAACGATTTTTTCCTCTGTATCAAATGTTCTTTTTAAAATAACATAGATGTTCATGGTTTCCCCTCCTATAGGTTTCAAACATTATCTGATCATACTGTTTATATCACTATTTTCCTACTAATTTATAGATATTCCATCAATAGAAATATAGTTTTATATCATTTACCTTTGAAGCTAGGCTGACGTTTTTCTATAAAAGCCGAAATTCCTTCTTGGCCATCCTCTGAAGTAAATACTTCTCCAAACAATACAGCTTCTCGTTTAACAGTTGCTTCATATTGTTCTGTCTTTGTCGAATTCAACAGCTCAATTGTAGCCTTAATTGAAACCGGGCTTTTTTGAGCAATTTTCTTAGCAATTCTATACGTTTCCTCAAGAAGTAATTCCTCTGGAAAGGCAAGATTTGCTAACCCATATTGAACAGCCTCCACACCTGTTATAGGATCACTTGTCCATAGCATTTGAGCAGCCCTTGCAACTCCAACATAACGTGGTAAGCGAGCAGTACCAGCAAATCCAGGAATTAATCCGAGTTGAAGTTCAGGTAACCCAAGCTTTGCATTTTCACTTACAAGTCGAAAATGACAGCCCATTGCAAGCTCTAATCCTCCACCTAATGCAGCACCGTGGATGCTTGCGATAATTGGTTTAGAGAAGCGTTCAATTCTTTCAAATAGGTTCTGACCTTGTCTAGCTAGCTCAGAAAATAGTTCCCCGGAAGTAATTGTTGTAAATTCCTTAATATCAGCTCCTGCTGAGAAAAAGCGTCCTTCACCGTGAATGACAATCACTCTTACTAATTCATTTGTTTCTAAGTCATCCAGAACACTTGAAAGCTCTTTCAAAACAGCAGACGATAATGCATTTGCTGGAGGTCGGTTAATCGAAATTGTAGCAATCAGATCATCAACCTTTACTTGTAAAAAATTCATCTTCTTCCCTCCCACTCTAATTTTATGTATACACACCTCTAATAATTAGAGGTGTGCTGTACCACAACCCTTTACTAAAAGGGTATGGACTGATTTAGCTAATGCTGCTAAATCATACTTTTGATCATTCATTACCCATGTAGTAGCTGTCTCATCAATTGAACCAAATATCATCTGTCTTGCTAATCGAACATCGAGGTCTTGTCGAAATTCCCCAGTTTCCTTACCAGTATGAATAATACTCTCAATCAATTTTAAGTACCCTTTAAGAACCTCATTGATTCGTATCCTAAGTTCTAGGTTTGATTGCCTTAGTTCTAGCTGAGTTACAATAGCTAGATGATGGTCAGCAGCTAAAAGTTCAAAATGTTTTTCAATTAACGTTAATAACTTCTCCGCAGCGCTCGGTTTTCCTGCTATTTCTTCTTCAATTTTTTCAATAAAGGTACCCATTTTTTCTTGAAACAGCGAAACTAGGATATCTTCTTTATTTTTAAAGTAAAGATAGATTGTACCATCCGCTACCCCTGCCTGCTTCGCTATTTTGGAAACTTGAGCTTGATGATATCCATTTTGCGCAATGATAACAACAGCTGCGTCTATAATTTGCATGTATTTAGGTTTATTATTTTTCAAGTAATCCTACTTCCTTTCAGAAAATGAATGAATAGTCATTCATATTTCAATAATAAGAAATTTAGGAACAACTGTCAAGAGATTTAGCGCAAAATGAAACGAAAATGCACGCTATAATATAACAATACAGTTCATTACTAAAGTATAAGAGCCATAAGCTCACATCATGGCTCCTCACAAATGTCATTACAAATGATGTTCATAGAGCGGATGTACAACTACTTAGTTAATTTTACTTAGTTTCTCTTTTTCTTCCTCAACTAATACACGACGTAATACTTTTCCAACAATTGTTTTAGGTAATTCTGTTTTGAATTCATATACTCTTGGAACTTTATAAGATGCTAAATGCTTACGACAATGCTTATCTAATTCTTCCTCAGTACATTGTTGTCCTTCTTTTAAAACAACATATGCTTTAACAGTTTCTCCACGATATGGATCAGGGATTCCAGCGACTACAGCTTCTTGAACCTTTTCATGTTCAAATAGTACTTCTTCAACTTCCCTTGGATAGATATTAAAACCACCTGCAATAATCATATCCTTTTTACGATCAACAACATAGAAATAACCGTTCTCATCCATATACCCTAGATCTCCTGTTAAAAGCCACCCATCACGCAATGTAGCTTCTGTCTCTTCTGGTTTATTCCAGTATCCCTTCATAATCTGTGGACCTTTTATGGCTATTTCACCAATTTCTCCTATTTCGACTGGTTCACCTGTTTCCAATGATAATACTACAGCATCCGTATCTGGCCAAGGCATTCCAATACTTCCATTTACTCGATGTCCCCATAGTAAATTTGCATGTGTGACAGGTGAAGCTTCTGATAAGCCATAACCTTCAACCAGTTTACCACCAGTAATTTTTTCAAATTGCTCTTGAACCTCAATGGGTAATGCAGCCGAACCACTTATACAAGAATCAATTGATGAAAGGTTATACTTCTTCAAATCAGGATGATTTAATAAACCTATATACATAGTTGGGGCCCCAGGGAACAGCGTAGGTTTTAATTTATGAATGGTCTTAAGTGTATCTCCAGCATCAAACTTAGGTAAAAGAATCATTTTGGCAGCCATCATAATCGATAGATTCATAACTGTTGTCATGCCATAGACATGGAAAAATGGGAGGATTGCTAGAACTACTTCTTCTCCTTTTTTACACTTATACATCCATTTTGAACACATAAGTGTGTTTGCAACTAAATTCCGATGTGTTAACATTACCCCTTTAGGAAATCCAGTTGTACCGCCGGTATATTGCAATAAAGCCAGGTCTTCAGCAGGATCAATTTCAACTTCAATCTCTCTTGCTACAGAAGTATTGATAATCTCTCTTAATAAATGGTTTGCTCCTTCGTGTTCAATCTTTACAACGATACCGTATTGTTTCTTCTGGATAAACGGATAAATTAAGTTTTTCGGAAATGGTAAGTAATCTTTAATTTCAGTCACTATTATATGCTCAAGCATTGTTAACGCTTTCACTTTTGATACACGAGGAAACAGGATATCTAAAGTAATAATCAGTTTCGAACCTGAATCCTGTAAATGATATTCAAGCTCTCTTTCAGTATACAGTGGGTTTGTTTGAACAACAATTCCGCCTGCAAAAAGAACTCCGTAATACGCGATAACTCCCTGAGGACAGTTTGGTAGCATAATCGCAACACGGTCGCCCTTTGTTAATCCAAGTTGAACTAAATAGTTTCCAAGTTTTAGAGATTCCTCATAAACCTCTGAGAAAGTTAACTCTTTCCCTTGAAAGTGAATGGCAATCTTTTGAGGAAATTCTTGTGCTGTGTTCTTTAAGTAAGTCTGGATGGGGATGTTGTCATATTCGATATGATGCGGGATTTCCTCTGGATAATTGTCTAACCATGGTCTTACTACTTCCATAATATAACCCTCCTTTTATATTTTTGTATTTTATAAAGAAAACTTCGAGTTTTCGCACCTTTTTGGGACCCGAGAGAAGGCATTTATATGTAGTTAAGTCCATCTGGCAAAACCGAAGTTACCTTATACAGGTAGGAAAGTGCTTCCGTACTTTCTTAAAATCAGTTTGAATTTTCTAACCATTTACACTCATTATAGTATAATGAATATTCGGTGACAATTAGATTAATCATTGTATAAGTAAATACTACCCGCATATTAAGATACGACTAAAGTCGTGTTTTCTATTAACATCCTAAGAGATAACTCACTTTGAAATAATAATAATTTCTAGAAAAAAAAGCCGACAAAGAGATTTTCCTCCTTAGTCGACCTGTTCCTTTTTCTAGGTAAAAAACACTAAATAAATGATTCCTAGTAGTATAAATGCTCCGCTTACACCAATTAGAATCTTTGCTAACCTTTCCATCTATAAACCCACCTTATTTTATTCCAGCTCCAATTACATAAGACAGTCCTACTGAGATGATTAACGAGATTAATCCAACAGCACGATTATCATTTTCGATTTCCACATCAATATTAAATTTAGGAGTTAAAAATTCAAAAATAAAATATCCAATGAGGAGTAATATAAATCCGAAAACTCCCCAGCCAATCATGACTAACAAGGAGTCATGGTTTTGAATTGAAAATCGGAAAATATTAGCTATCCCAAACAGTTTCCCACCAGTTGCCATGGCTACTGACAAGTTTCCTTTTTGAATTTCTTCCCAGTTTTTATACTTAGTTACTAATTCAAAAACAGCCATAAATACAACCATACATAGGATTACGACACTATAATTTGCGGCTGTAAGAATATATTCATTATCCCAGAATTGTTCCATCATAATCTCTCCCTGTATAGAGCTCTACGTCTATTAAAGGTAACCCTTCTTATTTAAGTTCTACAACTGTTACGCCTGTGCCACCTTCTCCGGCTTCCCCAAATCTCGTTGATTTAACAGAGCGGTGATTTTTCAAATATTCTTGAACTCCCTGACGTAATGCACCTGTTCCTTTTCCGTGGATAATGGAAACTCTAGGATATCCTGCTAATAATGCATCATCAATATATTTTTCAACTCTCGACAATGCATTTTCAAAACGTTCTCCACGTAAATCAAGTTCAAGGCTCACATGATAATCTTTGCCTCTAACTGTGGCTAGAGGTCTAGTTTCAATTGGTTTCGGTCTACTAACATATTCAAGGTCTGTTTCCTTAACCTTCATTTTCATAATCCCAATTTGAACCTGCCATTCCTTATTTCCAACCTTTTCAACTAAATGCCCCTTCTGATCCAGACTAAGAACTTTAACCTCATCTCCTGGAGCAAGCTTCTGCTTCGTCTTCTCGGTCACTTTCTTATTGTTACTCTTCGAAAGCTCAGGAACTGCATTTTCCAAACGTTTTTTTGCATCAATTAATTGATGCTCCTTCACGATGGAATGTTGTTCAAATTTCATTTTACGTAATTCACTAATAATTTCATCTGCTTCTATACTTGCCTTTTTAATAGTTTCTGCAGCTTTTTGTTCTGCCTTTTCAAATAGCTTATCACGCTGTTCATTAAATTCGATAATTTGTTGTTGTAGTGACTGATGGAGTTTTTCCGCTTCTTTACGAATTGTCTCAGCCTCGGATAGCTCTTCATCTGCCTCTTTCTTACTTTTTTCTAATGAGGCAATCATATTCTCAACCGTGTTTGTTTCAGAGCTTACATGGTTTTTTGCAACATCGATAATATGGTCTGAAAGGCCAAGTCGCTTTGAAATCTCAAAGGCATTACTACGTCCAGGCACTCCTATTAGGAGTTTATAGGTTGGACTAAGTGTCTCTATATCAAATTCAACACTTGCGTTAATAACTCCTTCACGGTTATACCCGTAAGCCTTCAATTCAGGATAATGAGTTGTTGCGATAACTCTTGCTCCTCTACCATATACTTCATCAAGGATTGAAATAGCTAGTGCAGCACCTTCTTGTGGGTCAGTTCCCGCACCAAGTTCATCAAAAAGCACTAAGCTATTTTCATCTACTTTACGTAAGATGTCCACAATATTAACCATATGCGAAGAAAACGTACTCAAACTTTGTTCAATAGATTGTTCATCCCCAATATCAGCATATACCGATCCAAAGACTGCAATCTCAGAGCCATCCTGTGCTGGAATCTGCAATCCTGCTTGCGCCATAATGGTGAGTAAGCCAATGGTTTTTAACGTTACAGTTTTCCCCCCTGTATTTGGACCTGTGATAACAATTGACGTATATTCCTTACCTAATTCGATATCGTTGGGAACAACCTCAGATGGATTGATTAACGGATGTCTCCCTCTTTTGATCAACACATAGCCGTTCCCGTTAATTTTTGGTTTCGTCCCCTTAATCCTTTGACTATAGCTAGCCTTAGTAAAAAGGAAATCGAGCTCTCCAAGAGTATCAACATTTTGACGAAGGCTATCAGCTTCAACTGCTACCTCATTTGAAAGCTCAAGTAGGATACGGTCTATCTCTTGCTTTTCTCTAACTCTCGCCTCTTGCAATACATTGTTTAATTCGACGACAGATTGTGGTTCAATAAACAACGTTGCACCTGAGGAAGATTGATCATGTACGATTCCACCATATGTTCCACGATATTCTTGTTTGACTGGGATCACATAGCGATCATTTCTTATCGTTATAATTGCATCAGAAAGTGTCTTTTGAGCTGATGAAGAACGAATAATATGTTCTAGCTTCTCTCTAATTCGTGCTTCACTACTTCGTAATTGTTGACGTATCGTACGTAGTTTGTCACTTGCTCCATCCATTACGACTCCATGATCGTCAATACAATTCTTGATTTTTTGCTCTAATTCAAATAAAGGCGTGATATTTGATACTAGATCCCCCAAAATCGGTAGCTCAATATCATCTTCGATCATCGTCTCAATGAATTTTTTCATTTGACGTCCTGCATAAATTGTACCGGCTATATCTAGTAATTCAATCGTATTCAAGCCTCCACCAATGCTAGCACGTTTAATAGAAGCCCTGATATCTGTTAATCCACCAAGTGGAACATTCCCCTTCAAACGTAAAACCTTTGCTGCTTCATCTGTTTGTTCTTGCAGGAAAGCAACTTCATCTACATTTGTTGAAGGTACCATTTTATCTACCTTTTCACGTCCTAAGGATGAAGCAACATGTTGCTTTAACTGTTCCTTCACCTTATCAAACTCTAGTACCTTTAATACTCGTGGTTGCATGCTGAAACTCCCTTCTAGCTACAATGAAAAGCGCAAGCGCCTTGGAAGAAAAACGTCAACTATGATCCGACACGTCCTGTGGCGAACGTTGACGTCAGCACTTCCTCGAAAATGCCATGTATATTCCTCGTGCGATGATTATGCTGCCGGAGCCTTCCTTGTCCTGTGCAAATCCGACATGCAAATGTTCTGTGGCAAAAAAGTCATACTTTTACTTGATTGCCACTCGTTTTCAACCTCGAGTTGCTTAAAGCACTTAGGAAGGCTTCTAGGAGAGTAATCTCCGCAGGAACAAGCTATGCTTGTTCCGAAAGCTTTGCTGAATATAATCGCAAAAGCTTATTCGAGGTGAAAACTGGCTAGGCTGCTTGCGCTAGACATAAAACTAAGTTCAATATTTTATTCCTTTTTATTGAAAAAAATATGCTAGTACATATTGCGCTTTAAATAAGCAAATAGCTTGTCTTTTTCCCATGTGTTAATAACACTTTCTTTTTTAATCCAGCCTTTTGTAGCTGCTGATATTCCGTACATCATATCCTCTAGCATCTCAAGATTATGTGCATCTGTATTAATTACAAGTTTTACACCGGCGTCTTGAGCTTTTCGAATGTATTCAGAGGAGAGATCTAATCTATGCAAATTCGCATTTAATTCCAATGCTGTGTTGGTTGTCTTAGCTAATTCAATTAGCATATCGACATCAACGTCATATCCTTTTCTACGTCCTAGTATTCTCCCTGTTGGGTGTGCAATGATATCCACATGTAAATTTTCTAAAGCTGTTCTCAAACGATGCATAATCTTTTCCCGTGGTTGTGAAAAGCTTGAATGTATGGAGGCAATTACAACATCTACATTCCGAATAATCTCATCATCATAGTCGAGTGACCCATCAGGTAATATATCCATCTCAACTCCAGTAAAGATCGTAAAATCATCGTATTTTTCATTCAGCCTAGCAATTTCTTTATGCTGCTCAAGTAAACGCTCAGGCGTGAGACCATTGGCCACACGAAGATATTGAGAATGGTCAGTTATTGCCATGTATTGATAGCCCTTTTTACGACAAGCTTCAACCATCTCTTCTAATGTATAAGCACCATCACTCCATGAGGTGTGCATATGAAGGTCTCCTCTAATATCCTGAAGCTTAATATACTCAATAGGCTTTTGAAACTCCTCAACCTCAGTCCCATCTTCCCTAAGCTCAGGCGGAATAAATGTTAGACCAAAATATTGATAGAATTGTTCCTCATTCTCGAAGGTTTTTATTTCACCGGTTTCAACATTTTCTACCCCATACTCACTTATTTTTTCCCCTCGTTCCTTCGCTAGCTGACGCATTCTTACATTATGCTCCTTACTACCGGTAAAATGGTGCAGTGTTGTAGCGAATTCATGTGGTTTTACAAGGCGAAAATCGACTGATATTTCATAGTGATACGAAATTTGAACAGATATCTTTGTATCTCCACTTGCTATTACACCCGATATACCATCAAGTTGTAAAAGCTGATTGCGAACTTTTTCAGGATCCTCAGTAGCAATAATAAAATCTAGATCTTTTATCGTCTCTCGCATTCTACGTAAACTGCCTGCCCTGGAAAATGTAATGATACCTTCCATAGTGACCAATGCTTCTTCAATTTTTTCAGCAAGTGAAAGCATTAGAGCAACCGGTAAACGTTCTGGTCTTTTTCCATATTCCTCAATTGCAGCCAGAATTTTTTCTTCCGTTTTCTTTCCAAATCCAGCAAGGCTTTGAATTTTTTCATTTAGACATGCCTGTTTGAGCATTTCCATATCTTCTATACCTAGTTCTTGATAGAGCTTTGCAATTTTTTTACCACCAAGCCCTGGTAAGTCAAGCAACGGAATTAATCCTTCTGGAACTTCTTGTTTTAATTCATATAAAACAGATGATCCTCCTGTTTCAATAAATTCTTGAATAACAGAAGCAGTCCCTTTTCCTATTCCAGACAGGGTTGTAAAATCATCTATGGTTGATAAACTCCGATCATCATTCTCAAGTGCTGTCGCTGCCTTACGGAAAGCAGATATTTTAAAAGGATTTTCTCCCTTCAACTCCATATATATAGCAATTGTTTCTAATTGTTTTATTACATCCTTTTTATTAAGGGTCATTTCATACACCTACCTATACTTCCATACGTTTTACTACACAAAATGATACATATTTTTTACGAAAAAGTATACTTTTAGTGTTTTTTTTACATTCATAGACGAGAAATCGCCATAAAGAGTAACATATCTCAGAATTCAAATCAATTGCTAGACCTCATTACCTTTTTCTATCTACTAAGCAAAAATAAACTTCTCTACAATTAGAGAAGTTTACTGCAATTTCATTAAATCCACATGTCTTTAATTTTCCCTGAAAAAATTGGGGTATGCTGCACAATCATTTTTGCCATGTAAGAATCGTTTATATGTGTTTGAACGATCTCAACTGGTACAAGTGCTCCTATGTATAAAACGATAAAAACAAGTAAGTATACTTCAACGAATCCGAGAAGGCCACCAGCCCACCCGTTCAATTGCTTTAAGATTGGTAAGTTTGCTAAAAAATCAAGCATGGACCCGATAATCTGCATAAGAAACTTTGTTGCAAAGAAGAGAATAGCAAAAGCAATCGCACGATAATAGGCAGTCTCTAAATTCGTACTTTCAAATAAAAATTTCATCGTTTCTGCTTCCCCAAAGGTTGGATATGGAATCCATAATATTAACTTTGGGGTAAGTTCATCATGATATAGGTATGCGACGATAAACGCTACAATAAAGCCAGTAAGATGAACGATTTGCAATATAAACCCTCTTTTTAAACCAATTATAAATCCTATTAGAAGGACAATAATTAAGATTAAATCGAACATATCACTCAATCCTTTTCATTTAATACTTTCTCTAACTGTTTTACGAGTTCTTCATTTTCTTCCTTTAATTTTATGTATTCATGAACAACATTTACAGCTGTTAACACTGCTAATTTATTTATATCAAGGGTTGGGTTTTTCCCGCTAATCTCCCTCATTTTATCATCAACGATAGAGGCAACAAGGCGTATATGACTTGTGCTCTCAGAGCCTATAATAGAATATTGCTGTCCGTAAATATCTACTGTTGTTCGTGTTTTTTGTGACTGTGACAAGTATTTTGCCTCCATTCTAGTCAATCCTACAGATAATAATACCATGAACACGATAATTATGGAAAGAAATCTCAACAACAGTTATGATTGATAGAGAAGAATTACATCAAATCATGTATAAAGTAGAAGTAGGGGTTGTTATTTTGTCTAATACTGTTTTGAAGAGCACTCTACAAACAATTGAAAAAATGAAAGTACATTATAAAGATTATCTACTAGAAAAAATTCCACAAGGCGGAGTCTTTGTAGCAAAGCTCCCGGCTTGTACCGTAACAGCATACAAATCCGGCAAGGTATTATTCCAAGGTGGTAATGCTTCTCAAGAAGCACAAAAATGGGGGGAATCTATCCCGTCACAAGTTAGCTCTAGTAAAACAGCACCTAACACTGTGAAACAGCCATCTCATTTGCCTAAAAACATAGGGTCAATGTCAATAATTGGATCTGATGAAGTTGGAACAGGTGATTACTTTGGCCCAATGACAGTTGTTGCAGCTTATGCATCAAGAGAAAATCTAGCATTATTAAAGGAACTTGGTGTAAAAGATTCGAAAGACCTAAACGATAGGCAAATTTGTGAGATTGCCGAATCAATCATTCATGTCATTCCTTATAGTCTACTTGTCCTACACAACGAGAAATATAATGAACTACAAGAAAAAGGCATGACTCAAGGTAAAATGAAGGCACTCTTACATAACCAAGCTATCGGTCACGTCTTAAAAAAAATAGCACCTGCTTCACCAGACGGCATTTTAATCGACCAATTTGCTGAGCCAGCGGTATATTTCCGTCACGTTGCAGGTCAAAAGGAAATCATTCGTGATAACGTGTTCTTTAGCACAAAAGCGGAGGGAGTACACTTGTCTGTCGCTGCAGCTTCCATTATTGCAAGATACTCGTTTATAAAAGAGTTCGATAAGCTAAGTCGAAAAGTGGGCATAGAACTAAAAAAAGGCGCAGGCTCACAGGTAGATAAAGCTGCTGCAGAGCTTATCAAAAAACATGGGTTAGAAGCTTTGCGACAATATACGAAGCTTCACTTTGCTAACACCCAAAAAGCTAGGAAAATAGCTAGAATGTAAGTTTGCTTAAAAGTAATTAACACTATATATTGACCTTATAAACTTTATCGTAACCAACACAAAGACCTCAAAGACCTACAGCAAACATATAACAATAACAAAAAAACAGGAGGGGTATCAAACCCACTCCTGTTTTTCTAGATTAAGCTCGTAATGTTGCATCAAATTTTTCTGCAACAGCTTGTAAAACTTTTTCATGTGCTTTTGTTACTTCTTCTTCAGTTAGAGTACGTTCTGGATCAGAGTAACGGATTGAATAAGCAACCGATTTTTTACCAGGTTCCATACGTTCTCCTTCATATAGGTCAAAAATCGTAACATCACGTAATAGTTTTCCACCAGCTTCAATGATAACCTTCTTCATATCTCCTGCAGCAACAGCTTTGTCAACAACAAGTGCAATGTCGCGGCTCATAGATGGATAACGAGGAATTGGCTGATAGTGAATTTCCTCTACTTCTGCTTCTAGTACATCCTTCAATGACAATTCAAAAATAAAAGTGTCGGTTAAATCTTGAGCTTTTTGTACATTCGGATGGAGTTGGCCAATAAACCCAATCTCTTTGTCATCTAATAAAATTGCTGCAGTACGCCCAGGATGCATACCCTCTACTCGTGCTTGCAGGTAAGACACTCTTTCTTCTAGACCTAATTTTTCAAATAGTCCTTCTAGAATACCTTTCAGAACATAGAAGTCTACTGTCTTTTTCTCTCCCTGCCAAGTTGGTGTTAACCATGATCCTGTAAGAGCACCGGCTAAATGTTCCTTTTCTTCTGGTAACTCACTATTTGCTTGTGATAAAAATACAGATCCAATTTCATAGGTAGCTACACTTTCAATTTGTCGTGCCAGGTTATGCCCAACAACCTCTAATAAATGTGGGATAATACTTAAGCGAAGTAAGCTACGCTCTTCACTCATTGGCATTGCTAAGCGAATAGGCTCTCTTTTCTCTAATGCATACTGGTTAACTTTTTCAGCACTTGTTAACGAGTATGTAACACTTTGATAGAGACCTGCACCTTCTAGATACCTACGAACTAAACGACGTTTAGCTTGATAATCAGATAGTTTACCAGGAATTGATTCACCCACAGGTAGAGTTTTAGGTAGCGTATCATACCCATAAAGTCTAGCAACTTCCTCAATCAAGTCTTCTTCAATTGTAATATCGCCTCTACGGGAAGGAACCTCTACATGGAATGTTTCATTATCCACATCGAATAAAAATTTTAGGTTTGTAAAAATCGCTGAAACTTCTTCATTAGATATCTCAGTACCTAACACTTTATTTATTCTCTCAAGCGTAATCGAAACTTTCACTGGGGTTTTCTCAAGAGTATCAACTGCAACAACACCATCTAACACTTCTCCACCCGCTAGTTCTGCCATAAGCGCTGCTGCACGGTCTGCCGCTTCACGAGTTCGTTTTGAATCAATCCCTTTTTCATAACGAGCACTTGCTTCACTACGTAGTCCATGATCTTTTGATGCTTTGCGGATTGTTCCTCCTGTAAAATAAGCAGACTCAATTAATACAGTTATAGTGTCATTTCTAACTTCTGAATTTGCTCCACCCATTACACCAGCTAACGCAACTGGCTCAATTCCATTTGTTATGACAAGATGGTCAGACGTAAGCTTACGTTCTGCATCGTCTAGAGTTGTAATCTTTTCCCCATCACGTGCACGTCTCACTAAAATCTCTTTAGAGCCAAGACGATCATAGTCAAATGCATGTAACGGTTGACCATATTCTAATAAGATATAATTCGTGATATCGACAACATTATTGTGTGGACGAATACCAGCAGCCATTAAACGAGTTTGTAACCATAATGGTGATGGACCAATTTTTACATTCTTCACAACTCGTGCGACATATAAAGGATTGTCTTCATTTGCTTCTATAGAAACAGATATATAATCTGAAGCCTTTTCCCCCGTTGTTATTACTTTTGGCTCAGGTAGTTTTACATCTCTCCCTAGAATTGCTGCAACCTCATATGCCACTCCAAGCATACTTAAGCAGTCTGCACGGTTTGGCGTTAACCCAAGCTCAAGTACTTGATCATCTAGGTTGAGCTGTGCAAGTGCATCTGCACCTGGCACTACATCATGAGGGAACACGAATATCCCTTCTGAATATTCTTTTGAAACAAGTTTTGACTCGATGCCAAGCTCCTGTAGCGAACAAATCATTCCATTAGACTCTTCCCCACGTAGCTTCGCTTTTTTAATCTTAAAATTGCCAGGTAGAACCGCTCCAACCTTTGCAACAACTACCTTTTGTCCCTTTGCAACATTTGGTGCACCACAAATAATTTGAACAGGTTCACCTTCACCTATATCTACTAAACATTTGTTTAACTTGTCTGCATTTGGGTGTTGTTCACATTCAAGTACATGTCCAACAACGATACCACTTATTCCTTCCCCAAGTAGATCTACACCTTCAACTTCTATACCGCTTCTTGTAATTTTTTCAGCTAGTTCTTCTGCTGTCACACCAGCTAAATCTACATAATCCTGTAACCATTTATATGAAACAAACATGAAAATTCCCCCTCCTTATGCCCGATTAAATTGTTTTAAGAATCGATAATCATTCGTATAGAAATGTCTAATATCATCAATTCCGTATTTCAACATTGCAATACGCTCTGGGCCCATACCGAAAGCAAATCCTGTATATTTCTTAGAATCAAACCCTGCCATTTCAAGTACATTAGGATGTACCATACCAGCACCTAGAATTTCTATCCAACCTGTTTTCTTACATACATTGCAACCATGCCCACCACACATAAAGCAAGAAATATCCATTTCTACTGAAGGCTCTGTGAATGGGAAAAAGCTTGGGCGTAGACGAATTTCGCGATCCTCACCAAACATTTTTTTAGCAAATGTATCAAGTGTACCTTTAAGGTCACTCATGCGTATATTCTCATCAACAACTAAGCCTTCAATTTGCATGAACTGATGTGAATGTGTTGCATCATCATTATCTCGGCGGTATACCTTACCAGGACAGATTATTTTAACCGGTCCTCTTCCTTCATGCTTCTCCATTGTTCTCGCTTGTACTGGAGATGTATGGGTACGTAGTAATATTTCCTCGGTAATATAGAATGAATCTTGCATATCACGAGCAGGGTGGCCTTTTGGTAAATTTAAAGCCTCGAAGTTGTAATAATCTTTTTCAACCTCTGGGCCTTCTGCAATTGTATAACCCATACCTAGGAATAAATCCTCAATTTCCTCAATTACAGCTGTAAGTGGGTGGTGTCCACCAACCTTCACTGATCTTCCAGGCAACGTTACATCAATTGTTTCAGATGCCAATTTCTTTTCAACTTCTTCTTTTTCTAAAATGTCTTGTTTTGTGGTTAATTTTTCAGTAATTTGCTCTCTTACTTCGTTGACAAGAGCACCCATTTTAGGACGTTCTTCAGCTGAAAGCTTACCCATTCCACGAAGAACTTCAGTAATTGGTCCCTTTTTACCTAAATACGCAACACGAATGTCGTTTAATTCTTTTAGGTTCGTTGCAGCTTCCACTTTAGCCAATGCTTCAGCCTGAAGCTCATTTAATCTTTCTTGCATTGTTTTTCCTCCTTTTATTAAATTACGAAAATGCCTTTTTTTAATATTAAAAAGGCTACGTCTATTGCCCATGGAAAAATCGCGGGACTTAGACATTGATGGCAAAATAAAAAACCTCATCCCTAAAAAGGGACGAGGTTTTGATTCGCGGTACCACCCTTGTTAACAATTATGAACTCAATAATTGCTCACTTCATTACGATAACGGCAAGTGCCGGTACACCTTTACGTTATGACTAACGGTCTAAGTGCCAACTAAAGAGGTGAATTCACTTTCTTCTTCTATAAAAATGCTTTCAGTCTCGGCATTTTCTCCCTGAATAGTGAATGGAAAGCTACTCTTCTCTATCATCGTTGTTGTCATATGTAGTTGATTTTCATACAATCTTTAAACTTAATCAAATCGATATAAATTATATTATACGTATCTTTATTATGCAAATCAAACCCAATTTTAATTTATAACTAAAAAAAAACATAGAGCTAGGTCTAACTATTGCGGAAGAGTAGTTGATACTTTATTCCTTCCTCTCCACTAAAAATGGTAGATACAATAGAAAGAAGATTATCAGAGCCACTACTTCTAAGGATAAAATATACCAAGGATATGGACCAAGAAAATCAATTAAACTTGGATTATAAGGCTTATGTGCTAAAAACATATAGTTACCGCCAGTTAGTTTATTTACAAAATAAACGATGACAGCAATTACATTTAATGCAACAAATGCCTTCCAAACAGACTTTAGCGTTGGTCTACACATCTCATACCAAAGCATATACAAGCTAGCTAGAATAATAGCAATATGGGCTAAGAAAAAATGAAAATAGCGATAATGTGGAAAATCGTAAGCTAACTCAGGAGTAAGCATTGCTTGGATAGCTCCACCAATTCCTAAAAAGTATGTGATTTCAAATAATATTTTGTTTTTTGTTAACAGCATGATGATACTTAGGAATAATGAAATCGAGCATAACTGAAAGGGTAAGGAGTCGATTGGATCCCACACCCCAGTATAGACATACCACAGATAAAGTGAGAGTTCGCTTGCTAGCAAAAAAAATGCAAATGTATAGCGAATTATATCCTTTCTTTTCGAGAATTTTCCTCGAAACATGAACAATAGTATTGCTGAAAGAAGTAATAACCCCAGCATCACGACATGTGATAAGGACAACCACTTAAAAGGATCTTCAATCACTGACCTTCCGAAATAGTCGATAATACAGCATGCCTCCTCACTATCTTAAATGATAAAGTAATATTCCTGCTGCTACTGCTACATTAAGAGATTCACTTTTCCCATAAATCGGAATAAATAAATTCTGATCGGTCATGTTAAGTAATTCCGGATGCACTCCATTTCCTTCATTCCCGACAATTAATGCAAATGATTCGGCTACTTGAGCTTGTTTGTAATCAATTGCATTTTTTAATGATGTCCCAAACACCTTCATGCCATATTGTTTAATCTTCTTAATGCTGTGAGATAGATTTTCTTTTATGATAGGGATATGAAAAATGGCCCCTTGTGTTGATCGAATCACCTTGGAATTGTATAAATCTACGCTTCCTTCTCCAACAATAACAGCATCAATTCCAGCGGCATCTGCCGTCCGAATTATTGTTCCTAGATTTCCTGGATCCTGGACAGCATCAAGTAATAGTAGTTTTTGAACGGTAGATAAATTAACCTGGGTTGTATATTGTTCACAAATCGCCGCTACACCTTGAGAAGTTTCTGTATCACTTATGTCCTTCATGATTTCTTCCGTAACAATTGTTAAAGAAACATTAGTGACATTCCAACTAGTTGGTAAATCAATTGACTCGCTAACGATAAGATCACGAATAACTACATCACATTTAAGTGCTTCTTCTACGAGATGAAAGCCTTCAATAATAAAGGTACCGGTTTTATCTCGTTCTTTTTTTGTATGAAGCTTCTTCCATTGTTTTATTTGTGGATTCTTAATTGATTCTATTCGTTTCACCGTTTGAATACTCCTTTTTGAACCATATCTTTTTTCCCATTATATCCTAAGAAAGATACATAATAAAATGCTAATCAGTAAATGATACTAAAAGAAAAGATACATAGAAAGGTGTGTTTTCAATGAACTTAAATTTACGTAATGCCGTTATACACAATGTTTCAGGTAATTCGCAAGCAGAATTAGAGGATACCATTGTTGATGCCATTCAAAGTGGAGAAGAAAAAATGCTACCTGGACTTGGAGTATTATTTGAAGTTATCTGGCAGAATGCGAGCCAAGAAGATAAACAAGATATGCTTACTACGTTAGAACAGGGATTAAAAAAATAAACAAAGATGGTGTCTCAAAATGGAACTTTTGAGTCACCATTTTTGTTTGATTCCGTTCCTTTTAGGAAAGCTTATTCTATTATTTCATATTTATATTTGACCATATTTGACTAAGACGTGCCAAATTAATTTTAATTCTTGGAGTACCTCCGTAAATGTACCTCTATCACTCCATGATGCTGGATTGCGATGTAGATCCATTACAGCTAAACCGATTACATGAGCATCGATATGATTATTTCGTGCGATACGCTTTGCCAAAGAAGGCATTGTTGCACCTCGAAAATTGTCTGGAACTTCGTTTACTGAAAGGACATAGCCCTGTTGCCAATACATGTCAATGGAATACATAAGGCACATTTGTTCTAGTGTTTTTCCAATTGGGGTACCTTTAAATGAAGAGTCTGCAATTAGCACCTCTACATCCTCCTTAAGGGAGATTTCTCCATGAACTTGGGCTTCTATATAATGGTTAAGATTTCGGCTGGGCTCTTTAATAGCTATTTTTTCAAACCGAGTTTCTAAATTAAGAAGTTTATTCACTAATTTAGGGGTTGTTAGTTCTATTTCACCTATTGCAGAATCTCGCAAAAATGTCTCTTCAATGAGTGCAGCTAAAATCATATCAAACTCTTCATATGTGCCTTTTTCCTTAGGGTTTACATGCGAATCTAAATATGTAAAAGTGGATCGATAAGAAACTGAAGGTGATAAAAGGAAATAACATGATCCAAACCGGGGCGCTGGTCCATCTAGATGTAACATTAAATCCAACGCTCCATATTTAGGACGCTGGCTAAAGGTTGTACCCTCTAATTGATAAGCTCCACCAAACATTTTACATTCCCACAAATCCCGTTCGCCACCAGGAATAGCTGATACACTACCATTGGAAATCTGCGTTTCAAACTGACTCTTATATACACCCTGCTCAAGCAATGCTTCAGCGACCGTTTTCATAGTGACATCTGGTCGATCTGGATGAAAGTGCAATCCAATTCTTGCATTCGCCTTAAGATTAGCAACTACCTTATTAAATTCTCCCTCTGTAATATTAGACATTTTAAGGATATGTTTAATCTTAGCTGTGGCTTCAAACTTATGTTTTCTCGCATATTCTGTTATATATTCTAAAGCAGAATTCTGGGACCTTGTTAAATCCATAAGATGCAATAATACCTCCTTTCACAACAGCAACCTCAGCTCAATTTAGACAAAGCAAACTTCTCTTTGCATTCGGATATTATCCCTCTTTTTGTCATCAAACACCAGAATCTCTTCTTTACATTTATAAGGAACCACTTACATCCCTACTTTATTTATATATTCACTTTCTACAAAAAATAGCGCCAATCCTTCATGGACGAACGCTGCCTTTTTTCACCATTCAATTAGATATCGGAATTAATTAACTACAGGTAACTACTTTTTAGTTAAGGTCTCCCTATGAACTCTGTAATAATTTGGTTAAACCTGTTTCGTTCTTCCCAGAAAGGGCCGTGCCCACTATAGTGAAACGGGACTAGTTGAGAACTTTTTATTTTTTGATGGAGATCTATTGCTTGTGAAAATGGAATAACCTTGTCATGGCTTCCGTGTATAAGTAAAGTTGGGGAGTCAATATTCGGAAGATCTGCATGCAAATTCTCGTCTCTTAATACTGTAATAATTGCAGCGGTTGACCACCCTGACGCTTGTAATCCCATCTGCACGAACCAGTCAGAAAATGGTTTCGTTATATATTGAAAAAAGAAGGTATCTGTTACCCCTTGCATCATTTTAGGGCGATCATTTAATGATTCTTTCAGAAGTTGATTAGCCGTTTCTTTTGTGAAGCCCGTTGGAGCTGCGGCATCAACTAGGATAAGCTTTGAAACCCCATACCCTTTATGGCGATTCATATATCGTATAGCAATTGAACCACCCGTAGAATGACCCAATAATGTAAAATTTTCAATTTGAAGTGCATCAACAACTACTCGAATATCATCAGCTAATCTATCGAACGTGTAACCATTCACTGGCTTATCCGATTTTCCAAAACCTCTCCAATCAATACCTATACAGCGATAACCCATTCCTGAAAGAACTGTAAACTGATATTCAAACTGTTTATGGCTTAATGGCCAACCGTGTAGAAAAACAATCGTCTTCCGTCCCGCATGATTAAGGTCCTCCACAAATAAATTTACACCTGATTCTACCGTAACAAAATATCCCATCTCGATTCCTCCATTTTCAAATGGTTTCAAACAATAAGATATTCATGTTGGGAGAATAAGTGTATATTTAACTAAATAAGCGTTAATTATTACGATTAACGCATGGAACCTTATTTTTTATGCAATCGATATAAATCCATTGTCTTATACCCTTGTGATAACACATCCACCATTTGCTGCTGACGCTTTTCACGAGTGCTCTGTTGCTTAGCTGAAAAAATATATCGAGCCCAATCTCTTTGATAACCAGGGGTTAATTTCTGAAAAAATGCAAGTTGATCAGGATGTTCAACTAATAGCTGTTCGACATCCTTTACATTGTCCACATAATCTGCCACACACTGGCTAGCAGCTGTTGATTTTTGGACTTTCTTTTTCTCACGTTTAATACCAACTACCGTGAACACCTCATCCATACCAACCATACGAGCAAATTTCAAATCACTGCTTTCAATATATCCATCCTCACCAACCTTCATTGCTGGGAAAATTTCATCTCTGTGAACGTAGGTGTTGTATCGCTTATTTCCTTTTTTCGGATAGGCAAAAAACAAGTAGCCTTTTTCAAGTAAGAGCTGTTCATAGATAATTCGGCGGGTATACTCAACCATTTCAACTATTGTTTGAACAAAGATGAATATCGCATCATGCTCCCCAGTAAGTGTCGTTTGTTGTTCTGTGAATACATCATAATCACTTGGTTGATTAACTACAGCCATATTTGTGTATTTTGTAAGTTTTAATTTATCGATAATTGACATATCGCTTCTCCTTTATCTACTACCTACATTATATCGATTGTTGGTGTGAAAATCTTATTCGTCTTTATCCCATGGGCCAATCCTTGTTCAAAAAAAGTAAAGAATGTACCAGAGCGAGATCCACTACATGAAACAAACCCACGGATAGCTCCGCGGGTTAATGTATCATTTAGAACTTCTGTGAACCTTTTTTAATCAGTCAAATTTAATTTTTTCAACAGCTTTTCTGTCTAGACGTTTGATGACTTCAGCAATTAATTTAACTGCATTTTCATAATCATCACGGTGAAGGATACCAGCATGCGAATGAATATAACGAGTAGCAATTGTGATTGCTAAAGAAGGAACCCCATCAACTGAAACATGGATTGCACCTGCATCTGTTCCCCCACCTGAAATCGCATCAAATTGATAAGGAATTTTTAACTCATCTGCTACACCCACAACAAAGTCACGTAGACCTTTGTGTGAAACCATAGAAGCATCATAAAGGATAATTTGTGGACCTTCACCCATTTTACTTAACGCTTCTTTCTCAGAAATTCCTGGAGTATCACCTGCAATTCCTACATCTACTGCAATAGCGATATCAGGCTTAATCATATTTGCAGAAGTTTTAGCTCCACGTAACCCTACTTCTTCCTGAACTGAACCTACGCCATATACCACGTTTGGATGTTCAGCATCCTTAAGTTGTTTAAGAACATCAATTGCGATTGCACAACCGATTCGGTTGTCCCAAGCTTTTGCAAGTAACATTTTTTCATTGTTCATTACAGTGAATTCAAAGTAAGGTACCACTTGATCACCTGGTTTCACACCAAATTCAAGCGCTTGTTCTCTACTTGATGCACCAATATCGATGAACATATCTTTAATTTCTACTGGCTTTTTTCGAGCTTCTGGAGTTAAAATATGCGGAGGCTTAGAACCGATTACTCCCGTTACATCACCTTTACTTGTCACAACGGTTACACGTTGGGCTAGCATTACTTGTGACCACCAACCACCAACTGTTTGGAAGCGTAAAAACCCTTTGTCATCAATTTGTGTGACCATAAAGCCAACCTCATCTAAGTGACCAGATACCATAATTCTTGGACCATCAGCCTTACCAACTTTTTTAGCCACTAAGCTTCCAAGTCCATCTGTTGATACTTCATCTGAAAATGGGGTTATGTATTTCTTCATAACTTCACGCGGTTCACGTTCGTTTCCAGGGATACCTTTTGCATCTGTAAGATCTTTTAGCATCGTTAATGTTTCATCGAGCTTTGTCATTTTTTGACTCCCCTAACATTCAAAATTTCCTTAACCTTCTTTATTATACAAAAACTATTTATGAAAGAGCAATCAATTGAAAGCTTTCCTAATACTAATTTGCTCGATTCCATGCTTTCATAACCAAAATACATTGTTATTTTATACCCGAAGAACCAAATCCACCATCCCCTCTCTCAGATGAACTTACCACATCTACCTGTTGAATCGTAACCTTTGCAACAGGTGCGATAACCATTTGTGCAATTCTCATTTGTTTCTCTACTTTAAATTCTTCTTTTCCGTGATTAATTAAGATAACCCCTATTTCTCCCCGATATCCTTCATCAATTGTCCCAGGACTGTTCAAAACAGTAACGGAGTATTTCAAAGCCAATCCACTTCTAGGACGCACTTGGGCCTCCGTACCTTCAGGTAGCTCAATGATAATGCCTGTTTTAAGTAAAGCCGCTTCACCGGGTTTTATAATTCTTTCTTCTGCGGAAAATAAATCTAAGCCAGCATCACCAGGGTTTGCTTGCAGGGGTAGCCGAGCATCCTCATGTAGTAACTTAATTTTTAGATTGTACGCCATATCCATAAAGCCTCCTAAATAAAGTACTGAAAAAATTATAACAAATCTAAAAAAAGTTGAAACCTGTTTGTACTTTGAAACGTATAGTAAGGCATATTACGATTGGAGGAGTCCTCTATGTTTGTCCTGCTTATTCGATTTGTACTTATTCTACTCATATTTTTGTTAATATACCGTATTTTCAAATACATTATTAATCCGAAAAGGAAGCTTGAACTTGCACATGAAAAGAGGGAATTCTATTTTCTTGATGATGTTGCAAATGTTCATAAAAATTTTTCACTAACTTATAAAGGTGTTCTTTTTGAAGGGGAAAAATACTTGGGAACAACTAATAAATCCTTCGAAGTTGTTTCAATTTTTATATGGTCAAAGAATAGCAATTTACTAAAGGGTTTAAATTACCAAGATTTTATGTATATTGAAAAAAGGGTTAAAGAAATCTACCCTCATGCCAAAATAGACTGGAAAAGTCCAATAAATGAATTAATAAAAGAAAACAGCCGTGAGAGATAAGCGCTCACGGCTGTTTTCTTTTACACTTTAGTTATGTTTCCTAATGTTAGTAATACGACTTACCTGGCTTTGCCCCAAAAAACTCATGCCATTTGATAATAACTTGTTTTTCCCTTAACAAATAAAACAAAAGTGTCAATGACAATAAAATTGCAAGGATAATGGTTGTTGAAAAATCCCTAATGAACTGACCAAATACTGTATAAAGGAGAGCAACAGGAATATTTGTATAGAAGGATCCTTTTGTATATTGTCTAAAGTTTCGTGTAATGTCCATGATACACAGAGATAAAAGGTGAAAATTGATAAAAGGTATAAGACGCAAAATTGCAATTTGACCAATAGTAAAATTAACCTTATTACCTAACCATTTCTGTTTAAGAAGTATGACTTTCTTCGATACACTTGGAACTTGCTTACATAACAAATAAAAGATAATGCTAAGCATCGTTAACCCAATTATTGAATAGATAGAACCGAGGACAGACCCGAATAATATCCCTCCTATGATACAAATAACTGGTACTGGTATAAAGAAAAAAGGTCGAATTAAATGGATTGCAATAAAAATGATCGGTGCTAAAAGTCCTGTTGATTCAATAAATACAAATAGCAATGTCATTGTTTCATCCAAATGAACAACTCACCTCTTTCTCTTTATTTGAAAGTGGTTACTCCTGAAGTGCTATTTAAGCATATACAATGGTACGAGTTGTTATGACAAATTTATCAAAATATATATGTACAAAGCTGTCGTAATCAATGATAAAAGTGGAAGTAAAATAGTGAATTGTTTATGCTTTGTTTTATGTCTAAACTGATTCATCCCTACATTATGATAAGTGGGATTATTGTACATTCATACTCTAACTCGATTATTATTGGCTTTTTAGTAAAATTAGATCAATTTTACTTTTAGACAAAAAAACTATTATTATTTTCTACTATGATAAAATAATTGGATTAATATTGGTAAATCGGTTCAATATCGTGTTCTTTTTTACATGAAAAAATTGGACAATTTTCACCCATGTAAATCTACATTAATAATATGGCCTTAATTCTTTCCTTTTTGCTACTCGCCCCATAAAATCGAATCTTATTCAAATTTCGGTTATAATTATTTGTGGTTGATAAAATGTAACTCCTTTACATAATTCAAATAATTGAGATTTAAAGGAATAAGATGGAGGTTAATTTGGAATTGACTTTTCTTGTATTTGTATACTTATTTTTCATTAATACTGTTGGTATGGTATTGATGTACCTAGATAAAAAAAAGGCTATCAAAGGGGAGTGGAGAATTAAAGAAAAAACATTATTTAAAATTGCGTTGTTGGGTGGCTCTGTTGGAATTTTGCTAGGCGGCCAGCAATTTCGGCATAAAACCCACCATAATTCATTCAAATATGGAATTCCGGTTATCATTACATTCCAAATCGCATTGATCATCTTTGCCATTTATTTCTTTCAAAATAACCCCATTTGATGAGAGGACATAAAATGCAATTCACCAATAATCCCCAAAACTAAATAATGGTTTTATCATAAAAAGGGATAACGTTCTGCTATCCCTTTTACATATGATTCTATTCTTTTACTTTTAGCAATCGTAAACTGTTTAATGTTACAAGTAACGTTGCTCCCATATCAGCAAATATCGCTATCCATAGTGTTAACCAACCGGGCATGACTAACAGTAATGCCACTAATTTAATCGCTAAAGAGAAGGTAATGTTTTGCTTGATGATTGTTAAAGCCTTACGGCTTAATTTTATTGTATATGGTAATCTACTCAAATCATCAGACATTAATGCGATGTCAGCCGTTTCTAAAGCTGTATCAGTTCCAGCACCACCCATCGCTACACCAACGGTAGATGCTGCAAGTGCTGGAGCATCGTTCACGCCATCTCCGACCATTCCCACACTTTGATGTTTTTCTCGAAGTTCTTTAATGAAATTCAACTTATCCTCTGGAAGTAAATCAGCTCTAATATCAGAAACACCAATTTGTTTTCCAATTGCAGTTGCAGTTCTCTGATTATCACCTGTAAGCATTACTGTTTCTATTCCAATATTATTCAATTTTCCGATAACTTCTTTTGATGTTTCCCTAATTTCATCAGCTACAGCAATTAACGAAAGAATCTCTTTTTTCGTTCCTAGCACCATCACGGTTTTTCCTTGGATCTGCATTTCTGTAATCTTTTGTTTTCTATCACTTTCAATGCTTCCATGTAATTCTTCAAAAAGTGCTGGGCTTCCGACATAATACATTTCGTTATTTACTTTGGCTTTTACACCTTTGCCCGTAATGGATTGGAAGTCTTCAACCATTACATCATTAAAGTCTGATCCATTTTCTTCTGCTTTTCTCATAATTGCTGAAGCAAGTGGATGCTGCGATCCTTTTTCAATGGCTGCTGTTATGGTCATTAATTCATTTTCATTTCCACCATATGTCACAATGTCTGTTACAGCAGGAATCCCTTTTGTTAATGTTCCTGTTTTATCAAAAGCAATCGCTTTTAAGTGTCCTGCTTCTTCTAAATGGATACCACCTTTAATTAAAACACCATTTTTCGCTGCATTTCCTATTGCTGTAACAACAGCAACTGGAGTTGAGACTACTAAGGCACAAGGACAACCAACCACTAATACAGCTAATCCTTGATAAATCCATTGGCTCCAGTCTCCCCCAAATAATGGTGGAACTACCGCAATTAAAAGAGCTAGTATCACAATAGCTGGTGTATAGTATTTAGCAAATTTATCGACAAACGCTTGAGAAGGGGCCCGTTCTGCTTGAGCTTCTTCTACCAAGTGAATGATTTTTGAAAGAGTAGTATCTTCAACTCGTTTTGTTACTTTAACCTCAAGTAACCCTTCTTCATTCAAGGTTCCTGCAAATACTTCATCATCTGTGTTTTTCATTACTGGAACACTTTCACCTGTAATCGCAGCCTGATTTAATGTCGATGTACCTTTAACCACTACTCCATCCATTGCTAACTTTTGACCGGGCTTAACAATCATGATGTCTCCAACTTGAATATCATCAACATGAATCATCATTTCTTCATTGCCTCGTCGAATTAACGCTTCTTTTGGGGCAATATCCATTAAAGATTCAATAGATTGACGTGCTTTATCCATTGAATAACGCTCTAATGCTTCACTAATCGCAAATAGGATAACAACGGTTGCCCCTTCACCCCATTCACCAATGATTGCAGCTCCTATAATGGCAATAGTCATAAGCGTATTCATATCGAAATTTAATCTACTTAGATTTTTGAGACCTTTAATGAATAACGAATATCCACCGATTAAAATGGACGCTGCATAACCAATTGTCGGTAGAACATGCTCCTCACCATACTGTTCTCCTAAGAACCAGCTAACTACAAGTAAAAGGGCTGATATATATACCTTAGCGTTTTCTTTCTGCTTCCAAAAAGGTTCTCGTTCTACCCTTTGTTCTTTTTCATCTCGAATTTTTAAATTTTCAAATGCTCCTGCTTTTTCTAATTCTTCAATGGTTGTCGTCCCTTTAACATAAACTTTGGATGCTCCGAAGTTTACTTTCGCATCCTGAACACCGGGAAGTTCTTTAACATTATTTTCAAAAATGGCTGCACAGTTAGTACAAGTAAATCCTTGAACACGATAGGCTTTCATTTCTTCTTCAGATAGTTTTGCTTTCTCACTAGACATTGCTCTTCACCTCTTTCTTATGTGCTAATGCAATCATCATAATTTGTCTGATATGCTCATCATCTAATGAATAAAATGCCAGTTTGCCTTCTTTTCTAAATTTCACAACCCCCTGTTTATGAAGGAAGCGTAAATGATGAGAAGCATTTGCAACTGTAACACCTACTATATTTGCGATGTCACACACACATAGTTCTTCATCTTGACACAAAGCATAGGTAATTTTTGCTCTATTTTCATCTGCAATAGCTTTTAACATTTGGGCAACACTAACAATGTCAATTGCTTGTAAATCCCCTTGTATTCGATTGACTTTTTCTTCATCATAACAATAAATCTCACAGGTATCTTTTTTATTCATTATCTCACTCCATTCTCATTCAAGTGTTCATTTGATTATAGTATACTTCATTTAACCAAAAACATTCAAGTATATATTTGAATGAAATTAAAATAGGAATTTGTATAATTCTAACTCCTGATGTTCGTTTTTTTTAACTAACCTTTCTTAGCATAAAATTAAATCCACAATTTATTTATAAAAACAAAAAAACAAGCTATTCATTATAGCTTGTTTTCTATGAGTTTTTGGGTTCAACTATCCTCTAATTCCTTAGATTTTAAATCAACTAAAGGATACAATTTTTTTATTATTCTGATCAGCAACTTCCTTACGCAATTTATTGTTTTCAATTTCTAATTTTTGAATATCCTTTTGTCTATCTTCTATTTGTTGGATAAGACGTTTATTTTCAGCTTCTAACTTTTCTATATATAATTTCATTTCGAAGCTGTCAACTACTTTCTGTCTTAATCCATCTATATACATGGAAAGCTCCCCTTTTTCACTTTTGAGCTTTTTAGTCCTATTTATATACAAAATGTCTTCTTTTTCAATTTCTTGAATTCGTTTTTCAATATAGAGTTTTAATGTATTTGTATTTAGGTTAATCTGGCTTCTTGGTACTTTTGCCCCCGATGAAACAGAGGAAATAGATAGTTTATTAGACTCCTTTATTTGTTCTTTTAATTGTCTTTGTTTCATACAAAAATTTTGTAGATATTCTTCTAACAAGATCAATTGGTCCTGTATTTTTGTGCTACTAATTTCACTTAATTCACCAATACCATATCTTAGAGTGTTTTCATTTACACACTCTCTAAGTTCAATGTCGATGCCCATTTGGTAATCTCCTTGTTAACATTTTCAATATCGGAAATTATGATTTCTAATTGTGGGTAAGAAGATAAGATGAATTCTTTTCCTTTCTCGTTCAAAATAGAAAGAAGTAATTCATGCTCTTGTAAAACCCGGTTTTGATAAAACTTAATTAAAGAAGAATATTCATTCTCATAATCCCTTTGATACTTTGAGTCCTGTTGAACTAATTCTTTGTTATGTTGAACGATTTTTGACTTATCAATAAATCGTTTATAGGTGAAATCAAACGATTCAATATTAGGTACTTTTGGACTTAGAAAATACCATTTTTCAAAGGTTGCAAGACGATATTGACGCTCACACAACATTCCTAAATGTTTAGTACATACCCCAACGATGCTTTCACGTAAGGGGTTATATTTTAAGGTATTGATAATTTCATCAATATCCTTAAAAATATTGAATTTCTTCTTTTGGAGAAATTTATTAATCTCTTCATATGCTTTTATTAATTCTGGTTCTGATAGTTCTTTTTTTATAAAGTGATTTTGATTGTTTAGTTCCAAACCTAATGAAGTTCCATCATTCTTTGCCCGTTGAAATAGTGTTTCCTTTATAAGTTCATCTCTAAAATAGTGCTTTGTCATTTCTTCAGTCAAATGATTCATATGTTCTCTTATCCATTGCAAACTAACTTTATCCTTTAGAATATTAGCCACGGCTACTCTAAATTGATGTGGATTTAAAGTATAAAAAGTATCACCTGTTTTTGGAACATTTGGTAAGGTTTTTGGGATTGTACCTTTTAAATAGCTGTCAATTTTCATTAAATGAATATGGGCTTTTTCATACTCAGATATATGATCAAACAATTCATTTTGATTTCTATAAAAAAAGGTATCAAAGATGTTATCAAACGTTGTCCGACCATAAATCTTATTAAACTTGTTCAAAAATAGATAATTGGTGCTTCCCTTTTCTCTCCCGTTTTTTGAAAGTTTCACAAGAGTTTGGTAAGCCTGTACAGTTTCAGGAAAAGCGATTGTTTTAGTCCATTTGCCATTATTTTCAGCAGTTGTTTTAAAAGTAAAAAATTCAAGTATAAATGCTTTTGCTTTTTTGTTTAATATTGTAATGTCCTTCAATTTACCAGCTTCTAATCTATGGAGTTCTCCTTTTCTCATACCTGTGTGGGATAAAATAACAATTAGACACGCCATCATACGATCTTGTTTTCTAAGGCTTTCATCCTTCATATCTTTTAAGGCACATTTAACAACACGATTAAAAATTCTTTTTGGGATATTTGGTGTTTTATGAGCCTCTTTTTCCGCTTTTCTTTCTACTATTGGAACAGTAAGTGTCTTTTGAAACTCCGATAAATCTATGTCACATCCAGCAAATTGAACTTCCTGTAAAAACCTACCAACACCTTTAAGAAGCGTTGATAGATAATTTTTGGTAATATTATTTTTTTTAAGAGTTTCCACATATCCCTTGATGACCTCTGGTGTTAGGTATCTTAAATCATACATATATTTTTCTTTTTCCAGATAAAAAATGAATCTTCTTATCTCGTTGAATCTGCTATAAACTGTACTGCTTCTATTTCGTTTAGTAAACAGCTCACGCAGCATAATTTTTTTCAATAATACTCTAAACATTTTTGACTTGATAGGGGAAAAATCAAGTGGGGGTGCCTTTGGGTGTAGTTTATCGGCAATCTCCCATCTATTATCAGAAAACCTCAAATTTGTCCTAATCAAGAGTGGGGGTTCATCAATAAAATCACTTTTTAGGTAATTCTGTTGCCCAGATAATGTACTTGCATTATCTATATTCCATTCTATTTTCTCAGTGTTCATTTTCCCCCTCCATAATCGAATACATTTTTGCTAAGTAACTTCCATACAACTCCATCAAACCCGAATAAAAGTTCCTTTCAGCAACCGAGGTCGCTTTTTCTTTATTTTTTTTATAAACTTTCATTTTCTCTTCAAAATAATAACTACGTTCAACAGTTGTTACAAACTTTTTACAAGTCAAACATTTATAAAAACTATCTTCTTCCAGTTCAACTTTTATACATGCTTCACTTGCACAATTCCCCGCACCATCTTGAACAGGTGGCAAGTCTTTAACTGATTCAATATCCACAATTTCTCCCTGTAATTCATCTTCCAAAATTGAAACTTCATAAAGTGCCTCAACATATCTTTTTGTATTCTCTCTATCACGATAATGTTTAGCTGCAACCCCGGCTGTGTTTCCTGTGATTACACCAACCTCTAATGTTGAAATAAGACCATCCTCAACCATTTGCCAAGCTCTCTCAATATATGTATCTCGTAAATTATTAGGGCTATACTGCGATCTAATTTTCTCTTGATCATATAAGTTCTTACAAACTTCTGTAAACAAACGAATAAATCTGCCCTTTATTCTAATCACTTTATTATCAAGATAGTAATGACTACAAATAAAAATATATTTTTTTAAAGGTGAATCTGCTTTTTCATAAATTGCTTGAGTTAGTTTTAATGCCCTTTCAATTAATCGAATATGTTCTATCATGAAGACCTCTGTCTTATATTTTCTTCCAGAAGTCTTAGAGTAATATTTAATTGTGCCAAATTCCCCACTATCATCAATTGATACAATGCAATCTCTTTCTAATCCCAATATCTCACCGTGACGAAGTTTTGTTTCAATAGATAATTGTAAAACAATTAATAATATTTCATCTTCTTTTGTCTTTACTCTTCGAGTAAATTCCTTTTGTATTTTGGTAAAGTCTTCTGATGGAATTGGAATTCCACCCTTATTTTCAATTTGAATTGAACTGAATTGGTCAATACTCAACATAGTAATGCTATATTTTCGTTGAATATGTTTTAGATAACTGCGTATGATAACAATTCGTGACTTGGTTGTTTTATCGTTGTATTTTTCATTTGATATGAGACTTGCATGATAAAAAATTAAAAATCTGTTTGAAAAAGGCTTAACCTCACTTGAACCCAATAGTTTGTCGGATACCGTTAATGAAGGTTTTAAGGTTAATACTTTCATTTCATCTTGATAATACATTTCTGCTTGGTTTAAAAAGTCTACTAAGACATAAAAATGGTTGTAAGTACCTCGATATGTCAAATCAGATTTCCATATGTAATCTTTTAAGTCTTCTCTAAATTCGATATTGTGTACCTTCTCAAAGTTCATAAAGGAATTATTAATGTTTCCTATGTGAGTTCCACTTTTATTAAGGTCAGCAACAACAAACCACTTATCGCTTTCAGAATAGTCGCCTATTCCATTGGTGTTTACAACCTCATAGCCCTCTTCAAGACTTTTTTGATATAGGTTGTGTGTGAAAAGATCTCTGTTGAAAAAAAACGAATTGAATAACCTTTCTCCTGTTTCTTCTAAATACATATCATCTATGTATCTATAAAACATTGAGAGAAAAGGGTAGGCTTCACGTCTTCCAAGAGGATTATATTCATCATTCATGCGATTAAAATAGATCAATTGCTCTTTAAACGTTTTCTCGTTAAAATCCTCAAATCTATTAATTTTGTAGCCACTTAAACTATCCTCAAATAATGTAGTCATTACTCTATGTTGGATGGTAAATTTGAAACCGCTTTGTTGATCAAAAATCTCTAAAAAACTTTTCACAATACTAAATAAAAACTTATTATCCGTAGGCATAAAAAAATTGCCGTACATGAACTTATTATGAGCGTAATAACCTATCTGTATAATTTGTCCAACCTTTGAATTAATCGGAAAATTGGTACTGATTCTTTCAATAAAAGGAGTTATATTAAGTTTTTTCTTACTTCTCAATTCAAACTCATATGGCAAGAACAGATTTCTATAATTTACTATAAACAACTTCACTTCGGGATTCTTAATCACATCAAAAGAGATGATATTTTGATATAAATTGCTAATCATCTCTCTTGATGTTTGGGAAAAATTACCAAGTTTAGAGATTTCATGAAAAATGAAACAATAATTTTCCCAATTAAAATCTTCTTGGCTTCGTATGTATTTTCCGATAATTAACAAAAATTTTTTGATATACAATAATTTCAAGTTTCCTCTTTTTGCTTTGAATTTCCGTTTCATCAGAATGTCGCAGGTATCCTTAGTTTGAAGCCATTCCCAAATTAAATTTTTTATTTGCAAATCGGATTCAAGAGATGCAATTATTGAGATAATGGTCTCGTTTTCAATGTCAGTATAATAATCATTTGTTTTTGTCTTTATCATAAGTCTCTTTGTACCTTTCGTTGTTTTTCCTCAATAATTCTACTTTATCTTCATCATCAGGATTATAATAGGCTTCACAACTTTTCGGACTGGCATGACGAAGTTCTTTTTGCAGCTCTAAAATTTGCATTCCACTTTTAACTCGTTTCATAGCGAAAGCATGTCGAAAACGATGGCTTAAATTAGTAGATTTAGAACCTTTATCTACATGAATCCCTGCTTCTTTAAAAATCCCCCGAAGAACATAGCCCCATCCAGCCTGCGTAATAGGAGTATAGTGTTGGTGATTTAAAAAGATATATTGATTCTCATTGTTTACAAGGGGAGTCGTACTAACCCTGTCTGCTACTGCATTATTTTTTAGGTTTTCCCTTTTAATTGGACTTTTACTTAAAAGAATGTCATCTCTCGATTCGTCTATGTATTCTTGAATCAATTCTGCCATTTCTTCTTCAATTAGAACCGTCTGGTATCCAAGGTGATTACCTTGTTCTCTATACCAAGCATCATTATATTCATCTTTCGATGTAGGAGTTATAACCCCTTTGGCCCTTTGTGTGGGCTTGTCAGACATTCTATCACGGATGATGAGGTTATAATAACCTTCTTTATATGATGGCACTATATCTTCAAATGTTAGCCCTAAAACCTCTCCTATACGCAGCCCATAATTATACATCAAATCAATAATCACTTTTTCACGTATCCCATAGCTTCTTTCAATTACATCCATAATTCTTTCGTATTGATAAGGCTTTATGTATTTCGGAACAGATTGTTGCTTAAATACTTTTTTATTTGCCTTGTATCGTTCCTGAGTCCCTTTATGTGCATGTGCAAAGAATCCATTACCTATAGTTGTACCTATTTTTATCGTTTCAAACAAAAATGAATCTGTTATGCCATACATTTTCTCTAAAAAATTTCTATAAACATTTAGATAGTTGTTATATGTCTGATTGTCTCGTCTAACTCGGAGATCAACACTCCATACACTACCCTCTTTTTTTCCCCCTTCTAAAAACAAGCGTAGATCCCTAATATCACCGCTAGTTAAATTTTGCGGATTATCAATATGTACAAGTTCCAAAAAGGAGTAGAACACCTTTAAAGCTGAAAAAGCAGTTTCTCTTTTTTTATATTTGTCATCGCCAATCTTTTCATTCAAATAGATATTGGCATCTTCTATTAAGTTTCCTTTTAAATCTGTAATTATGAAGTAAGTTTTCCTTCTTACGGTTGATAGCTTTATAAAGCCAATCATCCCAAACTTTTGGATAAGCTCATTATTACTGTCGTATCGTTCATAAACTGTTCCTAACGATGTTTGTCTATCCTTAATTACACCCATATAGTTTTACCCCCAAGGTATAAGGTCCTCGGTCTATCGACCTGCGGATACGCCTCCCGCTGTGGGCTACGTCCCCATCCAACTACAAATAGAACCTTTATGTTTTTCTTTATAACTGGATATAGACAATAACCCCACTAATCATAAGTATAGAACACCATAAAAAAATATCCTATACTTTCTTGAAATCATGTACAGATACTTGGCTTTTCATAACCTAGTGTTGTACCTAATGCACCCCCTAAAATCGAAATCAACCAAATATGCTTTTCAGAAATTCTCCATTCATCCTTTTTTGCCCGTTGTTTGTCAAGATACATTATGAGGAATCCATATATATTAAGAATAATAAAAATGATAGGAATTAATTGCATAGTCGTCCTCCTGTTTTGATAGTAGTTCACTTACCAATCCGCAAAGCATAAAAAAAAGCTACCCTCATTTTACACGAGAGTAACCTTTTTACGTAAGATTATTTGTTTAGGTTGTTTTTTGCAACTGTTGCTAATTCTGCAAATGCTTTTTCATCGCTAATAGCTAGGTCAGCAAGCATTTTGCGGTTTACTTCGATACCAGCAACTTTTAAACCGTGCATTAAACGGCTATAAGAAAGACCGTTCATACGAGCAGCTGCGTTGATACGAGTAATCCAAAGCTTACGGAAGTCGCGTTTCTTTTGACGACGGTCACGATAAGCATACATTAATGATTTCATTACTTGTTGGTTTGCAACTTTATATAAAGTGTGTTTTGAACCGAAATAACCTTTTGCTAATTTTAATACCTTTTTACGACGTTTGCGTGTAACAGTACCGCCTTTTACTCTTGGCATTTTGTTTCCCTCCTAGAATCTATATCAATCAACGAATTATTTAATGTTGTCTAACATATGGCGAATACGTTTGAAATCGCCTTTGCTTACTAATGTAGCTTTACGAAGCTTACGTTTTTGTTTTTGAGTTTTGTTTCCAAATAAGTGGCTTGTATATGCATGTGAACGTTTAAGTTTACCAGATCCAGTTTTCTTAAAACGCTTAGCAGTACCACGGTGTGTTTTCATTTTTGGCATAGGGAGTTCCTCCTCATTTCATTACTTTTCATTTTTAGGTGCTAGTACTAAAAACATGCTTCTACCATCCATTTTTGGATGTGATTCAATAGTAGCAACTTCAGCACAAGCTGCAGAAAAACGATCTAACACACGTTGACCGATTTCCTTATGTGTAATAGCACGACCCTTAAAACGAATTGACGCTTTAACTTTGTCGCCCTTTTCAAGGAATTTTATTGCATTACGAAGCTTTGTATTGAAATCATGCTCGTCGATTGTTGGACTAAGTCTAACTTCTTTAACGTTAATGATTTTTTGATTTTTGCGAGCTTCTTTTTCCTTTTTCTGTTGCTCAAAACGGAACTTACCGTAGTCCATGATACGACATACAGGTGGTTTCGCATTTGGTGCAACCATTACAAGATCAAGGTTTGCTCTAGCAGCAATTTCTAATGCTTCTTGTTTTGATTTAATTCCTAGCTGATCACCATTTTGACCAATCAAACGAACTTCACGAGCACGAATGCCCTCGTTAACCATCATGTCTTTGCTAATAATTAGCCACCTCCAAGGTTTAATAATGAATGCCTCGTTTGACAATTAATTTTACGCATTTTACAGGTTTGAGACAAACAAAAAAGTGTGAATGCTAAAACACCCACACTTTTACAATTCATTCGTACAATTAAGTGATTAATGAACGTAAACCTACCAACTGCAATTTGCGTCAATCAGGTGAGAAGCGGGTGCTTCTGCTTTACTCAAACAAGTATTCAATTTACCTTAAGTAGTATAACATTGTGCAATGACTTCTGTCAAATAGATAAGCTAGTAATCTAACACAACGAATTTTATTGTAACAAACATAATTATATTAGGCAAGAACTTTTTTATTTAAAGCCTAGCAAGAGTCCTGTTGATTTACGTTACAAGTGGACGCTTTTTGCGGGGGCTCGCTTGGACACGCTTTTCCTCCAGGACTTCTAGAAGCTTTCTCGAAAGAAGCCACGCACGAAGAGAATGTAAATGCATTCACAAAAATGCGCCGTCTTTCACTTCAATCAACAAGCTTTGTAATTTAAATTATCTAGTAAAAAAACGCGCACTAGATAACTTTAGTGGCGTTTCATTACAAGTCTTATTTCTTAATTTCCTCAAGCACAGTGCTTACGAATGATTCAAATGAAACAGTTTCAGATTTTTGTTCACCATATTTACGAACGTTTACTGCATTCTCTTGAATTTCATTATCCCCAACCACAAGCATATAAGGGATTTTTTGCATTTGAGCTTCACGGATTTTGTAACCGATCTTTTCATCGCGATCATCAAGCTCAACTCGTAGTCCCTCAGCTTGGAGCTTCTCTTTAACACTCTTTGCATAGTCTAAATGAGCATCTGGAGAAACTGGAATAACTTGAACCTGAACAGGAGCTAACCATGTTGGGAATGCACCTTTATACTCCTCAATTAGGAAGGCAACAAAGCGTTCCATTGTCGAAACAACACCACGGTGGATAACAACTGGACGATGTTGCTTACCATCTTCTCCAACATAAGTAAGATCAAATCGTTCTGGTAATAAGAAGTCCAGTTGTACAGTTGATAAAGTTTCATCCTTACCTAAAGCAGTACGAACTTGAACATCAAGCTTTGGACCATAGAATGCTGCTTCTCCTTCAGCTTCAAAATAATCTAAACCAAGATCATCCATCGCTTCTTTTAACATGGACTGTGCTTTCTCCCACATTGCATCATCATCAAAATACTTCTCTTTGTCAGCAGGGTCACGGTACGATAAACGGAAGCTATAGTCCTCGATATTGAAATCCTTATAAACCTCAAGAACTAGGTTCACTACGCGAATAAATTCTTCCTTAATTTGATCTGGACGAACAAAGATATGAGCATCATTTAGAGTCATCCCTCTAACACGTTGTAAACCTGATAAAGCCCCACTCATTTCATAACGATGCATTGTTCCAAGTTCTGCAATTCGAATTGGTAGCTTTCGATAGCTGTGAATTCCGTTCTTATAGATCATCATATGGTGTGGACAGTTCATTGGACGCAATACCAATTCCTCATTGTCCATTTCCATTACAGGGAACATATCCTCTTGGTAGTGATCCCAGTGACCAGATGTTTTGTATAAATCAACACTACCCATGATAGGAGTATAAACATGGTCATATCCAAGTTTCACTTCTTTATCAACAATATATCGTTCAATCACACGACGAATTGTTGCACCTTTTGGTAGCCACAGAGGCAGACCTTGACCAACCTTTTGCGAGTTAGTGAAAAGATTTAACTCTTTCCCTAATTTACGATGATCGCGCTCTTTCGCTTCTTCTAATAAACGTAAGTGCTCATCAAGATCTGCTTTTTTGAAGAATGCAGTTCCATAGATACGTTGAAGCATTTTGTTATTACTATCTCCACGCCAGTATGCACCAGCAATGCTTAGTAATTTGAATTCCTTAATTTTTCCAGTTGAAGGTACATGCACTCCACGGCAAAGGTCGAAGAATTCACCTTGTTCGTAAATCGATAATGCCTCACCTTCAGGGATATCTTGAATTAATTCAAGCTTTAAATTATCACCAATCTCACTGTATCTCTTAATCGCTTCATCTCGTGAAACCTCTTCGCGATGTATATCTAAATTTTCATTTATGATTTTTTTCATTTCTTTTTCGATTTCAGGAAGATCCTCTGGAGTTAATGATTTCTCCATATCGATATCGTAATAGAAACCATTTTCAATAACTGGCCCTACTCCTAATTTTACATCTTTATATAGTCGTTTAATTGCTTGAGCCATTAAATGAGCAGTACTATGTCTCATAATTTCTAAAGCTTCATCACTATCTTGTGTCACAATAGCAATTTCACCATCTTCATGTATCTCAGTACGAAGGTCAATTAAATTACCATTTAACTTACCAGCAATTGATTTTTTCTTTAAACCAGGGCTAATTGAACCCGCTATTTCTTCTGTAGTCGTACCTTTAGGAAACTCCTTCACTGCTCCGTCTGGGAATGTAATTTTTACTACATCTGACATCACTTTCAACTCCTTCTTTTTAATGAAAATAAAAAATACCCGTCCCTATAAAAAGGGACGAGTATTAATAAACATAATATCGTGGTTCCACCCAAGTTCCCATTCGACAAATGATAAGCTGCGAATCTCTTCGTTGACTTGTCGCTCCGGTTCTCACGTATTAAAAAATACGCTCCGATCCTCACTCCGACGTCGCCTCGACCTTCTTGCTTCTCCTTTGTCTTACTTCGACAAATGATAAGCTGCATATAGCCAAGCCAAATCACCTGTTTCATGGCTCAAGAAATAGATAACGGTAATCCCGTCAGTAATTACAACTCTGACAATAAATCAAAGGTTCACTACTGAAGCTTGGAGGTGGTAATGGTATAATTCGTGTTAGGAAGCTTCCAGCCTTGGCCTCCCTCTCTATGAACCGTAAAAATACAATCATGTCCTCGTCATTACTTTTCAAATATAGAGGATGTTCAAAAAGTCACCAAATGATAACCTTCGAATCTCGGCGTCACTCTGTCCTCGGGGCTGTCGTTCCTTGAACCTTCTTACTTCTGATTCGACGACTTTTTGGACAACACATTTACAATTGTTTTTTCAATATGTAGGTATTATATTCTTATTTGAAAGTGAAATCAAGGGCACTTTTTATATTTATATTTTTTTTGTTTGAAGTCGATTATTTTCAAAGTACTTCTTAGTATAAATGGTAACTTTCTCTAAGAAAATATTAAGTATTGTTTGAACCATACCATTGTCCATATCATCTGTATAAATATAAATGGCTTGCGGAGATATAGAAACCAAAGGTGCTAGGACGGCAGAATCAATATACATTGGCTGGCGCATTATTAATTTACGATCAACATATTTTAAAAGTTCGTCTCTCTTGATTTCACAAAATTCGTGAGTATAAAAGTAAAATTGCTCATCATGCAGAATATGTATTTGATCAAGCTTCGGTTCTCGATTCTCTCGGAAATCTCGTAATCCTTGAATAAATGCCTGATATTCCTGCTCAAGCTTATATTCGTCAATCGCAGACTCAACATATTGTAACAATAGTTCGTTATACGTTCGAAGACGAAACTTTATAAAGGATTCAAAAGAAAACGAAATTGGCATCTTTAAAAAGTCTTGTAAAACCTCAGAGATTAACACTTCTCTCGAAACAAAATCCTGAATCGATGGAATCTCAGGATTGTTGCCATCAAGTAGGTATTTCGCAATTTCTAGAATTTGCTTTTTTTCTTCATAATCTGTGAAATAAAAGAGGTTTTCAATAATGGACAGAATCCAATTGTCTTCTTTCGTTCTAATAATGAAATCCGTAATTGCCGGTATCATTATTGCTTGAACAACATATTGATTTTTCTTCGCTATATAAACAGAAACAATGTTTTCATTAACAATTGAAGCATTTATGTAATTTATTGAAAGAGCATCCGCCTTTGCTTGTATGCTCTTAAATAATTTAAGTGCATCAGTAGTTTCAATAAAATGTATCTCTATCAAGCTAGTCCCCCCATTTCGCCAAGTACCCTGTTTTATGTATATGGCCGAGTGGACAACTTTAGAATAGAAAAATGGCTATCCCCGTTACAAGTGGGAAAAGCCATTCTTAATAGCGTCGATTCTTGCCTCGAAGTTCGATAGGCTGCGCTAGATATTTAATTCGTTCCATTACTCTTTTTGCCTTTACAACCTCTTCTTCCCCACGCTGTGTATAGGATAAATGATGCTCGAGACCTTCGAAGTCAAAATTAGATGTAAAAAATGTAGGTAAATTTTCAAGCATTCTAAATTGGAGAATACTACCCAAAATATCGTCTCTAATCCAGCTGGACATTGATTCAGCACCAATATCATCAAGCATTAAGACTGGAACTCGTTTAACTGCTTCAATTTTCTCGTTTAATGTTTGATCTTGAAGGGAGCCTTTTAATTCCCTCATAAATTCAGGTACGTAAATAAGCATAGATGCTATATTTTTACGGGCAAGTTCATTTGCAATCGCCCCTAAGATATACGTCTTTCCAATACCAAAGGAACCATATAGATATAATCCCTGCATTCGCTTTCCAGGCTCATACGTTTCAATGAATTCTTGTGCTAATAGGATTGCTTTTGAGCGTCCTTCATCGAATTCCAGGCTTTCTAAAGAAGCATCAAGTATCTCCTTTGGAATATACATACTTTTTATCAACGATCTATATTTTATTTGCTCATCATGAACTACTTTTCTTGGGCAACGATCATATTGGAGATCAATACGATTACCTTTAATATCAAGATGGGGATGATAACCTTGTAGCATGTTTTTACAAGCTTCCAGACTTTCACACTTGTTACATTCTTTACTTTGATTAATATACTCGTAGAGCTTGACTAAACTCCTATTAATAACATCATTTGTAATTTGATCTTGATGCTCGATAAGGAAACTTCTAACTTCAGGATTGTTCAACACTTCATGCTTTATTTTTTCGTATCTTTGCTGAAAATCGTTACTATTAGATAGCTTTTTTAAAGACTCTTGTACCGGCCTCATTACTTCACCCCCTAAAGAATTTTAGTCATTACTAGTGTTCTCTTTGTATTTTTTTAGTCTTTCCTGAAACTTTCTTTTTTCCTCTTCGAAGGAAGAAGAGTCCTGATTTGTTTCTTCTTTTTCATTATTAGTTTCTTCTTGCTTCAACCAATCCGGAAGTAATTCCTTACGAATAGGCTGACGCTTCGTTTTTGTTGTTTTCTTATCTGCTGTCCAGTTATGTTTCTTAGCCGTTTCCATTGCTTCTTTTACTGTCTTTATTCCTAAACGTGCCCAATTGCTAGCAATCGTTTCAACATACCCTTTAGTAAGTCTCATATCAGATTTTAGCATTACATAGTAAAGAAGTACATTTACTACTCCAGGTAGAAGGTTTTGACGAAACATCACATCTTCAATTATCTTCATTTCTGTTATAGAAGGCTGCGCCCCTCCAGAGACATCAATTAGAAATTCTTTTGGTGAAATTCGCTCAAGTTTTTGAATTAATTCTTCTTCTTTTGACTTCGGTTCTTTTTGATCCATTGTTTGATGTTGAATCGGTTGCTTACGTTCCATTAAATTTGGGAGCTCGTTCCCATTTTCAAATTGATACCAATCTCTTGCTGCTCTCCTAAGTTTTTCAATATCGACTGTTTCATTAGGATTAAGCGCACTCATTACGATCCCTTGCATTTCAATTGGATTTATACTGTAAAGGAAGGACAGTTTTTTTATCGCCTCTTTTACCTTTGGAGAAATTGATTTCTGAGGAACCATAACCTCGGATATACCAGCAAATAACAAATCAAAATCAAAACTAGGATCGTCTATAATAATCTTATTATTAATATTCCGATCCTTAAATTCGTGATTTGCTTCCACTTCTAAATGATTAACCGTTTCCTCATTCATTGATGCGATCATTTTGGATGCTTTCACAGACTCAAAAACTTCGTTAAATGTCTTTGTAATTGGTTGGTATTCCTGTAAATCCGGCTCAAGATCCGAAAAAAACCTTTTTAGCTTTAAAAATTTGCTCTTCCCTAAACGATTATAAAGATAAACATTAAGAACCCCGTCATTAAAGAAACGTTTTGGAGAAAGTGGGGCTTGTAATTCATAAAGAAAGCCCCTTGAATCCTGTTCCACTTTTACAAACGTTTTTAATAGCCCGATTCCTTCAAGCTTAATTCTCTCTTGATAAATATCTCTTAGATTCGTTTGTAGAAGGGCCATAAGACTGTGATGAGTACTTTCCTCACTCCAAAGTCGATTTTCCTCTAGTTCACTCCACAATGTCATATATAGACTGAATGCTTTCATTCCTATTAACGGTTGATACAGCAATGAGACAACCTTCCGATCATAGTCATGTAACATATCCGCAGAGTGTACAATATAGCGGTCTACTGGTACTAAATCCTTCCAATGCTCCATATCCATCATAGCCTTCCATCTCTTTGTAGCAAAATTTCATTCAAAAAGCACAAAACTTTTTTTAAAAAAGTGATTTTCTACTAGTAAAAAAAGAGCCTAAATGATTCACTTAAGCCCTTTAGCGTTCTCTTTTTATTAATTCTTTTAGTTCTTCAATAAATACATTGATATCCTTAAATTGTCGATATACTGATGCAAAGCGAACATAAGCTACCTCATCGACTTTTGCTAAGTGATTCATCACATATTCTCCAATAATATCACTATTCACTTCTGCTGCGCCTTGGTTTCGTAGCTCTTTTTCTACTTCGTGCGTGATATCTTCAAGTTGTTTTAAGGTAACTGGGCGTTTTTCACATGCTTTAATAAGCCCTCGAAGCATTTTTTCTCTACTGAATTCTTCCCTTGTTCCTTCTTTTTTAACAACTATCAATGGCGTATCTTCTACTTTTTCAAATGTTGTGAACCGAAATTGACACTCTTCACATTCTCGTCTTCTTCTAATAGAACGACCATCATCAACTGGACGTGAATCCAACACTCGAGTTCCGTTATGCTGACATGTAGGGCATTTCATGTATAACAACTCCCCTCTATCACTTAAGATTGCAAGCGTATTATAATCATGGCTACGCTTGTCCATATACAATAAATGTTTACACTTTATTAACTTTTTAGCAGTAAAATGAATATCTTGCCATTATAGCTATAGATTAATATGTATTAATCTTATAAAAAACATTTTTATTGTACAAGACATATTACCAACGTCATTCATTCGAGTTGCGTACCTATTTACCTTCCCTTGTGCCTACAAATGGTAATACCTTATCTAACTTTTCGTAAAGCTGAATGATTAGTTTACGGCTAAACCCAAAATCGATTGGAACTAGTGCTGATTCTGTTGTAACAGCAAAATCAATTGCCGTTTCGAATGGTCTTACCGAGATTATCGTAATAACAAGAAAAGCCTTTTTGCCTTTTTTTACAGAGACACTCATTTCCCCGCGTTCTTCAGATATGGATGTAATATGAAATCCATCAAGACCTTCTATTACATTTTTAACTGCCTCAATTGCTTTTTTATTCGTCGTTTTGTAATAATGGCTTCTTAAAAATTCATCAGTGTGTTTATCCCGTGTTTCACTGTGATTTGAAAAGAGAACCTGAATTTTTTGCATAAATCCCATATATTTGCACTCCTTATGTATAGTTACCATTTACGAAAAGCTCTAGCGCTTTGCAAGATAATCGTCGAAGATTATTCAGGGTGAAAAACTGGCTAAGCACTGGTGCTAGACATTGAGAACTATATTCAAAATTTACACATTCATTACTAAACAAAGACGTGCCAATCATTTCGTGTATGTTACGTGTGTGAGTAGACTATTTATATAATCGAAAAAGAGGTGTAACATGTACACCTCTTTCTATTTTAGTTGATAAGTATTCATTTTTAAAGTACTTTTACTTGTGCTGGATTAACTTGAACTGGACCCATTCCACGAGGTAGTTCAATATTTTCTCGAGTCTGTGCCCCAAGTGCCTCAGCAATGTAGTCAGCAGCGATATTAGGATCTAAATCACCACATGTGTACACATCAATGCTTGCATAACCATGTTCAGGAAAACTGTGAATTGTTAAGTGTGATTCTGAGATAATAACTACTCCACTTACACCTTGAGGAGCAAATTTGTGAAATGCTACCTCACGAATTTCAGCACCTGATTTTAGTGCTGCCTGTACAAATGTTTGCTCAATACCTTCCATATCATTCAATTTTTCAAAATCGCAACCCCATAATTCTGAGATTACATGACGACCCATAGTTTCCATATTGAATTATTCCCCCTCTGACTATTGTTCAATGAGTTCTTCGCATAATGCATGAGCATAACTACCACGGGGGAAAGTTAGTCCAAAGAGGTCCTAACCCTTTAAGTAGTTACAAAGCAGAAGCTTTTAAGAAGTTCACGAAAATTAGTATACTTTGTTTACTACCTTTTGGCAATAACTTTTCTTGTTATTTTTCGTCCAAAATAAAAATACCTTCCACAATAGAGGAAGGTATCCAATATTAGCCTACTCTTACTTCTGTTCTTTCATACATTTTTGTCCCAACATATTTTACTAAGTCTACAACTCTACAAGAATAACCCCACTCATTATCATACCAAGCCAATACTTTTACTTTTCTATCACCTATAACCATGGTGGAAAGACCGTCAATAATTGACGAATGTGGATTTGTATTAAAATCAATGGAAACTAAAGGTTCAGTTGTAAAATCTAGAATTCCTTTTAAACGCCCCATCGAGGCTGTAATAAATGCTTCATTAATCTCATCTATTGTAACATCTCGTGATACGTCTACAACAAGATCAACTAAGGATACATTTGGTGTCGGTACACGTAATGCCATACCGTGCAGCTTCCCGTGAAGTTCAGGTAATACAAGAGATAGTGCTTTTGCTGCACCAGTAGAAGTTGGAATAATCGACTGTGCACAAGCACGTGCTCTTCTTAGATCCTTATGAGGATTATCAATATTTTTTTGATCATTTGTGTATGCATGTACTGTAGTCATAAGACCATTTTCGATTCCAAATTGCTCATTTAACACTTTTGCAATAGGTGCTAAACAATTCGTGGTACAAGAAGCATTAGAAATAATTGCATGTTTACTAGGGTCATATTTTTCTTCATTTACACCCATTACAATTGTTATATCCTCGTTTTTACCTGGTGCTGTTAAAATAACTTTTTTAGCACCTGCATCTAAATGTAAGGTAGCATTCTCTTTTGAATTAAATTTCCCAGTTGCTTCAATTACAATATCTATATTAAGCTCTCTCCATGGTAATTCAAGGGGGTCACGGGAGCTCAAAAGTTTGATTCGCTTACCATTCACTCTTAATGCATTTTCCTCAGGTATTACCTCACCATCAAATTTCCCATGATTCGTATCGTATTTAATTAAATGTGCTAACGTTTCAGCAGGGTAACTCGCATTTATAGCAACAATTTCGTGAGAGTCATCTAAAATTGCCTTTCGAAAAACCATTCTTCCAATACGGCCAAATCCATTAATCGCGATTCTTGGCTTCATCAAAACCCCTCCAAGATATATGTTATACTTTTATTGGAACATTGCATAATTAGTATAACATATTTAGCTACAAACGTAATACTATAATTATATTTTTTATCAAAATATATATAGTATATATCTTTTGGACTACTACCACGGCAAAAGAAAAAGGTGCCAAAAGTTAACTTTTGAACACCTTTTCAATGAGTTATACGATTTACTGAATATCCCACTCTTTGGAAAGAGCTTGAAGCTGTATTCGTGTTTCTTCAATCGTTCCGTTGTTGTAAATGACTGCATCTGCAAGTGGGATTTTTTCCTTCAATGGCATTTGCGAGTTAATTCTAGCTTCTGCATCTTGTTTACTTAAATTATTGCGATCCATAAGTCGTTTTAATTGTGTCTCATAATCCACATAAACTAGAATTGTCCGGTCTACCATTGATGTTAGTTTACTCTCAAATAACAATGGAATATCTAAGACAATTGTAGATGTTCCATTCGCGATATATTCTTCCTTTTCCGCCAGCATTTGCTTTCTTACAGCTGGGTGTACAATAGAATTGAGAAGCAATCGCTTTTCCTCGCTATAAAAAACAATTGACCCTAGCTTTGTACGGTCAATTGTTTGGTCTGATAATAGAATGTCCTCTCCAAAGGCTTGAACAATTTGATTATAAGCATCTTGCCCATCTTCCACAACTTTACGTGCAATAACGTCTGCATCTATTATAACAATTCCCATGTCTTTTAGCATATTTGAAACCGTACTTTTTCCACTGGCAATTCCACCTGTTAATCCAATTGTTAATGCCACGTATCTAAATCTCCTCTCAGTATATCTAAAATTTCCAAATTCCAATTAAAATTAATAATACCCCCGGAAAAAATGAAAATTTTTGAATCCATTTTATCCGAGAAAAAACGGCTCCACTTTTAATTCCTATAAAAACAAATAGTGAGCTCATAAAAGCAACAAGTAATGCCATCATCCAAGCAGAAAAGCCTAGTAATGCTGCACCAATCCCCGCTCCAAAAGCATCTAGAGAAAGGGCTAATCCTAACATAAATGCTTCTAGTCCCGTTATAGTTCCTGATTTATCAAAATCAGCAACCATCGGTTTTTTTAAAATATTTATCACAAGCCCTAGTGATTTGATTTCTACCTTCACTAATATCTTTTCTTCTTCATTATGGGTAACTGCTTTTGGTGAAGGTCGGAAAAATTGGTACAAAACCCAAGCACCTATTATTACAAGCACAGCGCCGCCTATCTTCTCTGCCATATCTGGAGATAAAAAGACGGCAATCGACTCCCCTAGGCCCATGGATGCCATTAAAATAACGGCTGAGCAGCATGCTATTGTAAGAATAGATCGGAATGGGATTTGCATTTTTCTTATTCCATATGTGAAACCAACACTAAAGCTATCCAAACTAACTGCAAATGCTAACAAAATGAGTGATGCGAATTGGGACATAATGAAGAGTCTCCCTCCTATCATTTGCTACGATAGTATATGGAGGGAGCCTATCTCATGTGAAATGTACGGTTTCCGGATGAAAATGACACATCGAATTTCTTCGTTGGCTTGCTTTCCGTTCCTCACGTATTAGTAACATGAGTTCCGTTACTCAAAGCTGCACCACCTCAAACTTTCGATGCACAGGATGTGCTAGTGTCTGCGTTGCCACAGTACAAGGTGTCTTAGCCGATGCTGTCCTTTTCATCCTCATTCTTAAACACTTATTATTTACATATTTTAAATACTCTATTTTCTTAGGTCTTTTTGGCATTTTGGACAGTAATGAGTTCCCCTGCCACCTACCACTGTTTTTTGAATCTCTGCCCCACATTTCTTACAAGCAAGTCCATTCTGACCGTATACAAAAAGCTCTAATTGAAACATACCAATCTCTCCTTGTGTGTTTACATAGGAGCGAATTGTACTCCCGCCTTTGTCTACTGCTTCTTGTAAGGTTTGGATAATTTCTCCATGTAGCCTTTTCAATTCTTTTTTAGTTAATGAATTAGCTGCCCTTTCTGGGTAAATACCCGCTCTAAATAGAGCTTCATCAACATAAATATTTCCCAAACCAACTACCTTTGTTTGATCTAATAGTGCAACCTTGATTTTACGATTTGTCTTTGCTAGCTGAGATTCTAAATAGGAAAGAGTAAATTCTTCTGAAAAGGGTTCCGGACCCAATTGAGACAAAGGAAGAACTGTCTCTTCTTCACCTTTTTTAAACAAATGCATTGTACCGAACTTTCTTACATCACGGTATCGAAGTTCTGTTCCATCTGTAAAGGTAAAAAGGACATGTGTATGCTTATCATAAGGCTCATTTTTATCGTATAAACCATATCTTCCTTCCATTCTTAAATGGGAAACCAAAACATAATCATCCAAAATGATTTTTAAAAATTTTCCTCGTCTATCCACATCATGAATCGTTTGACCACGTAGGGCATCTGAAAATTGCTCTACCTCTTCTGGCTTTTTCACCATTTTTGGCCATATAACTGTAACCCTTTCAATTGTCTTTCCATTTACCAGCTTTTGTAGCGTACGCCTAACTGTTTCTACTTCAGGTAGCTCAGGCATACAATCACATCCTTCTATCAAATACGCCTTGGCGTATCTGCGCCCGATTTTTCGAGTTGCTCGAAAAAATTCACTTTGAAAAATCGAGGCATCCGCCAAAGGCTTTATTTTTTTCAGTCAGGGTTTGTAACCCCACTGAATTATATTCTTTTTTTGCAGCATTCATCCGTCAATTATAGAAGCAGGGGTCTTCTGTTGAATAATGTTAAAAACGATTCCATTTACTTCGCATCATACCAAGTTTTGCCGAATGAATAATCAACCTTTAATGGTACCTTCAGTGAGATTGTATTCTCCATTACCTCTGGGACAATAATTTTTAATTTTTCAATTTCATCTTCAGGTGCTTCGAATATTAATTCATCATGAACCTGGAGAAGTAGTTTTGCTTCCAAGTTTTCTTTCCTTAAGCGGTCCGCCATATCAATCATAGCCTTTTTGATAATATCAGCAGCACTACCCTGAATCGGCGTATTCATAGCTGTCCTTTCTGCAAAACTACGCACATTGAAATTTCGAGCAGTTATTTCGGGTATATATCTTCTTCGATGGAGCAGGGTAGATACATACCCGTTTTGTCTCGCTTCCTCCACAATATCTTCCATATATTCTTTTACACCGGGGAAACTCTCAAAATATCGCTCAATAAAATGACCTGCTTCCTTACGGGTAATACCAAGACTCTGAGAAAGTCCGAAATCACTAATTCCATAAACTATTCCAAAATTTACAGCCTTGGCGTGACGACGCATATTTGAAGTTACTTCATCTTCCTTCACGTGAAAAACATCCATTGCTGTCTTCGTATGAATATCTAAATCATTAGTAAATGCCTCAATTAGATTCTGATCGTTAGCAATATGAGCAAGTACCCTTAATTCAATTTGTGAATAATCCGCAGCAAACATCAACCAATCTTTGGTTGATGGTACAAAAGCTTGTCTAATTTTTCGGCCTTCTTCTAAACGAATTGGAATGTTTTGTAGATTTGGATCAGTAGAGCTAAGTCTTCCTGTTTGTGTTAATGCTTGCTGAAACCTTGTATGAACCTTACAGCTATCTTCATGAACAACTTTTAACAAGCCCTCAATATAGGTTGATTGAAGCTTTCCAATTTGACGATAATGCAAAATATACTCAATTATTTCATGTTCATCAGCCAGTTTTTCAAGAATATCAGCAGATGTAGAATAACCCGTCTTTGTCTTTTTGAACACTGGTAGCTGTAGTTTCTCAAACAAAATGATACCAAGCTGTTTTGGTGAATTAATATTAAATGCCTCTCCAGCAAGCTCATAAATTTTTTGCTCAAGCTCTTGAAGATGCTCTTTTAGTTCCTCACCCATGGCTTTTAAACGTTCTACGTCAACCTTAACTCCTATGGACTCCATATCAGCTAAAATTAAAGATAACGGCATCTCCAAATTCGTGAATAGATCGTATTGTTCATTTTCTTGTAACTCTGCAATAAAGATATCCTTGAGATTTGTTAAACAAACAGCCTTTCTTATAAGGTGCTCAGCAAGAACTGACTCATTCGGTATGCTACGTTTCGCACCCTTCCCATAAACTACTTCATCAGACTTGAGATCTGTTATACCTTTGTTTTTGGCAATAGCTGCAATGTCTTCTGTTGATTCCGAAGGATTTAAAATATATGAAGCGATTAAACAATCAAAATCCGTCCCTCGAAGTTCAATTCCTTTCCAACGCAATGCAACAATAGATTTTTTAGCATCATATATCGTCTTTTTCTTCGTTTCATCCTTAGCCCATTCTTGAAAAGCTTCTGACTCTAGTGCTAGCTTTGTAGGTATATAAAAATTACCGTTTTCATTTGCTATCGCAAGCCCTTGTATATCTGCTTGGTGATAACTCTCATCCAACACCTCGACAATAAGAGATGATTGCGGAGTTAGCATTTCATCCGTAATCTCACTTGCAATGATAAAGTCAATTTCTTCTAGCTGTATGTCCCCTTTATTTTCACTACCTTCAATCTTATCAAGGAGTGAGTTAAAACCAAGCTCCTTAAAGAGCTTTGTAACTTTTTCACCGTCATAGCCATCATAGGCAATATCAGAAATAGAAATCTCAATTGGTGCTTCTCTATGTATGGTAGCGAGCTTTTTACTCATAATTGCTTGATCTTTGTTTTCCTCAAGCTTTTCTTTTAACTTTTGTCCACTTACTTTATCAAGGGAATTTAACAGAGCTTCTAATGAACCAAATTCTTGTAATAGCTTGATTGCTGTCTTTTCCCCCACACCAGGTACACCAGGGATATTATCGGAACTATCTCCCATTAATCCCTTCATGTCAATAATACGTTCAGGAGTTATTCCATACTTTTCTTTTATAAATTCAGGAGTGTAAGAATCAACATCTGTTATACCTTTTTTCGTTATATCTACCGTAACATGCTCTGATGCAAGCTGTGTAAGGTCTTTGTCTCCTGAAATTACTTTTACCTCGAAGCCTTCCTTTTCAGCTTGAAGAGATAAAGTTCCAATAATATCATCTGCTTCATAGTTTTCTAGCTCATATCTAGAAACCTTATATGCATCTAATAACTCACGTAAAAAAGGAAACTGCTCAGAAAGCTCTGGAGGAGTCTTTTGTCTCCCTCCTTTATACTCACTGAACGTACTATGTCTAAACGTAGTTTTACCCGCATCAAACGCCACTAAAATATGTGAAGGCTTCTCCTGTTCAAGTATTCGCATCAAAATCATAGTAAAGCCGTAAATTGCATTTGTATGTACACCCTTATCATTATTTAAAAGCGGCAATGCAAAGAAAGCACGATAAGCAATACTATTACCATCTATTAAGACAATCTTTTTATCCATATATAGTAATCCTCCTCTTACTTTATGTTAAGCCAAAGGTTCTAGTTAGAAATCTCCCAGGTTAAGTCCCACAAGTACCTTACAAAATTCTATGTGAACAAGACTATCGCTAACTAAAATTCAGCAAAAAAAGCCGTATTTTCCTACTGTTCATTGTAGCATGTACGAAACAGAATGGAAAATATCGGCTTATTTTTTTATCTAATTTAATCAGTATAACCCATTAATAGCTGAGCATATGGGGAATCAGCCGGTAAGATGATTACCGTTTCGCCATCAATAGTACGTTTATAGGATTCTAATGTACGGAACAAGTTATAGAATTCCGCATCCTTTGCAAAGGCTTCATTATAAATCCTAGCAGCTTCTCCTTCCCCTTGGCTTCGGATAACTTCAGCATCCGCTTGTGCTTTCGCAATTATTTCTTTTACTTCTTTGTCAGTTTTCGCTTCAATTATGTTTTTCTCTGCGTCTCCTTTAGACAAATACTCCTGGGCTTTTGATTGACGCTCTGATATCATACGAGTAAAAACGGATTGTTCATTTTCAGCCGGTAGATCAGTTCGTTTCATTCGGATATCTGTTACAACGATTCCATAATTGTCCTCTTTTAAGTTCTCATTAACGATTTTTGTAATACGGTCATTCAAGCTTCCTCGTTCTGACTTTTCATCATTAATTATTTCGTCATAGTTTAACTGTCCAAGCTCCGTACGTATAGCTGAATATACGAATTCATCAAGCTTCGCTTCAGCATTAACAACCGTTCTTGTTGTTGCTATCATTTGTTTTGGATTTTCAATGCGCCATACTGCATAATTATCAATCATCATACGCTTTTTATCTTTTGTATTAATTTCTGCCTCTTGTACATCATAAATCATTTGATACTTTGGCAAAGTTTCCACGGATTGAATAAAAGGAATTTTATATGAGAGTCCTGGTGTTTCTTCAATTCGAACAACTTCACCAAATTGGCGTACTACCCTGTATTCACCTTCTCTTACGATAAAAACATTTACTAGTAAAATACCAATAAGAATCAGGAAGATTAAAAGGTAGATCCCACCTTTCGTGTATTTCCCCCACTTATTTTTACTTCCTTTTTGTTCATTTAAATCTACAACATTCTCACTCACCTTTTCCACTTCCTTCCGTCTCTACAGGAGGTACTTGCGCTTGTTTTTCAATTTGACGAATTGGCAAATACTTCATCGTATTGCCATCATCCTTCATAATATAGATTTCTGTATTTGGTAGAACCTCATCAAGAGTTTCTAAAATGAGTCGTTTTCTAGTAATTTCAGGATTTTTAGCGTATTCATTATATAATGCATTGAATGTAGCAACATCACCACGTGCAATTTCTATACGAGCAGCTTTATCACCCTCTGCTCGAGAGATTAAAGCTTCTTTCTCTCCTTGAGCTTCGTTCATTTTTTGATTACGATATTTATTGGCTTCATTGATTTTTGTATTCATCGTCTCACGAGCGTCTGTTACGTTTGTAAATGCTTTTCGAACTTCCTCATTTGGTAATTCTACATCCTGTAATTTTACAGCTGTTACTGCGATACCAACATCATACTTCTCTAATAATGTTGTCAATAAATCTCTCACTTCAGCCTCAATTTCAGCCTTTCCAGAAGTTAACGCATCATCAATTGCAGAACTCCCGATAATACTTCTAAGTGAAGCAGAGGTTGAATTGTACAGAATTTGTTCTGGGTCCTCTGAGTTAAATAAGAATTTAGATGGATCTGTAATTTGCCATTGAACAACTAAGTCTGCTAGAACAATATTTTCGTCGCCAGTTATCATTTTAGTGTCCTTTGGAATGTCAGTAATTTCTCCATCCTTTTGATCATATCCAAACTGCAAACTAAATGTTGTTTTAGGTAATTTTTCAACATCTTGTATTGGCCAAGGCATCTTGAAGTGTAGTCCTGGCTCTGTTATACCCTCATCAGCTTTACCAAATGTCAAAATAATTGCTTGCTCTGATTCATCTACCGTATACCAGGATGTAAATACAACTGTCCCTAGTATTAGTACTAAAAATGTTAGTCCGATAATCGTATAAATGCGTTTTAAGTTAATCATGTTCTCCCCCCTATTTCGAATGCTACATACTCTTATACGAGAATAATAAAAAAAGGTTTCAAATAAGTAAATAAAAAAAAGAGACAAGGTGAAAGTTCGCCTTGTCAACATAAATTTGGCCTTCTGGATGAAGGGGTTCTCAAATCAATCATACGATTGGATTATTAAGAGAATATGTACTAGTTGTAAATCTTTTGTAAAAGGAACCAAACAATTGGTAAGAGTATTATGAAGATCGCTTCTGTAAGTTCTTTTTTAAGTAAATCGAGAAAGTTGTTCCAACCCCTACTTTACTTTTTACCTTTACAGTACCCTCATGTGCTTCAATTATATGCTTTACAATTGCCAGACCTAAACCCGTCCCACCCGAATTTCTACTTCGATCCTTGTCCACACGGTAAAATCTCTCGAATATTCGAGGAAGCTCTTTTTCTTCAATTCCAATACCTGTATCTGCAATATCAATAAGTACTACATTATCCATATCTTTAATCTCAATTGATACCTTATCACCTTTGGTAGAATAGGATAAACTATTATTAATAATATTGATAAATACTTGTTTCAAGCGATCCATATCTCCGTCTACAACTAGTTCTTCATCCACGGCACTTAGTTCTATCTTTATATCTTTTTCAGTTGCCTTTCTACTGAGCATTAATATGCTATTATCCAAAAGTTCCTTAATATTAACTTTGGAAAGCGTAAGAACAAACCCTTTATTCTCTAACTTCGATAATTCCAATAAATCTAGAATAAGCATCTGTAGCCTATTACTCTCATTTAAAATAATCGTTAGAAAGTCCTTTAAAAATACTTCATCCCTCATAGCACCATCTAATAGCGTTTCAGCAAATCCCTTAATAGATGTAATAGGTGTTCGAAGTTCGTGAGAAACATTTGCCACGAAATCTTTTCTCATTTGCTCAAGTCGTTTCAAATCAGAAATATCATGAAAGACAAGGACAATTCCTTTCCATTCAACATTGGCTCCTAATATAGGTGCTCCATATACCTCAAAATCCTTAACCTCACGAGCTATTGATAAGCGAATCTGCCTTCTAACATTTCTCTCAGTCATAAAAATTTCTTCGACGAGTGTAACAATTTCCTTTTGCTCAAAGGCTTCATAGTATAACTGACCATTTAAAGTTTCTCGGTCTGTTTTAAAAACCTCATTAATCGTTCGATTAAAGATACTTATATATCCTTTCCCATCAATAAATAAAAGGCCACTTCCCATGTTTTCTATCAATGTATAAAGCCTGTCATGCTGCATCTCATATGATTTTGACATATCCTCTATATTTCTCGCTAAAATATTGATGGATTGTCCGAGAAGTCCGGTTTCATATGCATGATTCTCATAGGTTCTAGCTTTGTAATTTCCTTTAGCAAGTTCATTTGCAGCAATCGTTGCATCTTCTATAGGTTTTGTGTAAATAGATGTGATACGAATAACTAAGGATAAAATTACAGCTAGAGATATCCCTAGACAGACAATCAGGGAGGACCAAATTTCACCGTTTATTTTTTCTATAGGATAGTCATTCTGCACCCCATGTAGGATAAACCCGTTAACTAACAAACCTAAAACAAGCCCAAGACAAACAAATACAATGATGATTAAGGAAATGATTGCAAAAAGAAGCCTGGACCGAAATTTAGTCATGGAGCTTGGGCTCCTCTAGCTTATAGCCTAATCCTCGAATTGTCTTAATAAAAGCTGGTTTTTTCGTATCAGTTTCAATCTTTTCACGCAAATGACTGATGTGAACATCAACAATACGAGTATCTCCAGCGAAATCATAGTTCCAAACTGCACTCAAAAGCTGATCACGAGTAAGTACTCTACCTTTATGTTTAGCTAAGTAGACCAGTAATTCAAACTCCTTCGGTGTTAACTCAAGTGCTTCATCATTAAAATATGCCTCATAGTATTCTGGTAATATGCGTAGTGAACCGATAGGAATTTGGTCTGTATTTTGCTTCACTTCCGTATCATTTTCTACAGTAGAGGAGGTTCTACGCAAAATAGCCTTTACCCTTGCTACCACTTCCCTAGGACTAAATGGCTTTGTCATATAATCATCTGCACCAAGTTCAAGACCTAGAACTTTATCAAATTCATCGTCACGTGCTGTTAGCATTAGAATAGGAACTTTACTTTTTCCTTGACGGAGTTGCTTACATACTTCAATGCCATCCATTTTTGGAAGCATTAGGTCAAGAACAATAATATCTGGCTTTTCTTCAAAAGCTAACTGTAAGCCCTGTTCACCATCCATTGCAGTAATAACCTCATACCCTGCCTGCTGTAGATTATACTGTAGTAATGTAATAATTGACTGTTCATCCTCTACAACTAACACTTTTTTACTCATAGAATCCTCCAACTAAAAAAGGTAAACCCCATTCATCTATTCTCTCTCTATATTTCCATTATAAAGTAACTGAACTTTACTTACCAACATGTTTATTTTGAAAGGCTCTATTCAAAGATAGTTATCGTAAACTTTGTTGTTTTCTCACTTTTGTAAGTGGAAATTCACTCTCTTTCCGCGGGCGATCCGAAGCCGCCTCGCTTCGCTGCGGGGACTCGCTTTTCTCGCTATTCCCGCAGGACTCTGAAATAGCTTCCATGAATAAACCCATGCACGAAGAAAATGCGAATGCATTTTCGAGGAGTCTCGTATATTTCCGCTGTTTCTACATTCAATATTTTGGGTAATAACAACAATCATTTAGAAAACAGATTTTAAAAGAAAGGCATAAAAAAAGAGAGGTAGATCCTCTCTTTAAAAGTTCTCTAATATATTTCCATCCATTGGGATAATTCGATGTGGTGGACACACAAGTAATTTTCCTTCTAGCACCTTGGCATCCTCTTCATCAGTAGCTGATACCATGATATCTACTGTATGCTCAGGAAGATTTACTTTTGTTACTTCAAATAAGAATTGTGCTGTCGCATAATGATACAAAGGTTTAAAAAATTCAATGTCCTGTTTTAGGACATGACTCCCAGGACCTGGTAAATACTTAGAAACAGCAGCTGTGATTATCCCTGTCAGCATAATGGTAGGAACAATTGGCTTTTTAAAAGGTGTTTGAGATGCGTAGTCATGTTGAATATAAAGTGGGTTTGCATCATTCGTTAAACCTAAATATAAGAGTAAATCTTTATCTTCTATTTTCTCCGTTAATGAAAGCTTTTCCCCAACTGTCATTTCTTCAATTTTCCTACCTAATTTTCGTTTCTTTCCTAATAACATGAACCCCAAGCACCTCCAAATAGTAAAAAAGCAAGTGATGTATTCAAATCCTTAATAGACAAGCGCTCAATTTGATCAAAAAGAAAAGCCCTATCAAATATCTATAAGCGACTAAAGTACATTCTATAAGAATAGGAAACATTAAAGTAGTTTTACTTACCTTCCTTACATTAAGAAAACGGTTACATTTTTATGTATAAAAGATTCGGGGTGGCCCCAAATCTTTTCACTTAATTTTATTATTAAGCAAGAATATTCATTACATTTCTTACTGAGTCAGCAGATTTAGATAACTCCGCTTTTTCTTTTTCAGTAAGATCAAGCTCGATAATTTTTTCAATTCCGTTAGCACCTAAGATAGTAGGTACTCCTAGGTAAATACCATCAAATCCATATTCCCCTTCTAAATATGCGATAGAAGGTAATACACGACGTTGGTCCTTGAGTATAGCTTCTACCATTTCTACTAGAGATGCTGCCGGAGCATAGTATGCACTTCCATTACCGAGAAGGTTAACGATTTCTCCGCCACCTTTACGTGTACGTTCAACGATTGCATCAAGACGGTCCTTAGGAATAAGAGTTTCTAGAGGAATACCTCCAGCATAGGAATAGCGAACAAGTGGAACCATGTCATCTCCATGTCCACCAAGAACAAAGCCAGTAATATCTTTAACTGATAGATTTAATTCTTGCGCAATAAAAGTACGGAAACGCGCTGTATCTAATACTCCAGATTGACCAATAACACGGTTTTTAGGGAAACCTGACTCTTTAAAGACAGTATAAGTCATTGCATCAACAGGATTTGTTAATACGATGATATAGCTGTTTGGAGAGTATTTTGCAATTTCTTGTGCAACACTCTTCATGATTTTTTGGTTCGTTTGAACAAGATCATCACGGCTCATACCAGGCTTGCGCGCAATACCTGCTGTGATAACAACAATATCAGATTCAGCTGTATCTTCATAATTAGATGTACCCGTAATATTTGCATCAAAACCTTGTACTGGACCTGCTTCAAGCATGTCAAGCGCTTTACCCTTTGTAGGGTTTTCCATTTGAGGGATGTCTACTAATACAACATCACCTAATTCTTTTTGTGCAAGAAGGAATGCAGTTGTTGCACCAGTAAACCCACTACCAATAACTGATATTTTTTTACGTTTAAACTGACTCATAATTCTTCCTCCTATTCTTATGTAAGAGACTACCCTTATATAAGGGTAGTCATCTATACCTATTATTATCCTAAGTTCTTAATTAACTCGTTAGCAAACTCAGAACATTTCACTTCCGTTGCGCCATCCATTAGACGTGCGAAGTCATATGTTACAACTTTAGATTCAATTGTTTTTTCCATTGAATTCATGATAAGAGTTGCTGCTTCATTCCACCCTAAGTGCTCAAGCATTAAAACTCCAGATAAAAGAACAGATGAAGGGTTTACTTTATCTAAACCTGCATATTTAGGAGCAGTACCATGCGTTGCTTCAAATATAGCATGACCAGTTTCATAATTGATGTTAGCTCCTGGTGCAATACCAATTCCACCAACTTGTGCAGCTAGTGCATCTGAAATGTAATCTCCATTTAAGTTCATTGTAGCTACAACATCAAATTCACGAGGACGTGTTAAGATTTGTTGTAAGAAGATGTCAGCGATTGAATCTTTTACGATGATTTTACCTGCAGCTTCAGCATCAGCTTGTGCTTTGTTTGCAGCATCTTTTCCTTCTTCTTCTACAATGCGATCATATTGTGCCCAAGTAAATACTTTATCTCCAAATTCTTGCTCAGCAAGCTCGTAACCCCAGTTTTTGAAAGCTCCTTCTGTGAACTTCATGATGTTACCTTTGTGTACAAGAGTTACTGATTTACGTCCTTGTTCGATAGCATAATTAATTGCAGCGCGAACTAAACGCTTTGTTCCTTCTTCAGAAACTGGCTTAATACCAATACCGGAAGTTTCTGGGAAACGGATTTTGTTAACGCCCATTTCATTTTGTAGGAAGTTGATAAGCTTTTGAACTTGCTCAGAACCTTTTGCATATTCGATTCCAGCATAGATATCTTCAGTATTTTCACGGAAGATTACCATATCTGTATCTTCTGGACGCTTAACTGGTGAAGGTACACCTGTAAAGTATCGTACCGGACGAAGACACGTAAATAAATCTAATTCTTGACGTAGCGCAACATTTAGTGAACGAATCCCTCCACCAACAGGAGTTGTTAAAGGACCTTTAATAGCAATTATGTACTCGCGAATAACGTCTAATGTTTCTTCTGGTAACCATTCTCCAGTTTGATTAAACGCTTTTTCACCTGCTAAAACTTCTTTCCAAACAATGCTTTTTTCACCGTTATAAGCTTTTTCAACAGCTGCTTCTAATACACGTGAAGCTGCAGCCCAAATATCAGGACCAGTTCCATCTCCCTCGATGAATGGAATAACTGGGTTATTTGGTACGTTTAATACACCATTTGTAACTGTAATTTTTTCTCCTTGAGTCACTAGTATTACCTCCTAAAGTTTTAAGAAGCATTCTAAAGGAGATTCCTTTAAAAATGCTCCTACAATTGTATTTTACATTATCATTTTATATGAATCTGATTTAAAAATTAACCTCTTTGCTCGATTGGAACATATTGTTGCATTCCAGGTCCTGTATACTCAGCACGTGGGCGGATTAGACGGTTGTTTTCATATTGTTCTAAAATATGAGCTAACCAGCCAGATACGCGGCTAACAGCAAAGATTGGTGTAAATAAATCATGATCGATACCTAAGCTATGGTAAACAGAAGCAGAGTAAAAATCAACATTTGGTGGTAATGGCTTTTCACTTGTAACGATTGATTCAATCTTAGTTGACATCTCATACCATTTTGATTCACCAGTAATCGTAGTTAATTTTTGTGACATTGCCTTTAAGTGTTTTGCACGAGGATCGCCTTGGCGATATACTCTGTGTCCAAAGCCCATAATTTTTTCTTTATTTGCTAGTTTTGTTTTAATATAAGACTCTACATTTTCTACTTCGCCAATTTCAGTTAGCATTTTCATAACTGCCTCATTAGCCCCACCATGAAGTGGTCCTTTTAGTGCACCAATCGCTGCTGTAACACCTGAATACACATCTGATAAAGTAGCAACACAGACACGTGCAGTGAAAGTAGATGCATTTAGTTCATGGTCTGCATGAAGTACAAGCGCTTTATTAAACGCTTCTTCTGCTATTGCACTAGGCTCTTTGCCAGTTAACATATATAAGAAATTGCCTGCAAAGCTTAAGTCAGTACGTGGAGCTACTGGCTCAAGTCCTTTACGAACACGAGAAAACGCAGTAACGATTGTAGGAAGTTTTGCTTGTAGACGAATAGCTTTTTGATAGTTTGCTTTTTCATCCATATCATCTGCATCTTCATCATATAAGCCTAATAACGAAACAGCTGAGCGTAGAGCTGCCATTGGATGAACCTTGTCGATTGGGTATGTCTTAAAATGGTCAAGCACTTCTTGAGGAAGACTTGCATTTTCAGCCAGCTGTTGCTTTAACTCTGCTAATTCCTCTTTATTTGGTAGTTTACGATGCCACAATAAGTAAACAACCTCTTCAAAACTAGCATTTTCCGCTAAGTCATCGATGTCAAAACCTACGTAAGTTAACGTGTCATCGATAATTGAACTAATTGAAGATGTAGTTGCTACAATCCCTTCTAGACCCTTTGTTGCTGTCATAGTACCCTCTCCTTTTCGAAATTTCCCCAGACCCCTGTTTTAAGTTGGGATAAAAATGAGCACATGCTCAAAAACAAATCATTTCTTCGTAATATACAAAAGTAAATGCTTTCATTTTTGAAAATTTGCTCTACATGTCACATTCAAAAAATATTTTTGTGACAAAAGAAATATTTTAAAATGAAAGTGAAAAAATTATGTAGAAAATTTGTAACCCTAGTGTCTATTATAATCAATTATCAGACTTTTGTGAATCAAAAGAGATAAAATAAACGAAAGAATATTATTACACAAAAGCTTTTTTAGGAAATAAACATCATGCTAGGGTGTATTGTAATGGACTCAGGATTCAGCCAAATGCATTTTTGACAAACAAGGCTTTTTTTGTAATATTCCATCGAATTATTTTCACTTACCACTATTAGGTATAATATCATAAAAATCATTTTTTCTCCATAATTGGCAACTTTATTCTTGAAACCCCTTTCTTACTTTTCAAGCTTAGCTAAAAAATGTAAAATAATAGGTAAGTAATTACTAGGGAGGAAAAAGTTTGAACATTAATTATGTATATAGCTTTTTACGCTTTCTATTAGTCATAGCTTTACTTGTAATGGGATCAGTACTTTTCTATTACATGTTTAAGCTTACCTATCCATTCTTATTTGCTTTATTAATTGCTTTTCTTATTAACCCACTTGTGAATTTTTTTGAACGAAAAGGACGAATGCCTCGCGGACTTGCTGTTTTTTTGGGGATTGTGCTTGTATTTGCAGTAGTAACTGGATTACTCACACTTTTAATTACAGAAATTATTTCTGGAGCAAACTATCTTGCGAATGAGGTTCCACAACATTTTGAAAAGCTTGTCACATATTTTGAAAATTTAATAGTTGGGCAAATTATCCCCTTATATGAACAATTAACAAATATTTTTGATAATTTGGAGCAAGGTCAACAACAAACAATTATGGATAACATAGGGAACGTTGGAACAACAATTGCAAGGAATGTAGGTGAGTTTGTAAAAGCCTTTTTAGAAAATATCCCAGTATTTTTAGGATGGCTTCCTAACGCTGCAACAGTAATAGTGTTCTCACTTCTTGCAACCTTCTTTATCAGCAAGGACTGGAATAAATTTATTGATTTAGGACGAAAAATAATACCAGTTAAGGCTAGAACAAGTGGAAAATCGGTTTTTGTTGAACTTAAAAAAGCTTTATTTGGATTTATAAAAGCTCAACTTACCCTGATTTCAATCACTGCTGGAATTGTTCTTATTGGTCTCTTAGTCCTAAGGATTGATTATGCTATTACGATTGCATTATTAATCGGTCTTGTTGATTTACTACCTTACTTAGGAACAGGACTTGTTTTTGTTCCATGGATTGTCTATTCCGCATTTAGTGGAAATATACCATTAGCGATTGGGTTAGGTGTCTTGTACATTGTCGTGATTGTTCAAAGACAGGTTATGGAACCAAAAATTATTTCCTCTAGCATAGGATTAGACCCTCTCGCTACGTTGATCTCTTTATTTGTTGGTTTTCAATTATTTGGATTCTTAGGATTAATCATTGGTCCGGTCATTCTTGTAATCATTAGGACATTATATATGACAGGAGTTATTAAGGATGTTTGGAATTTCATTCTTGGTAAGGAAGCATAACAATCGATAAGGGGCTGTCCGGAAAGTCATTGAAAAATGACTTTTGAGGATAGTCCTCACTTTTTGTTAATTTTAATTCCGTTAAAATAAATTCGTTGATTTCCGCTGCAGGCACTCGCTTTCCGCGGGCGGTCCGGGAGCCTCCTCGGCGCTAACGCTTCTGCGGGGTCTCCCCTGGACGTGCTTTTCCCGCAGGAGTCTCGTGCCTTCCACTCCAATCAACCAACTTAAAAATCAATTGCAGCTTTTTTGCCAGTTATTTTCATAATTATGCACAAAAAAATCGTCTTTTCTAGTAAAATTGTTAGTGACCAAACCAACAATTACCGAAAGGACGATTTTTTACGAGCAATCAAAAGATTACTGATACAAATTATAGCATGTACAACAAAGCCTTCCACTAGATATTCCAGAGAAAACTCTCGTTCCCTCGCAGAAAAACTTTCCTCCTACTTTTATTCCTTATAACTATAAACAAGGTATAGCTATTTTAGATCTCCAAGATTCTATTTCACCCAATCATGTGGCACGTGTAATCGTGAAATGATAGAAAACATAGAGGACCAATTTTTCTTCAAATACTATAAAGGTGGGGGATGGAGTTCCTATCATCCAAAAATGATGACAAAGATTGTATTGTACGGATACTCAAAGAAAATTTATTCGTGTAGAGAAATTGCTACCTTACTCGTTGAAAATATTCCAGCTATGTTGTTGGCTGCACTCCAGAAACCAGATTACCGTACGATTAATGATTTCCGTGGGAAACACATGGGGAAGTTTATTCAACCATTATTTGAACAAATGATTCATCAGCTTATTGAAAAAAAATACATTATCAATGGAAATTACTTTTTGGATGGTACAAAAATCGAAGCCAATGCCAATAAGTATTGTATTTTAGGGACTTTTTAGACAGCCCCTTTTATACATTTTGTAAACTTTAGACTTATCTCAGTCTAAATGAACACCATAGTTATATTAGTCCGGTTTCTAGGTGACAAATTAAAGACGTTGCAGACTGGCTTTTATAGAGACGTTCAAACGTTTTAGTTTGGTATTATTATAAAATTAGTTAAGATGAACGGTAGAAATGGTTAAGGAATGTAGTTCTATATTAATAGAAGATAATTTGGCTATTTTGCCAAATTAGATCAACATTTCTAATAAATAGAGGCTCTGTACAGGATTTACGAAGATTGAAAGGGAATTATTATAATAATTAAGCCAATTTCGGAGTAATTAAGCCACTTATTGAAATAATTAATCCAATTTCTCAATAATTAAGCCAATAATCAAATAATTAAGCCACTCTATGATAGATGTGAAAACTACTACAAAAGGGTGTGTTTATTGATTCGTGACCAAAAAAGGGTAGTGGCATATAAATACCACTCTACATAAAAAAAAGGGAACTTATCTAAGTTCCCTTAATGCATTCAATCTTATATTTACCGTCTAATCACGGTAAATTGTCCTCTATCTATCATTCGTTTTATAATTCTTCCAATAAATGGCTTAACCAATTGTCTTGTAAATGGGACTAAGAGTATTAAACCAGTTAAATCGGTAATAAAGCCAGGTGTAAGGAGTAGTACAGCTCCAACTAGAATACAAATACCATCCATTATGGCATGACCTGGTACTTGTCCGTAACTCATTTGCTCCTGTGCTCTTCGTAGTGTCTCTAATCCCTCTTTTTTAGCGAGCCACGCGCCTAATACCCCAGTTAAGATAATTAATATAATCGTTGCTGCAACCCCAAGTGTTTTACCAGAAAAAATTAATATTCCAATCTCCAAAGCTGGTACAACAATAATAAGTGCTAGTAACAGTCTCATATTGTCCACCTCAAACATGTTAGGTTAATACCTCTATTATACGTTACTATAGTAAATTAACTAGAGCTTTTCTGTTTAAAATTTGATATCATCCTCTGCCTGGAGTAAACCCAATCCTAGTTGCTCAACTTTCAATAACTTAGAAATGCGTAAGCGAATTGAAGAAGGAACATCCACTAAGAATCTTCCGCGTCCTGTGTAAGTACGACAAGCAAATAATTCTAATTCTGTTTCAAAATAGTCGCTCTATAACTTTTCATGTTAATTGACCTCGAGGGGGTTGGCCGCTTGCGCTAGACTGTGGAGTCTGTGTTCAATATTTTATACTTACTTTACTTAAAAAAAAGAGAAGGGTTGTCCCTCCTCCTCTACTCAAAGTACATTTGCATGCCCTTCGTATATAATGCCACGAGCAGAATCTACTGTAATGTCCTGGCCGTCTTTTAATAGGGATGTTGCATTCTCTACTCCCACAATAACCGGAATTCCGATGCTTAGCCCTACTACTGCAGCATGGGATGTCAAGCCACCTTCTTCAGTAATTAAAGCAGAAGCTTTTTCTAAAATCTTTACCATATCGCGGTCAGTAGAATTTGTTACTAAAATTGCACCATTATGCATTTTGTGATTTGCTTCTTCACTTGAAGTAGCTACTACAGCTTTTCCAAATGCTGTCTTTCTTCCAATGCCTTGACCCTTTGCAATTACATCTCCTACTACATGGATTTTCATAATATTAGTAGTCCCACTTTCTCCTACTGGTACACCCGCTGTAATAACTACTAGATCACCTGGTTTAATAATTCCTGTATTTAGTGCTACATCAACAGAAATTTCAAGCATTTCATCAGTAGATTTCGCTTCATGTCCTGTTTTTGGGTATACACCCCAAACAAGTGCAAGCTTTCTAGTTGTTGATTCGTTTGCTGTTACAGCAATAATTGGAGCCTTTGGACGATATTTTGAGATCATACGTGCAGTATGTCCACTCTCAGTTGGAGTAACAATAGCTGAAACCTCTAAGTTAAGGGCAGTGTGAGCAACTGATTGTCCAATAGCATCAGTGATTGTTGTACCTGAGATTTTGCTTCTTTGTGCTAGGATTTCTTTGTAAACCAATGCCTGTTCAGCACGTGAAGCAATATTATGCATAGTTTGTACTGCTTCGATCGGATATGAGCCTGCAGCAGTTTCACCAGAAAGCATGATTGCATCTGTTCCATCAAAAATTGCGTTCGCCACATCACTTGCTTCCGCACGAGTTGGTCTTGGGTTGCGTTGCATCGAATCTAACATCTGTGTTGCTGTAATGACTGGCTTACCGAGCGCATTACATTTTTTAATCAATTCCTTTTGTACGAGTGGTACTTCTTCAGCAGGGATTTCTACACCAAGGTCACCACGTGCTACCATCAATCCATCGGAAACCTCTAGGATTTCGTCAATATTGTCTACACCCTCTTGGTTCTCAATTTTAGGGATAATTTGAATTGTAGAGCCATTGTTTTCTTCTAAAAGCTCACGGATTTCAAGTACATCTGACGCGCGACGTACAAAAGAGGCAGCAATATAGTCTACATCCTGTTGAATTCCAAATATGATATCCTTTGCATCCTTGTCTGTAATACCTGGAAGGTTAACGCGGACTCCAGGAACGTTTACCCCTTTTTTATTTTTTAATGTACCGGAGTTTAGGATCTTAGTTACGATTTCGCCTTTTGCTTCGTCAATTGTTAAAACCTCAAGACCAATCAGACCATCATCTAATAAAATTCTTGAACCTGGGTGTACGTCCTTAATTAACCCAGGATATGTAATCGAGAATTTTTCTGTAGTTCCAATTACTTCATTCATTGAGATAATAATATTGGATCCTTCTACAAGTTCAATCGCACCATTTTCCATAGTATGTGTACGAATTTCCGGACCCTTTGTATCTAATAATATCGCTACATTTTTTCCAGTAGTTTTAGCAGCTTCTCTGATGTTTTTAATCCTTGCACCGTGCTCCTCGAAGTCACCATGTGAAAAGTTTAATCTCGCTACGTTCATTCCAGCTTCGATTAGTGATGTAAGCTTTTCAACACTTTCACTTGCAGGTCCAATTGTACAAACTATTTTTGTTTTTCTCATTACTATTTCCTCCTCAATCACTACACAACCGCCACTTTTTGAATATCCAAACACCTTGAATGGTCCATCTTACCCTTACTAAATAGATAATTCCTGAGATAACTTATACATATCCTGTTCAACAGTATGCTTTTTGTCAAGAATCTCTAGTATGTCATGGTCTACCAGTGTATTTCTTTGAATACCTACAGCTCTACCGCCTTTACCTTCAAGTAAAAGTTCAACTGCTTTAGCACCAAGACGGCTTGCCAATACTCTATCAAATGCTGTTGGAGAGCCACCACGTTGAATATACCCAAGTACACTCACTCTTGTTTCTAAGTTTGTAGCTTCTTGAATTTTCTTACCAAATTCAACGCCGCTCCCTACACCTTCAGCAACAACGATAATACTATGTTTCTTACCGCGATCGTGACCTCTTTTTAGCCTTGCAATTACGTCATCCATATCATAGTCTGCTTCAGGAATTACGATTGTTTCCGCTCCACCAGCAAGACCCGACCATAATGCTATATCACCAGCATGTCGACCCATAACCTCTATTACATATGTACGCTCATGTGAAGTTGCTGTATCACGTATTTTGTCAATTGCATCAATAACAGTGTTTAATGCTGTATCAAATCCAATTGTAAAGTCAGTTCCTGGGATATCATTATCGATCGTTCCAGGTACACCAACACAAGGGAAACCATGTTCAGTTAATTTCTTCGCACCACGATATGAGCCATCTCCGCCAATAACGACAAGGCCTTCTATTCCAAATTTCTGAAGTTGTTCAATGCCCTTTTTTTGACCTTCTACTGTTTTAAATTCTTCACATCTAGCCGTGTAAAGCATTGTACCACCACGATGAATAATATCACCAACTGAACCAATTTCTAATTTTTTGATTTGTCCACTAATTAATCCTGCATACCCCTGATAAATTCCATATACTTCAACATCATGGTAGATAGCCTTACGAACTACTGCACGTACAGCTGCATTCATTCCTGGTGAGTCTCCACCACTTGTTAAAACACCAATCCTTTTCATAATTACACCTCTAACTCTACTTTAAGATATAATGAAGCTATGTAATTGCCATTATTTTAACAATTCAACGTATACTTCATACTAATGTTCTACAATATAATTAAAAATAACAGAAAGAAAAAATGAAAACAACTAATCAATCCATATTTATAATATTTTGAATCCCTCTTAAAAAACGTATAAACAGCTATAATTAAAGGATTTCTTTATGGCGGCTTATAATTATTTCTAAATATGTAATAAATTGTTCAAATTTCTGAATATATGACGGATTTATATATTTAGCAATAAACAGAAAACGTGCACATCACCTTTGTGATGGTCGCACGTCCTCTATTATTGTACCCCTATATAGTTCTCAATTATATTAAATTGACCGATATTTTTATACTTCACATATCGTTGTTGAACTAATTCTTCTTTGTTTAGTTTAAGTAAGCTTTTAAGTGATTTACGTAAAACTTCATCAATTGATGCAGCTTGAGTGTTTACATCTCGATGAGCTCCACCTTTTACCTCTGGTATAATTTCGTCAACTACACCAAGCTCTTTCAAATCAGGTGCCGTTATTTTCATGGATTCTGCAGCCTTTCTTGCAAGTCCTGAATCCTTCCATAACAACGCAGCTGCACCCTCTGGTGAAATAACCGAGTAGGTTGAGTTCTCTAGCATATGAATGTGATTGCCTATACCTAATGCTAAGGCTCCACCACTTCCACCTTCTCCGATAACGATACAAATAACAGGTACTGTTAGACCAGCCATTTCAAATAAATTTTTCGCAATGGCTTCACTTTGACCACGTTCCTCTGCAGCTTTACCTGGATATGCCCCTTTTGTATCAATGAAACAGATAATTGGTCGATTAAACTTTTCGGCCTGTTTCATTAGTCGAAGTGCTTTCCGATATCCTTCAGGGTGAGGCATACCAAAGTTTCTTCGAATATTTTCTTTGGTATCCTTTCCTCTTTGATGACCGATGACTGTTACTGGTAATCCTTGATACTTAGCAATACCAGCTACAATTGCAGCATCATCACCATAGTAACGGTCCCCATGACATTCAAAAAAGTTAGTAAAGATACGTTCAATATAGTCAAGTGTAGTTGGTCTTTCAGGGTGACGTGCAATTTGGACACGATCCCAAGGCTTTAAATTACCATAGATTTCATTTTCGAGCTTTGATAGGCGTGTTTCGAGCTTAGATATTTCATCAGACAAATCAACATTTGCATCTTTTGTAAATACCTTTAGCTCAGCAATTTTTTTCTTTAACTCAACGACTGGTTTCTCAAACTCTAACTCTCCTACCAATTTATTACACCCCCATCCTGATGGATGTCTAGAATAGTAGCTAGAGTATCCTTCATCTCATTTCGATGGATAACAGCATCTAGTTGACCATGCTTTAATAGAAATTCTGCTGTTTGGAAATCCTCTGGTAGTTCTTCACGAATCGTTTGTTCTATAATTCTTCTTCCTGCAAAGCCTATTAAAGCTCCTGGCTCTGCAAAATTATAGTCCCCTAGAGACGCAAAACTTGCCGACACGCCGCCTGTTGTTGGATGTGTCATAATCGATATAATGAGTCCACCTTGATTACTAAATATTTTTAGAGCTGAACTTGTCTTTGCCATTTGCATGAGACTCAGAACACCCTCTTGCATTCTTGCTCCACCTGAAGCAGTAAAGATAAGAAAAGGTACCTTTTCTTCCATAGCTTTTTCAATTGCTCTTGTTATTTTTTCTCCAACAACCGATCCCATGCTTCCCATTCGGAAACTAGCATCCATAATTGCTAGAATAATACGATTTCCACTGATTTGTCCTTCACCAGTAACGACTGCTTCGTTAATTCCAGTCTTCTCTCTATCTTTTTCAAGCTTCTCTAAATAGTCGGGGAAGCCAAGAGGGTTTTCAGAAACCAGCTCTTTGTCAAACTCGATAAAAGATCCTTCATCAAGTAAAGATTCAATTCTTTCATATGCTGTCATCTGGTAGTGATAATCACAGTTCATACAAACCTTGTTATTTTTATTTAATTCCTTCGTATACATGATTTTTTTACAGTTTGGGCATTTACTCATGATTCCCTCAGGAACGTCAAGTTTAGCCTGTTCTGATGGTATTGATGCATATTTCTTCTTTTTCACAAAAAAGTCTTTAAGCAAAAAGGAACCTCCTCACATTTCCATTGAATGGCTTTTTCGACTGAGTCATTATCTATCTTCCTTCGTTGCCAAAAAAGCATGTACTTATACTTTACAGAATGTCTTGTTCGTTTTTTGTAGGAATATGTCTCTAACATGTCGACAAATTCCTACTTTGTCATATTTTCATATGCTCTGATAGCTTCTGAAGCACTTCTGTTTAGTAATCCCGTAACTAATTCATCGTAATATTCAGGTTTTGTTATAAAGGATCTTTCGCCACAAATAAGTTTTACATACTCATTTACAATAAGCCAAATACGTAACAGTAGTCGATTATTTGTTGCTTCAATTATTGTTCTAAAAAGAAATTCCTCTTGATCCTCTGCATCTTTGATACCTTGTTTTAGCTCAAGTAATACAGAATCATCCATATTATTACATGCCAACTCAATACAAGTCTTTTCGATTAGATATTTTGTTTCTACAAGGTCTTCTTTTGTCTTCTCACCTTGAATGATAAAGGTCCCCAATAAATGAATGAGTTGGTGATCCTCGAAATTCTTTAGAAAAGTCCCTTCGCCTCTTCGCGTTTCAATAAGTCCCAACAATTCTAAGGAACGAAGAGCCTCTCTTACGGAAGATCGTCCTACCTTAAGTCGGTCAGATAATTCTCGTTCAGAAGGTATTTTATCTCCTGCAACGAGACCATCATCATGTATGATTGATCGAATCTGGTTTACAATTTCAATATATACTTTAGAACTAGAAGAGCTCACTATTCCTCATCCAATCACTTTATTCGATAATCGCTAAGCGTCTTGTTTTCTCAGCTATTTCCTCTGGATCGACGATTATCCTAGCAACTCCTGTTTCCATTGCCGCTTTTGCAACCCCTGCAGCTACAGCTGGTGCAACACGCGGATCGAATGGTGCTGGAATTACATAATCAGCTCGTAATTCTTCATCCGAAACCAATGAAGCAATTGCTTCAACAGCAGCAATTTTCATTTGTTCGTTAATATGTGTAGCTCTAACATCTAACGCCCCACGGAAAATTCCAGGAAATGCGAGGACATTATTTACTTGGTTTGCAAAATCGGATCTACCAGTGCCCACTACCTTAGCACCTGCAGCAATTGCATCCTCTGGCATAATTTCCGGATTCGGGTTAGCCATTGCAAAAATGATAGGGTCTTGATTCATACTCTTAACCATATCGATGGTCAGCGCACCTTCAACTGATACTCCAATAAAAACATCCGCATCTGTTAGTACATCCGCAAGACTACCTTCAAGTCGATCTCGGTTTGTATACTTAGCAACCTCTGCTTTTACAGCATTCATACCTTCTGTACGACCTTCAAAAATAGCACCTTTCGTGTCGCACATGATAATGTCACGAACGCCATAACGGTACAATAGTTTTATAATTGCAATCCCTGCAGCACCTGCACCATTTGCAACTACTTTTATTTCAGACATTTTTTTACCTACAAGCTTTAACGCGTTTACTAAGCCTGCAACAGTCACTATAGCTGTACCATGCTGGTCATCATGGAATATTGGAATGTTTGTTTCTTTTTTCAAACGTTCTTCGATTACAAAGCAATTTGGAGCAGCAATATCCTCTAGGTTTACCCCTCCAAATGTAGGTTCCAATAATTTAACTGTTTCAATTATTTTTTCAACATCTGTTGTATTTAGGCAAATAGGAAACGCATCTACACCCGCGAAGCTTTTGAAGAGAACAGCTTTTCCTTCCATAACTGGTAAAGCAGCTTCTGGCCCAATATTTCCGAGCCCCAAAACAGCTGTCCCGTCAGAAACAACAGCTACCATATTCCCTTTCATTGTATATTCATAAACTTTAGATTTATCATCGTAAATTACTTTACAAGGCTCAGCAACTCCTGGTGAATATGCCAAACTTAAGTCCTTTGCATTTCTTACTGGAATTTTTGACTTTGATTCAAGCTTACCTTTATTAATTTGATGAATATGTAAAGCTTCTTCTTTTAGAGTCATTAACTTTTTCACTCCTTGTTATATGAAAACTCGGCAACACCAGAGCCGTTTTCAAAAAAGCAATGCTTTTTTCTTAATGTTCCTCACTTGCTTTTACTCTCTAACTCTTTATTTGGTAAAAAGGGTAAAATAAGTTACCTTCCTATATACATCTTGTCCATTAAACTGCAGGTAGTGAACCATAAAAACTAGCAATATAGAAGAATGGTTCGAAGCCTAGAAAAACCCCTTTTAAAAAGGAATTTATATGTTATTAATTGTTACCCTACAGTGGTCAGACCACACCAACTTTTCTTTAACAATATAACATATTTACATGTTATGTAAAGAGGGTATATTATTTTAAAACAACATTTTTGTGACCTAACAATGCTTCTAATCGTGAGAGAAACTCACTGGTAGGGCTTACCCATAATTCCTCCTGGAGTTTTATGGTTTTATGTTTGTCCTCATAGTATACAACCACCGCAGTACTTCCTGGAAATTGTTTTAATAAATCCTTCAACTCTGTAAAAATTCTATCTGTTTGATGCAGTTCTTCAAATCTCACATATAGGGTTTGTTCAGTATTTGCTTTCATTGCTTCTATCTTTTCTGGTAATTGTTCCACGCTCTGAATTAATAGCTGAACCTGATTGTTTCGATTTTCTATTTTTCCTTTTACTAATAGAATGGCTTCATTACGAAGTAATCTTCCATATTGTGTATATGTTTTTGGAAAAGCTACAGCTTCAAGGTCTCCTGTTTCATCGCTTATCGTTATGAAAGCCATTACTTCACCTTTCTTAGTTCGAATTGTTCTTTCTTTCGTAATAAACGCTCCAACACTTACGCTTTTCTGAACAGAATCCGTCACAGAAAAGATAGGAACTGCTCCTATGCCTTTTAAATAAGTTGAATAAGGAGAAATTGGATGGCTTGATAGATAAAAACCTAACGCTTCTTTTTCAAACCTTAATCTTTCAACATCAGTAAACGGTTCGACTTCCACGTATTTAGGCTTTAATCCAAAGTCATCCTCAATAAATAAATCAAATTGTCCTCCATCATTTTTTGGCCTCACTAGTTCTGCATGTTCAAGTGCAACGTCAAGAGTAGCGAGCAAGGTCGCTCTATGCTCTTTAAATTCGTCGAATGCCCCTGAACAAATTAAGGCTTCTAATGTCCTTCGATTTACACTACTTATTGATGTCCTTACACAGAAATCGAATAAATCTGTAAATGGCTTTGTCTTTCTTGCATCAAGAATATCCCGTAATGTAGCTACTCCAACACTTTTAATGGCTGCTAAGCTATAACGGATTGCCTTCTTTTCAACAATAAACGGGTAATAGCTTTTATTAACTGACGGAGGTAGTATGGTAATCCCCTTTTGTTTTGCTTCTCGAATGTATTGCCCAAGCTTGTCGTCGTTCCCTATAGCACTTGTTAATAATGCAGACATGAAGTAGAGTGGATAATTTGCCTTCAAATACGCTAACTGATAGGCAATCATGCTATATGCAACTGCGTGACTTCTGTTAAAGCCATAGTTAGCAAAACGAACAATCAAATCGTAAATTTCATTTGCAGTTTTTTTACTATATCCTTTAGCAAGACTACCTGTTATAAAATGTTCTCTCTCTTTATCGAGCACCTCTTTTTTCTTTTTGCTAACTGCCCTTCTAAGTAAATCCGCTTCTCCTAGACTAAACCCCGCCATTTTCGAGGCTATTTGCATAATTTGTTCTTGGTAGACAATGACCCCATATGTTTTAGAAAGAATTGGTTCTAGATCTGGATGCGGGTATTCGACAGCTTCTTTTTTATGCTTTCTCGCAATATACATCGGGATATTCTCCATTGGTCCTGGACGATAAAGAGCATTAACCGCTACAATATCCTCCAATTCACTCGGTTTCAATCGGGATAAAACACTTCTCATCCCGCTTGATTCTAATTGAAAGACCCCAGTTGTATCGCCTTTACTTAATAGTTGATAGGTGTTCGGGTCATCTAAAGGTATAGAAGAAAGTTCAATTCTTTTTCCTGTTCCACGTTGTATAAGTGATTGAATATTTTCAAGCAAGGTAAGGTTACGTAGACCTAGAAAATCCATTTTCAACAGTCCAATTTCCTCAAGAATATCCATTGGAAATTGGGTAAGGTATACTTCATTATGCCCCTCTTGAATTGCTATTAAATCGGTAAGTGGTTGTTCGCTAATTACAACTCCAGCAGCATGTGTTGAAGTATGACGTGGAAGACCTTCAATTTTAATTGCCGTTTCAAATATTTTCTTGCCTAGTTCAATATTATTTATATACTCCCGTAAAGTCGTTGATTCCGAGTAAGCTTCTTTTAGAGTAATCCCTAGCCTGCTAGGAACTTGTTTGGCTATGTAGTCTGCCTCCTTTGGAGAGATTCCCATCACTCTCCCGACATCTCTTAGCGCTGCCCGTGCTGCAAGAGTACCAAACGTGATGATCTGTGCAACATGAAGTCGTCCATATTTTTGTGACACATACTCTATCATCTCGTCACGACGGTTATCTGGGAAGTCAATATCAATATCGGGCATCGATATTCTTTCAGGGTTCAGAAATCTCTCGAATAAAAGCATATGCTCAATCGGGTCAACATCCGTTATTTGAAGTACATAAGCAACTAGGGAGCCCGCTGCAGAACCCCTTCCCGGGCCCGTAACTATCCCATTTTCATGAGCATATTTCATAAAGTCCCATACTATTAAAAAGTAATCACTGAAATTCATTTTTTTAATAACATCTAACTCATATTGCAGCCGATCAAGATATTCCTCAGAGGGAGAGGAATATCGCTCATAAAGTCCTTTTAAGCAAATACGAGATAAATAGTCTGCAGCACTCTCTTCATTTGGGACAGGATATTTAGGCAATACAAATTTACCGAACTCAAACTCAACATTACATTTTCCTGCAATCAAAAGTGTATTTCCGATGACCTCTGGTGTAACAGAAAATAATTCAATCATTTCTTCCGGTTTCTTTAAATAATATTCCTTGCTTGGGAGTATTACCCGGTTTTCGTCCGATAGCTTTGTTCCGTGTTTAATTGAAAGTAAACATTCATGTGCAAATGAATCCTCTTGTTCAATGTATTGAACATGGTTGGAGGCTACAAGTGGTACTCCCATTTCGTTACTAATGGAAAATAGAAGCTTCTTAAGTTGGCCTTCTTCCGATGTACGGTGGTCTTGAATTGAAAGATAGAAGCCATTTTCTTTAAATATCATTTTATATTGAGAGATTATTTTTTTTGCAGCTTCTATTTCTCCAGTAAATAGCTTTTGTTCCACCTCTCCTAGTCGCCCTGGAGAAATTCCAATCAATCCATCACAATAACGGGATAACCATCTTTTTGGGATGCCCTCCTTTGATTTGGTTTGAATAGCACTACTAATTTTCAATAGATTTTGATACCCATTGTTATTTGTAGCTAGTAATATCATTGGATGGGATGATTTTGCTCCATCCTCTTCCTCTGTTAAAACGGAAGCCGTTAATCCAATAATAGGCTTTATTCCTCGTTTTTTACACTCTTTATAAAATGGTATAGCACCATACATAACGTTTTCATCAGTTAGAGCTAATGCTTTATAGCCAAGGTTATATGCTTTTTCAACTAAGCTCTCAACCTTTGCAGAGCTAGATAAAAGGCTAAAAGCACTCTGAACTTGAAGATGAACAAAAGGCAATGAAATCACACCTTTCTCATTTTATTTTTCGATACGAACTATCTCTTGTATTAATTATAGTCTTTATTACAAAACAATCAAAACATAACTCATAGATGAATCAGTTTGTCCATATATATGTAAGAAGGAAGATTTAGTAGGAAAGACAGAATCCATAAAGAGGTGTTCTTATGGAAGTAAAAGAGGCGTTTATGCCTGCATTTATTCATAGTTTCTTTATAGCTTTAGGTGTCTTATTAGGAGGTTCATTGATTGGTGGTATTGGAGCATTTATCTCAGGTGAACCACCATTGACTCAAATTTATTCTGTCGCGAGCAAATTAAAAATATGGGCACTAGTTGCTGCGATTGGAGGAACATTTGATGCATTCTACAGCTTTGAAAGAGGAATATTTTTAGGACAAACAAAAGATGTATTCAAGCAATTTTTATTAATCATTTCTGCAATGGGCGGAGCTCAAATTGGCTGGAGAATAATTGAATGGTTTACGCAGGAGCATATCACATAATGAGAGTACCACCATTTTATCAAAAACCTGGTTGGCAAAGATTTTTTGCAGGAGTTGCGGTGGGCGCTTTAATAAGCTGGTTTGTATTTTTGTATCAATTCGGTGTCCTTCAAGAAAAACAATTACAACTTCTTACAACACAGCAAAGTGAAATTAAAGATTTACAGGATCGCAATAACACACTAATCGAGGATGCAAAAAAACTTAATGAATCGAATAAAAACAAGTTAAAAATTCAGGACTTCAAGGTCGAGTTTATAAATCAGAAAAAGCATGATCTTGGTACTCTTAACCTGCATATTCTAAGCGATGCTGTTATAAAAGATTTAAATCACCTGATAGGTAAAGATATTGAAAGTGTATCAATTAACAAGGAGCTTCTTCGTAAAGCTATTGAAAACAAACAATATACATTAGATGATAAGAACTATAAGCTACAAATATATGCAATCTATTTTGATACAACCTTAGAAATCACACTAAATATTCAATTGGTTAAATAGACCATTTTTTGTCTCTTGCCTTTTAGGCAGGAGTATACCTCCTATCTTAAGATAAGGGGTTTTTTTCTTATTTGAAGGCTTTTTTCTGAAAGATTGTTGCTATTTGATTTAGTTAGGCATAAGGTTTTCCGCTCCTGGAACTCGCTTTAAGTGGGTGGTACGTGAGCCTCCTCGTGAGCTGCGCTCCTGCGGGTCTCACCTGGCCACGCTTTTCCCGCAGGACATTGAAGGTCATCCTCAAAAAAACCCATGCACGATGAAAACGAGAATGCATTTTCGAGGAATCTCCTGCCATACGCTACAACTTAGGACGCTATCGAACAAATTGCTTTAACATAATCTCCTGAAGAACATTCCGAAACAACAGAGTTTACGAAAATTGCCTTTGGAATAAAATGTGAACATTTTCCGAAAATTAAAAAAATATGTAGCATTTTTACTACCAGATGAAATAAAATAAAAAAGAGAGGAGGCGGATAAATGTATATTATTAATCGAAGAAAACTTTTAAATGAAAAAATGGCAAGAATCAAAAATGGTTATTCTGCCTATGCAGAATCAATGGAAATCGCTAACCTGCTTAAAAAAGAAATCCAAGCTCTCAATTTAAATGTACATGAAGAAGTGACTGATATTGGTTCCTGGTTTATACCTGAAAGAGTTAAAAACTAAAGGAAAAGTCGCCGAAAAAGAGCGACTTTATTTTTTTATTCTTCTTTACTCACTTCTCGTAAATCGGATAATACATCTTCAACCTCTTCCCAAGAATAAATCGTAGCTCCAGATGCCAGTGGATGTCCTCCGCCATTATATCGGCGTGCTACACCGTTTATAATTGGCCCTTTTGATCGTAAACGAACCCTAATTTGCTCCTCTTCTTCAACAAAAAACACCCATGCTCTAATATTTTCAACGTTGCCTAGAATGCTTACAAGCTGCGAAGCATCTGTTGGAGAGACGTCATATTTCTGCAAAATGTCTTTTGTGATAATAACAGATGCTACTCCATGTTCAGAAACCTTGTAATTTTGATATACATACCCACTTAAACGTGCAACATTTTCCTTTGTTTTATAGAGTTCTTCATAAAGTTTCGGGAATGAAAACCCGAATTGGATCAACTCTCCTGCATATGTAAACGTCTTTGGATTTGTACTTTGGAATAGGAATCTACCAGTATCTCCAACGATTCCAGCGAAGATGAGTCTAGCAGCTTCCTTAGAAACATAAAATCCTTGTTCTTTCCCTGCCAAATATAGCTCATATATCATCTCACTAGTAGAACTTGCATTTAGATCAACCCACAAAATATCACCGTATGCATCCTCATTTGGGTGATGGTCAATTTTAATTAGCATCTTTCCATTCTTAAAGCGCTGATCAGAAATACGCTCTTGATTAGCTGTATCACACACGATGACAAGTGCTTCATCATACATCTCATCAGGAACTTCGTCCATCTGGTTTAGAAAAAGTAATGAAGATTCATCTTCCCCCACTATGAACACCTTTTTCTCTGGAAAAGAAGTTTTCAAGATTTCTGCTAACCCGCCTTGTGATCCATATGCGTCTGGATCCGGCCTCACATGGCGATGAATAATGATTGTATCAAACATTTTTATTGTATTGATAATTTTCTGTTTCATTGTTCTCCACCTTTTCTATTCTAGTTTCAAGTGTACGTATAGCTCGGAAAAAGAGGTTTTTATTTACTGGTAGAACATGTTTTCACGAAGTTTCCACATTCTATTCGCTAGTAATTTAGTAGGGTTCCCGTTACAATAGGAATAGCACTTATGTAAATGGAGGAAATTCAACATGCAAGTACTTGTTGTATTAATTATCTTTTCGTTGGCATTTTATTTCTATTATAAAACAAAATACTTCCGTTCAAGACGGCCAATAGAAAAACAATGTCTCTCTGGTAAATCTAGTATGGCATTGGGATTATTTGTAGCATTTTTTGGAATTAATACATTTTTTGTTCACCCTTCAACTATTTCAACAATTATCGGAATCGTACTTATATTAGTTGGCGGTGGTAGTACTTGGGCTGGATATCGTGCATATAAGCATTTTGCACCTATGGTTGCACAAGAAGCCCAGCAATAATAAGAAAAGCGTAAGAGCCTTGCTCAGCTCCGACAAGCAAATGTTCTGTGGCAAAAAAGGCGCATTTTGACTTTTCTTGCCACTGGTTATTTGACCTCGAGGGGCTAGGCGCTGGAGCTAGACATTGAATACTATGTTCAAATTTTATACTTTCCTATCCTTAAAAAAAGCTCGGCAACTGCCGAGCAAAAGAATATTGTACATAAGAATTAAGCCGCTTTAAAAGAAGCGGTATTTGCGACTCTATTTAATTTTACGATCTATCAAGCAACTGCGCCATCATCATCGCTTTTCCAACAACAATTCCACCGTTGTATACCTCAACATCAACCTTACCAAATTTTCTACCAACCTCTAATATTTTCGGACGTATTTCTAGTTTACTCTCCATTTGAACAGGCTTTATAAAATAAATTGTAATGTTCTCAATGACGAGGTCACCTTTTTTAAAGGATTTTAAGACGCGGTTTGCAGCTTCTGTCACAATTGTTGTAAAAACCCCGTACGATATTGTTCCTAGGAAGTTTGTCATTTGGGGAGTTACCTCGCATTGATAAGCAACTTCACCTTTCGTATCAGAAATATCCTCAAACTGATTGGTAATAATATCATCAATGGTTTCACCAACCTGCGGCTGGCGGCCAATCATCTGTAATGCCTTTAATACATCTTGACGACTAATAATACCCTGTAATCGATTGCTTTGGTCAACTACAGGTAGAACTTCTATTCCTTCCCACACCATCATATGGGAGACAGATGCAACCGAAGTCTTTTCGTTTACTGTCATTGGGTGCTTTGTCATTGCTTTCTCGATTGGAAGACTATGGTCTTGTCCCATAATGTCCTTCGAAGTCACCATACCGACAACTTTTGATTGATCATCTATGACTGGGTACCGTCCATGCCCAGTTTCCGCATTATATTGATACCATTTTTCAACTTTGTCTGTAAGATGGAGACAAACTGTATTCTCTTTAGATGTAAGGATATCCTCAACTAGAACAATTTCTTTTTTGATAAGCTGATCATAAATTGCTCGGTTAATCATCGTAGCAACAGTAAAGGTATCGTAGCTGCTCGAAATAATAGGGAGCTGTAGCCCATCTGCTAACTTTTTCACTGATTCATCAGTATCAAAGCCACCTGTTATTAGCACAGCAGCTCCCGCATTCAATGCATATTCATGTGCCTTTGTTCGGTTTCCAACTATTAGTAAGTTACCAGCACCTGTGTAGCGCATCATAGCTTCAAGCTTCATTGCGCCAATTACAAACTTATTAAGAGTTTTATGTAACCCTGCTTTTCCCCCAAGAACTTGTCCATCTACTATATTTACTACTTCAGCGAAAGTAAGCTTTTCAATATTTTCCTTCTTTTTTCTCTCAATTCTTATTGTACCAACACGTTCAATTGTACTAACATAGCCTTTGTTCTCAGCATCCTTTATTGCCCGATAAGCAGTTCCTTCGCTTACCTTCATATCCTTTGCGATTTGTCTTACAGAGATTTTTTCCCCAATTGGAAGTGTGTCAATATATTGCAAAATTTGCTCATGCTTCGTCGCCAAGCTCTTCACCCTCTACTAATCATTCTTTTTCTAACGATAACAGGCAGTTATTTTCTCGGTTCATATTAAGATGAAGCAGAAACTGTTGTTATTGGCAACTGCCGGCAATGGTCCAGATGGATAAGAATTGTGCGAGCGCCTTGTTCAAACCCGACAAGTAAATATTCCGTGGCAAAAAAGTCGATTTTTTGACTATTCATTGCCATGCATTATTGACCTCGAGCTGCTTAAAGCACTAAGGAAGGCTTCTGAATAACCTCCGTATGAACAAGCCATGGTTGTTCCGAATGCTTCACACAAGATTATCGTAAAAGCTTATTCGGGTGAAAACTGGCTAGGCGCTGAAGCTGGATATTGAAAACTATGTTCAAAATATTACATTCTTATCATTTAACAAAGACTATTCATAGGAAAAGGTATCTTTCTACCCTTCTTTTAAACCCTGGATTGTCTTTATTCCCACTCATATGGACCGAAACCACATGCTTTTACTTTACAAGTAAATGGGAGTAGTTTCACCTTTGTTCCGTAGCATCTTATATCTATTATAAGGGTGATAGAAACTATATTCAATCTTGGCTATTGATACTGACGCTGCCTTATTCTTTTTTGGGAACGTAATTGTGCAGGTTTTGTTGTTTTTTTAGTTAACTTTGGTCCGTATAATAACCCAATTAAATTTCCACTAACCACAATAAGGGCAAATAACATCCATGAAAGTGCGAATATACCTTCAAGACCTTCTGCTCCAATCGTTAGTCTTGGAACTCCATAATAAAGCAATACACCACAAAGTAATAAGCAAAGTAATAATCTATTATGCATATTTTTCCCTCCATTTTTAATAGCTTGTTTCATTTTATGTGAGCAAGCTACAAAAAAGACGTGAATCATTTAGATTCACGTCTGGACTGTTGAATACTCGGCGAATTCCCTCACTCATTGCGCTCATTCTGCAACTTCTATTCACGGCTAAGCTCAGCTCTTACAAAGGGTTAGAGTTATAACTCAATTACCTCACCTGGTACAAGTGCTTTTCCATCTGAAGATGTAAGCTTTGATACAAAGACATACGGGTCCTGCTCAATAATTGGGAAAGTATTATAATGAATTGGAACAACGATCTTTGCCTTTAACCATTCTGCTGCAATTAACGCGTCATCTGGCCCCATTGTAAAGTTATCACCAATTGGAAGGAATGCAACATCTATATCATTAAGCTCCCCTATTAATTTCATGTCAGAGAACAACCCTGTGTCCCCTGCATGATAAATGGTCTTGCCTTCTGCTGTAAATAATATTCCACCTGGCATACCTGTATAGATAATTTCCTTAGTATCTTCTTTAACAAAGCTAGAACCATGAAATGCATGCGTATACTTCACTTTTCCAAAGTCAAATTGATGAGCTCCACCGATATGCATGGGATGTGTATTAACCCCCTGCCAACTTAAGTATACAGCTAGCTCATTCGGTGCGACTACAATACTAGAGTTACGTTTAGCTAGTTCAACTGTATCCCCAACATGGTCACCATGGCCGTGCGTTAATAATATGACATCTACTTTCTCTTCAGACGCCTTCAAATCTGTTAAGCTATTGCCTGTAATAAAGGGATCTACTATTATTGTTTTGCCATTTGAAACGATTTTTACAACAGAATGACCATGATACGATATTTTCATCTAGAATTCCCCTTTCTAAATTAAGTGTTGTAGGTTTTATACTTCTTTCTTACTTCTTACCTTTCCTTCTTTTCCACCTACATTTATATCCTTTTCTGTTTGAAATAAACAAAGAAAGTTTACAATTCACTTTATAATTTGCTACTCTTTACATATATGAGAAAAGGAAGTGTATACCATGAATCAACGTTTACAACAGCTTTCAAGCTGGTTAAAAGAAAAGGATATTCCATGTAGTTTTATTACTTCTACTCCCAATGTATTTTACTTAACAAATTTTTATACGGAGCCACATGAAAGACTTTTAGGTTTGTTTGTGTTTCAACAAGAGGAACCGATTTTAATATGCCCTAAAATGGAAGTAGCTCAAGCAAAGAACGCTGGCTGGCAGTACGACATAATTGGATTCAGTGATACTGATAATCCATGGGAACTTATCCATAGAACTCTTTCTCAACGAAATTTTAAAGCGAGCAAGGTTGCACTAGAAAAAGAGCACTTGACTGTGGATCGGTTCGAGAGAATGAGAGAACTTTTTCCTACGGCTGAATTTGTATCTGCTGAGGAAAAGCTGCATATGCTCCGTATGATAAAAGAGGATAAAGAGGTTTCAATACTACGAGAGGCTGCGAAATTAGCCGATTATGGGGTTGAAATAGGTGTTTCTGCATTAGCAGAAGGTAAATCTGAATTAGACGTACTTGCAACAATTGAATTTGAATTGAAGAAAAAAGGGATTCGCCAAATGTCATTTGACACTATGGTGTTAACGGGTTTAAAAACAGCTGCTCCCCATGGAAAGCCTGGACTCGATAAAATCTCGAAGGGTGACCTTGTTTTATTTGACTTAGGTGTTGTACTAGATGGCTATTGTTCAGATATTACAAGAACAGTGGCTTTCGGAAAAGTCTCTGAAAAACAAAAAGAAGTATACAACACAGTCCTTAAGGCACAATTAGCAGCAGTGAACGCATGTAAACCTGGTAGAAGAGTTGGGGATATTGATCGTACTGCTCGAACAATTATTTCTGAAGCTGGATATGGCGAATACTTTACTCACCGTATCGGACATGGACTTGGAATTGATGTACATGAGTTTCCATCAATGAACGAAAACAATGACATGCTTTTACAAAAAGGAATGTCCTTCACCATTGAACCGGGAATTTATGTCCCTGAAATTGGTGGAGTACGAATCGAAGATGATATGATTATTACTTCGGATGGTGCTGAAACCTTGACTTCGTTCCCTAAAGAATTAATTATTAAGTAAAATCAAAGGACCTTCGGACAAATGTCTAAAGGTCCTTTTTACTTTTTTCAGCCGAAGCTATACGGAATACTTATTAGTTAACAGCTTTTTCCTCTTCAAATTTTGAACACAAATATTCAAAAAGTTTGTGATTGAAATGATCCTGATTACGAACATAGTCAAACAAAATATCATATTGCTCCTTGTTATCCTGCAGACCATCTAACACTCTAAAAAACAGGTCCTTTTGTTCATTTATAAGGTCAACCATTTCAAGACTAGCTTCTTCTCTTTCCATAAAATGTTTCGAGATATTCTCTTTAAACATCTCTTGCGATTTTAAAGAACTTAGAATGGCTTCAAATTGTTCTTTGACAACAGTAATATTCTCAGAGACTATTTGGTTAAAGGCATCTTGATTTCGAACGATTTTTTGTAGGACCTCGAGTTGTTCTTTATGTTCCTCATTCCGTTTGGCAGTGGTTTCATTATATTTTTCTTGTTTCTTCATAAAGCCAACAAATACCTCCAATAGATTCTTATGCTCCGATATTTTTTTAGAGAATCTTTCATCCTTTTCTCTTTGAACGTTCTCATACTTAAAAAATTCATGTTGAAGTCCTTTTTGCTCCTCTACTAGGTTCATAATTACTCGTTCATTGGATTTCATGTAATCTCTAATCATATCATTGTGTTTAGTTTGTTTCTTTATATGTTCATTAACATAATTGGAATAAAACGTAGGCTGATTTACATCTTCCATGGTAGAGGATGGACGATATACATAGGGTGCTAATGATCCATTAAGAAAAACAGATGAAGTCACCTTTCTGCACTCCTTTACAAATTATTTAGCTAATTACCTTACTCCATTTCTCGTGTTAACAGGCAGTAAGTATTATACTGTTAAAACGTTAAGCAAAAGTTGATTTTCCTGTCTGTTGTACCTAGACTTGTTTAATCAACAATGAATGGGATACTAACCCACTTTATTTTATTTTTATGTTAAATGAATGGTGACAATGAACTTATTTAAAGTGTGAAGAGTTATTTTAATTGCACCTATTGCTATAAAAATTTGTAAAATATATTTATAAAAAGTAAAATATATATTACAATGTATATATTAGAAAGTAGGGGTGGTTATTTTGGAAGATTTAAAAGTGAAAAATAAAGTAAAAATCGCCCGTATTGAGAAAGGGAACCTAACACAAGGAGACCTTGCAAAATTAGTCGGTGTAACACGACAAACTATGAATCTAATTGAAGCAAACAAATACAACCCTACAATTCGGGTTTGTATACTTATTAGTAAGCACTTGAATTGTCCATTAGATGATTTATTTTGGATTGAGGACTAATGTAAGAAGGAGATGATATATCCATGAAAGTAAATTTCTTTACTATTCTCATCAGTTCAATTGTAAGCTTTGCGATTATAACCTTAGTAACAGGACAAATTCGCTTGGGAATAATTGTAGGGCTACTTATAGGCGTCGGTATTGCAAAATGGCTAAGGGTAAAAAAACAGGAAGTGAATGATGAGATTGAGTTTGACGAAAGGGTAAACAATAACATTAAACACTATTCTTTACAGACGTTTTCAATTTCAAATTTTCTTCTATTAGTTTACTTGCTAATCTCAGACCAGATTCTTCACAAACAATTAGTAGAGCTACATTATTTAATTTTCTATCTATCTATCACATTTATTATAGCATTCTATATCGTTCCGCTAATCGCAAGGAATCGATAATTCGAGTATTCGTACAACCTATTCAGGGGGGATAACGATGAATCAAGTATTTATTATTACAGCAATCATACTTCTAGTATTAGCATATTTCGTTGGAGTGAAAAAACAGACTTGGTTATTGTCTGGTTACAATCAGAAAAGAGTAAAGAACAAAGACAAACTTGCAAAATTAGTAGGCACTTATAGTCTAATAATGGGGATTGTCATGTTTATAGGAGCTTTTATAGGCCATCCAGATACCCAAGTGCTATTTCCAGTTATGGTAATTGGATATGTGATACTTCTAGGTTATGTAAACACGAGAATGGTTGAGTAAGACAAAAAGCAGGAGAATTTAATAGAGAAATCTCCTGCTTTTTTACGTTAACAGATTTATTATTGATTTTCTAAAAGAGTTTTTGCTTCTGAATAAGATGTACCGTGTGCTTCTGCAACTGCTTGATAAGTCACGTATCCATCAAGAGTATTAATTCCTTTTAATAATGCTTCATTGTCAAGACATGCTTGCTTATATCCCTTATTTGCAATTTGTAATGCATACGGAACCGTAACATTAGTTAAGGCCATTGTAGATGTAAAAGGAACAGCACCAGGCATGTTTGCCACTGCATAGTGTACTACTCCATGCTTTTCATATGTTGGATCATCATGGGTTGTAATTCTGTCAGTTGTTTCGAAAATACCACCTTGGTCAATCGCAATATCTACTACAACTGAACCAGGTGCCATTGATTTGATCATTTCTTCTGAAACTAGCTTAGGAGCCTTAGCCCCAGGAATTAATACTGCACCAATGACAAGATCAGATTCCTTAACAGCTTCCGCAATATTTAATGGATTAGACATTAACGTTGTAATGTCTGAACCGAAAATATCATCAAGCTGACGAAGTCGTTCAGGATTTAAGTCAATGATTGTTACTTGTGCTCCTAGGCCAATTGCCATCTTAGCAGCATTTGTTCCAGCAACACCACCACCGATAATTGTTACTTTACCACGTTGAACACCTGGAACACCAGCAAGTAGAATACCTTTTCCACCATTTGGTTTTTCTAAGAATGAAGCACCAATTTGAGTAGCCATTCTTCCAGCTACTTCACTCATTGGAGTTAACAATGGAAGTGTACGGTTTGGCAACTGCACTGTTTCATAAGCAATTCCAACCACTTTTTTCTCGACTAATGCTTTTGTTAATTCAGGCTCTGGAGCTAAATGTAAGTATGTAAATAAAATTAATCCTTCTCTAAAATATGTATATTCTTCAGGTAGGGGCTCCTTAACCTTCATTACCATTTCCATTGACCATGCCTCTGCAGCAGTATCAACGATTTTTGCACCAGCTTCAATATATTGTTCATCTGTAAAGCTAGAACCTAACCCGGCATCTTTTTCAATGAACACTTCATGACCGTAGCTTACAAGATTTACCACACCAGCTGGTGTCATTGCAACACGGTTTTCGTTATTTTTAATTTCTCTAGGTACACCAATACGCATTACAAAACACTCCTTTTCCCATTTTCAAACGTGTTTTTTAATCAATAACGCCTCGGCACTAATTGCGTCAAGATTTAGGACTCGTTTTTAGAAGAGTTAGCTCCTTTATGAAATCCGTAACATTCGCCGAAGGCTTACACATTGTTCAGTTATTGTTTGACCAACGACTTAAAGAGAAGTTCTGCAATCATCCCACCACCTAAAGAGGTAGGAGACTTCTACCAAACAATGTTAATTATTTCTAAAATAAGAACGTATTTACTATAACACCAAAAGACAAATTGTTGTACAATTTTCTTTTATTTTTGCAAAAAAGTGTGCATCCCGTCATATCAATAATGAAAACACTTACATTTATAACAGATAATTCACCTTATTTACAAGATAAATATAGTAAAAGTTCATCATATCTTCAATTATTACCAATTTTCCAGTAAGCATGCAGTCTATACTTTAAGTAGAAAGATCATTCCTTATTTAGGGGGCAAAGGTTATGGGATTATCTTATAAAAAAGTTCTTGTAGCTATTGATGGTTCTAAAGAAGCTGAGTGGGCGTTGAAAAAGGCAATTGATATTTGTAAACGTTATCATTCAGATCTAGTCATTACCCATATGATCGATTTAAAGCAATTTGCATCAATTGTATCCTACGATATTACTATTAGGCAGCAATCAGAGGGATATGGAAATCAGTTACTTTCTGAATATAAAAATCTAGCGATCCAATCAGGGGTAGAGAATGTATTTACTGTTATTGAATACGGATCACCTAAAATAAAAATTGCCAAGGATATAGCTCCAAAATATAACATCGACCTAATTGTTTGTGGTGCAACGGGTCTAAACGCAGTAGAACGCTTCTTACTAGGAAGTGTTTCTGAGAATATCACACGTTACGCAAATTGTGACGTAATGGTGGTAAGAACAGAAAAAGAAATATAATTTACTAGATATAAATACAAAAAATCGTGAGTATTTCTCACGATTCAGACTGTAGACAAACTCGATGAAATCGAGTTTGCCTACAGTCTTTTTTGATTTAAAATATATTATGAGAGATAT
>JBLKRX010000019.1:0-97049 GCA_047608075.1 Ferdinandcohnia humi
TACATATGGGCATTGTCTATCGTACATTGAATAAATTAAGAGATACATTAAACGAGAATATTCATCCAGAAGCAATACTTCATTCGGATCAGGGGTTCCATTATACACACCCAGAGTATCAAAAACGAGTAAGAGAGTTAGGACTCCTCCAATCGATGTCACGTCGAGGAAACTGCTTAGATAATGCCCCAATGGAATCTTTCTTTGGGCATTTTAAGGATGAAGTCGATTATAAAGAAGCTCGAAGTTTAGTAGAATTGAAGTATATGAATGATGACTATATGGACCATTACAACAATCTAAGGAAGCAATGGACTTTAAAAAAGATGACTCCGGCATCTTACCGGAGTCATCTAATAGCTGCCTAAATAGCAGCAGTACTTTTTTATTTAACTTTCTACTTTTTAGGGTGCAGTTCAATATTGAGGTCCTTTTTTTCACATTTTTATGATTGTTTCTTGATTGGTTTCTTTTGCCTTTTTTATAACACGGTATGCAGAGTAGCCACTCGTTTCTTCAAATTCACCACAAACCTGCTTTTCCTCCGATTTACTAGGCACAATTTCCTTAAAACGTTTGTAAGTACTTATTAGTTGTCCTTTTGAGATTCCTTTTTCATAAGCTTTTTCAATACATTCAAAAAATTTGATTACACCAACAATTTCATCTGTACTCCATTCGTAGGAAATTGGGTATTGATAATCCAATAATATCACCTCTATAAGTTCCACTTTTTGCGAATTTGCTCCGCTTCTGTAATCATTCGTTTAAAAAGCTCTTCAACTGACGGTTCATCCTTAATTAGCCCCATCACTTGTCCTGCCAAAGCAAACCCTTCCTCTATTTTACCATTATATATAAAGTTTTTATTTGCTTCTCCACTTATGTATTCCTTTAAACTATCATACCCGTTGTTAGTTTGTTCTATTTCAAGGATTTTAGAGGTCCACTCATTTGAAATCGCTCTTCCTGGAGCACCTATAGAACGTTTTATGACAACTGTATCATTTTCAGTTCCTTTAATAAGTGCTTCTTTGTATGCTCTATGCGCATGTACGCATTCCTTTGTTGCTATAAAACGGGTACCCATCTCTATTCCTTCTGCACCTAAACTTAACGCTGCCATGAAACCTCTAGCATCCCCGATACCACCAGAAGCAATAACAGGTATAGAAACGGCATCAACAACCTGAGGAATTAAAATCATTGTTCCAATATCCTGTCGTCCTAGGTGTCCCCCACCCTCTTGTCCAACAACCATAACAGCGTCTGCGCCTAATTCCTCTGCCTTTTCGGCTTGTCTTTTTGCAGCAACAAGCACTAATTTCTTAGTATTTACTCCCTTTAACTGTTCAAAGAATGGAGCAGGATTTCCCCCCGTCATTGTTATAACTGAAACTTCTTCTTCAATGGCTACATCGAGCATATGTGAAAAAGGGCGTCCATGCTGACCAATCGCAAAATTTACACCAAATGGTTTAGTAGTAAGATTTTTAACTTTTTTTATTTCACTACGTAATTCTTCTGGTGTTTCAAGTGACATGGCTGTTATTTGTCCTAGCCCTCCAGCATTTGATACTGCTGCAGCTAGCTCTGAATAAGCCAAATATGCTAGCCCTCCTTGAATGATTGGATACTTAATACCAAGTAATTTTGAAACCCTTGTTTCCCAATTCATAGTTAACCCCACCTTCCTACAATCACTTTCTATGTTTGTATTACAATTTCCTCTTTTTAAAAGAACTAATTTTTTAGCCAATATACAATTTTTTATTAGTTTACTTTATGTAACATGTTTAATATCTCGAGTATGTGACACCTTAAAAAGAAAGAAAAATTTCTATGCAAACTTTTCTATAAGTGCTATAATTCATTTGTTTTATGTATTAAGATGCATTGGTATTCAAATTAATCTTAACTTACATACAATTAACTTAATTTAAAGAGGTGTGGTTATAAATTGTCACAAAATGAAACACCATTATTCACTGGTATAGTTGAGCATGCAAAAAAGAACCCTATTCAATTTCATATTCCTGGACATAAAAAAGGAACTGGTATAGATCCTGAATTCAGAAGTTTTATTGGGGATAATGCCCTTTCAATCGATCTTATAAATATTGGACCATTAGATGATTTGCATCAGCCAAAAGGGATTATAAAACAAGCACAAGACCTTGCTGCTGAAGCATTCGGAGCAGATCATACATTCTTTTCTGTTCAAGGTACAAGTGGTGCAATTATTACGATGGTAATGGCAGTTTGTGGACCTGGAGACAAAATCATCGTTCCACGAAATGTTCATAAATCTGTTATGTCTGCAATTGTCTTTTCTGGAGCGATACCAATCTTCATACATCCAGAAATAGATAAACAGCTTGGGATATCCCACGGGATTACTACAGATTCTGTTGAAAGAGCTCTTGAACAGCATCCTGATGCAAAAGGGTTGTTAGTAATTAACCCGACTTATTTTGGAATAGCTGCTGATTTAAAGAAGATAGTTGATATAGCACATTCTTATGACATTCCAGTATTAGTTGACGAAGCTCACGGAGTTCATATACATTTCCATGAAGGACTTCCTATGTCTGCAATGCAAGCAGGAGCCGATATGGCTGCAACAAGTGTTCATAAACTTGGTGGTTCAATGACACAAAGTTCTATTTTGAATGTTAAAGATGGCTTAGTTTCATACAAACGCGTTCAATCCATTCTGAGTATGCTAACTACAACCTCAACATCATATTTATTATTAGCATCATTGGATGTTGCTAGAAAAAGGTTAGTTACTGAAGGTCATGAACTAATCGAAAAAACGATTCAATTAGCTAGTAAGACCAGAAAAAGAATAAATAAAATTGATAAATTATATTGCGTAGGTAAAGAAATTTTAGGTACAAAGGCTACCTTTGACCTTGATCCAACAAAATTAATTGTTTCAGTTAAAGAACTAGGATTAACAGGTTTTGATGTAGAAATGTGGCTACGAGAAAAATACAATATTGAGGTAGAGATGTCTGATCTCTACAACATCCTTTGTATCTTTACTCCTGGGGATACTGAAACAGAAGCAGATAAATTAGTGGAAGCACTTGCTGCACTTTCGAACGAAGTAGTTCATCAATCTGAATCTAGAGAGGTTCCGGATGTTCTACTACCTGATATTCCCGTTCTTGCATTAACACCAAGAGATGCATTTTACTCAGAAACAGAATTAGTACCACTCAAGGAATCTGCCGGAAGGATAATAGCTGAATTTATCATGGTATACCCACCAGGAATTCCCATCTTTATCCCGGGAGAAATTATTACTGAAGAAAATTTAACATATATAGAAAAAAATGTTGAAGCAGGACTTCCTGTACAGGGACCTGAAGATTTTGATTTAAAATATTTACGAGTTATAAAGGAACATCGAGCAATTAGATGATAATGCAGATAAGAAATGTGCATGCGCCTTGGAAGAGGAACGTCAACTAAAATCCGCCACGCCCTGTGGCAAACGTTGACGTCAGCACTTCCTCGAAAATGCTTGCATTTTCTTCGTGCGATGATTATGCTGCAAGAGCCTTCCTTGTCCTGTGCAAGTCAGATGAGCAAATGTTGTTTTGCAAAAAAGTTGCTCTTTGACTTTCTTGCAAAAGGTTATTTGACCTCGAGGTGGTAGGCCGTTGCGCTAGACATACAAGTCAATGTTCAAAATTTTATACTTTCCCATCCTTTTAAAAAGAAAAGCATGCATAGCTGCATGCTTTTTTCATATCGTTATAAACAGGAATTTAATTTTCTGTATGATTGCATCCGCATTCTTCGCATTTTGAATAAAGTGTTGTTACCTTTTCATACTCAAAATGCTCAATCGTTTCACTACAAGTTTGACAAATGATTGTACCCATCTAAATAACCCCTTCCCCTAAATGAATGTAACAATCCTTTTATACAGTTTATTGGAAACGCTTTATGTTACTTTATTTATATATTAATATGTCACATTAAACTAGTCAATGATAATTTGTATAACACTTTTATGTTTTTGGTGATTATAATTTGTCTAGTTTAGTAAAGTCATCTGTCTCCACCTCTGCAAAGAAGTGTTTGATACAAGGTAAGTAAAGATTGTTATTTATGTTTGTGATAAAAGCTACTTATACAGGCCCAAGAAAAAAATATCAGAACACTCTCTGATTGACTTGATAGTAAAACGAGCTAAAGATAAATTATTTTGCTTGTTTTGACAAGATTCTTTCCTGTACCATAGTTGTCAGTATATTGTTACAAATGCTAGAATAATATTGGTTCCTAAAAATAGATAATAATCTATCAATACATATATGAGAGTAGGAGTGAAGAGATTGGCAAACGCATACATAAAGCTTGTACCTGCTTCAACTAAACAAGAAATATCATTAGAGGATGTTAAAGAGCTGTTTACCTACTACAAGGAGATTACTAGCAAAACAGGCCAGCAGGTTTCCTGGGAGTATGCTGATGCGGCATTTCCTTATCAAATAAAAGAAGTTGACAAAGAAAATAATTGGTTATATTTAAAATCTGATGAACCAAATTATAATGCTATTGTTGTTGGAGTTAGTACAGAAGAAGTAGAGGATGATAATGGGGATATGAGAAATCAATTCTACATCCAGGTTACATTATCACAGGTTTCAACTTTCGGTGACAAGGGTAAGGCAAATGAGTTTTGTAAGTTTCTCGCGAAAAAACTTGAAGCTGAATTGCATCTCTTCAATGGAAGAATCATCTACTATAACAAGCGAAAATAGCCATACGGCTATTTTTTTATTTATTTACATTTGTTTATATATACATTTCAGGGTAAAAGAAGGTTATGCCAGTCTCACACAGGTAATCCCCCATAAAGGTAGATTTGTCTTAGCACGATATTTCCTATGTAACAGCCCAAAAGATCCGCTCAAACGTGAAGAAACATAGAAAAGAAAACACTGTGACACTGAATGATTTTTTTTGGGTAAAGCCTATTTTTGTAGCAATTAAAAATGCAAAATAGCAGCATATTACTAATAGGACACCTTTAGCAAGCATACTGTCAGAACGAGAAAGCCATTTTGCCAATGAAAATGCACTCCATATTAAAAAGTGAATCATTACAATTACATATAACTTCATTCACTTATTCCCCTTTATTATAATCTTTTCTAATGGCTGTTTTCGCAAACTTTTTTGCTTTTGTATTAAGTTGACAATTACGTTTTCAGAAGGGTGATTGGAGTGCATGGCACTAGACTCCAGCTGAAGATAAGGAACGTCTACTAAGGAACGCCACGTCCTGTGGCAAACGTAGACGTCAGCACATCCTGTGCAAGTCAGGTGAGACCCCGCAGGAGCGCAGCTCACGAGGAGGCTCACGGACCTCCCGCGGAAAGCGAGTGTCAGGAGCGGAAATCACCAATCTATGTAATAGCGCCTTATTGAATAAAGCAAATAGCAACAATCTTATAGAAAAGAGCCTTTCTAATAATTATGCAGACAAACTTAATACTATTTTTCATTTATGTAACAAATTGATGACATTGGAAAGAATTTTTAGAATACATGATAAAATAAGTTTGGATTCAAAATAGGTGATTTGTATTACGTACATAGATGATTAGTCCTATTTTATATTTCTATACGGAAGAGTGATAATGGAATGAAAGTATATATACTTTTCATCTTTTCTTTTATTGTTTTGTCTTCGTGTTCAACAAACAAACCATTACCTCAAACCATTTCAGAATCAGATGATAAACAAATCATCTTTTTTTCTGACGAAGACAACCTCCAAAATGAGAGTAATTACTATGATGCACTACTTGAATTGCGTAATAAATACCCTACTGAAATTGCAAATATGAAAATCATATCCTCTGATGAAAGTAGACTTTACGCAAAATATGATATAGATAAATATCCTTCCTTATTAATTGTACAAAAGAGTAAGGTGATTAAAAAAATTGAAGGGGTTGTGGAGGTAGAGGAAATTATTCCCCCAATTGAAGAAGCATTATCACACGCGAATTAACATAACTGATAATCAATATGTGTAATCCTAGCTAAAAAAGCATACGAAATACGTAAGCGTCTTGCTCAGCCCCGACAAGTAAATGTTCTTTGGCAAAAAGGTCGCTCTTTGATTTTTCATTGCCACGCGTTTTTGACCTCTGCTGGAGCAAAACGCATATATACCTAATCATAAGTTATTTACAAAAGTGAATCTCTATGTTACCTTATAACGCAAAAAAATCGCCTTCCATAGAGGAAAGCGATTTTTCTTTTATTACAAGAATCTATTTTACGATATGGATTGGGCTTCCAATTGCAACTTCTGCAGCTTCCATTGAAATTTCACCTAATGTCGGGTGAGCATGGATTGTCATTGCAATGTCTTCAGCAGTCATACCTGCTTCAATTGCTAATCCTAGCTCTGCGATCATATCAGATGCGCTCGGTCCTGCAATTTGAGCACCTACAACTAATCCATCTTCTTTACGAGTTACTAGCTTTAAGAAACCTTCAGCATTGTTAAGAGCTAATGCACGACCGTTCGCACCAAATGGGAATTTAGATGCTACTACTTCCATGCCCGCTTCTTTTGCTTCTTTTTCAGTATATCCAACAGATGCTAGCTCTGGATCTGTAAATACAACAGCAGGAATTCCAAGATAATCTATCTCAGCATGGTGTCCAGCAATTGCTTCTGCAGCAATTTTTGCCTCATAAGAAGCTTTATGAGCTAATGGTGGTCCTGCAACAATGTCACCAATTGCATAGATATTACTTACGTTTGTACGGCATTGCTTGTCAATTTTAATTAACCCACGTTCAGTAAGCTCAATTCCAACTTGTTCAAGTCCTAGCTCATCAGTATTTGGACGACGTCCAACTGTTACTAATACATAATCAGCTTCAACAGACTTTTCTTCGCCATTTACTTCAAATGTAACAGTAACGCCGTTCTCAGTTTCTACTACACCCTTAGCAAGAGCTTTTGTATGGATTTCAGCACCTTTTTTCTTAAGGTTACGTTTAACAAGTGCTGACATTTGCTTCTCGAAACCAGCTAAGATTTCATCCGCACCTTCAACAATCGTTACCTGAGTGCCAAAGTTTGCATATGCATTACCCAGTTCAGTACCGATGTATCCTCCACCGATAACTACTAACTTATTTGGGATCTCAGGTAGGTTTAAAGCTCCTGTAGAGTCCAGTACTCTCTTGCTATATTTAAATGCTGGTAATTCAATTGGACGTGAACCAGTAGCAATAATAGCATTTTTAAACGTATATGTTTGAGCTGAGTTCTCATCCATTACACGAATAGAATTACTATCTACAAAGTATGCTTCACCTCTAACGATATCTACTTTGTTTCCTTTTAAAAGACCCTCTACTCCACCAGTTAACTTATTAACAACACTAGATTTCCATTCTTGAACCTTTGAAAAATCAACTGTTACATTTTCAGCTTTAATTCCCATATCTTCAGAGTGCTTTGCATGCTCATATCTGTGTCCTGCAGAAATTAAAGCTTTAGAAGGTATACAACCAACATTTAAACATACGCCACCTAGGTTACCTCTTTCAACAATTGTAACCTTTTGACCAAGCTGTGCTGCACGAATAGCGGCAACATACCCACCAGGTCCTGCACCAATTACTATAGTATCTGTTTCAATTGGAAAATCTCCAACTACCATTTATTACGCCTCCATTAAAAGTAATTGTGGATCATTTAACAAACGCTTAATTTGGTTAAGAGCGTTTTGTGCTGTAGCTCCGTCAATCATACGGTGATCAAAGCTTAAAGATAGAGCTAAGACTGGTGCTACAACAATTTCACCATCTCGAACTACTGGTTTCTCAGCAATTCGACCAATACCTAAAATTGCTACCTCTGGATGATTGATAACTGGAGTAAACCATTGTCCACCTGCTGAACCAATGTTTGTAATTGTGCATGATGCACCCTTCATTTCATCAGGAGCAAGCTTACCATCACGAGCTTTTGTAGCTAATTCATTAATTTCATTAGAAATAGTAAAGATAGACTTACGGTCAGCATCTTTTACAACTGGAACAAGAAGTCCCTTTTCTGTATCAGCTGCAATACCGATATTGTAATAATGCTTATGGATTATTTCATCTGTAGCATCATCAAGTGAAGTATTTAAGGCAGGGAATTCACGTAATGCTGATACTAATGCTTTTACAACATAAGGAAGATATGTTAATTTAATTCCTTTATCAGCTGCAATACCTTTGAACTGTTTACGATGAGCTACTAAAGCAGTAACATCTACTTCATCCATAAGTGTAACATGTGGAGCTGTATGCTTTGAGTTAACCATTGCTTTAGCAATAGCTTTACGGATTCCACTCATTTTTTCACGAGTTTCAGGATATTGACCTGCTGGAATTGGTTGCTTAGCTGGTGCTTTTGATTCTTCCTTAGCAGCAGGAGCTTTCTCAGCAACCGGTACTTCTGCAGCTATAGGTGCTCCACCAGATAAGAACGTATCTATATCTGACTTAAGAATTCGTCCATTATCTCCAGAACCAACCACTTTTCGAATTTCAATCCCCTTCTCACGTGCATATTTACGCACTGAAGGCATTGCGATAATTCGACGATTTTCATCCACCTCAGCAGCTTGTGCAGGTGCTGTAGCTTCAGGATTTGTTGATATCGGCTTTGTTACTTGCTCTTCTTTTGGTGCTTCTTGTGCGGGTTCAGCAGCTTTTGGTGCGTCATCATGATCATCACCTTTAAATTTAAGATCCTCATAGCCAGGAGCATCAAATTTAATTAATGTATCACCTACAACCGCAACTGTTCCTTCTTCAACTAAAACCTCAAGAACTTTTCCTTTAACAGGTGAAGGAATTTCTACTACAGCTTTATCGTTCTGCACTTCGCAAAGAACGTCGTCCTCATTTACTTCATCGCCAGGTTTTACAAACCATTTTACGATTTCACCTTCATGGATACCTTCACCGATATCTGGCAGCTTAAATTCAAATGCCACGGTTTTCGCCTCCTATAAATTGTTAGTTTCAATATCAAATAGCCTAGGCGTATATGTTTCCAAGATCAAAACAATCTAGTTTAATCCTATTTGGAATACGCCTAACACAATTATTCATGTAACTTGTAACCCGTTTTTATGGTGACTGGTATTTGAATAGCCAGTCGGACTTATAAACGGAGAGTATTAAATCAAATTAAAAGCTTAATACTTTTTTTGCTGTTTCTAATACATCCTTATAGTTTGGTAACCAAACAGATTCAGCTTGCGAGAAAGGATATACTGTATCAGGAGCGGCAACTCGTAGTACTGGAGCCTCTAAGCTCAAGATTGCACGGTCATTAATTTCTGCAACTACATTAGCTGCAATACCTGCTTGTTTCTGTGCTTCTTGTACAACGATTGCACGACCAGTTTTCTCAACCGAAGCAATAATAGTTGGAATGTCAAGTGGACTAACTGTACGTAAGTCAACAACTTCTGCAGACACACCTTCTTTTTCTAATTCTGTTGCAGCTTTTAAGCACTCATGTACCATTGCACCGTACGTAATCATTGTAATATCTGTACCTTCACGCTTAATATCTGCTTTTCCGATCTCAATTGTGTATTCGCCTTCTGGTACCTCTTGACGGAATGAACGGTATAGTTTCATGTGTTCAAGGAAAATAACAGGATCGTTATCTCGAATAGCAGCGATTAATAATCCTTTAGCATCATATGGTGTTGATGGTATAACTACTTTAAGACCAGGCTGTTGTGCCATTAATCCTTCTAAGCTGTCAGCATGAAGTTCTGGAGTATGTACTCCTCCCCCAAATGGTGAACGTATTGTTACCGGAGCAGTATAGCGACCACCAGAACGGTAGCGCATACGAGCTAATTGACCACTAATTGAGTCAATTACTTCGTAAACAAATCCAAAGAACTGAATTTCTGGAACTGGTCGGAAGCCTTGTAAGCTTAAACCAACTGCAAGACCACCAATACCTGATTCTGCTAAAGGTGTGTCAAATACACGATCTTCACCGAATTCTGTTTGAAGGCCCTCTGTCGCACGGAACACACCACCATTAACACCAACATCTTCTCCAAAAACTAAGACATTTGGGTCATTTCTTAATTCTGTGCGTAACGCATCAGTGATTGCTTGAATCATTGTCATTTGCGCCATGGCTTACTTCGACTCCTTCTCTTTATAAATTTCCATTTGCTCTTCTAGGTTAGATGGCAATTTTTCGAACATAATTGACATTAAATCAGTTACCTTTTGCTTTGGAGTTTCATCTGCTTTTTTGATTGCATTTTTGATATCTTCTTTTGCTTCTTCAATTACTTTATTTTCTTCTTCTTCATTCCAGATGCCTTTCGTTTCTAAGTATTTACGGAAACGAACTAATGGGTCTTTCTTTTCCCACTCATTATCTAATTCAGCAGTACGATATCTTGTAGGATCATCACCTGCCATTGTATGTGGACCATATCGATATGTTAAAGTCTCAATAAGTGTAGGACCTTCTCCATTCACAGCACGCTCACGAGCTTCTTTTACTGCTACATAAACAGCTAATGGATCCATTCCATCAACTTGGATTCCAGGAATACCTGCTGCTACTGCTTTTTGAGCTAAAGTACTAGCTGCAGATTGCTTTTCAACAGGTGTAGAGATTGCAAAACGGTTGTTTTGAACGATGAATACTGCTGGGGCCTTAAATGCACCAGCAAAGTTAATTCCTTCATAGAAATCACCTTGAGATGTTCCTCCATCACCTGTATATGTAATAGCGATTGATTTACTACCACGTTTTTTCATACCTAAAGCAACACCAGCACATTGTATGTATTGAGCACCAATGATAATTTGTGGTGAAATAACATTTACACCTTCTGGCATTTGGTTACCATGGAAATGACCACGTGAGAATAAAAACGCTTGGTAAAGTGGTAATCCGTGCCAAACAATTTGTGGCACATCACGATAACCTGGTAAAATAAAATCTTCTTTCTCTAATGCAAATTGAGAAGCGATTTGTGATGCCTCCTGTCCTGCAGTTGGTGCATAGAAACCTAAACGTCCTTGTCGATTTAAAGAAATTGAACGTTGATCAAGTATTCTTGTATAAACCATTCTTCTCATTAACTCTTTAAGTTGCTCATCGCTTAGATTTGGAACGGCAGCTTCATTAACTACTTCCCCTTCTTCATTTAGAATTTGGAATGTAGGGAACTGTTCAGCAACCTTATCAAGTTGCCCTTGTAGATCAAAGACATTTGCTTTTTCAGCCATCTTGTACTCTCTTCCTTTCTACTTATTATCATTAAAAGATTGATACAAAACATACAGCCTTAGGTTACCCAAAAATATCTTTTCAAAGACATTTTTCATCTATTTGTAAATGGTCTACAGATGTATTTAACTAATTGTTTTCTCGAAAAGGATATTTTGACGGCTAATAGAATCTGTATTAATTATTTCAAGAAAACAATTAATACAATTTGTTTTTTTTCATAACCAAGTTTACAACAACCTACAATATACGTCAAATTGTTTGTTTTCAGTTTTACAACTTGTCCACATTACTTTCTTTACTAACACAATTTACCATAAAATCAATCTGTACCAGTACAACTTATTAATCTGTATTATAAATGATTTAATCATCCTTGAAAAATCATTTAAAACCTTTAAAACGCTTACATTTCTGGCGGGTTTCATGCAAAGGTATTTAACATTATAACAACTGCTCTAAATAAAAATAGACAAAGTCCTATGTGACTTTGTCTACATTCATTTTTTGGTTTAATATTATTCTTCATTATACACAACTTCTAATCCAGCATTCTCATAAAATGATACCTTTGCCTTGTTGTATTGATCAGTGTATGAGTTAAAGGTATCGTTCGCAGCTACGACTTTCTCATATGTAGCATTAATACTATTTATTTGTGCCTCAAGTTCCTCCAGTGTTAAGTCCTCTTTTTTAAACATCTCGTAAAGCTTTCTGTCATTTTCAACCGCTTCACTATAGGTTGAATATAATTCTTCATAGCTATCATATCTCTTATTCATTAATGTGACCAACTCATCTGCTTCTTCCTTAACCTTTTCATCCTTAATTTCTTCTATGAATTCATCAACCTTTTGAAACTCTTCTTTCGACGCCTTGATACTCTCATATTCGTTATTTAATCTCGTCTCACGCTCATCTACAATCGCAAGAGCTTCATCCGAAAGTTGTACAATTCGGTCAAATTCCTTCATACCTAATGTTAAAATTTCATCATATAAGCTTCTTTCATTTTTTTCTAACTCAATTAAAGGATCCTGTTGTTCTTCAAATTCTTTTTCCAACGACACAACTTTCTCTAACGTTTCATATATTTGTTCCTCTGGGGTAGGACCTCCCATACATCCTAGCAAGAGAAAACTCATACTCAATACGATAATTTGCAATTTGAACAATTTATTTTTCACTTCACTATCCCCCTTAGATATATACAATATACTATATACTGCTAGGTTTTAATAACAATATTTTTTAGAAATGCGCAATCAAGCTCCTTGCTCATCCCGACAAGCAAATGTTCTGTTGCGAAAAAAATCCGTTTTTTGACTTTTCTTGCCAAAGGTTATTTGATCTCGAGGGGCTAGGCTCTGATATTTTACATAAAAAACGTTGTTCAAAAATCTATACTATTCTATCCTTTATAAAGTCTATTCAGATTCTATTTTGGGTAGTTTTACTTTAAGTATATATGCTTGTCCATTCATTTAGAACCAAATAATCTCTACTTATTTGTATAACTTCTTTTGTATTGAATAGATAGCTCGTTCAATCCAACTGACAAGAAACGTTGTTCGAAAGGATGTTAGTCAATTCCTAGGTTAGATGAAATTGTATTTTTAACATGATTTCAGCTGTCGTGTTCTTTACATTAGAGTTAAAATTTTTTAAATCCTAATTATAAAAAGCTTTGATAAAATATAGATATAATACAAATATGAAATAACGTAGGAAGTGAAGAAATGTTAACAATGGAAGATATTATAAGAGAAGGTCATCCAACTTTACGGAAGGTTGCATCTGAAGTCCCTCTCCTCCCTTCTACAGAGGATATTCAGACACTACAGAAAATGATTGATTACGTTAAAAATAGCCAGAACCCTGAAATTGCCGAAAAATATGGGCTAAGACCTGGTGTGGGACTTGCAGCTCCTCAAATTAACATAGCTAAGAGAATGATTGCAATTCATGTTACGGATGAAAAAGATAATCTCTATAGTTATGCCTTAATTAATCCCAAAATTATCAGCCACTCTGTTGAAAAAAGCTATTTAACTTCTGGAGAAGGTTGTTTATCAGTTGATAGAGCAGTTTCTGGTTTCGTTATGCGTTATGCCAGAATAAAGGTTAAAGCTACTACCCTTGAAGGAGAAGAAATTACTATAAAGTTAAAAGGGTTACCAGCTATTGTGTTTCAACATGAAATAGACCATTTAAATGGTGTCATGTTTTATGACCATATTGATAAAGATAATCCTTTTACTGCTCCAGAGAATGCGATTCCAATAGAGAGATAATAGTAAATAGATTAGTACAGTTATCGCACAAAAGAAACCAATACCTGTACTAATCTAACCTCTCAAACACCACAAAACATTCGTATTCATCTTTTTAATCTTTTATAACTTCCATTTATACCCATGATAAACAAGCCTTTTATTTCATATAATAATAATAAAATAATTACTCCTAATTAATAGTTGGACAGGCGTTTAAAGTTTTTAAAAAAAGGAGATGATAGTCATGCTTAAAAAGTTACGGGAAAAATTAGTAAAGCAGTGGCAAGATTTGTTAAAAAGGAAGTCGATTGCTTAATCGATATCATAAATGAGAGCCCTTCGTATAATAGAAGGGTTCATATCTCCTATATACCATGAGCGGATAAAAAGTAGCCCTTTACATATTGTACGTGGTTAATAAATAACCTATTGTTTGTTTTTAATATTTCTGTTCTACTTTTATTTCATTGAATGATATGATTAAGTAGATGGTATTTTATGATCGGCAAAAAGAACGGCGTGTTTATTAATTTTATCCCCATTTTGTCCTATTTACATATGCCCCGTTAAGTTTTATTAAGGAAAAGTAAGAAAAAACATGAAAAACATGTTATATTTTTATATAATAGAAAAAGTTACTCTAACTTTCGGAAATTAAGGAGAGATTTGGCAATGATTTTTAAAGTATACTATCAAGAGCTAGCTACAGAGGTTCCTGTAAGAGAAAATACAAAAACAGTATATGTTAGTGCAGAAACTGAAGGCGAAGTTCGCCGTAAATTAAAGGAACGGAATTATAATATTGAATATGTTCAAAGGGTGGAAGGAGCCTATCTTGAATATGAAAAACTAAATGAAGACTACAAAGTATTGGAGAATTGATGAATTATGAAATTTGTTAAGAATGATCAAACAGCTGTTTTCGCCTTAGGTGGTCTCGGGGAAATCGGAAAAAACACTTATGGCGTACAGTTTCAGGATGAAATCATCCTTATTGACGCTGGAATTAAATTTCCAGAAGACGAGCTTTTAGGGATTGATTATGTAATCCCAGATTATAGTTATTTAGTAAAAAATGAAGACAAAATAAAAGGATTATTTATCACTCATGGTCATGAGGACCATATTGGTGGTATTCCTTATTTGCTACGCGAAATTAATGTACCTATTTATGGTGGTAAGCTTGCGCTTGGTCTAATTAAAAATAAACTTGAGGAACACGGTTTATTACGTCAAGCGAAGTTTATTGAAATAAAGGAAGACGATATTATTAAATTCCGTAAAACATCTGTTACTTTCTTTAGAACAACCCATAGCATTCCGGATTCCTATGGAATTGTTGTAAAAACTCCTCCTGGACAAGTTGTTCATACTGGAGATTTTAAATTTGATTTTACTCCTGTTGGTGAACCAGCTAACCTTACTAAGATGGCTGAAATCGGAAAAGAAGGTGTGCTTTGTTTATTATCAGATAGTACAAATAGCGAAATTCCTCATTTCACAATGTCAGAACGTCGCGTTGGTGAGAGTATTAATGATATATTTCGCAAAGTGGATGGTAGAATTATTTTTGCTACCTTCGCCTCGAATATTCACCGTCTTCAACAAGTAGTTGAAGCTGCTGTACAAAATGATCGTAAAATCGCTGTATTTGGAAGAAGTATGGAATCTGCAATTACAATCGGCTATGACTTAGGATATATTCAATGTCCAAAAGATACATTTGTAGATGCAAACCAAATTAATCGACTTCCAGCTAATAAAGTAGTTATTTTATGTACTGGAAGCCAAGGTGAGCCTATGGCAGCACTATCGAGAATTGCAAATGGTACCCACCGACAAATTCAAATTATTCCTGGTGATACGGTAGTATTCTCATCCTCCCCTATTCCAGGAAACACACTAAGTGTTAGTCGTACAATTAACATGCTTTACAGAGCTGGAGCTGACGTAATTTCAGGTCCACTTAACGATATTCATACCTCAGGTCACGGTGGACAAGAAGAACAAAAATTAATGTTGCGCCTTATGAAACCAAAATATTTCATGCCTATTCACGGTGAATTCCGCATGCAAAAGATGCATGCAAAATCTGCGGTCGATTGTGGTGTTCTTGAAGAGAACTGCTTCATTATGGACAACGGTGAGGTATTAGCACTGAGCGAAAATGAAGCTTCAATTGCAGGTAAGATCCCATCAGGCAATGTCTATATAGATGGTAGCGGTGTTGGTGACATTGGAAATATCGTGTTACGTGATCGACGAATTCTCTCTGAAGAAGGTCTTGTAATTGTAGTTGTAAGCATTAATATGAAAGACTTTAAAATTGCAGCTGGTCCTGATTTAATCTCACGTGGGTTCGTATATATGCGTGAATCCGGAGATTTAATCAATGATGCACAAAGCCTAATTACAAAACATTTAAATAAGGTAATGGAAAGACGCACAACACAATGGTCTGAAATTAAAAATGAAATCACAGATACCTTAGCACCATTCTTATACGAAAAGACAAAACGTCGTCCAATGATTTTACCAATAATCATGGAAGTATAAGATCAAATGGGCAAGATAATCACAAAACTTATACAGTGTAAAAACTGGCTTAGGCGCTGGTGATAAACGTCGATAGCCCTAACAAATTGTAATCCAAAGAGTAATCTTTTATTCTTTATTAAAAAGGCTGCGTTAAAGCTCATTGTTGTTTTTACAACTTTGTTTATTATAGCGAAAGGCACGAGACTCCTCGAAAATGCATTAGTATTTTCTTCGTGCATGGGTTCCTTCGAGGATGCCCTCCAATGTACTGCGGGAAAAGCGTGTTCAGGGGATACCCCACAGGAGCGTAATCGACGAGGAGGCTCCCAGACCGCCCGTGGAAAGTGAGTACCTCCTTGAAAATGCAAGCATTTTCTACGTGCGTTGAAATTTCAAGGATGCTTATTCAATGTGTAGCGGAAATCTACAGAAAAGTTTAACAAAGCCTAATAAAAAAATGAGCCACTTCGGCTCATTTTTTTATTCATCAATTAAATTTTTCTCAAAGCGACTAATATCAGTATCCGCCCCTATTACAATCAAGATATCGCCTTTTAAAATACGTTCCGTTGCTTGTGGTGAGACAATAATATCCTTACCTCTCTTCATAGCCACAATGTTTACCCCATATTTAGCACGAACATCTAATTCAATCAATGATTTCCCATCAATTTTTGTTCCTGCTACAATCTCCATTATACTATGCTCTTCAGAAAGCTCTAAATAATCCAATACATTGTTTGAAATGATATTGTGAGCAATTCGTCTTCCCATGTCTCGTTCAGGATGTACGATCCGGTCAGCGCCAATTTTACTCAATATCTTTTCATGATAGTCATTTTGGGCTTTTACCCATATTTGTTTGACGCCTAATTCTTTTAGGATAATTGTTGTTAAAATACTCGCTTTTAAGTTATCTCCTATCGCAACAATTACAAGATCAAAATTTCGTATACCTATACTCTTAAGAACCGATTCATCCGTAGAATCCCCCACAACAGCATGCGAAGCTATTGTTGAAAATTCATTTACTTTATCTTCATCAAGGTCCATAGCCATTACTTCCATTCCCTCTTCGCTTAGAGCACGACAAATGCTTCCACCAAAACGGCCCAGACCAATTACAGCAAATTCTTTATTTCTCATATAAATTCCTCCATCAAAATGATGATACATTTGATTTTAACATAATATAACAAAAAAGAAAGGACTAGTCGCTCTAGTCCCTTCACCTTTTTGTTAGATTGCTTCTAGCATTTTAAATTGTGCCTTTACTAAACCATAATATTCGCCTTGCTGCTTCATTAATTCATTATGATTGCCTTGCTCTATTATTTCACCATGATCTAAGACGAAGATATTATCTGCCTCTCGAATCGTTGAGAGTCTATGTGCAATGATAATTGCAGTACGACCTTTTAATAAACTCTTAAGTGCTTTTTGAATTTTCAGTTCGGTTTCAGTATCGATACTAGCAGTTGCTTCATCTAGGATTAAAATCTTTGGATCAGCAAGTAGTGCACGTGCAAACGAGAGTAACTGTCTTTCGCCAACAGATAAGATATTACCTCGTTCTTCTACCTCAGTATCATAGCCATTCACCAGCTTCTCAATAAAGCTATGTGCCCCAACAGCCTTAGCAGCTTCCATTACCTCTTCGTCTGTTGCTTCAGGACGTCCAAAGCGAATATTGTCCTTTATTGTACCTGAGAAAATAAAAGTATCCTGTAGCACAACACTGATTTGAGAACGAATACTTTGAAGAGATGCATCTTTAATATTAACTCCATCAATCTTTACTTGACCACTCGTAGCATCATAAAAACGACTTATTAAGTTAGCAATCGTTGTTTTTCCTGATCCAGTATGACCTACAAGAGCAATTGTTTGACCCGCCTCAATCGTTAAGGAAATACCTTTTAACGCTTTACGACTTTCATCATAAGCAAATTCAACTTTGTCAAATTCAATTTTCCCTTTAATATCTGACAGTTGAATTGCATCTTCCTTCTCCCCAACAATTGGTTTTTCGTCAATAAACTCAAAAATTCGCTCAGACGATGCCATCCCTACCAATAACTGGTTATATACTTGACCAAGACGGGATATTGGCTCCCAGAACATTCCTAGGTAAAACGCAAATGAAACAAAAACACCTACTGTTAAGTCATTAGCTTGAATCATTGTTGCCCCAAACCAAATCAGGATCGCTGTTCCGACTGCATTTGTTATTTCAACAAATGGGCGGAACATTGCATTCTTCTGAGTCGCATCTCTCCAACTTTCAAAATTTTGGTTATTAATGCCATCGAAAAATTCAATATTTTCTTTTTCCTGTGTAAATGCTTGTGTCACTCTAATCCCTTGGATACTCTCATTTAGGTGAGAGTTAAGCATTGCCTGCTTTATACGAACCGTTTGCCAAGACCTACGTATTTTTCTTCGGAGCTTAGTAGTGATGAGAACCATAAGTGGAAGTATTATCAAAATTGCTAATGTTAGCTTTGGACTTAATATAAATAGAATAAAAATTACACCAAATAACAGGACAAAATCCATTAACAGATTGATAACTCCATTAGTAAATAGCTCTTGAAGTGAGTTAACATCATTCAATATCCGCACTAAGATTGAACCTGCAGATCGCTTATCAAAAAATCGGTGCGAGAGACCTTGTACGTGAGTAAACAAATGCTTACGTAAGTCGTAGATGATGTTTTGACCAAGCATATTTGTCCATTTGATTCTAAAAATATTCGCTACATAATTTAGCAGGTATAAACATGCAATGATAGCAACTAAAGCAATCAATAAATTCGTGTCCTTTTGTGCAATTGCATGGTCCAGTGTATATTTCCCAATTAGAATTGGAGTTACTAATCTTACTGCTGTTGTTACGAGTACCATTATGATGGAAAGCGGCAGAAGTCTTTTTGAATATGGCTTCATATAGCCTAGTAGGCGCGCCATTTGCTTCCAGTTAAATGGTTTTTCAATTGCTTGTTCTGTTGAATAATGGAAGCGATGCTTTATATCTTGTTTTTCAGATTCCTTAGACATTTGTTTCACCTACCTATCCTACTTGTGGTTGAAGAACAACCTTTTGATCTTTGTATTGAATCTCATATATACGCTGATATGGTCCACCATTTTTCATTAATTCCTCATGTTTACCTCTTTCTACTATCACACCATTATCTAATACAAGAATTTCGTCAGCATGCTTTAAGGATGAAATACGATGAGCAATAATAAACGTGGTTCTTCCCCTCATCACTTCTTTTAATGCCTTTTGAATTTCGAATTCTGTTTCCATGTCAACAGCACTAGTTGCATCATCCAGAATTAAAATACTTGGATTAATACAAATTGATCTTGCAATCGCAATACGTTGCTTTTGTCCACCAGATAGACCCATACCTCTTTCCCCTAGCATCGTGTCATATCCTTTTGGTAGCTCCATTATAAAATCATGTGCTTGAGCGCGTTTTGCTGCATCAATAATCTCTTCCATCGTTGCATTAGGCTTTCCATATGCAATATTTGCTTTGATTGTTGATGAAAATAAAAAGGATTCCTGCATAACAAATCCAATATTGCTACGTAGGGTTTGAATAGAATAATCTGTTACACTACTTCCATCTAATAGAACCTGACCCATTATCGGCTCATAGAAACGTGTCATCAGCTGAGTTATACTTGTTTTTCCTGAGCCAGTAGAACCAATTAGTCCGATTACCTTACCAGGTTCAGCAGTAAATGTAATCGATTGAAGAGCCGCCTCATCATCCTCAGTATATTTCAAAGTAACATTTTTAAATTCTACCTGACCTAGTAACCTATCTTTTTGAATAGCGTTCACTTGGTCCATAATTTTCTCATCAGCTTCAAGTATCTCTAATAGTCGCTCACCCGACGCTTTCGCCTGAGAAAACATATTGATAATGAAGCCAAGGTTCATAATTGGATTTAACAAATACCATACTAAACTAAAAAACGCAACTAGTTCCCCGTGGGTAACAGAGCCGTTCATTACCAAATAACCACCATATGAGAGTAGCGCTACTACACAGACATTTCCGATGAACTCCATAAGTGGGAAGAACTTTGCCCAAATCGTAGAAGTTTCAAGTGATACATCTTTATAACTCTCGTTGGAGCTATTAAACTTATTAATTTGATATTCCTCACGAGAAAGTGATTTCACCGTATTAATACCACTAATATTTTCTTGTACGTTTGTGTTTAATCGCCCAAACGTCTTCCGTACTTTTCGGAAGGCTGGATGGACCCGTTTATCAAATCGATATGTGACTACTGCTAAAAACGGTAAAGCAACAATCGTCACAAATGTTAACGATATAGAATATGAGAACATAACAATCAAACTGAAGACGATTAATAAAGTAAAACGAAGTAATTCCGCGAAACCAAAGGAAAGAAAGAATCTGAACCCCTCAACATCAGCTGTTAGTCGTGACATTAAGTCCCCAGTCTTTGCATTGTCATAATAACTAAATGACAAGCGTTGTAGCTTTTCGTATAAGGCATTACGCAACTTATAAACCGCTGTAATACCAAACAAGTCTCCTAAATATTGATTGAAATAAGTAGCTATTCCCTTGATAATCATTATGGCAATGAATCCTAGCGCTAAATATGGAACTAGTCTATATTGTTTAGCTCTAATGACTTCATCAATTGTTATTTGTAGAACTATTGGATACACAACAGTTATCCCAGTAACAAATAACATTGAAAACATTGACCAAATGAAATATTTACGATATGGCCAATAAAACCCCTGTAACTTCTTAAAGGTTTCCATCTAATTAACTCTCCTTTCGTGATGTTCAAATTCCTTAAATAACTAACACGTAACTAATAATATATCGGTTTTCGAAATAAATTACTAGTCTAATTATTTGAAAAATGTAGAAATTTTTATTGTTACATTTCAAGTTTACTACTCTTCATACTTATTTCCTTCAAACAATGGCATGAAGAATTTATCATACTTTAGTCGGAAAGGTTTCGGATCATTTTTTATAGGCTCTTTTCTAAAAAGTTTGTTGCTATTTGCGTTTAGTTAAATATGAGATTTCCGCTCTTGGCATTTGCTTTTTCGTGGGAGGTCCGTGAGCCTCCTTGTAAGCAGCGCTCCTGCGGGGTCTCACCTGGGCACGCTTTTCCCGCAGGACATTGATGGCCATCCTCAAAAGAATCCACACACGAAGAAATGCGAATGCATTTTCGAGGAGTCTCCTACCGTACACTACAATCACCTTTAGGTTACCATCGAACAAATAGCTTAAATATAGTCCAAAAGAACATTCAAAAGCAACAAAGTTTACGAAAACTGCCTTTTATATAATGTAGAGATAAGAGTTTGTAGGAGATATATTTTGCTTTATGAGTGTATTTTTTTCGGATATTTGCATTCGGTTAATCGAGGAATATTCTGTAACGTTCAATAATTACGCTGAAACTTTCTCGAATATGCGAGTTACTTTTTGCTTACATTCCACCTTTAAAAAGGGTAAGTAGAGGGACAAAAAAAGACCGAGCCTATGCTCGATCATCAAATACAATTACTCCGCTTTTTCTGTATCCTCAAGAACGCGGTTTACTCTTTTCGTTAACATTTTCATACCACTACCACCAGCTTGAAAATGACGAAGCTGCCCTTCTTTGTCAAATACGTAATAAGCTGGAACATATTGATTCTCAAACTTATCATTTAACTTAAGATCGCTATCTACAAAAATTGGTTGTGTAATATCGTGTTGTGCTGCAACTTGCTTTATTTCCTCTAAATCAAGGTCATTTTCAGATCTTGGCATATGAACAGCAATCACATTCAATTTATCCTTATATTGATCACGGAACTCATTAACCTGTGGCATAGCCTCTTTACAAAGTCCACAACTAATTGACCAAAAATGAATTAAAGTAGGCTTTTCTCCAACTAAGTCCGATTTACTAACTTCCCCGTTTAACCAAGCTTTTGCACCTTCAAGCTCTGGCAATTGTTCTCGTAATTTCATTTCATTTCCTCCCAAAATACACTTTGATTAAGAAAAGCGCAAGCGCCTTTGAAAAGGGACGTCAACTTAGATCCACCATGTCCTGTGGCGAACGTTGACGTCAGCACTTCCTCGAAAATGCAAAGCATTTCCTTCGTGCGATGTTATGCCATAGGAGCTTTCCTTGTCCTATGTAAGTTCGAAAAGCAAATGTAAGTGGCAAAAAGTCACTCTTTAACTTTACATTGCCGCACTTTTTTTACCTCGAGCTGCTTAAAGCTTAGCTTTGCATAAGATAATCGCAGAAGCTTATTCGAGGTAAAAACTGGCTAGGCTGATGGAGCTGGACACTTTAATAAAGGGTCTAACGCATCGTTAGACCCTTTTAACAACAATTTACACGTTAAGTGTAGCTTGACCTGGTCTCCAGTTAGCTGGGCATAGTCCACCAGTTTGAAGTGCTTGAAGAACACGTAATGTTTCATCAACGTCACGACCAATATTGTTATGGTTAACTACTGAATACATTAATTCACCTTCTGGGCTAATGATAAATAGTCCACGAAGTGCAATACCTTCTTCTTCAATAAGTACACCATATTCGCGTGAAATAGCATGATTTGTGTCTGCTGCTAACGGATATTTAAGATCACCTAGACCATTATCTTTACGATCAGTATGTATCCAAGCTAAGTGTGTATGAATTGTATCAGTTGAAGCTCCAATTACAACAGCATCAAGGTCTTCAAATTCATCATAACGATCAGACATCGCAGTAATTTCTGTTGGACAAACAAAAGTGAAGTCCATTGGATAGAAGAAAAGAACTGTCCATTTATCATTTTTCATGTTCTCTTCAAGACTAACTTTACCAAACTCTTTGTTTGGTAATACTGCATCCATTTCAAAGCGCGGTGCTTGTTTTCCTACCATACGTTCTGCCATATGTATGACCTCCAATTATTTTCTTTTGATAGAGTACTAACGATTAATACCACTATCCTTTATACCCAATTTAACCAAAATTAAACCAGTAAGGATTGTATTAACATTTTTTAGTCTAACAAACACCTCATAGTCGATTCAAGTCATTTCGTGTCGTTTTTTGAAAAAATACACAAAATTGTCTCATTTGCCGACAACAAACTAATTAAATTACACACTCGTTTCATTTACACGTTAAAAGACTAGGTAAATTACCTAGTCTTATCTGCCATAATCATTTATTAATGTCTTAGGAACGACCTAATCGGCTCTCAACCTCTTGACATACTTCATCTGCAGACAATCCGTTTGCTTCAATAACAGCACCTTTAGTTACAGTATCTGCGATACCCATTACGTTTGAATCAATTCCAGTGATAACACAACAATCACAGCCTTGCGCATCACTTTCTTGTCTTAGTTGTACAACTTCATACCCTTTTTCTTGAAGTGCTTGTTGAACATTTGTTAAAGAACCTTCAACACCAACTTTTGCCATTACTCATCCACCTCCTCATATATGTAATGTGTCTCAAGAAGACTGTGTTTATTCTTTACATAAGAGAAGATGAAATTTATATAGGCTCACTTCTAAAAGATTGTTGATATTGCTTTATTCAATAAGACTCTATTACATAGATTGGTGATTTCCGCTCCTGACACTCGCTTTCCGCGGGCGGCCCGTGAGCCTCCTCTAGCTGCGCTCCTGCGGGGTCTTACCTGACTTGCACAGGATGTGCTGACGTCTACGTTCGCCACAGGACGTGGCGGTCCTTAGTAGACGTTCCTTATCTTCATCTGGAGCCTCTTGCCATACGTTCCAATCACCCTTCTGAAAACGTAACTGTCAACTTAATACACAAGCAACAAAGTATGCGAAAACAGTCTTTATATAAATAAAACTATTATTCAAATATTGGTTACTTATGCCCTATTTGATGTATGTATTGAGTCAACATCTTAATTGCAATATGGATTGCATCTTCATTGGGGGTTAACTTTGCGTGATGAAGACCATATTCAGAATCAACTCCAAGCCAGAACATAAAACCAGGTATATCACGTAGCATGTAACCAAAATCTTCGCCTGTCATTGCCTCTTTACATTCAATGACTATTACATCCGTTTTTTCCTTAACAAAATCCATGAAATCTCTCGTTATTTCATGGTGATTGTATACCTGATGATACATTGCTCCATAATCGATTGTAGCTTCACAATGGAAACCAACTTCTACTCCGTGTACTAATGCCTCTATACGTTGCTTTACTTTTTCCATAGACTGTACAGAAAGAGTGCGTATTGTTCCTTCAAGTCTTGCTTTTTCAGCAATGATATTCTGGACAGTGCCCCCAGTAATTTTTCCAATTGTAACCACTGCGCTATCTAATGGATCCACATTGCGAGCAATAATTGTTTGTAATTGTGTAACTAATGAACAAGCAGCGACAATCATATCATTCGTTTGGTGCGGATATGCAGCATGTCCACCTTTTCCCTTTAAATCAATAAATAACTCGGAAGTATTTGCAAATAATAACCCTTCTTTTGTTGCAATTGTTCCGACAGGATACTCTGGAGCAATATGAAGGGCAAATATCATATCGGGTTTCCATTCCGACATTATATCACTTTGAAGCATTGGCAATGCTCCACCCGGTCCTTCTTCAGCAGGTTGAAAAATAAATAATAGGTCATCATTAATTGGGTTTTGTACAAAGAAAGTTAAGATACCTAGAGCAATACTCATATGAAAGTCATGACCACATGCATGCATCCTACCTTCATGCTCTGATTGGAACGAATACTCAGTTTCTTCTTCAATTGGTAATCCATCAATGTCAGCTCTGTACCCAATTACTTTACTTGGAAAAAGTCCATTCACCTTTACAAATATCCCAGTTTTCCAGGTTTTAATTTCTAATCTGTCACTCGACAGAGATTCTATATAACTGAGTAGATATTTTTGTGTTTTAAACTCTTGAAATCCAAGCTCTGGAATTTTATGCAGATCTCTTCTAATTTTTACATAAGGGTTGCTCATATTATTCTCCCCCGATAGAATGTAGGCGCGGATGATATACACCCACGCCCATTTCATTACCTATTAGTTAATCATGAAACATTTTTTATAGTTGACGAAGCTCTTGCTTGATTTCTGTTTTTGCTTTTGTTTTTTCGTCAATTTGCTTAATTACACGTGCAGGTGTACCAGCTACTACAGTATATGGAGGAACGTCTTCAATTACAATTGCCCCTGCAGCAATTACAGCACCTTTACCAACTGTAACACCTTCTAAGACTACTGCATTTGCACCAACAAGCACATCATCCTCTAATACAACAGGTTTTGCTGAAGGTGGCTCAATTACACCAGCTAATACTGCCCCAGCACCTACGTGGCAGTTCTTACCAACAGTAGCTCTTCCACCAAGTACTGCATTCATATCTATCATTGTTCCCGCACCGATAACTGCACCTATATTAATAGAAGCACCCATCATAATAACTGCATTATCACCAATTTCAACTTGGTCACGAATGATTGCTCCTGGCTCTATGCGTGCTTTGATTCCCTTCAAGTCAAGTAATGGAATCGCAGAATTTCGGCGATCATTTTCTACAACATAATCCTCAATTTTAGCTTCATTTGCTTCGATAGCAGACTTAATATCTGTCCATTCTCCGAAAACAACGCCAGAATTACCAGTAATAAACGATTTAGAATTCTCTCCGAAATTAACTCCTTCTAAATCACCTTTTACATAAACCTTTACAGGTGTAGATTTTACACTATTTTGAATAAAAGAGATAATTTCATTCGCATCCATCATTTTCATATGTATGTCCTCCAACTATTTACTTTATTGTTTTAATGTAGCAAACTATTTTATGACTTACAAGAAAAAAATCCTTTGATTTGACACTATGGTTTTATTATACTTCGTTTGGAAGATATTAGTGAAGTGATGAAATAGAGTACACAGGCTAGCTCTTAAGTTATGTGAGTTACAGTATCTATCTAATCTGGGAATCACTTGCATTATAATGAATCAATATTTTCTTTAATTAATGAGACAAAGGCTTGAACCTGTTTGAGTTCAAATGCTGAATCATACCCTACTAACCATGTGTCTCTTTTCATTGGTTCATTGTTTTCATTTAACAAAGGTATTTTAAATATATTGTTTTCTTCTTCTGTGAGTGTTACAGATGGCAGTATCGCATATCCAATGCCATTTAGTGTCATTTGTTTGCAAGTTTCTATTTGGTCAACGACAATCGTACGCTTTGGTGTAGATTGAAACGTACGGTGCCACCATTCTTGAATTTCCTGATAATACGTGGAGTCACTTTTAAACTGAATAAAAGGTCGCTCTGTCTCCCAAACTTGCTCGATTCTTTGAATTTCAGTGTCTACCAAATACATCGTGTCAGTTAACAAGTGTTGCTTTACACCCTTCCAGTCAGGCTTTCCTCTTATAATACCTATATGCACTGTATCATCATACAAATTCTTAAGGATTTCACTACTCCAACCCGTAATTAACGAAATTTTCGCATGTGGGTATGTAGTGACATATTTCTTTAGGATTTTGGGTAACCAATTCTGCCCTATGATTGACGCACAGGCAATTTTTAATGTACCGTGTACCTCCTGATTTAGCCCCTGGATTTGCTCTTTAATTTTTTCTTCCTTTTCAACTACTTCTCTTGCAAATTCAATGATTTTTTCTCCTGCTGGGGTAGGAGTTAATCCTTTTTGTGAACGGATAAAGATCTTTGTATTCCATGATTTTTCAATTGACTGCAAACGTTGAGATAATGCCGGCTGTGATACAAAAAGGCGTTCAGATGCCTTCCTCATGTTTAATTCAGATGCGAGCACAACAAGTAATTGAAATTCAGAGATTTGCACGTTATCCCCTCGCTAATATGATAAGTTTTACTTATATTATATCTTAATTTTTTTATAATTTCATTATTACATTTTTGCAGTAAGATGAGATTAGAAAGAGGTGGAACATATGGTGGAAATCACCTATTTTATAATTGGATTCATCGGTACCTTTATTGGTACTTTAGCAGGTGGAGGAGGACTTATATCTCTACCGGCTATGCTCGTAACAGGGGTACCCATCCATTCAGCTATAGCGGCTAATAAATTTTCAAATATCTTTAGTTCATTTTCAAGCTTTTTGGTTTTATTAAAGGAAAAGAAAATAAAGCTAACCTCAGCTCTTATTGTTGCACCTTTTAGCTTTCTTGGAGGAATTTCTGGGGGGAAAATAGCTACATCCATTTCCGAGGAATACATGACTGTTGTTGCGATTATTCTATTAAGTTTTGCACTCGTTCTAAACTTTTTAAAAAAGCCACAAGAGAAGGAAGAAACAAAAGAGAAGATACCGAAAAGGGTGTATCCATATTTATTCGGTATTGGATTATATGATGGAATGTTTGGTCCAGGCCAAGGAACTTTATTAATGTATACTCTGTTACATTATGGATTTTCTTACATTTCAGCAGTTGCATTTACTCGTTTTCAAACGTTTTTAAGCTGTCTTGGTGCTTTTACTGTATTCTTTACATCTGGCCATATGAATTGGAATGTCACACTCTTTTTAGCAGCTGGCTCAATCCTTGGAGCCCAAGTATCTGTTCGGTTCGCTCAACGTTTATCGAAAGGTCAACTTCAATTTATATTGCGTCTAGTAACAATAGCACTCATTCTACAACTTTCTTATCGAATTATAATGTAGTCAAAAGCCCTTCATCCTAGATTTAAGGTGAAGGGCTTTTTCTTATTTATTTGACTTTCTTACTCTCTTATTGAGCTGTTTTAATATTGCACGCCTTGTGAAAATGCCTTCAAAAACAAAATCCTCATTTTCAACACAAACAAATGGATGATCTATAACTAAGGAAAGTCCCTCTATGACTGTGTCATTTAATTTTAAACGTGGGATATCTCTATTCATCACTTCTTCAACTTTCATTTTTTCCAAACGTTCAAACTCAATTCTTTCTAGCCCTAGAATGGAATCAAGGATGTGTGTGGAACTTATTAAGCCGTGTAGCTTGTATTGGGGATCTAAAACAGGAACAGCTGTGTATCCTGTCTTTGTTAGTACAAGTAATGCATGTTCTAGGTTATTTCCGATTTGTACATGAGCAACCTTATCAGCAGGGATAAGCAAATCTTGAATGGATGTTTCAAATATATTTTCACTTTGAAGACCAAACATATAAGCCTCACAACCTCACATTGTATATAGTTTCCTATTTTAAGAGTTTAGGAACATTCGTCTCCAATTATATTTTATCATAATTCAGGAATGATGACCTGTACTAATTAGGTCATGTTTACGAAAGTATGTTTAACCTATAATATACCCCATGTGTGTTTATAAAGGCTAAAAAAAACTCGCCAATTGGCGAGCATGGTTTTTAACTGATTAAGTCAAAAATTTCGATTGCAATCATATCGATATTATCAAATTGATATGTTTTAGGTTTTTCCCCTTGTTGATATACCTCAAGCTCGAACGTATTGGTTTTACTAAAATATTTTACACTACATCTTTTTTCACCATTAACCTCAAAAAAACGTTGCGGAGGTTCTCCCCCGTTTGCACTTTCCTGAAGACTCAAAAGACGAGAAATGATCCCTTGTAACTGCGACATAAATAGCCTCTCCTTTCTTATATGTGAAGCTTGTTTCTTTTAGGATTGGGCAATATTCACTGTTCTATCCACGATAATATGTACTTTTCAAAAGTGAAATTTTTTCAGAATATTATAACCATAACTTTACACAAGCTCTATGTAACAATACAATAAAATTACCTACTATACAAATGAAAATTTGGAGGAGAATAATGGTTAACCCAATTCAATTAAACGAACGTATCTACTTAATTGATGTTTTGGACCTGGGCAGAAAAGCACGAACTGGAGCATACATAATAAAAGATGAGAAAGTAACGATTATCGAAACAAGTGCTACACCATCCATACCCTACATTTTAGAAGGATTACAAACTCTTAATATTGACCCGTTAGATGTACAATATATAATCGTGACTCATATTCACTTAGATCACGCTGGAGGAGCTGGTGCATTAGTTCAGCATTGTCCAAACGCAAATGTGGTTGTTCATCCTAAAGGGGCAAGGCATTTAGCTGATCCTTCTCGTCTCATTGCTGGTGCGAAAGCAGTATACGGTGAAGCTTTTGGCACTCTATTCAATCCTATTTTGCCCATTCCTGAAGATAAATTACTAGTTAAAAATGATTTAGACGAATTACAAATTGGAACAAATGGCTCACTTGTTTTTTATGATACTCCTGGACATGCAAACCACCATTTTAGTGTGTTTGATCCAGCTAGTAACGGAATTTTCACCGGAGATACAATTGGCATATATTATCATGAGCTAAAAAAAGACCAAATTGATTTCTACTTACCTACAACCTCGCCCAACCAGTTTAACCCTGATGCAATGCTTGCTTCTGCCGAAAGGATTAAAAACCTTGGAGTAACGTACGTTTATTTTGGTCATTATGGTATGTCAACTAATGTTGAAGATGTATATAATCACCTTCAGTATTGGCTACCCATTTTCGTAGATGCAGGAAAAACATCTATTGAAGAAAATCCGAAGGCATCACCAGTTGTACATAAAGAGAATGTTAAGCAAAAATTATTTGGAGCTGTTTCAACATATCTTGATTCTCTTCATGTCTCTAGAGACCATGATGTGTACGATATTCTACACCTCGACCTGGACATTTGTGCAATGGGAATAGTTGATTACCTTATAAAGGAGTAGTTAGACCGGAAACCCGTGTAGGGGTTTCTTTTTTGTGGATGGGTTTATGTTCATTTGGGCAGTGTGGTAGTGGAGTAAGTTTAAATGTGCATTACTTAAAAGTAAGGGCAACAAAAAGGAATCTTATTAAAAGATTCCTTTAAATAACCCTGCATATAAGGATGTTCGATATTCCATTTCTAATAAAGAATAAAGAGTTGTTTTATATGGGTTCCATAAAAGAAAACTTTTCCACGGTTTACCCGTAGATTCTTGATGAGTATCCCTTCCTAATTCATACATTTTTATTTCTTCAGGTAAGGATTCAGTTGACTGTAAATCGGAAATAATCCAACTTGAGTTATGTTTTTCTATGGTTATAATCTCATAATGGTCATCATATCCTAGAGGACCAGACGTTGGCGATCTGAATAATTCATATACGTAAATTTTATCTTCTTTACCGAACACTACTTTTGTTTCTTCTGCATAAGAGAAAAAAGGGATAAAATAAAGTGCAAAATCCGAGCCATATACGATGTAACCATTCTCCTCTTCAAGCAAGTTCTCCTCTAGAAATAAGTCCATATATTGTTCATGAAAATATGGGGCTAAAATTTCCCTTACCTCATTATACGTATGAAACTCGAGTGTTAATGATGATTGAGCTTTGAATGCTTCCTTTAGTAAGTCAAAGACTTGGTCGTTTGATAGAGGATCCTCAGACGAAGCCATGGCGGGTTGAATAATAAATAGTCCACTTATACATAGTAGTAAAACAAATAGAGAGATACGCTTCCTCAAAATATCATCCTTCCTAAAAGTATGGCTTGTACGGTACCATAATTTTAACAAGTCACAGGATGTAAGTGGCTACTAATCGTTCGTGAAATACCTCTACTATTTGACAGAATTATTGCTTTCCTAACAATATTAGTTACGCATTATGAAGAATAATAATGGATTTTATCATTTATCCACATATTTTTTAAGAACAAACGTTACAGCACTTGGGATAGCCCCTACAAGCAAATGTTCTGTGGCAAAAAAGTCGTTCTACGGCTTTTCATTGCTGCAGATTTTTTGACCTCGCACTGCTTAAAAGCGAGTTTTTACGCAAGATAATCGCAGAGCTGAGTCAGGATAAAAACTGGCTAGCCGCTAAAGCTAAACATATATAGTTTCCTTATGACATCAAAAAGAACATTTAAGTATGGTCCCCTTTTAGCTACTATTAAAATGGATATTGATTTAGCCACTGCCCCCCATCCATAGTAATGCACTCTCCATTGATGTAAGCTGCATAATCTGATAATAAATAGTAAGCCAAACCTGCAATCTCTTCTGGTGTACCTAATCGCCCAAGTGGAACACTTTGCAGGGTTCGCTTTGCTGCTTCTTCTGATTCCCAAAGCTTATCAGCTCCACCAGTTCTTTCAATTGGACCGGGAGCAATTGCATTAACACGAATTCCATATTTTCTACCCCACTCAACAGCGAGTGTACGAGTCATTGCTAAAACTCCTGCCTTAGCTGATGCAGAATGAATAACTCCAGGACCTGCGTCCCATGCATATGTAGCAACCATATTGATAATACTTCCTTTGATTCCTTTTTCAATCCAATACTTCCCAACTGCTGAGCTACAGTAAAATGTACCATTCAGTACAATATTGATTACTGAATTCCAGCCATTAATGGAGAGATTTTCAGCTGGACAAATAAAATTTCCAGCAGCATTATTAATTAAATAATCAATTTTGCCAAATGCTCGATCAGCTTCCTTGACCATATGTTCTACATGTGATGGTTCTCTAACATCCATTTGCACTGTAAGGACTTGGTCCTCAAAAGTCTCTATTTCCTTCTTCGTTTCTTGAAGTTTTTCTATGGTCCTACCTGTAATAACGACAAAAGCCCCTTCACTTGCAAAGCGTTTTGCCATATACTTACCCATACCATTTGAAGCACCCGTCACGATAACAACTTTTCCGTTCATAAGACTCCTCCTACAAAAAATGAATGACTATTCATTATATTATATCATTACTATTCTAATTTTTCTAACAATAGTTTTTACAAAGTTATTAAACGAACTGTAATACATATTTAAAGTTTCAGAGCATACTAATGTGCTATAATAGGCACTATCTCTACTAGACTAAGGATAGGTTGGCGTTAGAACATGTCCAAAAAATACTCAAGAAGACAATTTTTAAAACGTACTCTAGCAACTACTTCTACGACCATACTCGCATCAACACTTGGTTATTTGTATGCTAGATATTATGAGCCTAGATTAATAGAAGTCTCTATATATAATATTACACACCCGCTCATCCCTCCCACCTTTCATAATAAAAAAATTGTTCAATTTAGTGATACCCATATTGGTCATCATTTTGATTTAGAGCAATTGAACAGAGTAGTTGATAAAATAAACGAGCAAAAACCCGATTTAGTTTTTTTTACTGGAGATTTGATGGACGAACCCAATAAATATGCAGCAACAAATCACCTAGTCCCTATCCTATCAAGAATACAAGCACCTCTTGGAAAATTTGCAATCTATGGAAACCATGACCATGGTGGCTATGGATCAGAAATTTATAAAAATCTTATGAAGCAAACGAATTTTACGTTATTAATGAATTCTTCTATCGATATTGTGATGAATGAAAATAAAATAACGGTCGCTGGTTTGGATGATGTAATGCTTGGTAGACCAGACTTTTCAAAAACCTTTCATGGTATAGTTCCCTCTACATACACCATACTCCTTGCACACGAACCAGATATTGCAGAGAGAGCCGCCGAAATGGGTGCTCACTTACAACTATCTGGACACAGTCATGGTGGACAAATCCAGCTTCCATTCTTTGGACCACTCATTACGCCTCCACTTGGAAGTAAATATTATGAAGGTAATCATCTTGTAGGCAACAATCAAATGCAGTTATATGTAAATAGAGGACTTGGAACGACTAGACTTCCGCTCCGATTTTTATCGAAGCCTGAAATTTCCGTATACACTTTACAGTCAGGAGAACTTTAAAAGATGCATGGTGGGTGTACTGGTTTCTTTCCTTCTTCTTTATTTTTCATATTCTAAAGTAGGGATGATACTTCACTGTCTTCCCTACACATTGCTTTTCATGTCCTGAGTAAGGACTTACACCGCCTTTCTACAATACTGCACCTTAAAAAAGCAAAACTACAAGCACCTAAATAGACCTCAAACAGTAAAGCCACATCCTCTTTAGTAACCTCAAAAGCACATCTTCAATCCCATATATAAAAGTAAGAAAATCCATATGGACCCCCATACGGATTTTTTCCTACTTCGTTTTCTTTTTAAAATAATGCTCAATTATCTCTTTTTCGGGAAGAGGTTTACTAAAATAATAGCCTTGTGCTTTATGACATCCCATTAGCTTGAAAAATTCCACTTGTTTTTCATCTTCAACACCTTCTGCGATTACAGAGAGACCTAAGCTTTGTGCTAAATAAATAATAGTAGTGGTGATGGCTGCGTCTTTTTCGTCTGTTAAAACATCCCTTACGAAGGATTGATCAATTTTAAGAGTATCTATTGGAAATCGCTTAATATAACTTAAAGATGAGTAACCTGTACCAAAATCATCTACAGATATACGAACACCAACATCCTTTAATTGATTTAAGGTTCTGAGCGTTTTCTTAGCATCCTGCATGGCTCCTTCGGTTAGTTCGAACTCTAGACATCCTGGAAAGATTTGATTTGATTCTATATTTTCCTTTATCATGTCAACTAAACCAATTTGTTGGAACTGCTTTGCTGATAAGTTAATTCCTATTGATATAGGTTCATATCCACTTTCATTCCACTTTTTGATTCGTTGGCAAACAGTATTTATCACCCATTCACCAATCGATAATATCAGTCCCGTATCCTCCGCTAAGGGTATAAACTCTCCAGGTGAAATGTATCCAAGAGTAGGATGCTTCCATCGTAATAATGCCTCATAGCTTGTAACTTTATTGGAAACGAGATCAAATTGGGGTTGATAATATAATTCCAATTCATTTCTTTCAATTGCTTTACGTAAACCTGTTTCTAATAACATTAGATAAGATGACTGTTTTTCCATATCAGTGCTGTAGAATTGATATAGTGATCGTCCTAGTTCCTTAGCACGGTATAAAGCGGTATCAGCATTTTTAATTAATGTGTCACCATCTTGTCCATCCGCAGGAAACAAGCTTATCCCTATACTAGCAGTAATATAAAACTCCTCATTTTGCTCTAATGCAAAAGGAATTTCGAGCGCCTTTATAATGTTTTCAGCACAGAATACGGCAGATTCTCTTGAGGTATTCTTAAGAATTACGATAAATTCGTCCCCACCTTGTCTAAATACCTTATACCCTGTTTTATCAATACTTGCTAATCTTTTCCCTACTTCTTTAAGCAATAAATCCCCTGCAATATGCCCCATCGTATCATTCAAGAACTTAAATCGATCTAAGTCTACATACATTAATGCAAGCTTCTCCCCAGTTATTCGAGCTTCTTCTACTGCAACATTTAACTCATTTTTAAGTGAGCTACGATTGGGTAAACCTGTTAGGTAATCATGATACGCCATAAATGTTATTCGTTCTTCATAATTTGCTTGCTCTGTTATGTCCTTTAAAATAACGTATGCACCAGAGGATAGATCACGATTGATCACAATAGGTATCGTTCGTACATGAGCCTTTAAAATCTTACCATTTTTATGAATGAAACGACATCCAATTAATTCTTGAGGGGTACCGTTAAGAGTTTCTTCGTACATTCTTTTAAAAGTGGTGTTATCCTCCGCACCAATAAAGGAGAAGATTGATTTATTTAGAAGTTCTTCCTCTGTATAACCTGAAATGATATAGGTTGAGTGGTTAGAACCTAGAATGGTCCCATTAGAATCTAATGAAATGACTCCATCCATATTGTGGTCGATGAGAGATTTATATCTCTGTTTGCTTTCAAAAAGCATATTTTTTTCCGCTACACTCTCAGATATATCCCTTGTAACGCTTACAATAAACGGGATTTTTCCATTATCATCATAGATAGGAGTTAAGATTGATTCGCCATAAACTACCCTGTTATCTGCTAGAATGACTACATCCTGAAAAGAAAAAGGTTCCTTTTTCCTTAGGACAGAAGAATATTGTATTTGCAGGTGATCAGTCGTCTCTTTTGGTAATACCTCTTGAAGGGTTTTTCCAATACAATCACTTTGTAATCTTGCATGACCTTTTGCCTCTTCGTTAATAAAAACATAAGTAAAGGAGCCGTCATCCTCAACCTTCATCACATAGATTAAATCCTTAACATGCTTAAGGATAATTTCAAAGATGATAGCCTCTATTTTATTGCCATTGTGACTGTATTTTGTATCTTTTAGTATTACATTGTTTAGTCTATTCATGAGATCAATCCCCATTTAAGCTTTTATCTATTCTTCTACATATATCGACAAAATCCTCTATTTTTTCACATGAAAATATAATTATACTTAGTAGTGTTTGCATTATTAAATTCTAGAATACACGTGAAATGAATTTGCAAATCTCTTTATCAACAGTATAATGAATGGTAGAAAGGAGAGAAAGTATGACCAAACAGGTAAATCAAACCACCTCGCTTGAACCAAATGTAGACAACCTAGCTAGAGCTATCTTCGTGGTTAACCGTCATGCAAAAACGGCAACTAATCCGAAATTTTTATACTTACTTAAGAGAAAAGCTCTAGAAAAATTACTAGAAGAAGGAAAAGCTAAGAAAGAAGGGCTTCACTTTTCAAGAAATCCTAGAAATAGTCAGCAACAGTCGGATGTATTAATATCAGCAGGAGAATACTATTTTCACATGCCTCCTTCAAAAGAAGACTTCTCTCGCCTACCACATCTAGGAACGCTTAATCAAAATTATCGAAATCCTAAAACTCATCTCTCTCTCTCATTAGCAAAAAGCCTACTTCAGCAATACGTTGGTATAAAGGAACAAACAGAACAAGTTAGAAATACAACTAAGAAAACCTACCAAAAGCCAGTCTTCAAAAAATTAGGAGAAAGCTATCGTTAAATCTTATAAGAAAAGAGCAAGCGTCTTGTAAGAGGAACGTCAACTAAGTACCGCCACGTCCTGCAAGTCCGACAAGCAAATGTTCTGTTGCAAAAAAGTCGTTTTTTAACTTTTCTTGCAACGCATTTTTGACCTCGAGGGGGGCCGCTTGTGCTGGACAGTGGAATCTCTGTTCAAAATTTTATGATTTCTTTATTTTTAAAAAAGAAAAAACAGGTAACATTTAAAAGTACCTGTTTTTTCTTTCCTAATATAGATAATTTAACGTTCGTTGATCTGCAAGATTGGTATCGATTGGACATTGATCTGCGTCCCTACCATATTGCCATATCCAAACATTTGCCTTACAATTCGGAGTTGCTGGTTTAAATGCAGGTGCATTTCGTTCTCTTGTTACTCCTGGTTCTGGTTCCGCACTCCACAAAATCGCCTGTATAGCCACCTGGCTGTTTTTTCGCACTGCTTCACAATAAGCCTGAGCAAATCCGCCTTCTACCGGATCATGATAGATACCTGATCGATATCCAGTTGGAAACAGGGACTCAACCCATCCACGGATCCAGGCTTCATCAACAGCAAAAAAACGTTCAACATTTGCAAAAAGTGCAACATTATTAGGGATTCCAAGTCGTCTTGCATTAAAGACTGCATTTCTGGCAGCAATTTGTCCCCTTGAATAACCCGTTGCTTCTGTGAAGACATTATAAATTGGTAGTACTTTAATCCCACGATTACGTAAAAAGGATATTTCCTCCCTTGTTAAGCCTGCAGAAACATTTGGAACTTCACTTAAATACCTTCCCCAAAACTTGGGGTTACCAAAATTATTCTTTACACAGTTATATAATTCTTCATCCACCGATGCCGCTGAATCAACACCCCATACATACCTTGGCATATGCTCAACTCCCTTCATATTGTACCCTGTATCCATGTATATGAAAGGATAGTTTGTCTGTATCAATTTTATTATTCATTTGGCTTAAAGACTGAGGTTTAATCTACTATTATCCAAAAGGAAGTCTTTGTAGCAAATTCGTAAGCCGACTAAAGACGTTTCATTTTATACATTAATTGGTTATTTTCTCCTCTTGCAAATACATTGATGCTATTACTATTCCCGGAGGAAGAGCCCGGTTCGGAGGTTAAAGTGCCTCCTAGGTCAATCCATTCATTCCATTTCCTTCCATCCCAATTTTTATAATACAACTGATTATTTGTTCCCTTAGCAAAAACATCGATATTATTTACCTCTCTTGATGATGCTCCAGGGCTAGAAGTTAACTGACCTCCTAAATCATCCCACTCACTCCACGAGGAACCATTCCAGTATTTATGGAAAAGTGCTTTATTACCTCCACGTGCAAATACGTCGACTCGATTATGCCCCCACGACACTGCTGCAGGTGCAGATGTAAATACACCACCTAGGTCTTCCCAGTCGCTCCAACTCGAGCCATCCCAATACTTATGAAACAAATGCTTATCTTTACCTCTTGCAAACACATCAAGTCGATTGTCAGACCATGACGCAACAGCTGGGGATGATGTCAACACCCCTCCTAGATCCTCCCATTTACTCCAGTTTGTTCCATTCCAATTTTTATGAATCAATTGTTGGTTTTCTCCTCTAGCAAACACGTCAACCCTGCCGTCTCCCAACGTAACTGCTGCAGGTGAAGAAGTCAAAGTACCACCAAGATTTTCCCAGTCTGTCCATGATTCTCCGTCCCATATCCGATGGTATAAATTCCGGTTTCTTCCCCTCACATACACATCGAGGCGTTTTTTACTCAGGGCAATTGGTGACGGTCCCGAGGTTAATGTTCCACCTAAGTCTTCCCACTCACTCCAATTTTTCTCAGGAGAGTAGCCGACGTGTTCAAGAGTTATCCGTATAATCGATGTAAACAGCCTTTCAAGCTCACTAGCAGGAATTCGGTAAGGGGCAAGAATCATAAACAACCAATTTGCTTGAGTAGGTAAACTGTTATAAATTTTGTTTACTTTCTGATCTAATGATCCTGAGAAGTGCTGATACCTATTTTGAGTAAACATCACAAGCTGCATTGAAATATACTGACTTAATCTACGGTTTACATTATATTCACTAAACTTATCATATTGTGGCCTGATTTTGTCACGTATTACTTTCCAAACTATTAGAAATTCCTGATTTTGTTGCCGATAATTATCGTACTGAATAGGATATATATAAGATGATTGCTGATAATTATTTCTGGGATAATGTGAATTTTGGACGTACCGAGGATCTTGGAAATAAGGATGTGTTTGATACCCACTGTATGGATAACTCATAATCAAAACCTCCCTTTCGAAAAACTCTTCACTTCATACTATGACTCATTTCAGGAAAGTAACCCATTTTTCCAAACCGAATTTTCCCTGTTGCTATCTGGATAAAATTACTAAGTTCAGATATATCAAAATTTTCTAAAAAATACTTTACTTTTTTAGATTTTCGCTTCATAATAAATAAAAAACAAGGGAGTGATCGAAATGAACCATTTTAACAAAGAACAGAAATATGAGGTAATCGTTATTCCTACAACCCTTGAAGAAGAAATGTATGAGCAGGTAGCCGAAATGGTTCTGCACCAATCACAAGCTTCCTTTAAAAAAGAACAACTCATGCGACAAATTGACCAATCACTTATTAACAACGATAAAAAACTGTTTATGGAGCTCTCAAAGCAGTATATTACACTGCTTTCACAACATAGTTTCTTACAATAACCATTTGGCTAGTGTTTGAAGGCACTAGCCTTTATTTTTTTCTATTCCCCTATCTAAAATAATGATATTATTATATAAAAACTTTTAGAATGCCAATCCTTTATAATGCAGAATATTCTTTACTAGCAGCACCGCATACCAATTATAACTAAAACAACATAATCATACATAGAAGGATATCTCATGAAGGTGCTGCGCAGGTATTGGATTTCTTGTTTAATACAATATTCTTTACATAAAGGATATGTAAAAAAGGTATAGAGAGGAAGTCTTCGGTGGAACACCTACTAAATAATCGTGTAAAACAGATTGAAATCTCTGGAATAAGAAAATTTTTCAACATGGTTTCTGAATACCAAAATGTCATATCGCTAACAATAGGTCAGCCTGATTTCTATACACCTGAACATGTAAAGGTTGCTGGAAAAAACGCAATCGACCAAAATTTCACTACATATACTCATAATGCAGGTTATCCTGAGTTACGGAAGGCTGCTGCTCAATTCTTAAAAGCGAAATATAATTTATCTTACAACTTTGAAACTGAGGTTATTACAACAGTTGGGGCTAGCCAAGCAATTGATATTGCATTTAGGACCATATTAACCGAAGGGTCAGAAGTTATTTTGCCAGGTCCTGTATATCCTGGATATGAGCCACTAATAAGACTATGTGGTGCGACGCCTGTATTTGTAGATACAACGAAGAATGGTTTTCGTCTAACAGCTGAGCTCCTAGAAGAGAAAATTACGGAAAAGACTAGATGCATCGTTTTGCCGTATCCATCAAATCCAACAGGTGTCACTTTATCAGCAGCAGAACTAATCGAAATTGCTTCATTAGTAAAAGGGAAAGATATATTTATTCTTTCAGATGAGATTTATAGTGAACTTGTTTTTGAGGGTGAGCATTCTTCCATTGCAAAATTCATTCCCGAGCAAACCATTGTAATTAATGGATTGTCAAAATCTCATTCTATGACCGGGTGGCGAATCGGATTTTTGTTTGCATCAGAATATTTGACGAAGCATATGCTTAAGGTTCACCAGTATAATGTATCATGTGTTTCATCAATTTCTCAGAAAGCAGCATATGAGGCGCTAACAAATGGTATTGATGATTCGAATCGTATGAAGGAAGAGTATCGAAAAAGACGTGATTATGTATATAACCGTTTAGTAAATATGAAGCTTGATGTTGTTAAACCAAATGGAGCCTTTTATTTATTCCCTTCAATATCTCAATTTGGAAAATCTTCCTTCGACTTTGCAATGACACTCGTCAAGGAAGCTGGAGTAGCTTTTGTTCCTGGTAGTGCATTCTCTGATATGGGAGAGGGGTATGTTCGATTATCTTATGCGTATTCCCTTGAAACCTTAGAAGAAGCTCTTGATCGTCTTGAAGGGTATCTGTCTATAAAGCAATAAATAACAACGGTGTGGTTGCAATCAAGATGCAGCCTACACCGTTTTTTGAATTCTAGGTAATGTTATCTCAAAGGTCGTCCCTTTATTCTCTTCACTTTCAACCGTAATTTTACCATTATGATTTTCAATAATATTATAGCTTACCATTAATCCTAGACCAGTGCCTTTTTCCTTTGTTGTATAAAAGGGTTCTCCAATACGGCTAAGGATTGACTTAGAAATTCCACAACCTTCATCTACAAACGTAACAATTATCTTTTCATCGGTTACCTTTGTTTGTATATAAATATTTCCGCCTTTTGCCATTGCATCAATCGAATTTTTTATTAGATTTATGAATACCTGTTTAATCTGATTATCATCACATCGGATAAAAGAAGACTCATTATCAAGTTCAAGATTTATTTGAATGTTTTGCAATATAGCCTGTGTATCTAACAGTGTAACAACATCTCGAAGAATTGTTCGTACATCCATTTCTTTGTATTTTACTTCCGATGGCTTTGCTAATAATAGAAGTTCACTCAGGATTAACTCAATTCGATTTAATTCTGAAAAGATAATATCAAAGTAGTGCTCTTTTCCTTGAATATCATCATGAAATAGTTGTAAAAATCCTTTTATCGCCGTTAATGGGTTTCTTATTTCATGTGCAATACCTGCTGCAAGTTGACCTGCAATTGACAGCTTTTCAGATTTTATCATTAATTTCTCTGCCTTAATTCGATCTGATATATCACGGATAATTACTTGAACGGCATCTTCGCCAAAATAAGTTGTCGGTATTCCAATAAGTTCGGTATATATTTGATTACCTTGAAGCGTATACCAAGACTGCTTGCTGAAATACACTTCTTTCTTTTCCGCATTTACAATAGAAATGAACTTTTCGACTTGCTCATGGTTCTCCGGATGAAGAAATGAATAAATATTTTTCCCTAGCATTTCTGTATAACTATCTGCCCCAAACATTTTTACACCCGAGTCATTGATGAAAACCCAGTTATTCTTATAAATAACAGCAATTGTATCAATTGAGTTTTGTACAATTCTTTGATATCGTTCGCGACTTCGATGGATAATATCTTGGAATGCTTTTCTAGAGGAGATATCATGTAAAACTATATATTCAAATGTATCATCATTGAATGTGATAGGAACTTCCTTAACCTCTACAAATATTCCTTCTTTATTTCTTTTCTTCCATTTTTGTTCAATAATCCCTACGCTTTCTCCATTCTGTAGCTGATGGATCCTCTTAGCCACTACGTCATGATATTCTTCATCAATATATTGATAAATTGAGTTTCCAATTAGCTCAGAAGGTGTTTCTACATCCAATAGTATCGAGGCTTCTTTGTTTCCGTAAACAATCGTACCGAGTTTAGAAATGATAATTGGAAGTGGTGCTTCCTCTATTAGGACTCTGGTATGGTCTGTTTTATCGACATACAGTTGTGCAAATGATGGAAGTAGATGTATACCATTACTATTCTCTTCTAGTATTAAATTACTTACGGGTTCAACTAAGACGTTCATTTTTAAAAGAACCTCATCGTATTCACTTGTGTTCGAATGGCAAATCGGTTCAATAACGGTCTCAAACCATAGAATTTCTTTGTTAGATTTCATAACCCTGAATGTACAAGGTAAACTATTATGTATATTAAAAAAATAACTTTCTAACATAAACCGATCATCGTTGTGTATGATATTTTTAATAGAAGTACCTATTAAAGCATCCTTTTTATATCCAATAATGTCTTCACAGTTGTTAGAAATATAGAGTATTTTTCCGTTTACTGTTACAGACATTACAAGATGAACCGGGGCTGTTGAAAATTGTTGTGGCTTATCCTGTGAGGCACTAAATTGATTCTGCATGATTTTTTCTAAACCTCCTCTCAACTTGCTCCTAACTCTTTATCGAAAGAATCCTCGACTGAAAAAGCTTTAACGTTAAAACAAAGTTCTGTTATCCGAAATTTTATGTTGGCTATTCTTCTTTCATTATATCGTAAATGTTGACAAAAACCATATTTTTACTATACCTATACCTTAATTTAGGTATATCACCTTAACCATAGGTAGAAAGACCTGTTTTATTCTTTTTTTCTTGTACAATAATTGGTAATATCCTGATTTAAAATATTGAGGATTTGTGTACCATTATGCGACTTAGTTTTAGGTAAGAAGTTTAGGTTTTCCCATGTTTGTTGGAACTAAATGTATTTACCTTCTAGATTCTTAAACTATTTACCATAGGGATATGAAATAACCAGATTACAAGAACCTGGTTTTTTAAAGGCTCCCCTAAGGGACAAGTATTAACTTACCTACTGTTTTTCTACCTTGTAGAAGTGTATGTACCATCTCTGCCTGTTCTAATTTATATACACCTCCGATTCTTAGCTTTAACTTGCCACTATACGCATAATGCAAAAGTTCCCTTAAACTTGATTGAAATAATTCAGGTTTTCTCATGATTTGAGGTAAGAAGAAGCCGATGACTGATTGATTTTTTTCCATTAAACTAGCTGGATACATAATACTCTGTTCTCCACTAGCAACTCCATAAATTACAAGTCTACCGAAAGGAGCAAGACATGCGAGTGTTTTTTTGAATACGTCTCCTCCTGCCATTTCTAGGGAAACATCAATACCTTTGTTGTTTGTTATTTCCATAACACGCTTTTCCCAATCAGGATGTGTGTAATTAACAACTTCGTCAGCTCCCATTTCCTTTGCTAGAGCAAGCTTTTCAACTGAACTCGCAGTTCCTATTACCTTTCCTGCCCCAAATAGCTTTGCAAGCTGAACAGCTAGTGTACCTACTCCCCCTGCTGCTGCGTGAATTAATACCGTTTCTCCTTCTCCGAGCTGCCCCATCGTTTTCAATATGTGGTAGGCACTTAATCCTTGTAAAGGTAAAGCAACTGCCGTATGAAAATCAACACCGTCAGGAATTGGGATCAGTGATCTTTCATGTGCAACAGCGAATTCTGCATAGCCTTTCGATTCAATTAGTGCAACTACTCTAGTACCAACAGAAACAGATGTAACATTCTCTCCAACATCTACAACTATTCCAGCTATCTCTGTTCCAGGAATAAACGGAAGCTCAGTTTTAACTACATATTGACCTACACGTCTAGCTGTATCAGCATAATTCACACCCACTGCTTTCACTTCAATAAGGACTTCATATTCCCGCGGTTTAGGTAACTCTATATCAATATACTGTAGAACTTCAGGTCCACCGAATTCAGTAAATTGTATGGCCTTCATCTCATTTCCTCCTTACTTTTATTCAAATTTTAGATTAAGTGTAATGATGTAACCGTATAATCCATATTCTCGTTTAATGTAACAGCAATTTCGCGGTGTATTCTTATTTTCTTCAAAGGTGTCCCCTCCACCCGCAGAGAATGTTTGTCCTGGATTGAAAATATAAGACTAGGTTTAACAAAGCCCTTATATTAAAAATTGAAGCTCCACTATGAAATGCTTCCTTCTCCATATCTCGTGGTTAATAAGGCATAGTTAACCAGATTGTTCACAAACGTATTAAAATGGGTAAACCTTGGATCTTGTGTTTGACCATTTTTATAGCGATAATAGATCTGCTGACATATTACAGCTAGCTTAAAATAAGCAAAGGTAACATAAAAATTTATGTTAGAGACATCCCTTCCACTTTTTAATGCATATCGATTAATAAAATCTTCACGGGAATAAAAACCTGCCTTAACCGTAATAGGAGGCTTACCTAAACCTTTCTTTAAGAAATCTGGATCATCAGCTTGAATCCAATAGCTCATCGCAGCACCAACATCGGCTAAAGGGTCCCCAATAGTCGTCATTTCCCAATCAAATAATCCCACCATTTCAGATAGATCATCCGAGAAAATGGCATTATTAAGCTTGTAATCATAATGTATAATGGTAGAAGCTGAAGAAGTTGGTATTGAATTGACAAGCCATTTTTGTAACTCCTCAATCCCACTAATAGATTCTGTTTTAAAGCGTTCATAACGTGTAATCCACCCATGAACCTGACGCTCCATAAACCCTTCTGGCTGTGTCATCTTTGTTAGTTCTGTCCGTGTATAAGCGATATCATGTAGCATCACTAAGCTATCTACCATTTTTCTTGAAATCTTCTTACATAACTCAAGTGTTGGTTGTATGTGTCAAGTACGATTCCTCGTTTTCTTTCCATAATCAAAAATGGACTTCCTACGATAGCTTTATTATCTGAAAATAAGAATGGTTTCGGTGCTAAACAGTAACGTTGATGTAGCTCCCTTAAAATAAGGAACTCTCTACTCATGTCATGTGCTTTTGAGGCTAATAGGCCATGTGGAGGTCTGCGAAGTACCGCTTCCCAGTCCCCAATTGTTAACTGATAGGTCAAATTAGAGTGTCCTGCTCCAAATTGTTCAATCGTTAAGCTTTCATTTGGTAAATTTTCAATATTCTCTCGTAAAAACCGTTCAAGCACGGGAATATTAAGTTCCTCTCCCTTACGAACAGATACAGTATCTGTATAACTTTTCACCTCTTAGTACCTCCCTTAATGCATCAGTTTCACAAAACCGGACATTTACGTATGCTTCATATACGATTTAATTAACAACCCTTATACTAGATGGATAATTTACATACTAACCGCTCAGTATGTTTTTTAATTTGAAATTCCCCCTATATACTGGGGGAAACTTTATCATATATTCAGTTAGTAATATGAATTCCATTAAGTATCATTTCAACATATATTTGGGCAACCTCTTGATCTGTAAGCTTGCCTTTAGGTTTAAACCATTCATAACTCCAATTTGTCATTCCTAAAATTCCAAAAGTAGCTATTTCAACTGAGAGGTCCTTTCGAAACTCCCCATTAGTAACACCCTCCTCAAGTAATTTCTGTAGGTTAAACCGAAATTGATCACGTTTAAGAATAATTTGAGCCAAATGCCCTTCACTAAGATTTATCATCTCTCGGAAAAACACCTTCGCACTTGCACCCTTTGTTTCAATTCGGTGCAGTAACAGATATACAATTTCATAGAGTTTTGTCTTACTATCCTTGTCTTTGTTCTCAAGTATTGCTTGTTGTTCACTAAGTAAGTCCTCTATATAGCCAAGATGAATATCCATCAGGAGCTCTTCTTTACTAGAAAAATAATAATAAAAGGTCCCTTTGGTTACACCAAGTGAATCAACTATGTCTTGTATTGAGGTTTCAGAAAATCCTTTTTTTTGGAATAATAAGATGCTTTGTTCTGTTATTTTGTTCTTCATGAAGCTTTCCTCTCTCAGTTTTTTTAAAACTGATTATATCATATATAAACCTTCAATTTACTTTTTGTATACAGGATAAGTACGCTTCAACCGCATAAATATCACACATAAAAGCATGTCAGTTTTACAAGGAGATACTATCAGAACGAAGTGGAGTTCACAAGCATCCCCGTAGACTTATTTAGATGTAGCAATCAGAAAAAGCCGTGAGCATTTTCACTGTATAACGGGATATGGATACAATAGATTCCACGTACAAATTTGAAATGCTTTAATATGAAGTTACTCCTCTTTATTCTTGAGAAGCAAATTCTACTTAACCTTGGAGACCTCTTCTCGAAGAACACGTCGAAGTATTTTACCCACATTCGTTTTTGGAAGCTCGTTTCTAAACTCTACTACCTTTGGTACCTTATATACTGCTAAATGTTGTTTACAATAAGAAATAATCTCTTCCTCAGTTGCATCTTTTCCTTGCTTTAATACAACAAAAGCCTTTACAGTCTCACCTCTGTATTCATCTGGAATGCCAATTACAACCGCTTCTTGAACAGATGGGTGCTCATATAAAACTTCTTCAATATCTCTTGGATAAATATTATATCCACTTGCAATAATCATATCTTTTTTCCTGTCTACTATATATACATAACCATCCTCATCCATTCTTGAGATATCTCCAGTAAATAACCATCCATCGCGAAGTGTATTTGCTGTTTCCTCAGGCATATTCCAATATCCCTTCATCACTTGAGGTCCCTTTATAATGAGCTCGCCTAGTTCACCATATGGTACCTCTACTGTACCTGTAGCCAAATCAACTACCTTGTATTCAGTACATGGAATACCAATTCCAATACTACCTGGCTTTCTTTCAGCAAATATAGGATTACAATGTGTTACTGGAGATGCCTCTGAGAGTCCATACCCCTCAAGTACCATTGCACCAGTTTTACCTTCAAATTCCTTCATTAGCTCAACCGGCATCGGTGCACTTCCACTGTTACACACTCGAATACTGTCTAAGCTATATTCTACAGATTTCGGATGGTTTGTAAGTGCAACATACATCGTAGGGACACCTGGGAACATCGTTATTTGCTCCCGAGTAATCGTTTGAAGAAGTTCCTCTACATCAAATCTTGGTAATAATGTATTTGCGGAGCCACAGTAGATTGATAGATTCATACCAGACGTCATTCCAAAGACATGAAAGATTGGAATAACCGTTAGTGAGCGTTCTTGTCCAAACGTTATGTCACTTTTGAAAAACTCATAGCTTTGAATAATATTTGCAACTAAATTACGATGTGTAAGCATTGCACCTTTTGAAAGACCAGTAGTGCCCCCTGTATATTGCAAAACAGCAATATCATGTTCAGGATCGATTTGTACTGGTGTAACAGTTCCAGTAGCTGTTTTCATAAACTGCTCAAACGATTTATCTGGTGAGAAATTAGTTTCTGAAGGCTGTAAACTAACATTGATAATATTTTTTAGCTTTGTATTAGGTTGAACTGCCTTTACTCTAGGATATAAAGCATCAAGGGCAATTATTGTTTCGGCTCCAGAATCCGTTAGGATGTACTGAAGCTCCCTCTCTACCAAGAGAGGATTGATTTGAGTGATAATTGCACCTGCATTAAGCGCACCAAAATAGGAGATTACATATTGAGGGCAGTTAGGTAGCATAATAGCTACTCGATCTCCTTTTTGTACACCTGCAGCTTGTAATGCTGTAGTAAACACATGAACTAACCCGGATAATTCTTGATATGTCATTCTTTTCTGGTAAAAAATAATTGCTTCATTTTGTGGTATTTTTGAAGTAGTATCTTTGAGAATTTGGCCTAATGGAATATTTGGAATGTCTACCTCTGTTGCTGTAGTTGGTGGATAATGCTTTAACCATACTTTTTCACTCACGAAAACGCCTCCATTTTTTTGATTAATAATATTTGGTGTTCCTAGTACCCATCTGTTAACCTTTTGCGATTGACTTGAGCTGTTCAAATTCCGTATGTTCCACCATTGCTGTATATAGTTTGATTTGTAGCTCTTTTAAGAGACGTGAATACCACCATCTACAATGATTGTATCGCCTGTAATAAAATTTGAAGCGTTAGAAGCTAAGAAAACAGCTACTCCCTTTAAATCTTGGTCAGTACCTAAGCGTCGAAGCGGAGTCATTTCTTTTAGGAAATCACTACCTTGTTCAATTGTTACTTTGGACATTTTTGTTGGGAAGAACCCAGGTGCAATTGAATTTACATTAATATTGTATTGCCCCCATTTCGCAGCCAAATCCTTAGTAAAAGTGATAATTGCTCCTTTACTTGTGTTGTAGCCGATTGTATCCATTAAACGTGGATCAATTCCTCCTAGACCAGCAACAGAAGAGATATTAATGATTTTCCCACTTTTTTGTTTGATCATAACCTTACCAACTGCCTGACTCATAAGGAAAGTTCCATTTACATTCACTGACATAACCTTTTGCCAAGCCTCAAATGGCATATCTACTACCGGAGCACCCCAGGTCGCTCCACTATTATTAACAAGAATGTCAATTGTTCCAAAGGCTTTAACTGTTTCATTAACAACATGATGGACATCTTCAGGCCTAGTTACATCACATTGAAGAGCAAAAGATTTTACACCCTTCTCTATTAGCCTAGCACTTACCTCCTGGCATGCTTCCACTCTTCTAGAACATACAACAACATTTGCACCTGCTTCAGCAAAACCTTCTGCAATTTGTTCTCCTAATCCTCTACCTCCTCCAGTCACGATAGCTGTCTTTCCCTTTAAGCTGAACAAATCTAATACATACATATAATCTCTCCTATCATAAAAACTTTGAATCTCCCAGATTTCTTTATTTTTTTATTTCTATCTTTGCAACTTGGGCTTTATGAACTTCATCAGGCCCATCTGCAAGTCTTAATGTTCTTGCATTCGCCCACTGTGCTGCAAGTTGAAAATCATCACTAACCCCAGCTGCACCAAAGGCTTGAATTGCTCGATCAATAACATTAAGTGCCATTGTAGGAGCAACGACTTTAATCATTGCAATTTCTGCTTTCGCTTCCTTGTTTCCGACTGTGTCCATCATATAGGCTGCTCTCATCGTAAGTAGTCTAGCTTGTTCAATTTCAATTCTAGATACTGCAATCCATTCTTGGATTACTCCTTGACTAGCTAATGATTTTCCAAAAGCAATGCGACCCTGGACTCTTTTACACATTTCTTCTAATGCACGTTCTGCTGCTCCCATTAACCTCATACAATGGTGAATCCTGCCCGGGCCTAATCTTCCTTGTGCTATCGCAAACCCTTTCCCTTCACCCCAAATAATGTTTGATGCAGGTATTCTAACATTCTCATATGAAATTTCTGCGTGTCCATGCGGAGCGTGGTCATAGCCAAATACATTAAGTGTTCGTTCAATTTGAACTCCCTTTGTATCTAGCGGCACTAGAATCATAGATTGTTGCTCATGACGAGGTGCATTAGGGTCCGTTTTCCCCATAAAAATTGCTATTTTACAGCGTGGGTCACCTGCACCTGAAGACCACCATTTACGTCCATTAATAATATACTCATCACCATTATGGATAATGCTTGCTTGTATATTTGTTGCATCTGCTGAAGCAACGTCCGGTTCAGTCATGGAAAAACAAGATCGAATATCTCCAGCTAATAGAGGCTTGAGCCATGTCTCCTTTTGTTCCGGAGATCCATACCTAACTAAAACCTCCATATTGCCTGTATCAGGAGCATTACAATTAATAACTTCCGGAGCAATCATCGATCTACCCATAATTTCGCAAAGAGGCGCATATTCGACATTTGTTAAACCTGCACCATATTCACTATCAGGTAAAAACAAGTTCCATAATCCTTGTTCCTTTGCTTTGTTCTTTAACTCCTCGATTATAGGTGGTACTTCTGCCCAACGATTCGCTTGTTAATTTAATTGATCTTCATAAACCTTTTCATTAGGGTATACATATTCCTCCATGAAAATGTTTACCTTTTGTTGGAGCTCAATAACCTTCTTTGAATAAGAAAAATTCATCGCTCACATCTCCTATATAGACTTGAAACAACAAACCCTTGGCACTAACTAACCGGTTAGTATGTAACCATACCTATATATTACTATTATTCACTTGTTTTATTCAACAACTTTTCTAAATATTCAAAATAATTTACCCAGTAAAACTTTTATAAAATTAGTAGAGTGGAGGTAAGGGGATTTTAACAAAGAATAGAGGAGCAAAAGCCACGTGTTGAACGTGGCATTTTTGTTTATCTTATAGACCACCTTCATATTTACCGTCATTTTTAGGCGCTTTTTCTTTTTTGGCTTTATTCTTATGCTTTTGATTCGCATTATAACTCCCGTATTCATGACTAAATTCAGAATCAATAACAGCTGAATCAAAGCCTTGCTTATTTTTTTGTTGTGGATCATTCTTTTTTGTACGTTTTGCCATCTTTAATTAACACCTCCTTACGAAGATATCATAGTTATTGTCTACTGCCCGAAATTTTCTATACTACTGGCTTTTGGAGTTGGAACAGTTGGATCTGATAGAAGAAGGTAACGGAGGTTTTATGTAGGCTTTATTGATGACCTTACTCGACTATTATTTACTATAAAAGGAGTCAAGAACATTTATTGATTATCTTTCTTGGGATGGATATATTTCTTTATGGGTATAAGACTATCATTAATTACCATTCCCCAGTTTTATCCACCTTCAAAGAAATTATGATATAAAAAATACACACGAGATTTCATATCAGAAATATCGTGTGTATCACTTGTTAGTTTATACTCGAACTAAAATTTTCCTTTTAGATAAGAGTTCTCCTAATTATCCAACAGTTTATATAATGCTTGTGTACCGCTGTTTTCTTCTCCCTTTTCAGCTAACTCGTCATACATTTTTTTTGCAAGCTCCAACCCAGGGGTTTCCATTCCCATTGCCTTTGCTTCTTCAATTGCAATTCCCATGTCTTTAATAAAATGTTTGATAAAGAACCCTGGTTCAAAGTTTCCGGTAATCATACGTGGAGCAAGGTTACTAAGTGACCAGCTGCCAGCAGCACCTGTTGAAATACTCTTTAATACTCGCTCAGGATCTAGACCAGATTTTTTCGCATATACCATTGCTTCACTTACACCAATCATATTTGAAGCGATTGCAATTTGATTGCACATCTTTGTGTGTTGACCAGAACCTGCTGGACCTTGATACACAATATTTTTCCCCATAATTTCTAACAATGGTTTACATGTTTCGAAGACATCTTCATCACCACCAACCATGATTGCAAGCCTAGCTTCTCTTGCACCCACATCTCCACCTGAGACTGGAGCATCTAGGGAGTACATCCCTTTTTCCTTGGCAGCTTCATAAATTTTTACTGCTAAGGAAGGAATAGATGTAGTCATGTCAATAAAATATGTACCTATTTTCGCGTTTTCTAGGAGGCCATCCTTACCCATATACACTTCCTCAACGTCATGCGGATAACCCACCATCGTTATTACAACGTTTGCCTCATGGGCAAGGTCCATTACAGTATTTTTCCACTCTGCTCCTAGTTGAACTAACTCCTTTGCTTTTTCTTTTGTACGTGTATATACAATTACCTTGTAACCATTAGCAAGAATGTGGGCGGCCATACTTTTGCCCATTACACCTGTACCAATGAATCCGACTACAGTTTTTTCAATTGATATCTGATTGTTTTTCTCCATATTAAATTCTCCTTATTTTTACTTTCATCATATCATAGACTATGAAAAAATAATCAAATGTCAGCTGACTTTTAAAACTCGGATATACCATCTGAAGTTTTACAAAGGTAAGGATTCCTCAGCTATCAATTGGTAAGAAAATTGCATTTCAAAAAAACGATCACTAAAATCGGATGAACGGATTTATTAGCTAGTAGCCCAATTTTTTATTTAAGGTCTTCTGCTATTGTTCGGCCTACAACACGGCCAGTAAATAGGCATCCACCTAAAAAAGTTCCCTCTAGTGCACGATATCCGTGAACCCCTCCACCACCAAACCCACTAACTTCTCCTGCCGCATAAAGTCCTGGAACCTCCTCTCCGGAGGAATTAAGAACTCGTCCAAATAAATCAGTTTGAAGCCCTCCCAACGTTTTCCGACTCACAATATGTAATCGTACTGCAATTAATGGACCGTTTTTAGGGTCTAATATTTTATGCGGCTTTGCTGCACGAATTAATTTATCTCCAAGATAATTTCTTGCACCATGGATTGCAGTTATCTGTAGGTCTTTTGTAAAGGTATTGTCAATTTCACGATCTCTTGCTTTTATTTGTCTTTCAATTTCTTCAAGATTAAGTAGCTTTTCTTTCGTTAATTTATTCATTCCTGCGACAAGATCTTCTAGATTCGTTGCTACAACGAAATCCTCTCCCTTTTCCATAAAAGCTTTAACTGGTTCAGGTGCGCCTGGTAAAACCCTTGAAAGCACCTTTTTTATACTTTTCTCCGTTAAATCTGGATTTTGTTCGGAGCCTGACAGTGCAAATTCTCTTTCTATAATCTTCTGGGTCAGGATAAACCATGAATAATCATAGCCTGTCTTCTTAATTGCCTCAAGAGTACCAAGTGTGTCAAAGCCAGGAAAATTCGGCGCTTCAAAACGTCGACCATGGGCATCAAGCCAAATGGAAGAAGGGCCTGGTAATATCCGAATCCCGTGTTTATCCCAGATTGGATTCCAGTTTTTGATTCCCTCTGTGTAATGCCACATTCTATCCCGGTTTACAATTCTCCCACCGACTTCTTCGGTTATGGATAGCATCCTGCCGTCCACATGGGCAGGTACCCCTGACAACATTGTTTTAGGTGGTTCTCCCAATCTACTCGGCCAGTTATTTCTAATAAGATCATGGTTTCCACCAATCCCACCGCTTGTCACAACCACTACATTTGAATGATCTTCAAAACTTCCTATAACTTCTCTTGAACTTTCTTCCCCACGTCTTGCTGAACTAGGAACTAGGACTGAACCACTTATACCAATAACGGCACCGTTCTGAGTAAGCAATTGATCGACCTGGTGACGCGGTTTATATACAACTTTACCATTTTGAATATGCTCTCTGATACGACGTTCAAAAGGCTCAACAATACCTGGCCCTGTCCCCCAAACAATATGGAATCGTGGAACTGAATTTCCGTGGCCATCTGCTAAGTACCCTCCTCGTTCTGCCCAACCGACAATCGGGAAGAACCGTACCCCCATTGAGTAAAGCCATGCCCGCTTTTCTCCTGCAGCAAAATCAACATATGCCTCAGCCCATTTACGGCCCCATTTATCCTCGTCATCCATTCTATCGAAACCAGCTGTTCCGAGCCAATCTTGCCATGCGAGTTCCTTAGAATCCTTTATCCCCAAACGGCGTTGCTCAGGGGAATTCACCAAAAATAGGCCACCGAAAGACCACCATGCCTGGCCACCAAATGAGCTTTCAGGTTCTTGATCAACTAACAATACTTTCTTCCCTGAATCTGCTATTTCTGCAGTTGCCACCAAGCCTGCAAGCCCTGCTCCAACTACAATTGCATCAAATTGCAAGATATCTCCCCCTTTTTAAGCTTACAAAAGCCATTTTAAATATAAAAAAATTAATTTTTCGGAATTTTTATATAATAATTTCTTTTAAAGTATATAGATTCATCACTTTTGAGTCAATATACTTCTTAAATCTTCTAAAAACAATACTTCTTTTACAAATTTTTTATAAATCTGGTAAAATTGGGGTTTTGTACCTTACGAAACGTCTCTCTTCCCCATAGGATAATATCAAATAGACATGGAGGTGTTCTAAATGAGTGGAGCTACAGGCTATGGATCAGGCTTTGCACTGATCGTTGTATTGTTCATTCTATTGATCATTGTTGGAGCTGCATATGTAGGTTATTAATTTGTCTGAACGTAAAAAATAAAAATAAATAATAAGGAGATGTTACTATGGGCCATTGTGGACATGGTGGATATGGTTATGGAGGTTACGGCTACGGTTATGGTGGTCGTGGATCAGGCTTTGCGTTGATCGTTGTTTTATTTATACTATTAATTATCGTCGGCGCAGCTTGGTTCTAAAATTAGAAAAAGAAAGCCAGCAACTTTATTGTTGCTGGCTTTTGTTCATCTACTTTGAGTTATCACCCTTAAATATCTCTTCAAACTTTTTCATTTTCTTATCAATTTTTGGATTCATGTGGAATGGATTTTTTGGCTGGACCATATTTTCCTGGTTAATATCTACTCTGATTCCCATCTTCTCCCCCGCCATTGTAGCATCATCGTTTATGATTCCTTCATAACGACCATCAAAATGAGGGTCTCTCTCATGATAGTCTCTGTCATTTCGTTGCATTTTAAAACCTCCGTTTTACTACATTAATAAGTCAATTAGTTGCAAGATGGTACTAAACAGCTGTTTGGACTACTTTTACTGAACCGAAGTAGTCAAGCGATAACGAAATTAGTGGCAGAATCATGGATAACTTTTTATATATCCACTTTATATTAAATTCTCGCCTTTTTCCAAAAATATGTGTACAAACTATTAAATCTGTTTTAGCCAAGTGGGTAAATAGGTTAAAAAGTGGCAAACTACCTTCATAAACTATTTGTAAGGAGGGATTATATGGGTGCCATTGACCGCGATGGATATCGTTTTGAAACTGAATACAGTGTTATCAACCAAACGGGTGCCATACATGTTTATCAGGAGGGAGAATTTATAAAGGAGTTACCCTTCTCTTTTACAGGTGAACAACCTGAACCTGCTTTAATTGAAAAAATGGTAGATAAATTTTTTCAAGCAAGAAGCCATTGATGCTTATTTCATATCACTTCTCATCTTTAAAAAAGTAACGTAAAATGTGAAGTGAGGTGATTCGTTTTGTATCGAAAAGAATTGTATGTATTTGATACTGATGTACCAAAAAAAGCCATTATACGGAATTATACAATAGACGACTTTGATGAATTGATTAGAGTTCAGCAAGAAAGCTTTCCTCCTCCTTTTCCTTCTGAATTGTGGTGGAATAAGGAACAATTACATAACCATACTACTCTTTTTCCTGAAGGTGCCTTATGCGTCGAAATTGATGGGACCATTTGTGGCTCTATGACAGGACTAGTAGTGAATTATGATCCAAATTATCCTTCACATACGTGGGAGGAGATTACGGATAACGGATACATCCGAAACCATGATTCAAAAGGAAATACACTATATGTTGTAGATATTTGTATAAGTCCTACTTTTAGAAAGTATGGCCTAGGAAAATGGTTAATGCAATCCATGTACGAGGTTGTTGTTCAATTGAGATTAGAAAGATTACTTGGTGGAGGTAGAGTGTCTGGTTATGGTAAGCATTCTGCGAATCTAAGTGTTGAGGCATATATTAAAAAAGTAGTAAACGGTGACTTAAAGGATCCTGTTATTACGTTTCTTTTAAGATGTGGTCGGACACCTGTCCAGCTTATAAAAAATTATCTAGAAGATGAGGAATCCTGTAATTATGGATTATTAATGGAATGGAAAAATCCATTTTTATTAAAGTAATGTGATATTAATTCCATTAAATAATTTAACAAGCAGTCTAGGTCAGCACAACCTACCCACCGTTACAGAAGCAGTCAATTTGAAAAGGAGTCAGAAAAAATCTGACTCCTTTTCTTATTTCATTAGATTGGCATTTACAAATTCTACAACTTCTTCTGTAGTACTCATTGAGAGAATTTTTTCTTTATAACCTGCAATTTCTGCTTTTGAAAGTTTTTTGATTTGGGAGCGCGCAGGTAAAATGGAAGTTGCACTCATACTAAACTCATCTAACCCAAGTCCTAAAAGAATCGGAATCGCTATTGGGTCGCCTGCCATTTCACCACACATACCTGCCCATTTACCTTCTTTATGTGCTGCATCGATTACCATTGAGACTAATCGGAGTATAGAAGGAGAATATGGTTGGTACAGATATGATACCCTCTCATTCATACGGTCAGCAGCCATAGTATATTGAATTAAGTCGTTCGTGCCGATACTAAAGAAATCAACTTCTTTTGCAAATTGATCAGCAAGTATCGCCGTTGACGGTATCTCAACCATGATACCTAATTCAATTGAATCAGACACAGAGATACCATTTGCAATTAGTTTCTGCTTTTCCTCTTCTAAGATTGTTTTTGCTTCTCTAAACTCATTTAAGGTTGCAATCATAGGGAACATAATTTTTAAATTCCCATACGTACTGGCACGTAAAAGTGCACGCAATTGAGTACGGAAAATATCTTGCTCCTCAAGGCAAAGACGTATTGCACGGAATCCTAGGAATGGGTTCATTTCCTTTGGAAGATTTAGGTATGGAAGTTCTTTGTCTCCCCCAATATCCAAAGTTCGAACAACAACTGGTTTCCCTTCCATATGTTCTAATACAGTTTTGTAAGCCTCAAATTGCTCCTCTTCGGTTGGAAGCTGGTCACGTCCCATGTATAAAAACTCTGTTCGGTATAACCCTACTCCTTCACCGCCATTTTCAAGAACACCTTTTACATCTTCTGGAGTTCCAATATTAGCAGCAAGTTCAATATGTTGGTTATCGCTAGAAACGGTTTTTTCATTTTTTAATTTAGCCCATTCTGCTTTCTGTGCTTCATATTGTTCCTTCTTTTCACGGTATTGAGCTAATACATCATCAGTTGGATTTACAATAACATTCCCGTCAAGTCCATCAACAATTACGATTACTCCGTTTTCAATGTCGGATGTAACAGATTTCGTACCAACAACTGCCGGAATCTCCATCGACCTCGCCATAATAGCTGAATGTGAAGTACGTCCTCCGATATCAGTCGTAAAGCCTTTTACATAATTTCGGTTTAATTGTGCTGTATCTGAAGGAGTTAGGTCCTCCGCAATAATGATTACTTCCTCTGATATCATACTAGGATTCGAAATAATGATACCTAACAAATGTGATAATACTCTTTTCGTAACGTCACGGATATCTGCCGCACGTTCTTTCATATACTCATTATCCATTGACTCAAACATCGAAATAAACATAGAAGCAACTTCTTGAAGTGCAAATTCCGCATTAACATTTTCAGATGTTATCTTTTCTTTTATCGGATTAAGTAACTCGGGATCGCTTAAAACGAGAAGATGTGCTGCAAATATTGCTGCCTTATCCTCTCCTAGCTCATCGTTTGCACGGTCCTTTATTACTTCAAGTTCTTGTTTTGATGTGGCAACTGCAGCATCAAACCGGGAGATTTCCTCATCCTTATTGGTAATAGTACGTTTCTCCACAGTTAAGTCAGGATGTTCTAAACGAAAGCTTTTCGCAATTGCAATTCCTGCTGATGCAGCTATACCTTTAATTATTGTAGACATTATTCACCAAGTCCTTCTTTTACAATTGTATCTGATAATGCAGAAAGAGCTTGTTCTGCGTCTGAACCATCAGTAGTTATTTTGATTTCTGCACCTTGTCCGATACCAAGAGACATAACACCCATGATTGATTTTAGATTAACAGATTTCCCGTTAAACTCTAATTGTATATCTGAATCGAATTTACCAGCTGTTTGAACTAAAATGGTTGCAGGTCGTGCATGGATACCTGATTCACTTGTAATTTTAAACATTTTTTCTGCCATCATAAATTTCCCCTTTATTTGTTAGTAATAGTTATAATTCCTTCTTGCTTTAGTTCTACAGTACCTTTCTCATTTATCTTTATATGTTCGCCTTCCTTAAGATTCGTAAAGACGATTGGAGTCATAAGAGTTGGTACTTTATCTTTAATTGAATCTATATCAACCTTAAGGATAGGTTGTCCCTTTTCAACTTTGTCACCTTGTGCGACAAGAGCTTCAAAGCCTTCACCTTTTAGGTTAACTGTATCGATACCAAAATGAATTAAAATTTCTCTACCTGAGTTTGTTTCTAATCCAATCGCGTGTTTAGTTGGAAAAACATTAACGATTTTACCATCTGCTGGTGCAACAACTATGCCTTCACTAGGAAGAATTGCAAATCCATCACCCATCATTTTTCCAGAAAATACTTGATCTGGAACATCTGTAATTGGATGAATGTCTCCTTTTAATGGAGAAACAAACACATCATGTCCAACTTCATTTTCCAATGGACCAGGCATTACATCCTCAACCTGCTCTTTTACTTCAGTTTCAGGACTAACCTCAGTAGGAATTGGTGTTTTACCATCCATTATATCTTTTATCTGAGATTTCAATGTGTCCGATTTAGGACCGAAAATCGCTTGTATATTATTACCCACCTCTAAAACACCCGAAGCCCCTAAGCTTTTAAGTTTATCTTTATCTACTTGCTTACTATCATTAACTGATACACGTAAACGCGTAATACAAGCATCTAGATGAGCTATATTTTGTTTACCACCCATTGCTTGAAGGATGTTATAGGGAAGATCAGTAGCTTTGGCATTACTTGTACTTTTTGTTGCTTCAGCTGATATATCTTCGCGTCCTGGGGTTTTTAAATTAAATTTGCGAATTGCAAATCTAAAGCCAAAATAATAAATTACAGAGAACACAAGTCCTACCGGGATAACTAACCACCAATCAGTACGATTTGGTAGTACCCCAAATAATAGATAGTCTATTACACCACCCGAGAAAGTCATCCCTATCTTTACATTAAGAATATGCATTGTCATGAATGATAATCCCGCAAAGATGGCATGAATTCCAAACAAGACTGGTGCAACAAACAAGAATGAGAACTCAATCGGTTCTGTAATACCAGTTAAGAATGAAGTCAATGCTGCAGAACCCATGATCCCGGCAACTACTTTTTTCTGTTCTGGACGAGCCTCATGATAAATTGCTAAAGCAGCAGCTGGTAAGCCAAACATCATAAATGGAAACTTACCGGTCATAAATGTACCTGCTGTTAATTCTGCTCCATCCTTTATTTGTTCGAAGAAAATCTTTTGGTCACCACGGATTAATTCTCCCGCTGCATTAGTATATTGCCCAAATTCAAACCAGAATGGTGAATAGAAAATATGATGTAATCCAAACGGAATTAAAGCTCTTTCAATAACACCAAAAATAAAGGCTGATAAGGTGCGATTTGCATCTACCATATAATGAGAGAATGTATTTAAGCCTGTTTGGATTGGTGGCCAAATAAAAATCATAATAATTCCAAGTAATAGAGCTGAAACAGCAGTAATAATCGGAACAAATCGCTTACCTGCAAAAAATCCTAAATACGAAGGCAGCTCAATTGTATAAAATTTGTTATACATATAGGCAGCTAGCACACCTATTATTATTCCTCCAAATACTCCTGTCTGGAGCGTAGGAATTCCTAATATAAAGGCAAAGGAAGGATCAGCAAATCCAGTACTAGCAGGATCTTCACCTATAATTTGAACTTTAGATGCAACATCTAACAGGACTCCCATCGTTACATTAAAGACAAGATAACCAATAAATGCCGCAAGTCCTGCTACACCTTCTCCACCAGCTAAACCAATCGCAACACCTACCGCAAATAGAAGAGCAAGATTATCAAATACAATTCCTCCAGCTTCCTCCATAACCTTGGAAATAAGTTGAATCCAATCCGACTCTAAAAACGGCATCCGCTTTGTTAGATTAGGATTTTGTAATGCATTACCAAATGCAAGTAGAATACCCGCAGCTGGTAATATGGCAACAGGAAGCATTAATGCCTTTCCTACCTTCTGCAAGACTCCAAAGAGATTTTTGAACACTATGTAATTCCTCCTTACCTTAAGGTGATCATAAAGCATTAAAAAGAAACAAAAATAATAGGCATGAGAAAACACGATTGACTTGTAGTATAGAGATAGATTACCCCTTACTACTAAATTTCAATCATACTTTACTCATGCCTGATCGAATCAGTAACACGTACTAATTTATTTTGTTTTTGTTGCTAATCTTTGTAGATGCATTGTGAGATATATTGCTTCTGCATCATAAACCTTCATTTTTAATGCTTGTTGCATCACTTTTATTACTTTCCACGAGAGATTATAGCATACAGGATATTCATTTTTCAACACATTTGCTAAAACCTCTGGTTCCTTCACTTCTTCACCGGATTTAACTCTATCAATTGTATACCTAAGATGACGTAGTAGCCGTAAGTAATTTACACTTTCTTTATCAATCTTGATATTTAATGATTCCTCAATTATCCCGATTAGTTGAGATATTAATTGGGAGTATTGATTAACCTCTGAGAGATTTTTATTAGTGATAGCACTATAGATGTGTAATGCTATGAAACCAATCTCCCCAACTGGCAACTTAACGCCCGTATTATCTGCAACAATTTGAACAACTTCTTCAGCAATTGCATACTCGTGTGGATATAATGTTTTAGTTTCTATCAAGAATGGATTTGTTAGATCCATTCCTTGTTCCATTCTCTTTAAAGCGAATGATAGGTGATCGGTTAGAGCAATATGTATGTGCTCATTTAGCTGTCCCTGAATACGCTTTCTAATATGGTGAATTACATCATTCATAAGCTCAATAAAGTCTTCATCTACATTGTTTACTAGCAACTTATATTGCTCTTGTTCCTTCTCATTGCGAAGAACAAATATTTTTTCAGCCTTTTGCTGGGTGATTTCGTCACCTTGTTTTTTCCCAAATCCAATCCCCTTACCAATCAAGACTACCTCTTGATGTGTGGGATGATTTGCGATTATGACATTATTATTTAGTATTTTTTTTATGATAAAGGACTCCATACCGAATCCAAGCTCCTTTAAATGAACGTATTTACCCTTTTACCATCTTACTAATCAAAAGAGGACTCCGTCAATGGAAATGAAATCTATGAATTTGTGAGTAGACTAGAAAAATGCTTGTAAAACATGCCCGAGAAGCTTACCTTAAAAGGATAGTTTATAACTATACATCCTCCTAGTATGCATATGCGTAGCCCGTATTGACATTTTTCAGGTATAATGACAGAATACTGTATTTTACCTACATAACAAATGGAGGAATTACAATGATTAAACTAATTGTAAGTGACCTAGATGGTACTTTATTACAAGAAGATAATACTGTAAAACATGAGGACGCGAAAGCATTAAGGGACGCTGTTCGTGAGGGTCTTCAAATTAGTATTGCAACTGGTAGAATGGACAACGAAATTAAGGAAGTTTTAACTTCAATTGGAGAGAAATTTCATAGAATAAGCCAAAACGGTGCGTTTGTATCAACTATTAACGACAAATCCATTTTTTCATGTACATTTGAGCCTTCCCTTGCAGAAATCATCTATAAAAAGGTATGCACACCTAATTTTGTTACCTTACTTTGTAATTATGATACTAATTTTACTCATGAAGATAATGAGTATGTGGCTAATATCCAAAAAAGAATGTTCCATCCTATTGTAATTGATCCTACTATAAGTGAAAAATTCGAGGAAATTAAGCCATCAAAAATAACACTTATTGGATTTGAAAACGATATTATGGACATCAAAAAACAATTATCTGAAGAAGTTCATGATGAGGTGGACTTGTTTATATCAGAAAAACATGTCCTGGATATTATGCCGAAGAAAATAAGTAAAGGCAATGCACTCTTAAAACTTATACATGAGCTTTCGATAAAACCAGATGAAATTGCGTGTATCGGAGATTCTTTTAATGATATTCCTATGTTTAAGTTAACCCCCAATAGTTTTGTAATGTCTCATGCACATGATCTAGTAAAGCAAGAAGCTACGTTTGTCGTAAATACTGTTTCTGAGGCAGTAGAAATCATTCGTAAAGAAAATAGTAAGCAAGCGATCTAATGCAGGACATAAAAAAACTCGAAAGCATCTCACTTTCGAGTTTTTTACAGGATAGGAAAGTATTAAATTTTGAATCATTGTTTTCTATGTCTAGCGCAAGTCGCCTACCCCCTCGAGGTCAAATACCCTGTTGCAAGAAAGTTAAAAACTTTTTTGCAACAGAACATTTGCATGTCGGACTTGCACAGGACGTGCTGACGTCACCGTACGCCATAAGACGTGGCGGATTTTAGTTGACGTTCCTCTTCCAAGGCGCATGCGCATTTCTTATTGTGCCAAAGCCAATAAGAAATTTTGCTTATATATTTCAGGCTGTATCGGCTTACTATAGTAATAGCCTTGAATTTCATGGCAACCTAGTTTGTTCAACACTTGAATTTGGTCGTTTGTTTCAACACCCTCTGCAATCACTTTTAAATTCAATGTATTAGCCATAGAAATAATAGTTGCAACAATTGCCTCATTTTTTTGCATTTCATGTATAAATGACTTGTCTATTTTTAATCGATCAATTGATAGCTTATGTAAATAACCTAAGGAACTGTATCCTGTCCCAAAATCATCCATACTCACTTCAATTCCAAGGCTTCTTAGCTTTTGAAGTGTCTTATTCGTTTCAAACTCATTATTCATCATTGTTGTCTCAGTAATTTCTATTTCAAGACATGTAGGCTCAATATCAAATTCCATAAGTGTGCTTGTGATTGCGCTAACAATATCTCCCTGATAGAAATGAATATGGGAGATATTAATGGATACTCTTCCTCTATAGCAACTTGCAAGCTTCCATTCCTTAATTTGCCTACAAACTTTTCGTAACACCCATTCTTCTAAATGGATAATAATACCGGTTTCTTCCGCTAACTTTATAAATGTATCAGGTGATATAAATCCGTAATTACTATGATTCCATCGAAGTAAAGCCTCAGAACCAATTAATTCATTTGTAAAGCTATTATATTTAGGTTGATAATAGATTTCCAACAAATCATTCTCAAGGGCGTAACGCAAATCATTTTCCATATTAATTCTTTCAATTGTTTGGTCATTCATTGCACTATCATACACTTCAAAATCATCTGACCCATTCTGTTTCACATTGTACATCGCAATATCTGCATATTTTACAAGTGAATCAATATCATTGCTATGTTCTGGAAAAAAAGCAATTCCAATACTAGCGGTTATTAAACAATCGTGTCCACGTACCTTGAGGGGTTGTCGAAAGGATTGAATAAGATTTGTAGCAATCTTGTTCACTACTTCCCGGTCAGTCACATTCGGTAATATTACATTAAATTCATCCCCGCCCATTCTCGCTATAAAATAATCACCACTAAGATTTGCTTTTAATCTCATTGAAATCTCAATTAAAACCTTATCACCAAAAGCATGTCCAAATAAATCATTTAATCGCTTAAAACGATCAAAATCTATATTCATTATGGTAAAAGGAATATTCTTAAGCTTTAATTTATGCAATCTCATCGTATACAGTCTACGGTTTGGAAGAGTAGTTAATTCATCATGGTAGGCTAAATAATTTATGGTTGCCTGTGCTTTTTTACCTTCCGTAATATCCTTCACGATACCATATACACCAATAATCTTGCCTTGAACAATTATTCTCGCCGATGTTATCCCTACATCTGCGAGGGAACCATCTTTTTTCACAATTCTAATCTCAAATACTTCCTTTTCACCCTTAAGTGCATTATTAAATGATTTATGAATTATTTTCACATCACCTTTATGTACAAATAAAGAAAAATGCTTACCAATTAATTCTTCTTTTGTGTATCCAGTAAAATCCAATGCAGCACTATTTACACTAAGTAAATTTCCTGCTAAATCCGTACGAAATACAGCCTCTGGATTATGTTCAAACAAGGAGCGGTATCTTTCTTTTTTATTATTCATTTTAGTAATAAAAGTAATCGCTATTCCTAAGACTAAAATAACGATAATAGCCAAAAGAATAATGATCGATAAATTAAAAGAGATTGTATTAATACGAAGGCCCTCCTTGGCTGACTTTACCTATATGTGCTTACTCTAAGTATACTGGAAAATTCATACTTTATCCACAATTTCCGACAAAAAAGTTTATAAGATATTGAAAATTGTAAAATTTCATTCCACTTATGAAAATTCGATTGGAGGGATTCCATGCCATTTGTATCAAGTCAGGGCCAAACTCAGTTATACTTTGAAGTTCAAGGTAAAGGAAAACCAATCCTCTTTATCCATCCTCCTGGTATGGGTCTCGTTACTTTCAAGCTGCAACAACCTCTCTCAGACCAGTTTCAGCTCGTGACATTTGATTTACGAGGAAATGGAAAAAGTAGTTCTGGTAGTGAGCCAATTACTATTCCTTTATTAGCGAGAGACATCCTTACCATTCTAAACAAACTGGCTCTTGATAGGGTTATAATTTGTGGGTATTCAAACGGGGGTTCAATTGCACTCGAATTTGCTTTAGAAAATCCAGATAGGGTTGAAGGCATTATATTAATTGGTGGCTTTTCCGAAGTAAATACATTTTGGCTAAGATCTGAATTTAAGCTAGGAATATACACAGTAAAAATGAAAGGTATTTCCTTTTTAGCAAAAGTATTAGGACTAGCACATGGAACAACAAAAGAATATAGAGAGGAGATTGAAGCTTATGTTAAAAGAACGAACCCACATATTCTATATGAAATGTACGTAAAAGGCCTTGAATATAACTGTACAAATCGTTTATATCAAATCAAGGTTCCTGTACTACTTGTTGATGGCACGTTAGATCTCTATATGCATTCCTACCAAAAGCTATTAGAGGAAAAGATACAGCTTACCCAAAAAAGGCTTATTCCAAAAGCTAGGCATCAAATCCCAACAAAATTTGCGAATGACCTTAATCAAATCATTTACGATTTTGTATGTAGTCTTCCTTTTGAACATCAAAATAGAATTTGATGGAATCCCATACAAGCTAGCTAAAAAAACAGTGTTTTTTCCATTCGATACACACATACTATTATCGTAAAGGAACAAATTTTAAAAAAGGAGGCTAGTAATCAATGGCTAAAAAAGGAAGACAAAATAAAGTAAGCCAAGAGGTTGCAAATCCAAATGTATCAAGTAAAGAAGAATTTGGAGAAGAAATAGCAGGAACTCCTAAGAAGGCAAAAAAGAAAAAGAAATAATAGTTACTAAAGACAATAGGGTTACCCTAACTGGATAACCCTTTTCTTGTTATGAGACGTAGAACCAAATACCCCATCTATTACTTGTTTTTATCTTTTTTCAGGCTTCGAATTTTACTTTTTACTTCCTTAACAATTTCCTCACATGCCTTGTTTTCCTCATCAGTTAATACTTCATTTCCATATCTAACTCTTTCATAAAGATCAACTAAACGATGATGTGAAAAATTGTTTCTACTTAACCACTCTTTTACATTTTCATGCTGATATCTTCCAAGCCCTTTGCTTGCCGAAAGAAGTTCAAGTTCAAATACAAGCCTTCTCACTTTGGCTTGTGGTGTTTGCTTTTTCTCTCTTTTCCAGTTTCGTGTTTGCTTATCTATTGTTGCTGTTGATGTAGAGTATCGATACGGGTCGGCAGCAATCGCATGTTCCTTTGCTAAACGCTTTCTTGCAATTAAAAAGGTGAGTAGGGCAAGTAGAAGTATGCCGACAACTGAAAGTAACATCCAAATGTCAAAACCTGCTAAACGATCAAGAAGCGTTACTCTTGTTTTTACTGCCTCTGGCCAGTTAAGGGAACCTACAGACTCACCTCCAGATCGCGGTTTGAATTCATCAAAAACTTCGACAGCGTTAAAAAGCGGTTTTGCAGCAACGTACAACCCTTTTCCTACGATTGAAGTAATGAAGGCAAGTCCTTTTGCAAAGATAAATGGAAAGATAAATGCTAATACAATTGCACCTGCAAATAACCCACCAAAGATTCCCAGAAGAGATCCCGACTGCCGTTTCACTTCATTTTCCTTAGACATTAAAGAACTGCTTAGTAATCCCGATAGCATCTTCCCCATCATAAAAATTAATAATTGAGTAACTAACAGGTATAGAACAATATCTTGATATATATACCCTTGAACATTCGCTGCAAAAAATACGAGTCCACTAATCAGTATACTAGCGTTAATAATCATTGATTCTGAGAACTTAGGAGTTTTCAGGGTATGAATTACGACCCGGTAACATACAAATGCTGCAATAATGAGACTACTACTTAAACCTAATCCTATTTCACTACTTATTAATGCTAGTAATGGAATGACTAGAATAACAAAGAAGTAAGGAGTATTCGATTTCATAAGCGAGAGTATGAAAGTAATTAGTAATGCCCCAACAGCCGTAATAAAAACAAATGGAAGAATTGGCGGTAGCAATTCTGTATGGATGTAAAATAGAACTAAAACAATATACAGAAGAATTACTTCCATTACATATTGATACGATTTCACAAAAGCTCGACTAGATCGCATGGGAGTTTAACCTCCTCTCAGAATGAGAAGCCTTCACTAAATAAATAGCGTCTTCACTCTCAACAATCCTAAAGCAATCAACGCCCTTCTTTGTAAATCCACGTAAAAGGAGTTGTTCATTTTCTTCTATTTCACCTAACAAAATAATGTAAGGTGAAATCTGCTGCTGTCTCTCTACATAGTGAATCATATAATGAAACGGGATTGTAACACTATGTTTACTCAACCTCGCAATCAATTCTAGGGATTTGGCAAGATGTTCCTTCCCTGTACCAATTGGTATATGGATAAATGGTGATTTCCCCGCTCTTCTCGCATTAACAAAAATTTCAAATGGAATATTCTTAAGTGTTGCATACTCCAATAAAAATGTTAGTCCACTTAGGTATTGCTCAAGCTTTCGTTCACGGACATTAATCATGATTGTCCATGAAAACTGAGCTGTCCGATCAAACAATTTTGTTTGCAACTCATTTGTCCGGGCACTTGCTTTCCAGTGAACACGGTTAAACGGATCTGTTGGAACATAACTTCTTGCTCCAACGATTGCTGTCATGTCCTCAAAATAAGATTTACGAATTGGATATTCCCCTTGATTTTTAGGAACAATTCTTTCAATTCCACCCACCGAAACAGGAGATGAATAAACAATGGACTCAAATAAGATTGGTTTAGCATACTGAAGATAAACTTCTCCAAATCCAAAAAGATGAGGTATTCTAATCTCTATTGTACGAACCTTCGCTACTCCCCTCTTTCTTCCCTCAAACGGCAGCTCAATAGTATAGGATTGCCTACCAAGGAGTGAAAAAGGGAGACTAATTTCAATTTGTTCAGTCTCTAGTACCTGCCTCTCATTTTGGAATCCAATCACATAATCAACTGTTAAACGAAGTTGTCCATTCAAAATTGGCAATAAACCCTCTTGATGAAAGGTGAGTGAAAAATCACTTCTTTCTCCTTTAAATAGTTTAACAGTCTCCTTATCAATACTTACTTTAACCTGACTCCCCGCATATTTTAGGTAATATCGATTGATAAACACAAATAATATGAATAATAAACCGACAAATATGAGTAAATAAGCTCTAGCTAGCATTCCTGATAATAATAGGATTGAAGAAAGTATTGTCGTATATGACAACTCATTTCCTAAAGAAATTTGTCGTTTCCACTCCATTAATTAACAGCTCCTGCTTCCACAGGAACAGATACAGTAGAGAGTAATTCCTGTATAACTTGACGATTCGTTTTCTTAAGTGAGCCTTCCATCGTTAAAACAAGTCTATGAGCAATAACATATGAGGCCATATATTTAATATCTTCAGGTGTCACAAACATCCTACCATCAAGATAAGCTTTACCTTGTGCAGCTCTCATTAAAGCAAGAGTTCCACGCGGACTTACACCAACCTCAACATCTGCGTGTTCTCTTGTAGCATGTACAATACGTAATAGATAATCTTCTACATCTTCAGAGAGCTTTACTTGCTGTACTTCACGTTGCATCAGTTCAATATCTTCTTTAGATAAAACCTCTAGGATATCTTCAATTGGATTATTTTCTCGGTATGCTCTCATAATCTGTTTTTCTTCAGCAAAGCTTGGATAACCAAGGTCTATTTGTACAAAAAAACGGTCCATTTGTGCTTCAGGTAATGGAAATGTACCTTGCTGTGATTCAATTGGGTTTTGTGTTGCAATAACGATAAATGGTTTCGGCAATTGTAATGTTTCTCCATCAATTGTTACTTGGCGTTCTTCCATTACCTCTAATAAGCTGGATTGAGTTCTAGGAGTTGCCCGGTTCACTTCATCGGCAAGGAGAATATTCGTCATTACAGGACCTGGGCGCAGCTGAAATTCTTGTTCCTTCGGATTAAAAAATTGGATTCCAGTTACATCACTTGGAAGTACATCAGGAGTAAACTGGATACGCTTGAAGGTACCACTTATAGACTTAGCAAAGCTTTTTGCTAGCATCGTCTTACCTGTACCAGGAACACTTTCTAGTAAAATATGCCCTTTGTTAATAAGTGAATTTAATACTAATTCAACGACATCTTCTTTTCCGATAATAACCTTTCCTATATTTTCTTTCATTCTTTTAACATTTTCTCGTACCACTCTCTTTACCCCCTATTATAATTTAAAATATAAACAACATAATCGAATGCCCTTTGCGTATAACTCAGATAGAATCAAGCTTTCTTAAAAATTCTAGAAATATCTGAGGCAACCGCCTGTGGCCTTAACTTTATTTCCCCAAGGTTTGAATCCTCACTAAGGGTTACTGTTATATCATTCATCGCACCCTTTATCTAAGCATGAGGCTTCAACTATATAAAGTTAAAAACTATGATAATTTAAATTTATCAAAAATTTTACTATTTTCCAACATCAAAAAAAATAAGGAGTGACTCAAACCACTCCTTACTTGCTAGCTGGTAATGTAATGACAACCTTTGTTCCCCAACCAACCTTACTTTTAATTTTGAGTGAACCTTTATGGTCCTGAACAATTTTGTTACTCATCGTAAGGCCCAGACCCATTCCCTTTTCTTTTAGGGTAAAGAATGGCTCACCTATTTTTTCTAGGCGCTCTTCTGGGATACCAACCCCTGTATCTAAAACCTTTATTTGTACCTTATTATTAATTTCTCTTGTTTTAATTCGTACCTTTCCACCTTCTGGCATTGCATCAATTGAATTTTTCACCACATTTACCAATACTTGAATTAGTTCATTTATATCCCCATAAAGAGTTGAATCCTTTGCCGTATTTTCAACTTCTACTTCGACATTGTGAAGAACCGCCTCATGGGAAGTAAGAGTAATTACATAATCAATAAGTTCTTTTACTTTGAAATTTTTCAACTTTTTACTTTGCGGTTTAGAAAAAACAAGCAATTCACTAACAATTTGATTGATTCGATCCAGTTCAGAGAGAATGATATCAGTAAATTGCGTTTTAGAATCGCCTTTTTCCTTTTGTAATTGTATAAAGCCCTTAATTGTTGTGAGTGGATTTCGGATTTCATGTGCAATACCTGCTGCTAATTCTCCAACAACCGAAAGTTTTTCTTTTCGTAAGGCTATTTCCTCCGCTGCCTTTTCCTTCGAAACATCCCGTCCAATCGTTACAAGCCCTTTTCTTCGTCCATCGTCAAAATACAAAGGAACCTTTATTACATCAAACGTTTTTATTTCACCGGTAGGGACTGGAAATGCTTCTTCAGTCCTTGTAAGCGACCCTTTTCTCCAGGTTTCTTCATCAGATATTACACACCCTAGTAAGGGCTCTTTAAAAAACGGAAGCATTTGAGCAAGTTCAGCATCTGTCTTATTTTTATAGTCCAAGCCATGAAGCTGATAGAGGTCCTTTCCAAACTGGTTAACACGGATCCATCTGCCCTCTCCATCCTTAAAGCAGACAAAATCTGGCATAGAATTAATAAGGGTAGACAGTTCGTTTTGTTCCTCTGTTGCCCGTTTATACGCTTCATGTTTTTTTATAATAATGTGAATGAGTGCTGTGGTAAAAAAAACAAAAAGTAATCCCTTTCCTATTTGAAAGTATTCATCGATGACAGTTGGTAAATAAAGCTTGTTAATCAAGTATTCAGAAACTGTTATCCAAAGTAAACTTACAATAAAATAAATAATTGACAAATTCTTTTTAAAAAACATATGTACACCTCATAAAAAATTGACAAGATAAAAACTTTGTTGTATAATTAGAAATCCGTGTTCCTCATTTTAAACTTAAAAGCATAATTTATTTATAGATAAAAGCAAAACCTTTCATTAGGATAATAGTTCACACCTTCCTAATGACTATTTCATAAAAAAGCTGAGTGCTTCACCGCCACTTTGCTTCAGTAGTAAACAATATTTGAAGGTGACTCCTACGATTAGTCTACTGTATTCAAGATTTGAGATAGATTTTTTATTTTACTTTATCTTTTACATTTGAGAAAGACTTATTCACACTGGACCGGCTTCGGAGCCGAAAGGACGAAAGAGAGGTAGGGCTTTCGTTGTTTAAGATTTTCAAATTCTACCGCGGCAAACTATAATTATGTTAAAAGTTACATTACGCCAAGAATAAGAGCACTAGATTCACTGATAAGCTCTATTTTGTGGATATCTCGTATAGGGAAGTCTTCGTTACACTTCCTTTTAAACAACAAAAAAATAACCAACAATATGTTGGTTATTTTTTTGTTAAATTATTATTGCCTTTTCTTCGTAAACACGAACCTGATTTTTCCCTGCATTTTTAGCTGAATAAAGAGCTTTATCCGCATAATCTATAATATTATAAGGATCAAAAATGTTCTCTGATTTTTCAATTGTAACTAAGCCTACACTCACTGTAACAACATTAGAAACGGAAGACGACTGATGAGGAATTTTTAATGAGCAAACCGCGTCAATTATTTGTTTTCCTAAGCGAACCGCTTCATCATTTGAAGATTCCGGATATAACACGATAAACTCCTCTCCACCATAACGAAAAACTTCAGCATTACATTCATTAACCGTCGATTGTACAATATTCGCAACAGATATAAGACAGGAATCTCCTAATACATGTCCATATAAATCATTATACTCCTTAAAACAATCTATATCGAACATTAATACAGTAAGGGAAATAGCTTTTTGCCCTTCTTTTTTTAATGCTAGATCAAATTTTCTTCGATTACCTACCTTAGTTAATTCATCAACATATGATAAGTATTCAAGTCTTTGATTCGCTTCCCTTATCCGTTCCTCAAGTACCTTTCTCTCTGTTGCGTCCCTTGTAATACATATAAACTCCATTTCGCCCTCTTGTTGAATCCGTTTCCCAGTTGATTCTAACCAAATAATCGATCCGTCTACACGGATTGCACGATAAGAAACGGCACTAATTTCATCACTTTGCTGCATTTTTTCAAAGAAATCTAGGCATTGCTTATGATCATCAGGGTGTATCAAATCAAAAAGACTGTATTCATATAGAATATCTTTAGGTTTTACACCAATTATCTTTTCAATAATAGGTGAAACATATAAAAACGTTGAATCTGATGCCAATTTAACTATGATATCCGTTGCATTTTCTGTAATAAATTGGAAGTGGTTTTCAGTTTCCTTTACTAACTCTTCAGCTTGTTTTCGCCCTGAAATGATTTTTGATACACACACTAAGTAACGCGGCTTCCCATTTAAATACTCGAATGGAAATATTGAAGTATCCAAATGCGTTTGTTCTAATGGAAACGAAACATTCGATAAAAAATCTACAGAGCTCTGTTTTTCAATGACTTGTAAGCATTTATCTGCTATCTCACTATTCAAAAGCTCAACTACTTTACTACCTATTACTTTCCTTTTTGATAAACCGAACATCTTTAAAAAGCTCTTATTAACAGAGGTTATGTATAACTCTTCATTTTTCACTTCAATGATATACACTAAATCAATAGACAAATCTAACATTCCATTTATTGCACCATCTTTTCTAGAGTGGCCTATCATATAATCGTTCTTCGTCTTATTATGTATTTTCCGAAGTCTGTCAATCCTTCTTCCAGCAAGTAATGAATAAATAAATACTATCAAAAAGCTTATCAGTAAAAGATTACCCCCATTAGTATAGGGCTTAAGTAACAGGAACAAAACACCGAGTATGATAACAAATATGGGATATAAAAGGACCGCTTTCACTTTCATTTATGTATCACTTCTTTTTATCAATATCATTTACTTTTATTTTACAATATTTCGACAAAAAGAAAGTAGTGAAATTTACCAATTCACTTCATATTTATCAATATATTCCAAGTTATTATATGTAATAAGAAGCACCATTTAAGGTTAGCCACCTTTGCTCATTCGGTTGAATACCTACAGCAAAAGGACGTTCCCCTCTCATTTTGATTCGATCAGGTAGGTTGCAAAAATAAATATCCAACCCATGGAAATGTACTTTTTTACATACACCTTTACTCTCAATACCCAGTATCACCATATCTGTATCACGTACATCTACATTTAATAGTTTAGCCCATAAATTTGCTACTTTTGTTGGATTTTCAACTGCATATCCAATAAATGAAATTTCATTGGGGTTGAATGGCGGCATATTCTTCTCTAACATACCCTTTTCACGAACAGCATCCTCCTCCCCCCATTGAATATAAAATGGAACAGGTAATTCACTCTCGATGAAAAGCATCGACCATTCCAGTAAAGAACCATCTGGGCGTTTTCTTGCACCTGGAAACGGACCTACTGTTCGAATTCCCAAATGGGATAATTCTTCCTGTAGATTTTCAATAGAATTAGTCCGGAATGCAATTTGAGAAAGTCCCTCTCCGCGTTGATTGTCTAGAAGAAGATGATCACTAAAAGGATGTTTAGCATTTCGCGCAACCTCAATGCGATCAATTCCAATCCATTCGATATATTGTAAGTTTCTAAAATAGCATAAAGTGTTTTCGGTACCCCAGTTTTCATGCCTGCCTCCTTTAGAGGTATGAAAGCCAAGGTTTGCAAATGCAGTCATCGCTACATCTGGATTTTCAACAAAATGAACCAGATGATCAAATAAAAGTTTCATCCAAACATCCCCAATCAGCCTTTTTTAACTAGTATAGCAAAACTCATTTCTGTAACAAGAGTATGCTGGTTAGTTCAAGTTTAATGAATAATAACCTCTTCAACCCCTTGTACAGCTGGGGACACAAAAAATGTGGTCACGAAACTGACCCATTGTCCCCAAAAAAAATAAGGCTCGAGGTGAGCCTTATCTTTTTTTTGTTTTTATACACCAAGTTCTTGTGATGGTCTTGTATAAACTTCTGTATCAAGTTCTTTTGTTGCACGACTTGTTAGTACACCAGCTGTCATGCTACCACTTACATTAAGAGCTGTACGGCCCATATCAATAAGCGGTTCTACAGAAATTAATAGACCTGCAAGAGCAACTGGTAAGTCCATTGCAGAAAGTACAAGGATGGCAGCGAACGTTGCACCTCCACCAACACCAGCAACACCAAATGAGCTAATTGCTACAATTGCGACTAATGTAATAATGAATGAAGGATCTAATGGATTAATTCCAACAGTTGGTGCTATCATAATCGCTAACATCGCAGGGTATACTCCCGCACAACCATTTTGACCAATTGAAAGTCCAAATGAACCTGCAAAGTTGGCGATACCTTCTGGAACACCAAGATCATTGGTTTGCGCCTTAATATTAAGAGGTAACGTTCCTGCACTAGTACGTGATGTAAAAGCAAATGTTAACACCGGGAAAGTCTTTTTCAAATAAGTAACTGGATTCAAACCAGCTAGAGTAATCAATAACAAGTGAATTCCAAAGACAATTAGTAAAGCAACATATGAGGCTACAACAAACTTACCTAATTTCCATATTGCATTATAATCGCTTGTTGCCGTAACACGTGTCATAATCGCAAGGACACCATATGGAGTCAAACGAAGAATTAATGTAACAACACGCATGATAATAGAGTAAAAAGCATCAACAATTTTCGAAAACATTTCTGCTTGTTCAGGCTCTTTACGACGTACGCCTAAATATGCAATTCCGATAAATGCGGCAAAGATTACGACCGCAATCGTTGATGTTGGACGTGCTCCAGTAAAGTCTAAGAATGGATTAGCCGGTAACAAATCAACAAGCTGTTGTGCGAATGTTTTATCAGCGATTTCAGCGGAACGTTGATCTAACGCTTCACCTCTTGCTGTTTCTGCATCCCCAGCTTCAATTTGAATTGCTTCTAAATCAAAAGCAAGTGTTGTTCCAATACCAACTAGAGCTGAAATAGCAGTAGTTCCAATTAAAACCGCTAAGATTAGTCCACTGATTTTCCCAATATTATTTGCCAATTTCATTTTCGTAAAAGCAGCTACAATCGAAATAAATACAAGTGGCATTACAATCATTTGTAATAGTTTAACATAACCATTACCAACAATGTTAAACCAATCTACAGACTCGGAAATAATAGGCGACTCAACCCCATAGATCAGTTGTAAAACGATACCAAAAACAATACCTAATCCTAGTGCTGCAAATACTCGTTTTGAAAAGGAAACATGTTTCTTCTGCATATAAAATAATAAAAATAATAATAAAAGCATACATACGATATTTACAATTCCTAGTAAACTCATAAGAATACCCCCTCCTAATACAATGTATACAAAATATAATGCACTTATTCCTACACGTCAAGTGGTAAGTATCTTTGGCATAAAAATTATTCTTTTATGAGAAAAACCGATATCAACAATCTACTAATTCATTAGTCTTAATCCTGTATTTCCAGTAGAAGTACAAATTTCCTGCATGCAGAAAAACGTCTAGAAGTTAAAAAAACTCCTAGACGAACTTTGGGTATGGACATTTAGGCAACCTTAATAGCCTTACCAAAAGGTACCTTTGGAAGATAATCGTCTGGTACAAGCCATATTACTTCAGTATCCACCTTTAATTCATCATAAAAATACCCTGTTACATCTGTAATATAAAATAGCGTATCTATATTTTCTTTATCAGCCCATTCAAGTACTTCTGTATACGAGGATTTTCCGTGCGTATAATATTTTATACTTGGATTATGGATCGGTGTAACACTTCTTATTTTAAAATCAGCTTGGACAAGCTTTGTGTCAGGCTTCATTTCACCAAAAAATTTCACTATGTTGTTGATGAGGATTGTACGAACTTGATTTGTCGAAGTGTCAATTGCAAGCGCTATTGATTTATCCTGTCTATCCTTAAGCATGTTCATAAGTGACCTCTGCCATTTCACGTACACCAACTCCTCAAAATTTATCACCATAGGGATGATAACCCTGGCTAGACTATTTTGTCTCTTTTAGGTTGCAAATATAATGCAGTAAGCTAGTAATAGTTGGATGCTTCTTAGCCAACAAAAATGGAGAAACTATGAACATATAAGGGAGGATCCAAAATGGAAATTACAAGAGAAGAATTGGTAAAGAAGCTTAAAGACAACAATGGGATAGGATTTGTTGACATTCAAAATGTACTATATGAAATTAGATTGGTTAACCATAATCAAATTGTTTTTTCAGGTGCATGCTGGAAATGGGAGCAAACAGCCATGCCTTCATCACATGGTGACTACACAGTCTTGACTGATGTATTAATGGAGGATCAACCTGTAATAACCTCTTTTCCTATTCAACAATCGTACGACTATTATATGGAAGTTAATGAGTTTCTATCTTAAGCAAGTTAGTGGAGTAATTTTTTCATATCAATTATAGTTATTTTTAAGAACCCATTTTTGGGTACGAATAAAGGTGAGGAGGATATACATAAATGGGAAACCTAAAATCGTGGTTTGAAAAAGGTATGAATCAATATGAATATATTCATAACATGCAGGTACACAAAGAAAACCTATTAAAGGTTTATAATCAGTTTACATTAACTGATACTGATAAAGAGTTCTTACAAGCACTTCAAGACAAGGAAATCAAGGCCGTTATTTTAACCGCTGACTGGTGTGGAGATGCAATGGTTAATCTTCCAATACTAATGAGATTAGCAGACGAAGCATTACTTGAAACACGTTACTTAATTCGTGATGAAAACCTTGAACTCATGGATCAATATTTAACAAATGGTACTGCAAGATCGATTCCGATTATCATCTTCCTTAATAAAGAGTATGAAGAGATTGGGAAATGGGGCCCACGTTCTAAAGAAGCTCAACGACTTGCAGATGATCTCAAAGCTACTCTTCCACCAAAGGATTCAGCTGAATATGAAACTGCTTTTAAAGAAAACTTTATTAAAGCATTTATAGAAAGTATTACTACTGATAAATCGCTCTGGACTGATATTAAAAACGATATGCTCTCAACTTTAAAAAATATGTAATAAACGAATCAGTTTGTTCCTAAAATCATATACTATTAGTAAGGCCGTCCACCTCTACCTAAATCGCTTCGTTGCGGGACTAACCAGAACGGAATGTGGGCGGTCTCTTTTACAGGACAAAACGGGTATATCTTTACTTATACTTTCATTAACATATGTAAAAGAACCATAATCAGAAAAAGGAATGCTGATAAGAAATGAAATTTCCTTCTACGTCCAGAAGATTTTTTATGACGCAAATAGCCTGCAAATAGTGTAATAACCAAAAAAAGAATAGCAATTTCCCCAGTTATAATCTTCGAATGAGTATACCCAATGGAAGCACCGAGTTTTAATAACATAATTTCTCCATGGAAAATAATAAGGATTGCTCCGAATATAGCAATCGAAATATGTCCCTTCATCATTCTCCTTGATAACTTTGCAAGTATAATTTTTACCTTTCTTACCTTGGTCTTACGAATGACCAAGAAGATAAAATACATATTTAGATTTATAATAAATAATAGAAGGCTAATCTGAGCTAAAACCTGACCGAGCATTAATAATCGGGTATCCTCTATACGAAAAATCCATATATACATTGATATAGCTAAAACCAATAATACGTTTACAAGAATCCAAATAATATATGACATCCTATCCACCTTTATCATCTTTTTTCCATTGTAACAATGAAATTTTTTAAATAAGTGTCCTAAATCACGTAAATTTATGTTTTGTTAATTGACATCTCGACAAAAGTGATAAAATAAAAGCAAAACCCAAACGTAGGAGGAACCTATATGTCAACCTGTAATATTGATCATTCCAAAGATGATGTATATAATAAACTAGTAAACCAAAAACAGTTCTTACCAGCAGAACTATTTGAAGCAGCCAATATATTTTTAGATAAAGAAACGACACAACAAGAGCTCAATGAATTATTCCACTTACTAAAGAAGTATGATTTAGCAACAAGCGAGGAACAAGAAAAGAGAAATCACGCGATTCAAGAACTTGTGCAAAGATAACACATCATTAAAGGAAAATAGAAAAAGGATAATGCCCCTTTAAGCATTATCCTTTTTCTATCTAGTAAGGCATAGATAGTGCTTTCTTTGCTAATGCAACGTCATTAGTAAGCAATTTCTCTAGATCATATGATGGATAATAACCATTTTTGTACATATAATTATAAACCTTTGCATGATTCAATATCGCTTTCTGTAATTGCTTAGTGAGGACATTTCTTAATTGTGGAGTCGCTGTTTCTGTGATTGCGATGGCATAATTTCGTACGGCGGTTTTTGCAAATGCTAATAAATCACCTGCATAAAAGGCGTTATCTAAGCGTCTTTCATCAACTTCTCCTCTAGGCGTCATCGAATAAAATGCTAACAGCTCTTTTAAATTAGCCTCTAAATCTTGAATCGTTTGCTCATACAGTTTTTTTAACTGAGAGTCTTGTACTTTTCCAATCGCATCCTTAATTTTCATTAAACCAATCGATTGAAAGGCTACTAATTCATGCAACTCTAATGTTTCATGCCAAGCAAGTGTATTTTGTCTTTGTTCATCCGAATGTTGAATATTATCCACAGTGGTCTCCCCCTAAACTAAAGTCCTTACACTACTATTCTTTTACTTAAAAAATGGTCAATTGTCCTTTCAAAAATGGGCAAATGTATCTTTGGATTTCATTAAACGTAACTGTCAACTTAATACAAAAGCAACAACGTTTGCGAAAACAACCTTCCTTTAAAAAAGAGGCATGCCTCCTAGGAATACCTCTATTTTGAAACAGTCTTATGATTTTCAATATACTCACGAATTGCAGAAAGGAAATCTTCTCCATAACGTTCAAGCTTTGTTTGAGCAACTCCCTTTACCTCAAGCATAGACTGGTCATCAGTTGGTGCAAGCTCACTCATCTCACGAAGAGTACTATCTGAAAACACAATGTAAGGAGGAACATTGTCTCTGCTAGAAATTTCTTTTCGTACCTCTCGAAGAATCTCAAAGAGCTTGTTAGCCGCAACGAGCTGCTTTTTCCTAGTACGCTCTTTCTTAAATACTTTTTCCTCTCCCTTTAAAACCGGTAGTGATTTTGCATCTAGAATTAGTACAGGATACTGAGAATTCGTTAATTTTACATATCCTTCTGCAGCCAAGAAATCAATAAGACCTACAATGTTCTTTTCTGAAAACTGCTTAAGGAGCCCATATGTTGATAATTGATCAAATTGAAGTTCTTGAATTTTCTTGTTCTTTGACCCCTTCAAAACCTGTGCAACAAGTGTCTTTCCAAAGCGTTCCTTCATTCGTTTGATACAAGAAAACACCATAAGGGCTTCAGTTGTCACATCTATTCTTTCACGGTCATCTGTACAATTTACACATCGACCACAATCCTCAAGAACTCCTTCTTCACCAAAATACTCTAATATATACGCTTGTAAACATTTCTCTGTATGGCAGTAATCGACCATTTGTTGTAGCTTTCTATATTCATTTTCCTTTTTTATTTCATCTAATGTAGATTGTTCAATCAAGAATTTTTGGAGTTGAACGTCTTGAGAAGAGAACAAGAGGTAACAAGCACTTTTCTCACCATCACGTCCCGCTCTACCTGCCTCCTGATAATACGCTTCAATATTTTTAGGTAGATTATAATGAATCACGTATCTTACATTTGATTTATCAATACCCATACCAAATGCGTTTGTGGCAATCATGACAGTCACATTATCGTAAAGGAAATCCTCTTGTGCAGATTTTCGTTCCTCATCTGCTAGACCAGCATGATATTTTCCGACTGAAAAACCTTCACGCTTCAAAAACTGATGAAGCTCATCCACTTCTTTTCTAGTTGCAGCATAAACGATGCCGGGCTGAGATTTATTTTCTTGTAAAAAGCTTTTTACAAAATCACGTTTATTTTCCCCTTTGAGAATGGTAAAGGATAAATTTTCACGAGCAAAACCCGTCACAAATACATCAGCTTTTTCAATTCGCAATTGGTTACATATATCATCTGTTACCTCTACTGTGGCCGTTGCCGTTAAGGCAACTACGACTGGCTTTATAGGCAGCTCTACTATCATTTGGTGGATAATACGATAGCTTGGTCGAAAATCATGACCCCATTGTGAAATACAGTGCGCTTCATCTACTGCTATCATAGAAATCGGTAATGAGGATAGTAGAGACCGAAAACTAGAGGAATCTAATCGTTCAGGAGCTAAATAAATTATTTTATAGTGACCAGATCTTGCTTCTAGTAGACGAGTCTGAATTTCTTGAAAGGATAAACTACTATTTATAGAGGTGGCCGGTATACCCATTCCATGCAGAGTATCAACCTGATCCTTCATTAAGGAGATTAATGGAGAAATAACAATTGTTATACCGTCGAATAGCAGTGCAGGAACTTGATAACAAACAGATTTCCCACCCCCTGTTGGCATTATGGCAAGGGTATCCTTCTTATGTAAAATATTTTGGATGATATCCTCTTGTCCAACTCGAAAAGATGTATATCCAAAATAAAATTGTAAAACCTCTTTTGCTTTTTCAATCATCTTAAACACCTTTTTTGTTTATTTGTCTTATAAGAATACCACAATAATGTAAAGTTGTGTAAATCACAAAGAATTATGAAATTTAGTAAAAAATGTGCGTTTGACGTAGTGTACATACCCCACATGTCCGCGTACTTGGTGCATACAATATAGTGTGGTGTAAGCTCCTTATTCTTTATCTGTTCGTGTTGGGAAGTGACTTTGTTCACTTCCTTTTTTTTTGAAGGACGATGTGTGTTCATTTTTGTAGAATATTATAAATGAAGCTTTAGATTGTGAGAAAATTGACAATGGAGATGACATGTTACACAGTGGATTCTAAGTTCAATATTTATATTTTCTTTACTTGTGAAGAAAACCCGCAGATGCGGGCTTTGGTTTACGCTCCAAGATATGCTTTAATAATTTTATCATCCGCCCTAAGTACATTAGCTTCTTCATGCATAATAATCTTTGAGGTTTCAATTACGTAGCCGCGATTTGCTAACTTTAAAGCTGCCTTGGCATTTTGTTCAATGAGTAAAATGGTAGTACCTTGTTTATTGATTTCTTTTATGATTTTCATAATCTCTTGAACGATGATTGGTGCGAGCCCCATTGAAGGTTCATCAAGCATGAGGAGCTTTGGTTGACTCATCAGTCCTCTGCTAATCGCTAGCATTTGCTGCTCACCACCACTTAAGGTACCAGCAGTTTGCTTTGCACGTTCCTTTAGGCGCGGAAAAAGGTCAAACGCTCTTTCAATCCCCTCTTTAATCTGCTTCTTATTTTTTCGTACAGTAAAGGCACCTAATTCAAGATTTTCCGTTACTGTTAATCCACCAAAAATACGACGACCTTCAGGTATATGAATGATTCCTTTTTCAACAATCTTGTGAGCTGGTGTTCCAACGAGATTTTCCCCTTCCCACTCAATTGTTCCTTCTTTTGGTTTAATTATCCCTGAAATTGTTTTTAATGTTGTGCTTTTTCCAGCGCCATTGCTTCCTAATAGCGCAACAATTTCACCTTCATATATTTCGAGATTAATATCGTTTAAGGCATGAATTTTACCGTAAAAGGAGTGGACACCCTTAAGCTTCAGCAATGGTTTCACTCTTCCTCCTCCTTCCCTAAGTACGCCTCTATTACCTTTTCATTAGAAAGAACCTCTTCAGGTGTTCCTTCTGCGATTTTACAGCCATAATCAATCACTGTGATTTTTTCCGAGATTTCCTTAATAAGTCCCATATCATGCTCAATCATAAGTACAGTAATGTTATATTCGTCTCTTATGCGACGAATGAGCTCAATGAGGTACTGCTTTTCTTCATAGTTTAATCCTGCCGCTGGTTCGTCGAGTAAGAGAAGTTTCGGTTGTGTTGCTAGTGCCCTTGCAATCTCTAAGTAACGTTGAGCTCCGTATGGAAGATTTTTTGCAGCACGATTTGCATATTTACGAATTCCAACAAAATCAATGCATTCATAAGCAACATCTTCAATGTATTTTTCTTCTGCTCGTTGAGCTTTTGTCCGAAATAAAGCGCCCCACACAGTTTGCTTTGTGCGACAATGCATCCCTGATTTTACATTGTCTAACACAGATAAATTAGGAAATAATCGAAGGTTTTGAAATGTTCTAGCTAACCCAATTTGTGTGATTTGACTTGGCTTTTTGTTCACGAGGCTTTTTCCCATTAAATCAATTTTTCCGCTGGTTGGGCTGTAAAAACCTGTAATCATATTGAAAACAGAAGTCTTTCCCGCTCCATTTGGTCCAATAATACTTGCAATTGAGTTTTCATCTACTTGGAATGACAAATCATTAACAGCCGTTAAACCACCAAACTTGAGTGTAAGATTTTCTACTGATAACACTGTCATAGTCTATGCTCCTTTCATGCCGAGTGTCTTTTAGCCTTTTACAGAGAGTGGTTTATCTCCATCAGAATCAATGAACGATTCATCAATTGTTTGATCATCTGGAACATCCTCAGTTTCATATTTGGCTGGCCAAATCCCCTGAGGTCTAAAAATCATCATCACAACTAGCGCAATACCAAATATTAAAAAGCGCATGTCTTCCATTGAGCGTAAAGCCTCAGGAAGGATGATAACTAATACAGCCCCAATAACAACCCCAGAAATACTACCTAATCCTCCAAGTACGACAGCTAGTAGAATCATTACGGACTGATGAAAGCTGAAGCTTAATGGTGCAATTGCACTCATCTTAATCGCAAAAATACAACCTGCTAAACTTCCAATTACTGCACCTGTAGCATATGATAATAACTTTAATCGAACTCGATTTATTCCCATCGCTTCTGCAGCATCTTCATCCTCACGAATATAAATCCACGCTCTACCGATACGAGATTTCCCTAATCTTCTAACCGCAATAATTGTTAAAATTGCTAGAATCAAAATTAAAAAGTAAAAATCGAGTTGACTTGAAAGTGTATATGAACCTATCGAAGGTCTTGGAATTCCATAAATACCTGACGCAGAGCCAGTAATCTCCAAATTAATCGCTAAGATTCGAATAATTTCTCCAAATCCAAGAGTTACAATCGCTAGGTAATCACTTCGCAACCTTAGAGTAGGACCCCCAATAATCAAACCGGTTATGGCAGCAAAAACAATCGCAATAGGTATCGTTAGCCAGAACGACCATCCAAAAGTAGTCATTAAAATAGCAGTCGTATATGCTCCTACTGCAAAAAAGGCTGCATATCCAAGGTCAAGCAATCCAGTATATCCTACTACCACATTCAGACCTTGTGTTAATACGACATAAAAAAGAACAAGTGTAGCCACATCTAACCAGTAGCTATTAGAAAAAAACGGAAACATTATAGATGCAAGTAATATGACTCCTAATGAAATCGTCTTTTTATTTTTCATACCTACATCCTCTCCGTAACCTTCTCGCCCATAATACCTGTTGGCTTAAAGACAAGAATTAAGATGAGGATACTAAACGCTAATACATCCTTCCAAGAACCACCTAGATAAAAAGTACCGAGCGCTTCCAAGAACCCTAATACTAAACCACCAATCATTGCACCTGTTATATTTCCAATTCCACCAAGTACCGCAGCAGTAAATGCTTTTAATCCAATAATGAAGCCCATCATAAAGTTAATTGTCCCATAATATACCCCAGCCATAATCCCAGCACCAGCAGCTAGAAATGCACCGATAAAGAAGGTTAATCCAATAATACGGTGTACATTTACACCCATTAAGCTACAAGCTGTTTGATCAAGTGCAATCGCACGCATCGCTTTACCATATATTGTTTTATCAATAAATAAACGAAGTCCAAACATAAGGAGAGCTGAAATAACAATCATAGAAATTTGCGCATAATTAATATGTGCACCTAATATATCAATTCCATTGTCAGGTGGTGTTATCGGATATACTTTATAAGATGCTCCCCAGCCTATCATTGAGCTATATTCTAGAGATAGCGATATTCCTATTGCTGTGATTAAAATAGATAAACGAGGTGCGAGTAAAAGAGGTCGATAAGCGACTCTTTCAATCCCCATTCCAATCGCTCCGACGATCACCATAGTGAGTAGAAAGACAACGGCAAGTCCCATAACTCCCATATTGAAGCCACCATCACCAGTAAAGAAGGATAATAAGGTAAATCCGATAAAAGCACCTAGCATGTATAGATCACCATGTGCAAAGTTTAATAGTTTAATAATGCCGTATACCATGGTGTACCCTAATGCGATTAAACTATAGAAAGCCCCAATAACTAGTCCATCTATTAAAATTTGCAAAAAAATCTCCAACTCTATCTCCTCCTTATACATTGCTGCTATAAGATAATCCGTTCAGGCAATACATAACCTGAACGGAAAACCACTACATTACATTAGTTTGCTAAGTCAAACTTACCGTCAACTACTGTTAATACTCTGAAGTTGGATTCATTCAAGGAGTTCTCCTCATTAAATTCAATAACCTGACCGACTGCTTCAAATGCTTTTGTCTCTTTTATCGCTTTTTTAATATCTTCTGAATCTGTAGAATCTGCTCTTTCAATCGCATCAAATAATAATTGCATACCATTGTATGAAAGTGCTGAGTATGGTCCAGGTGATAAATCAAATTTCTCTTCATACTTTTTAACAAAGTCTTCAGCTCCTGGGATAAAGCTTGCTTGAGGAGTAGCTGTTACTAAAATCCCCTCAGCATCTGTACCTGCAATATCAATTAAGTCTTGAGAATAACTACCATCCCCAACCATGAATAATCCTGGAACATCCTTCTGTTCGAATTGCTTTTTCATAAGACCAGCTGCCGCATAGTAGCCTGTAAAGAATGTACCGTCTGGATTTAATGATTTAAGCTTTGTCATTAACGAACCAAAATCTTTTTCCTCTGGATTAATGGCTTCAAATGCAATAACTTCTCCTCCATTACCTTCAACTGATTTCACTGCAAAGTCAGCTAAATTCTTTGAGTATGCTGAATTATCGTGAATGATGACAATCTTTTTAGCACCTTTATCATTAAAGTAATCTGCAGCAGTCTGTGCTTGGTTTGGAACAAGTCCATTGATAAGGAATAATGTGTCATATCCCTGTGCTGGAAGCTCTGAGGAGTTTGCTGCTGGAACGATTAATGGAATACCTGCATTATGAAATACGCCTGACGCTGGTAAAGTTGCACCTGAACAGTATCCTCCAACAACAGCTACTACCTTAGAAGAAACTAGTTTGTTAGCAGCAGTTGTAGCTGTTTGTGGATCACATGCATCATCAGCTACCTCTAACTTAATCTTCTTACCTAAAACTCCGCCCGCTTTATTAATTTCTTCAATGGCCATTTCCATAGCATTTTGCATGTCCTTACCATCTGTTGCATTATTACCTGACACTGGTAATATCGTTCCAATTAAGATTTCGTCATCACTCCCCCCACTTGAGCTTGACGAGCAAGCAGTGAGAATCATAGCAAATCCAACAACCAAAACAAATAAAAGCATTCTTACTTTTTTCATGACTTGACCTCCCTAGTTTTCTTTTTCATTATTACATCTACTTTCAGCCAACATTAATAAGTGAAAATTTTCCCCCTTACCATTTTGCTAGGCTATCAATCTACTACTTTTGCAAGTACCATGCCAACCTAGAGTTTTAAATATTCTGAATAAATATTAATAATATGTAAAAAATAATAGACACTTTTCTAATTTCAGTGTCTATTTTGTTAGAATGTATAGAATTTTTTACATTACGAATGTCCTTTCATCTCAGGAATTAGTAGAAAGCCCGCACCTACTTCATCTTCAGGTTGGTACACAAAGGTATGCATCCCTGTGATCCAAGCTGTCCCTGCAATTTGTGTTACAACCGCTGGTAGATTCCCAACCTCAGAAATATCTATTATTTTTCCACGAAACAATGTTCCCACGATACTTTCATGTACAAAGCTTTCATTTATTCCAATTTGTTTTTGTGCATATAATGTTGCTAACTTTGCAGAGGTCCCAGTTCCACAAGGAGAACGATCAATCCCACCAGGAGGAACGATCACAGTATTTTTAACAGTAGCCTCTGGGTGGGTAGGATCCGTAAAAAATTCGATATGTGTTAGTCCATTTATAAATGAATGTTCTGGATGAATTACCTCAGTTTTTCTATTAATCTCATCACGTATTTTAACGGCTGTCTCAATAATGTTTGAAGAATTTGATGGCACTAGCTCTAAACCTACCGACTTTGCATCGATAATGGCGTAAAAATTACCACCATACGCTATGTCACAAGAAACACTCCCGATTCCTTCTACCTCTACTGTTTCACTTTTCAAAAGAAAAGCAGGAATATTACAAAATGAAACCTCTTTCGCCTTTCCATTCTCGACTTTAATCTCAACCTCAACGATCCCAGCTGGGGTATCTAGATTTATCTTTGTAAAAGGCTCGCTGACTGGAATAAGCCCAACTTCCACAAGTGCGGTACAAAAACCGATCGTATCATGACCACACATCGGCAAATATCCACCTGTTTCAATATAAATTACCCCTATATCAGCATCAGGATGACATGGCTCCACCATTAATGCACCACTCATTACACCATGACCTCGAGGCTCGTACATGAGTAATTTACGAATCCAATCATGTTCATTTTTCATTTCAAGCATTTTTTCTGACATAGTCTTCCCTTTTAGTTTAGGGAGCCCGCTTACAACTGTCCTTGTTGGGTTTCCTCCTGTGTGTGAATCAATTGTTTTGAATACTTTACTAGTTTTCATTGTTTAACCACCCTTTCAAATCGGTCATATCTGAGAGGCTCTGTCGGAATAGTTGTATCGACACCTCTTATTAGCTCATCAATAACTTTCCCAGTTATAGCGGCAAGACTGATTCCATCACCTTCATGTCCAGCTGCAATATAAAAATTAGGAATCGACTCTACCTCTGATATGATTGGCAAATGGTCCTCCGTATACGGTCGTAATCCTGCGTAGGTTCGAATTAACAACATATCTGCCATTTTTGGGTAAAAACGAATTGCACGTCTTGCAATACATTTCACTACGTTTATATCAACTTTTGTCTCAAAACCTACAAATTGCCGACTGCTTCCAATTAAAAAGTTTTGACTTTCCGTAGGTTCAAAAACCAGTGCAACACCATATTTCTCAGTTTCAGCGTCCACCATCCTTTCTCCACCAAACTTGGAAATTAAGTATCCAAATTCCATTACCTTCCGAAGTCCAACCGGTGCCTGTCTAGAAGCAACAATAATATGGCCTTTTCTAGGATAAATAGGAATATGTAAACCTACCATTTCACCTATACGTGGCGCCCATACCCCTGCAGCATTGACAACCTTTCCTGCATAAATAACACCTCTTGAAGTATCTACCTTGAAATAGCCATCTTCTTTTAGAATTGCTTTAACCTCAGTGTGAGTAAAAACGTTAGCACCCTGTTTCTTTGCTCCTTCAAAAAGAGAAAAGGTTAACAAATACGGATTCACTGTCGAGTCTGTTGCACATTCCAATCCTCCAAGAAGGTCATCAGCAAAATACGGGGACTCTTGACGAATATCCTCTCTATCTAGCATTCGAAAAGGAAGGCCCGCATTTTTCTGTTGATGTACCCATTTGTTTGCAGCAACCATCTCCTCTTCTGTCTCGCAAACTAAAATACTTCCGGGCGCTCTATATTCAAATGGATGGTCTAACTCCTTGCTTATCTCATCTACTAATCTTTGACTAGCTAATGACATTTGACTATCAAAACCAGGCTCTTTATCTATAGCCAATATATTTCCATCACATCTTGAGGAAGTTCCACTAACGAGCTCCCCTCTTTCTACAACAGTCACCTGAAGTCCTGATTTTGAAACATAATAAGCAATAGCACTTCCGATGACGCCTCCTCCAATGATTAAGATGTCTGTATGCTTTTTCATCAGTTATACCTCCAAATAATTAACAAATAAAAAATGTCCCTTTTAGAGAAAACGTATTTACAAGGAAACATGCAAGTACTATGCCAATTCCTTGTAAAGTTTTCTTACAAAAATATTGTCAAAATAGTCAATATATTTTAACATTTAAGTGTATAAAAAATTTAAATTGTAAAGATTTTTGTACACATAAAAGGGGAAGTCATTTGCGAGCTTTTCGTCTACCTACCATTGCAGAAGTCATGGACAACGACTTTGTACTTGTATTTCAGGAAGACGACATCGAAGATATACGAAATAATATATTTACTATAAAAACAGCCGTTTTTTTAGAGAAAGACAATACTCTTTACTACCTCTCAGATCGCGATTTTACAAATTGGAATTCATGGGAGCCTACCTCCACAATTTCAATCACCGACTCCCTTTTTACTCTTCTAGAAAAAATGAAACAGACTGAAAATGTTATGGTTTTAAATGAAGAAGGCCAAGCAATCGGTTTTGTAAATGGACTTTTACTTTCAAATCACCTCATTAATTCATATCAATATTTACATGCTTATTTCGATGCAGTTATTCAAACGTTAGATGCATCCGTAACAGTCATTAATCAGGTCGGAGAAGTTCTTGTTTGGACAGAAGGTGCAGAAAACATCTTTTCTATCAAAAAAGAAGAAATCCTCGGAAAACCCATTACTCAATTTTTTGACATTGATATGCTTGAAATCATTAAGACCTTAAAAGAAGGTAGAAAAATTTACCGACATCAACATCAGCCACGTTCAGATTTATTCGTACTGATTAACTCTCACCCTGTATATTTACATAATCAGATTGTTGGCGCAGTTGTATCAGAGACAGATATCACGAGTCAGGTTCGTCTAAATCAAGAGCTTTTCCATGTTTCAACAAAGGTACACCACCTCGAGAAAGAGGTTGCTAAATTGAGCCCTGCAAAGGATCCATTTCATTCAATCAAAGGTAATTCACCTGCGATTAAACGCACCATCGAATTGGTTAAAAAGATTAGTTCAACCGACACAACTGTCCTAATTTCAGGAGATAGCGGTGTTGGTAAAGAACTTTTTGCAAAGGCAATTCATGAGCTAAGAGAATCTCACAATTCACCATTTATACCAATTAATTGTGGGGCTATTCCTCCCACCCTTTTTGAGAGTGAGCTATTTGGCTACGAACGTGGTGCATTTTCTGGAGCTGATAACAAAGGAAAGCGTGGGAAAATAGAGCTTGCAAGAGGTGGAACGCTATTCTTAGATGAAATCGGAGAAATGCAGCTAGAAATGCAGGTGAAACTTTTACGAGTTTTACAAGAGAAAAAATATTTTCCGGTTGGAGGTACAAAAGAAATTTCAGCAAATTTCAGAGTAATTGCGGCTACAAATCGTGACTTACGAAAATTAGTTGAAGAAGGACGTTTCCGAGAAGACCTCTTTTACCGACTCAATGTGGTCAACCTTTCTATCCCACCATTACGTGAGAGAAAAGAGGACATTATAGAGTTAACACATTATTTTTTATATGAGTTTTCGGTTCGCTACAGTCGGCCAATCCACGGGGTATCACAAGAGGTTATGTATCAACTCTTGCAATATGAGTGGCCTGGAAATATACGCGAGCTTCGAAATGTAATTGAAAGATTAGTTGTTTTTGCAACTGATGGAACAATTAAGGTAGAGGATCTTCCATTTACTCATCAAGCTCCTAAGATTTTTCCACAACAGGAAATCATTGATGATGAAACTCATGATATAGGATTACTAACCGATGAACTTAAAAAATATGAACGAAAGATTATTCTCGATGCCTTAAAACTTGAAAAAGGAAATAAACTTGCTTGTGCAAAACGGCTTGGAATAACGAGGGCAACCTTATATAACAGAATTAAAAAACTTCACATTAGTATCTAACTAAGTTGGCATATAATTTGCAATTAGTATATAGGAAAGCATTTATTCTAGGAGGCTATGTGATGATTATCTGCAGATGTGAAGAAGTAACTTATCATGATATCGTTGATACGGTTCAAACATATAATTGCTCGTCTAGAGAAACTAAGCTTCGCACAAGAGCTGGAATGGGCTATTGTGGTGGGCGTACTTGCCGGAATATGATAGATGCAATCATATCCGAACATACGGGAGAAGAAACGCCTCAGCAGATACAGTTAAAATACCAGCCACCAGTCCGACCAATAACCTTTGGTAGCTTTGGAGGTGGAAAATGAGTAAAAATCGCATTCTACATCATCCCGTCTTAGGTTACCTTCAGGATCGAAGTGAAATTACGTTTACTTTTAACAAACAACTAGTTGTGGCTTATGAAGGTGAAACAATTGCAGCTGCCCTTTTGGCAAATGGAATTCGTACTCTGCGCTATCATGAGGAGACAGGTTCTCCAAGAGGAATATACTGCAATATTGGCCATTGCTTTGAATGTCGTGTTTCCATTGATGGTGAAAATGGAGTACGTTCTTGTCTAACTCTCGTTAAAGAAGGTTGTCATGTAACAGGTGGAGAACCGTTACCAACACCATTGAAAAAGAAGGTGACAGGTAATGAGTGATGTTGTCATCATTGGAGCTGGTCCAGCTGGCTTGTCTGCAGCTATAACATGCGCGGAAAATGGTCTTAAGGTAAGAGTTATTGATGAATTTATAAAGCCTGGTGGAAGACTGCTTGGTCAACTACATCAAGAACGAAATGGAGAATGGTGGAACGGAATTGAAGAAGCGAAGGCTCTGTTACAAAAGGCCATTGAACTAGGAGTACGAATTAATTGTGGTACACCCGTTCATCATCTCGAGAAAGAAAATACAGGTTGGGTCATTCACACGAGTAACGAGACAATTGAAACACCAAGAGTCTTGCTTGCTACAGGATCAGCAGAACAACCTACACCAATCCCTGGCTGGACACTTCCTGGTGTGATGTCAATTGGAGCCGCACAGGTTATGACAAATGTTCATCGAGTAAAAGTCGGAAGTAAAGGTATAATTATTGGGGTAAATATTCTAGGCACAGCAATTGCTCGTGAGCTTCAATTAGCAGGCATTTCAATCTCATCAATGGTACTTCCACCATTACACACATTATCAAGGGATAGTGGACATCCTGAAAAAGTCTTTGAGTCCTTATTACGTGTTTCACACCTAGCGCCTTCTCCTCTCATAAGGCTAGGGAGTCGTTTAATGAAACCAAACTGGATGAAAAGTGTGGGAGTAACATTTTATCCTAAAACTGGAGTTAAAGTGTGGGGAATTCCAGTTCATATTCGAAAGGCTGCAACTCGAATCATTGGTCAAGGACATGTCGAGGGTGTTGAGGTTGTATCGATAACAGCACAAGGTGAGCCAATTGAAGGAACTGAAACCGTGATTCCAGTCGACTTTGTATGTATTGCAGGTGGATTATACCCACTTGCTGAACTTGCTGCCGTTTCTGGGTGCCCATTCCACTATGTGAAAGAACTTGGAGGACATATACCATTACATAATGAATGTATGGAAACCCCAGTAGATGGGCTCTTTGTGGCTGGTAATATTACAGGTATTGAAAGTGCAAAGATAGCCATGAAGCAAGGCGTTGTTGCCGGATATTCAATTGTGCAGCAGACTGGTTTGAAAGAAGTAAATAGTCTTCGTCAATCAGCCATTGAAGATGTCCACAGTACACGAAACAATGTAACCATTCAATTTCATCCTAACATTGCAGAAGGACGTAGAAAGATACAGCAGTATTGGCAGGAATTTATACAAGTTGAAAAGAGTTCATAACGAAAAAAGGAGACGTGTTTGTAGCGGTTATTTTTATATTGATAACTTTAGCAGTGTTAAAGTACACCGTTGTTTTTTACATTCTGTTGATAAAGGTACGAGACAGGAGTATATTATAAGAATTAAAGTAAGATTCACGTTTGGGATATTTTTGTTGAAAACCATTAGGAAGACATTGTATTTCTATGAGTAGGATGTTATGATGCTGTTGGCCAAATTGGTACACTTAGTGGTGGTCTTACTGGAGCAATGAGGATTATTCACTTCAAATTTTTTTAGAAAAAACGATATTTTCAATAGAAAACAACTCGCCTTTTCGTAAGGCGAGTTTTCAGCTTTTTATCTATCTTATTAGGAATCCCTTTTTTAAAGGATCCGAAGGGTCAACAACAAATTGTTGAAACCCTGTAATAAAAGCACTCCCTGTAATCAGTGGTATGACAGCTTCATAATTACCTACTTTAGTTGACGAGAGAATTTCAGCTGTAAATTGACTCCCTATTATACTCTCGTGAACAAATTTTTCCCCTATACCTAACTTTCCGTGATGATAGAGTGCAGCGACACGTCCGGATGTACCTGTTCCACAGGGAGAGCGATCAATTTGTTCTTCCGCAAATACCGTAACATTTCGTAAATGAGAGTCTTCTTTCTCTGGATGGTCGGAGATGATTACTCCATATATTCCATGTAAATCTTTTTCAAATGGATGCTGGACTTTCATTTTTTCTTCTATTTGCTCCTTAATTGTACGCCCTATTTTCTTTAGGTTTGAAAGCTGCGGAATCTCTACCTTCACACCAAGGTCACTTGCATTTACAATTGCATAGAAAGCACCGCCAAAAACAATATCAACACTACAATCGACTTCCCCTACTTGTACGGAAACCTTAGACTCATATACAAATGAAGGAACATTTTCAAAGGTTACAGACTTTACTTTCGTTCCCTCACACTGGGCATAAGCCAAGATTTGTCCTGCTGGACTGTCAATGATAATTTTTTCATTTTCTTGAAATTGAAACAGTCCTGTTTCGATTACAGTTGTCACGGCTGCGATTATGCCATGCCCACACATCGTACTTAATCCTTCATTATGCATAAATAAAACTCCAAAATGTGCATTTTGACTAACGGGCTCTGTAATAATACATCCATACATCCCTTCATGTCCACGAGGTTCATACATTAATACTTCCCGTAAATGGTCCAGGTTTTTTCGGAAGTAAGCCCGTTTTTCTAATATTGTGTCTCCCGGTATTGGAGGTATTCCACCAGTTATAATTCGAAGAGGTTCCCCAGCTGTATGAACATCAATTGTAGTAAAATACTGATTAAATTCCATGTTATTCTCCTCACTTGTTCTAGAGTGTTCTCTTTTAAAAAGGCATTGGATAATTTTATCCAATACCTTTGGAGTATTTCTGAATAAGTTAAAATGTATGTTTAATCGCACATGTTTTAACAGTTGTGTAAAATGCAAGTGCCGCCTGCCCTTGCTCTCGAGTGTGTGAGCTTGATTGCTTCATACCACCAAAGGGTGCCTGATATTCAACCCCAGCTGTTTCTTGGTTAACCCTCACCATTCCAGCTTGTGCTTCTTCTAGAAAGCGATGTGCTTTTGATAAATTGTTTGTAAAAATAGCTGCACTTAATCCATAAATTGTCTCATTACTTAGTTGTATGGCTTCATCAAAGTTATTAGCTCTCAGTAATACAGAAACTGGGCCAAAGATCTCTTCCTGCACCAAAGGATGGTCCGTCTGAATACCTGAAACAACTAAAGGCTTAATATAATATCCTTCAGTATTCGCCTCGATTTCTCCTTCTGCTACAAGAGTAGCATCGTTGAAAGCTAACTTCTCATATTGGGATACCGTTTCAAATTGGGATTTTGATGCCACTGGCCCAAGATAAGCAGTTGGATCTAATGATTGTACGGCTTTTAAATTCGAAACAGCTACGCTCAATTTTGATGCAAAGGATTCGTAAATCCCATCTTCCACTATAATACGGCTCGTTGCTGTACACTTTTGACCAGCAGACCGGAACGCACCACTTAAAACAATCGGGATTGTTTTATCTAAATCAGCATCATTTAGAACAATGGCTGCATTTTTTCCACCCATTTCAGTTTGGTACTTTATGTTTCGTTTCGCACAAATGGAAGCAACATGAGCTCCTGTTGTTGAAGATCCCGTAAAGCTTACTGCTTGAAAATCTACCTCATTAAGAAGAAAGTCACCTATGACACTCCCTTTACCTATAACCAAATTAAGAACACCTTCTGGAAGATTCACTTCCCGGAAAAGCTCCATCATTTTTGATGCTGTTAATGCAGCATTGTCTGCTGGTTTCCAAATAACCGTATTTCCACAAATAAGAGCCGGGGCGATCTTCCAGATTGGGATTGCAACAGGGAAATTCCAAGGAGTAATAACACCAACAACTCCAAGTGGAACCCTAATTGAGTATTGGATAACATGTACATCGCTTGCTGGAATATGCTCCCCATTCGAGCGAACCCCTTCTGCTGCATAATATCGTAATAAATGAACGGCTCTCATTACCTCACCCATCATCTCTGTGATAGGTTTTCCCATTTCTCGACTTGCTAATGTCGCTAAGTCCGATTGACTTTTTTCTAACACATTAGCCATCTGATATAAATAACTAGCACGAGTAGACCCAGTCAGCTTTGACCAGGTTCTGAAGCCTTGTTTTGCAGCCTCCTCAGCTTGCATAACATGAGATCGATCTGAATAATGGATGACTCCAACTTCTTCTTCTAGATTAGAAGGGTTATAGACGATCTGTCCTTTATCCCTAACTGCAACACTCTCACCTGATATCCAGTTTGTTGTTTCGATTTTCACACACCTTCTTTCGTATAGTACGTGTTCAAAAAGTCGACGAATCAGAAGCACGAAGATCAAGGAACGACTGCCTTGAGGAACAGAGCGAGGCTGTCGTTTAGATTACTTCTTCGCTACCTTGTGCTGAGGAATTTACCTCCTTGAATAGTCTAGTAGACGCAAGCACATATACACTAGGTATTTTTTCTAACTTGATTTACAATACGCCGAGATTCAAAGCTTATCATTTGGTGACTTTTTGAGCATCCTCGCATAGTAATTATTGATGTACTGGGTTGACCGCCAGTTCATATGCCTTTTTAATATCTTCATACACTTCATTTGTTAATGGTAATCTCGGCGGACGAGTTGGTCCCACATTCATATTTGCTAGTTCCATCATGTATTTGATAGACTGAACCAATTGTGGATTTGCATCATAATGGAAGAGAGGAAGTAAACGATTATACAATTTTTTTGCTTCTTCTATCTCTCCCTCTCTTGCTAATTGAAAGAGTTGGCCACATTCCTTTGGTAGGGCATTTGGAACACCTGCAATCCAACCAGTCGCACCCATTAAAGGCCCTTCAAGTGCAAGATCATCTACCCCAATCATAACCTCTAAATCTGTTTGATTTAGAATACTAGAAACTCGACGAATATCACCAGAAAACTCCTTAACCGCTACTACATTGTCTAGTTTTGAAAGTGTTTCAAGCACATCCGGGGTAAGATCAACTGGATAATCCAATGGATTGTTATATGCAATAATCGGAATACCTACCTCATTTAAAGCCTCATAATGAGCAATAACCTCATTTAATAACGGTCTATAGTTAATTGGAGGAAGTGCCATGATCCCAGCCGCTCCCTTTTCTTTTGCATAGCTTGCCCATTTTACAGCTTGCTGTGTTGAAGGCGCACCTGTTCCTACCACAACAGGAACACGACCATCGGCAGCTTTAATTACTGTATCAATAATTTTCGCTCGTTCCTCAACTGTTAATGTAGCGTACTCCCCTAGAGAACCAGATGGTACCAAGCCGTCTACACCCTCATCAATTAACCAATTACACAACTCAGTTAATTTGTTGTAATCAACCTCATACGATTCGGTAAATGGAGTAACAATTGCAACATATACACCTGAAAATCTAGCCATTTTAATATTCCCCTTTCAACTTGTAAATAGTAGGAAGATATGATTGTATACCTTCATCTAACTATTACTCTTGCAAGTACCGTGCCATACTTTATTTGAATTGTTCCTTTCAGCAGTATGTTAAGAAAAATAGACACCCCTGTGTAAGTGTGTCTATTTCCTTGAACAGTGTAAAAAATAATATACATTTTAAATTTAGGAAAAAGGGATAGCTCCATACGAGTTATCACCCTCAAAAAATAATTATTCAAGTAGGATATATGTTACTATGAGTATATGAATCTTAGATTATTAAAGGAATGATAGTATGAGTAATACAAATTTAGAAGTGCATCAGTCTTCATTTATAAAGAAAGTAGAATCTACGGAATCATTTTTATCCATAAAAAATAAGTTACCAGGAGTTGCTCTCGTTTTTATCATTGGTGTTTTAGCTAACTCCTTAGGAAAAGATTTTCCTTTAATCGGTGAAGCGGTAATTGCAATTGTCATAGGAATTCTTGTCCGCAACTTTCTTGGAGTTCCTACAGTATTCAGCGAGGGTGTCTCTTATACACTTAAGATTTTGTTAAAGCTAGCAATTGTCTTACTCGGCTTTGGCCTTAGTTATTCAAGTATCTTTAAACTTGGTTATGAAGCCGTTATTTTAGTTATGACTTCTGTCATATCTGGAATTCTATTTACGTTTTTACTAGCAAAGCTTTTCAAACTTACTGGAAACATACCAGTTTTAGTATCACTTGGAACTGCTATATGTGGCGCCACTGCAATTGTTACATCTAGTCCGATTGTAAAAGCGAAAGAGGAAGAAACCGCTTATGCCATCAATACTATATTCGCTTTTAATGTCTTGGCTGTTTTAATTTACCCACTGCTTGGGCAGCTTTTTTCCATGTCAGGAGAAACCTTTGGATTATGGGCAGGTATCGCAATTCATGATACTTCCTCTGTTGTAGCTGCGGGCTATAGTTTTAGTAATCCTGCTGGTGATACTTCAGTTGTAATTAAACTAATTCGTACACTCATGCTTGTCCCAGTTGCTTTACTTCTTTCTATTTATATATCGTTCAAGTCAAAAGGTAGTACAACGAATAGAGTAAGAGTTAGTAATGTCTTCCCTATCTTCATTCTATTTTTCGCTGGAGCTGTTGCAGTGAACACAATTTTTACACTTCCGGCATCTATCATCTCGTTAACTGACGGTATTGCTAAATTTCTGATCCTGATGGTTATGGCCAGCGTGGGACTTGGTACTGATTTTAAAAAGATTATTACAGTTGGTCTACGACCATTAGTAGTTGGGTTGCTTTCATCTATTATAATGGGGATCATTACTCTTACAATCATACAACTGCTATATTAACTTACAAAAGCTGGGTATTCTGATGCCCAGCTTTAGATTTCTTTCCTCTCATCTAATATATCTTTGATTATTTCCACATGGAAAGAAGTCCACGCTTTCTCACGAAATTGAAGAATGACACTTATGAAAAGAATACTAATATAAATTATTCCAAACGCTAGCCAATGAAGGCTTCCTTCTTCAAACAAAAACTTTTCCAATTTACTAGAAAACAAAAATAAAAACCATGGTACTGCCGTTACAAAAATTAATATAATTCCTGAACCATTCTTTTCTTTTAGCATTCGGTAGTAAATAATTTTCAAGTTATTGGTTTCTATACTTTTGTAAAAACATTGGATGTTATGAACTTCTTCCAGAGCTTTAATCTGCTGCAAGGTTTGGTCATTAGCAACTGCATTTTTTAGCTGCACATAGATTTTATGTGCATCCCCACGCAATGAAAACATACCTATCTTCCCTTCTATGGCTATACTTGCTTCTCCTATATCCATTCCCACTTCTCTTTATGAAAATGTAAAAAATAAAGACTCTTTTCTAAAAGATTGTTGCTATTTTCTTTTTCCAATGAGGTACATAGTACAAGGTTTGGTGATCTCTGCTCCTGACACTCGCTTTCCGCGGGCGGTCAGTGAGCCTTGTGAGCTGGGCTCCGATAGGGTCTCACCTGGACGCTTTTCCCACAGGACATTGAGGGACATCCTTGAAAGAACCCACGCACGAAGAAAATACGAATGCATTTTCGAGGAGTCTCGTGCCAATCGCTACATTCACCCTTCTGAATACATCACTGCCAGCTTAATATAAGCTTTTAAATAACCGTAAAAAGCAACAAAGTTTGCGAAAACAGCCAAAATATCGAGTAGGAGGATAATCATTGATTGACTATCCGACCTCTCACACCACCGTACGTACGGATCCGTATACGGCGGT
>JBLKRX010000020.1:0-83430 GCA_047608075.1 Ferdinandcohnia humi
ATTGAACCGCCGTATACCGAACGGTACGTACGGTGGTGTGAGAGGTCGGGGATTAGTCATCCCCTCCTACTCGATTAAATAATCAATTGAATGAATTTATTCTTCAGCTAGCGAACCCAAGGTACAAACTATTAATCTACGAATCAGTTATTTTGTATTACCTAACTGTTTTCCCATTATTGGCATATTAATTGCATATTTAGTTAGATATCTGTTCTAATTTTAAATGGAGAATTCTAATAATTGTCATTAGTTGTATTTTTAGAGGGGGAGCTCGTATGTCGTACGCGGATATTATTATTAAAGGGAATTCAATTTTTACAGGGAATGGGCACAGCCCTACAAATGGGGCAATAGTAGTAAAAAACGATAGAATACTTGCGATTTGCAACATAGAGGGGGTAGACAATTATATTGGTCCGCATACAGAGGTAATTGATGCAATAGATAGACTTGTTCTACCAGGATTTCATGATTTTCACCTCCATCTCATGTTAGGAAGTATGTTTAGTGAACATATTACTCTTACTGATTGTTATTCAGAGGAAGAGGCTGCTCAAAAAATCTATCAATTTGCACAGGAAAATCCAAATGACAAATGGGTCCTAGGGTTTGGATGGCATCATGTTCGATGGCCAGGGAAAAAGACCCCAACTCGTTATTCATTGGATAAACTAATCCCTGATCGACCGGTATTACTTTTAAACGAAGAAGCTCATAGTGCATGGGTGAATACGGAAGCTCTAAGAGTTCTTAACATAACAAAAGATACACAGGATCCGCCTTTTGGTTTGATTGAAAAAGATGAGCATGGAGAACCTACAGGTTTTTTATATGAAACAGCCGTAAAGCTCGCCACCGCAGCATTTCAATTCCCAGAGGATAAACAGCGAAGAATGGTAGATTCATTTTTAAAAAAGGCAGCATCCTTTGGAATTACTTCAGTAAGTGATATGCTTCCACTGCCTGGGTTTGAATTGGGGAATCCTTCCTTTTATGCTACATATGAAAAAGAAGGAAAATTAACAATTAGAATTCATTTTTTATCAGTGTTAGATGGTGATCTGTCTAAGGCGAAATCATATCGGGAACTCTATCAATCTGATAAATTACAATTTTCTGGGTTAAAACAATTTATCGATGGTGTTCCGATTACGTATACTGGTTATTTAATCGAGCCATATACGGACCGTCCGGAAACAAGGGGGGGAATTTTATTCGAAGAAGAAACATATAGGAAGTGGATAAAGGAAGCAGATAAACAAGGCTTCCGTATTCGACTACATGCATGTGGGGATGGAGCTGTTCGATTTGGCCTTGATTGTTTTGAAGAGGCACAAAAGCAAAATGGAAAAAGGGACTCAAGACATACAATCGAGCATATTGAGGTTATTCACCCTGATGATATCAAGCGGTTTGAGGTGCTTCAAGTAATCGCGTCTATTCAGCCCGAGCATATGAGTGGAGAATCAATGGAGGAGCATACATATCTTGAACGTCTAGGAATTGAACGTTCTCGTTATATGTGGCCGATTGGAACGCTTAAACGAAACGGTGCACAAATTGTTTTTGGAAGTGATTATCCAGTTGTTGATATTAATCCGATGCTTGAAATTTACCGAGCTGTAACAAGAAGACACGCAGATGGAACACCAGAAGAGGGGTGGAACCCAGAAGAAAAAATATCTCTTGCAGAAGCTTTACTTTTTTATACAAGGGGCCCTGCCTATGGAAATTTCCGTGAGGATGACTTAGGAACTTTGGAGGTAGGTAAAAAAGCAGATATTGTGATTCTCGATCGAGATTTATTTGCAGTGGACCCTAGTGAAATATTAGAAGCTAAAGTCCAAATGACGCTAATGGATGGAAAGGTAGTATATGAACGTAATCCAAAAGAAGAGATGGAAGGTGCCAACCGATGAATAAAATAATGAAGGTAATGTTATTGGCATGTGTATTTGCATTCTTCTATATATTGTCAGCTTGTGGTGGTGATGAAGCTGGAGGCTCGAAGAGTTCAGATGAAAAGGTATTAAATCTATTTAATTGGGCGGAATACTTACCAGAGGAAGTCATACATGCTTTTGAAGAAGAAACGGGGATTAAGGTTAATTATGATACGTACTCAAGTAACGAGGAAATGATGGCGAAATTGCAAGCAGGAAATACACAATATGACATCGCTGTAGCTACTACATTTTTCGTGGACATCTTAGTAAAGGAGGGTTTAATTCAAAAAATCAATAAAGAGAATATCCCAAATGTAAAAAATTTAGATCCTCAATTTACAACAGCAGATTTTGACAAGGAGGGACATTTCTTTATTCCATATTTATGGGGATCAGGAGTTTTATTTCAAAATACAGAACTAGTTGATTTTGAAATTAAGGGGTATAAGGATCTCTTTAGACCGGAATTAAAAGACAATGTTGTTTTACCCGATGACCAACGAGGAGTTATTGGATTAGCTCTACAAATGCTTGGCTATTCCATTAATTCAACTGACGAGGAGGAATTGGAAGAGGCGAAAGAAAAGCTTGTTGAGCTTCTCCCGAATATAAAGGCATTTAACACAGAACCGAAAACAATGATGATAACAGGGGAGGTAGCAGCTGGAATGGCTTGGACGGCTGAAGTATTTAATGCCCAAAAAGAAAATCCAGCTATTGTTCCAATTATTCCTGAAGAAGGTCTAATAGTTTTCAATGATAATTTTGTTATCCTAAAATCGGCTCCACATCTTGAAAATGCAGAAAAGTTTATTGATTTCCTACTTCGACCTGAAATTAGCAAACAAATTTCAACAACATATCCTTATGGAAATCCAAATATAGAAGCATACAAATTACTTCCTGAGGATTTAAAGAATAATAAGGTTGTTTATCCAGACCTTGATCAAGTAAATAACGTACAACAGGCACTTGACATAGGGGAAGCAACTCAAATATATGATCGAATTTATAGTGAATTAAAAGCAGGCAATTAAGGATTCAATGGTGGACTTCTAATGTAAGTTCACCATTTTTTTATTAGCTTAAACTCCACCGTGATTTGGCATGTTTTTTGCATAATTAAAAAGGAAAAGGACCTTATATTAAAGGGGGAAGATAATGTAATGACAGCAAACATGGTTGAATTAAAGAACATAACAAAGCAATTTGGTGATACAAAGGTTGTCCAAAACGTATCATTGGACGTGAGAGAAGGAGAGTTTTTAACACTACTTGGACCTAGTGGCTGTGGAAAAACAACGACCCTCCGGATGATTGCCGGCTTTGAGCAGCCAACAGAGGGGAACATTCTATTAGATGGCAAGCGCGTTGACGGAACTCCTGCAAATAAACGAAATGTAAACACAGTGTTTCAAAGCTATGCGCTATTTCCACATATGAATATCTATGATAATGTAGCATTCGGATTAAAGATGCGCCGAGTAGATAAAAATGTAATCAAAGAAAAGGTAACGAAAATGCTTGAACTTGTTAGATTACAAGGGTATGAAAATAGAACTCCTGCTCAGCTTAGCGGTGGTCAAAAGCAACGAATTGCGATTGCACGTGCGTTGATTAACAATCCGAAGGTGATTTTGTTAGACGAACCATTAGGAGCTCTTGATTTGAAGCTTCGTAAGCAGATGCAGGTAGAACTCAAGCACCTTCAACAGCAGCTTAAAATCACCTTTATCTACGTAACTCATGATCAAGAAGAAGCATTAACCATGTCAGATCGAATTGCTGTTATGAATAACGGGTTTGTTGAGCAAATTGGCAATCCAGTGGAAATCTATGAAAAACCACAAACAAAATTTGTAGCAGATTTTATAGGAGAGACGAATTTATTTGAAGGTAATATAACAACGCTTAAAGATCAATTTGCCTTATTAAATCTAGGTGGTAGAGAAATTCAAGTAAAGAATGAGGGCTTACAAATAGGGGAAAAGGTGTATGTAACGATTCGACCTGAACGGATAAATATTGTTGCAAATGAAATCAATGAACCAAGTATTGTTACTCTAAAAGGTAGAATAAAAGAGATGATATATGTTGGTTCAGTGTCAAAAATGGTTGTGTTACTCGACAATGGGAAGGAAGTCGTTGTCAATGAACAAGCGGGTAAAACTCAAGTAAGTGACTACATAAACAAAGACATTTATTTAACTTGGGGCATTGAACATGGAGTTGTCATGAAAGAATAAAGAATAAGTAAAAGAGCTTGGTTACCCAGGCTCTTTTTTTATCTATATAAGTGCAACTGCGGCTCTTTGAACTAACAAAGACTAAGAAAGAAACGTCCTGCTGAAATGTCTCTGTTAGTTAATTCTATGCTTTAATGCTCTTCAATAACCGATATTTTATTATTTAATAGGTTAAGTGAAGAAGGTTAATGGGAAAAAGAGATATGCATCATCCACAAAAACTACTAGAGCATAGGCAACACCTACTCCGATTCCAAGACCGAGTATAGCATGAAACTTAGTCTTAATCCATTTTAGGCTATATCCTATTGCCAGAATTAGAAAGATAAAGGTCAGTCCTACAGTCACTTGTCCTACCGAAAAGGCACCGAGAACGCTAAAAATATAGATAGAAATTGCTGCTAGCCAATAATAATTGTGATCTCCTTTTAGAGCACAAATAGTTGTAACTAATGATAAAAAAAGTGCTAAGTAGGCAATAATTGAAAGAATCAATCTTACCACTCCTTTCAAAAGCCTCTTCAAAGCTCAGCCATAGCAAAGCTTCTTCATGACCTTATATACTTTCTATTATATGGAAAAATATACCGATTACAAGATTATTATTATCCATTTTTCTTCATCAGTAGACGCTCACCGGCAATAACTGCTATAAGTGTTACGACTAGCATTAAGGTTGAAAGGGCGTTTATTTCAGGTGTTACACCATAGCGTACCATTGAAAAAATTTGTAATGGTAACGTAGTGCTGCCAGGACCAGCAACAAAAAAGCTAACAATCACATCATCAAGAGAAATCGTAAAGGAAAGCAGTGCGCTGGCAACGATTGCTGGTCCAATAATAGGTAAAGTTATCAGTCGAAAGGTTTGCCACTCACTTGCCCCTAGATCCATTGCGGCCTCTTCAACAGAACGATCAAACCCTTTGAGACGTGCACGAACCACCACAACAACATATGGTATACAAAAAGTGATATGCGAAATTATTAATGTCCATATTCCTAATGGCATTTTCACCATAGAGAAGAAGGCAAGGAGGGCAATACCCATTACAATCTCTGACATGACTAAGGGAATGTATAACATTCCATCAAGTGCAGATTTACCTTTGAAATGGTATTTATACATACCTACAGATACGAGAGTACCTAGTATAGTTGATGCAATGGTAGAAACAATTGAAACAATAATTGTAATTTTGGCGGCTTCAAGTACTTCAGTGTTGGTCCATAGCTTCGCGTACCAATCAAACGTAAATCCTGTCCACACGGCGTTAAGTTTAGACTTGTTGAAGGAAAATAAGATTAGTATCAAAATAGGTACATATAAAAAGGAATAAATGATAGCTCCATATAGTATAGAAGACCATTTTGATAATCTAGAACTCATCTACATCACCCCCAAGTCATCTTTATTTCCTTTTGATATACGTAGGTAAACAAAGATTAGTATCATTGTTAAAATAACTAAAATAATGGACGAAGCTGCCCCAAACGGCCAATCCCTTGCAGTAAGAAATTGATTTTTTATTAGGTTTCCAATCATCATTGTTTTTGCCCCACCCATTAAATCCGGTATAAAAAATAGCCCCAATGTAGGTATAAATACTAGTAATGAACCAGCGACTATCCCGGGCATCGTTAGGGGGAGGGTTATTTTTAAAAATGTCTGCCAACCCTTTGCACCTAAATCACTAGCAGCCTCTAGATAAGACTTATCTAGTTTTTCGATTGAAGCATATAGAGGTAGCACCATGAACGGAAACAAGGTATACACAAGTCCTACTAAAATAGCTCCATTGTTATAAAGTAAGCCTAGTGGTTCTGAAATAATTCCTAGTCCCATCAAGAGATGGTTAATTACTCCTTCAGTACGTAATAAAATGATCCATGCATATGTACGAATTAATGAGTTCGTCCAAAATGGAATGATGACGAGAAACAATAAAAGCGTGCGATATTTAGGAGAGGAACGCGCAATGATATAGGCAAAAGGATATCCAAAAATGATACAAATGACTGTTGTAGCAGTTGCTAACAATATCGACATGAGGAGAATATCCAAATATAAGCTATCAAAAAAACGAGCATAATTTTGTATTGTGAAAATATATTCTATTCCACCATAAGTACCCCTCGACATAAAGCTTACGAGTAAAATTAAGAGTATGGGAATAAACAAGAATGCGAGCATCCATAGTGCTACTGGTGAAACCATCCAAATAGGTCCTGCACTTTTTATCTTCCTCTTTTTAGTCTGATTCGTTTGAATTGGTACTTGCTTATTCGTAGGCAAATCCTCTTTATACATCTTCAATCCCTCCTACAAAAAATCACTACTATTTTAATATTGCAAGTTTCATTCCAAAAATAATATACAGAATATATTTAAAAATAAAAATAAACAGAAAATATAGATATGCACCTGTGAATAACTTATTCATTTTTGCATAATCCACAGACAATCAACATGTAAACATGAATGACATGTATAGTGCTCTTAATAATAAAAAATTTTATTCGTAGTTAAAAATAGCCTAACTTGGTACATAACTTGCATTAAAGTTTAAATAGTTTAGTTGTTTGATAATAAAAGGGGGTAGAAGAGAATGAAAAAATGGGCTGCAATCTTACTTTCACTTATTTTAACGATGAGTCTTGTAGCATGCGCTTCGGATTCCTCATCAAATCAATCTAATAATGAGGATGATGAGCAGAAACTAGCAAAAGAATTAAAAGTGTTTAACTGGGGTGACTATTTACCTGATTCGGTAATTAAAGGATTTGAGGAAAAATATGGAGTGGACATTATATATGATCCCTATAGCTCGAATGCGGAAATGCTTACAAAGCTAAAAAGTGGAGCTGTAAAGTACGATATTGTAGTTCCTACAGATTATATAGCAGCCCGAATGATAAGTCAGGACTTATTAGCTGAGTTAAACATGGACAATATCCCAAACTTCAAAAATATTGCGGAGCCATTTCATGAGAGAGATTTCGATCCGGGAAATAAATATACTGTTCCATATTTATATGGAAGTATCGGTATAGCTTTTAATAAAGCAAAGACCTCCAATGTCACTGGATGGAAAGATCTTTGGAATCCTGATTATGCCGGCCATGTTCTCTTATCCGACGTTGGTAGGGAGGCAGTAGCTATAGCATTACAGAAAGAAGGTTTAAGTGTCAATGATGCAAGTGATGAGAGTTTAGCAAAGGCGAAAGCGGCTTTAGAGGAGTTAGATCCAAACGTCTTCTTATACGACAGTGAACCTTCAGATGATTTAGCGGGCGATCAGGTGTGGATAGCCGCTGCTTACTCAGGAGCAGTTGCTAAGTCCATGCAAACAAATAAGGATTTAGATTTTATCCTTCCGGCTGAGGGGGGAGTTCTTTGGATGGATAACTTAGCCATACCAAAGATAAGTGAAAATAAATATACGGCCGAAGTATTTATTAATTATCTATTGGAGCCTGAAGTAAGTAAATTGCTTACAGACGAAATTCCGTATAGTAACCCAAATAGCAAGGCAGTGGAATTAATGTCTGATGATCAGAAAAATAACCCGGCTTCTTATCCACCGGATGAGGCACTTAAAAATGCCGAATGGTTTGAAGACCTTGGACCAGACTTACCAAAAGTTGATCGTATCTGGCGTGAGGTTATTGGGCAGTAGGAATGTAGTAGAAGGTGGCTTGTAGCCACTTTCTCTTTCCACTTATAAAGGGGGGGATATATTGAGGAAAAATACACGTAGAATCTTGTTTGTTTGGACAATACTTGTTTTCCTGTTTTTTTACATCCCCATTATCGTTTTAATGGGCTATTCATTTAATAACTCTGAAATCAGTACAGTTTGGCAGGGGTTTACATTTGATTGGTATGTAAAGCTAGTACATAATCAAGCGATTTTGTCTGCTTTGAAAAATAGTATAATCGTTGCTCTTTTCTCTACACTATTTTCTTTATTAATTGGAACAGCAGCTGCACTTGCTCTTAATCGATATAACTTTCCAGGAAAAAAATTTATAGATTTGCTTTTTTATATTCCGATTGTGATTCCACCGATTATTATAGGCGTCTCATTACTGGCATTGTTTGCAAGATTTAAAATTACCTTAGGATTAGGAACTGTTATACCGGGGCATGTTGTCCTGACAACTTCGTTTGTCACTTTATTGGTGCTTGCAAGGCTTCATGGATTCGATCGTTCTTTAGAGGAAGCAGCAAGAGATTTAGGAGCAAATGGATGGCAAACCTTTAGTCAGATAACTTTACCACTCATTTTTCCAAGTTTATTAGCCGGTGCTCTACTTAGTTTCACGATTTCTATGGATGAATTTGTAATTGCCTTTTTTACAACTGGACCTGGCTCAAGTACACTCCCTGTCATGATTTACTCGATGGTTCGGACTGGGGTTACACCAGAGATCAATGCATTATCAACTGTTATGATTCTCGTTACGATTATTCTTGTTTTTTTAGGAGAGAAGTGGAGAGGGTCCTTAGGAAAATCGGGTAAGTAAGAAGGAGTGTGATTGAATGACAGAGAGCAAACGAATAGCAACAATGCTTATAATACCAAGTCTATTGCTATTTATTATTTTTCTTATCATTCCTATCATTATGATTTTGGTTATTAGCTTTTCTACCACTGATGGATATGGAGGCATTATTTATGAATTTTCACTTAGTTCTTATAAGGAAGCGATAGATTCCTTATATCGAACGATTTTCTGGCGTTCAGTTGTATGGGCATTCTATGTGACAATTGTCTGCCTATTGATTGGATACCCATTTGCATACTTTCTATCTCACACAAAAAAGTACAAGAACTTTTTATTATTCTTAGTGATTATTCCATTTTGGACGAATTTGTTAGTTCGGACTTACGCTTGGGTAATTTTATTACGTAATGATGGGGTAATCAATTCTTTCCTACAAGCAATGGGTCTAATTGAAGGACCAATTCCAATGCTTTATACTCCTTTTGCCATTTTAATAGGTTTAATTTACGGATTTTTGCCGTTCATGGTTTTGCCGCTGTATACGTCAATAGAGAAGCTAGACAGAACCTATCTTGAGGCTGCAGAGGACTTAGGTGCATCCCCCTTTAAGGCCTTTTTAAAAGTGACAATCCCTTTAACTATGCCTGGGATATTAGCCGGCTGCTTTATTACTTTTATTCCTGCTCTCGGGATATTTGTCATTCCAGACTTATTGGGAGGAAGTCGAGAGATTATGATTGGAAATATTATAAGAGATGACTTCCAAGTCAATATGAACTGGCAGCTAGGTTCTGCGGTTTCAATCTTAATCATGTTGATAGTACTTCTCTTTGTATTTGTCTTTTTAAAGTTTTCAAAAGATGAGAAAGTGTTTTGATTCTATTTGTTCAACAAAGGGGTGAAGGGTTATGGAGACTAAATCCATGTGGGAAGCAACGGCTAATCTCTCCAAATGCCGTCAAAGACTTAAAGAGCATGAGGAATGTGACGTTGTAATTGTTGGAGGTGGATTTACAGGGCTTTCTGCAGCATATCATTTGCAACAAAAAAAGTGCAAAACAATTGTCCTTGAAAAAAACTATATTGGCAGTGGTGCAAGTGGTCGAAATGGGGGACAAATTTTAACAGGGTTTGTAGATTCGATGAGCTCCTTAGCTAAGAAAAAGGGATTGAAGACTGCACAACAAATGTTACAAATGTCTTTAGACTCAATTGATTTAATCGAAAAAATAATAACTGAAAATGATATCTCCTGCTCATTCAAACGAACAGGTCATCTATATGCTGCCTATAAACCTGCCCATCTCGATTGGATTAAAGAGGAGCAGGAAGTTCTCCGACGGGATTTTAAGTATCACGTTCATGTGGTGGAAAAAGAGGAATTAAAAAATGAGTTGAAGACAGATTTTTACCATGGAGGCTGTATCGATGAAAACAGCGCTTCTTACCACCCATTTAACTACGTACTTGGATTAGCAGATGCAGTAGAAAAACTTGGTGGAACTATCTATGAAAATTCAGAAGCTATCAGGATAGTGAAAACACCAAAGAAAAAGGTTGTAATTGAGACACAGGAAGGAAAAGTGACTGCAAATCATCTTGTTATTGTAACAAATGCATATTCGGGTGACTTACACAAGACCATTTCAAGGAGTGTAGTACCGGTTGAAAGCATTATGATTGCCACTGAACGATTACCAGAAGAACTTGTAAGCTCATTTATTCCAAAGGAAAGAGCAGTCTTTGATACAAAGCATATGCTTTACTATTTTAGAAGAACACCTGACAATCGGATCGCTTTCGGTGGTTCTGGAAGAAGTATTAGTAAGGATACAACCCCACTATATCAAAAGCTGCAACAAGGAATGAATTCTGTTTTTTCAGAGCTTGAAAATTATAAAGTGGAATATCAGTGGAGTGGAAAGGTTGGTTTTACAAGGGATATGCACCCGTACATCGGTCAGCTTGAGGATGGTACGCATTTTGCCTTTGGATATGCGGGACACGGTGCTGCAATGTCAACCCTCATGGGGAAATTGCTTTCGGTAAATATTCTTTCTGAGAATAAAGGAGAAAATCCATTCGAGAAAAATGATTTGAGACCAATACCGTTTTACAGCCAACACGGCAAAGTAGTTGGGCTAATGAAGTACTATTTTAAGGTAAAGGATGCTATCTCCTAAAAGCTTTTTGAAGCACATCTGATTTTCAACAGAGGTGCATATAATACAAAAGAAACCTTCTTTAAAGAGGAAAGGGTTGTGTCATGATAAATAGAATAAAATTGTCTGGTTCTCCGTATCAAATTGGAGAGCTTCATGGGAGAAAAGGGAAAAAAGAAGTTATTCAGAGTCTAGAAACGTACGAATCTCTTTTTTGGGGTTATAGTACCCTAACTTGGAGCCAAGCAAGAGAAGTGGCCTTAGAGCATCTTACGGCTATAGAGGCATATAATAGTGATTTTATTAAGGAAATGGAAGGAGTGGCAAAGGGTGCAGGAGTAGATTTTGAAGATATTTTAGTATTGAATACCCGAAGTGAAATTGCTTTAACTGGAATAAGAACTTTTTCTGATGGTTGTACAGCAATTGCGACAACTCCCCCTATATCTAAGGATACAATCATCGGCCAAAACTGGGATTGGAAACATTCTCAAACGAAAAGTCTCCTATTACTTGAAATTGAACAAGAAGGAAAGCCAGTAATAAAAATGATTACAGAAGGGGGGATAATCGGCAAAATTGGTTTTAATTCTGCTGGAATCGGTGTTTGTTTAAATGCACTAATGACGGACCGTAAATCAGCTCAACTCCCCATCCATTTAGGACTAAGAAGCGTCTTAAATTCCCATTCACTCCATGAAGCAATTTCAAAGATAAATCACGGTCAAATAGCATCTGCTGCGAACTTTCTCATTGCAAGTTATGAAGGTGAGGGTCAATCGATGGCAGCTAATATTGAGGTATCCCCTTTCGGAATTGATATGTTTGCAGGGATTGATGGCACTGTTGTTCATACGAACCATCTCTGCTCCCAGGAACTAAAGAATCATCTAAAGGAAACAAACGAGTTTATTTTTGAAGACTCGATGATACGAAAAAACAGAGCAGAACAGCTAATTCATGTAAAAGCAAAAGCTGGAACAGAAATCAATGAAGAGAACTATAAGGAATGGTTCACAGATACATTCAATTATCCAAACTCAATCAATCATCATGCAAACCCGAATGCACCTGAGCATCGTCAAATGGAAACGGTCTTTTCCATCATTATGAATCTAACAAAACAAACAATGCAGCTTTGCATTGGAAAACCAACTGTGGAGGGCTATGTAAAGGTATAGCTTGTTTTTTATAATTATGCTTTCTTCCATATATTGTTGATTTCCATGTAAAGAGAAAAAAGTAGTGGGATCCTGCCGAGAAAAAGGGCTGACAAGACCCTAAAAGTTAAATAGGGACCCTAAGAACGAACCACTTCGAAAAAAGCTTTGCTATGTCTTTGTGCGGCATGGATAGTGTAGTAACTTCCTGTCCGATGCAGTGCCTTTGTGACCAACATGGTGATAGCCTGAGGAGGCGTAGAGTCGTTCCGTGAAAGGGAGTAATTCTATAATAAGATCGGTGAAGATACCGAACCTTACTAAAAAAATCCTTTATGGTAAGCAAATGAAAGGAGTGAAACAATGCTTTATATCAATGGCGAATGGAGAGAAGCCAATTCTGGAAAAACACTGCGAGTCATAAATCCAGCAACAGGAGAACTCATTAAAGAGGTAGCATACGGAGGTGCTGAGGAAACAAATGAAGCTATTGCAGCGGCAACGTCCGCTTTTTCAACCTGGAAGAGGAGAACTGGAAAAGAACGTGGTCAGTACCTTGAAAGAGTAGCTCAACTTTTACGGGAAAAAACAGATGAAATTGCTATAGTGATGACATCTGAAATGGGAAAGCCACTTCCAGAAGCACATCGTGAAATAGGCATTGCGATTGACTATGTTGACTGGTATGCAGAGGAAGCGAAACGAATATACGGTGAAACCCTGACACCTTCACATACTGATAAACACTTAATGGTATTGAGAGAGCCAGTGGGTGTTACGGCAGCAATTACTCCGTGGAATTTTCCGATTGCGATGATTACAAGAAAGCTTTCACCAGCACTTGCTGCTGGCTGTACAGTTATTTTAAAACCAGCTTCTGCAACTCCATTAACAGCTATAAAGGTTTTCGAATGCTTCCATGAAGCTGAACTCCCTAAAGGAGTCGCCAATCTCGTGATTGGATCCGCTGCTGAAATTGCGAATGAAATGACGAGCAATCCTGAGGTAAAAAAGATTACTTTTACAGGCTCAACTGAGGTTGGGAAGAAACTGATTAGAGATTCAGCAGTACAAATGAAAAGAGTCTCAATGGAGTTAGGTGGTCATGCTCCTTTTATCGTCTTTGAGGATGCTGATTTAGATTTAGCGGTAGAAGGAATTATGCTTACGAAATTTAAGAACTGTGGGCAAACCTGCATCAGTACAAACCGAATTTATGTTGCCGATAAGGTCGCTGAGGAATTTGGTCAAAAGCTAGCAGAAAGAGTAAGTAAGCTAACCATTGGGAATGGATTAGAAGAGGGGGTAGATGTTGGACCACTTATTGACCATAAAGCATTGGAAAAAGTGGAGGAGCATGTAGAGGATGCCCTATTGCACAAAGGAACACTTTTATGTGGTGGAAAGCGTGTAACCAAGGCGGGATTACCGGGCAGCTTTTATGAGCCAACCGTTATTCAAGGTGCCAATGAAGCTATGAAAATACTAACCGAAGAAACATTTGGACCTGTTGCACCTATTATTTCATTTTCTACGGAAGAGGAGGTCATTGGGAAAGTAAACCACAAACAATATGGATTAGCATCCTATTGTTACACAAAGGATTTAAGTAGAGCCCTTCGTATCATGCGGGAGTTAGACTATGGTATTGTTGGCATAAATGATCCGACACCTATCGTAGCGCAAGCTCCATTTGGTGGTGTAAAGGAGAGTGGTATTGGTAGAGAAGGTGGAAAATACGGATTAGAAGAGTACCTGGAAGAAAAGTTTGTGTCGATTCAAATTTAGGTGGATGTTCAAAAAGTCATCAAATAATACACTTCGAATCTCTGCGTCACTCAAACTAACACAAATTATTACGAGATTTTACGCTTTTAAAAAACTTATTTTTAAGAAAGGGTAGATATTTGTGTCAACCATCGATCTTTCGAAATTTGAGAAGAAGATCATTTTAAGGAACATTAGGCATGAGGATATTGATGAAATTATTGAGTTGTCAAAAGTCTGTTTTCCAAACATGGAGCATTGGGAAAGGGATCAATTAGAAAGCCATCTCTCTATTTTTCAGGAAGGGCAATTTTGCGTTGAATACAACGGTAAAATTATTGGATCTTGCTCTAGTTTAATCGTCGACTTTGATGAATACGATGATAAGCATACCTTCAACGAAATCAGTGGAAACTCATATATCCGAAATCATGATCCACATGGAAAAAATCTCTACGGCATCGATGTTATGGTTCATCCAGATTATCGGCGCATGAAAATTGGACGCAGATTGTATGAGGCACGGAGAAAGCTTGCACAGGAGAAAAATTTAGAAAGTATCATTATTGGTGGCAGAATCTCAAATTATCATAAATATGCAGATAAAATGTCGGCAAGGGAATATGTTGAACAGGTTATGCAGCAGAATATTTATGATCCTGCACTTACGTTCCAAATGATGAATGGATTTGTGCTAAAGCGTGTAAATGCAAACTACTTAACGGATCAAGATTCTCTAGGCTATGCGACCTTAATGGAATGGAACAATCCTGATTATCTACCAAAGAGAACAAGACGTATATATACTCGTGCACTCCCAGTTCGTATCTCAGTCATTCAATATATGATGAAGAAAATAAAATCATTTGAGGACTTTGCCACACAATGTGAGTATTTCATAGATGCAAGCTCGAATTTCCGCTCAGACTTCGCGGTGTTTCCGGAAACCTTTACGATGCAGCTTTTATCTTTTATAAAAGAACAAGTGCCTAGCAAGCAAATTAAGAAGGTTGCTGAATATACCGAGGATTATATTAATTTACTCTCCATGCTAGCTGTAAAATACAATATCAATATTATCGGAGGGTCTCATTTCGTTGAAGAAGGTCATTGTATATACAATGTGGCGTATTTATTTAGAAGAGATGGCACAATAGACAAACAATATAAGCTTCATATTACTCCTGACGAAAGACGATGGTGGGGAGTTCAACCAGGTCATGGTGTTCATGTATTTGATACGGATTGTGGAAAAATATCGATTTTAATAAGCTATGATATCCAATTCCCTGAGCTTGCTCGGATTGCAGTGGATAAAGGTGCACAAATTATCTTTACTCCATTCAGCGCCGAAGACCAGCAGGGCTATTTACGAGTCCGCTATTGTTCACAAGCTCGGGCAGTGGAAAATCAAGTATACACAGTGATTGCCGGAACCGTGGGTAATCTCTCACATGTACCACATATGGATGTACAATACGCGCAATCAGGTATTTTTTCTCCATCCGACTTTACATTTTCTAGTAACGGAATTGTTGGTGAATGTAACCCAAATATCGAAACAATTGTTGTCGGTGAAGTTGATCTAGAAAGCTTACGCCGAAACCGCAATATCGGTACAGAAACACCGCTCAAGGACCGCAGAACAGATTATTATCAAATTATCACAAAGGATACGAAGCCCGCTAAAAAGAAAATAGTGGCTGATTAAGAGAAGACGGAATTTTCTAAACTTGGCATAGTATTTGCAAGATTACTAGAATAGATGGCAACTATTTTATAAAAGGGGAGGCTGTTATATGTCGTTTAGTAGGAAATTTGGTATCGGAGCGATTGTCCTATTATTTCTCGTCTCTATCGTGTTAACTGCTTGTGGAGGAGATGAAGCAGGTGGTAAATCAGATGAAAAAGTCCTCAATGTTTTTAACTGGTCGGAATATTTACCAGAGAGTGTTATTGAACAATTTGAAGAGGAAACCGGAATTAAAGTGAATTATGATACGTATTCCTCAAATGAAGAAATGCTAGCAAAGCTTCAAGCGGGTAATACTGGCTATGACATAACAGTTGCATCAACCTATTTTATCGAGATTATGAGAAAACAAGAAATGCTTGAAAAAGTAAATAAGGATAATATTCCTAACTTAAAAAATATTGGAGAGAGCTTTTTAGGAACAGATGCAGACCCAGATGATGAATATTCTATACCGTATATGTGGGGAAAAGCAGTTATAGCATATAATGAAGATCTCGTTACAAAAGAAGTTAAGGGGTATGAGGATCTTTTTGATCCAGAATTTAAGAATAATCTTGTTGTCTTGGATGATGTTCGGGTTATTATTGGAAATATGCTTGCCATTCTCGGATACTCTCAAAATAGTACAAGTGAAAAAGAACTAGAGGAAGCAAAAGAAAAACTTCTTGAGTTAAAGCCTAATATTAAAGCGTTTGATAGTGATAGTCCAAAGACCTTACTTGTAAGTGGTGAGGTAAAAGCAGGTATCGTATGGGATGCAGAGGCAATTCTTGCAGCCCGCGAGAATCCAGCGATTAAGATGATATTCCCAGAAGAGGGAATGAATTTATGGCAGGACAATTTTGTTATTCCAAAGGGAGCTCCACATAAAGAAAATGCAGAAAAATTTATTGATTTCATTCTACGTCCAGAAATTAGTAAAGAAATCTCGATGGAATATCCATATGGTAATCCAAATGTTGAGGCGTTAAAGCTTTTACCTGATGATGTTAGAGAGTCCTTAGAGGTTCCTGAAGAGGAATTACTGAAAGGAGAATATAACATTGACGTAGGGGAAGCAACGCAAATCTATGATCGTATCTGGTCGGAAGTGAAAAATAACTAAGTCGATACCCTATCCATGTTTGTGGATAGGTTTTTTCTTGTTAAAGGAAACTATATTAATTTACTGTTGCGGCTAACTTTTCATTAGGTCTATCCACGTTCAGCTTCTGCGCCTAGCCAGTTTTCACCTTGGATCAGCTTCTGCGATTATCTTGCGAAAAAGCTCGCTCTTAAGCAGCTCGAGGTCAAATAACCTGTTGCAAGAAAAGTCAACGAACGATTTTTTTGCAACAGAGCATTTGCTTGTCGGGGCTGACCAATGCGCTTCCGCTTTCGCTCTTTAGGTACAAACCGGGCTAACTATTACACTCCGTTTTGTCATAAAATTTCGTCCAAAGACACAAAGGCTACCTCCCTCTGGAGTCTCGTCTGTCTTTTTTATCCTCAGAAGCCTTGCGGATTCTTTTCGTCACCCAAAGTTATGCACATGTGAATAACTTATTCATGCGTGCATTTTCTGTACAAAAAGAGGCGAAAACAAGTGATGCCAGGAGTTGCAACAGAACTTGGCACGGATATTGCATTATATGTAGATGAGAAAACCAAAGGGGAGGATTAAAATTGCAGACTCTAAAAATGTTTATAAATGGAGAATGGGTAGATGCCCAAAGTAAAAAAACTCGTTCAATTGTAAATCCTGCAAACGGAGAAGTGATAGCAGTAGCAGCAGAAGGTGATGTTGAGGATGCTCGAATTGCCATTGATGTTGCGAGACAAGCATTTGACTCAGGGATCTGGTCTGATCTATCTGCAGCTGAACGGGCATCTTATTTATTCAAAATCGCAGATAAACTGGAAGCGCGAGCTGAAGAGATTAGTAGATTAGAAACTGAAGATAACGGAAAACCCCTTAGAGAAACGGCATTTGATGTGGCGGATGCGGTTGCATGCTTCCGGTATTATGCGGGCTTAGTGACAAAGCCAGACGGCCAAACCTATCATGTAGCCGATCCGATGCAGGCAATGGTTGTGCGCGAGCCAGTTGGTGTATGTGGATTAATTGTTCCTTGGAATTATCCACTGCTGATGGGGGTGTGGAAAATTGCTCCAGCACTTGCAGCTGGCAATACAATTGTGTTCAAACCTTCAGAAGTAACTCCGGTAACCTCGATCAAGCTATTTGAAATCATTCAAGAGGTTGGCATTCCTGCCGGTGTTGCAAATATGGTGATGGGGCCGGGTCCTACCGTAGGGAATGAAATAGCGGCGAGCCACAAAGTTGATAAAGTTTCTTTTACAGGGGGAACTGCGACGGGCCGAAGCATTATGAAGGCTGCGGCAGGTAATATTAAGAAAATTTCCTTAGAGTTAGGTGGAAAGTCACCAAATATCGTATTTGCGGATGCTGATTTTGATACCGCAATTGATTATGCCTTATTTGGAATCTTCTCCAATGCAGGTCAGGTATGCTCTGCAGGCTCTAGGCTTTTACTAGAAGAAAGCATTTACGATACATTCATCGATCGATTGGTAGAAAGAGCGAAGAAAATACGTGTTGGTCCTGGAGATGATCCAAATACAGAGATGGGTGCCCTTGTAAGCCAACAGCATATGGAGAAGGTTTTATCTTATATCCAAATTGGAAAAGATGAGGGAGCAAAATTAGTATGTGGTGGCAATCGTATGACAGGGAATGGACTTGAGAAAGGGTACTTTGTAGAACCTACAATCTTTGTTGATACAACACCTGAGATGAGAATTGTCCAGGAAGAAATTTTTGGTCCCGTACTTGCCGTTCAAAAATTTAAGGACGAACAAGAGGCAATAGAGTTAGCTAATAACACTGCATACGGGCTTGCGGCAGGAGTGTTTACGCAGGATGGTGCAAAGGCACTCCGAGTTATTAAAAAGATTCGAGCTGGTATTACCTGGATTAACACCTATCACCCAACCTACAATGAAGCCCCATGGGGTGGCTATAAGCAAAGTGGAATTGGTCGAGGTTTAGGCACATTTGGGTTTGATGAATTCACAGAGATAAAGCAAATTAATATTAATTTGCAGGTAGAACCTTCTGGTTGGTTTGAAAATTAAACATAAAGGAGCGAAAAAATTGAGTGTAAATATGAAAAATACAGAGTTGGATAAAAAGGATTATACAGAGGTTACTGAATATATCAAAAAGGTGTTATCAATGATTGAGAAGGACCAAATTACAAGGGAAGAAGCGGAATGGGTTACTCGGGAGACTGTAAATGGATTTAGGGACCACGTGAACCCAGGTTTCCTTAATTACCGAAAAACGGTTACAATGGATAAGCAATTTGCTGCCGTTGAATGGTCGGATTCAGGATCATGCTTTAAGGATGTAAATGGTAAGGAATATATTGATTGTCTTGGTGGGTTTGGAATCTATAATGTTGGTCACCGGAATCCTAAAGTAATTAAGGCTGTTACAGACCAACTAAACCGACAAGCACTCCACAGTCAGGATCTCCTTGATCCATTACGTGCCATGCTTGCGAAAATCTTGGCAGAGATCACCCCAGGTAATTTAAAATATTCTTTCTTCGTAAACAGTGGAACAGAGAGCATTGAAGCAGCTCTTAAACTAGCAAAAATGCATAGTGACAGAACTACTTTTATTGCAACAACACGAGCGTTCCATGGAAAGAGTCTTGGATCCCTTTCGGCAACTGCTAAGGGTGTGTTCCGAAAGCCATTTCTTCCAATGATTCCAGGCTTCCGTCATGTACCTTTTGGTGATATTGATATGATGAGAAAAACGTTTGAATCGTGTGCACTCGTTGGAGAGGATGTAAATGCAGTCATCCTTGAGCCAATTCAAGGTGAAGGAGGCGTCATACTCCCTCCGGATGGATATTTAAAACAAGTCCGAGAACTGTGTGATGAATTTGGAGCCCTACTAATCTTTGATGAAGTTCAAACAGGTATGGGACGTACAGGTACGATGTTTGCTGCAGAAGGCTATGGAGTTGTACCAGATATCCTGTGTCTTGCAAAAGCATTTGGCGGAGGTGTCATGCCAGCAGGTGCGGTTGTCGCAACAGAGGAAGTCTTTAGTAGCTTGTTCCCAAATCCATTTATGCATACGACAACGTTTGGAGGAAATCCATTGGCATGTGCTGCAGCTATTGCAACGATTGACGTGTTAATTGAGGAAAAGCTTCCACAAAGGGCTGCTGAGGTTGGAGAGTATATGCTAGATAAACTCCAAGAGGTTGGGAAGGAATTCCCTGAACAAGTACTTGAAATTCGTGGAAAAGGACTCCTGATAGGAGTTGAATTCCATACAGACGAAATCGGCTTCGAGGTATCAAAAGGACTCTTTGACAACGGTGTGTTAGTTGCAGGTACACTCGTTCACTCAAAAACCTTCCGTATCGAGCCACCACTTACAATCAGCATTGAAGAAGTCGACCAAGTCGTTAACACCTTTAAACTAGTATTACAAAAACTAAACCAACAATAATAGCTAAAAGCGGTGGACCCATCCACCGCTTTCCCTATGCGCATCGGAATATCCACATATCCCCACTATCCCCAATGTTTGTCCAACTCCAGCGCCTAGCTCCTCGAGGTCAAATAACCTGTGGCAAGAAAAGTCAAATAGCGACTTTTTTTGCCACAGAACATTTGCTTGTCGGGGCTTAGCAAGGCGCTTGCGCTTTTCTATGAGTCAGGCACCACGAAAAGACATTTGTCTTTCTCGAGAGGACACTCGCTTCGCTACCGAATCAATTCTATTAATCTATAACTACATAAAAATAGCCCGACTGGTTTCGTACGCTCCAAGCCGGGATTACAAGTCAAACATTATTCAGTACGTTAATTATATTAGTGCCTTTTATTTCAAAACACGTTTCAACAGCTCTCCATAGCTATCAGGTCTTCTGTCACGATGGAATTGGAGAATATTCCGGGCTTTCTTGACCTCTTCAAAATCCAATTCCGCCATAATAATCTCATCATCCTTCGTGGATGCCTCTTGAATCACTGTACCCCACGGATTGCTAATGAAGCTGCGACCATAGAATTCCATATATCCTTCGTTACTTGCTTCACGTCCCACTCGGTTCACGGCAGCAATGAAAATGTTATTGTGAATGCCATGGGCACGAATGGCATCCATCCAGGTTTGAGAAGTATCAAGGTCTGGATGATCAGGTTCAGAGCCAATGGCGGAAGGATAAAAAATAACATCCGCCCCTTTTAACGAAAGGATACGTGAAGGCTCTGGAAACCATTCGTCCCAGCAAATAAGCACCCCGATAGTACCAAACTTCGTTTCAAAAACTGGATACCCAGAATCCCCTTCCGCAAAATAATATTTTTCTATATACTGTGGCCCTTCTGGAATATGATGCTTTCGATATTTTCCTAGATTTGTTCCATCGGCGTCAAATATCACTACCGTATTAAAATACATGCCATCCATTACATATTCATAAAGGGAAGTAATGATCACAACACCTAGCTCCTTAGCGAGCTCTTGCATTCGATTTGTAATGGGACCAGGAATCGGTTCTGCCCACTCATACTTTTTTACATCTATGGTTTGGGGGAAGTAGGTGCCTGCAAACAGCTCCTGTGTACAAATTATCTGTGCCCCCTTACTTGCTGCTCGCCTACTCATTTCAACAACTTTTTCTATATTCTCATGGCGATCTTCCGAACAACTATGCTGAAGTAAAGCGATCTTCATGTTTCCTCGATTCAATTTGTTCCCTCCTTTAACAAGTAACAAGCCTTTACGGTAGTGGCTGTTGCTGGGTGATACAGTGAATGTTGCCACCGCCCAGCGAAATTTCTCTTGTATTTACTTGAACAACCTCGCGATCCGGAAATAATCCTTTTATCTTCTCTAGTGCTACTACATCAAATGGATCATTAAATCCAGGAATGATAACCCCACCGTTACACAAATAACAATTCACATACGTGCATGCAAGTTTTGTTCCTGGTTTGCGACCATAGCTATGACGAGCAATATCAATTCCCTCACTATCCTTATCCGTCATTTCAATTTGACTAGGTATGTGAATTTTATGAATATCAAGCTTTCTACCTTTGGCATCGACGGTATCCTTTAATCGATTATAGGAATCTACCAGTACCTCATATTGTGGGTCATTTTTATCATCAGTCCAGCTCATGGCCACCACCCCTGGACGAACGAAAAAAACAACATCATCTACATGTCCATCGGTTTCATCGTATAACATCCCATGCTTTAGCCAAATTACCTTATCGATGTTAAGGTACGCCTTCAGTTTTTCTTCAATTTGTTCCTTCGACATATGAGGATTCCGATTTTTGTTTAATAAGCATTGCTCAGTTGTAATCAAGGTACCTTCTCCATCGACGGTAATAGAGCCGCCCTCTAAAATAAAATCCTGGGCGTCATAGCGGTCAATTTGTTCAATTTCTAATACCTTCTGTTTGACAAAACTATCAAGGTTCCATGGAAAGTAAAGGCCATTCTCCAAGCCACCCCAGGCATTAAATCCCCAATCAATCCCACGGACCTCTCCTTGATCATTACGTACAAAGGTTGGTCCGATGTCGCGCATCCAAGCATCGTTTGAGGATATCTCAACAACACGGATTGTTTTTGGTAAAATCTCTCTCACATGTTCATATTGGTTTGCAGAGACACCAATTGTAACTGGCTCGAATCTAGAGATGGCGATTGCAACCTCAGCAAACGCCTTTTGGGCGGGCTTGGCACCAAGTCTCCAGGTGTCTGTTCTTTCTGGCCAGAGCATCCATGTTCCTTTGTGTGGCTCAAATTCACCAGGCATACGAAAGCCATCACTTCTAGGTGAACTAGTTAGCTTTTCTACCATTAGGTTCCCTCCAGCGATCGAGTTATTAATAATTTGCTTCACTGAAAAACCTCCTATGTTAGGATTCTCTTGCTTTTTAACTATGCAAATTTCATACCAACTAATGGAGGCTACAGTGTTGGCCTCTTAAAAAGATGAAAAACCTTACTCTATGAAAAAACGAATAACTTATGCATTTGTGAATAAATTCATCTCGAAAAAGCCCCACATTTTTTTAGACATGGCATCAGAAATCTTGGCACGTAACTTGCATTTTAATCTATTAAAGGATTCTAAAAGAGAGGAAGTGATGGAGTGGTGGAGCACCATGAAATTGTTACAAGCCCCTACCACGGGGTTATAAAAGAAATTGTGATAAAAGAAAATACGCGAATATGTGAGTGGGAACCACTCTTTATCATTCAGACAGAAAGTGGAGAGCATAAGGCAGTAGTCGTAGGAATAAGCGGAAGTGTGCAATCCATTGAGGTACAAGAGGGAGATGAAGTAATCCCGGGGATGGTATTAACGTATCTTAAGGATGATTCAATCCTTTTTCAACGAGAAAGCCCTAAATAGAGAGGTGACCATCCCTCTCTATTTATTTTTTTATTTGTTAAAAAATTCTAATTATTTAATGGTATAATGAGTAAAAAGGGGGATTGCAGTCAATGTTTTCAATTGATCAACGAATCATCAAACCATTAGTAGTCATTGATCTTGAGCACCTTGAAAACGAACAGGAACAACCCAGACATAGTGATTTACAAGAACCTTATCTTTTTATTCGAAAAAAGCAAACAATCATTGGCTATGTCCCGACAAAAGCCATTCTATTGGAAGAAAGAGAGAATTTGACGTCTGAGCTATTGGAGAACAAGCTAATACCAATAACCAAAGTTTCTCAGTTTAGTAGAAATATTTCACTTCCCGGTATCTTTCAGATTATTGGTGAGCCGTTCGCCTTAGCAAATAACGAAAATGGAGAAATAGATGGTTACATACTTCGGGAAGACATACTGGCAGAGCTTTTCCGACAAGGAAATCAAAATATTGATTTGCTAAAAGTAATCCTTACATCAATTCCGATGGGAATTTTAGTGGTGGATCGGGAACGCAAAATCGTTTCCTACAATGATTCAGCCTTAAAAATGATCAAATTAACCCCAGAGAAAGTACTACATACACCCGCAGAAGAAATCTTCGCAAAAGAACATATTGAAAGTGTGTTTCGAACAGGCTCTACTGTTTTAAATCAACTTCAAATTAATGCCGCAATGAGTGTTTTAGTCGATTATAGCCCAATCTATACTCCAGAGAATCTAGTAGATGGAATGGTAATTATTGTTCAAGACTTGCCGATGGTTGAAGAAATGGCAAATGAAATTGAGTACATAAAGGATCTGAATAATGATCTTCATGCGATACTCTCAAGTATGTATGATGAAATCCTCGTAGTAAATGCGAAAGGAGAACTGATTCGGTTTAGTGATACAGAAATCTCTCAGTTTTGGGGAGTAGAATTAAAGAGTCTCCTTGGAAAAAACATCATCGAACTTGAGCAAAAAGGCTTGTTTAGCCCTTCGGTAACAAGGCTTGTACTGGAGCAAAAGAAAAAGATTTCTGTTGTCCAGGAAACAAAGTCAGGTAAAAAAATACTCGCAGTTGGAAAGCCAGTTTTTGATGAACAGGGTGAGCTTATTCGAATTATCATTGCATCACGAGACATTACCGAGACTACCAAGCTGAAAAATGAACTGCGTCACATGAGAGAAATTTCAGACCAATATAAACGTGAATTAGATGATATGAAAACAAAGGATATTTTTTATAAAAAGCTTATTTATTGTAGTTCAAAAATGGAACAAATTATGACCCAGGTGAAAAAAATAGCTGATTTTTCGTCAACCGTGCTTATCAATGGCGAATCTGGAGTTGGAAAAGAGGTAATTGCTCAGGCCATTCATCAATTGGGAAGCCGTTCCAAAAAGCCTTTCCTCAAATTAAACTGTGGAGCTATACCAGAAACATTACTAGAAAGTGAGCTATTTGGTTATAGCAAGGGTGCGTTTACAGGTGCTGATCGAAATGGAAAGGATGGCTATTTTAAGCAGGCGAATGGTGGTGTTTTATTCCTTGATGAAATTGGGGAAATGCCACTTCACCTTCAAGTAAAATTACTGCGTGTTCTCCAAGAACAGGAGGTTATCCCGATTGGAAGCACTACTCCGATAAAAGTGGATGTCCAAATTGTAGCGGCTACTAATAAAAACTTAGAAAAAATGGTTGAAAGACGTGAATTTCGAGAGGATTTATTTTATCGGCTAAATGTTATTCCTATCCATATCCCGCCACTTCGAGATAGGCCAGAGGATATTCCATTGCTTGCGTTTCATTTTGTTCAGCAAATGAACGAGAGGTACAACAAAAACTATCATTTAACACCTGATGCATTAAATTTATTGGAGGTTCACTCTTGGCCCGGAAACATACGAGAGCTGCAAAATATGATTGAACGGCTTGTTGTCTCGGCAGATGATGAGGCAATTGATGCAGAGTTTGTGAATCGGTATCTTGTGCTTGGAAATGATAGTAAAAAGTCCAAACCGATTGTAACCAGAATCATCCCACTCCAGGAAGCAATCGATTCGGTGGAAGAGCAATTAATTATGCTAGCCATGAAGCAATATAAAACAACCACGAAGGCTGCAAAGGCATTAGGGATAAGCCAATCCTCTGTGAGTCGGAAATATCAAAAAATCCTTGCCGAGCAACAGAATCTTATTGAAAATGTTTTTCTACATTAAAATGAAAAAAGCTACTGAACCCAGGTTGTGGGTCAGTAGTTTTTCTTTTTAGCGAATGATTACCGTCCTTACACAGAACGGCCCCCTTGTAAAATTTATTTTTGAATAGGAATGGTTCGTCATGTTTTGGCATAAATATTGCACGAATATACAAGTGAACTTTGAAATGAGAAAGGATGATCGTGCATGGGCTATGCTTCTATTCACACAAATCTACCAGGGACTAAATCAGAGGAGTTATTGGAAAGAAGAGAACAGGCGGTTCCAAGGGGAGTAAGCTTTGGGGCTCCAGTATTTGCACAATCTGCCGAAGGGGCACTCGTAACCGATGTTGATGGAAATACCTTTATTGATTTTGTGGGTGCGATTGGGACGATTAATGTGGGCCATTGCCATCCAAAAGTAAAAAAGGCGTTACACGAACAGGTTGATCAATTCATTCATACAGGATTTAATATCATGATGTATGAAGCTTATATAGAGCTTGCGGAAAGACTGGCAAAACTAGCTCCAGGAAATCATGAAAAAAAGGTGTTGCTCCAAAATAGTGGTGCTGAAGCTGTTGAAAATGCGGTGAAAATTGCTCGCAAATATACAAAAAGGCAAGGCATTGTTTCCTTCTCAAAAGGTTTTCACGGGAGAACTTTGCTGACAATGACGATGACAAGTAAGGTGAAGCCATATAAATTTGAATTCGGTCCTTTTGCGCCAGAGATATATAAAGCACCATATCCGTATGATTATCGCCGCCCAGAAGGGATGACAGTAGAGCAGTATGAAGCCTATATGGTAGAGGAGTTTCGAAACTTCTTAATTACCGAAGTAGCTCCTGAAACAATTGCTGCTGTCGTCATGGAGCCTATTCAAGGAGAGGGAGGATTTATCGTCCCAGGCAAACAGTTTGTACAGCGAGTCTATGAAGCTTGTAAAAAACACGGTATTCTATTTATAGCAGATGAAATACAAACGGGGTTTGCGAGAACGGGACGCTATTTTGCTATGGAGCATTTTGATATTATTCCAGATCTCATTACAGTATCGAAATCACTAGGTGCAGGAGTGCCAATTTCAGGCGTAATTGGTCGAAAAGAAATTATGGATCAATCAGAGCCTGGTGAGCTTGGTGGTACATACAGTGGAAGTCCACTTGGCTGTAGAGCGGCACTAGCTGTACTAGATATCATTGAGGAAGAAAAGCTTAATCAGCGCGCTGAAGTGATTGGAAAAAAAGTCATGGAAAAATTTGAACAACTTTATAAAAAATATGACTGCATTGGTGATTATCGTGGGCTCGGTGCAATGTGTGCAATGGAAATCGTCGGGAACCGGGCAACAAAGGAACCCTCGAAGATTATTACCAATGAAATCATTAAAGAAGCAAACAAACGAGGGTTATTATTGCTTAGCGCTGGGGTATATGGCAATGTACTGCGCCTGTTAATGCCAATAGTTATTTCAGATGAACAATTAGAAGAAGGCCTGACCATCCTAGAGCAATCAATTGAAGCAGTCGCTGCAAAAACGATTACTAGCTAGTGTAATCCTAATCGTTGGACCTAATGGAGGAAAAACGAATAAAATTAAGTTAGCAGAACGTAGGCTTAATCAAATTTCAGGAGGTTTTACACGAAAATGCCAACTCATTTTATGTATATAAACGGTGAACAAGTAGATTGTGAGACAAAGGAAACAATTGAAGTTGTTAACCCTGCAACAAATAAAGTCATTGCAACGGTACCTAAAGGTGGAAAAATAGAAGCGAAAAAGGCCGTTGATGCAGCACATGCCGCATTTAAGGAATGGTCATCAAAAACGGCAAATGAGCGTGGTCAGTTACTTATGAAATGGTTTCAGTTAATCGACGAAAATAAAGAAGAATTAGGTCGGTTAATGACAGTTGAGCAGGGGAAACCACTTGCGGAAGCGATTGGGGAAATCAATTATGCGAATAGCTTTATTTCGTGGTATGCCGAGGAAGGGAAAAGAATCTATGGGGAAACCATTCCAGCATCACATCCTAATAAGCGTATTTTAGTTCATAAACAACCTGTAGGTGTAATTGCTGCCATCACACCATGGAATTTTCCAGCTGCGATGATCACACGAAAGGTGGGACCTGCACTTGCAGCGGGCTGTACGGCAGTTGTGAAGCCTGCCTCACAAACACCTTTAACAGCAATCAAACTTGCAGAGTTAGCGGGGGAAGCTGGTATTCCTAAAGGAGTAATAAATGTCGTCACCGGTAACGCTCGTGCAATTGGAGATAGCTGGCTTGAGGATAGTCGCGTTCGAAAAATTACATTTACAGGTTCAACTGAAATCGGCAAGGTATTGATGAAGGGTGCTGCGGATACGGTAAAGAAAATATCGCTTGAACTTGGCGGTCATGCTCCATTTATTGTAATGGATGACGCTGATTTAGAAAAGGCTGTCCAAGGTGTCATTGGATCAAAATTTAGAAACGCAGGTCAAACCTGTATTTGTACGAATCGAATTTATGTTCATGAATCCATTGTGGATGCCTTTAATGAAAAGTTTCAGCAGGCAGTATCTTCCTTGAAGGTAGGAAATGGTCTAGACGAAGGTGTAGATATTGGTCCACTAATTGATGAGGCTGCACTATTAAAGGTAACTGAGCACATCAAGGATGCAGTTTCGAAGGGCGCTACGATTTTACAAGGAGGTAGCCGAATTCAGGGCAGTGAAGGGTATTATTTTGAACCAACTGTTCTCGCGAATGTATCTGACGATATGGTGTGCATGGCGGAGGAAACCTTTGGTCCTTTAGCTCCAGTCACAACCTTTAAGACTGAGGAGGAAGTAATTGCTCGTGCAAATAACTCTCAGTATGGCTTAGCAGCCTATGTTTTTACGGAAAACATCGGAAAAGCAATCCGAATTAGTGAGCAGCTTGAGTATGGGATTGTCGGGTTAAATGATGGACTTCCATCTGTTGCACAAGCACCATTTGGTGGCTTTAAGGAAAGTGGGTTAGGACGTGAGGGCGGACATTATGGAATCGATGAATATATCGAAGTAAAATATATATCGATTGCTTTTTAAGAGGTTGCTTATCAAGGTAAAAGGTAGGATTGATCCGATGAAATAATCAAATTAGAGACGCACTGGTGTAGGTCATTTCAACCATTTATTTCGCCAATGTAAAGCACAGCCTAAATTCGTAATTTGTATTTAACTCTCCTGTAACATGCATGAAATATATTTTCAGTATGATAAGAGTAGTAATTGACCCCCTTTTTATAAAATAGATTTTTTGGGCACAGGTAACATCAACTGTGCCCCCTTTTTTTGCATTCAAAAGAATTGCGCACCTCTACTAAGTAGATCTACATAACATCATCTTTGCAAAATAACACACTCATAAAAAATTGCTCTGTTATAGTTCATTGTGTTTTTATATACATTGTGAATGTAGTGGAGGGCGGATACCATGGCGGGAAAAGCGTGTCCATGTGAGACACGTAGGAGCTTGCACCGAGGAGGCTCATGGGCCGACTACAGAAAGCGTCCGCCTGTAGCGAAAATCTACAGTAAGATGTAATGAGTCAAAAATAAGAAAATCTTGTTCGTTGTGACTACCTGTGAGAAATAGTATAATAATAAAAATGAGACTGCTTACAGATTGTCTGACTCGCGCAAGCTGACTTGGGGTGAAAGGTAGTGCAGAGAGTTACGAACTGCGTATTACGAAAAGATAATAAGGTATTATTATTACAAAAACCACGTCGTGGGTGGTGGGTGGCCCCTGGAGGAAAGATGGAACCTAGTGAATCAATTCGCGAATCCTGTATCCGTGAATATCGCGAAGAAACAGGGATCTATTTGAAGAATCCAGACATAAAAGGGATTTTCACGTTTATTATAAAAGAAGGAGACAAAGTAACATCTGAATGGATGATGTTTTCTTTTTTAGCAACAGACTATGAAGGTGAAAATGTAGATGAATGTGAAGAAGGAATTCTTGAGTGGAAGGATATCCAAGACATTTCATCCTTACCTATGGCGCCAGGTGATTATCATATTTTAGATTATGTGCTAAAGGGTTCTGGAGTTATATATGGGACATTTACATATACACCTGATTTTGAATTACTATCATATCGGTTAGATCCAAGCTAGGAGTAGGGGGATATAAAATGAGTGTCGGTTCAAGTGAAATACAATTAGTTATTATTACCGGAATGTCAGGAGCAGGAAAAACGGTAGCAATCCAAAGCTTTGAGGATTTAGGTTATTTCTGTGTAGATAATTTACCTCCAACACTGCTTCCAAAGTTTTTAGAGCTTATGAAGGAATCCGGCGGAAAAATGAATAAGGTTGCACTCGTAATGGACTTGAGAGGTCGTGAGTTTTTTGACAGCTTGTTTGAGGCACTTGATGAGCTTTCTGAAAAGTCCTGGATATCACCTCATATCCTATTTTTAGACGCTAAGGATTCAACACTTGTGACAAGATACAAGGAAACAAGACGTTCCCATCCACTGGCCCCAACAGGATCTCCACTTGAAGGTATCCAAAATGAAAGGGAAATACTTGATGAGTTAAAGGGAAGAGCTCAGGTTATTTATGATACTTCCGATCTAAAACCTAGAGAACTTCGTGAAAAGATACTTAAGCAATTTGCATCCCACTCAAGACCAACCTTTTCTGTTAATGTCATGTCGTTCGGCTTTAAATACGGGATTCCAATTGATGCTGACTTAGTCTTTGATGTGCGATTTTTACCAAACCCACATTATATCGAAACGATGAGACCAAGAACGGGTTTGGATGAGGATGTATCAAGCTATGTGTTAAAATGGTCTGAAACACAAAAATTTATTGATAAGGTTACAGACTTGTTAGCGTTCATGCTACCTCAATATAAGCGTGAAGGAAAAAGTCAGCTCGTTATCGGAATTGGCTGTACCGGAGGTCAACATCGATCAGTTACTCTTGCAGAATATATCGCAAAGCATTTTAAGGACGAATATGAAACCCATGTTTCTCACCGTGATATTGAGAGGAGAAAGGAAAGAAAGTAATGACCAAACCTAATCAGCCAAAGATTGTCATCATTGGCGGTGGAACCGGACTTTCAGTACTTCTACGTGGTTTAAAATATCAGCCTGTAGACATTACAGCTATTGTAACAGTAGCAGATGACGGAGGGAGTTCCGGACGACTACGCGATGAAATGGACATTCCACCACCAGGAGATATACGCAACGTATTAGCAGCTTTATCAGATGTTGAACCATTAATCGAGGATTTATTTCAGCACCGATTTGCGGGTGGAAATGGGTTGTCTGGTCATTCGTTAGGTAATTTAATCTTAGCTGCGATGACAACAATAACCGGTGATTTTGTTCACGCGATAGGCGAAATGAGTAAGGTGTTAAAGGTAAGAGGTAAGGTTCTGCCAGCGGCAAACAAAAGTGTCGTTCTCCATGCGGAAATGGAGGATGGGACAGTTGTGTCAGGAGAATCTAAAATTCCATATTCGGGTAAGAAAATCAAGCGTGTATTTTTATCGCCCGAAGCAATTGAACCATTATCTGAAACAATCCGAAGCATTCGTGAAGCTGATTTAATTGTCATTGGACCAGGAAGCTTATATACAAGTATCCTGCCTAATTTGCTTGTTCCGAAGATTGGGGAAGAGGTATGTAATGCAAAGGCGAAAAAAATCTATATCTGCAATGTCATGACCCAAGCAGGAGAAACCTTGAATTTTACTGCAAGTGATCATGTTCAAGCATTGTATGAGCATATGGGGCGTCCTTTCATTGACACGATTCTCGTCAATGATGAAGAGGTCCCAGACCGTATCAAGGAAAAGTACGCAAAAGAATTGGCGAAGCCGGTTTATTATGATACAGAAAGGCTTAGTGATTTGGGTCTATCTATTATTCATGATAAAATCATTCAGTACGATGACGGTGTAATCAGGCACGACACAAATAAAGTTGCGTCCCTGCTCTACGATTTGATTCGTCAATACAAATAGGTATTAACCAGTTTAGTGTTTGTTCAGAAACGAGACAATCAGACAAGAAGATCAGGGAATGATAGCCTAGAGAACAACCGGAGCGAGGCACCAACCTTTTCCATTACTTCTTCGCTCCCTAGTAGACGCAAGCACATATACCAGATCTTTTTTCTAACTTGGTCTACCTTAATGCCGAGATTCGAAGCTTATCATTTAGTAACTTTTGAACAACCTTTGAAAAAGAAAAAGGGGGGTGAAGCTGTGTCATTCGCATCTGAGACTAAAAAAGAATTAACGAACATAGAAATAAAGGATTGTTGTACAAGAGCAGAGCTTGCCGCTCTAATCCGAATGAATGGCGCACTTTCCTTTTCGAACCAAAAAATAGTCGTTGATATTCAAACTGAAAATGCTGCGATTGCAAGAAGAATTTATACTTTACTTAAAAAGTGCTACAATGTTGGAGTAGAGCTTTTGGTTCGTAAAAAAATGAGACTAAAGAAAAACAATGTCTACATTGTACGCTTAATTGAACATGCGAGAGATGTATTAGAAGATTTAAAGATTTTTGAAGGCTATTCGTTGCGTCAAGAAATTTCACAAGATCTCATCGCAAAAAAATGCTGTAAGCGTTCCTACTTACGCGGAGCTTTTTTAGCTGGGGGCTCAGTGAATAATCCTGAAACGTCTTCTTATCATCTTGAAATATATTCACTCTATAAAGAACATAATGATTCACTTTGTGAACTTATGAACTTTTTTGACTTAAATGGTAAAACATTAGAGCGTAAAAAGGGCTATATCACATATTTAAAAGAAGCTGAAAAAATAACGGAATTCCTCAATATTATTGGTGCACATCAAGCATTACTTCGCTTTGAGGATGTTAGAATTGTCCGGGATATGAGAAATTCGGTTAATCGATTAGTGAATTGTGAAACTGCAAATTTAAATAAAACGATTGGTGCATCCATACGTCAGGTGGAAAATATTCGGTATATTGATGAAACAGTAGGTCTAGGCATTTTACCTGATAAACTACGTGAAATAGCTGAACTACGAGTTGCGTATCAGGATGTAACACTGAAAGAATTAGGGGAAATGGTTTCAACCGGGAAAATTAGTAAGTCTGGTATAAATCATCGTCTTAGAAAAATAGATGAAATTGCTGACAAGCTTCGTGCAGGACAATTAAGTAAGTGAGGACTACCTCACTTTTTAAGAAATGTAAAACGCTATCATACGAAAGTTGAAACCTTTGATGAGGTGCTTACGTATTAAAGTATAATGCTTAGCAATTTGATATTCCATAAGTAAAGTAATTACATAATTTTTAATTGTCTAGCGCAAGCGACCTAGCCCCCTAGAGGTCAAATAACCCGATGCAATAAAAGTCAAAGAACAACATTTTTGCCTCAGAACATTTGCATGTCGGGGCTAAGTAAGGCGCTTGCGCTTTTCTTATAAAGAAAGCACATCAAAAGAATTACTACGGAAAATGAGGAGGAAGGAAAATGGTTGAAAAACAAGTTGAGGTAGGATTAAGAACGGGATTACAAGCACGTCCTGCTGCATTGTTTGTCCAAGAAGCAAATAAATTCTCTGCTGATATCTTTTTAGAGAAGGATGGTAAAAAAGTAAACGCAAAAAGTATCATGGGCTTGATGAGCTTAGCTGTTAGTTCCGGTTCAATTGTTACATTAATTGCGGATGGACATGATGAAGAAACTGCAGTTGAAGCGTTAACTGCATTTGTTCAAAAAGAAGCATAAGAAAAACCTCTCACCCAAAGACGTGAGAGGTTTTTTGTTTAAAGATAAGAAAGTATAAAATTTTGAATATAGTTTTCTATGTCCAGCTCCAGCGCCTACCCCCTCGAGGTCAAATAACCTGTTGCAAGAAAAGTCAAAGAACGACTTTTTTGCAACAGAACATTTGCTTGTCGGGGGTGAGCAAGGCGTTTGCGCATTTCTTAGTAAAAATTACTTATTATCTTGTGGAAACATTACTTTGTCAATTAATCCATATTCTAACGCTTTTTCAGCAGTCATGAAGTTATCACGATCTGTGTCGCGCTCAATTACTTCTAATGGTTGACCAGTACGATCAGCTAAAATGCGATTTAATTTATCACGTAAGAATAAGATACGTTTCGCAGCGATTTCAATTTCAGTTGCCTGACCTTGTGCTCCACCTAATGGTTGGTGAATCATAACTTCACTGTTTGGAAGTGCAAAACGTTTTCCTTTTTCACCAGCAGCTAGTAGGAAAGCACCCATGGAAGCAGCCATCCCAATACAAATTGTAGAAACCTGAGGCTTAATAAATTGCATTGTATCGTAGATTGCCATACCAGCTGTAATTGATCCACCTGGGCTGTTAATGTAAAGAGAGATGTCCTTCTCAGAGTCTTCAGCAGCTAAGAATAGTAACTGAGAAACAATTGAATTCGCGACATTATCATCAATCGCACTGCCTAGCATGATGATACGGTCTTTTAAAAGACGTGAATAGATATCATATGCGCGCTCTCCCCGATTCGTTTGTTCAATAACTGTAGGTATTAAGTTCATTTTAACTTCCTCCTTTATATGTCAAAATTAAAACAGTATACTATGTATTTCCATCATACAATTAAGGTCAGTAAAGGTCAAACATTTCGCTTTACTAAAAATATTCTATTCCTTACCTTTCTGTAACATACCATAAGAAGTAAGAATTCATACGTAATCCATCTTTCCCTTATCACAGCATTTTAAAACATACTTCTTGCAATCAGTTGTTTTCTCACTTATAATGATGAATGCAGTGTTTTTATGCATCTATAATTTTGCCCTCGTAGTGTAGTGGATAGCACAAGAGATTCCGGTTCTCTTATCGTGGGTTCGAATCCTGCCGAGGGCGTTTACCAGTTTATTTATGTTAATTTTAGTATCAATGAGAAACACTCTGAAATGTTGTTGCCGCAACGTTTTGAGGGTGTTTTTCACTTTTTAGACGCTTATCGAGAAGTCGATAAAATCCGTTAAAAGATGAATATTTTTTACACATTTTTTACACAACCACCATTTCTTCAAATGTCTTTATTGCTGTTTTGGTGTCTTCAATCCTTAGTTCTTTAATAACGTGGGCATAGTGTTTTAAAGTAGTATCAATATCTGCATGACCAAGTCGTTCGGACACATAATAAATAGATACTTTTTTGTATAACAAAACACTTGCATGTGTATGTCTCAATCCGTGAATTGTAATCGGGTCAATGTTTAGATCCTTGAGTGTATTCCTAAGTAACTTATTCACGTTTTCATTTGTAATAACTTTATTTTTAGAATTTGGACTAAAAAAGACTAACCCTGATATATTATCTGGAGCACTTTTAAAATACTCCGCAAAAACACCCATTGTTTTACTGTCTAATTTGATTGTTCGGTTCGACGGGTCATTTTTAGTTTTAGCGAAGCCCGTCCCTTTTTTATAATTCCAGGTCTTTGTTATTTTAATTTCGTTTGATTTAAAGTCAAAATCTTTTTTAGTTAATCCAATCATTTCTGCAAATCTCATTCCTGATGTTAAACCTAGTAACAGAACATAATAACCTAAGCTTCTATCAAGTCGCTTATAGAGCTCTTTTAGTAGTCTTTTGCTATCAAAGTAACTTAGGTGTTTTTCTTCAGGACGTTTTGCTTCTACACTTCCAGTAATGACTGCACCTCTGGTAAAATCTATCCTTATTATACCTTCGTCAATCGCCTCTCTAACACATGCTCTAATGTGTATATTTAACTTCCTTGTTGTTTCTTTTGCATGTGTGCGCCCGTATTCATTTAAAAATGCCTGATATTCACGTTTTGAAATATCCTGAATAGGTTTACTTCCGAAATAATCGATAATTGCCCGTAAAGTGTCGTTGTAGCGTTTTAGAGTGACATCAGCAACATCTGTTTTGTAAATCTTTAACCACTCTCTAAAGTACTCATCCAATGGTTCTACTCGCAAATGCGGTACAATTCCCTTTTGAAGATCCGCCTCCACTTCTGCAGCTGCAACAGTTGCCTCTTTTTTTGTCTTGAATCCTCCTTTTCTAATTGGTTTTGATTTACCTCCAACCATTCGACTAACAGTGTATTGCCAGGTCTTTCCTCTTTTCGTTATGCTGGCCATCATCTAGTCTCCTTTCTGTTTTATGTTAATCTACCTTTAAACCACCTCCTCAAATGGAATGTATGTTCGCAATAGAGCGTATGAAAAAAACCTTTAGGTTATTATGTGTTTATCACTCAAACATTTCTAATACTCCTAAGGGTTCGAAGAAAATGGTGTAGTTTTCAAAAGTAGCGAAGGGACCGTATATTTCTTTATATCTAGCTAATGCTTTTTCTAAAAAATCCTCTGTGACGCCTAAGAATTCAGCCATTTCATACTTATTTCTTATTCCTGCTTTCTGTGCTTGTACAATTTTAGATAGAGGTACTAGTCTTTTGTATGCCCATCTTCTAGCAGCTAACTCTTGTTTTATATTAATTAAACTTGTTTGGTCTAAAATATCTCCGAACGAAGTATGATGATGGCCGATTTCCTCAGCAAGTGCACAAGCTCTCTCTATATATGATCGTACATTCCTATTTATCCAAATTACATTATCGCCGTATAGCCCCTTTAATCTTTTTGGAAGCGGTTTCTCAGTTGTTTCAATTTCTAGCTCGTCAGCTTCAATAAGAAGTTGTTCATACATGCTGTGTTACCCCCTAGAGATTTCTTTTTTCTCGGACATATTTCTTAAATTTTTCAATTTCCTCTAATTCTTCTTCCGTCCAATCATCTCCGTCATGGTGAGCTGCGATAGTTTGAATCTTATATTTATCATCTAATCCTAATAGGTAATCAGCTGAAACATTGTAAAAATCAGCTAGGATTCGGACATTTTCCATCTTAGGATCTGCTTGTCCATTCTCATATCTTGAAATCATGCTTTTACTTATGTTTGTTTCATATATTTTGTTTAGTTTTGCCACAAGATCGTCTATGCTTAACTTTTTATTAGTTCGTAAATCTTTTATTCTTTCCCCGAACACGTTCATTTTTATATTTCTCCTTTTCCGATATTCCTAATATAGGAATATTTTAATATACAAGTTCCGATATTGCAACAATTTATACAAAAATATTCCTATAAAGGAATAAAATTTGTTGACAGAGGAAAAAATGTGTTTTATATTTAAGTTGTTCCTAAAAAGGAACGTTAGGAGGTGAATTGATTGGAGACAAGAAATAGAGAGCCTTATAAAAAAGTAAAAGCCTTCTTAATTGAAAATGAGGTTAAGCATAAAGATGTAGCTGTGTTACTGGATATGAAACCGAACACCATTAGTAAAAAGCTAAATGGCTTTGGGGGTGATTTTACACTAGACGAGGTTAAATTAATGCATTCAGAGCTAGGTGTACCTATAGCCTATTTTTTTGAACCTAGAGTTCCTAAAAAGGAACATAAACTAATTTCATAGTGGGGGTGATACAGTGCAACAGTTAGAAGTATCGTTAACCATCCCTATCCCCTCTGACAAGGTCCTTGTTTCAAAAGTTGAATTAGAACGATTAAAACAAGCCGAACTAAATGGAGTTTATTGGAACATGAAGGACCTTGAACAGAGAACTGGGAAAAAGAGTGAGTGGATAAAAGAGCGAATTCTCTTCCCCTCTAAATTTAGGAGAATTCTTGATGTAGATTTAGGAGGATTCGTTTACTATCCAAAATCAAAAGGCCAGACTTGGACCTTTCAAGCTTCTAAAATGTCTGATTTTCTGGATAAGTACTTTATCCAGATATTCTCGGAAAGAAGGTGAGATAAGTGGCTCAAAAAAAGATCCAGGTAGCACAGCATTTAAATGATAGCGAGTACCAGTTACTCTTGAGAGTTTATGCGGCTCACAACCTTAGCATGGGTCTAGAGGAGAAAGAAATACACACTCTCAAACATCGTAAAGGTTGAAAGAAATATCAAGGAAGTATGTCTAAATGTCCATTATGACAATGGAGACTGGTGGCATTATTCAACAGATGGTACTTGGTATTAAGCTTCAATCTGAAGCTCTTCTTTTTAGCTAAATTGCAAATTTTGGTGATAAGTAGATGGAATACTTTAAGGAGGTGATACATATGAAGATCAGGCCGAAAGATTGGTTATCTTTATCGCTCAAGCAAAGGATTATCCTTCTTCAATTAGCGACGAAACAAAAATAAGCTCGTGCTTCCAACACGAGCCCAAGCAATACTTATTCGCGGTTATTTTAACACATTTCAATTAGGAGGTAAACGATAAATGAATATTAACGTAACAATCGGGGTAACTCCCCAGCTAGAGAAAGTTTTAGAAGGGCTAGCACTTTTGTTTTCAACACAGGTGAAGTCTTTAACTGAAGTTCCTGCAGTTCAACAACAAAATAACGTAGTACCAATGCAGCAACCGCATATTCAACACCAAGCACCAGTGGTGCATCAACAAACTGTTCCGACTGCGGTACCTACAACTCAATACCAAGCACCGCCTGTGCAACAGGCTCCAGTAGTACAGCAGCCACAACAAGCAGTTCCTACATCAGCTCCTACCTATACTCAAAATGATTTAGCAGTGGCTGCTACTCAGTTAGTGGATGCTGGACGTATGGGAGAAGTGCAAGCCTTGATTGCATCATTTGGAGCACAATCTTTATTGGACCTTCCAACTGAACAGTATGGGGCATTTGCTACAAAGCTCCGCGAACTAGGGGCAAAAATATGAGTAGTGCTATCGCACACGCTGATCGTGACCACGCGTTACTTTCAGCAAGTGCTTCCAGCAGATGGCTCAATTGCACGCCAAGTGTGAAGTTAGAAGAACAGTTTCCGGATTTAACAAGTGAATATGCAGAGGAAGGGACTCTGGCCCATGAAATAGCAGAATTGAAGCTAAGAAAACATTTCACTGAGCCTATGAGTCAACGAACCTTTAACACTCGACTAAACAAGATGAAAAAGCATGAATTGTACCAGGATGAAATGCTTAAGCACACCGATACTTATTTAGAGTATTTGCAAGGTATAACTTTAGGTCTTTCTTCAACACCTTATGTGGCAGTAGAAAAAAGAATTGATTATAGCTCTTATGCACCTGAAGGTTTTGGAACTGTTGACTGCCTTATCATTGGCGGCGATACCTTATACGTTACTGATTTTAAATACGGTAAAGGTGTAGCAGTTAGTGCAAAAGATAATTCACAAATGAAGTTATACGCCTTAGGTGCGTATTTAGCTTATAGCTTCTTGTATCCAATTAAACAGATTCACTTGGCTATTATTCAACCAAGGCTGAACAGTATCTCTGAATCTAGTTTAACGTTGGACGAGCTGTTAGCTTGGGGAGAATCAATTAAACCAACTGCTGAAAAAGCATTCAAAGGTGAAGGTGACTTCGTACCAGGAGAACATTGTAAGTTTTGTAAAGCAAAAGCACAGTGCCGAGCTCGTGCTGAAGAGTTCAGTGCTTTAGCTGATTTTACGACGTTGAAACCACCTTTGTTGTCAAATGAAGAAGTGGGTAGATTCCTAGAAAAAGGTCAGCACATTGAAGCGTGGGTAAAAGCATTGAAGGAGTATGCACTTGCTGAGAGTTTGAAAGGTAACGAGATTGCTGGATGGAAAGCAGTTGAAGGTCGTGGATCACGTACTTTTGCAGACATCGATAAAGCATTTGCACACTTGAAGGAAAATGGAATCGATGAAGCAATTCTTTATGAACGTGTGCCTCTAACAGTTCCAAAACTTGAGAAAGAATTAGGAAAAACTGAGTTTAGAAGTTTACTAGAGGAACCGGGATTAATTGAAAAGTCGGCAGGTAAACCAACGCTTGTACCAGTGAGTGATAAGAGACAAGCCATTGCAAATGTAAGTGCCGAAGAAGATTTTAAATAACAATCAAAGGAGAAATGAGTATATGTCAAATCCAACACGTGTAGTAACAGGAGAAGTACGTTTTAGTTATGTGAATCTATTAAAACCTCGAGCAAGTCAATTAGGTGGAGAGGAAAAATACAGCGTAACAATCTTAGTTCCTAAATCTGATTTTGCTACAAAGCAGCGAATCGATGCAGCAATTGAAGCTGCAAAACAAGATGGTAAATCAAGAGTTTGGAATGGTGTTATCCCTCCAATGGTTTCAATTCCTGTCCATGATGGTGATGGAGTTAAACCAAGTGACGGAATGCCATTCGGTGATGAGTGCAAAGGTCACTGGGTATTTACCGCTTCAACAAAGGTAGACCAACCACCAAAAATTGTCGATGCTAATATGAATCCAATTTTAGATCCAACTCAAATATATTCAGGCATGTATGGAAGAATTGCAATTAACTTTGGAGCTTATGCAAATGCAGGTAAAAAAGGTATCGGCGCTTACATTAGTACTAATGTTCAAAAAACTCGTGATGGCGAACCATTAGGAGCAGCGGCACCAGATGCATCCGAAGACTTTGGCGGAGCAGCTCCGATTAACGTTCAAGGTCAAATGCCTTATGGTATGCAACAGCAACCTCAATACGGGCAAGTACCTAATCAACCTAACTATGGCCAACAGCCTAATCAGTTTGGACAACCTCAACAACCGCAGTATCAGCAGCAACCGAACGTTCAAATGCCTTACGGTATGCAACCACAACAAGGTTATGGTCAAGTACCTCAACAACCTCAGATTGATCCTATCACAGGGCAACCAATTGGTGGCGTTTACGGGTTATGATTGAAACTTTAAATATCGACATTGAAACATACAGCAGTGTGGATATTAAGAAAGCAGGGCTCTATAAATATGTTCAGAGCCCTGACTTTGAAATATTGCTGTTTGCTTTCTCATTAAACGGGAGTAAGACAGTAGTTATAGACCTTGCTCAAGGTGAAAAGATCCCTTTAGGAATAATAGCTCTGTTAAGAAACCCATACGTATTAAAATACGCATACAATGCAGCATTTGAATGGTACAGCCTTAGTAAGTTCTTTCATACCCCACTTGAACAATGGAGAGATACTCAATTCCACGCTTTGTATTGTGGATTTCCAATGGGACTTGACAATGTAGCTAAGGCAATTGGTTTACCCCAAGATAAACGTAAAATGACTCAAGGTAAAGCGTTAATTAAACTTTTCAGCACTCCTACAAAGCCTACCAAGAAAAACGGAATGCGTACCAGGACACTTCCGCATCATGAACCTGAAAAGTGGCAGTTGTATAAAGAATATAACGCACAAGACGTTGAAGTTGAGAAAGAGATTAGTAACAAGCTTAGAAATTTCCCTGTTCCTGTATTTGAACAGAGAATGTGGGAATTAGATCAACGAATCAATGCTTATGGTGTAGCAGTAGATAACCAATTAGTTGACGGAGCTTTGTACATAAGTGATGTTTCAACTGCTCAACTCACCGAAGAAGCGATTCAATTAACAGGATTGGATAATCCGAATAGTGCCCAACAATTAACAAAATGGTTGTCATCAAAAGGTGTAGAGGTTGAAAACCTACAAAAAGAGACTGTATCCAATCTCGTAGAGACAACAGAGGGCGAAGTAAAAAGAGCACTTGAGATACGCCAAGAGCTATCTAAAACAAGCGTAAAGAAGTACCAGGCGATGGTTGAAGCTAGATGTGAAGATGGAAGGGTACGAGGTCTCTTACAGTTTTACGGGGCTAATCGTACTGGTAGATGGGCCGGGAGACTTGTACAGGTTCAGAATCTTCCGAGAAATTACTTAGAAACACTTGGCCATGCACGTGAGTTAGTCAGAGAGAAAAAAGTAGATGCTTTAAAACTCATTTACGGGAATGTTCCTGATACTCTTTCACAGCTTATTAGAACGGCTTTCATTCCAAGTGAAGGAAATGTTTTACTTGTATCAGATTTTAGTGCTATTGAGGCGAGAGTAATTGCATGGCTTGCAGGTGAACAGTGGAGACTTGATGTTTTCAATACTCACGGAAAGATATATGAAGCTTCTGCTTCTCAAATGTTCGGTGTACCGATTGAACTTATTTCAAAGGGAAATCCGGAATATGAATTACGTCAATTAGGTAAAGTTGCTGAACTTGCACTTGGTTACCAGGGAGCAGGCGGTGCATTGGCTTCAATGGACAAGAAACAAGAAATAGATCCTAAAGAATACCCGGATATCGTTAGACGTTGGAGGTCCTCAAACAAACGTGTAGTAGACCTTTGGTACTCATTGGAGAATGCTGCTCTTTCTGTCATGAAAACTGGTCAACCTGCAGGTGTAAAAGGATTAATACTTGCTCGAGAAAGCGACATTCAAAACGGGTTAGATTTTCTAACTATCACACTTCCAAGTGGGAGAAAGCTGTATTATGTCAAACCGTTTCTTGCGGAAAATGATTTTGGTAAAGAAGCTTTACACTACTGGGGGATGAACCAGGAAAGTAAGAAGTGGGAAAAGATATCCACGTATGGCGGAAAACTTGTGGAGAACGTGGTTCAAGCAATTGCACGTGATTGCTTAGCAGAAACTTTAATAAGAGTTGAAAAAGCTGGTTATCAAACAGTGATACACGTACATGATGAAGTGGTATTGGATGTACCAGAGGATGATGCGGATCTTGAAGCAGTATCTCAGATTATGGGTGGGTCGATTAGTTGGGCTCCTGGGCTACCTTTAAAAGCTGAAGGGTTTGTAACCTCTTACTATATGAAGGATTAGGAGAGAAAAACCGTGATTATGAAATATGAATTTCTTTATAAAAATGGTCATGAAGATGTTATCAATCTAGAAGTTACAGAAGATAATGTTGAAAAAATTGAATCAATAAATAAAATAATTCAACTTTCAATGGAAGGTGACGTAGAGGGGTATATAACTTTAGGCAACGGTGAAACAGAAGGACATACCATTAGAGTTTCTGATATTTCAAGAGTTAAGGTCACTTGCAGTGAGTAGATTCGCATGAATTTTTAGAAAGGATGATAGATTGTGAGAAATACACTGGGCGATTTGAACAATCATTTATTCGCACAGCTTGAACGTTTAAGCGACGAAGAGTTAACCGGTGAAAAATTAGATGAGGAAATCAAAAGAGCTAGATCAATAAATGATGTAGCTAAGAGAATCATTTCAAACGGTACCCTTGTTCTACAGGCTCAAAAATTTCAAACAGAATATAAATCAAAGGATCTTCACAAGCCTAAGATGTTGGAGGGGTAGAAATGCCTCGTAGATACACAAAGGAACAAATAGACTATATCCGGGAGATTGCTCCTGGAAGATACAACGATGAAATCGCAAAGCTATTCAATGCTAATTTTGGAACAAATTTAACAGAAGGTCAGATTAAAAGTTTTAAAGCTAATCATAAGATAAAAAGCAATGTTCCAAAAAGAAGGGTAACAGAGGATGATGGTCTCTTTACAAAAGAACAAAAAGCATTCATTAAGGAAAATGTGAAAGGGCTATCGAATCAAAAACTAGCTGATCTTGTGAGTGAAAACTTTAATCTGTCTATCACTGCAAAACAAATGATGACTTGGAAGCAGAATCACGGCCTATCTAGTGGACTAAAAGGTTCTGAAGGAGTGGCACCTCCAAATAAAGGTACAAAAGGATTATATAATTTCGGTGGCAATAAAACGTCATTTAAAACAGGGCAAAGGCCTCTAAACTACAAACCTGTTGGTACTGAACGGATTGATCGAGATGGATATATCCTGATTAAGGTATCAGATACCGGAGCTTGGCATGAACGTTGGAAGCTCAAACAGGTTGTAATTTGGGAAGAAGCGAACGGCCCAATACCAAAAGGACATTGCTTACTTTTCTTAGATGGGAACAAGCAAAATGTTTCATTAGATAACTTGCAACTAATCACTCGTAGTCAGTTAGCACGACTAAACCAGAATAGCCTTATATCAAATGATCCCGAGTTAACTAAAACAGGTATTGTCATCGCAGATATTATTGGGAAAATCGGTGAGAGGAAACGAGCTAATTGAGTTCTTGACTAGTGATGTGTAATAAGGAGAGGTGAAAAAGTGCAAATAGAAAATAAGGTGATATAAATTCCTATATATAATTTACTTAATACCTATAAGCGCTTGAGATATAAGGTTTTCTCCTATACGAAAATTGAAAATTTGCGGGGAAATCAGTTGTGTATTTTACCTATAGTTAATTTACTTAAAAGCGAGTCCTGCACCTCGGTTAAGATGCAGGACTCGCGAATCTCAAAATTATTTACGTTTGTTCTTCAATAGGACTTTAATATCTTCCCAAAGCTTACTGTTAAAGAAGGCAAGGATTAAATATCCAACGATAACACATTCAATAATACTCATGGCTATCATCTCCTATCGAGAAGACGCGAGCCTGCTAAATTATGATATGTAAAAAGCTAAAAAATGATACCAAACATTATAAAAAGAGTAAATCGTTTCACTAGAGATAGAAATTACGAAGCAAAAAAAAAAAGACCACTACATCGAGTGTAATAGTCGCTACTAGAGAAATAAAACATGAGTCATTTTCATTGTGATAAGGGGTGGAGTTCACCACCTTTCCAAGGTGATGAACTCCTGAAACGATCTTATCATGTTGTCGCAATGACAATAACAGTATATTCGTTAAAAAGTGTAGTGACACGGACTAATGTTGATTTTAATAAAATTTTTACTTCGCAGTTCGAACAAATTCAGAAGGAGTGTTTAACATATTTGTCACATTAGTGAGAGCGTTGGTTTATACAGGATTGATATCTAACACTCTAGCAATCTTTGTTTTCTTACTTTTTAGAGAGTTTGACTATATACCTGTTAAATCAATCGGTTTATCTGTTTGGGTTTTTGTATATGGTTTTCACAAGATAATGGGTACGTGGTAGGAGGGAGTAAATGGAGTGTCCTGAGTGCTCTCATAATAAATCAAAAGTAACAAATGTACGCCATGCTAAGGGGCGAACAAAGCGTTGGCGAACATGCTTGGGATGTAATCACAGATGGATCACTTTTGAATTGATACTTGAAGAAGTAGATCTACCTCATGAATGGACAGATGTACTGGATGATTCTCTTCAAAACTTTTATGAAAAAGGCCTTTCTTATAGGGAAATTGCAAAACGGATGAATAAAGACTTAGACAGCGTAGTCTACAGGATTGATGAATTAGGTCTAAAGAGAAAGGCATAACACTTCTCTCGGACAAGCTTACTAGATTGTATGTAAGGAGTATAGAGAATATGACTATAAAAGTTATCGGCGATTTTGAAAAAGTAAAGTCGGAAATGAAGAAAGCCAACAAGTCAATCTCAGATGAAATTAAAGCGATTAAGAAGCCTTATCGTAGAAATACCCCTCATCATGTTCAACATCGTATTGACTACCTAGCATCAAAAGGAAGAATTTACTCTGTTTCAAAGGTATTACCAGTTCGTATTGATGGAATTGTTATTAACTTCAAGCTATATGAAGCGTTCATGAAGAAACTTAAAGACTTCGAAACAAATGTCCTATCCACTCCAGAAGGTATTGTCGTTCAGTATTGGAAGCGTAGATCCTTAGCTCAAGGGAAAGGGCTTTTCAAACTTTATGATTTAAATAAGTATTTCAAAGGCTTTGAGCACATTCCTAATGCGGAGATTGTAGAAGATGGCTCGGAAGCGTAAGAGACAAAGAAAATGGACGCTACTGTATCGGAAAGAAGATGGAAATGCGGTTTACCTTTATGAGCCTCTTCAAAAAGGATAACTTCATAAAAAACTATGTAATGGTTGGAAAATTATTAACTGAAAGAAGGGAGACTCTTGGAAACAAAACTAATTAATGGTGAGTACAAGACTAGGGACCAGGTGGTTATCGAAAACATTGGCTTAGTTGAAAAGGTAGCAAATAGATATGAGCAAGCAGGTAAACCTTCAGGATTCGAATTTGAGGATTTGTGCAGTATTGGGACAATCGGTTTGATAAAAGCATTTTATGTTTTTGATGGATCAGCAGGCAATCAATTTTCGACTTACGCTTATTCGAAGATTAGAGGCGAAATTACAATTGCCTTAGCAAATGGTCATGATAGAGGCGTTCGATACCCCAAAAATATTAAAGAGAAAGCAGTGACAATAAAAAGGCGTAATTTGCAGGATGAATCTATTGAAATAATTGCTGAGGCTTTAGAAATATCAGAACAAATGGCTAAAACTGCGCTTGAATACTTAAATTTAGGAAAGGCTTTAAGTTTAGATGAGACTGTCAAAAGTATTAAACAGCAAGAAGAGAGAACCTACCATGAGCACATAGGGGCTAACCAGGACTATTCTATGGTGGTTGTTAAAGATTTCTTGAATCGTTTAAGGCCGAGAGAGAAGGAACTCACTATCGCCCTAATGAATGGTCTTTCCTCAACAGATGTTGCTAGGAGATGGGGAGTTTCAAAAACTGTCCCCTATAACCATCTGAAACGAATTAGACCTAAGCTTCAAGCTTATATCGGTGAGGGTGCAATCGCAGTTGTTAAATAGATATCACATCAAGATTCGTCACATTTATAAAAAGAAAAATGAGGTGGAATCGATGGCTAATATCTGTATTGAATGTAAAGACCGTCCTGCTCAGCACTGGAGAAGTCATTTCTGTGAAGAATGCTTCCGTGAAATACTCCAAGATAAAGTACAGAAAGAAGATGAAAGAAAGAATGATAAATAATCTTTGTAAACAAGCCTATGAAACTGCTAAATCAAAAGGTTGGCACGATAAGCCTGTAGAAACTGGCACTCTTTTAGCACTCATTCACAGTGAAGTAAGTGAAGCATTAGAAGCTGATCGTAAAGGTGATACAGAAAACTTCGCTGAAGAACTTGCAGATGTTTGTATCAGGATTTTTGATCTGTGTGGTTCAAAAGGAATCGATTTAGAAAATACGATTTTAAAGAAGATGGAATATAACAAAACGAGGCCTTTCAAGCACGGCGGTAAAGCATACTAGGAGGATTAAAAAATGTCAGAAAAAGAGCGATTAGGTTATCTATTAAGCTATCATCACAATTTAACACTACAACTTCAAACAGAATTAACCTCTGATGGAAGAACAAGGTTATCAGGATCACTTGTAATGCTCGAGGAGGAAATTGATTCATTGCTTTTTAATAAAACGGATTTTAGTTAAGTAAGAGAGGGAATGTGCCATGCAATTTGACAGACAAATAATCATCTCAAGCGCCGGCAGTCGTAAAGCAACACTATGGCCTGCACAAACCATTTACTGGTCCGAGCTAGTGGAACGCCTTCGCACTGCTGTGCGTGGCACAGAAACATTAGCGGAATATCTTAAACTACCAAAATCGCAACAAGATGAACTTAAAGACGTTGGTGGATTCGTAGCAGGTCAATTGGCGAATAACAGACGTAAAGATTCAAATGTAATAGGTCGTGATGTTATCACATTGGACCTTGATAATATACCTGCAGGTGGAACTGCTGACACCCTTAGACGATTAGAAGGGCTAGGATGTGCATACGCCGTTTACAGTACGAGAAAACATGAAGAGGGTAAGCCGCGTTTACGTGTGCTTGTTCCTCTTAGTAGAACGGCTACAGCTGATGAATATGACCCCTTAGCTAGAAAATTAGCTTCTATTATCGGTATGAGTTTAGCGGATCCAACTACTTTCCAAGCTTCCCGTTTAATGTATTGGCCGAGTTGCTCTGCAGATAGTCAGTATGTGTTCCAATTCGGAGATAAACCATTTCTTGATACAGATGGACTTCTATCAACCTACAACAATTGGAGAGACATTCAAGAATGGCCCGTAGTCCCAGGTGCAAGTCAAGCGCATGTGAGAATGGCAGCAAAGCAAGGGAACCCATTAGATAAAAAAGGTGTAGTAGGAGCATTCTGTAGGCAATTTGACATTCACACAGCGATTGCAACCTTTTTACCCGGTATTTATGACCCTACAGATGATGGGCGTTATACGTATTTAGGCGGGTCCACAGTAGGCGGTGCGGTTATTTATGAGGATGGCCTATTCTTATACTCTCACCATGCTACAGACCCGTGCAGTGGACGATTAGTGAATGCATTTGACTTGGTAAGGCTGCACAAGTTTGGTGAGCTTGATGATGATGCAAAGCCTGATACACCTGTAAATAAATTACCCTCATTTGTTCAAATGGCTTCCTTTGCACTGAATGATGCAGGAGTTGCAGCTTTAATTAATCAGGAACGATATGAGCAAGCAATCCAGGACTTTGGAGCACCTATTCAAAATTCACAAGTTACTGGGGATGGACCACAAACGCAAGAAAACAATTTAGACTGGATACGTAATCTAGCTATTAGTCCTTCAACAGGTGCTCCAGCTAAAACAACGGATAACCTTCTTATTATTTTGGAGAATGATCCTTTGCTAAAGGGGAAATTGGCATTTGATGAGTTTGCGAATAGAGGGTTGGTTTTAGGTGCATTGCCGTGGGATCCAAGAACAGAACGTAGGCAGTGGACAGATATTGATGATGCCGGATTAAGGCATTATATGGAGAGATTGTACGGAATAACAGGTAAAGAAAAGATATTTGATGCAGTTGCTTTGTGTGCACATAAGCACACGTTAAACGAAGTTGTAGAGTTTTTAAAAGGATTAAAGTGGGATGGTATTAAACGATTAGACACAGCAATTATTGACTACTTAGGTGCTTTAGATACCCCATTTGTAAGAGCTGCTACTCGAAAATCGATTGTGGCCATGATTGCACGTGCAATGATCCCAGGATGTAAATATGACTACATGCCAATCTTAGCAGGACCACAAGGACTTGGTAAAAGTACTTTCTTAAGTATTCTTGGCCAAAGATGGTACAGTGATTCTTTGCAGACGTTTGAAGGGAAAGAAGCAAGCGAAATGATTCAAGGTGTTTGGCTTAATGAGGTTGGAGAATTAACCGGTATGACCAAATCAGAGGCTAATGCTGTTAAACAGTTTCTTAGTCGCAGAGAAGATATCTATAGGGAGCCTTTTGGTAGAAGAACTAAAGCATTTCCAAGGCGGTGTGTATTCTTCGGTACTACTAACGATAGTGAGTTTTTGAAGGATAGGACTGGGAATAGGCGTTTTTGGCCAATTGATGTTGGACTTCAACAACCAATTAAAAGTGTTTTTGATCATTTACAATATGAAGCACCGCAAATACTTGCAGAGGCATTTGTTTATTGGCAAATGGGTGAACAGTTATATCTAACTGGTGAAGCTGAAAAAGAAGCAAGAGAACAACAAGAAACCCATCGTGAAAGCAATGCTAAAGAGGGTATTGTACGTGAATTTGTTGAAAGACGTGTACCTCTTGATTGGGAGAAGAAGGACATAAGTGAGAGACGTCTGTATTGGTCCGGCGAGTTTGGGAGGGTAGAAACTGAGACATTTGAACGGGATCGCATTTGTGCAGCTGAGGTGTGGGTTGAATGTTTTGGTGGAGACATAAAGTACATGAAGCGTTCAGATTCGATTGAAATTAATAACATTTTAGCAGATATCCCAGGTTGGGAAAGACATAGAACTTCAACCAGATACGGATGTTACGGAACTCAAAAAGGGTTCATTAGAAAGGTATAACTTTGTCAACTTTCTCGGTCAACCAAGTGAATTTTGTCAACTTTCTCTGTCAACCTTGTCAACTTTAAAAATGTAGAAAGTTGACAAGTAAGTTGACAGGATAAACCCTTGATATTCCTATATTTATTATTATATGTCAACCTTGTCAACTTAAAATTAAATATAAATAAATAATAGGTAAATTAGGTATATAAGAATAATACGTGTACGCCTAATACGCCTGTATATACGTATATAAGAGAAAAAGGTCGATTTGGTTGACAATGTTTTTTTTGGAGGTTTGTAAATGCGAGAGCGAGACATAGAATCATATTTACGTGACCAAGTTAAAAAAGCTGGTGGAAGGGCATATAAATTTGAGTCACCTGGAAATGATGGAGTACCAGATAGACTTGTAATCTTTCCAAGCAACAGGATTTACTTTGTAGAACTTAAAGCACCTGGAAAACAGCCAAGGCCTCTCCAGCTGAAGAAAATAAACGAGTTAAGAGAATTAGGATGTAAAGCTGATGTAATTGACAGTAAAGAGCAGGTTGATAATTTTATAGAGTTGGTGAAATCACGTGAAATTTAATCCGCACAACTATCAGAGGTACTGTATAAACCGAGTTCTTACCACACCAGCACTTGGACTGCTGTTAGACATGGGACTTGGAAAAACGGTAATAACTTTAACAGCTGTAAATGATTTGAAATATAACAGATTTGCAGTTAGCAAAGTCTTGGTAATCGCACCTAAGAAAGTAGCAGAAAGTACCTGGGTAAGAGAAGCTGATAAATGGGATCACTTGAAACTGTTACGATTTTCTACAGTCCTTGGATCCGCAACAAAGAGAATAAGAGCATTGAATACACCAGCTGACATATACGTAATAAACCGAGAAAACATACCTTGGTTAGTTGAGTACTACAGAAATTCATGGCCATTCGATATGGTGATTGTGGACGAGTTTAGTAGTTTCAAGAATCATCAAGCAAAACGGTTCAAAGCTTTAAAGTGGGTACGGCCACACATTAAAAGAATCGTAGGCTTGACTGGTACACCAGCACCTAACGGACTGTTAGATTTATGGGCACAGGTTTTCTTACTGGATGGTGGAGAGAGATTAGGTAAAACGATAACTGGTTTTCGTGAACGATATTTTGAACCAGACCAACGTAACCGAGATAGAGTTTTCACCTATGCACCCAAAACGGGAGCCGATGATGTAATCCAAAAATTAATTGGAGATATTTGCGTAAGTATGAAAGCTGAAGATTATCTAGAGCTTCCGGATATAACGTATAACACAGTCTCAGTCGAACTTGATAGCCAAGCAGAAAAAGCCTATAAAAAGCTTGAAACAGAAATGCTTCTCCAAGTTGATGAGTCAACCATCGATGCAGGATCCGCAGCTGTACTTACGAATAAGCTTCTACAACTTTGCAACGGAGCTGTCTATGATGAGAATCGAAACATAGTTAACATTCACGATTGCAAAATTGAAGCGTTTATGGAGCTAGTTGAGGGGTTGAACGGTAAACCAGCATTAGTTTTTTACAACTTCCAACACGATAAAGAGCGCATAGTAAAAGCGTTAGAGAAAACGAGCCTTAGAGTAAGAGAGTTAAAAACTCCACAAGATGAAATAGATTGGAATAACCGACAGATTGACATCTTATTAGCACATCCTGCTTCTGCAGCTTATGGATTAAATCTTCAACAAGGCGGTAACCATGTAATCTGGTTTGGGTTAAATTGGAGCCTGGAATTGTACCAGCAAGCGAATAAGCGTCTACACCGACAAGGACAAACAGAGAAAGTTATCATCCACCACTTAACAGTTTCAGGTGGAGTGGATGAGGATGTTGTAGCAGCACTAGAGAATAAGACAAGCACCCAAGATCAACTGATGATGGCTTTAAAAGCAAGAATAGAAAGAGTGAAAAATGAATAGGGGGCAAAAAGCATGAGTAACACTAAATTCCGCCTTACTAAAAATCAACTTGAAATCATCACGGAAGTAGTAATTAAGCAGATGGCCACACAGCAAAAAAAGATACAGAAACAAGAAAAGGATTGGCGTTTAAGAAATACAAAGTTATTATTAGAGAATTATCACCGTTTGAAGGAGCACTGTAACGGAATTGAAGAAGAAATTGAAGAGTACGAGGATACGATATTTAGCCTAGAAGAATTAACACTAGAAACCCTGATGAAATATAAACTTAAAACAGCTAAAATGATGAGGCATTTCGACCGTATGCTGAAGTTCTTCAAGGAAGATAGTATGAGAGGAACTGATGAAGAGCAAAGAAGATACCGGGTTATTTATCACAGGTATCTTAGTGAAAACAAGATTACTGTCCAGAAGCTTTGCAGCGTGCTTAAAGTGGAACAGGCAACTGTTTACAGAGACACCAAGAAAGGAATTAACGACATATCAGTCTTGATGTTTGGTTTATCAGCCCTTGATACGTCTAGGTTTTAGACCGTGATAAATAGTTAATAACATGTGATAGGTTTTATGTGATAATATGATAGTGTCAGATTAGTTTAAACAGCAGATTATTGTTCATCCCCTTTGAATAATAATCTGCTGTTTTTGTCTAAAATGCGCAATTGTAAATTTTTTGAAGAAATATGTCAGAAAAATGGTATAATTGTAGCGAAAACTGATCTGACTGTTTTAAATAAAAGGGGGAATAGAAATAATGTCTATTAACGATAAGTCTCATGTAATTAATGCGATTCTTAACCTTACGGCAGAAGAATACGACAAAATTGAAATTAAAACGTGTTTTATAAGCAAAGATAAAACTAAAAATGAGTACTATTTCTCTAAAGCTGTTGAGTTAGACTCAGAACTCGAAATATTTTTAATTGAGCTTATTATAGATCAGTTAAGTGGCTTCCAAGATAAATCAAGTAAGAGTTTCCCAATCCAAGAGTACAATAAGGAATTTCAATTAACTGATTACATTGGTAAGTTTAACATCGAAAAGTCCGGTGAAGAAAATAAGGCAGTAAAACAAATAGACCTATTAAAAAAGGCAATTTCTACTGATGAACTTGAAAATTTAAAAAATGCTAAGTTTCAAATTGTGACATTAACAGTGGATAAAGAGAAGGTTAGCTTTTGTTTTTATAAAGGTGTAAAAAGAAATGCAAAAGCTAGAAGAATGGCCTTGTTTTCATCTAATGAATTTAAAGCAGTTAAAACTGAGATGGTTGAATTTGGTGGGAAAGTTTCTTTTTTTATGGACGAAAAAGATGTATATATTATTGACCCAAAGTACTTTGAGTATGCTTTTGATTACACGGATCACATTGCTGAAATAAGTAATAAGAATATAGAACAAATAACTTCAATGGATTTTTTCCCTGATGATGACACAAGGAAACATTTCCAAAAAGCTTCAGGTCACCAGCTATTAGCAAGAAGCCTTGCTAATATCAAACAGGAGACTTTAAATGATGTAGAGAAACACTTTAAAGAAAGAGTAAATGAGTTAAGAACAATTAAACATAAACGAGATAAGATAAAAGATGCTGAAAAGAAAAATGCATTTGAAAATGATATCGGAGAATTAAACGATTTGATAAGGTACATCGACTTCAGCAATGACAAAATTATTTTTAATGAAAACGATGATCCAAAACCATTGTTGCATTTTTTTCAAGATAAAATTGTTTCATCGTTCTTAACTAAAAAAATTAAGTTGGCAATGGCAGTTTCAGTCGGTTAAATAAAGGAGAATACATATGTGGGGTAAACTAGAGCAGGCTTTTATCTGGATAATTTCATATTTACCGGTCCTATTGATAGCCTTGTATAGATACTTTTTTGAAAAAGAAGTATCAAAATTATCCCTATCTCTATACGGTCATCAAGTTTCAAATGATATTATTCACGTTGTCTCTATTGTAGTACTAATGACGATATCAGCATTGCTATATTACTTTGTACCAACTAAAATGTTTAAGAAAATTGAAAGGCAGTTGTCCTCAAAAAAGAAAGGTCAAACTGTAATTATTAAGAAGTTTGAAAGACCAACACTGAATGATTACACTTTTTTCTTACTAACTTTAATTTTACCTATAATTACCGTTGATTTTTCTTCCACCGTTAGTTTATTGGTTTGTTTTTTGGTAATCACCTTTAGCATAATTCTATTAACAAGGGTAGATTATATCATTGCTTGTCCTTTGTTTTTTGTTTCCAGTTATAAGGTTTGGAAAGTTTCTATCCTAGAAACTAGTGAAAAGGATGAAAGTTACACAATCAATGGCTACATTATTACAAAAGAAAATGATTTTTTTAATAAGGAATTTAGAGTTAGTAAACTTATTAGAAATGTATATTTCTTAATTTAAGAAGAAGTTATAGCAATGTGCAACTTTTCAAAACAACTCGAGTTACTTAACAGAGACCTTCGAATCTATTTTTCGAAGGTCTTTTTTAAGCATAAATCTCGGGAAATAATTATTTTAGCATGTTTAGAATCCTTGATAAATCAACAATGTATAAAAACCTGCATAAATGGGAAAATTGCTTGTTTCAAAAACCCTTTATTTCCAAGAAAGTTGATAGCATGCAACTTCCGATAGGAGTTATTATGTTAACTAAAAATGAATAGCGTATACAAATAAATGCATAGAGGTCTAAAAATATCGGAGGTGGGTGAGATGTAGTGCCGAGACCAAGAGACCCTAAGAGAAACGAAGCTTTTGAGATTTGGAAGAATCATGAAGGAAATATTACAAACCGTGCAATAGCTGAACAACTTGGCATTTCAGAAAAAACAGTTGGTGGATGGAAATCCAAAGATAACTGGACTAGTAAATCGAATGGAGTACTCCAAACAAAAATACGGAGTACTCCAAAAAGAAAAGGCGGAGGCCAACCAGGTAATAAAAACGCATTAGGAAACTCAGGAGGGGCTCCTAAGCAAAATACCAATTCATTGAAACATGGATTATTCGCCAAGTATCTACCGAAGGAAACATTAGAAATAGTGTACCAGCTGGGCAACGCATCACCAGCTGATCTAATTTGGATGAATATTGAATTAATGTTTGCCAAGATTCTTAGAGCAGAACAAATCATGTTTGTTGAATCGAAAGACGACATGACAAAAGAGCTCAAGAGGGTTAAACAAACCGATACAGGACAGGAAGTAGAGTATGAATTGCAGTTTGCATGGGATAAACATGCTAGTTTTTTGCAAGCTACAGCAAAGGCTATGAACGCCCTACAAGGTCTATTTAAACAGTTTGATGAAATAGCTAATAAACACGATGAACGTCGATTGAAGCTCGAGCAGATGAAGCTTAACGTTGAGAAGACAAAAGCAGAGATTGACAACCTGAACGATGATGGGACTGACGATACCGTAAATATTGTAATCACGCGAAAAGAGGCGAGGGATTAATGGAAATTAACAAAGAAGTTAATCCGCGTTTCGAGGACTTTCTTTTTGACTGGAATCAAAAGTTTCAATTTCTAATGGGTGGTTATGGATCCTCTAAGTCTTATCATGTTGCATTAAAAATTATATTAAAGCTGTTATCCGAAAAACGTAAGGCTCTTGTGATTCGTGAAGTATACGACACGCACAAGGACAGTACGTTTTCCTTGTTTACAGAGATTATTGAGGACTTAGGTCTGTTAGATGACTCTGGTCGTAGAAAGATTGCTAAAGGCAAAATACGGCCAAAAGAAAGTCCGTATGAGCTGAGGTTTTCAAATGGTTCTCGAATTATCTTTAAAGGGATGGACAAGCCAGCGAAGTTAAAGTCCATTAACAATGTCTCTCTAATATGGCTAGAAGAATGTTCTGAGGTTAAGTATGAGGGATTCAAAGAGTTAATTGGTCGTTTACGTCATCCAACATTAAAACTTCATATGATCCTTTCAACGAATCCAATTGGCGAAGACAACTGGACTTATTTGCATTTCTTCAAGGATGAAGAGAACGAGCGGTTTGTCCTGGATGATAACGATTTGTATGAACAGGGAACGGTTATTGTCGGAGATACTTATTATCACCATTCTACCGCTGATGATAATTTATTCTTGCCCGAAAGCTACATTGAGCAGCTGGATGAATTAAAGGAATATGACCCAGATTTACATAGGGTAGCGCGTCTAGGTAGATACGGAGTAAACGGAATACGAGTATTACCTCAATTTGAAGTAAAACCTCACAAATTAGTTATGGAAGCCATCAACAAAATGGAAAAGCCATTATTGAAAAACGGCCTCGACTTTGGATTTGTGGAATCTTATAACGCTTTTGTGAGAATGGCTATAGATCACGAGAGGAAATACCTCTATATATTTGACCAGTATTACAAACGAGGTTTAACAGACGTAGAACTTGCAGATGATTTAGATTCATACAAGAAATTAATCATAAAGGCTGATAGTGCCGAGCCAAAGACTATTGCATATTTCCGACAGAGGAGATTTCGTGTTATCGGTGCCAAAAAGGGACCAGGATCCAGACTTCAGAACACGAAGAAAGTAAAACGATTCAAGAAAATCATCTGTTCAGATGCATGCCCGGACGTGATAAGGGAATTGAAAAATCTAACATTTGCCAAGGATAAAAACGGAAAGATTATAGAAGATGAGTTCAATATTGACCCTCATACTTTTTCTGCAATTTGGTACGGTCTAGATGATTATGAAGTAGCGTCCTTAAAAGGACATGGTGTAACTAGAAAGAAGGTGGTAACGTGATTAAGTTTCTAGACCAATTAAGACAAAATGGTATTACTGGTGAACTAATCTCTAAGATTATCGAGGAACATAAGAATGATCATGACCGTATGAAAAAGCTATATGCTCGCTATAAGGCATCCATTGAAGGGGTACCTATCCTTTCAAGGAAGCCAATCGAGTATGAGGACTTTGAAACCGATGCAATGAAACGAATCGATAATAAGGTTAACAACACGCTCAATAACTCATTTGATTCAGATATTGTTGATACAAAGGTAGGTTATCTCTTTGGTCACCCTATTTCTTATGAGTTTGATGACAATAGAGAACCAGGTACCACTTCACCAATTAAGCAGTTGATTGATGATTTTAACCTTCGTAACCATGTTGAGGATGAAGACAGTGAGTGGGGGAAGATGGCCACAATCTGTGGTTATGGTGCCCGTTTAGCCTATGTTGATAAAGAAGGTAATGAGCGAATAACTAATATTGATCCATGGGAAGTTGTTTTCTTTTCAGCAACGAATATCCATGAGCCGGAATTTGCACTGAGATATTACAAAACATATGACGGTAAATTAAAGGCTGAATTCTATGACGATAAAAACATCACTTTCTACAGTACAAAAGACAATTCAGCTTTTACAGTAGATAACACAAAACCACATTTATTTGAAGGGTGCCCTTTGTTTGGAGTAGCAAACAATAAGGAGCTTATGGGTGATGCAGAGAAGGTTCTTAATCTTATAGATGCTTATGATCGTACTTTATCAGATGCAAGCAATGAGATAGAACAGTACCGATTAGCATATCTGATACTGAAAGGCCTTGGAGCAGATGAAGATACGCTCGATAGATTAAAGAAAACCGGAATTCTAGAGCTATTTGACGAGAAGGACGATGTAAATTACCTAACAAAAGACATCAATGATGATTTAATTGAGCACCATCTCGATAGATTAGAAGAAAATATCTTGAGGTTTGCTAAATCAGTAAACTTTAGCGACGAATCATTTGGGGGAAATATAACGGGGGTTGCTATGAAGTTTAAAATCATGGCACTGGAGAACAAATGTATAACAATGGAGCGTAAAATGATAGCTGCATTACGTTACCAGTTTAAAATTCTTTTTTCTGCATGGAATACTCGTAATAAAGCTAAGAAAGATGATTATCTCAAAGTATGGTTTGGATTCAAACGTAATCTACCAGTCAATATTCTTGAAGAATCACAGATAGCTTCTAACCTTCAAGGAAGAGTTAGTGAGAAAACAAGATTATCTGTCCTTTCTTTCGTTGATGATGTTGATTATGAAATTAAAGAAATGGAAAATGATGCAGATAAAGCGTATGCAGGTTTAATGGGCTCACTAGATTATGATGACAGTGTTAACAAGGAGAAAAAGAAACAAAGTGAATCTATTTCAGACAGTGAAACCATTTGTAAAGTTTGTGGTGGTAGTGGAAAGGTGACTAGCAATAAGACAGGTGACCCAATTCAATGTAAAACTTGTGGCGGAACTGGTGTGATTGGGTAATGACTTTAAATCAAAATGAGATTGATAAGTATCTAGATGAGCTGATTACTAAAGCTGAAAGGCAAATAGATAAAATGTTTGCTAGGCGGCTAAAAGAACTCCGGTATCAACTTTTAAATATGCAATTGAAATATGCTAAAGGTAAAAGGCTTACTTATACAGATTTAAACAAGTACAACCGCATGCAGAAGGAAATTAAAATAATTGCAGAAGCCATTGATCAAGATTTCCGTCAACTTTTAAACATCATTCAAGAACTAATGGAAAACCAATATATTGAGAATTACCTAAGGTCAGCATATCTATACGAGTTTGAAGCACAGGAAACTATGGGGTTTGGGATGCCAGCTTTAAAAGTGGTCCAAATGGCAATTTTGAATAAGATACCTCAATTGACATTACCGGCCGTATTAGAAGACCAGAGAAATACCCTAGTAAGGCGAATCTCAATGGATATCTCTCAGGGACTTTTAGCTGGCGAAGGATATACGGATATTGCTGAGCGCATTCAAAAAAGTGTAGGATTCGGTGCTGTTAAGGCAAGGCGAGTAGCAAGAACTGAAGGTCATAGAGCACAGGTTCAAGGTAGATTAGATAGTGCTGCAAAAGCTTCTAAACATGCAGAACTAAAAAAGATATGGGACGGAACCCTCGATTCCAGAACAAGAAAAGCTCATAGAAAGCTAGATGGCACTGTTGTAGATTACAATGGTGTTTTTGTTTCAATTGCAGGTGGTAAAGGTGTTGCTCCTGGTCTTATGTTTTCTGCAGCTGATGACATTAATTGTAGGTGCTCAGTGTTGTTCTTGGTAAACGGAAGGAAGCCAGAAGTAAGACGTGCTAGAAATGAGGAGGACCTTAATTATCAGCGTAAACTTGCTAATCGAATAGACAAGTATATGGAAAATGGTTTAACGGCTAAACAGGCCGAGAAAAAGGCTAAGAAAGAAGTTAGGCCACCAAGTCTTGTTATTCCGTATATGACCTATGAGGATTGGTATAAAAATAGAATTGCTTAAGTTATTGAGGTGATCGAATGACCAGGATTGAAGTAACAGTTGGAAATGATGGATACATGAAAATTGAGGCTAAAGGTCATACAGAAAGCATTGTTTGTGCATCTGTCTCGACGCTCTTACAATCCTCAGTAAGGTTTCTGCAGGAACTTTCAGAGCAATATCCAGAAGCATTACAAGTAACAATAAAAGAACAATAGTGAAGCGCCTAGCATGAGAGTTGTTAGGCGTTTTGTTATGCCAAAAACTTGTACTTATCGGCTCGAACGGTAAGGGCAATAGGAGGAATATATGTGAAACAAGTCATTAGAGTAGTATCTAAACCAAATTTATTGCCGTTGAATATTAAACAGTTTGACGGTGGAGCAATTACTTTAGAATCAATTAAAAAGTTTCTAAGTGATAACAAAGACAACGCTGATGTAAAAGTGTATCTTGGAGAACTTTCTGCGCCTACAGTTGAAGGAGTAAAAGGGTTCCTTGACACGGAAGAGGGAAAGAAATTACTTCAACCTAGATTAGATAGCCATTTCACAAAAGGGCTAGACACGTGGAAGCAAAACAATCTACAGAAATTGATTGATGATGAAGTAAATAAGCGTAATCCAGGTAAAACACCAGAACAAATTGAATTAGAAAAGCTTCGCAAGGAAATTGAGGATGAGCGTAAAGCCCGTAATCGTGAAGCATTAGTCAATAAAGCCTTAAAGGTAGCCGATGAAAAAACATTACCAAAAGGAATTATTGACTTTTTTATTGCAGAAGATGAAGACGGCACTAATGCCAATCTTGGAAAGCTTGAAGAAGAGTTCACAAAAGCTGTTCAAGCTGCTGTTGATGCAAAGTTTAAGGAACACGGTCGCAATATCGACTTAGGTCAAGGTGGTGGCGGTGAGGGTTCAATCGACATTGGTTCAATCGCTGGTGAGATAAGTATTCGAAATTAGAAAGGGAGATTCTTGTGAAATTAAAACAAAGACTACTAAAAGTTAACATTAAACAATTTGACTTCAATCCTGCCAATGTACTACTACAAAATGCAGTTACTGGAAAGGTACCAACAGAGCAAGGCACATTGGTATTAAAAGAGTTTATGACACAATCAGCTGTTACCAAACTAGCAAAATATGAGGAAATGACCAAGCCTGAAAAAGAATTCACATACTTAGCAACTGGACCAGGAGCTTACTGGGTAGGTGAGGGGGAGAAAATCCAAACTTCTAAGGCTACTTGGTTAACAGCTAAGATGGTTTCCAAGAAGTTAGGGGTTATCCTTCCAGTATCTAAAGAGTTTTTACGTTATTCAGTAAAGGACTTCTTCACTCAAATGCGTCCTGCAATCGCTGAAGCATTTGCTATTAAATTTGACCAGGCAGCTTTGTATGGTACTAGCTCTCCGTTCGGTGCAGGCGTATCAGTTTTTGAAAGGGCAACAGCTGCAGGTAACTTACTTGCTCACGATGAAGCTGGAAAACTTTATGACGAGCTTAACGGCATCATGGCACTAGTAGAAGATGCTGACAAAGATGTAGATGGATTTACAACAACTAGACGATTCCGTCAAAAATTACGAGGTGCTAAGGACTCACAAGGTCTTCCAATCTTCAACGATGCGACGTCTGGAGCAACACAACAAGCTTTAGGCTTACCAATTGGGTATGTTGATTCTAAGTCTTGGGACTACACAAAGGCACTTTTACTAGCAGCTGATTGGGATATGGCGCGCTACGGTATCCCTCAAGGTATGGAATATAAAATTTCTGAGGATGCAACTTTAACAACTGTTTTAGGCGAAGATGGACAACCTATCAATCTATTTGAGCGTGATATGTTCGCATTACGAGTTACTCAACAAGTCGGATTTATGACTCTTACTGATGATGCGTTTGCAGCATTAACTCCAGACGTAACACCATAATGAAAAAGGCGGCATTTTTGCCGTCTTATTTTAAATTTTAGAGGAGGAATTGTAATGGCTAAAAAAATTAGAATTAAAAAAGGTGAAAGAGAAATCATTGCTACAGAAAAAGCTTTCAGAGTGGTCTATTCTACGTTTGGTTACAAGAAAGTTGGAGAAGTTGAAGATACTCAAAAAGATAATCAAACAAATGGAGTGAATCTATATGAGCTTTCTGAAGCTGAACTCCAGAAGGTATTGAAGGACGATATTAAAGCGTTCTTGGATGGAGAAGAAATTGAGTACGATTCAAATGCAACCAAGGATGAGTTAATTAAGATCGTACTTGGAGAGTAGGTGTCTTATGGAAATCCAAGCGGTTAAAGCCATACTTGGAATTAAGACCGATAAGCACGACCCTTACCTTACTGCAGTAGTCCCGTTATTTGAAGAGAAAATCAAAGTTAGGGCAAATAACCGCTTTGTTAATGCAGAGGGAAAAGAAGTATTACCGTTGGACCTCCAACACACTTTAGCTAAATGGATCCAGCACGATATTAATTCCAACCCTGGACTCGAGGCAAGAAGAATGGGAGATGTCTCATATAATTACGACAATGAAATGCCGGATTTTGTAAGAAGGGACATAGCTCCTCATAGAAAGTTGAGATTTATATGATAAAAGAGTTTCCACATGAAATCACATTTCAAAAAGAAGGTAAAGTTCCTGATGGTGGTGGAGGAAGGAAGAGCACCGGATGGATAGATGAATTTACTACTGAAGCATTTGTATGCCCTGTTTCAAGTAAGGAACGATATTTAGCTCAACAGGCGCAGACACCAGTTGATTACAATGTTTTTTATCCTTATCAGGAAGGTGTTAAGTCATCTATGAGGATAAAGTGGACAGAAAAAGGGGTAACAAAATACCTGAATCCAAAATCTAAGCCTATTGACCAAGGCGGTTTAGGTGAAATTCTAATGCTGAAGTGTGAAGAGTTATGAGTGTTTCATATGGAGGACATAAACGCTTTGAGCTAGCTATTGATAAATTTGAGAAGCACATTGAACGGGAAGTAAAGCGAATTGTTAGAGAGACTGCAGAGATAATTATTTCAAACGCTAAAGCTCAAGCTCCTGTTGATGATAGTAGTTTAAAAGACTCTATTGACGTGATTTATACAAAAGGTGGACTTACTGCAATTGTTACGGTTGGCGTTTACTATGGCATTTATGTGGAGTTTGGAACAGGTATTTTTGCAGTTAAAGGGAATGGAAGAAAGGATCCTTGGGTGTATTGGTCAAAGAAGCTAAATCGCTTTGTCTTTACTCGAGGGATGAAAGCACAGCCTTTCTTCTTTCCAGCACTTGATGTTGCAGAAAAGCATTGGAACAAAGAATTAAAGAAGCTGGGGTTGGTTTAATTGGTAAAAACCTCATTATGGCCATTACAAGAAGCCATTTTTCAACGATTAGAGTCAGACCTTGAACTTACCCAAATGATTACCGGGGTATTTGATGATGTAGAAGAAGGACAAGCATTCCCATACGTAACAATTGGAGAGCCAACGATGGTTCCTTTTGAAACGAAAATGAGCTTCGGAGAAGAGATAACAGTTGTTCTACATTGTTGGAGTCAATATGAGGGTAAGAAGGAAGCATATGACATTCTAAACCTAATGCTTCAAGCATTATCCCCTCGTTTACAAGTTGAGGGTTTTTCTGTATTTAAGACGCAGGTTGAACAAATGACGGTTATCAATGATATCGATAACGTTACAAAACATGGAATCATGAGAATTCGATTCTATATAAATAATTGAGAGGATGAATAGTATGCCACCAATTAGTGGGAAAAAGGTCATCTATCTTGTGCAAGCTGCTAATGCGGTTATTGGAGCAAGTGCTCTACTTCCAGCGAACCAGACAGAAGGTTCATGGACACAAGAGCAGGAAATGGTGGATGAGCAAACTAAATCGGGTCGTAATGTAGGGTACGGACCGAAGAGTGAGAACTTTGAACTCACCTTATACGCAGAACAAGGCGATGAAGGTCTTGCTGCAATTCAATGGACTTACGACAATGAAGAACAGCTGAAGGTTTGGCGCGTTGAATTGGATCTAAATGCAAACGGAAAACACAATGCGCGCTTCGGTTATACGATTATTGAAAGCATAGAAATGACAGAACCATCTGACGGGTTTGTTGAGGTATCTGTATCTCTTCCTGTTGTCGGAAAAACTCAAGCAGGTGAATTGGCTCCTTTACCAGCTGATTTGATTGAAGCTGCAATGTATGATTTTGAAACTCCAGGTGAAACTGGAGCACCGGCTACACCTTAATAAACATTTGAAGGCATCCTATTGGGTGCCTTTTATCATTCGGAGGGATTAAACATGGCAACATTAACAATTGACGGAAAACAGTATGAAGCAAAGGCAAACTTCAAGTTTGAAAGAGTAGCTGATAAGAAATATAAGCAAGAAAAGAAAGAGAATGAATTATCTGGTCTTGAACAAATTTACCAAGACTTAATGTCGTATAAGAGTAGTGCTCTTGTTGCTTTTTGGGATTGTGCAACAGCTCACTATGTAAAAAACCAACCAAGCTTAGAAAAGATTGAAGAAGCACTGTCAGAACTCATTGAAAATGACCCGGATGCAGCAGAACAACTTTTCAAAGAGGCTTTCCAAACGGTGGATAACTCGGGTTTTTTCAAACTACAACTGAAAGAATTCTGGAAGAATCTCGACTTGATCGACAAGCTAGCCAAGGACGAGAAGGAGAAGGAACAGGCTCAGATAGCAAAAGAGATGTACCTAGAGAAAAGAAAAGAGCTGAGCCAATAAACTACGATTCAATCTTTACCGATTGTGCAAGGTTCCTGCAAATCTATGATACTGAATTGATTCTCTCCTGGACTCCAAGAGAGTATCGAGCCTTTATCAAAGGGGCCCAACACAAGGAGATAGATGAATATGAGCGTATGGCAAAGAGTGCCATGTTTAATCGCTACGCAATGAATGCAAAGCGAGCATCAGAGAAGAAAATGTTTGATGCTGATAAGGCAAGGAAGCGCCTAGATAATGAGTCTAAGAACTGGAAGGATTCAAGAGATGTAACCTTGCAACAGATTCGATACAAACGTATGAAAAAAGCCTTAGAAGGATTTACACCAAGTTTTACACCTCATTAGAGAGGAGGTTGTTTATGAGAGAGAAATTAGAGGCTTTAGTAGGGGCGAAAATAACTGAATTTCGTAGGAAGATGGCTGAAGTGAAGAAGACAGTTCGATCCATTCCTAATGAAGTTTGGGTTAACGTTAGAGTTAACTATAATAAGGCTCAACAGAGGTTAGACAGCATTGCAAATGCCATACGGACCCTACAGACGGTCGGTGGAAATATGGTATTTGGATCAATGCTTGCTATTAGCCCAAGTATAGTTCCGATATTAGCAGCAGCCATCGGTGCTTTAGGTGCACTCGGCCCTATGATGGGAGTAGTTGCTGGTTCAACTTTTGCGCTAGCTACAGCCTTCGGAGTAGCTGGTGTGGCAGCATTAGCATTTGGTGGAATAGCAATCCCAACTATTTCAAAACTCTTTGATGAGAATGCAAAATTAAATGCTCAGCAACAAGCAGCACGTGCTGAAATGGAGAAAGTGAAAACAACTTGGAACGGAATAGCTAAGGAACTTGAAAAACCAGTGCTAGAGGCATTTTCTGAGGCTATGAGAATTACAAATAAAGTACTTCAAATGGCTCGACCATTATTTGATAGAGCTGCAGTTGCAGTTAATAATTTGTTAGATTCATTGAATCAGTCACTAGATTCTACACCAATTAAAGCTTTTTTTGACTATATGAATAAATCAGGCGGACCAATGCTAGAAACACTAGGAAAGTCATTTGGGAACTTCATTAAAGGATTCCTGAGTATGATGACTGCTTTCGGTCCATTAGCTGATAGCACAGCTCAAGGATTCTTGAATATGTCTCAAAACTTTGCCAAATGGGCAGACGGGCTATCAAAAAGCGATAAGTTTCAAGCGTTTGTAAAATATGTACAAGAGAACATGCCAAAAATAAGGGGAATATTCAGAGATGTTACAGCAGGTATTGTGTATATGTTTTCGGCATTTGGACCTTTATCAGCTGATATGATGACGGGGCTGCAGAATCTTACGACTAGATTTAAAGAATGGGCTTTAACTCTATCTGAAAATCCGCAGTTCCAACAGTTTATTGCATATATTCGCGATAATGGTCCACAGGTATTGGCTTTGATAAGTAATTTAACACAATTCCTAATTAATTTGGGCGTCGCATTAGCACCAATAGGTTCTAAAATCCTTGAACTAGTTAATGGATTTATTGAATGGACAAATAGAATGATGGAAACCCACCCTTGGGTAGGGAAGATGATAGGAGTATTTATTATCTTAGCAGGTACTTTTCAAGCTTTATATCCGTTAATAACGGTAGCAGTTACCATGTTTTCAGGTTTTGGTGGTTTGCTAGTGAAACTTTTCCCGTCCTTAGGGACTGTTTTCTCAGCTTTTAAGTTAAATCTAATTGTTGGTTTAAAAATGGTTGGAAAACAAGCTCTTAAACAGGGTGCTAGAATCGCTTTAGGCTTTGTGACCGCAATGGGTCCAGTTGGTTGGGTTATTGCTACGGTAGTGGCCTTAGTTGCTCTAATAATTGCAAACTGGGACAAAATTGAGGTCTGGACAAGAGTAGTTTGGACTGCAATTCTTACGTGGGTAAAAGATACATGGAATAAAGCAAAATCATGGACGATTGATATTCTTGCCAAAATGATTGCAGCTGTCATTAGCAAGTTTACGTCTATAGTTAATTCGGTACGAGATAAGATGTCTGAACTACGAGGTAGAATTGAGGAAAATTGGCAAAAGGCTCAAGACTTCCTTGAAGGCATTGATTTAGGTGAGATCGGTAAAAACATCATCAAAGGGTTAATCAACGGGGTTACATCAATGGCTAGCTCACTTATTGATAGTGTTAAAGGAGTTGTAAACGGAGCCATAGAAGGAGCTAAGAAGCTTCTGGGAATTCATTCACCTTCTAGGGTATTTATGCAAATTGGTGAGTTCACAGGTCAAGGTCTTGTAAACGGACTTAAAAATATGCTTAACCCAGTAGAAAAAATGTCTGCAAAAATGGCCCAGGTAGCTGTAATCGAACCTGTAAGAGCAGAGATGTCATATGGTGCGAATGGCGGTTTCCAAATACCAAAGAGTAGCACTTTATCTTCCTCGGGCAGGAGCGACACGATCACTAGAAATGAATACGGGGATATCAATATTACGGTCTCAGCAAAAGACTTTGAAGAGATTAATAGTCTTGTAGACTTCTTTGATCGTTTGCCACAGTTGATGAAATCCTACTAGAAAGGAGGTCCAAAAATGCCTACACAAAGTTTTAAAGTGGTGGAAATGCTAAATAAGCGTACTCCTAACTCTAAGACCTGGATGAATTTTGACGGTTCCTATTCCACGGAGATTCATTCGGGTATTGTTCATTACGAAGACGAAAACGGAAACTACCATAACATCAATACAGATCTATTTGACGAAGCCGATTTCGATATTATCGAGGAGCCGGTAAACAAACATAGTGCGGAGGCTTTCAAAAAGGCAAAGAAAACAGCGAAAGAGGCCAAAAACAAGGCGATTTTAAATCGTGACTTGTACGATTATCAAGGGTTAAAAGTTCCTTTCGATGTGAAGTTACCCCGAAATTTTAAAAAGGGATATCACATCGGAAAAGGACAAAACAAATTAAAATTCAAGCCAGTTGGTGCGAGTGCTGCCAAAGGGTTCATTGATACCGAGAGCCGAAACGTTATTCATTACCAAGATGCGTGGAATGATACCGATGTAACACTTGAATTAATGCCTACTGGAGTAAAAGAAACAATTGTATTAAAAACTGACCGTGCGCCATTTTCGTTCAGTTTTGAGGTTGAGGGGCAACTTGCCGACGATTTAACTTCAGGCGAGTTAAAACTTGAACCCGCATGGCTACAGGACGTAAACGGAGAAAAACGTGACGTAGAGCAAACGGTACGGAGAGAAAACGACAAAACATTCGTTGATTTAGTCGCAGACGTTGCGGGGTTAGTCTATCCTATTGAGATTGATCCGACTGTTTCCGTTCAACATACAGTTATGAAGTTTGTTTATAGTTCAAACCCAACCCGCAATTATGATACCGACAGAATGGTTGTCGGAAAAGATGGTTCAGGGTGGGAATATCGAAGTTTTATAAGGTTCAACTTACCGCAAATAAACGGTGATGTTACAAACGTATTGTTTAAGGGAACTTTGGTTTATCATGCCAATCAACAATCAATGGCAACAGTTCTAATATCAAGAATTACACAAAATGTTTCGAGTTCAATGGAAGAGATTACGTGGAATTGGCAACCAACCGTAACAGACATTGACAGGGGTTCTACTGCGGTTCTTGCTTCTACTGGGGTTCCGTTTTCATGGAATATAACAAACATTGTGAAGGGGTGGGCTAACGGTTCATTACCTAATTACGGTGTTATGGCAAATGTGAGCGAGGGTTCTAGTTACACACAAAAAGAATTCGATAGTATATACCTAGAAATCACTTACACCGAGCCACCAACTAAACCGACAATAACTTCACCAAACGGTGGGGAAACTTGGAACAGTTCGCATGTAATATCGTGGAATCCTTCAACTGATTTAGAAACCGCACAAAATAGCCTAAGATACCAAATTCAGCTATCAACAAATAACGGTTCTACCTGGAAGGACATTGTTGCTCTTACTAATGCGGGAGTTACTTCTTACACATATGATTTTATAAACGAACCCGAAACTAGCACTGCGAAAATTCGGATAAGAGCATACGATGGTTCGTCATATGGTGAATGGGATGAATCGGATGGAGTTTTTACGATTCTACACAACCAAGCACCAACAACACCGACAAATTTAACACCCAACGGCACTGTAGTAGATCGAGCAACTGTTATTCGTTTATCATGGCAACATAATGACGCAGACACCGATCCCCAAGCAAAATTCGATTTGCATTGGAGATTGCAAGGTGCGACAACTTGGAATGAAATAACACGTACTACTGTAAACAATTACTATGATATGCCAAGCAATACGTTTCCAGATGGTGTAATTGAATGGCAAGTAAGAACTTACGACCAAGTGGGCGTTAGTTCCCCTTACAGTAATTTAACGGTTTTTAATACGGGTAATAAACCTACTAAACCAACGATAACAGCACCGTCAAGTCCAGTAAATGTTGCAAACCCTGTTCTACAATGGTCTAGCGTTGGGCAAGTGGTCTATAAAATCCAAGTATTAGATACAAATAACTCTGTTTTATGGGAAATCACAAGGGCAAGTGGAAACAAAGCGGAAACAATCTCTTACAACTTGCAAAACAACACGAATTATAAGCTACAAGTGGCAATCCAAAACAGTAGTGGATTATGGTCAGATTACAGCGTTTTAGAAATTGCCGTGTCGTATACACCGCCATTAAAAGCGGTACTTGCAACAACGAACGACACTGAAAGAGGTTCGATTTCGGTTGAGGTAGTAAACGAAACGAATATCGTTGATTATCCGAACCCATTAGTTGCGAATTTCGTTAATAAAACGAGTGGTAGTACGGTGGAGAATCCGCATAAATATAGAGTTGGTGACGGGGTGGATTTAACGAACCCAACAACGACAAGTTTCGGAGAATCCGCAACAGTTGGAAGTCTTTCAGCGTTAGATGGGAAATTATCAAGTCATAGTACAACCGCTGTAGATAAGAGGTATCAACACCTTTTCTCCTTCAACCAAATCGAAGAGTTCAAACGCAAAACGGGTATTACCTTATCCGTGGCACAGTTGAAGGACATTATCACGAAAATAACGTGTAATTGGCACGGGTTTGGTGGTACGGTGGTTGCTACACCAATCACGAAAGCGGATTATGTGGGGAAAGTTGCAGGGAGTGTTACGGAGAATCCGCATGTGGCGAAGTTTGCATATGGGACAACTCTAGTCCCTCCTACAGACACAACTAAATCTGGAGAAACATCTGCAACTAGATATGCAGAGTTATCGACTTTAGATGGAGTAACAGCACCAAATCCACAAACAGCAAATGGTGTAATGGCCCAATATATGTTCTCATTCAACCTAATCGAACACGTACAACGCAAGTACAATTTCACGATACCAGGTGCAACAACAGCAGATAAAGTGGCGTGGTTGAAAGCGAATGTAATTCGTATCACAGGAAAGTGGCATGGTAGAGGTAGTAGTCCAAGTGGAAATAAAGCTTACCTAAAAGTGTGGAACGCAACAACAAACGCTTATGACAATTGGACTGTTTCACATACAAGTGCGAACATTTCAGAGTTATCTATTAACCTACGTGATGGGGGTATTCCTGCTAATAGCGGAATTGATGTAAATGGTTTTGTTCACTATTTATCTCACGCAGATGCCTCTAACGGCACAACCGCTTCCCGTATCGAAACGGATTTTGTCGAGTTGGAAGTGGAAGTGAAAAGTGGGTATAAGGCGAGTTTGAATTATTGGCATACATCAGGTGTTTGGGGTAGTACACCTTCCTTACACACGAATAACTTCGTTTCAAGATTATCTTATATTACCTCAACTGACATTGGTGGAAAAATAGATTCTAACGGCTTCGTCCATTTCCTTGCATACGCAGACCCAAGCAACGGACTTGCCCCAAGCGTGATAAACACCGATTATGTCGAGTGCATAACCGAGTACAACTATAAAAAGTTAATCGACACGTTACCGAAAGTCATTTCTAACGAGGTATACCGTCGAATCATCGGTCAGTTAGACTGGACACGTGTCGGATATGTTACGCCTAGTAAGTACGGGGAAAACTTATTACCACCGTTTACGGAGTGGACGTTACACGCTAACGCAAGGGTGAAAAGTCCGTATGAGTTGGAGTTGGTTGCGAGTGGCAGTTGGCAAGAGAGCAAAATAATGATAGAAGTTGAGTCTAATACAACTTATTATTTTGGTGGTATTTTAGGCGGTGCAAGTTATCTTTATCAATATGACTCTAATAAAAATGCGATTAGCGGAACATCCAAAAATCCTAATTCTATTTTTACAACTTTACCAAACGCTAGGTATGTCCAAATCTCGTGTGGCAATGGTAATACAGCAACAGGAACATTCACATTCTCACAACCTATGCTTGTCGAGGGCTCAACCGCTAAACCGTTCACACCGCAGAAATACGGGGGAGTGTTTACGGATTACACGCCAGCTAGTGAGAAGCAGTATGAATACAAGGTGAGGGAGATAGGGGCTAATGGTACAACGGTAGATGATGTTCCTCCTGTTTCTTCACAAGTAAAATATTCATTCACTACACTATCGCTTGCGAGAGATCCCTCTCTGTATCTGGAAATAATGGCGAACCCGTCGAGAAACCAGAGTAGGAGTATTCAGTCTGAATCAATGTATTTTGCAGGTCGCGAAAAACCTGTAAGAGAATACGGGGAGCATTTTAGCAATGATTTATCATTAGATTTCGTACTTACAGACCAATCAGAACTAGATTTGCTTTTAGATTTTTTGAACAGAAGAGAAATTCTGTTATACCGAGATCCAAGAGGAAGACGCGAGTTCGTAACAATAGATGGTTTAGATACAGAGGACATTGGCTCACGTTTTTACAGAGTAAATATCCAACTTGAGACTACCTATTATGAGGAGGGGGTTTAGATATGCTACCTTTAGCAAGAGCTGGATACACTGAACAGGAAGTGAAGGATGTATTGCATGGTAAGTATTCCCCCCGATTTCTAAACTTCCGTTATCATCTTCTTGATAGAAATGATAAAAAGATAGGTGAACTCGATACTGTTGAAAGTGGAGAAGTATCAATGGCCTCTCTTAATTCAATTAAACGTACTGGCCGTTTTAAGATAAAAGATAAAGGTGAAATCAATTGGTTGACAGATCGTATGCAGCCTCATGCCTTATTGAGAATGAATGATGGAAAGTTTATAGAATTTCCATTAGGAATATTTTTATTAAGCTCTCCAATCCGTGAAGACAAAAATAAGAATATATATCGAGATGTAGAAGCCTTTGATGGGCTTCTTATTTTACGTGATGACAAATTCGAATCCAGGTATTCAGTTACAGCTGGGACAAACTATCGTGCAGCTGTGATTGATATCCTAACTAGTGCTGGAATAACTAAGCATAATATCGAACAGACAGAAAAGGTGCTACCAGTCGATATGGAGTTTGAGCCTGGGAGAGAAAAGCTTTATGCAATCAATGAATTGTTGAGAGCAATCAATTTTACCCAAATTTATGTTGATGTTTACGGATATTTCACGTCTCAAGCGTATCGAAGTCCTTCTGTGCGACCAAGTGAGTATACTTACGCTGACGATAAACTAAGTATAACTTACCCTGGTATGAGAGAAGAGCTAGATCTATTTAACGTGCCTAACAAGTGGGTGGTTGTATTATCTAATCCTGAACTTGAACCTTTGGTAGCTTCATATACAAACGAGAATCCTGATAGCCCTTCATCCACAGTAAGGCGGGGGAGAACTATTGTAGATTACCGAGAGATTGACAATATTGCAGACCAGAAATCATTAGATGCATATGTTCAGAGAATTGCATTTGAAGCTTCTCAAGTGTATGGAAAGTTAGAGTTTGAAACAGCTATAAACCCTGCGCATGATTTCAGTGATGTGATTCAGATTAATTACTCATCATTGGGGATAAGCGGTAAGTATTCCGAAACTGATTGGACCATACCTTTAGTAGCAGGTGGTAAGATGAAACATTCGCTTCGAAAGGTGGTTAATGTATGAGGCTTAAATCGAGAGACTTTATGCAAGGATTTAGTAATAAAAAACAGGATAAGTTAGTACAATTTGCTAAGGTTGACCCTAATTACACTAGTGGTCGACCTTCTTTAATATTTGATGGGGAATCAATTGTAACAATTAAAAAGTACCCCTATATAGCTTCTTATGAACCAGCACCTAATGACAGAGTTATGTTAATTAAAGGGGTTATTCAAGGAAATATTGTTTGAAATAACTAAATATAAGGAGAAAGATTAATGGATAAATTACATTGGGTAAGTCTAGGGTTCGGTTCGTTAGGTGTTATATGGTCAGTAATGGTTGGACATTTAGGATTAGCAGTATCAGTGCTCATATTAATGATGGCTCTCGATTATTCAACAGGACTCATTAGTGGGTGGATAAATAAAGAATTAAATAGTGCAAAAGGAACAAGAGGATTCGCTAAAAAGCTGTTAATCCTAATCCTAATCGGGGGTGTTTATTTACTAGAAAAAGTAGTATTCGATACCCAACACATTGGTGATGGTGCTGCATTTGCGTATATCTTTATAGAGTTTATTAGCATAACTGAAAACGTAGGTAAAGCTGGAGTTCCACTTGGTCCTGTTGAAAACATTATTGCGGTATTAAAAGAAAAAGGAAATGGTAAGGGAGCGGACAAATAATGTACGAGATTACTAGTGACTATATAAAGTTTGGAAAGTCAAGAAGCGGACAACCAATCTCGAAAGTATTATTTATCACCGCGCATGACACTGGTAATCCAGGAAGTACTGCTTATGGGAACCGTAACTATTTTGACCGACAACAACCGAATGCCTCAGCTCATACCTTTATAGATGATAAGTACATTCTAGAAATTATTCCTATCTATGAGAAGGCATGGCATGTATGGTACGACAAACCAACTGATAATCGTATGTTTGGTGATGATGCCAACGATGCATCAATAGGGGTCGAACTATGCTGGGGTCCTGGAATTAATTTTAACGAAGCATATAAAAGATATGTTTGGTACCACGCTCATTTATGTAAGACCTTTAACCTTAATCCAAGAAAGCATATAGTCTCCCACAAGACATTAGATCCAGAACGTAAAGTTGATCCTATAGACTGCTTCAAACGTCACGGTATAACTTGGGAACAATTTATTGAAGATGTGTATGAAGAATATTCATTGGAGGAGGAAGAGCAAATGTTAAAAGAAAAGTTCCAGCCGAAGGAGCACAAGGACTTAACTCAAGGTCAAAGGAATATGTTGAGTAGATTAGCTGAAATAAAGGCTATATCTCCTAACTATAAGCCAAATGAAATCGACCTAACTACTATGTCAATTATTGATAGTGCATTTAAGAATTCAGGTTTTTATGATTTTGCAAAGAATAAATCCAAATAGAACAACCTTTACCCTATCTCTTTAGAGGTAGGGCTTTTTTATATTGGTTAGAAAAAACTAAAAGTAAAATAAAGGAAAATGTAAAACCTTGAAGAATTAATATTTGTTACTAAATATTAATAGGAGGGCTTTTTTTGAAAAATGTTTTAAGCATATTTTTTAGTACTTTTATAGTGTTTACTTTATTATTTTCTAATGGAGTAAATGTATCTGCACATCCAGGGAGAACTGATAGCAGCGGTGGACACACATGTCGCACAAACTGTCCTAGTTGGGGATTAGACTGGGGTGAATATCATTATCATGATGGAAGATCTTCTGGAAGTAGTGGAGGAAACTCTGGGGGAAGTACTTATATAGACCCTTATCAGGAAGCAGAAAAATTAGTAAGATTAGCTGAAAGCTTTGGCGGCTCATTAAAGTGGGAGATTTCACTCGAGTATCGAAAATCCAAATACCCAAAGAATCCGTTATCTCAGCTAAATATGAAATTGTATAATAATACCAAAGTATCATTAAACAAAGCTAAAAATGCTGCAGAAGATTTGTCTGACTATTGGATGTTAGATAGATTAGTAATTGTAGAAGAGTATCTATTACGGGCTCAGGCGTATATTGACGCGGTTACTGCTGGAGAGAAATTATTAAAGAAAGTTGAAGAATATAAAAAGCTATATGCAGTAAGTCCTGAAGGGGAGCAAACTAAATCCGCTCTTTTTCAAATGGAAGCAGAGTGGAGAAAGTTGAATATTATGGTTTACCGTGTTTATGGTAAAACAACTAGGGAAGCATTATTACAAAAATACAATATCAATAATGTTATTAATTAGTTAAACGAACTTGTATTATTTTCCCTTTTTTAAGATTGTTTGTTTATAAATCATGTTACAGCTATCCTTTATTTAGAGAGACTAAACCCTTATCCTCTTAAGATAAGGGTTTTATTATTTTTGTTTTAATTTTTCTTTCACTCTTTTTAAGCATCTTTCAATGCACTCACTCTTTTTATTTCCTCTTTCAATGCAGGTTACATAACCTGTGCTTGCATGAACCTCGTAACTATCATTAAAATTATAAACACTCACCCATATATGCCCACCACTAAATGGAAAAATAAAAAACTCTTGCTTATCTCCAATTCGCATATTACCATCCCATCCTAATAAAAAGTTTAGTAATTTATTCAACTTTTATAATATAATTCCTTGTGTATATTCTGTGAATAAATATTTTCGAAACTATATTAGAGGAAAATTATAAACTTTGTAGAATTATCATAATTTGGAAATGTAAAAAAATGGAGGGGTTAAATTGAAGAAGTTTGTTAGTATATTTTTTATACTTATGCTATTAGTTAGTTCACTATTTACAAGTGTAACAAGTGTAAGTGCAAGTGGAAATTATAATCAAGCAGTTAAGCTTGTAAACACGGCAAAGAATTATGCAGGTGCTTTAAAATGGGAGATATCATTAGAGTATAGACAAACTAAGTATCCAAAAAATCCTATCTCTTATATTGATATGAAGCTATATAATCTTACTAAAAATGCAATGCTTGCAGCTGAAAAAAGTGTTGCAACTTTATCAGGTACTCAAAAAGCAGTACTGAAAGGTGAATTAGATAATAATGTTGGTACCTACTATAAAAGAGCACAAGCGTTCATTGATGCAATTACTGCAGGAGAAAAATTGCTAAAAAGAGCAAATGACTATAAGGCACAATACAATCTAAATCCGAACAGTATAGAGACTAAAAATGCATACTCTGCTTTACTTGCAGAGTCTAGAAAACTAAATATTATGCTTTACCGTGTTTATGGGAAGTCTACACGTGATGCAATTTTAGAAAAATATAATATTGAAAAGTTCTTGGCTGGATATAATCCAGATAGTAAAGAATTAAAGGCGCATTTTATCGATGTAGGTCAAGGTGATAGTAGTTTGATCATAACACCTAACGGTAAGACGATTTTAATTGACGGTGGTAAAGATTCTGCTGGTGAAAAGGTTGTTTCTTATTTAAAGCAAGTAGGTGTATCGACTATTGATTTACTAGTTTCAACACACCCTGATGCAGATCATATCGGCGGATTAGAGGATGTACTTAATAATTTTACTGTTAAAAAGATTTTAGATAGTGGTAAGACTCATACTTCACTGACTTACTTAGATTATTTAGCCTTGATTGATGCTAAAAACATACCGTTTGAGGTTGCAAAAGAGGGTAGTTCAATAAGTTTAGATAATGCTGTTCAAATTAAGGTATTAAATAGTGCTTCAGGAACAGAGGATAATAACGAGTCGTCCGTAGTGTTAAAGATTACTTACGGTGAAATTGATTTCTTGTACACTGGTGACGCTGAAGTTGAACAGGAAGCTGAAATGGTTGCAAAATATGATGTGGAAGCTGAAGTATTAAAGGTTGGACATCACGGATCAGATACATCAACTTCACAAGCATTTGTAAACGAAGTTAAACCAAAAGTTTCTATCCTTTCTTATGGAAAAGATAATACTTATGGGCATCCAGTTAGTACTGTAGTTAATCGATTAAAAGCAATCGGTTCAAACTTATATTCAACAGCTGTATCAGGAGATATAAAGGTTACAACTAATGGTAAAACTTATAATGTTTCTGCAACTCCTTGGACGGGTGGGACTACACCTACTGTACCGCCAATCCAACCAACAGGAACATTAGATTTAGTAAGTGTAAATTTAGATACTGAGGTTGTAACAATTAAAAATACAGGATCTACAGATGTTAATATGACAGGTTGGAAGCTGGTAAGTGTTGAGGGTAACCAAACTTATAATTTCCCTTCTAACTATGTTCTAAAAGCAGGAGCAACAGTTTACATTACATCAGGTCCAAATGCGCAAGATAAATCTCCTACCCATTTAAAATGGACTGGTTCATATATTTGGAATAATAGCGGTGATCCAGCTCAGCTAATTAATAACCAAGGTGTGAAGGTTGATGAAATCAGGTAAATATACACTTGATAGATTCGAAGGAGATATAGCTGTTTTATTATTTCGTGAGGATGAATCTTTCGAGGTAGAAATACAAAGAACCCAGCTAGCACCTAAAGCAAAAGAAGGTGACATTCTTAGAATGGAGTTTAATAAGGATGGTATTCTTTCAGGTGTACAGATATTGCAGGATGAAACTGATAAAGCAAGAAAACAAGCCAATGACCTTTTGGAAAGACTAAAAAGAAAGAATTAATAAATCGAGCCCTATTTCTTCGGAAGTAGGGCTTTTTAAAAAGGTAAATCATCCTGTGGAGGAATTCTCCCTATTTTTTTTGTCAACTCGGTTATGTCTTTATTCCCTTCATAGATCACTTTCCTAATACCTGTTTCTCGGTATCCTGTTTCTCTTACGATATTTTGAATGTACTGATAAGCTACAATAGCAACTGCTAAATCAGGATCCTTTTTATATTCACTTTGCTTTACTTCAAAAGACCCTCCACTCCTGGTTAGAGAACCTTCAATATTTAGAAACACTTCGATTGAAACGTTCATTTGGAATCTTCCTCGATGTAATTATATAGATCTTCTACTGTTACCCCTAATAATCTGGATAATTTAAACAATTGTATCGCAGAAGGGATAGACTTACCTGTACTCCAATTAGATAGGGTATTTGCTGAAATCTTCATTTGCTTCCTAATGTATTCTCTACTGTAAGGTGAATTTTTTATACAATCCCCAATTTTACTTATCAACATAAGAATCATCTCCCCATTTCAAATATTCCACAAAATTGCCTAAACTCCTTTACAAAAAATAGTTGTAAAAAATATAAAGTATTTTTTGGATAGACAGGCATTAAGTAGTTATTCATGCTCATATACATTACCAACAACATCAAAAGCTTCATAAACAAATTCATAGAATTATTCATTTTCTCCATTCCAACTAGAATACATGTGCTGCATTTCAACGTGCAGTTTATTTATCAAGTGTATAAAGGGGTGACTGTCAATTTAGAAATACAGTTTGAGTGCAACTATTACTACGTAATATCCAAATTGGAGGTGGTGTAATGATAATAGAAATTGGATCAATAATTATTATGGGAAGTTTAGCTGGGTATGCCTCATTAAAAAAAGGCGGGACCACATCAAATGATGCAGATAAAATCCAAAAAATATTCGCTAACGCTGGCTGGAATGGAAAAAACGGAGAAACTATTCGATTACATCGGAAATCTAATTTTAGTGGTGGCATTGAATACGTGTATCAAGTTCCACTTGGATTTGACCGTAAAAGGATTGAGGCAGAACAACACATACTTGAAGACGGGTTGAATATTCGCCATAGGTTATTTGAATTCAATCCAACTGATTTATTTAAGGTGAAGATTAATTCATCGATGTTTAAACAGATAAAAATGATATTTACGAAAAAGAAGATAGATAGAAAAGAGATTGAATTGGGTTTTGACGGTATGCTTAGAATCAAAGTTTATAAAGAAAGTATGAAAGAACAATACGAATGGGATGAAGGTTACTTAATGAACGGTACATGGTCTGTATCTATCGGAAATACTCGCCAAGGGGTGGTAAGACATGATTTTGATGAACATAAACACTTAATTATTGCAGGTGCAACCGGATATGGAAAGAGTGCCATTTTGAAGCTTATTGTTACCTCCTTAGTTCTGCAGCAACCTGAAAATGTAAAATTACATTTAATTGATTTGAAAGGTGGATCAGCATTCCAAAGATTTAAAGATTTAAAGCAAACAAAGAATTATACTAGGGAACCAAAGGAAGTAAAGGAGATATTACAGAACATACAAATTGAAATGAATAAGACTTATACAGATATCGTTGATAGCGGCTTTGAGGATATAAAAGAATCGGGAAGAAAAGAGCGGCATTTTATTATCATTGATGAAGCAGCTGACATTGCGGATGATTCGGAATGCATGGAGGTCGTGACAGATATAGCAAGGCGAGGAAGGGGTGCTGGTTACTACTTAATATACGCTACACAGTACCCTTCTAGCCAATCCATACCGCAGCAGACAAAAAGGAACATTCCATCTCGTTTATGTTTTGTACTAGACGATGCTATAGCATCTAATACCGCTCTTGGCCAGACGGGAGCAGAAGAACTACCCTTGATACCAGGTAGAGGGATATATAAAAATGTGAAAAGCCAAGTGGTCCAAACACCTTATATCAGTAATAGACAAATCGAAAAATGTATCAAGCCTCACGTTGTTATAAAACCAAGAAAGGAGGAGTCTTCAATTGAATATAGAGAAGGAAAAAAGACAGGAAGCAATTCTTTTATCCTTGAAGAAACTTGATTTTCTAACAAGAGATCAGATTGAGAAACTTCATCCTTTAGGGCAAACCAGGAATGCGCAGAGAATACTGAGAGACATGTCCGAATACTTATCCTTCTTTGTAAATGAACGTAAAAAGGTTTATTACTTAAATAAAGAAGGACGTGAAAGAGTAGAGGCAACAAAAGTTAGAAAAAAGACACCTTTAATTTATCACTACTTAATGAGGAATGATTTGTATATCAATCAAGGTAGACCTTCTAGTTGGAGAAATGAAATGAAGATCAAAATACCTGACAGTAAAATATCTATTGTTGCAGATGCGGTATTTATAAAAAATAAAATCCATCACTTTGTGGAAGTAGACTACAGGCAATCTATGAGCTCGAATGCAACCAAGGTGAGAAAATATCAACAACTTTCAGAATTTAATCCACAATTTGTGGTTATGTGGATAACTTTAACACCTTATCGTAAAAAGAAGCTTGAATCAATGTGCAATGGTTTAAATGTACAGGTTTATCTATGGGACGACATTAAATAGGGGGAGTGTGCATGTGGCATAAGGCAGCTTTTAAGGTTGGTTTGTTAGCACTTGATTACAGTCTTAAGAAACGTAAAAAGAGAAAGTACCATGCAAAGAGTAAACGGAAAACAAGTAAAAAGAAAGGATGATCATCATGGCGAGAACACAAACAATGTCAATCAGCGAGTTTATGTCAGGTGATTACAAAGTAAGGAGGAGAAATCAAAAAAAGCAAGCCATTAAGCAAGTAGGAAAAGTAGCAAGCTCTGCAGTTGTACCGATAGTAACCGGTAGCGCAGTTGGTACCCTTGGATTAATCGCTTCTGCCCATTCAGCTTTTGCGTCAAGTGCTATACCTGTCAGCGCGCCAATAGCCGTTGAAGCTTCAGCAAAGGAATGGATGGGCGAGCAAACTCTTTCGGCATTGGCACATGTATTGGATCCAGTTGTAGACATCTTAGTAGCTTTAGCCTTTCCCGTTGCTTCAGTAGTTATTGTAGGTGCTTGCTTCTTATTCATGTTCGGGAATGCCGAACGAGCATGGGGGATGATTCAAAATGCTGGTCTTGGTTATGTGTTAATTCAGGTATCCCCTTTAATCCTAAACGTGTTAAAACAGATTGGAAATGCGGTATAAAAAAAAATACACCCACTAAAAAGTAGGTGTAAGTTATAATATTTTTTACACGTATTTTACACAAACAGTCAAACAACCATTGATGTACCAACGTTTGTAAGCTTTATTATACGTCTGCCGAGGGCGCTTTATTAAGCTCTAATATAATATGTTTAAGATACGGCCGAACTGTAGGCCGTTTTTTCATGGTTGAGAACTTTTCCGATTAATAACGGGGGACAAATTGTTTGATTCCAAAAATAGATTGCACCCCCACAAAAAAATAACTGTGATTTGAACGTCTAAAGACCCAATTCTATACTAAGAAATGGGTCTTTTCTAATTATTTTGAAAGTATGATATACCATATAAATAATTCTTTCACTCCTAGGAGTAAAGATAGGAGTTTTCGTAGGAGTTACTCCCATGACTTCCAATTCAGCGCTCCAATATAATGAGGTCGAGAACAAATCATAAAAGGAGCGATGAAGATGGAACATAATTTAGAATCGGGTAGTATTGCAAGGAAATTTGGTGGTATATGCTTTCTTGTGTCTGCAATATTGCAAGTAATAACCTTATTTGGACCACCCCTTGCAGGAGATATTGAGTTTTTAGATTGGGTGATTGAACGCCCGGGCTACACCTTATTTTTTACCTTTTCTGTAATAGCGTTTGCCATTGTAAATATTCCTGCGTATGTAGGTTTAACCCATCTCGTAAGGGGACGTGGAAAGGTATTGACCTACATCGGAGCACTTACTGCATTGGTAGGCAATTTCTTTTTTATCATACTTGGAACAGAAGCTCTTATTCAACGAGGTATGGCGACATTAGAACGGGAACCAATGGTTGCATTGTTACAGTGGATATTTGATACTCCTGTTTATTTTATTCCACATCTACTATTCTTTTTATTTTCATATCTAGGAGTTCTTTTAGTGACAATTGGTTTGGTTAGGGCTCGCATTGCCTCTAAATGGCTTGTATTTATTGGTATTGCACAGCTTCTTACAGGCTTTCTAGAACTTGGGCCAGCTCAACCGTATGTAAGCTCTGTTGTGACACTACTGCTGTTTGGGAGCCTTGGGGTAAGCTTGCTGAAGAAGGGGCAAGAGGCTACAGAGATTCAAGAAACCGAACAGACAATGTAAGGATATTATAAAAAAGGAATGGGGGTGCTGTTGTGAAACGAAAAGAGTGGTTGTTTTTATTCTACATTCTTTCTGTGACTTTCATAGTTGCCACAGCAGCACTGTATATTTTAAATGTACCAGTACTATATACCGAGTTCCAGCAGGTTTGTGACACCTGCGCATTAACACCTTCATTACTAAGTGAACTACATGCGATTGATTGGAATACAAGTAAGTACGCAGTGTATATGTTATTTCTTTCATTGTCCTTTGCAGTCGGAAACGTGGTTTTGGGCATATTGATTTTTCTAAAACGTCCAAATGATATAATGGCTCTTTTAGTCGCGTTAACACTGACATCATTTGGTTTAAGCTTAACCATCGCAGAACCCTTTCATGTAGCGTATCCGCAGCTTTCATTTCTTGCAAAAACAATAGGATTTATATCGATTCTCTTATTAGGCACGATCGTTTGTTATTTTCCAGACTTTCGATCAGCGCCTAAAATATGTCATTTCTTAGGAATAGCCTATTTTATTGTGGAGTTAGTAAACTTTTTATTATCACTAATGATTAATAAGCAATCATGGCATGATTGGCTTCCTCCTTTAGTCGAATGGGGACTCTTGCTTGCAATGGGAGTTACACAAATCTATCGTTATCGAAAACTATCTTCATCCATACAGCGTCAACAAATAAAGTTACCTGTGTTCGCGTTTATTATAACTGTAATTTTAATCATAATATCAGTCCAAATCCCTCTCACAACAATTCTAGGAAATCTATTTGGGCAAACACTCTATATAATTGCACTATCATTCATTCCGTTATCCTTTGCTCTTGCGATTATTCGCTTTCGACTGTGGTCAATCGATCCGCTCATTAATAGAGCCCTTCTTTATGGAACTTTATCATTAATTTTATTGGTAGTATATATAGGTGTTATCTATTTACTAGGAACAGCTCTTCAAGATGGACAATCAAAATTGATCTCTTTACTTGGTACTGTAACAGTAGCAGTACTGGTTCAGCCCCTTTATCGGAGACTTCAAATACTAATAAATCGTCTAATGTATGGAGATAGACAAGACCCTTATGCAGCAATCGTACGACTCGGTGAAAGACTAGAAGCGACTACCTCACCAGAGAGGGTTTTGGATGCCATTGTTACCTCAGTCCGGGATGCATTGAGATTACCGTATGTAGCACTTGTATGGCCGAATGGTCAAATTGCTGCTTCAAGTGGGACTTCTAAATTTGAATCGAACTTCGTAGATGTACTTTATCAAGGGGAGCAAGTAGCAAGGCTAATAATTGAACACCGAGATAAGGACGATGACTGGTCTAAAGAGGATAAGCAGGTAGTAAATAATCTAATGCGTCAGGCTGGAGCAGCCATACACGCTGTAGGTCTAACTCTTGAATTACAGCGTTCCAGACAAAATTTAGTAACAACGAGAGAGGATGAGAGGCGAAGATTGAGACGAGATCTTCATGATGGGCTGGGTCCTGAAATTGCAGCATTTTCCTTTAGAGTTGCAACTGCCCGACATTTATTAGATACAGACTCTAGAAAGGCGGATTCCATTTTGGATGATCTCCAAATTGAAATTAGAAAAACTGTTGATAGCATCAGGAGTATTGCATATAATCTAAGCCCGCCCGTTTTAGATGAGTTTGGTTTAGTAGAGGCTGTAAGGGAGCTAGTAAGGGTACAAAAAGGAGCAGGACTGGATGTCGTAGTAGAGAATCCTGTTCCGTTACCTACACTTGACGCAGCAGTTGAGGTTGCTGTCTATCGGATTGTCCAAGAGGGTCTTGCTAACGTAGTCCGCCATGCACAAGCAACTAAGGTTCGTATTTTTCTTTTAATAGAAGCAGATGAGCTGATTTTAAAAATTGAAGATAACGGAATAGGTTTGCCGAAATTAACACGATACGGAGTTGGTCTTCTGTCTATGCGTGAACGAGCTGAAGAACTAGGCGGTTCTTTTAGTATTGAAAGACCCAAATTTGGTGGGACCATACTTCAAGCACATATACCGTGTTTAAAAGGAGGGAAGGATAATTTCTAAAATACGTATCCTCTTGGCTGATGATCACCCTGCGTTTCGGACGGGTCTAGTCTCTATGCTGAATACTGATTCTGTCATGACGGTTGTGGGAGAAGCAGGAACGGGTGACGAGGTGGTATCACTAGCAGATGAGATTAAACCTGATTTAATAATAATGGATGTTCAAATGCCTGGAGTTAATGGGATAGAGGCTACTAGACGTATCCTTACTAAAAATCCTGACATACGAATACTAGTTATGACGATGTTTGAAGATGATCATACTGTGGCAGCAGCCATGAGGGCAGGAGCGAGAGGGTATATTTTAAAAGGAGCCTTACCTAATGAAATTCTTCGAGCTATTCGAGCTGTTGCTTCAGGTGAAGCTATTTTTAGTGAATTGATAGCTCGAAGGTTTATAACCTATTTTGATCAAATTGGAAATGGATTTCGACAAGGGGAGTTGTCCGAGTTAACTGCAAGAGAACGTGAGATATTAGATTTAATCGCACGCGGCTACAAAAATGCAGAGATTGCGGAAAATCTGTTTCTTAGCCCAAGCACCGTACGCAACCATATTACTAACATTTTAAGTAAACTTCAGGTGGCAGACCGGGCAGAAGCAATTCAGAAGGCAAAAGATGCAGGTCTTGGTTCGTAAATGGAAGCGAAGGTACAATCAGCTATTGTACCTTCTTCTCTGATTTATGAATCCTTATATCCAATCGTACCATCATACTCGGCTTCATCAATTGGATTCACAGCCCACATTGTTTGGATTGGTTCGAATTCCTCCGCAAACTCCTCTATACGATTCCCTCTTTCATGTTCTTCTTTTGCTTCTTGAAGAGTTCCCGTAAGAGGGCCTGTATACATAATCTTGCCCTTTTTCAACATGATTCACCTCTTACAGGTAGATTCTTTCAAAAAAGTGAATCAAATACGTGCTAATTTTTAACTGTATTGATTACATTTAATAAAGAGTCTACTTGACAGCATTTTGTTATGAAACAAAGCACTTTTTGTAAACTTTGTTACTCTCTGTGCCAGCTTAGTGGTGATTTCTGATAAGGTTTGGTAAATTCAAGGCAACTTATAGTTCAGGGGGCTATTCTGACAGCATTGATGAATTTAAGAGCACTCGTGACAGAATCAGGGTTGTATTCTGCCAGCATTGGTGAATTCAAGGGTACTCATGTCAAAATAATAAACTTTTTTTTAAATAAGGCATGTTAAAGCTCATTATTGTTTTTAGGGAAGGTACGAGACTCCTGCGGGAAAAGCGTGGCCAGGGGAGACCCCATAGGTGCGTTAACGACGAGGAGGCTCCCGGACCGCCCGCGGAAAGCGAGTACCTGTAGCGGAAATCAACAGCAAAGTTTAACAGACAAACATGCAAAATTCTAGGCACATAAATGAATGAAAACCATGTTCTCTGGCAATAAAGAGATTGCGG
>JBLKRX010000021.1:0-82677 GCA_047608075.1 Ferdinandcohnia humi
AATTGAACCGCCGTATACCGAACGGTACGTACGGTGGTGTGAGAGGTCGGGGATTAGTCATCCCCTCCTACTCGATTTTTTAGGTGGGTTCGCATTAATGGTTAGAACAGTTCACCCACTAATGGCATTTGATATTTTTCTGAAGAATCCTTATACTGTTATAGTTAAAGACTTGTTGTTTAGTAGGGATGTGTAAACATGAATGCTGCTTCTCAAAATGGAACGCCCATTCAGATAAAGTTTGTAACAGAAATAAAAGATGGTTTGCAAAAAGAACATGTTGCTTTTGATGCAAATGGTCTATACTACATAAAGGGAAATAGTACGTATTTATCGTTCGAGGAAAAGCAAGAAACGGGAACGGTTAAAACGATTATTAAAATTTCAAATGAAGAGGTGCTTATTCTTCGTTCAGGCAATGTAAAAATGAGACAGGTCTATAGGAAGAAGGAAGTTACCAGAGGTACGTTCGAAAATGCATTAGGAACGTTTGAGGTTTTAACGAAGACAAATAATATAGAGTATAAGTGGTTCAAAAACTCGAATAAAGGAAGTTTGTTTTTATCATATGAACTTTCCCTTCAGGGTGAAAAGTCAGGATTATATACGATATCTATTATGTTTAAGGAGCGAATCTAGATGAATGTTGTTGATCAGGTTAAAGAACGACTGAAAACGGAAGTGAAGGAAGCCGTTATCAAAGCGGGGCTAGCTTCAGAAGAGCAAATTCCAGAGGTAATTCTTGAATTACCAAAGGAAAAGGCGCATGGGGACTATGCAACAAATATGGCAATGCAATTAGCAAGAGTTGCAAAAAAAGCACCTCGAATGATTGCAGAAGAAATTGTTGCAAATTTTGATAAAACGAAAGCATCGATTGAGAAAATCGAAATTGCTGGACCTGGATTTATTAACTTTTATATGAATAATACATATTTAACGGACTTAGTTCCAGCTATTTTAAAAGCCGGAGAATCATATGGTGAAACAACCGTAGGAAATAAACGCAAAGTCCAGGTCGAGTTCGTTTCTGCAAACCCCACTGGAGATCTGCATTTAGGTCATGCTCGTGGTGCGGCCGTGGGCGATTCGTTATGTAATGTATTAGCGAAAGCAGGCTATGACGTTTCTCGTGAGTACTATATTAATGACGCAGGTAATCAAATTAATAATCTTGCATTATCAGTAGAAGCTCGTTATATGCAAGCACTTGGCATGGAAAAGGAAATGCCAGAGGATGGCTACCACGGTCAGGATATTGTCGGGATTGGGAAGAGACTTGCAGAAGAATTTGGTGATAAATATATTCATGTAGATGAAAAAGAACGCTTTGATTTCTTCCGTGAATATGGCTTGAAGTATGAAATGGAAAAGCTTCAAAAAGATTTAGAAGAGTTCCGTGTTGGTTTTGATGTGTGGTATTCTGAGACATCTTTATACCATAATGGAAAAATTGATCGAGCACTTGAAGCACTACGCGACAAAGGTCATATTTATGAAGAAGAAGGGGCTACATGGTTCCGTTCTACAACATTTGGAGACGACAAAGACCGTGTGCTTATTAAAAATGATGGCTCTTATACGTATTTAACACCTGACATTGCATACCACCAAGATAAGCTTGAGCGTGGCTTTGAAAAACTTATCAATATTTGGGGAGCGGACCATCACGGGTATATCCCGCGCATGAAAGCTGCGATCCAAGCATTGGGTTATGATAAAGATACTTTGGAAGTTGAAATTATTCAGCTTGTTCACTTATATAAAAACGGTGAAAAAATGAAAATGAGTAAGCGTACAGGTAAGGCGGTTACGATGCGTGAACTAATTGAAGAGGTTGGGTTAGACGCTGTTCGTTACTTCTTTGCGATGAGAAGCTCTGATACACATCTTGATTTTGATTTAGATTTAGCAGTATCTCAATCAAATGAAAACCCTGTATACTATGCACAATATGCACATGCTCGTATCTGCAGCATGCTTCGTTCTGGAGCGGAATTACAAATTGACTTAGATGGGCACTATGCACTTGAGTACATCAACTCAGAAAAAGAAATTGATCTGTTGAAAAAGCTTGGTGAGTTCCCAGCAGCTGTAACAGAAGCAGCAGAAAAGAGAATTCCACATCGTATTACGAATTATATTAATGAACTTGCAGCAGCGCTTCATAGCTTTTATAACGCAGAAAAAGTGCTCGATCAAGAAAACCTTGATAAAACAAAGGCTCGTCTCGCATTGATGAAGGCTGTACAAATCACATTACAAAACTCTTTAAAGCTAATCGGAGTATCTGCTCCAGAGAAAATGTAAGTAAAACCTAGGTAGCAGTTGATGCAAAGATAGAACTTCTTCATATAGTTAGTAACGAAAAGACCCTCACGTCAGAGTAGAGGGTCTTTTTGTCGGGAATAATGAGACTAGCTAAAATTATAGGAGGACAGATTCATGAAGGAAGTTCTATTAGCGTTGCTAACAGGAGTGATTGTAGGCTTTCTATTTGCCTTGTTCAAGCTACCAATCCCAGCACCGCCAGCACTCGCAGGCGTAACAGGAATCGTCGGCGTCTACCTAGGCTTCAAACTATTCCAATGGCTCGCCCCACTCCTACACATCGGCCCCAAATAACCAACGGTGCCAACAATGGTGTCAGGCACCCGAGAAATACACTTGACCACATTTGTATTTCTGGGGTGGACATCTGATGCAGAAACTTTGATGTTATGGGGTTTGTGAATGAATTTAAGTATGTTTTTTACATCCTCACCACTCGATGGAAGCGCCGCTTTTGCGTTTGATTCCCCGCACCTTTGACACCTCATCTACTAGTCTTAAGAGTGCTTTATCCTTTTGCTTTGCCTCAATCATTATATCGTAATCAATGTCGAGTTCTTTTGTTGCTTTTAGAAACGGCATGATGAAATCAAGACTTACATAATCAGCGTGGCTTCTGAATACCTTTTCCGACTTTGGAGACGAAATATGCACTTTAGGAGGAAGCCTTCGGTGGCTCCATGTTGCAAATGTATCCGCAAGTATTTGCATCAAGTTATCTCCGCTTAAATTGGCCATATGATGATGATAATCGAACACCATAGAAATGTTCTCTTTTTTGCAAACCACTAATGTTTCTTCCGCAGTATATGTTTTATCATCATTTTCAAGCGTCGTTTTCTGTTTAACCTCTTTTGGAAGGAACTTAATATTTTTATGAAACCTCTCTAGTGCTTTGCTCTTATCTCCATACGCCCCGCCAACATGAATATTAATATTCACGATGTCATCTTTAATAAGATCCATTCCTTCAAATAAATCATAATGATACTGCATATCCGAAACGGCATTCATCGTAATCTGTTTTTTGTCACTTGTAAAAAGAGTATATTGATTCGGATGCAAACTTACCCGTAGTTTATGCTTCTTTACAAACTTTCCAATTTCATATAGTTCTTTTTTGAAAATTGTTCGGTAGTCCCATTTAGCCTCCGGGTGAGTGGCAAGAGGTACGATGGAGGAGGACATCCGATAAAGCTCAATTTCGTGTGCAACATTGTAATGCAGCATTCGGAGCGTATTGTTTAGATTTTGTCTTGTGACATCAGTTAGCTTCGCCATCCGGTCTTCCTTCCCCATTGCCTTCCATCTTGTAAAGGTTAATGTTTTCGAAGGTGAACACTCCCATAAAGATAACGCTGTCGAAACATACCCAAATCGCACCTTCATACCTCCAAAATCCCCCTCTAACACCCAGCATATACTTACCCACAAATCCACACTATCCCCAATGGTGTCAGGCACCACAAAAATACATTTGTCTCCCTGGGATGGACACCAACGTGAATCCCACCTGCTTATAGAAAGTGGGATAGAAGTGTGGCAATTTTTATTTTGAATGCGTTTTTTGTCATTTTCTGCTCGATTTCATTTTTCGTAAGCTCGGTTGATTCTTCAAAATCCTTTTGAATCTCTTTCATAACAAATTGAACAAACTCACTATCAAAGATATAGCAATTGATTTCATAATTGGAATAAAGACTTCGTTTATCAAAATTAGTTGTGCCAATATCACAAATCTCGTCATCGATAATAATTACCTTTGCATGATAAAAACCCTCCGTAAACATAAAAAAACGTATGCCTTCACTTGCTAGCTCATTAATAAAAGGATAAGAAGCCTCTTTTACCAGAGGATGGTCGGCCTTCTTGGGCAAGAGAACTCGTAGATGAATCCCCCTTCTCGCAGCAGAAAATAATTCGCGTTTTAGCTTATCACCCGGAACAAAGTACGGCGATCCAATCATAATCTCCCTCTTTGCCTTTTTAAGAAGCTTTATCAAATGCTCCTCTAGATAGGCTCCATCTGTAGCAACCAGCCTCATCTCACTTTTTCCTTTAGGAAGTGGAGGGAAATATGTCCCACGTCCTGCGATAACCTGATCTGTTGCGATAAACCAATCATGTATGAACTGCGTTTGCAGGTCAGCAACACCTTCACCCTGAATCTTTACATGATAGTCACGCCATAACCCGAATTTTTCGTCCTTGCCGATATACTCCTTACCAATATTGAAACCACCAATAAAGCCGATATTTCCGTCTATGGCTGCAACTTTGCGGTGATTTCTAGCATTGAGTTTGTAAAACCAGTACGGAAACGTAGGCTTATTACTGTATGCAAGGGCAACACCAGCATTCTTCAGTTTATTTTCCATTTCCTTTGTGACACTCTTACTACCCACCCAATCGAGCAGTAATCGAACTTCCACACCCTGCTGGGCTTTTTTCGTTAAAAGGGTAACAAAGCTATTACTAAATTCATCGTTTTTTAAAATATAAAATTGAATATGAATATGGTCTTCTGCTTTATCAACTTCGGAAAAGAAGTCCTTGAATAGCTTTTGACCATCGTTGTAAAAGGTTAAATCACTTTTTCGTAATGGATACACTTTCGCTTGGGATTTTTTTAAATGGCTTTTTCTTCCGAGAGTGTAATCAAGGCGGAGTAGTAGAAATAAAATAAGTATTGCTAGGACAATTCCAAAAACAATGCTCAAACAAATACCCCTCCTTTTTGTCGTTTCTTTAGTTTGGACGAAAAAAGGTCTGATTATTTGATGTCGAAAAAGATTGTTATATAAAAACATTGACTGAATGCTCATTCATTATATAATGGAGGTAAGAACTTTATAGTCAGAATATTAATTTCTTTAAGAAATGTTTGCGCAAAATGCAGAACATGATCAATTCACATCGGAAGAAAGGAGTTCGAACACATGGATACCCTTTTAATCATTAATCTTCTTGCATTTTTATCTGTAACCGCTTACGCCATTTATCTATTTATTTATCTCATCAAAACGAGAATGGAGTATATCAAACTCGGTAAAAAAGTTGAATTTGATGGAAGAGTAAAAGAACGCTTAGGCAAAATTTGGGTTAATGTATTTGGACAGAAAAAGCTTTTAAAGGATAAGAAAAGTGGAGCCATCCATGTCATGTTTTTCTATGGATTTATCCTTGTACAATTTGGAGCAATCGATTTTATTTGGAAGGGCTTGGCACCAGGGTCACATCTCCCGTTAGGACCTTTATATCCAGGGTTTACGTTTTTCCAAGAAATAGTTACATTTATGATATTAGTAGCAGTCGTATGGGCATTCCATCGCCGCTACGTTGAAAAGCTTGTACGATTAAAAAGAGGCTTTAAATCTGGTCTTGTTTTATTATTTATTGGTGGATTAATGCTTTCAGTATTACTTGGAAATGGTGCAGGGATTGTATGGCATGGTCACGAAGCAACATGGACAGAGCCAATCGCATCTTTAATTTCAATTGCATTAAGTGGAGTTAGTGAGACTGCAGCCATTGTCATTTTCTATGTAGCATGGTGGATCCACTTATTGTTCCTATTAACTTTCTTAGTATACGTACCACAGTCAAAGCATGCTCACTTAATTGCGGGACCTGCAAATGTATACTTTGGTCGTCTATCCGGCCCTGGAAAGCTTGAGAAAATCAATTTTGAAGATGAAGCACAAGATTTCTTTGGAGTTGGGAAAATTGAAGACTTTAAACAAACACAATTAGTCGATTTATATGCTTGTGTCGAGTGTGGGCGCTGTACAAATATGTGTCCTGCAACAGGAACAGGTAAAATGCTATCGCCAATGGATTTAATTTTAAAGCTACGCGATCATTTAACTGAAAAAGGTGCCGTTGTTACATCACGTGTTCCATGGGTACCAGCTGTTGCATTCTCACATACAAAAGGAAATCAGTTAGCATTAGCTTCAGCAGGTAAAGGAGCTAGTGAAACTGCAGCAACTGCTGAATTTGCATATGACCCTAGCTTAATCGGTGATGTTATTACTGAAGAAGAAATCTGGGCATGTACAACTTGCCGTAACTGTGAGGACCAATGTCCAGTTATGAATGAGCATGTTGATAAAATTATAGACCTTCGTCGTTACCTTGTTCTTACAGAAGGAAAAATGGATGCAGATGCACAACGTGCGATGACGAATATTGAGCGTCAAGGAAATCCATGGGGGCTTAACCGTAAGGAAAAAGAAAACTGGCGTGAAGTACGTGATGATGTTCATGTACCAACTGTAAAAGAAATGAACAAAGCTGGCGAAGAGTTTGAATATCTTTTCTGGGTTGGTTCAATGGGTGCATTTGATAACCGCAGCCAAAAAATCGCGTTATCATTTGCGAAACTTATGAACGAAGCGGGCGTGAAATTTGCCATTTTGGGTAATAAGGAGAAAAACTCTGGGGATACACCTCGTCGTCTCGGAAACGAATTCTTATTCCAAGAGCTAGCAGCAAACAATATCGCGGAATTTGAAAAAGCAGAAGTGAAGAAAATCGTTACAATCGATCCTCACGCATACAATATTTTTAAAAATGAATATCCAGATATGGGCCTAGAAAATGTTGAAGTGTTCCATCATACAGAATTGCTATATGAATTAGTGAAACAAGGTAAGTTAGTTCCGAAGCATGCTGTAAATGAAACAATCACATGGCATGATTCATGTTACTTAGGAAGATATAACGATGTGTATGATCCTCCACGTGAAATCTTAAAACAAATTCCAGGAGTGAAGTTAGTTGAAATGGAACGTAACCGCGAAACAGGTATGTGCTGTGGGGCTGGTGGAGGTCTAATGTGGATGGAAGAAGATACAGGAACTCGTATAAACGTTGCAAGAACAGAACAAGCACTTGCTGTGAATCCAACTGCAATCAGTTCAGGCTGTCCATATTGCTTAACGATGCTAAGCGATGGAACAAAAGCGAAGGAAGTAGAAGAACAAGTTAGCACGTATGATATCGCTGAAATTCTTGAAAGATCAGTTGTTGGAGAGAAGAAAGAATTAGCATCATAAACTGTTGGAAATAAATATACAAAAAGGATTTATATCCCATTAAAAATAAAGTAAAATAAAAGTAGTAGAAACTTACTTTAGTAGAGTAAGAGGGTAAAAGAGGTGTACAGTTTGTACGCCTCCTTCTTTAAGACATGGTCGAGCGAGCGTTCAGTCGAAAAAATGAAAGCGGTTTCGACAAATAATGTAGATCGTATGAAAGTCTGCTTGTATCGCCAGTCTGGTGGTTCAAGCTCAAACAATAAAGGAGGTTGGAGCATGGGGAAAACAGTTATTGTAAGTGGTGTTCGTACTCCGTTTGGAAAATTAGGTGGAAGTCTTAGTACATTAACAGCGTCAGAACTTGGTGGTATTGCAATCCGTGAGGCATTAAATCGTGCTGGACTGGAAGGAAGTTCTGTTGACGAAGTCATTTTTGGAACAGTGCTACAAGGTGGCCAAGGTCAAATTCCGTCAAGGCAAGCAGCGCGACATGCTGGAATTCCTTTGGAAGTGAAGACAGAAACAATTAATAAGGTCTGTGCATCAGGCATGCGCAGTGTAACACTGGCTGACCAAATTATCCGTGCTGGTGACGAGGAAGTTATTGTTGCGGGTGGCATGGAGTCGATGAGCAATGCACCATATATTTTACCGAAGGCACGCTTTGGGCTGCGTATGGGAGATGCGAGTTTGAAGGACTTAATGATTCATGACGGCCTAACGTGCAGTTTCCAAGGTGTTCATATGGGAACGTACGGGAACGAGGTCGCTGCTGAATTTGAAATTACTCGTGAAGAGCAGGATGAGTGGGCATTACGAAGTCATCAGCGTGCCATTGCAGCGATTGAGTCTGGAAAATTTGCAGAGGAAATCGTAGCTGTTGAGATCCCTGGTAAAAAGGGTGCGGTCACCCTTGTAGAAAAGGATGAAGCACCGAGAGCTGACACCACACTTGAAAAACTAGCAAAACTTCCATCTGTTTTTGGGGCAAGTGGAACAATCACAGCTGGTAATGCACCAGGGGTGAATGATGGTGCTGCAGCATTAGTACTCATGAGTGAAGAACGTGCAATCCGTGAAGGAAAACAAGTAATGGCAACAATCCTTGCTCATGCGGCGATATCAGTGGAAGCGAAGGATTTTCCGAAAACACCGGGACTAGTTATCAATGAGTTACTTGCGAAAACAGGTAAATCAGTAGACGATATCGACTTATTTGAAATCAATGAAGCCTTTGCCGCAGTAGCGTTAACAAGTGGAAGAATCGCGGAGTTAGACCCTGAAAAGGTAAACGTTAACGGGGGTGCTGTTGCACTTGGACATCCGATTGGCGCGAGTGGAGCAAGGATTATTATTACTCTCATTCATGAATTAAAAAGACGTGGCGGAGGTATAGGTATTGCTGCTATTTGTAGCGGTGGGGGCCAAGGAGACGCCATTATGATTGAAGTGAAGTAAATAGAGTTGATTGAGGGAAGACCGGCGCATCAGCTTCATTTTTCGAAGTGGGCTAGCACTGAAACCGAACTAAAGCAATCAGCGGCAGCAATCTTTTTTAACTATTAAGGAGGCTATGAATCTATGAATATAAACAAAGTAATGGTTATCGGCGCAGGACAAATGGGTTCTGGTATTGCACAGGTTTGTGCAATGGCTGGCTATCATGTTACTCTTCACGACCTGAAACAAGAATTTGTAGACCGTGGTATTAGTACCATAACGAGAAACCTTTCCCGCCAAGTGGAAAAAGGTCGTATAAGTGAAGAAGAAATGGCAACAACGTTAGGAAGAATTACGCAATCGATTGACCTTCAGCATGCAAGTGAAGTAGATCTAGTCATTGAAGCAGCCATTGAAAACATGGAGATAAAAACAAAACTATTCTCGCAACTAGATGAAATTACACCTCAGAACACTATTTTAGCAACAAACACATCCTCACTCCCAATTACTGAAATCGCTGCAGCAACAAAGAGACCAGAAAAAGTAATTGGCATGCATTTTATGAATCCTGTACCAGTTATGAAGTTAGTCGAAATTATCCGTGGCTTAGCAACAGCCGAGGAAGTTTACAAAGTAATTGAAGATATGACAAAAACGTTAAAAAAGGTACCAGTAGAAGTAAATGACTTCCCTGGATTTGTATCAAATCGTATTTTAATGCCGATGATTAATGAAGCCATTTATACACTTTATGAAGGTGTGGCAACAAAAGAGGCAATTGATGAAGTTATGAAACTAGGTATGAACCACCCAATGGGCACACTAACGCTAGCTGATTTTATTGGCCTAGATACATGCCTGTATATCATGGAGACACTACACGAGGGCTTTGGAGATGATAAATACCGACCATGTCCCTTGCTACGTAAATATGTAAAAGCCGGATGGTTAGGTAAAAAGTCTGGACGTGGTTTTTACACGTACGAAGGGTAAGGTGAAAAGAGTGGCAACTCTAATGAATACACCTATACATCAAGATCCCACATCGGAGGGAAGCAGCATGAATTTTCATTTTACTGATGAACAAGAAATGATGCGAAAAATGGTACGTGATTTTGCACAAAAGGAAATCGCACCATTTGTTGAAAGAATGGAAAATGGAGAATTTCCACGTAAAGTTCTCTCGAAAATGGCTGAACTTGGCTTAATGGGAATCACGGTTCCTGAAAAATACGGTGGCTCTGAAATGGACTTTACTTCTTATATCATCGCAATAAATGAGCTATCAAAGGTAAGTGCGACAATTGGAGTTATTTTATCGGTACACACCTCTGTTGGAACAAACCCAATTCTATATTTCGGTACAGAAGAGCAAAAGCAAACATATATTCCAAAGCTAGCTAGTGGCGAATACTTGGGTGCGTTTTGTTTAACGGAACCAGGAGCAGGTTCAGATGCAGCTGGTTTAAAAACAAAGGCTGTTAAAAACGGTTACCATTATGTCTTAAACGGCTCTAAGGTTTTCATCACCAATGGTGGAGAAGCAGATGTTTATATCGTCTTTGCACGAACCAATCTGAATGAAACGGGTAGCAAAGGGATTTCCGCATTCATTGTCGAGAAGAACACACCTGGCTTCATCATTGGAAAAGATGAGCATAAAATGGGTCTTCATGGCTCAAGAACGGTTCAAATCACGTTCGAGGATGCAAAGGTGCCAGTAGAAAATTTACTAGGTCATGAAGGGGAAGGCTTTAAAGTAGCGATGGCGAACCTAGATGTGGGTCGTATTGGGATTGCTGCCCAAGCTCTAGGAATTGCGGAAGCTGCCCTTGAGCATTCAGTTGAATATGCAAAAGGCCGCTTTCAATTTGGAAAACCAATTGCTGCTCAACAAGGTGTTGGATTTAAGCTTGCTGACATGGCAACAAGTGTAGAAGCAGCAAGACTTCTCTTGTACCGTGCTGCCTTTTTACGTCAACATGGTCTACCTTGTGGTAAAGAAGCCTCGATGGCAAAGCTATTTGCGTCTCGTACAGCGGTAGAAGTAACAACGGAGGCTATTCAGGTCTACGGTGGATATGGGTATACAAAGGATTATCCAGTAGAGCGATTTTTTAGAGATGCGAAGATAACTGAAATCTATGAAGGTACAAGTGAGATTCAAAGAATCGTCATTAGCAAAAATTTATAAACAATACACAGAAACTATCATTCTATTAAAAGTGAGGGAACATCAATGTACTTTAAATTATCTGAAGAGCATGAAATGATTCGTAAAATGGTACGCGACTTTGCAAAAAATGAAGTTGCACCTACAGCTGCTGACCGTGATGAGGAAGAACGCTTTGACCGTGAAATTTTTGACAAGATGGCCGAACTTGGATTAACAGGGATTCCATGGCCTGAAGAATATGGCGGTATCGGCAGTGACTATCTTGCGTATTGTATCGCAGTTGAAGAGCTTTCAAGAGTATGCGCTTCTACAGGTGTAACACTTTCTGCACATACATCACTTGCAGGCTGGCCGATTTACAAATTTGGTAGCGAAGAGCAAAAGCAAAAATACTTACGACCAATGGCTCAAGGTGAAAAAATTGGAGGATACGGCTTAACTGAGCCAGGTTCAGGTTCAGATGCAGGTGGCATGAGGACAACTGCAAAGCTTGAAGGTGATCACTATGTGTTAAATGGTTCTAAAATTTTCATTACTAACGGTGGAATAGCTGATATTTACGTGGTGTTTGCATTAACAGATCCAACTTCAAAGCATAAAGGTACAAGTGCATTTATCATTGAAAGTGATTTCCCAGGCTTCTCTGTAGGGAAAAAAGAGAAAAAGCTAGGAATTCGTTCATCACCTACAACTGAAATTATTTTTGAAGACTGCCGTGTACCAAAGGAAAACCTCCTTGGGGAAGAAGGGGAAGGCTTTAAAATTGCAATGATGACACTTGATGGAGGTCGTAACGGGATCGCTGCACAAGCAGTTGGAATTGCACAAGGTGCATTAGATGCAGCGACTGAATATGCGAAGGAACGTGTTCAGTTCGGGAAGCCAATCGCTGCTCAACAAGGTGTTGGCTTCAAGCTTGCTGATATGGCTACAAGTGTAGAAGCAGCACGTCTCTTAACCTACCAAGCTGCATGGTTAGAATCAGAGGGTCTACCTTACGGAAAAGAATCTGCTATGTCAAAGCTATTTGCTGGTGATACAGCAATGAAAGTAACGACTGATGCAGTTCAAATCTTCGGTGGCTACGGATATACGAAGGATTACCCTGTAGAGCGCTACATGCGTGATGCGAAAATTACGCAAATCTACGAAGGAACACAGGAGATCCAAAGATTAGTTATTTCACGTATGATTACGAAATAATTGTAGATAGCGTTGCAGTGAGAGGCTTTACTACCTCTTACTGCTCTAATTTACTAGGGGTGATGAGATGAGCAGAAATGAAGTGCCTGCTTCTGTAAAGGATGAACGTCTCATTAAAAAGCGGCGAGACCAGATGATTAAGGGTGCTGTTACCCTTTTTAAAGAGAAAGGGTTTCACCGAACTACAACTAGAGAAATAGCAAAGGCAGCCGGTTTTAGTATCGGGACGTTATATGAATATATTCGAAAAAAAGAAGATGTACTCTACTTGGTATGTGATAGCATTTATGACCAGGTTCAGGACCGCCTGCAGCAAGCTATCAATACAAAAGAGGGTAGCATTGAGAGTTTAAGGCTAGCAATCGATTATTATTTTCGCGTTATGGATGATATGCAGGATGAGGTTCTTGTTATGTACCAAGAGGCGAAATCACTTTCCAAGGAAGATCTGCCATATGTACTAAAAAAGGAATTAGAAATGGTAGGTATGTTTGAAAAGGTGATTGAAAGCTGTGTGAAAAAAGGAGCATTGCAGCTCCCTAAAAAACAAATTGAGTTGGTAGCCCATAATATTTTTGTTCAGGGCCAAATGTGGGGCTTCCGAAGATGGGCTTTGCGGAAGCTATACACACTCGAGGAGTACATTGACCTACAAACCGAGCTTTTATTAAAAGGAATCGACAAAGGGGAATAGGTGAAATCTGGATTTTTCACAAAACACAAGAACAAAACTACAAAAATAGTAAAAAGCTTCAATATCAGAACGACTGGGGGAGAAAGTATGAGTACGGTTGAAGTCTATCGTCCCAAGAATCATATTCGATTTGTAACGGCATCAAGCTTATTTGATGGGCATGATGCATCGATTAATATCATGCGCCGAATCCTGCAAGCTAGTGGGGCAGAGGTCATCCATCTAGGGCATAATCGCTCAGTAGAAGAGGTTGTGAATGCAGCCATTCAGGAGGATGCACAAGGGATCGCGATTTCCTCTTATCAAGGTGGGCATGTCGAGTATTTTAAATATATGTATGATCTTCTGAAAGAACGTGGAGCAGCTCATATTCGTATTTACGGAGGCGGTGGTGGGGTTATTATCCCACGTGAAATCAAAGAGCTTCATGAATACGGGATTGCAGGCATTTTTTCACCTGAGGATGGCCGAAAGCTAGGCCTTCAAGGGATGATAAATAAAATGCTTGAGGAATGTGATTATCCTACGAATACAGAATTAACAGATGAACTAGATCTTTTACAAAAAGGGGATTATCAAGCGGTTGCGAAGCTAATTACGGTTGCAGAAAACCAAGTTGATGTTTCTGGAGAAGCTGCGGCAGCTGCAGAAACCATTATCAAACAGGTAAAGGATTTAGAAAAAAATGTTCCTGTCGTTGGGATTACGGGTACAGGTGGAGCGGGAAAAAGCTCACTTACAGATGAACTGATTCGTCGCTTTTTAAATGAATTTGAAGATAAAAAGGTAGCTGTATTATCTGTAGACCCAACCAAGCAAAAAACTGGCGGTGCGCTCCTTGGTGATAGAATCCGTATGAATGCCATCTTTTCACCAAGAGTGTATATGCGTAGCCTTGCAACACGTGGCTCAAAAACGGAACTATCCCTTGCGATTAAAGATGCGATTGCAGTCGTAAAAGCAGCGGGCTTTGATCTAGTCATTGTCGAAACAAGTGGTATCGGTCAAGGGGATGCTGAGATTACTGAGGTTTGTGACATCGCTATGTATGTTATGACGAGTGAATTTGGTGCGCCTTCCCAGCTTGAAAAAATTGATATGATTGATTATGCAGATCTCATTGTCATCAACAAATTCGAGCGCAAAGGTTCAGAGGATGCGAAGCGTCAGGTACAGAAGCAGTATCAGCGTAGCCATCTATTATTTGAAAAAGATTTTGAGCAAATGCCTGTATTTGGTACGATTGCAAGTCAATTTAACGACCCAGGTACAAATGCCTTATTCGCAAATCTAGTAGACCGTATTAATGAAAAAGTAGGTACAAACTGGACAACATCTTTTGAAAAAACAGCAGATGTTCAAAAACAGAATATCATTATTCCGAATGATCGACGCTACTATTTACGTGAAATCTCGGAAACAGTTAGGAATTATCATAAAAAAGCGGCTGAACAAGTTGAAGTTGCACGCAAGCTGTTCCAAATCACCGGAACCATTGAAAGTGTAAAGGAGCTTGGAAATCAAGAGGTGCTTACTGCGCTTGAGGCCCTTCAAAAGGAGTACGAGGCAAAGCTTTCAGTAGAATCGAAAAAAATCCTTGATACATGGGAGTCATTGAAAGAGACATACAAAGGTGATAAATTCATCACAAAGATTCGTGATAAAGAAATCGTGACGATTTTAAAAACAAAAAGTCTATCTGGTCTTGCGATTCCAAAGGTTTCACTTCCAGGATTTAAGGACTTCGGAGAAATCCTTCGTTGGGTTTACAAGGAAAATGTCCCAGGTGCTTTCCCTTATACAGCGGGCGTATTTCCGTTTAAGCGGGAGGGCGAGGACCCGAAACGTCAATTTGCAGGGGAAGGAACGCCGGAACGTACAAACCGTCGCTTCCACTATCTATCAAAGGATGATGACGCAAAACGTCTAAGTACAGCCTTCGACTCGGTGACTCTCTATGGAGAAGACCCAGCGTACCGTCCTGATATTTATGGGAAAGTTGGAGAAAGTGGAGTCAATGTGTGTACACTTGATGATATGAAAAAGCTATACAACGGCTTTGATTTATGTGCACCTTCGACATCTGTATCAATGACTATTAATGGTCCAGCGCCAATTATTCTCGCAATGTTCATGAATACAGCGATTCACCAGCAGGTTGAAACACGTGAACAGGAACTGGGACGCATTTTAACAGTAGAAGAGTTCCAAGAGGTTCGAGCAAAAACACTTCAGACAGTTCGAGGAACTGTGCAGGCGGACATTTTAAAAGAAGACCAAGGTCAAAACACGTGTATTTTCTCAACAGAATTTGCACTACGAATGATGGGAGACATTCAAGAATACTTCATTGATAATAAGGTTCGAAACTATTATTCAGTATCAATCTCTGGTTATCATATTGCAGAAGCGGGTGCGAACCCAATTTCACAGCTTGCCTTTACACTTTCAAATGGATTCACATATGTGGAATACTATTTAAGTCGCGGCATGCATATCGATGATTTTGCGCCAAACCTTTCGTTTTTCTTTAGTAACGGGTTAGACCCAGAATATACGGTTATTGGTCGTGTCGCACGACGAATTTGGGCAACTGTTATGAGAGAAAAATATGGTGCGAATGAGCGCAGTCAAAAATTAAAATATCATGTTCAAACATCAGGTCGTTCTCTGCATGCGCAGGAAATCGATTTTAATGATATTCGTACAACACTACAGGCGCTTATGGCGTTACATGATAATTGTAATTCTCTCCATACTAATGCGTATGATGAGGCCATTACAACTCCAACTGAGGAGTCGGTACGCCGTGCAATGGCCATTCAAATGATTATTACAAAAGAGCATGGGTTAACGAAAAACGAGAATCCATTACAAGGTTCCTTTATTATTGAAGAGCTGACAGACTTAGTGGAAGAAGCGGTTCTTCAAGAATTTGATCGAATTAACGATCGCGGTGGGGTTCTTGGGGCGATGGAAACACAGTATCAACGTGGAAAAATCCAAGATGAATCCATGTATTATGAAATGAAAAAGCATACAGGTGAGCTACCGATTATTGGCGTGAATACGTATTTGAATCCGAATCCGCCTTCTGAAGAAGAGCTAGACAATATCGAGCTAGCTCGCGCAACGACGGAAGAAAAGGAGCTTCAAATAAAGAATCTAAGAGAGTTCCAAGAACGTAATAAAGACAAAGTAGAAGACGCGTTAAAGCGATTAAAGCATGTTGCTGTTAACAATGGCAATATTTTTGCTGAGCTTATGGAAACTGTACAGGTTGCAAGTCTTGGTCAAATCACGCAGGCGCTTTATGAGGTTGGCGGACAATATCGAAGAAATATGTAAAAAATATAATGGTATTCATGTATAAAAGAAAGGAAGGCTGGGCATAAAATGGTATTGCCCAGCCTTAAAATAATCTAAGGCTAGCATAAACTGGTTGATTTTGTTTATAATGAATGGTATGTATTTTACAGGACTATTTTTTGTGGTGGATACTTGGTATTTGCTACCTAAGTCAAAAGCTTTGCAAGCGCCTTGGGAATAGAAAGATTAAGTTGAAACTTCATGTTCGTAAATCCTGGGGCGATAACAGCTTGGCATTGCCAAGTTTTATTACATACAACAGGTTTCTACCAGAATGAGTAAATAGTTATTTACATAGAAAGGGAGTGCCTTGATGAGTCTTGACCAATACTCACCGGAGCAAATCAAAGAAATGTCTATGCTTGAAGTAGCATATGAGATTTTTTTAAGCAGAAAAGATGCTATCACATTTCAAGAGCTTATTGAAGAAGTAAAAAAACAACTTGAGCTTTCAGATGAGGAACTTAGAGCAAGAATTTCTCAATTCTATACAGATTTAAATGTCGATGGTCGTTTTATCACATTAGGAGACAATCGTTGGGGATTACGCACTTGGTATCCGTACGAACAAATTGACGAAGAAGTTACACATACAGTTAAGCCTAAGAAGAAGAAAGCGAAGAAGAAGGTTGCCGATGACGATGATCTTATCGATTTCGATGATCTAGACGAAGACGATCTAGATTATGAAGATGATGATTATGAAGAGGATGACATTGATGATATCGATGATCTCGATGAAGATGAAGAAGATGACGAAGATATTGATTTTGATGACATCGATGATGAAGACGATTTTGAAGATGAAGATGATGAAGAATTACTTGACGACGATGACTATGTGCTTGATGAAGAAGAAGACGAAGATCTTTTAGAAGAAGACGAGGAAGAGGACCTATAATCATAGGTTTATAAAGTCTTACTAGAACATCTTGACTTTTATAACCGAAGTAGGTAGAATCATTTTTGGGCTCTTAAAAAATGAGTATCTAACGAAAACATTAAATGTTTCGCTCCCTTACATAAAAATGTAAGAGGAGCTTTTTTATTTTCATTTTTAGGTAAACACTCGAGAATGCATAAACTAAGATGGATATTTGCTATTGGGTTATTACGTATCACTGTTTATACATTTTCATTGTTTTGAGCAAACTTTAACTAATATATAGATTGGGGGAAATGAAGTAATGACAAAGTATATTTTTGTTACAGGTGGAGTTGTTTCATCCTTAGGTAAAGGGATTGTCGCTGCATCATTAGGTCGTTTATTAAAAAACAGAGGGTTGAATGTTACCATTCAAAAATTTGATCCGTATATTAACGTGGATCCAGGAACAATGAGCCCTTATCAGCACGGGGAAGTGTTTGTAACTGATGATGGTGCTGAAACGGATTTGGATCTAGGACATTACGAGCGTTTTATCGATATTAATCTAAACAAATATAGCAATGTGACAACTGGAAAAATCTATTCCACGATTCTAAAAAAAGAAAGACGTGGGGATTACCTAGGTGGTACTGTTCAGGTTATTCCACATATCACGAATGAAATCAAAGAGCGCGTGTTCCGCTCAGGTCGCGAAACAAATGCTGATGTTGTCATCACTGAAATTGGTGGTACTGTTGGGGATATTGAATCTTTACCGTTTTTAGAGGCAATTCGCCAAATTAAGAGTGATGTGGGAGTACATAATGTTATGTATGTTCACTGTACACTTGTACCATATATTAAAGCAGCAGGCGAGATGAAAACAAAGCCAACCCAGCATAGTGTAAAAGAACTTCGTAGTCTTGGAATTCAGCCAAACGTAATTGTTCTTCGTACTGAAATGGAAATTTCTCAGGATATGAAAGACAAGATTGCTCTTTTTGGTGATATCGATGCGAAGGCAGTTATTGAGTGTCGTGATGCAGAAACTCTTTATTCCATTCCACTTGCTCTACAGGAACAAGGACTTGATCAGATTACATGTGAGCACTTAAAGCTTGATTGTCAGGGTGCGGATATGACAGACTGGATTCAACTAGTTGAGAAAGTGACAAATCTTTCAAAGACAACAAAGATTTCGCTAGTTGGTAAGTATGTGGAGCTTCAAGATGCATACCTTTCTGTTGCTGAAGCACTTAAACATGCAGGCTATGCATTTGACTCAGAAATCTCTATTAACTGGGTTAATTCAGAAGATGTTACAGAAGAAAATGTAGCTGAGTTATTAGCAGGCTCTGACGGAATTATCGTTCCAGGGGGATTCGGTGACCGCGGTATTGAAGGGAAAATTTCAACAATGAAGTATGCGAGGGAGACAAATATTCCTCTACTAGGAATCTGTCTAGGTATGCAATTAGCTTCAGTTGAATTTGCTCGTAATGTCTTAGGACTTAAAGGGGCACACTCTGCTGAAATTATGCCTGAAACGCCACATCCAATCATTGACCTTCTACCAGAACAAAAGGATATCGAAGATTTAGGTGGAACACTACGTCTTGGTCTGTATCCTTGTAAAATTGAAGAGGGAACAAAAGCATTTGAGGCATATAACGATGAAGTAGTGTATGAACGTCACCGCCATCGTTATGAGTTTAACAACCATTATCGTCAAGCTATGGAAGAAGCAGGCTTTATCTTCTCAGGGACAAGCCCAGATGGACGCCTAGTTGAAATCATTGAATTGAAAGATCACCCATGGTTTGTTGCATCTCAGTTCCATCCAGAATTTAAATCTAGACCAAACCGCCCACAACCATTATTCAGAGAATTTATCCGTGCTTCTATGGTTAACGGTGAAAAATTATAATACAAACGTGAAAAACTCGGCAGAATTTGCCGAGTTTTTTTAAGGATAAAGTATAAAATATTGAACATAGTTATCAATGTCCAGCGCAAGCGACCTACCCCCCTTGAGGTCAAAAGCGCGCGGCAATGAAAAGTCAAAAAACGACCTTTTTTGCCCCAGTACATTTCCTTGGACTTGCACAAGGATGTGCTGACGTCAACGTTCGCAACATGACGTTGCGGATTTTAATTGACGTTCTTCTTTCAAGGCGCTTGCTCTTTTCTAATTCTTACTCAAACTCAGCAACCATTTCTTTAATTGTAAATACTAGACCATAGTACGCGTATAAAGCGGTCATAATACTCGGGAAGCCAAAACGAGTTCCGTCTTCATCTGGTAAAAGGGGCCTTGTTAGCTTACTATCAATATGTATATCAACAATTTGGTCAAGTGTGCGGTTGCTTTCTGTTTTTACAATGGCTGAGATTGCAACGGTTTGAATACCTCTTTCTCTTAATTGCTCTGCTAGGGTAATTGCATCCTCATCAGTAGAAAAGCGAGTAATTAATAGAACGCGATCTACATCTTCAATTTCACTCATTTTTCCATCTTCATATAAAGCTCTCGCTGCTTGAAATGGCTCTGCGCCATACAGAGCCTCGGTTGTAATGGCACTCATTTCGAAAAAGCCATGTACAAAAATGGTTCCGCCACTAATGGCTGCCTGTGCAAGGATTCTAGCACCATCTTCCATATTCAATTCTTCTTGAACCAAAATTTTATTAAACTGCCCTTGTAATTGGGTAGTAAAGATTTTTAACATGATACGCAGCTCCTTGTCTTTATAAAATGCCAACCCCATTATACTCCTTTTGCGACGAAATACGAAATGAGAGTCCCTTTTAAAATAGCCAATAGAAAACATGTAATGCTATTAATTACTCCTTTTTAACTACTTGACATTTATTAAGTTTTCTTATGGAAAAAGAAGGAGATTTGTTGATATTAGTAGAATAAAATCATTAATGAGTGAAACTACTTAGAAAAGTCAAAAATAAGAAAGTAAAGAGGGGAGTTTTAGAATGTCAGATAAAATCTTAATTGTAGACGATCAATACGGAATACGCATACTGTTAAATGAAGTTTTTCAAAAAGAAGGATACAAGACATTCCAAGCTGCAAACGGAGTACAGGCAATCGATATCGTCCAAAAACACTCTCCAGATTTAGTTTTATTGGATATGAAAATCCCTGGTATGGATGGGATTGAAATCCTAAAAAGATTAAAAAAGATTGACCCGGGAATTCGTGTCATTATTATGACAGCCTATGGTGAATTAGACATGATTCAAGAAGCAAAGGATTTAGGTGCGATTACCCACTTTGCGAAACCATTTGATATTGATGAAATACGTGAGGCCGTTAGAAAACATATTCTGATTAAATCGGAATAATAAAGGCTTGTGCTAAAAATTGACATAATAAATATAAAGTGCGTCGTTATCGACATGTAAACGTTTTTACTGGAAATGCAAGAATCAACCCTATTGCAGAAACCTTTTGTTGTTGATATGCTAAGTACTGTATTATAGCTAATCCAGTGATAATAGGCTTTTACAAGCTAATTGTCTATCATTTTCGTTTACATAGTATTCTTTTAAAAAGGTCATTCTAATTGTGATACGAAAGCGTTGGGATGGTTATAAAAGTACACGGCGATTGTTGATCCGATAGGTGCTAACCATGGCCGTAGTTATTTATGCATATAAGTGTGGGTTCAAAAAGGCGACGAATCGCAAAGCAAGAAGATCAAGGAACGATAGCCTCGAGGACCGGAACGTATGCTTTTAATACGTGAGGACCTCAAGAGGCGGAGTGACGTCGAGATTCAAGGCTTATCATTTGGTCCTTTTTGAACATCCTATTTAAAACGAAATTTATATGCAAAAAAATATGGTGCAAAAGGAGGGCTTTACATATGCCTTTAGTTTCAATGAAAGAAATGCTTGAAAAAGCAAAAGCAGAAGGATATGCTGTAGGTCAATTTAATTTAAATAACTTAGAATTTACTCAAGCGATTTTGCAAGCTGCACAAGAGGAGAATTCACCAGTTATTCTAGGTGTTTCAGAAGGTGCAGCTCGTTACATGGGTGGCTTCAAAACTGTTGTTGCAATGGTAAAAGCACTTATGGAAGATTATAATGTTACAGTTCCTGTTGCAATCCATCTTGATCATGGTTCAAGCTTTGAATCATGTGCAAAAGCGATTCATGCTGGATTTACGTCTGTTATGATTGATGCTTCACACCACCCATTTGAAGAGAATATCGCTATTACTTCAAAGGTTGTTGAATTAGCGCATTACCATGGAGTATCTGTTGAAGCAGAGCTTGGTACTGTTGGTGGACAAGAAGACGATGTTGTGGCTGATGGTGTTATTTATGCTGATGCAGACGAGTGTGTTGAGCTTGTGAACCGTACTGGTATCGATTGCTTAGCACCAGCTCTAGGTTCAGTTCACGGACCTTACAAAGGAGAGCCAAATCTCGGTTTCAAAGAAATGGAAGAAATCGGTAATCGTACTGGACTACCTCTTGTACTTCACGGTGGAACTGGTATTCCAACAAAAGATATCCAAAAGGCTATTTCTTTAGGAACAGCTAAAATAAACGTAAATACAGAAAATCAAATTGCTTCTGCAAAAACAGTACGTGAAGTACTAGCTGCGAAGCCAAATGAATACGATCCACGTAAATATTTAGGACCTGCTCGCGATTCAATTCGTGAAACAGTAAAAGGCAAAATTCGTGAATTCGGTTCTTCTGGTAAAGCATAAAAATTCTAGAGGAATGTAACAATATTCCGTATAGAACGTCTAATAAAATAAATAGAATTCGGATTTTTAATCCGAAAACCATATAAGGGTAAGCCGCTCGCACATAGTGCATTTTTCCTATTTACGATACCGTAATTTGGAAGAGCGGTTTTCTTGCGTTATAATAAAAAGTGCAAAAGCAACTTGTTGGACTATAATTGCTTTTGTATCTTAAACTTGTGGCCATGTAAAATGATGAATATGTTCATTTTGAAAGAGAAGGGAGATGAAAGAACTTAACTACTTATACACCTTTAAATCTTCTGTATGCAACATACATATCATAGATCTTCAACTAGAACTACTTCAATTACACTACTTAATTTCCTTACACAATAAGTTTAGTTTTGGCAGTACTTTTGTAGTAATGAACTCCCCCTAATGTTGTATCAAGCATAGGCGGGATGGATTGTTTTTGTAAAAAAAGCTAAATTGATACATGATTTTTTAATTTTCGTGTAAACTAAGAATTAATACTCGTACAGCTAGATACGTTTGAACTGTAAAAATATACCAATAAAAAGTGAAGCGTTTATAACGTAAGAGGTAGTACTTTTACGTGTTAAGGGAACTCCGAATGCCCAAATAGTAAGGCAATCTTACGTTTCCCTAACGAAACCGTCATCTTCGCAGAAGGGAGACACATATGGAAAAACTTAAGATCGCAGGCGGTTATCCATTGAAAGGTTCTGTAAAAATTAGTGGGGCTAAGAATAGTGCAGTTGCCCTCATTCCAGCTACAATTTTAGCAGAAACGCCAGTAACAATTGAGGGACTACCAGATATCTCTGATGTTCAAATTTTAGGTGACTTACTTGAGGAAATTGGCGGGCATGTCACAATCAATAAAGAAGAAATTTACGTAGACCCTACAAATATCGTATCAATGCCACTTCCAAATGGAAGGGTGAAAAAGTTAAGAGCTTCATACTATTTAATGGGTGCTATGCTTGGTCGTTTTAAAAAGGCTGTTATTGGTTTACCAGGAGGCTGTCATTTAGGCCCAAGACCAATTGACCAACATATTAAAGGTTTTGAGGCATTAGGTGCAAAAGTAACAAATGAACAAGGTGCGATTTACCTTCGTGCTGAAGAATTACGTGGAGCTCGTATTTATCTTGATGTTGTAAGTGTTGGGGCTACAATCAATATTATGTTAGCAGCTGTACGTGCAAAAGGTCGGACTATTATTGAAAATGCTGCAAAAGAACCAGAAATTATTGATGTAGCGACATTACTAACTAGCATGGGTGCAAAAATCAAGGGTGCAGGAACGGATGTTATTCGTATTGACGGGGTAGACTCCTTGCAAGGCTGCAGACATACCATTATTCCAGACCGTATTGAGGCTGGTACATATATGATTGTTGGTGCTGCAATGGGTGAAGAAGTGTTAATTGACAATGTAATCCCGTTACACTTAGAGTCTCTTATTGCGAAGTTCCGTGAGATGGGAGTCACTGTTGAAACAAGTAATGACCAAATCTGGGTGGCTGGACGCACGGATCTTAAGTCTGTTGATATTAAAACACTTGTCTATCCTGGATTCCCAACTGACTTACAACAGCCGTTCACGTCTCTACTTACGAAAGCAAGTGGTACGGGCGTTGTAACCGATACAATTTATGGAGCAAGATTTAAGCATATTGATGAGCTGAGAAGAATGAATGCTCAAATTAAAGTGGAAGGACGCTCAGCGATTGTCACAGGCCCTGTTCAATTACAGGGGGCAAAAGTCAAAGCTAGTGATTTGCGTGCAGGAGCAGCACTTGTCGTTGCTGGACTAATGGCTGAAGGAATCACAGAAATCACCGGGCTAGAGCATATTGATCGCGGCTATAGCCATCTCGAAGAAAAGCTTTCAGGCTTAGGAGCTACCATTTGGAGAGAGAGTTTAACTGAAGAAGAAATCGAGCAGCTACAAAACTCTTAAATGTGTTAACGAAGAGATGAATTAGTATAACATAATTTAATGAAAATTAGTAACACCCACTTACAAAAGTGGGTGTTTTCATGTAGACTATAGAAGATAACACATTTCATTGTAATTTGGTTTTTAACTTTATTTTTATAACAGGTGAGCTATTAGGAAACGATAGTAAACCATGTTGGTTTGATAAAAGGGGGAAGGTGCAACATGGAAAGAAGCTTATCAATGGAGCTCGTACGTGTAACTGAAGCTGCAGCATTGGCATCAGCGCGTTGGATGGGACGCGGGAAAAAGGACGAAGCAGATGGTGCCGCGACCTCTGCCATGAGAGATGTATTTGATACAATTCCTATGAAGGGACAAGTTGTCATTGGAGAAGGTGAAATGGATGAAGCTCCAATGCTCTACATAGGAGAGAAATTAGGGACTGGCTATGGCCCACGAGTGGATGTAGCTGTTGATCCATTGGAAGGAACAAATATTTTAGCTTCAGGCGGGTGGAATGCACTGTCTGTTTTAGCAGTAGCTGATAACGGAAATTTACTTCATGCGCCCGATATGTATATGGAAAAAATCGCAGTTGGTCCCGAGGCTGTTGGTTTAATTGATATCAATGCTCCGATTATTGATAATCTAAAAGCTGTAGCTAGAGCTAAGAATAAAGATATTGAGGATGTAGTTGCAACGGTTTTAAACCGACCTAGACATGATCATATTATCGCCCAATTACGTGAGGCAGGAGCTCGAATTAAACTAATCAATGATGGTGATGTTGCAGGTGCCATTAATACAGCGTTTGATCATACAGGAGTAGATATTTTATTCGGTTCTGGTGGAGCGCCAGAAGGTGTTATTTCCGCTGTTGCATTAAAATGCTTAGGTGGAGAAATCCAAGGAAAACTCCTTCCTCAAAATGATGAAGAAATTGCTCGTTGTGTTAAAATGGGGCTTGATGTAACAAAGGTCCTTCGTATGGAAGATTTAGTAAGTGGAGACGATGCGATTTTTGCAGCTACAGGTGTAACAGATGGAGAGCTTTTACGAGGTGTTCAGTTTAAGGGGTCTGTAGGAACAACTCATTCGCTTGTTATGCGTGCAAAATCCGGGACTGTAAGATTTATAGATGGTAGACATAGTTTAAAGAAAAAACCTAATTTAGTAATTAAATAGAATGAAGCGAGTGGGAAACTCGCTTCTCTCTTTTATGAAGAAAAAGGATTGCAATACCAAAGCAGTAAATAAAGTTGATATTTTTAGTCCTATATTTTAATGCTAAATCCTAATAGTAAAAATATTCTTGTTGATTAAAAATAAGATTTTAGGGTAAAATAATAGGGACTGTATGGTCTTTTTAATAGGTATTTCCATCTTCCATAAAAAAGTACCACGCATAAAACGAAAGATACGAAAACTTCAAAGTAACCCTCATAATGCTTCTGTATTTTCATTCCATCCATACCATAAAAAGTAAAGAGAGAGCCGTTTTTTTGTGTTGCCTTTATTTTGAGATAGTGCGTACATAAAACGTTAAGAATGGTGGAAGGTTTGATCCAATTCTAATGAAACCTAATCAATTAGAGAGCATTTAGGTGAAAATCGAATAAATCTTTTAACAAACAAAAATTAAAGAGTGGTGTACGAATGAGTATTACAATATCTAGTCTCGAAAATATGAAGCTAAAGGAATTATATGAATTAGCTAAGGAATACAAGGTTTCGTATTATAGCAAATTAACGAAAAAAGAACTTATTTTTGCCATTTTAAAAGCAAGAGCGGAGCAAGATGGCCTTTTATTCATGGAAGGTGTACTTGAAATTATTCAATCAGAGGGATTCGGTTTCTTACGTCCAATTAATTATTCTCCAAGCTCGGAGGATATTTATATTTCGGCGTCACAAATACGCCGCTTTGATCTACGTAACGGGGATAAGGTTTCAGGTAAGGTTCGCCCTCCAAAAGAAAATGAGCGCTATTATGGTTTACTACATGTTGAAGCTGTGAACGGTGAAGACCCTGATTCAGCGAAAGAACGCGTTCACTTCCCAGGACTAACTCCATTATACCCAGATCGACAAATTATCCTTGAAACGACTCCAAACCATATTTCCACACGAATTATGGACATACTAGCACCTGTTGGATTTGGACAACGTGGACTGATTGTTGCGCCACCAAAAGCAGGTAAGACGATGTTAATTAAGGAAATTGCTAATAGCATTACAACAAATCATCCAGAGGCTGAATTGATTGTACTTTTAATCGATGAGCGTCCTGAAGAGGTTACTGATATTGAACGTTCTGTAGCGGGAGACGTTGTAAGCTCGACCTTTGATGAGGTTCCTGAGAATCACATCAAGGTTGCAGAGCTAGTGCTTGAGAGAGCAATGCGTCTTGTGGAGCACAAAAAAGACGTTATCATCCTTATGGATAGTATCACACGTCTTGCGAGAGCGTATAACCTTGTGATTCCGCCAAGTGGTCGAACGCTTTCTGGGGGGATTGACCCAGCTGCATTCCACCGACCAAAACGCTTCTTCGGAGCAGCGAGAAACATCGAAGAAGGTGGTAGCTTAACGATTTTAGCAACTGCCCTTGTAGATACTGGTTCTCGTATGGATGATGTGATTTATGAGGAATTTAAGGGTACTGGTAACATGGAGCTACATCTTGACCGTTCTCTTGCAGAAAGACGTATCTTCCCGGCAATCGATATCCGCCGTTCGGGAACACGTAAAGAAGAGCTTCTTATTCAAAAAGAAAATCTTGATAAAATCTGGGCAATTCGTAAAGCTATGTCAGATTCTCCAGACTTTGCCGAGAAATTCTTACGTAAGCTTAAGCAAACAAAAACAAATGCAGAATTCTTTGAAGCACTTGAAGCAGAAAAGAAAGCAGCAGCTGCTAGAAGAAATCAATAGACAGTTGGTTGTTAAATTGTTTGGTGCTTAGAGCTGATTTGCATGAATATAGATTACTTAACTAGGTAAAGTGTTGATTTCCAAGAGGTTGGAAGAAATTTGTTATGAATTAACGATTTTTAACAGTAGGATTGAGTTGCAAATATAGTCATCACTTGTTATAATTTCATCATGTGCGTTTTAGAAATTGAGTTTGTACAATACTCAATCTAGAACGTAACTCTGTTTCGATCAATGATTCAGGGCGGAAGGAGATGAGACGAATGAAATCAGGAATTCATCCAAACTATAAAAAAGTTATGGTGAAATGTGCTTGTGGAAATGAATTTGAATCTGGTTCTGTAAAAGAAGAGTTACGCGTTGAGGTTTGCTCAGAGTGTCACCCATTCTATACAGGCCGTCAAAAATTCGCTGATGCAGGTGGACGTGTAGATAAATTCAATAAAAAATACGGTATTAAGTAATATCGTTTTTAACTTTATTCAGAAAAAGTCTACCACTTTTACAGTGGTGGCTTGACTGCAAAAGAATATACAATTCGGTCGGGTTACTCTGACTGAATAAAGTTAAAGCCTCCGGCGGATGCCTCAGATTTTCAAAGGTGTTTATCGAGCAAGCTCGATAAAATCTGGTAAATTCGCCTGAGCGAATTTGATTAGCCAAAACAGGCAAGTTTTTTCTCCTTGCCTGTTTTTTGTACGTATATACTTACTTTTTTAACGCACTTATACATTTTATACCTCATATAGATAAAAAATCCTCTACAATTGCGGTCAATCATTTGACTCGAAAGGAAACAACCGAGGAAAGGGAGGGCCGTTTCATGTACGTAATGAAGCAAACTGGATGGCTCGAAGTAATATGCGGAAGCATGTTTTCAGGTAAATCAGAAGAACTTATTAGACGTGTACGTCGTACTCAATTTGCAAGGCAGACGGTTCAAGTGTTCAAGCCTCAAATTGACAATCGCTACAGCGAGGAAGCAGTTGTCTCTCATAATGGTACCTCATTCGTGGCAAAGCCTATAGCGAAATCTTCAGAGATATTAGAAGAAGTATCAGCTGAAACGGATGTTGTAGCAATAGACGAAGTTCAGTTTTTTGATAATGACATTGTCGAGGTTGTGCAAGCATTAGCGAATCGAGGACACCGTGTAATTGTTGCGGGCCTTGACCAGGACTTTCGAGGGGAGCCATTTGGGAAGGTTCCTGAGCTGCTAGCTTTAGCAGAAACAGTCACAAAGCTTCAAGCTGTTTGTTCCGTATGTGGTTCACCATCTAGTAGAACACAACGCTTAATCGATGGGAACCCTGCATCCTATGATGACCCCATTATTTTGGTAGGTGCATCCGAGTCATATGAACCACGATGCCGTCATCATCATGAAGTGCCGGGCACACCAGTACCCCAATCAATTGTTCAAAAAAATACAATGAAACTGTAAGCACTCCTTAATGGAGTGTTTTTTGTATTTATATGGGGTGTTTATTAGGTTGTGAGATGCGTTTTTGGCGTTTGCTTGTTAGTTATTATCTCCTTAACTCTTTTTTCTCGTTATGACCTTCCTATTTAGAATACCTATTACTACATAAGCGGAGGACTATATTTCGTGACTTTTCCTATTACTAAAGTAACTACTTGTTGTGACTAATTGGATGTATAGTTAGGGTAGATTCAGAAAGGAGCAACATATTTCAGATGAAAAATTGGAGTGCTTATAAGAAATTAACTGTCGTACATCTTTTATTTCTATTTGTTATGGGTATCTTTGCTGGTTGCTATGCAATTTTGGGTTTGTTAGACGATGTAAGTACAAATATCAAGCTACTTCATTTTAACAATATACTCATGGGTACAGCCTTATCCTTCCTTACTATTTATTTTTTTAGGAAACATACTAAAAAATCAGTACTTGTAGTAGGATGGCATCTTAACGTACGTGATAGATATTTTATCCTAGTTATTTTCATAATTACAATGTTGATACTAGGTTTATTTACCTTGTATCTACACCAAAACCAGACACGTATTATTGATATACAAATCGAAAAATTAAACAGGCTGGACTATTACTTCCTATTACTTTTAGCACTAATTGGTTGGATGATGGCTGCAGTAAAAGAAGAGGTTCTTTCGAGAGGATATGTGCTGTTTAGCTTATCACATGGAAACATAATGTGGATGATTCTGTTATCAGCTTTCATTTTTATGGCTATCCATGTACCAACTAATGGTTTTGACGTATTTAAAATGAGTAGCTGGTTCATGGGTGGAGTTGCGTATGCATATGTCTATATTAAAAGTGGCTCTCTTTTAGTAGCAACAATCATACATATGATCCATAATTTTATGAATGATTGGGTCTTAGGAAACAATGCTGCATTCGCTATAGTAGAGTTAAGCCAAAAAGTGCCTCAAGATGACAAGTTAATGTATGAGATAGTACTTAAAGTAATTATCATTATTATTGCGTCCGTTTTTTATGGAAAAAATGGATTAATCACTCCTGCTTCAAACCTTATAGCAGCTTGGTCTAAAAATGATAAGGATTAGATTGAGGCTACCAACCGTACTAATCATGCTTTCTAAAAGATAAATACTTTACTGAAAATAAAAATAGCACTTTTTTTGGAGTATGAATTTACTCCATTTTTTTATGTAATAAAACCACTTATTTCAAAGAAATATCTAAAAGAGTTTTAATAGAATTAAAGGAATTTTATGCTAAAATAAAATTTAGGCAATTTTTGTTATTCAATTAATAGTCACAAAGAAGGAACCATTTTTAATTTGAATCGTATACATTAAAGTTCAAAAAAATAAGGGAGGTCATTAAGAGCAACAATATAAATAGAAAAAGGATTACCTTTTCTCTTGGTTAGTATTGAATAAATGATGAAAATCAGAACATAGTATTTATGTCATGTAAGGAAGGCAATCTTAAGGGGTGGGGAACCATTTGTTTGTCGGTCGTATTTAATACATATTGGGCCTGATATTTGTATTTTTTAGCGTAATTGCAATAATAATTATGTTCTCAAGTAGAGGAGAAAATACACTAATTCCTATATTTGCTTTACTTAATGGATTTATTGCAATGGGTGTTGGCGATCTAGTAATTGATTTAAATCATAAGAAGAGGTTGGAACTGAAAAATAAAAGCAAAGAAAACGAAAGGTAATTTATGTACTCTTTTGGGTTTAAAATCTAAGCAAACAACAAATTTTAACCATATTTCTCTAGGAGTACATGTTGCGTAACAGGAAAATCTATTGGTATCAAAACTTTTTACAATGACATTTTTAGTTATAGATAGGGGAGAATCGAAATGGAGTCAATGTGGCTAGAATATGCTTGGGCCTTGTTAATACTAATCGGACTAGAAGGATTGTTATCTGCTGACAATGCCCTTGTACTAGCAGTTATAGCAAAGCATTTACCAGATGATCAGAAAAAAAGAGCGATAAATTATGGAATAATTATGGCATTCGTTTTTAGGTTTGGAGCACTTTTTGCAATTTCCTTTATAGCGAATGTCTGGCAAATACAGGCGATAGGAGCGCTTTACCTTCTGTACTTAGGATTAAAACATGTGATTCAGGCAAAGTTCGGGAAAGATAATAAAAATATTCATAAGGAAGATGAAAAGGAAGCGGCAGGTAAAGGCTTCTGGCCAACAGTAGGAAAGATTGCAATAGCAGATCTTGCGTTCGCAATTGATTCAATTTTAGCTGCTGTTGCCCTTGCACTAGGTCTCCCAGATTCACCACTAGATGAATTCGGTGGTATGGATGGAGGTCAGTTCCTCGTAGTTCTACTCGGAGGTATTGCTGGTCTGATCTTAATTAAGTTTGCAGCAACCTGGTTCGTACAACTTCTTGAAAAACGTCCAGCATTGGAAACGACGGCATATGCAATTGTTGCTTGGGTTGGTGTCAAGCTTGCTGTAATTACCCTTGCCCATGAGGATATTGGCATCCTAGACCATCATTTTCCACATAGCACAGTTTGGCAGCTAATCTTCTATGGAGTATTAGTTGGTATTGCTCTACTCGGTTGGTTTGCACCTAGCAATAAGGTAGCACAAAGAAGTCATTCTTAAAAAAAGAGGCGAACTGCACCCCAATTGTTAGACACCATTCTAACAATTGGAGGTGCATTTTTTATGTCAAAATTTACGGTTGAACAAAAAATAGAAGCCATACTCCGTTACGAGGATGGTGGAGAAATATCTAATCAATTGCTAAATCTTTAGGTATGTCTTTTTAGGTCTATTATTGGCACTAACAGTAGGGTCTATGACTGGGCTATACTTCTCAGATGGACATTTTTATTTTAAAATATTATTTGCAATGATTCTTCTCTTGTCACTCTTTATCCAATTCACATTTAAAATAGACGATAGATATTTGACATATCAAATATTATTCTTGACCATTCCAATCTATAAAAAAGTAGTGTATCCTGATCAAATTATTCAGGTGAAAAATCAAATGCGCCCTGGCGTATTTGCGCCCAGATTTTTTCGAGCTTGCTCGAAAAACTTCCTAATAAAGTTAAACGGGTCGGTTGGGGGTCCAAAGGTGCTATTATACAAGTCAAAAAAGGCTATAACATTCGAGTTGTAAATTTTGCTTCCAACAACCTATTTGCAGATTTAGTTGATGTTGCAAATAAGAATGGGATTTCTATATTTAAAACAAAAGACTATCTACTATTAGAGAAATAAGCTTTATAGAAAGGATATATCCCTGCAGGAATATGAGTTACATGGGAAGAGAGACACGTGTTGAAGCTATCTATTTGGGATTATTATGCAATAGGTCACGGACAAGACTCGAAATCTTGCCCTTTTTAATTTTATCTAGTGGAACTATCTTACCGCTAATAGTAACTGCTGGAAGTGTCGTAACCCCATATTCAGTTTTTTTCGATTCCATTATACTCTTCCAATTTGGGTCACTTGCATCGTAGACTGTAATCGTGCACCGAGAACATGCATAATCTCTTACTTGGTTTTCGAGATCATTTGAAAAACGGCTGCTATCAGTAAAAATTTCAATGTTTTTGCTCATGGAAACCATCCTTTCTTATTTTTTGTAACACGGGACAATCCTGTTTACTGTATGGAATTGAATCGCTTGCTTGTTCTAACAACAATTTAAAATTTTCCAACTGCGCAATCTTTTCGTTTATTTCCTTAATTGTAGCTAAAGCGAACGCATGCATCTCATCCGTTGGAAAGTAGTCCTCCTGTTTGATTATTTCCAATAAATGTTTGATTTCGTTTAGTGTAAAACCTATATCTTGAGCCTTTTTGATAAGCAATATATCCTCGATTGCTGATTTGGTAAACTGTCTGTACCCCGAACCGTTTCTTTCTGGTTTAGGGAGAAGCCCTCGTTTCTCGTAATATTTTATGGTTTCTACGTTTACGTTTGCGGATTTAGCCACCTGACTAATTGTAAGCCTCTTCATTGTGTCATCTCCTCCAGTGCTATCGTATACCCGGTACCATAGTACCGGGTCAAGAAAATTTTAAAGAAATTACTGCTAAAAGGTAAGAATGTTTTTGGTGATTTTTGGTAGTTTCATATTCATTATATATTAAAAAGTAATGTGTGTATTATGTAACCCCATATACTAGTTCTTAGGGGTTAATAGGTGTGATTTTTTGATAGGACATCATCGTTTTCTTCGCATCTAATGTTATTAAAAACCCCTGCATAATTGTGCACAGATTGTCGGATAGGGATTTTCAGTTCTTGCTATTCTTTTGGTAAGGAGGTCAGATAATGGACTCGCTTAAAAACATGAACAACTCATTACAGTATATCGAAGACAACTTGACTCATGATATTGATTTTAAGGAAGTGGCGAGAATAGCACTTTGTTCTGAATATCATTTTAAAAGAATGTTTTCTTTCCTCGCAGGCATTAGCTTATCAGAATACATTCGGAGGCGACGACTTACTCTTGCTGCATTTGAATTAACAACTGGTAACCCAAAGATTATAGATCTTGCTATAAAGTATGGATATAATTCACCAGATTCTTTTACAAGAGCCTTTCAAAGCTTACATGGGGTAACGCCGTCCGAAGCTAGGAACAATGGTCGTGCCTTAAAAGCATATCCACGAATGACCTTCCAATTATCAATTAAGGGAGGAAATGAAATGAATTACCGAATTGAAGAAAAACAGGCATTTCACATAATTGGGATCAAGAAAAGGGTACCAATCGTTTTCCAGGGTGAGAACCCAGAAATCAACGCTATGTGGAAAACATTAACTATGGAAAAGATAAATCAACTTAAAGAGCTATCTAATGTAGAACCAAAAGGGATTATTCAAGCATCCATTAACTTCTCAGAAGGAAGAATGGAGGAAAAGGGTTGTCTTGATCATTATATTGGTGTAGCAACAACGAAAGAGTGTCCAGAGAATTTTTCTGAACTACAAGTTCCTGACTTTACTTGGGCTGTATTCGAATCAGAAGGACCTTTTCCAAATACACTCCAGGAAACATGGGGACGTATATATGCAGAATGGTTTCCGTCTTCAAACTATCAACAAACAGAAGGACCAGAAATTTTATCGATAAAAAGCAAAGATTTAACTTTACCAAATGTAAAAAGCGAAATTTGGATTCCAGTTATGAAAAGTAGATAGGGTATTAAATAGTGCTGCTGAACTGTTTTCAGCAGCTTGCTTTTTTCACTTACTAATTGACGCGTTTAAAGTTTGCTTTCCTTGAACCATATCTTTACAGTAATTGTGCGTTTTTAAGCATGCAAAAAGGGTTCAGACGTATAATATCTGAACCACTAGAATAGAAATCCTATTAATTTTTTTCGTTTTCTTGGTTGTTTGACTGTCTCAAGAACAATTGGCTGCTCCTGAATACTCTCTCTTTTTTCGTTTTCTAATTTTTGAATATACTCTTCAAGGTAACGTACTTTTTGTTGTAGCTCATCAATTTCCTGGCGATGTTGCAGGAGTTGGTAAGTTACCACTTCGCTCGCTTTTTCCTCTATACGTTTTTCGTTTCTTCGGAGTCGTTCCATGATTACGGTTAATTTATCCTCAATTATTGTATCAGTAGCTTGTACCATCTTTCGTACTTTCCCCTTCCGTGGTTGTAACGATTTTATATCTATTTTATCTGTTGGAATCCCAGATTTCACTTGTTTCCCTATTTCCTCATAAAAAGGGAGGTCATTCTCATCAAATACATAGTGACCATATTCATTCTTTTGGCAAGGTATATGTAAATGCTTGATCCATTTCCGTACCGTCTTTTGCGAAACTCCTAACTTACGGGCAAACTCAGCTGTATTCACAAACTCCACTCCTTTTACAAGTGTTCTATCACCCAAAATCCCCTACTTCCGACACGTAACTTATATTTTTAGAGAAGCCTTGATGTGGCGAGTTAATGACTAACAAACAGTTTAATATGAATTACGTCCACTACTAGTAATACATACATCATACATACGTTTTCTCTGTATATCTATAAAATCCTTCACAATAGACAAAACTAGAAACCATTCGGCAAAGAAAGAACCAATCCTACATAATCCAACCAATTCGACAACAAAATTTCCGCTGTCCGCCTGAGGTGGACAAAAGGGGGTGTTTGTATTTCTGTGGTGCCTGACACCCTGAAATGCTAAAGCTGAACACCATTGTGGGTGGTGTTTGTTGCGGATTTGCTTTGACGGGGTGGGTACCCTATACTATAATTAGAATGTTATGGACTAAATTTTGGGGTGAAGAACGTGTTTGATCGTTTAGAAGCTGTTGAAGCTCGTTATGAGAAGCTAAATGAATTATTAAGTGATCCTGATATTGTAAATGATACAAAAAAACTTCGTGATTATTCGAAGGAACAATCTAATATACAAGAAACTGTAGAAGCATATAGAGAATACAAAGAAGTCAAGGAGCAGCTTGGCGATGCAAAAGCGATGCTTGAAGATAAGCTCGATGCAGAAATGCGCGAAATGGTAAAGGAAGAAATTGGTGAGCTTGAAGAGCGCATGGAAGCACTTGAGGACCGTCTACGTATTCTATTATTACCTAAAGATCCGAATGATGACAAGAACGTTATTATGGAGATTCGTGGTGCGGCTGGAGGAGATGAGGCTGCTCTATTTGCAGGCGATTTATACCGCATGTATAGCCGTTATGCCGAGTCACAAGGATGGAAGACGGAAGTCATGGAAGCAAGTACGACAGGTGTAGGTGGTTATAAAGAGATTATCTTTATGATTAATGGTAATGGTGCCTACTCTCGTTTGAAGTTTGAAAATGGGGCACACCGTGTACAACGCGTACCTGAAACAGAATCTGGCGGACGTATTCATACTTCAACTGCAACAGTTGCTGTTTTACCAGAGGCTGAAGAAGTGGAAGTTGAAGTACATGAAAAGGATATCCGTGTAGATACATTTGCATCTAGTGGACCAGGAGGACAAAGCGTTAACACCACGATGTCTGCTGTTCGTTTAACGCATATCCCAACTGGAATTGTGGTATCTTGTCAGGATGAAAAATCACAAATCAAAAACAAAGAAAAAGCAATGAAGGTTTTACGTGCACGTATTTATGATAAATTCCAACAGGAAGCACAAGCAGAATACGACCAAAACCGTAAGCAAGCTGTTGGAACTGGGGATCGTTCAGAACGTATCCGTACGTACAATTTCCCGCAAAACCGAGTGACCGACCACCGTATTGGACTAACGATTCAAAAGCTTGATCAAATCCTAACTGGTAAGCTAGATGAGATCATTGATGCGCTTATCATGGAGGACCAAGCATTAAAGATGGAGCAAGCGGAATAGTGGTGTCATTTCAAAAAGTATATGAAGCCCTCAAATGGGCTTCTTCTTTTTTACGAGAAAATGGTCGGGATGAAAATATCGGTGAAATTCTGTTATGTCATTTCTTAGGTATGAGTCGAGCTCAATTGCTTGCAGAGCTACGTGAGGACCTCGATGATACAATAAAAGACAAATTCATACATGCAATGGAACAAGTAGGAAAGGGCATTCCTGTTCAATATATTATTGGGTACGAAGAATTTTACGGTCGTAGGTTTTGGGTGAATGAAGAAGTGTTAATTCCTAGACCCGAAACAGAGGAACTTGTTCAGGGAGTACTTGAGAGGATTAATCGACTATATTCCTCTGAGTCAGAGTTGAAGGTTGTCGATGTAGGAACAGGTAGCGGAGCAATTGCGATATCATTAGCACTTGAGAATGAAAAGTTAGACGTCATGACTGTGGATATTGCGAGGTCCTCTATTGAGGTAGCAAAGGAAAACGCAGCTCGATTAGGTGCGAATGTAACCTTTTTTGAGGGGGATTTACTAGGACCTTTAATGGATAAGGGTTTAAAAGTAGATATCGTAGTATCAAATCCTCCCTATATTCCAGAAGAAGATATTGGCACCCTGTCACCTGTTGTTAAAGACCATGAGCCGATGAGGGCGCTTGTAGGTGGGCAAGATGGCTTAGACTTTTATCGACGATTCATGATAGAGATCCCACAAGTAATGAGTGGAAAGGGCATTGTTGCCTTTGAGGTTGGGATTGGGCAAGGAGAATCAGTAGCATCCATGCTACGCGAAACCTTTCCAGCGGCTAAGGTTGAAGTGGTACATGATATTAATGGGAAAGATAGAATGGTATTTGCTGAGATAGGTTTTTAAGGGACCAAGTGGTTGGTCCCTCTTACTTTTTATACATAAACAATAGGACCGAGATAATTAGATCATTTAAATACTTATCAGAAGGGTTTTTTATAAGAAAATAAGTTTACTAGACTTTTTTTATTTTACTAGTTTAAGAATCAAGATTCCTGTCCACAATGTGTTAGTGAAGGGATGGTGCTAGAAAATGAAAAAACAGTATGCAATCATATCATTTATTTTCTTATTATTAATTGGAGCGAATAGCCATTTATTTATAGACCAACCAAAGGCAGAGGGGCCAGTTGTTATACCAGATGAAGCGATTAGGCTGCGGATATTAGCAAATAGTGATTCAGAAGAAGATCAAGCATTGAAACGACTCATTCGTGATGAAGTAAATAGGGAGATTACGGTATGGGTAGAGGAGCTTACCTCGATTGAAGCAGCTAGAACACTAATTCAAGAAAGATTACCAGAAATCGAACAAATCGTTTCAGATGTATTAGAAAGAGAAAATAGCAAGCAAACTTTTACTGTTAACTATGGTAGAGATGTAAAGTTTCCTACAAAGCTGTACGGAGAGTTCTTATATCCCGCAGGTGAGTACGAAGCAATTCTGATTTCACTTGGTGAAGCGAAAGGTGCTAACTGGTGGTGTGTGTTGTTTCCACCTTTATGCTTCTTGGATTTCTCCACAGGTGACGCGATAGAGGCATCGAATGAGGAAGGAACAGAAGTTGAAATTGAGCAAGAGAATGTGGAAAAACCTGTGGAAAAAGAGAAAGAAGGCAAGGAAGAAGTAAAGGTAAAGTTTTTCTTAGTCGAGTTCTTTACATCATTATTTAGGTAAGATTCTAGTATTTGGTTCTATTTTTTCATATCCCTCATAGAGTAGATAATAGACAACGCTAAGATGGGGTGAAGTAATGAAACAAATACGTATCGCAACTGATCAAGATATAGTAAAAGTGAAGTTGTTTTTAGGACAAGCTGATGTTAGTGCGGATGGAATTGAAAACATCATAGACCATTTTATTCTAATGGAGGATGCTGAGCAAAACATCCTTGCGACGCTAGGGGTTGAACGTATTGAAAGAGATGGTTTATTGCGTTCGCTTGTGATTACATCAATGGTTGAACAGACAAATCTTTTGACACTGTTTAAGAGTGCAATTTCATTAGCGAAGCAAAAGGAACTAGAGCGGTTGTTTTTAGCAACAAATAAGCAAGCATCGGTCCAATTCTTTTCCATGCTTGGGTTTGAAAAGTTAGAAGGAGATCAACTGCCTGAACATATTCAGACATCAAACCATATTTCTCAGCTCTTTGAAACAACGGAACCAATGATTATGGTTTTCTTAATAGAGTAGCACGCTGCTATTTGCGCATACTCTATAATGAGAAGCCCCTGATTGTCCACTCGAGGCGGACAATCAGGGGTATTTGTGTTTTTGTGGTGTCAGGCACCGTTGTGGTATTTGTGGATAATGTGGACAGTTTTGGTGCCTGAGAATAGGGAAAAGGTGGACAATATCGAGATAAACATGCCTAACCCTTGAAACTAGCGGAGGTTGGAAAAATTAGTAGTACAAATGAAAATTGTACCTAAATTGGCTATATCCACAAAGTTATCCACTTTTTTGAGGGTTTTGTCCACAAAATGTGGATAATACTTGTTTTCTGTGAAAGGAAAAACTATACTTTTTTTATTGTGATAATAAAAAAGTCAGCATTATATAAGGATTTTTCCTAACATTATAATAGGAGTTGCGGTAAATGGATACAAAACAATGGATTGTGGATAAGTATGAAGTAGGTTTGGAAGCTTATCCACAAATCAAAGAGGCTGCTCGTATTTTACAAGCCAATCAAGTTGTTGCATTCCCAACAGAAACTGTATACGGACTTGGAGCAAATGCAACGTCAAATGAAGCAGTGAATAAAATCTTTGAAGCAAAGGGTCGTCCAAGTGATAATCCACTGATTGTCCACATTTCAAGATTGGAACAGTTAGATATGATTGCACAGGACATTTCAGATATAGCAAGACAATTAATTTCTAAATTTTGGCCTGGACCATTAACCCTTGTGTTAAAGAAAAAAGACAACTCGATTTCCGAAAAGGTAACGGCCGGTTTAAATACGGTAGCTGTCAGAATGCCAGATCATCCAATTGCATTAGCGCTAATAACAGCAGCAAATCTTCCACTTGCAGCGCCGAGTGCTAACCTATCTGGGAAGCCAAGCCCTACTTTAGCTAAGCATGTGGCAGATGATCTTGCTGGTAAAATCGCTGGAATTATTGATGGTGGTGCTACAGGAGTTGGGTTAGAATCTACTGTCATTGATTGTTCAGGTGAGATTCCAGTCATATTACGTCCAGGCGGTGTTACAAAGGAACAACTGGAAGAAATCTGTGGAAAAGTCGAAATCGATCAAGCATTAGTAACTGAAGGACAGGCACCGAGGGCTCCGGGAATGAAATACACACATTATGCACCAAAAGCACCACTTTATATTGTGAATGGGTCAAAGATTTTCATCCAGTCACTTGTAAATGAAAAGCAGGAGCAGGGCATAAAGGTGGGAGTTCTGACAACAACTGAACGGGAACAAGAGTATGCTGCAGATGAAGTAATTGCATGTGGGAGCCGTAACGATTTAGAATCAGTAGCAAATCGTTTATATGAGGTTCTTCGTTTATTTGATGAAAGTAAGGTAGACATTATTTTTAGTGAGAGCTTTCCGAACGAAGGGATTGGTGAAGCTATTATGAACCGCCTTCACAAAGCAGCGGGGCATCAATTAATTAACGAATAATAAGAAATCCATCTTCTATTTTTTGGGGGACATGCATATGTTGAAGTAGGCAAGTCCGAGGGGGTAGAAGATGGATATCGCGGCAATGGTTGGAGAGTTCGTAACGTTATTTATTATGGCATTTGCCTTAGGAATGGATGCTTTTTCCGTAGGACTTGGAATGGGATTAATAAAACTAAGGCTAAAGCAAATTTTTTCAATTGGTTTGACAATTGGTATATTTCATATGTGGATGCCATTATTAGGAATGGTCATTGGTGGCTTACTGTCAGAGCAGTTTGGCGTAATTGCAACCTATGTGGGTGGAGGACTATTACTACTTTTAGGACTACAAATGATTATTTCTTCCTTTAAGGACAGTGATGATCGAATAGTTACACCAATTGGGTTTGGTTTGTTTATTTTTGCCTTGAGTGTAAGCTTAGATAGTTTTTCAGTCGGTCTTTCGTTAGGAATTTATGGGGCAAAGACAATCATGGTTATTCTTATGTTTGGTGTTGTCAGTATGATCTTATCTTGGGTTGGACTATTACTTGGACGTAAGGTACAAACATGGTTAGGAAGTTATAGTGAAGCACTTGGAGGTAGTATTTTACTCGCATTTGGAGTGAAATTACTATTTCCAATATAAGAATAGGGGTAAATATTACAAATTTGTGAGCGTGGATAAAAAATCCAGCTCTTTTTTAATTTTTAGCTATGTCTAAATACCTATCTGTTCTATAATAATGATAATATCGAAAATTGTCATAAAGTGCGTGTTCAAAAAGGAGGACGAAAAGGACCGAGTAATTCGAGGCGGCGAAGCTCAAAGTACCGGAACGTATGTAGTTAATAGGTGAGGAACGAAAAAGCTAGCCAACAAAGAAATTCGATGTGTCAATTTCACCGGACTTTTTTGAACATCCTCTTAAAAGGTTCGAAAAAACATACCTATATAAAAAAGTAACCTGATAAAATAAAGAGGAGTAAAATAGAAAAGGTATATTGGAGTGCATTTCACTTTACATATTAGTAATTACATTCAACGACAAATGAAAAGGATGATTCCATGATTCGTGTTTTATTCGTTTGTACGGGAAATACATGTAGAAGCCCAATGGCTGAAGCAATTTTAAAAGCAAAGGCAACAGATGAAATTGAGGTTAAATCAGCGGGGATTTTTGCAAGTGATGGGAGTCCTGCATCCCAAAATACATCAATTGTTCTTAAGGAAAAGGGGATTGAACATACTCATTCTTCTACTTTTCTAACTAGAGAGCAAGTGGAGTGGGCTACTTATATCGTAACAATGACGAATAGCCACAAGCAGGAAATCCTGTTCCGTTTTCCCGAAGTAACAAACAAAGTGTTTACGCTAAAGGAATTCGTAGGTAATCAAGGTGATGTATCTGATCCTTATGGTGGATCTTTGGATATATATCGTGAGACATATGCAGAACTAGAGCAATTAATTGAAAAAGTATTAGTGCGTGTTCAAAAAGGAGGATGAAAGGACCGAGTCGTTCGAGGAGGCGCAGCTTTGAGTACCGGAGCGTTTGCAATTAATACGTGAAGGAACTCCAAAAGCAAGCCAACGGAGAAATTCGATGTGTCAATTTCACCGGACTTTTTAATCATCAACTAGCGAAATTGAAAAAAGATAACTAGGGGGAGAATAGGTTGGAGGGAAAAAAAAGTTATAAATTTGGGTTGCGATTAAAGCTTGTATTGTTTACAACAATCTTAGCAATCGTAACTTACACAACATCTGCGGTGTTTATTTATGCCATTTATCCATTTGTCAAAACGATGATAAGTGAACAAGTGTTTATGATTTCGACATTAGTATTGGGGATCATCTGGTCAGGTATCTTAGCGTATTTTGCGGCAATGTTCATTACGAAGCCACTTCAAAGATTAGAACAGGTTGCAATTAAAGCAGCTAATGGTAATATTCGCGAAGATGTACCTGTATCTAAGTCAGATGATGAAATTCGTTCATTAAGCTTAGCTTTTAATAAAATGCTACATAACCTACGTGATATGGTTCATAACATTGAGGAAAACTTTGAGAATACCAATGAAAAAGTTATTGAAATTACAAAGGCATCTAGTTTTGCGTCTGAACAAGCTGACAATATTTATCGTACGATTTCTGAAATTTCTAAAGGAGCAGATAGCTCAGCAGTATCCATTCAAGAAACAGCAGAGTCAGTTGAAGACGTAATTAAAATTGCGGAAGAAGTTCAAAATAACGCGAAAACCTCTGAAAAATTATCAATTGAAATGGTAGATTCCTTAAATGACAGTAAAGAGATTGTACACTCGCTGATTTCTGGAATCAATAAACTTGTTGAAAACAATCAAACATCATTAGAGGCAGTTAATCGTTTAGAAAGCAATGCGAAGGAAGTAGAAAATATTATTTCGTTAGTTGGAGACATTGCAGGACAAACAAATCTATTAGCCTTAAATGCTTCCATTGAGGCAGCGCGTGCAGGAGAGCATGGAAAAGGCTTCGCTGTTGTTGCAGAAGAAGTACGTAAGCTAGCAGATGAAAGTTCAAAAGCTGTTCAAGGAATCTCGGAGCTTATTAAAAATATCCAACAAGAGGTTCGTAATGTTGTTGTACAAATTTCGGAACAGGTAGCTGTGGCAAATGAGGAAGCAAAAAAAGGAACAATCACAAACGAAGCGATTGCTGATATGACAACATCTGTTCATGAGGTAGCAGATGCGGTGAAGCAGATTGCTGCATTAGTCGAAAAGCAAATGGAGAGCATCCAAGAAACGTCAAAGCAATCCCAAGAGGTTGCGGCAATTGCAGAAGAAACGTCAGCAGGAGCACAAGAAGTGAATGCTGCTACACAACAGCAAGCACATGTTATTAATGAGGTAGACCAACTCGCTCAAGAATTAGCTAAGCAAGCTGAACAGTTAAAACAAACAATTGACCGCTTTTCGGTTTAAAAAAATTTAATAACATTAAAATATACTCCCGTTTTGGTTCGGGAGTTCTTTTTTAGATATAATATAAAATAGAGAAACTTATTAGGGGGATTGTGCATGAAGATTGCGATAGCATCAGACCACGGTGGACTAGTACTAAGGGAAGAAATTAAAAAACTAATGGATGAGGTAGGGTTGGAGTATGAAGACTTTGGCTGTGAGTGTTCAACTTCAGTTGATTACCCAGACTATGCTCTTCCGGTTGCGCAAAAGGTTGCTGCGGGCGAATTTGATCGTGGGATCTTAATTTGTGGAACAGGAATTGGAATGAGTATTGCAGCAAACAAGGTACAAGGCATCCGTTGTGCACTTGTTCATGATGTATTCAGTGCGAAAGCAACCCGTGAACATAACAATAGTAATGTTCTCGCAATGGGTGAACGAGTAATTGGACCAGGATTAGCACGTGAAATTGCAAAGGTGTGGCTAACTACAGAATTTGAAGGAGGACGCCACGAAAACCGAATCAACAAAATCTCAGCATTCGAAAATAACCCATCGGGAGAATAAACCCTACAACGCCTGTGATATCCTCTCAGGCGTTGTTTTTAAAAGAGATGACAAGGAGAAAAGTCATTTTGAAAGCATGTAAAATAACGTTTCGAAGGAGCGAACTCGGTTGCGAAATGAATTAGAAGTGTTGAGAGACCAGATAAGAACCATTCTTTCAGATTTCGAAAATCAGGCTGCACTTTCAAGTGGTCAGATTGTTGTAATTGGCTGCAGTACAAGTGAAGTAATAGGTGAAAGAATCGGAACGGCGGGTTCAACAGAAGCTGCCGAGGTAATCTTCAATGAACTTAAATCATTGCAGGTGAGAACAGGTATAGATCTTGCTTTTCAATGCTGTGAGCACTTAAATCGGGCATTAGTAATAGAACAATCAACAGCTTTACGAAAAAACGTTGAGCCTGTAACGGTTATTCCAGTTCGCACAGCCGGTGGCGCGATGGCAACCTATGCGTATGAGCATTTCTCAGATCCAGTTGTCGTTGAATTCATTAAAGCTGATGCTGGAATTGATATTGGAGATACCTTTATCGGAATGCATTTGAAGCATGTCGCTGTGCCCATTCGTAGTACTATCAAGGAACTGGGTGGAGCGCATGTAACGATGGCAAAAACGAGACCAAAGCTAATTGGTGGCGAAAGAGCGGTTTACCCAGACAAGAAGGTAAATAAGAAGTGTTAGTCATTTATTACAAAGACTGTTTTCGTAGAGATTGTTGATTTTCGCACATGTTTACTATTTAGTTTTACAGAAGGGTATATCATTCTGACACGCTTACTCTTGAATACATTAAAGTTATCAGAATACACCCCCTGATTCTGACATGATTACCCTTGAATTTATTAAAGCTGTCAGAATAGCCCCCTAAACTAAATAAGTTTCCTAAAATTCACCAAACCTTATCAGAAGTCACCACTAAACTGGTACAGAGAGCAACAAAGTTTTTAAAAAGAGCATTACTAAAGAATAGCACACATAAAGATGTTATAAAATATAGCGAAAACCCGAAACCTAACGATTTGTTAGGTTTTTTCAGTATAAAGAAATTGTACGGATGAAATAAATACACTTTTATCCAGTACAAAGAGAAAAGGCCTACTATACTTTTGAAACGAAAATCGATTGTTTAACTAACGTTTGTTACCTATAATTATCTGTGTCGTTATCGAATAGGGGTGGTAGTTTGTACTCAATCGGTCAATTTTCAAAAATATGCAATGTATCGGTTAAAACGCTTCGGTATTACAGTGACATTGGATTACTAGAGCCTTCATATGTGGACCCTATGACCAATTATCGTTATTATGATTTTAATAAAATTCAGATCTTCGAAAAAATAAACCTACTAAAGAGCTGTCATTTTCCATTGGCAACGATCAAAAGCATTATCACATGTGAGCATGATGTATACTGGCTACAGATTATTGAAAAAAAATTAATAGAATTGGAAAAAGAAAAAGAAACGATTGAATCAAAAATAGTAGAATTGAGAGAAATGAAGAGGAATGTAGAGAATGCAATTCCACTCTTTCCTGAGCCTGCATCATCGGATTGCTTTATAGAAGAACGAGATGAAACAATGGTAGTAGCTCTCCGTGAAAAAATCGAAATCAAATTTATTAATCAACTAGTTAAATCACTCTTTGACAGAGCGTATGCTTTCAACCTCGTCATTAATGGAAAACTTATGGCGATTTTTCATGATAGAAGTCCTGATGGCAATGAGGCGGATGTTGAACTATTGCTGCCTATAGAAGAAGGTAATGGAATAGATAGTTATAAGACGATTCCAAGTGGTTTGTATGCTTGTATAACAGTAGCGGGACCTTATTCAAACTTAAAGGTGGGTTACAACAAGTTAACTCACTGGATGAAACATCAGAGGCTTACACCAAAAGGAAAAGAAATAGAAATCTTTGAGAATGGATTAGTACCCGGTCGATATCACGTAAAAGATATAAAACCGGAGAATGATAAAGATCCAGCAGAGTTTCTTACAAAAATATGTATTCCAGTTAGACAGGTTACTACAGAAAAAACAGGCTAAACCCTCCACCTACTGGAGGGTTTACTATTTGTATAGAGGTAATGAATTGCTAACAATGGAGGAGATTTATAATGTACCATCCTAGATTAAAGGGAGAGTTTTATGAAGCAGGTAAGCACTATGCAGAAATATTGTATAAGAATGGATTTAGATTTCCGGTAGTGTCGAAGGAAAAACTAGAATATGGGAAAGAATGTGACCCTATCCTCCTTCAATTTTATCCGGAAATAGTTGAGGAGATAAACGGATTTGCGGAGGGTTGTCATTCAACGTATGAAGAAGTCAGTTCATTTATTTTAAGTATTGGAGTCTTCCAACCTGCGGGACAATGTAGTATATTTGCAGCATTTAACGGCAATGAGGTAATTGTTGGGCGCAATTATGATATGTTATTTGACTTAAAAAAATATACAGAAGCTACATTGGTAACCTTTAAAGGAAAAAACAGATATATAGGCCATTCTGATTGTTTTATAGGAAAAGTAGATGGAATAAATGAGCATGGGTTATTTGTTGGAATAACGTCTGTACCACATGATGGGATAAAACTGGGTTTGAATTTTTATTTTGGAGTTAGATATATACTAGAAAATTGTAAATCTGTAGAAGAAGGAATCGAAGTGCTAAAAAGATTCCCTAGTTCAGTATCTAATAATTATTTGCTGGCAGATCCAACGGGGAGTATGGCGGTGGTGGAAGTGACTTCAGATAATTATAATGTTCGGCTTCCCGTGAACGATTATATTCATTGTACGAACCACCACCAAGGTCAACCCTTAACGAAACAGTGGAATTGGAGTAAATCGATTGATAGATATGAAACGTTAGAAAAGAGTCTTGAAAACAATGTGAAAAATATGACTCATACACTGGCACAATCCATTATGTCAGAAACAAAAGGACACGTTTGTTTACATCTCAAGGAACATAATTTTGGTACTCTGTTTTCAGTTGTAGCAAGCTTAAATGATTTATCTATTTCACGAGCAGAGGGACAGCCGAACAAAGCGAAATATATACAGGACAACCGTTTACAGGATGTTATAAGAAAAGTAAAGATCGGTAAGTAAGGGTTGATGTAAATGCAAAGTGTACCCGTATCTTTTTCGTTGTTAGAAGGTAACAGCTATGAGATTGGAAAAATGCAAGGAGAACATGTTAAAAGAGTTTTAGGAAATTTACGTTTAATGTTAGTGAAGGAGTCGCCGGTTGATACACCTGGAATGGGGAAAAAATAGAATACAACCACTTAAGAGAAGTAGAGAAATATATGGAGATAAAGCGCTATCCAAAAATTTTTGAATGATGAGATTTATTGGAGTGGTTAAGAATTTATGGGAAATGGATTACGATTTGTTCAAACATTTTTACAATGCTTCCCTGTAAAAAATTACTTCATATAAGATATCAAAAAAGAGATAATCCTGTCCCAAACGAGTGCCAACGATAATCAAGGATCTATTTTACTATATTCCAATTGTAAAAGTATTCCAAGTCTATTATTATATTATTTATTGAATATAAGTTTGGAAACTATAACTTTTTTGTATAGAGATTCTAGTGTTTTGTCCTATTACTAGTTGTTGTAGCCCCATGATTTTCAAAAAATTAGGTTCTAGATACAAAAAGATAAATTGGAGAGAGAATATGAGAAATGATAAAACGATAACCATTGTAAAGGTTGGGGTGGCAACAAGTTTACTAGTGACTCCTTTTGGAAATATCACACAAGCGGAAACATACAGTGATCCTGCGGTCAGTTGGTCAAATGCTTCCTTTGTCCCATATTTAAATAATGATGGAACAGTCATCTATGACCCAGCGAATGAGCCGGGCATTAGTCCAGATGACGTTGATTTTTCAAGTGGATATTCAAAAGGATCTGGAGATAAGCCCTCTTTTTATGTAGGGAGCGATGGATCCCATTTATTTTTTAGAGTGAGGCTACATGGGGATCCTTATGATCGTAAAGGTGGTTTCTTATCTTCTGTTTGGCTAGTAGATATTGCTCAAAATGGAGTTCATCAAGCAACGGTAGGATTAAACGGGAAATCACCTCACGAGGACTATATCTACGTTTCCAATGCGAATGGAACGGTTGTAAATAAAATATATTCAACGGATGAATCTGGGAGTCATGTGCCTGGTTCAAGAATCGTAGAAGCAGAGAATGGTGAATACTTCTTAGATTTCCAAGTTCCAATTAGTAGAATCACAGAAGTGGCCACGGAGGTAACGGCGAATTCTACGGTTCAGTTCTTTTTTGGTACTTCTAAAGCCGCCAATCTATCTGTTATCAATAAAGATTATATGGGACCAAATACCGGTGTTAATTTTAACAATGCAGCGAGTGTGAAGTTAAACCCATCGATATCCTTTCAAATACCAACAATTGAAATTTCAAGTTCAGCTACTTTTGATACTGGCACACCGACTTTTACTGGTACAACAACTAAGGCGGCAAATGGAAGTGAAGTCACTTTAACCCTAAATAATAAAAGCTACAAGACAGCGGTTGTTAACGGAACATGGAGTGTTGTTTTGCCGACAGGGGAAATGCTACCTGAAGGTACATATACAGTAACGGCAAAAGTAATTAATGAGTTTAATAATCTAGCGATGACGAAACAAGAGATTACAGTTGGTAAAATAATTACCATTGACGGCTCGTCTACCATTCGAGTGAGCTCGTTCCCCAATACCGTGTCAGGAACTTTTACCAATATTACAAGCGGTAGTAAAAAAGTAATGTTCACAGTCAAGAACTCAAGCGGAGTAGAGGTTTATTCTGCAAGCAGTCTGCAAATAGATTCAAAGAACAAATGGATTAAGACGGGGATAAGCCTCCCGTCATTACCAGAAGGTACATATACCATTGAAGCTGTTGAAGATAGTCGAAACAATGCGGATCTACCAAGAGTCTCTAAAACGGTTATTATTGATAATCAAATTCAGGTTGAGATAAAAGACCCTGCAAATAACACTTCCTCTTTAAATGCAAAACCAACAATTACTGGAACAGCCGATCCTGAAGCGGAGATTGAATTATTCATCGATGGACAGTTTTACCGAAAAATTAAGGCGGACATATCAGGGAATTGGTCGATTGAGCTAGACAAAGCACTCACATATGGGACTCACACCTTTAGAGCCAAAGCAACCGACGAAATTGGTAATACAAAAGACAGTTTAACAGTTAATTACACCGTTACTTCTTTAAATCTTGATATCGCAAACGGTCCTAGAGTTGAAACGAATGATAAACTACCTACAATTCGAGGAAGATCAACAGCATCGGATGGGAGTAAAGTAATCGTAAAAGTCTCAGATACTCTTATTCTTGAAACAACAGTTACAAATGGAAAATGGAGTGTCGATGTTGAGGAACCATTAAATGACCAAACCTATAATATCCATGCTACTGTGACAAGTAAAGGTCATACAGCTCAGGCCCTGCAAGAGCTTGTAATTGACTCAACTACATTTGTTTCGATTACAAGTCCTGCAAATGGGAGTTTAACAGAAAATAGAAGAGAGCCTATTACCGGAAAGTCGGAGCCGTTTGCTACCTTAGATATAAATGTCGATAACGGAAAAATTGTTGCTACTGTTTTTGCTGATAACAACGGGAACTGGACCTATACTCCGGGGGAAGATCTATCTTTTGGCCAGCATCAAGTAACCGTTACAACATCGGATGTTAACGGAAATAATGCGATTGCCACGGCGATTTTTTCGGTGAATACACCAGGTAACAAGATTCCAACTGTACCTCCAGTTTATACAGAAGAAACAGTAAAAAATACAGCTGTCGGTGGAGTAGTTGTGGGATCTGATGAGGACGATGACCCTCTAACGTATAACAAGGGGTTAGGTCCTAGGAATGGTTCGGTTGTTGTTAGTTCGGAAGGTACCTGGATTTATACTCCTAACACAGGCTATACCGGAACAGATACCTTTACAGTATTGGTATCAGACGGAAAAGGCGGGACTGTAACTACTACTATTTCAATTGAAGTGAAAGAGCCCATAAACCAAGTTCCGATAATAGCTGCCCAAGACCTAGAAAAGACAACTTTAAAAAATACACCGGTCAGTGACGCTGTAGTTGCAACAGATGGGGATGGAGATGCTTTAACTTTTACTAAAGGAACTGATCCAAGTAACGGAACTGTGGTAGTTAACGGAGATGGAACTTGGACATATACACCGAGTACTGATTACACGGGGACGGATGGCTTTACTATTGTGGTATCCGACGGAAAGGGTGGAACGGCAACCGCAACTGTTACGATTCAAGTGAACGAGCCATCAAACCAAGCACCAACTATTGGAGATCAAGACTTACAAACTGAAAAAAATAAGCCAGTGAATGGGAAGGTTGTCGCAACAGATGCAGATGGGGATGCATTAACTTTTACTAAAGAAACTGATCCAAGTAACGGAACTGTGGTAGTTAACGGAGATGGAACTTGGACATATACACCAAATAATGGCTACACCGGAACGGATTCATTTACAGTTACAGTGTCCGATGGAAAAGGCGGAACAGCAACAGCAACGATAACGATTCAAGTAAACGAACAACCTACGCCTAATCAAGCACCTGCAATTGGAGCACAGGATTTACAAAAGGTGACTCTAAGTAATACACCGGTAAATGGGGTGGTAGTCGCTACGGATGCAGATGGGGATGCATTAACTTTTACAAAAGGAACTGATCCAGGTAACGGGACTGTAGTAGTTAACGGAGATGGAAGTTGGACATACACACCAAATAATGGCTACACCGGAACGGATTCATTTACAGTTACAGTGTCCGACGGAAAAGGCGGAACAGCAACAGCAACAATAACGATCCAAGTAAACGAACAACCTACACCTAATCAAGAACCTACAATTGGGGAACAGGATTTACAAAAGGTGACTCTGAGTAATACGCCGGTAAATGGGAAGATTGTCGCTACGGATGCAGACGGGGATGCATTAACTTTTACTAAAGGAACTGATCCAAGTAACGGAACTGTGGTAGTTAACAGAGATGGAACTTGGACATATACACCGAGTACTGACTACACCGGGACGGATCGCTTTACTGTAGTGGTATCCGACGGAAAGGGTGGAACGGTAACCGCAACTGTTACGATTCAAGTGAACGAGCCATCAAACCAAGCACCAACTATTGGAGATCAAGACTTACAAACTGAGAAAAATAAGCCAGTAAATGGGAAGATTGTCGCTACTGATGCAGACGGGGATGCATTAACTTTTACGAAAGGAACTGAACCAGGTAACGGGACTGTGGTGGTTAACGAAGATGGAACTTGGACATATACACCAAATAATGGCTACACCGGAACTGATTCGTTCAAGGTTACAGTCTCTGACGGAAAAGGTGGGAAAGCAACAGCTACGATTACGATTCAAGTGAATGAACCGCCAACTCCAATCTATTCTGTTGATATTGATGGAGGTAATAAAAGAACGATTGTTAACCGTACTCCTCTTATTACGGGTTCAGCTTTTGCTATAGATTTTAGTACAGTAACGGTAGAACTGATTGATAATAATGGATCAATCGTGGAGAGCGCAGCTGTGAGTGTCGTTTCGGGGAAATGGAGTTATCAAACAGCTAAGCTATTAAATCCTGGAACTTACACTGTGAATGTAAGGCTATTAGATCCAAATGGTGTAAAGGAATATTCAGATCGACAAGAGTTAGTGATTGATGAAGCGGAGATGTACATTCAAATGAGTGCCTCTCCGGCTTCGATTGTTGGAGATGGTAAGACGCGGGCTATCATAACAGCAGTTATAAAAGATGCAAATGGTAAGGTGATTGTTGGAGAAAAGGTTACCTTCACAGCAGAAGCTGGCACTTTAAGCAATACCGAAGTAATTACCAATAGCCGAGGGGAAGCAATCGTGGAGCTTATCTCTCCGGATTTAAGTGGAACCGTTGAGGTTATTCAAAAGAAAGTGAAAGCGACATTATCTAATCCGGATAACGGCTTGTTCGGTGAAGATCAAATCGTTATACAATTTATGCCTGCCAGCATAAGCGGTGTCATTGTGGATTGGGATACAGGTAAACCTATTCCGGGTGCCTTAATTGAGGTAAGGGAAGATTTTAATAAGGATGGTATTATTGATTTTTCCGTCAATGTCCTTACTGATTCCGAGGGCAAATATACGGTTGCTGTGCCATATGCGAATTGGAATTATAAAATTGTTATAACGGCTACTAGAAAAATTGGAAATAAGACATACCCACTCGAATTTATTCAATACGCCAAGGTAGGGCAGACAACGGGTAAAGATGAGTCCTTTAAGTCAGAAAGTACGGTTTCAGGACAGTTATTTATGATGAATAAGGTGACCGATACCCCTGAAAAAATTGACTCTGTTCTAAGTGGAGTAGAAATTAAGCCAAAGGTATTAAATGACCCGTTAGGAAGTTTAAACATTACCGTAGATACATCAGGGAAATTCCAAATAACCGGTGGCGAAAAGGGTAAGACCTATCAAGTTGTCTTTAATTTACTAGTAAAAGATGCAAATAGAAATCAGCAGGAATTGGTTGGCCATCAAGTCAGTGTCTTTATTCCTGAGGAAGGTACAGCTTCTGTTCAAGCTGCCTTGATTGACCCATTTGGAATCGTAACGGATGATGTTACGGGACTTCCGATTTCTGATGTTAAGGTTCAATTATATTGGGCTGATACAGAGTTAAATAAAAGTAAGGGAAGAAGGGCAAATGAACTTGTAAATCTACCTATCCTAGAAGGATTTGCCCCGAGTGATAACCGTGTTCCGCAGCTCACTGATAAAACGGGTGCCTATGCTTGGATGGTGTTCCCAGAGGGAGATTATTATATTGTGGCTGAGAAGGCTGGATATGTTACATTTGATAGCCGGACAGAGGGGAGAGACGTTCCGAAGATAGGTGAGGATAGTTATATTTTAGATGGTGTCATTCATGTAGGCTATTCGATTGTTGAGTTTAATTTTTCCATGTCAGCAATCAAGGAACCTGGTGGAAATCCAAATCCAACTGGCAATATAGCACCAACTATAGGTGATTATCAATTTAAAGTAAAAATGGATCAAACATTAAAACAAAAGGTGGTTGGGAATGATCCCGAGAAAGCACTATTAACTTATGAGAAACACACGGATCCTAAAAATGGTACAGTCATTGTTAACCTAGATGGTTCATTTACTTATACACCTTCCCCAGGCTTTGTAGGGTCAGACCAATTTATAATCAATGTCATCGATGATAAGGGGGCAAAATCAAGCTCCAGCATAACAATTATGGTAGAAAAGAAGGAATCTACAACTGTTGGTGATAAAATACTAGTGGAGACATTTGTTAACCGTACAATTAGTGGGAATTTAATTGACATTCATGTTAAAAATCCAACAACTATCGAATTGAAAACCCCTCTTAATGGTACTGTAACGGTTGATATAGAACACGGAACTTGGTCCTATACCCCTGATCAAGATTATGTTGGTAGTGATCAATTTATCGTTTATTATTACGATAACAAGGGTGTGCTTTATACTCAGGTGGTGGAGGTAATGGTTCATTCTAAGATGGGGAATATCGATAATAGTCCGGTAAATCCACCTGAAGAAAATCCAGTTGACACACCTAGCAATCAACAGGAAGATTCTATGAAGGAATTACCGAAAACGGGCTCGATTTTAGATCGGAACCTATTATTAGGTGCGGCTGGTTTGTTGACTGCCTTAGGGTTAGTGTTACGGAGAACTGGCAGACGTAAAAAGGAAAACTAAACATTTATCATAATGTTCTTGTAAAGAGGTGATTTTTTATGATGAAAAAGAGCGGAAATGTTCTCATCCTTCTTGGGGTGTTATTATTCGGTTATGTTGCTTACGAACAAATATATGCACGCGTCCTAGAGCGAAAGATTATTTCCGAGACAGTTCAAATCTCACAATCTTTACAAGAACATGTTCAACAAACAATGAGTCCCACCGTGGAGCAAATTGATACACAAGAAAATATGATAACTTATCCGTTAGATTTATCTATTCCTGCTATAAACCTTAAAACCAAAGTACTTGAAGGAACATCAGAGGATATACTTCGAGTTGCCGTAGGCCATTTAGAGGGCAGTGGCGAGTTAGGGGAAGAAGACCAAAATTTTGTTGTGCTTGGTCACCGCTCCCATGTTACAGGCCAATTCTTTAATCGATTAGACGAACTCACTGTTGGAGACCTGATCACGTTAGAAAGTGAGAAGGAGTACCTTTACAAAGTCATGGATATAAAAATCATCCGTCCTAATCAATTAGAAGTACTAAACCCTATAAAAGGGAAAGAAATCGTCACACTAATTACCTGTCATCCCAAATACTCGAATAAGCAGAGACTAGTTGTGGTAGCGGAGCGGGTGGAGTGATAAGTTTTTTTAAAGCAGTCCATGATAACTAAATTTTAGATTACTCTGCAAAAGGAGCAGTCCTTCTATCACTTCTCTCAAACAGAATGTTTAAAAAGGGATTCGGAAATCTTATTACGAATCCCTTTTACTATTTCGTTTGGAATTTTGCCTAAAAGCCATAGAATTATATAAAGAGTAAGTAGAGTTAATCAAAATAATTTTATTATCAATTTTATTTTTTATCAAACTTTGGTATTACTTCTTTTAGCCATTCTATTAATTAGACTTTTGTATTTTTTCGTAAACCCGACACTTTATTTGATAGATATCGAGGAAACGTAGAAGGAGTAACTTTCGCACCCTTCGATAAGAGATTGTCTTCTAAAACTAATCGATTTCTTACAGTTGTCAACAACTCTGGAGTTAATAGAGTCTCCATTTAATTACGAGTTGAACCGCGGCTACTAGAGTCATTATCCAGGTTACTTAGTTACAACCAATCATGCGGTATTACCAGAAATAGTGAATTTTGAAAGTCGAAGACTAAAACAGTCGGAAGTCCGATATCGCTTTTTAGAGGAGAACCTGAAAAAGAAAAATAGAGTTACAAAAACGGATTTAAAAAGCCTACTTGCATCAGAGTATCCTCAAGGGATTACAGTACATAATTACGGTGAAAACTTTGGGACGGTACACTCTATATTATTTAATCTTGATGAGAGACAATTGGAATTTTCCTTTGGTTCCCCGATTTATAACAAAATGTATTCGGTAAAGGTAGGGCAATCTTTGGCTGAGAAAGATTTAGAATGTAAGGTAGAAAGCAAGACCTATGGGCCAGATTTCTGGAAACTTAGGTAAATAAGATAATCATATTCGCTTGTAAATTCAAAGGTCTAACTCCAATTGATCTAGTTTTTATGAGTTATTCTATTGATTACAGGTAAATCCCTTTTCGGTTTTCGTGGAACCATCTTTCTCCTAGAATTCAAAAGTGTTACAATGGAAAGGAATTTTCAAAAAGGTAGATAAATTGTAAAAATAGATTAAAAGGAGGATTCCAATGAAACACTTATCGGAGCAAGACCAGCTTGTATTTAATGCGATTCAGGATGAGCTTGGACGTCAACGTACGAAGATTGAGCTTATCGCATCTGAAAACTTTGTGAGTGAAGCAGTAATGGAGGCACAGGGGTCAGTTTTAACAAATAAATATGCTGAGGGCTACCCTGGCCGTCGTTATTATGGTGGTTGCGAGCATGTAGACGTGGTTGAAGATATCGCTAGGGACCGAGCAAAGGAAATTTTCGGTGCAGAGCATGCAAATGTTCAACCGCATTCTGGTGCTCAGGCGAATATGGCTGTTTACTTTACAATTTTAGAGCAAGGTGACACTGTACTTGGAATGAACCTATCACATGGTGGGCATTTAACGCATGGTAGCCCGGTGAACTTTAGTGGAATCCAGTATAACTTTGTAGAGTATGGAGTAGATCCTGAATCACATTTAATCAATTATGATGATGTACTTGAAAAAGCAAGATTACATAAACCTAAGCTAATTGTTGCTGGTGCAAGTGCGTATCCACGTGCAATTGATTTTAAGAAATTTAGAGAAATTGCTGACGAGGTTGGGGCTTATTTAATGGTAGATATGGCTCATATTGCGGGATTAGTAGCAGCGGGTCTTCACCAAAATCCAGTACCATATGCTGATTTTGTTACAACGACTACTCATAAAACACTACGTGGTCCGCGCGGGGGAATGATTCTTTGTAAGGAAGAGTTTGCGAAAAAGATTGATAAATCGATTTTCCCAGGAATTCAAGGTGGACCTTTGATGCATGTAATTGCAGCTAAAGCTGTTGCATTTGGGGAAGCACTACAGGATGATTTTAAAGTCTACGCGCAAAACATTGTAGACAATGCTGCTAGACTTGCTTCTGCATTAATGTCAGAAGGCCTACAGCTTGTATCAGATGGAACAGATAATCATCTTTTATTAGTAGATGTTCGTTCATTAGGCTTAACAGGTAAAGTAGCTGAAAAAGTTCTTGATGAAGTAGGTATCACTGTTAATAAAAACACGATTCCGTTTGATCCAGAAAGCCCATTTGTAACAAGTGGAATCCGAATTGGTACGGCAGCTGTTACTAGTAGAGGCTTTGGCTTAGAAGATATGGACGAAATTGCTTCGATTATTGCATTTACTCTTAAAAATGCAGAGAATGAAGAAAAGCTAGATGAAGCAAGACAAAGAGTAGAAGCTTTAACAGGTAAGTTTACATTATATAAAGAGTTGTAAGATAGAGAAGGGGTTAGACATTAGTTTTGTCTGGCCTCTTTTTTTGTAATAGACCCATGCAAAAGTACTATTTCCTATCGACAAAAGGTACTAGAGTAGATACGTTTTTATCTCCAAAATTCTCCAAAATATATGTTTTCTATTTTTATCCTCTTTTTATTACAAAAATCCTTCGGAAGAACTATGAATTTTAATAATTTTGAAAAGAATTTGCGAAAATGTAACGAATTTGAAATGAATTTTCTATTATTTTCCTAAAAATACGCAACTTTATTCCTGGAAAAAAATCTCGGTTTCAAGACAGTCCTAGTTATATACTTCCAGACAGAATTCGACAAATGCGGGAGTCAATTTGACTGAAATGTGTACACATGATAGTAAATAGATACATAGATTCAACTGGAAAACAATTGAAGAGGATGTTCAAAAAGTCACCAAATGATAAGCTTCGAATCTCGCCGTGAGGTAGACCGAATAAGAAAGAATCTTTAGTAAATGTACTTGCGGCTACTAGACTATTCAAGGAGGTATATTCCTCCGCACAGGCAGCGAAGAAGTAATTTCAACGTAGTTGCCTCACTCCAATCCTCGAGGCTACGTTCCTTGAACTTCTTGCTTTGCGATTCGTCGCCTTTTTGAACACACAATTGAAGTAGGTCTTTTTTTAGGTTGTTTTCGCAAACTTAGTTGCTTTTGAAGGTTTCTCCAGGAGACTATATTAAAGCTATTTGTTCGATAGTGTCCTAAAGGAGATTGTAGCGTATGGCACGAGACTCCTGCGGGAAAAGCGTGGCCAGGTGAGACCCCGCAGGAGCGCAGCTCACGAGGAGGCTCACGGACCGCCCGCGGAAAGCGAGTGCCAGGAGCGGAAATCTCATGCCTAACTAAAAGCAAATAGTTTAGAAAAGAGCATTTTTTTAAGTGAAAATAGGAGGTTAGTTGTATCAAAAAATGCCTAACCGATTCATAACGTAAACAATAACTTTGTTGTAGGAGAGAGAAATGGAATGTTAGAGTCCAAACGGAGAGCCCTCATATTTATTACTGTGTCTTTACTGCTAGCGACAGCTGCAGGATTTTTCGTTTTAAAGAAAGTGCAAGAAATGAATAACGAGCTTGGAGGAATGACGGAAATCTACGTAGCAGCATCAGACATAGCCTCACGAACATTGATCCAACCAGACCAAGTGAAGAAGGTTGAGATTCCAAATCGTTATGTAAATGAAGCGTCTCACGTAACAGATGTGAATAAGCTTATCAATAAAGTATTAATCGTCCCGTTAGAAGAGGGAGAAATCATTACACACTCGATGATAAAACCAGTGGCTGCTGCTACAAATGAGAATAATAGATTAGTAACGATTCCAGCTACGGACAGAATTAATTTTGACCAGCTATTGGAAGCACAAGATCGTGTTGATATAATCGTGTCGCAAAGCTTCGAGGATAAGCCCTTAACAGAGATATTTATGAAGGATGTACTTGTTGCAGGGGTACTTGATAAAAACAAAGGAATTGTAGTTGAAGTTCCGGCCGAGGTTGCACCAGAAATTATCCATATGCAAAACTATGCCGATAGCATGAGAATTTTAAAGGCAAACGTAGGGAAGGGTACTCAGCCTAATACAGAAGAAGTAAAAACGGAAGATGAGGAAAAAGTTACCGAGACAAAAGAAGTAGATGCGAAGGTGGAACAGCCTAAGGAAGCAGAACCAAAGACTGAGGAGGAACAGAAAGATCCGTCTTAGGTTAGCCATGCGAACACATAAAGAAAAACGAAAAACTATTACATAGATAGTTAGGGATAAATGAACTTCTTGGAGGGTAAAAATGAGTGACGAATTGAAGATATTACTGGTAAGTGATCAGGAACAATCACTCAATAACTTAAGAGGAATTTTCAGCGACTATGAAAAAGTTGAGATGGTGGATCATCGGGAGTTGCGAAACGAATTAGATCGGATTGCACCAGACTTAATCTTCTTAATTGAATCTGAGGGAGTTTCCTCGGTGGATTCCATTGATTATATTTTGGCAGTTAGCCCAATGGTTCCAATTGTCTATATCGCGTTCTCTCAAGATTTCGATATGCTTCGAAATGTAACGAGAGCAGGAGTTATTGACTATTTTGTATTGCCAGACGAGAACACAATGCTCTATGGACGAATGGATAGTATTACCCAAATGGCCTTACAACGAAAGCAACAAATAAGTGAAACGGCTACGACAAGCCAATCATTTAAAAGAGGTCGTGGGAAAATCTATTCTTTTTATAGCGGGAAGGGAGGAAGCGGAAGAACAATTCTTTCTACTGCCTTTGCGCAAACATTAAAAATTGAGTCAACAGCTCAAGTAATTCTGATTGATCTTAATCTGCAGTTTGGCGGGGTTGAAACCTACTTGAAAATTGAATCCAACCGCTCGTTGGTTGACCTTCTTCCGGTTATTGATGAACTTAACGAGAGCCATATTCGAAATGTTACTGAAAAAGAGATGTTTTCTAAATTAGAGGTGCTTTTAAGCCCAAGGGATGCCGAGATGGCGGAGAATTTACCAGAAGATTTCGTTTCTAGGCTATTGCGTAACTGCAGAAGAAGCTATGACTTTGTTCTCGTGGATCTTCCAACGGTTATGAATGAGCACACGTATGCAGCGTTGGAGGAGTCAGACAAAATCTACTATGTGCTGAATCTAGATACTCCATCTGTAAGCATGTTAAAGCAAGTGGAAGTCCTATTCCAAAGACTTCGAATGGAGACAGAAGGACGAGTGGAGCTTCTGTTAAATGAGGTTGGCCGAGAAAATGAAATCAAGCCAGGAGATCTTAAGGGTGTCTTACCTTATCCGATTGCTTTTAAAATACCGAGAGATATCAAGGGTGTGCAAGCCCATATTAATAAAGGTGAACCATTTCGAAAAGAAGTGGGGGATAAGAAGTTAATCCCGTTTACAAAGAGCATTAAAAAATGGGTTGGCCAAATACTAGAATAAGAGGATGTTCAATAAGTACGAGATAACAGTCGAATCAGCGTCCGAGCCCAAAAGACGCTCAGGCGGTTCTTTTCGCAAGCACGATACGATTGTTTCAACCTTTTGACCACGTATGAATATGTAAAAGGATTGGTGACCTATGTCATTATTTGAAAGAAGAGCTGAGAGAAAAGGAAGAGATGTCCAGTTAACGCGGAAATCAGCTATCGATAATCCTTATATTGACGAGCTAGTTGAGCATTATAAGTCGAGAATTTTAAAAGAGGCAAACCTGGAGCTGTTAACAAGTTTACCTCAAGGGCAAATGAGGCTAAAAATTGAACAGCTCATATCCCAATTTATGAGTGAAGAAAAGATTATCCTTTCGAGACATGACAAGGATCTTCTGCTTACTAGAATCATAGATGAATCAATCGGGTATGGTCCGTTGGAGCCTCTGTTAAATGACCCAAGTATTACGGAGATTTTAATAAATGGGCATCAAGAGGTGTATATAGAAAAAATGGGTCAACTAAAGCCCGCCCCAATTACCTTTAGGGATGAAAATCATATTCGGCATATAGTAGACCGGATTGTTGCTCCGATTGGGAGACGTATCGACGAGAGCTCTCCAATGGTAGACGCAAGGCTTCCTGATGGCAGCCGTGTAAATGCCGTCATCCCTCCAATTAGCTTAAACGGGACTTTGGTTTCGATTCGAAAATTTAGAGAAACTCCTTTTAAGATGGCTGATTTATTGAACTTTGAAACCTTAAGTAATGAAATGGCAATCTTTCTAGATGCAATTGTGAAATCGAAGCTGAATGTGTTAATTTCCGGAGGGACAGGGAGCGGTAAAACAACACTGCTTAATGTGCTCGGGAACTCAATTCCTAATCGGGAAAGGGTCATAACCATAGAGGACTCTGCTGAATTAAAGCTTGATAAAGAAAATGTTGTTGGAATGGAAGCGAGGCCAGAAAACGTAGAGGGTAAGGGAGAAATCACGATCAGGCATCTTGTGAAAAACTCATTAAGGATGAGACCGGACCGAATTATTGTTGGTGAGGTCCGTGGTGCAGAGGCATTTGATATGCTCCAGGCAATGAATACTGGTCATGAAGGTTCTATTACAACCGTCCATGCCAATACCCCATTTGATGCACTTCGACGTGTGGAAGGGATGGTGATAATGGCCGGAATGGATTTACCGTCACATATCATACGCGAGTATATTGTAGGTGCGCTAGATATTATTGTACAGGTTCAACGTCTAACAGATGGTACAAGAAAAATCACCTCAATTAGTGAAGTGTATCGAACTGAAGAAGGTGGCATTGAAACGAGTGAAATCTTTACTTTCAGACGTGTTGGAATGAAGAAGTCTGGCCAAATTGAAGGACATTTTACTGCAACAGGGGTTATACCTAAATGCTTTGATCGAATCAAAGCGTTTGGGATTGATCTTCCACCTAACTTATTTACCGTTCAGGAGGTGGGGTAGATGGAAATTGCCGCCTTATCTGGAGCTGCTTTATTGTTCTTTATTTGGGGAATGTACAATTATTTGGGCTATCGAAATGAAAAGCGAGACATCCAAAAGAAGGTTGAACATCTTTTTAAGAGAGAAAGCAATCGAAACAGCTTTATATCCAAATTGGGCGACCGGTTTGACAATACAGAATTTGCGAAAGAATTTAAGCATAAGCTGCTCCATGCCAATATTAAGTTCTTACCCTCAGAATTTTTTGCGATTATGTTGTTTTGTGGGTTTACGTTAACGATTGTATTTTATGGTTTCTTTCACATACCGATTCTGATTAGTGCAATTATCACAATTTTTATCTGTTTGGCAGCTTACTTTTTACTCTTCTACGTCAGGAAAAACAAGTATATTGATAAGTTAAATAACCAGCTATCAGAGGTATGCCGTTTGCTTGGGAATTCCACGAAGGCAGGGATGACCATTATTCAAGGATTAGAGGTAGTGGCAGCTGAAACTGAAACGCCTACGAAAGAAGAGTTTAAAGCACTAACACAAAATCTCCGACTCGGGGTAGATTTTGAGAGGGCTTTAAAGGAAATGGAGAGGCGGGTTGCAACGAGAGAATATAAGTTGTTTATTAATGCGTTATTAATCCAAAAAAGAGCAGGTGGTAACCTCACAAAGGTACTGCATGAAATGGCATACACACTTGAGGAACGGAAGATTTTACGGCAAACTGTTAAAACCGCTACGGCGGAGCAACAGTTTATCACGTATATCCTTCCTGCATTACCTATATTTTTACTATTTATGCTCAATACAATAATGGATGGATTTTTTGATCTAATTTTAACCCTACCAGGCATTATTTTGATGGTCATTTTTATAATAGGCATGGTTATTGCTCTACTTCTTGTTAGAGCTGTTACCAATATAAAGGTGTAGATTATGGATTCTATCATACTACTATTAACTCTGATATCTTGGTTAGCACTCCTAATCGGTGTGTTGAATTTATACAAGTATGCCAAACAAAAAGAGGTTTTAAAATCGCATATTCATGAAATCGCAGTCACCTCTGCCTTAACAAAGCATGCAAGAAAAAGCTTCGCAGATAGGGTGATAACGTTTCTTTCGAGATATGCGGATGATTTTTCTTCACTTGGGGATCGAATCAATTTTTACAGCGAATCAAAGGAAATAGAATTGCTCTTAAAAAAGGCAGGTAATCCTTATGATATGACTGTTGCAAGGTTCCAAGGCTTTAAAATTGTTTGCGTCATTCTTGGATTTTTAACAGGTCTGTTTTTTGTTGTAATGGGGTTTCCATTATCGAATATTGCTTTCGTGTTATTGCCGTTTTTAGGATTCTTCGTACCTATTTTTCTAGTAAGAGAGAAGGCGAAAAAGCGACAGGAACAGCTGAGAAGCGACCTGCCGGATTTCTTAGATACAGTTAGTATCAGTTTACAGGCTGGTTCGAATTTGGACAGTGCTATCAAAGAGGTCATCAAATATTTTGATGGACCGATTCGGGAGGAATTCGCCAAATTCATTCGTGAAATTGAATTAGGGGTACCTCGAGAAAGAGCTTATATGGAGCTGCAGTCGAGGAATGACAATGAAGAGTTTCACAGTTTTATAAAGTCACTGATTCAGGCAACAAGGCTTGGTGTGCCAATGGCGAATACATTCAAAAGCCAAGCGGAGGACATACGTCGCTTGACATTAGAAAAGGTTAAAGAAAAAGCAGCGAAGGCATCGCCGAAGGTCACAATGATTACATCTTTTATCATTGCACCATTGATTATGATTTTAATTATCGGATTAGTTATCCTTAACCTTATTTACGGTGAAAGTAGTATACTTGAGATTTTTTAACACCAACATTACAAAAGGATAACTGATAAAGATAAATACATGTACAATGAGTCACCAAATAAAATTAAATTCAGGAGGTTTTTCTAATGAAAAATGTAATGGAGAAAGTAGTAAACAAGGTAAATAACGGGATGATGGCACTTTCAGCAAGGGTAAAGGGATACACAAATAATGAAAAGGGTGTATCTACAATTGAATGGGTAGGATTAGCAGCAGTTATTGTTGCCTTAATGTTTGCAATTGCATCTGCGATGGATGGTCAAGGTGGAGGAATTGCGAGTGCAATCGTAAGTAAGATTTCATCTATGATTTCAGAAATTGGAAACTAATTATCCGATCATTAATCGAGCTACACATAAGAAGAAAGATACGCTGTTTAGATGGAGGTTACTATGTCAACTTTAAAGAAGTTCATTTTTCTCATGCTATGTATTTTTGTAGTTTCAGGATGTAATCCTGCTAGTGATACTACAAAGGGCGGAGATAATAATGAACAAGACAATGTAGGGAAGGAAGAGCCAGAAAAAACAGATCAAACTTCAGATGAAGCTAAGAACGAAATGGACTTAAACAGTCCTGAGCTACCACAAACCTTAGAGGAAGTGATTGCGTATCCAGTTGGTAAGTTCGCCTCTCTTGAAACGAAAGTAGAGGATGAGGATGTTCAAACAGAATTAAACTCTGTTCCTAAGCTTTCGGAGGATGCGACTGATGAGGAATTGACGGAGTTGCTAGGTTATTTGTATTCCTTATATAAGATGGACTATCAAGATCCAAGGGCGATGTTAAAAGAGAGTACAATTGGAAGTCCAGATTCCAGTGAGGGGCCAGCGAATAAGGCCAAATCCTCCTATAATGTCGAGATTATTCTTGATTCAAGTGGAAGTATGGCAAATAGGATGGGCTCAAAGACTCGTATGGATTTAGCAAAAGAAGCGATTAAAAAGTTCGCTTCGTCTTTGCCAAAGGAAGCAAATATTAGTTTACGAGTTTATGGTCATAAGGGGTCAAACGCTGATAAGGATAAACAATTGTCCTGTGCAGCAAATGAAATCGTCTATCCAATGCAGCCATACAACGCGGCAGGATTAGATCAAGCGCTTAGTAAATTTACCTCAACAGGCTGGACACCACTTGCCCAGGCTCTAATAGAAGCAAAAAATGATCTAAGCAAATATGCAGGAGAGAACAATCAAAACGTTGTCTATCTTGTGAGTGATGGAATTGAGACATGTGGTGGCGATCCAATTGCTGCGGCAAAAAGCCTAAAGGACTCTGGAGTTGCACCTGTTGTTAATATTATTGGATTTGATTTAAACAATGCAGATCAAAAACAACTGCAGGATATAGCAAAAGCTGCAGGTGGTACGTATACAAACGTGAAAAACCAAGATCAGCTGCAAAATGAATTCGAGAAAACAATTCAGGATTCATTAAAATGGCTGGAGTGGCTTAACAAAGAAACATCAAATGCGTTAGATAAGTTTAACAATCAAACGCTAGATATTTTAGATGTAAGCTATGATTGGCAAAGAAAAAACACGCAAGAAATCTATTTGCAAACATTTTCCCTTGTAAAGCTGGAAGCTGATAAAAAGATTACGAATGACCAGCACAATAAAATTCTGGATATGAGGGACGCTTATTATAAGCAGCAAAATCAGTCTGTAGAAGAGCTTACAGATATGCTATTAAATACGACAAATGAAGATCTGGATACAGTGTTAAAAAAGATTGACGAGATTTACGAAGAGAATGTCTCACACTAATGTGAAAATAGAGCTAACTGACTGTGATTGGGTTAAAAAGTAAGTAGGGGGGGCCATTTGTGGAGGTTACGAAGCAATTACAAAATGAAGAAGGTTCAGCCACCATTGAGTTTCTTGCAATGGTGCCCCTTGTATTTTTCATAATGATGGTGTTCTGGCAATTCCTTGTTGCAGGCTATGCTGTTATGGTCGCGCAATCAGCGGTAAACGAGGTAGCAAAGACATATGCAACGACTGGTGGAGATTATTATGAAACAGAGCTGGTTGCACGCGAATTAATTGATGATGCTGGGGGCAATCTTTCGTTTGATTCCATTGTTCCAACAAGAAGTGGGAAAAACTTTGAGCTTACCTTACATGTGAAGCTTGACCTTGTCTTTGTTCCTGATAAATATGTTGGAAGCTTACCAGATATACCTTTTTCTAGATCTATTAATAGCAGGGTGATGGACTAGTGAAGCTACTAAAGAACGAGAATGGGAACACAACGCTATTCATTATAGGACTTTTTGGCATTTTTACATTACTGTTTTTAGTAGTTCTAAATTTTGCCCAGGTTTTAATAGATAAAGAGCGTGCATCCAATAACGCAGAACAGGCAAGTATTGTAGCAACAGGAATTATCGTCGATAGTCTTGAAGAAGCCATCTACCAATATGATGCAACCTTAACAGGAACAGTAGAGGAAATCCTCGATAAATCTCTCGAAAGAAGATTAAATGAAGCAAAGGCAGCACTTCGTTATGACACGAGCTTGACAAGTTCAGAAGTTCATCATAAAGCAGTGAATCGTGTCTTACGAGAGGAACTAGCAAGTGGAAATCCTGTTCTTTATTCAATTGTAAGGTCTCAACTTAATGGTGCAATGTATTCTCTCTCATCTGAAGTACAATCCAGCATTGATAAGAATGATGGGGAACTGGCAGAGACCAAAATAAAGGTTTTTAACCACAATAACAGGGTTGAAGTGGAAACAGCGACTCGCTATGAGGCACATAAGTTTGATGAGTATTTTCCAGAGAGCAGTCGGTTCGTTAGACAAAAAGCGCAAGGACCAACCTTTGAAATTGCAGAAGTAATAAGCTGGAATTGGGAGTATTGATGTTCAAATAGAATTGATTTGAGAGGTTGTGAAACGATTGAAAAGGCTACGGAGAATCTGTTTCTCTTTACTTGCCATTGTTGTTCTACTTGTTACAAATCCAGGGTCGCTCGCGTATGCGTGGGGGTCATGGAACACAAACCCGGGATGGAAGGGACCTTCATGGGATACCCCTCCGACATGGGAGACTACTCCAACATGGGAGACGGTACCTTCATGGGAGATACCACCGGAGTGGAACCAGCATCCATGGCAAATCCAACCAGAATGGGGTGAAAACCCATGGGTCACTCCACCCGTATGGAATCAAGATCCTGCGAACCCAACTGGTGGAAATGGAACGAATCCAAATGGACCTACTGTTAATCCGAATAACCCTAGTCAAAATGGCCCTGGACAGAACCCCGGTGATAACACTTCAACCCCATCAGACAATACCCAAACAGGTCCAACAGATAACGTGAATGATAATGACAAATCCCAAGACGGGTCAAAACAAGACTCAGGTAATAGTGAACCTACTACCAGTGATAGTCCATTTTTTAACTTTAAGGATATAGACCAAAAGGGTGCAATTGAATATATCTCAAAGGATATTTTGGGTGGAACGGTCTCATTAATTGGAAAAACAGCAAATGGTGGAGAGATTACACCTAAGGACTTTTTAACGTATAAAGGAAATATATTTTATGCAGGCTTTAAAGGCTTTACTAAGGGAGACCAAACTGTAGATTTTATCTATGATTCTGCTGATGTGGCTACGAAATCAGTAGATTTGTATAAACAAGTGTCTACATTTAATGATTTTAGGCAAATCCAAAATTTACAGAAATCAGGAGATATTTTAGCAGCTGCAGCAAAATACGATGAATTGGTTCAGGCAGGAAAAACATTTACCCCTGCAAATGCAATTGTTTCAGCTATTGCAATGCCATTCACAATTATTGATACTGTAGATAATGTCGGTAAATTTAACGCAGCCAAAACATCTGAGGAAAAAACAGCTGCAGGTATGGACTTAGTTGGAAATGCAGGCTCTATTATTTCTGGAGCTGCTGCTGGAGTCGCATTAATACCTGGAGCTCAGCCTATTGCTGCGGGGATGTTAGTAGTTGGTACTGCGTTAAGTCTTGTGAGTCTTGGACATAAGATCTATCGAAATCGTACAAAAATTGTCAAAGATGTTAAGGAAAAATTCAGTAAGGCAAAAAAGGCAGTGACAGGATTCTTTAAATCTATTTTCGGTGGTTGATAAGGCATTTAGTTTGTGAAGTTTTAATGTGAAGAACCCGCCTATTTCAGGTTTTCTCATGAAACGAGCAAGAAGACTAGGATGTCTTCTTGCTTTTTAAAAAGAAAATATACAAAGTTTTTGAGTCTTGCTCCAGCGCCTAGCCAGTTTTCACCCTGAATAGGCTTCTGCGATTATCTTGCGCAAAAGCTTAGGAACATGCATAGCTTGTTCCTATGGAGATTACTCTCCTAGAAGTCTTCCTTATGCATTTTAAGCAGCTCGAGGTCAAAAACGCGTGGTAATGAAAAGTCAAAGAGCGACTTTTTTGCCACAGAACAATTGCTTGTAGGACCTGCACAGGACAAGGAAAACTTCGGCAGCAAAATCATCGCACGAAGAAAATGCATTGCATTTTCGAGGTAGTGCTGACGTCAACGTTCGCCACAGGACGTGGTGGATTTTGTTGACGTTCTTCTTCCAAGGCGCTTGCGCTTTTCGAATCAAAACAAGGGGTGCTGTTATTGTGATAGATACTAAACCAACAAAACGACATATTGCAAACATTAAAGACTATAAAAAGTTTCTTGAAAAATGGGATATGTGGGACTTCGCATATAGAGACGGAAATGAGGACTATTTTTTAGCCCAATACCTACACACGATGAAAGGAATAAGTGGTTACCTTATACTAGATAGCGAGGGGGAAGTAGTTCCTTTTGAAAATGCGAGAATCGCGGCTAGACATTTAATTCACTATAATACTATCTGCAGTGGAGCAATATCACAGATTCTTCCGCAAATGAAAAAGGATATATCTCCTCTAAGAGATCGTGTGGAAGCATTGGAATCACTTTCTAATACCATTTCAAGTATGCAAGTCAATTCTTCCATTGAAAGAATCGTAGCTTCTACAAAGCAATCCATAGAAGAAAGAGAAATGATCGAGGGTCTATTTTATGATCTAGGTCATGCTCAACGCGAGGTTACAAAAGAAAAAGGGTATTTTGACCTTGGGTTTCTTCACATGATGAAGGATAAGTTTGATACATATCTTGAAATCTTATACATGCACGGCCTAAGGGAGAGGGAGTTACAGGAGGACTATGAAGTTGTTATCGGGCTGCTCGAAAGCGAAGAAATCCCTGAGGCAAAGAATCAGTCACAGCTCAGAATGATTTTAAGGGAAACCGTAAAAACGAATAAAAACGAGTTGGAACGTTCAATGGCAACCTTTTTTATTAAGGGTGACGGAATAGACCTGTCGATGGATCGAAAGGATATTCGAAGATTACTAGATGAAGCTAGGGATCAAGATGGTGATAATGCGTTTGAGAAAGAGATAATGCCTCTTATTAGGAATCCTAGATAGGTTTGAGTATGGGATAAGGCTCTTATAAGGGGCAAAAAGTATGTTAGGGGAAACAGCAGCTTAGTTTTCTGTGTCTATCGCAAGCGCCTATCCCCTCTAGATCAAATAGCCTGTTGCAAGAAAAGTCAAAGAACGACTTTTTTGCAACAGAACATTTGCTTGTCGGACTTGCACAGGACAAGGAAAACTCCGGCAGCATAATCATCGCACGAGGAAATGCATTGGTTTTCGAGGAAGTGCTGACGTCGACGTTCACCACAGGACGTAGCGGATTTTAGTTGACGTTCCTTATTCAAGGCGCTTGCGCATTTCTTATAGAAATTCAACATAAAGCAGGGATAGAATGAAAAAAATCATTTCAAACTCATTTAGTCTATATACCCAGGAATTCTTGAGTGTAATGCTATTATCGATTCTTACCTATGTACCATTGCTGGTTATTCATGCGTTATTAGTAAACTTCATTTATCAGCAAACGCGGTTTAGTGAGTATCCGGGATTAATAGGAGACATGGCCAATGGAATCTTTATGCTAGTTTTCTTAACCATTGCCCAAATTCCGTTTATTAAATTTACCTTGCTTGATATAGAAGGCGAGGATTCGATATTAAAAAGGTCTTTATCATTTTCGATGGAAAAGGCTGTTCCAGTCTATTTATTTGCGTGCTTATATGCTGTGTTAATTTTCCTTGGTGGAATTCTTTTTGTAGTTCCGGGAATAGTGGTGCTTTTGCTGTTTTATTTTGTCCCATTTTTTATCTCGGATTCTGTAAGAAGCTTCAAAGCGGCAATCTCACGCTCAGTCAAATTTGTGAAGAAACATTTCTTTAAAGCATGTTTAATTATTATACTGCTAACCGTAATTCAGTTAACATTTGAGAGTCTATTAGCTTTCCTATTATCCTTTTATACAGACGTGTACGTAACGTTTTTACTAACAAAGATATTATTGCTAATGTTTTTACTTCCTTTACAGGTCATTATTATGACGAATATATACAATGCATGGAAAGCGGTTTGATGGAGAATAGAAAAAGGGCCAGACGCCAAATGTCTGACCCTTTCCTATTTCACTGTTTATTTTTGGGGATTCTGCCCGCCTTTTTGGCAGCTTCACGCAGAATATATTCAATATGGCTATTAACACTTCTGAAATCATCAGCAGCCCATTTTTGTAAAATTTCATAGAGGTCTGGGTCAAGTCGTAGCGGAAAGCTCTTTTTTTTAGGCATACATTTCACTCATTAATAGAGACTTCCAGTGTTAATGACAGGCTGTGTGGATTTTTCAGAAACAATAGCAACAAGTAAGTTGTTTACCATTTGAACCTTGCGTTCATCATCTAAATCTACAATTTGATCTTGCTCTAGCTGTTTGATCGCCATTTGAGCCATTCCTACTGCCCCCTCAACGATTTTTTGACGTGCCGCAATAATAGCTGCTGCTTGCTGACGCTGAAGCATAGCCTGGGCAATCTCAGTTGAATAAGCGAGATGTGTCAAACGTGCTTCAATAACTTCTACACCTGCAACATTCAGGCGCTCCTGAAGCTCGGTTGCAAGTTCATTCGAGATTTCCTCCGCGTTTCCTCGTAAAGTCAATTCAACATTCTCAAACGTATCGTAAGGATATTTTGTTGCCACATGTCGGATAGCTGTTTCACTCTGAATTTCAACAAACTCTTCATAATGATCCACATCAAATACCGCTTTTGCGGAATCAACTACTTTGTAAACAATAACAGCCGCAATTTCTATCGGATTTCCCTCAACATCATTTACTTTCAAGCGTTTGCTATTAAAGTTGTTGACGCGCAAAGATACTGTTTTTCGAAGCGAAAATGGAACGGTTAGAAAGAGACCGCTATCACGAATCGTTCCGAGATATTTTCCAAAGAAGATAACAACACCAGCTTGGTTTGGTTGAACAATTGTAATCCCGGAGGCAAGAATGACTGCCGCAAGTAAAAGCAAGATTGCCGGTACTAATTTTGTGTTAACTAACATAAGGACACCTAGACCTGCGAGTACAGCAATAGTAAGAAATCCAAGAAAACCATTGATACGCCATGCTTGTTTTTCCCTCATGAAATCATCTCCCTTTTATATCTTTTTCATATTATTATGATATCACTTTTGTATAAAATTGTAAAATGATTTCCTTATTAATTTAAAGTGTAACGTTGTATGAATTTTTCACATTCTCCTTGAACATGCCTTCGTTTTTCTGTAAAATCTATTGAAGTGTGAAATATAGGGCTCGTATATTGTGTTATTTTTTTATCTGGTGGTATTCTAAGAACACATTCGAAAAATAAGAAAATGAAAAGGAGAGATGAACATGGGGAAGGTGTACGTTTTTGATCACCCACTAATTCAGCACAAGCTTACATACATACGTGATAAAAATACAGGTACAAAGGAATTTCGTGAATTGGTTGACGAAGTAGCAAGCCTAATGGCTTTTGAAATTACTCGTGATATGCCGTTAGAGGAAGTTGAGGTTGAAACTCCAGTACGAAAGGCCAAATCTAAGGTTTTATCTGGGAAAAAGATTGGCATTGTTCCAATTCTTCGTGCAGGTCTTGGAATGGTAGATGGAATTTTACGTTTAATTCCAGCAGCTAAGGTTGGTCATATCGGACTTTACCGTGACCCTGAAACACTACAGCCGGTGGAGTATTATTTTAAAATGCCTTCTGACATCGAAGAGCGCGAGTTCATCGTTGTTGACCCAATGCTTGCAACAGGTGGATCAGCGGTTGAAGCAATCAACGCATTAAAGAAGCGTGGCGCGACAAATATTAAATTCATGTGCTTAATTGCCGCTCCAGAGGGAGTAGAAGCAATGAAAAATGCACACCCTGATATTGATATCTTCATTGCAGCACTTGATGAGCAATTAAATGACCACGGCTATATCGTACCTGGTCTAGGAGATGCGGGAGACCGGCTGTTCGGAACAAAATAATTAAGTATGGAGTGCAAGTGTCCGCCTGAGGTGGACACTTGTATTTTTGTGGTGCCTGACACCATTCATATTTCACCACCTTTTGAGAGATGCTAGTTCTTAGAGGTGGTTATTTTTGTGTAGACGAGTTGTTCAAGTGTGTTTGTGTGTAGTTCTCCTTTTATCAATGAGTTCATTTCCGAAGGCTGAAACTTTTCCGAACCGCCCCCCCATACCGAAGGTGGACATGGACGATGTTGTTCATGAAGTACTAATTACTGAAGAGGCCCATTTTCAATCCTTACTACAGCTTACAGAACGTAAGTATTCTTCGATACATATTAACCACATTTATAAACATGTTTTTCCTGGTTTTTCGGTGACAGGTAAAAGACGTGACATTGGTAGACTTAAGCAAGAAAAAGGCATAAGGCATAGCTCTCCTGTTACTACCTATAAGGTTTCACTTGATGATAGTGTACCTTTTATCGGCGGTGATGAAATAAGAGGGCATTTTGACGGAAACGACCACCGGCTAACTGGGAAAGGTGTAAAAGTTGGTGTGATTGACACCGGAATTGATTATACTCACCCTGATTTACGAAGAAATTTTAGAGGCGGGTATGACCTTGTAGATGGTGATAGGGACCCTATGGAAACAAAAGGAGCCCCTGGTCAATCCACCATGCATGGTACACATGTTGCAGGGATTATTGCTGCGAATGGAAAGGTGAAGGGAGTTGCCCCAGAAGCAGAGATAATCGGTTATCGAGCGCTTGGCCCCGGTGGAATGGGGACTTCAGAGCAAGTCATTGCTGCAATCGACCGTGCCATAGAGGATAAGGTGGATGTGATTAATCTCTCCCTTGGAAATACGATCAATGGACCAGATTGGCCAACGAGTCTCGCATTAGACAAAGCAACGGAGAAAGGAATCGTTGCAGTCACATCAAGTGGAAACTCAGGACCAAATGTATGGACGGTGGGGTCTCCGGGAACTTCCTCAAAAGCAATCTCAGTTGGGGCGTCAACACCCCCAATCCGAATTCCCTATGTAACCGTAGGGATTCTAGACAGAAACATTCCCTTACAACCTCTTCAGGGCTCAAAGCCATGGAGGCTTTCTAAGGAGTACAAAATAGTAGACGCAGGCATTGGGTCGGAAAAAGATTTCCCTGACGTTTCAAATAAAATTGCCCTAATGCAGCGAGGCGAGATCACGTTTACACAGAAAGCTATTAAAGCAGTAGAAGAAGGCGCCATTGCGGTGCTGATTTATAACAATACAGATGGTAATTTCGAAGGAACTCTTGAAAAAGAGCTGCCAATCCCAATCGCTTCTATTTCAAAAACAGATGGAGAGTGGCTAAAGAAGCATATAACATCCAAAGAAATGTGGCTAAGGACTTTTTTTAAAGAACAAAAAGACTCGCTTGCGCAATTTAGTTCAAGAGGACCTGTCACCTATACATGGGATATTAAGCCTGATGTTGTCGCACCGGGAGTTGCAATCGAAAGCACAATCCCAACTGGGTACCTTGAAATGCAAGGAACAAGTATGGCTGCACCACATGTGGCCGGAGCCAGTGCTTTATTAAAGCAAGCACATCCTAATTGGTCCCCTGAACAAATTAAAGCGGCGTTAATGAATACCGCCCTTCTTTTAAAAGATGAATCCGGTGAACTATATAAGCCATATGAACAAGGTGCGGGACGGATTCGACTTCATGAGGCAATTCATGTAGAAACACTCCTATACCCTAGCTCGGTCACATTTGGTATGCTCCATCATCACGATGAACGTACCGAAAAAAGGGTAGAGATAACAGTAGACAACCAGTCAAAAAAAGAAAAGCAGTATTATTTTGAAATCCCTAAAAACCGGAAGGGGCTCCAATGGGAACTGCCGATGTCCTTTTCGGTAAAACCGGGTGAAAGGAAGCGTCTTACCATTAAGCTTGAAGTGACACCAAGTGTTATTGGGGCAGGCCTACACCATGGGTACTTGTATGTAACGGATGGCAAAAGTAGAATCCACGTTCCTTATATGTACGTAATTGAAGAGCCTGATTATCCACGTATCATGGGATTTCAATTTGGAAAAGGAGATAAAAAGGATATTTTTCGATATGAAATCTATTTACCGGGTGGTGCTGATGAATACGGAATTGCCTTATATGACCCAGATACCCTACATTTTGAGGGATTCTTGGATTGGGGAAGGAATGTATCAAGGGGATTAATAGAAAAAGAAGTGAATCGGAAAGAAAGAAATCTACAAGGAATTTACAAGGCAATCATTTTTGTTAACAAGGCAGGAAAAGAGGATGTCCTCGAAACAGAAATAGTATTTGATGACACAATGGTAGGAAGCCACTCGAAATAGTGGCTTCTAGCAATTTAATCAGTAAAGCATTGAGCGCTAATTCCCCAATTTACATTATTAAAACACTAGAAATGTGAAAGTTTTGTGAACAATGATGTCTCACTAGATACAAAATGGGTAAATACTACATAAATAGTACTAATTAAAACATTGATTTTATGCTAAAAATATTTGTACTTTTCTATGTGAAAAACGATTCTGAGAATGTGAACTTTTTCACTGCAAACAATTGACATTACTAGGTGCCTATTGTATGCTTACAAAGGATATAAATGAGAAGGTTTTCATACAGGGAATTACTATAAAATTAAGTATTTTCTGACTGTTTTAAAAACCTACCAAACACGCAGAAGTGAGGAATGCTGATGCGTAAAAATGATAAATATCCTTTACGAGCCTATGCGCTCATGTCTGGTATCCTTTCGCAATTAGTTGGGTCAATTCTAGTAGGCATTTTCCTCGGCAGATGGATTGATCGGACACTAGACACCGAACCACTATTTTTAATCATTGGCCTTCTATTAGGACTAGCTACAGGGGTGTATGCAACTCTTCGTCTAGTCAACCACTTTTTCTCAGGAGATTAACTTGATATGCAGGATTTATCCGTAGCGTTTACGAGATATCGTAAATACATATTTTATCTACTCGCAATCTATGTACTAGGCTGGGGATTTACGGCATACCAAACTATCTTCTTAGGTCTAATACTTGGTACAGTAGGAAGCTTTTATATTCTGTTTTCCTTGGTTCGGAAAGATAAGCAATTTAGCAAAGCGTTTCAGGAGGGACGTAAAATACGTTCACTTGGAACAATGTCTAGAATGGCTGTAGCTGGATTAGCTGTATTAGTAGTAGTAGAGTTTCCAGATAAGTTTCATCTAGGCAGTATGGTTTTGGGATTAATGACATCTTATTTTGTCATTATGATAGATTTCTTTTTTCAACACATTCGTAAATAGACTGAAAGCAAAAGTGTCGGTAAAAAATCCTGAAAAGGGCTTTTTTATTGAGATACTTGTGCTGGACAATATGGGAAGAGAGGTGAATACTGTTGGGTCACGAAGCTCCTACGTTTGAATTATTAGGACTTTCTTTTAGCCTATCTAACATGTTAATGATTACAATTGCAAGCGTAATTGTTTTCATTCTCGCTGTTCTAGGAACTCGTACTCTAGCGATGAAACCAACTGGAATCCAAAACTTCATGGAATGGATTATGGATTTTGTTAAAGGAATCATCAATAGTTCGATGGACTGGAAAACAGGAGGACGCTTCTTAACATTAGGGATTACATTACTCATGTATATCTTCGTATCGAATATGTTAGGATTGCCGTTTGCAGTAATAGTTGGCCACGAATTATGGTGGAAATCACCAACTGCAGATCCAACACTTACATTAACACTTGCTGTTATGGTTGTTGGATTATCACATTATTATGGAATTAAGATGAAGGGTGCTAGAGAATATGGTAAAGATTTCTTTAAGCCGATGTCATTTATGTTCCCACTAAAGATTATTGAAGAGTTTGCGAACACTCTTACTCTCGGTCTCCGTCTATTTGGTAATATTTATGCCGGTGAGATCCTATTAGGATTAATAGCTGGAATGGCAGTGAGTGGATATGGTGATAGCATCCTAAGTGGTATCCTTGGTACTATTGGAGCAGCTATTCCAATGATCGCATGGCAAGGATTTAGTATCTTTGTTGGTGCAATCCAAGCTTATATTTTTACAATGTTAACAATGGTTTATATCTCTCATAAAGTGAGCCATGACCATTAAAATAAACATCTTGTCCAGAAAGACACTTTTTGGACGCAAAAATAATTACTAAATAATTTTTTATACAATTAAAGGAGGACTATTTCAATGGGTTTATTAGCAGCAGCAATTGCAATTGGTTTAGCAGCACTAGGTGCTGGTATTGGTAACGGTCTTATCGTATCTCGTACAGTTGAGGGGATTGCACGTCAACCAGAAGCACAAGGTAAATTACAAACTACTATGTTCATCGGGGTTGCGTTAGTTGAGGCGATTCCTATCATCGCGGTTGTTATCGCGTTCATGGTATTCGGTGCTAACTAATAAGCAAGAATTTTTTGTGGCGTAACTAACTCGTTAGATTGCGAGTTTGTTTATGCTGCTTTAACAAAATGGCGAAGATCATTCTATGGAACCTTCGCCATTCCTTTGTACTAATGAAAATTAATGTTGTTTTATAGACGTTACGTTTGAAGATTTTTAAACGTACAAAAGCTGAATTTAGGGACTTCCATCAATGTGGGACTCTGAAAGGAGTGAATATGGGTGTTAATGAATCTTTTTGTATTAGGTGCAGCCGCTGCACATGATGAGCCACTTGTAAATCTTGGCGATATCATTTTCCAGTTGGTTATTTTCATAATCTTACTTGCATTACTTCGTAAATATGCATTCGGTCCATTAATGGGTATCATGAAGCAACGTGAAGAACACATTGCAAGTGAAATAAATGCTGCAGAACAAAATCATCAAGAAGCGAAGAAATTAGCTGAAGAGCAACGTGAATTCTTAAAGAAATCACGTGCAGAAGCTGCTGAGTTGATTGAAAATGCACGCAAAATGGGTGAGGAGCAAAAGGAAAATATTATCCAAGCTGCTCGCGAAGAAGCAAACCGCTTAAAGGAATCTGCGAAGCAAGAAATCGTTCAAGAAAAAGAACAGGCTGTTGCAGCTTTACGTGAACAAGTTGCTTCACTTTCAGTGTTAGTGGCTTCTAAAGTGATTGAAAAAGAACTAAGCCTTGAAGATCAAGAGAAGCTAATTAACGAATATATTCAAGAGGTAGGAGAAGGGCGATGAGCAAAGGAATCGTAGCAAAACGATATGCAGTAGCTCTTTTTCAATTAGCAAGTGAACAAAATGCACTTGACCAGTTTGAAGCAGAACTTCGAACAGTTAAACAAGTGTTTGCAAATAGTGCAGAATTCCAATCTGTATTAAAAAATCCGAAGCTTACAGCTGATCGTAAAAAATCGATTATCACGGAAGCGTTTGTTGGTTTCTCACAAATGACATTAAATACTCTCTACTTATTAGTAGATCGTCATCGTGAAGAAATTATCGCTGATGTGGCTGACGAGTTTATCGCATTAGCAAACAACAAAAGAGGCGTTGCGGAAGCGGTTGTCTACTCTGTTCGTCCTTTAACGAAGGAAGAAGAAAGTAGTATCTCTTCAGTGTTTGCGCAAAAGGTTGGAAAAACCTCATTACTTATTGAGAATATTGTAGATCCAAGTCTGATTGGTGGCGTAAAGCTTCGAATCGGAAATCGTATATATGATGGAAGCGTAAAAGGTAAGTTAGAGCGCTTAGAGCGTGAACTTATTGCGAAAAGATAGGGGTGAAATTCATGAGCATCAAAGCTGAAGAAATTAGTGCGCTGATAAAAAAGCAAATTGAGAACTATCAGTCTGAAATTAAAGTGAGCGAAGTAGGTACAGTTATCAGTGTTGGTGACGGTATCGCACGTGCTCATGGCCTCGACAATGTCATGGCTGGAGAACTTGTTGAATTTTCAAACGGTGTCATGGGTATGGCACAAAACCTTGAAGAAAACAACGTTGGTATTATCATCCTTGGTCCTTTCACAGATATTCGTGAAGGTGACGAAGTACGTCGTACAGGACGTATCATGGAGGTTCCAGTTGGTGAAGCATTGATCGGCCGTGTTGTTAACTCTCTAGGACAACCAGTTGACGGATTAGGTCCTATTGAAACTACTAAAACTCGTCCAATTGAAAGTCCAGCACCTGGTATCATGGATCGTAAATCTGTTCATGAACCACTACAAACTGGTATTAAAGCGATTGACTCTCTAATTCCAATCGGTCGTGGTCAACGTGAGTTAATCATCGGTGACCGTCAAACAGGTAAAACATCTGTTGCAATCGACACAATTCTTAACCAAAAGAATGAAGATATGATTTGTATCTACGTTGCAATCGGTCAAAAAGAATCAACAGTTCGTGGTGTTGTTGAAACATTACGTAAAAACGGTGCATTAGACTACACAATCGTAGTAACTGCATCTGCATCACAACCTGCTCCATTGCTATTCTTAGCTCCTTATGCTGGTGTAACAATGGGTGAAGAGTTCATGTACAATGGTAAGCACGTATTACTTGTGTATGATGACTTAACAAAACAAGCATCTGCATACCGTGAACTTTCATTATTATTACGTCGTCCTCCAGGTCGTGAAGCTTATCCAGGGGATGTATTCTACCTACACAGCCGTCTACTTGAGCGTGCTGCAAAGCTTTCTGATGCAAAAGGTGGCGGTTCATTAACAGCTTTACCGTTCATTGAAACACAAGCTGGTGACGTATCTGCGTACATTCCAACAAACGTTATTTCGATCACAGACGGACAAATCTTCTTACAATCTGACTTGTTCTTCTCAGGTGTACGTCCTGCTGTTAACGCAGGTTTATCCGTATCACGTGTTGGTGGATCTGCACAAGTAAATGCGATGAGAAAGGTATCAGGTACATTACGTCTTGACCTAGCTTCTTACCGTGAGTTAGAAGCATTCGCGCAATTCGGTTCAGATCTTGATAAAGCTACTCAAGCTAAACTTAACCGTGGTGCACGTACAGTTGAAGTATTAAAACAAGGTCTTAATAAACCACTAGCTGTAGAAAAGCAAGTTGCAATTCTATATGCATTAACTCGTGGATTCTTAGATGATATTCCAGTAGAAGATATCTCTCGTTTCGAAGAAGAGTACTATGTATGGTTAGAACATAACCGTAAAGCTGAAATTCTTGATCATATCAAGTCAACTGGTAAACTTCCAGAAGACGAAGTATTTACTTCTGCAATAAACGACTTCAAAAAGACATTTGCGGTTTCAGAATAATACGAAGTATTAAATCTGAACAATTAATATAGTGAAGCGGCGGTGCGAATTGCTCGTCGCTTATCTGAAAAACAGAAGACTCGATCTTGAGTTCATTATTTTAACTCGAGGATTAACTTTATTCAGCATATGTCTGCTATTTTCAAAAGGAAGGGCTAATGCTTGAATAATTACAAGTCAGTTATGGGGTAACCTCAAGCTGAATTAAGTCAAGGCCTCCGGCGTATGCCTCAGATTTTTAAGCGGAAATTTTCGAGTAAGTTCGAAAAATCTGGGCGCAAATACGCCAAGGCGCATTTGATCAAAAAAGGTGGTGAGAACCTTTGGCATCCTTACGTGATATAAAAACGAGAATCACATCAACTAAGAAAACTAGTCAAATTACAAAAGCGATGGAGATGGTTTCAGCGTCTAAATTTAGCCGTGCTGAAGCAAACGCGAAGTCGTTCGTTCCATATATGGAAAAAATTCAAGAGGTTGTTGCGAATATCGCTGTTGGTAGCTCCGATGCGAGCCATCCAATGCTAGTGAGCAGACCTGTAAAGAAAACTGCTTATATCGTCATCACATCCGACCGTGGATTAGCTGGTGCATATAACAGTAACGTTATTCGTGGTGCGTACCAAATGATGCAAAAGCGTCATAAGAGCAATGATGAATTCACAGTTATCGCAATTGGTCGTGTTGGCCGTGACTTCTTCTTAAAAAGAGGTATTAATGTTACCCTAGAAATCACAGGTTTATCTGATCAGCCTTCTTTCGCTGAGATTAAAGAAATTGCGAACAATACAGTGAACATGTTTGCTGATGGAACGTATGATGAGCTTTATATGTGGTATAACCACTTTGTAAGTGCAATTCAACACGATGTAACAGAGAAGAAGCTATTGCCTTTAACGGACATAGCAGCAAATAACAAACAAACTTCTTATGAGTTCGAACCGTCACAAGAAGAAATTCTTGAGGTATTACTACCTCAGTATGCTGAAAGTCTCATCTACGGCGCACTATTAGATGGAAAAGCAAGTGAGCATGCTGCTCGTATGACTGCGATGAAAAATGCGACAGATAATGCGAAGGAGCTTATTAACTCACTTACTCTTCAATATAACCGTGCACGTCAGGCGGCAATTACGCAAGAAATTACGGAAATTGTCGGTGGAGCAGCTGCATTAGAATAGAAAAAATTACAAAAATAAAATTGTTTAATAGTAGTTCAAAAAGGAGGACAAAAAGGGCGGAGAAGGTCGAGTAACGAAAGTCAAGTGGACCGGAGCGTATACAATAATACGTGAGGACGGACTGGCAGAGTGACGAAGAGATTCGACAGAACTTTTTCCCGGACTTTTTGAACTTCCGCTAAAAGCAAGTTAGGAGGGAAAGCGATGACAAAAGGACGCGTTACCCAAATTATGGGTCCTGTTGTAGACGTACAGTTTGACAGCGGGCATCTTCCTGAGATTTATAACGCCCTTACGATTAAACATAGTGCGCGTAATGAAAATGAAGTTGATATCAACTTAACATTAGAAGTTGCGCTTCACCTTGGTGACGATACTGTACGTACAGTAGCGATGTCATCTACAGACGGAGTTGTTCGTGGATTAGAGGTTACTGATACTGGGAAACCAATTTCAGTTCCTGTTGGTGATGTAACTTTAGGACGTGTATTCAACGTTTTAGGAGAAAATATCGACCTTGATGCACCAGTTCCTGCTGATGCTCGTCGTGATTCAATTCATAGAGAAGCTCCAACATTTGAACAACTTTCAACTGAGGTTGAAATTCTTGAAACTGGTATTAAAGTAGTAGACCTTCTTGCTCCATATATTAAAGGTGGAAAAATCGGTCTATTCGGTGGTGCGGGTGTAGGTAAAACAGTTCTTATCCAAGAACTTATCAACAATATCGCACAAGAGCACGGTGGTATTTCCGTATTCGCAGGTGTTGGTGAACGTACTCGTGAAGGAAACGATCTATACTACGAAATGAAAGACTCTGGCGTTATTAGCAAAACAGCGATGGTATTCGGACAAATGAACGAACCACCAGGTGCTCGTATGCGTGTAGCTCTAACTGGTCTTACAATGGCGGAATATTTCCGTGATGAGCAAGGTCAAGACGTGTTATTCTTCATCGATAACATCTTCCGCTTCACTCAAGCTGGTTCGGAAGTGTCAGCGTTACTTGGCCGTATGCCATCTGCCGTTGGTTACCAACCAACTCTTGCAACTGAAATGGGTAAATTACAAGAACGTATTACATCTACAAACGTTGGATCTGTTACGTCAATCCAAGCGATTTACGTTCCTGCCGATGACTATACTGACCCGGCTCCAGCAACAACTTTCGCTCACTTAGATGCAACAACAAACCTTGAGCGTAAGCTTTCTGAGATGGGTATCTACCCTGCGGTGGATCCATTAGCATCAACTTCTCGTGCACTTTCACCTGAAATTGTTGGAGAAGAGCATTACAATGTTGCACGTCAAGTACAACAAACATTACAACGTTATCGTGAATTACAAGACATCATTGCGATTCTTGGTATGGATGAGCTTTCTGATGACGACAAATTAGTTGTTGCTCGTGCTCGTCGTATCCAATTCTTCTTATCTCAAAACTTCCACGTTGCTGAACAGTTCACTGGTCAACCAGGTTCTTACGTGCCAGTAAAAGAAACTGTTCGTGGCTTCAAGGAAATCCTAGAAGGTAAATACGACTATCTTCCTGAAGATGCGTTCCGTCTAGTTGGTCGAATTGAAGAAGCGGTTGAAGCTGGAAAGCGCATGGGTGTTGAAGCATAATTAACGGGACCTAGGAGGGTTTAAAATGAAGACAGTAAAAGTCAATGTCGTGACTCCTGATGGCCCAGTTTATGAAGCTGATGTGGAAATGGTAAGTGCCAAAGCACAGAGTGGTGAGCTTGGTATCCTACCTGGACACATTCCAATGGTTGCTCCCCTGCAAGTTGGAGCAGTCAGATTAAAAAATGGAAGCAACACTGAACTTGTGGCTGTAAGTGGAGGCTTTCTCGAGGTTCGCCCTGATCAAGTAACAATCCTTGCTCAAGCTGCTGAAACAGCTCAAGAGATTGATGTTCAACGTGCAAGTGAAGCAAAAAGACGTGCAGAAGAACGCTTGACGGCGAAACAAGATAATATCGATTTTAAACGAGCTGAGCTCGCTTTAAAACGTGCCATCAATCGATTAAACGTAACACAAAATAAATACTAATATAAAAACCCCGAGGGTCCTGTGGCTCTTGGGGTTTTTTGTTTAGGGTAGTTGCTTAGATGAAATCGCTTTGTTTATATTTTCTAAAACAGGTTCTAAACAGTTTGTCGTTCAATTAATTTGACATATATCTCTTCGTGAGAATTTTTTATCGGATCAATTGCTTGTAGAAACAGTTTGCTTCCAATCTTAACTAAAGGGATTTCAAGTGTAGTAATGTGCATTATCTTTGCAATTGGTTGGTTATCAAATCCCATTATTGCTAGATTGTCAGGAATTACAATTGCCTGGTCTTTACAGTAGGTTAAAATGCCAGCCGCAACAATGTCACTAGTAATTAGTAATGCTGTTGGTGGGTTACTCATATTCATTAATTGTTGAACAACCTGCACCCCATCTTCAAACTTAAGGCAATTATAGAAAATATAATTTGGATCAAACTTTTCGTTTATTTTTTCCAGAAAGTCTTTATACGCATTTTCTCTTCGCTTACTATTTGCTCCTGATTTCCTACCAATGCAATATCCAATATTTTTGTGTCCCTTACTATGCAGATACTCTAATGCTTTGATAAAACTTTTATAATGATCAATAAAAGTTGAAGATACATTGTGGCCCCTTGAATCTTCACAAAGAACGATTGGGCCATATGACGCATACTCATTAATAATGTTCCATTCACAGATTCTGGAACAGATAATTAATGCGTCTATTTGTTTATGTTGTAGCATCTTTAAAGCCTCAATCTCTCTATCTTCCTCGTAATTTGTTTGGATTAGTACGAGCTTATAGTTGTTTTTTACTGCTTCAGTGGCAATCCCTTCAACAAGTAAACCAAAATATGGGTGATTTGTGAAAGGAATTACCACACCTATTAGGAAGGTAACCCCTTTACTTAAATGAACAGCATTTATATTACGTTGATAATTTGTTTCCTCCATTGCCCGAAGGACAGCATCTCTTTTATCATCACTGACGTATGGATGATTATTTAATACACGAGAAACGGTTGTTACGGAAACTCCTGCTATTTTTGCTATTTCTCTAATATTAGCCATGATTTATAACCTCCTTTTTCTTGCTATGGTACGCGTTTCATAAATTACACTGATTTTGAAATTAGTTGAGGAGGGTGAAAAATGTCAATTGTTATAGGTATTCTTTGCTTACTGTTTATATGCTCTTCTGTTCTTATAGTAGCATCATTCCCGATTTCTCTGTATCAGAAAAGGAATCCTCTTAAAGAGGATGCTGGACCAAAGGAAAAAGATTATTACAGAAATATATTTAATGTTTATGGAGAATAAAATACGCTGTTTGGAGCGAGTTTTGTAGAGTTTTCGTTAGAAATGGTCGGTCTTAGCGTAAGCCGTAATTGAAATTTACGGTCGAACTATTGAAAATACAATCTTTAGTATAGGAAGTGAAGAATGATCTACTTTAAATAAGCTTAGTAGTTTCTAGGAGTAGTGATTTTTTATTGGGAGACGAAATTATGTGATTTATATCATTGACTGAAAGCATATGATTTTATACGGTTAACGGTGGAAATGTTATAGATGGTTTGGAGTTAATGGAGGTAGTAAAAAAGGAAAACATTAATTTGAGTATGATAGTCGGAACTTCGTTCCGAGTGGTGTTTGGAAGAATAATAAGTATTAAAAAGGTAGTAGTTGTATGGAGTAAGATAGTAGGCCATAAACCCTTCGGCTTTTTGGCTAGGAGGGGGAGGAAAGTGTCGACAAAGAGTACGGTACGTTGAAATTAGTGGAAATAACCTTTTTGATGAAACTTCGTTTTGATCATTCGGTTATGTTGAAAGGTTTATTGAT
>JBLKRX010000022.1:0-78749 GCA_047608075.1 Ferdinandcohnia humi
TCAATTGATGACAGGAGACTTTCACTCCATAAGATTCTCAGCCTTGACGGCTGCTCCACCTAACTGTCTACGCTTAAAGACTAAAGTTACCTTTAACCCTCCAAGACTCGCTACGAGTGAATGGCTAGTTCTTACTCGACGGGAATCCCACCCGTTATATGATACGACCTAGGCTCGGCCGCACACCTGCACCGTTAGTTAAATAAGAAAAAAGCTGCTACTTAGCAGCTCAGTTCTTAAACTCTAGCTACCCGATAGTTGAACTAGAGTGAGAGATTCTAATAAAAAACTTAAATTATATGGAGGTCAATTCCATATTGATAAAGCCCTAATTTTTTCTATTACTTGGGAAGAGAAGTTATCCGACGCTGTACTATAAAAGGTTGTAATCCATCTTTCTTTACTTTGGTCGCCCATTCAATAACACATTGAGTTCTATAACCTTTTTCCTGGTAGGTTTTCAAAGTTTCCACACTAGCCTCTATTTATCAAAGAGGGGCTTTTATATGTAAATTTTTCCCTTAATATTGAAAATTTAAATATTATAATAAAGTTATATTTTGGAAGGAGAAAATACATAGTGAAGAAATTAGGTATGTTACTTATTTTGTTAGTATTTGCAATGAATATCCACACACCATCTACAAATGCAGCAGAATACGATTCTACTTTCTGTACCCAGTATAAAGGTGTTGAGAAAATATGGTGGGAAGGAATGGAATTAAAAGCTGGACAAATTGGAAGGCTTAATGTCGAAAAGGATACTCCTTTGTTTAAGTTACAAGGAGATAAAAAGGTCTTTTCACGAACATTAAAGGCAGGAGAATTCTATCGTATCTACGCATTTAAGCCTGGGATGTTAAATGTTGGTGGAGGCTATTATGTTGATCGTGATTCTAGGGTTACTTATGAAACACCTAGTAAAGCAAAAAAAGATGCAGCATATTGTGTTTATGTTTATAATCCTGCACACGTAAGTTTTATATTAAATAAAAATAAGACTTATGTTTATGAACATCCTAGTACTGGAGGTACCGAAGGATTTAGTTTTTCTCATCAAAGGTCTGATGGAGTGAATTTTTGGATTAGGGATATCGATTATAACTATTCTCGAGTTGAAAAGGAAACTACTGAAGGCTTATATGGATATTGTGGTTGTGATGTAGGGGGAAGTTCTGCTTTACTTTTGATTAAATATCTTATCAAAAATGGTACCAAGTGGGGTCTTGGTGAGGGTGAAAATCAGTATGGTACTCGAGAAATCATCTCAGTAAATAGTACTGTTACGACTAAAGCAGGAACATTTAAAAATGTAGTTGTAATAAAAGAACATATTTCCTATGGAAATATAACTCGCTATGAATATTATGCTCCTAATGTTGGTCTTATTAGGGAATCAGAGCAAATCGGCAGCAAGATTGTACCTTGGAGACAGTTATCAAAAATAATAAATTAATATAAAAATAGCCCTTCTCACTTCGGAGTTAGGGCTTTTTAAAAATAAATAAATAGCCTCACTGTTGGGGAGGAAATAACTTAGTAAGTCACTGTATGTTTTTAGGAGATTTATTCAACTAAAGCACCCTATAGTTTAAGTACATTTCTTCACAAACTTTCATTTTTATAATGCTCCTAGTCAAAAATAATAACTTCTCTAGTTAGAGAAGTGATAAAATGAACTTGCCCTAAAATTATCATTGAGCAAAAACGTTTAAATATTCATTGTAATCCTCATTACCGTACACATTAAATATAACTTTTTCCAAATGATTTGGATGTTCGGATAACCATTGGTTTACTGTATTAACCGCAATACGGGCAGCATCCGTTTTAGGAAATCCAAATACACCTGTTGAGATCGCACAGAAAGCGATGGTTTTAATATTTTTTATTTCACTTGCCAATTCCAGACAAGAAATATAACAGGATGCTAATTCATCCCTTTGCTGATTTGTTAAAGGCGTTCCTTTTGGAACAATAGGTCCAACCGTATGCAAAACAAAACGGGAAGGTAGGTTATAAGCCCTTGTTATTTTTGCGTTACCAGTTTCCTCTAAATCTCCTTGTGTGGATATAATGATTTCACAATCATTCCTTAGTTGTGGTCCAGCAGCTGAATGGATAGCATTGTCAATACAAGCGTGTAATGGTTGAAAACAACCTAACATTTGTTTATTTGCTGCGTTTACAATTGCTTCAGCATTTAACCGTGTAATATCACCTTGCCACAAAATAAATTTATCTGATTGGGAAAAGGGATTATCAGGAAACATGTTCGCCACAGATTCAAGATTTTCCACCTTAACAATACCTTTTTCTCTTAGTTCCATTTGTAAAAGGGAATCCATCTTTTCAAGAAACCCATTATCCAACGGTTTAGTTGCCCTTATATTTAATAGAGCTCTTAATAAATTTCGTTTTTCTTTGTAATCATTAGGGATTTCTACATCACACGGAGCATCAGGTTCTTGTAATAACTCATAAATTAAATCGTCAACAACATGTTTTGTATTGGGTTGTATAATTGATGAAGGCACAAATTCATCAATTAAACGAATTAATGAAGAATAGTCCGTTACTGGTAATTGAGGCATGAGATTCACTCCCTCATTTTATTAATTCTGAAAAAATGTCTTGCATATCCTCTGTAAATTCAATGGTTTTATCTTTGTTTTCTTTTGCACCCTCTGGGTGTTCTTTGTTAAGGCGAATTAGTGTGGCATTTTCATTGTGGTAAGTCATTTGTTCAAATGGATAACGAATAATTCCAGGTGTATTAAATCCAACACCTAACTCCAAAAATAAAATTTTCTTTCCTTTGGAACCCTTTAAGAACTGTTCGTAGGACTGATTTAATTCATTCCACTTTTGATCCTGAACAAAGTATTGATTTATCCTTAAATGAGGGTCTATTTTCCCTCCACAAACAGGACATTTGGGGACAAGTTCCGATGGTATTTTACAATCAACCGTCTGTTCAACCATATCTTTTACCAGCGATTCATTGTCATATACTTTGTCATGACATCCTTTTGCACATTGCAGATAGCCGTAATTCCCCTGAACTTCAAACACTTTGTCAGTAGGGAAACCAGACTTCTCGAACTGGCTATCCACATTTGTTGTAATGACAAAATAATATTTATCTTTTACTAATTGAAAAATGTCTTCATAAAGTTTAGTCGCACCTGGTTCGAATCGATTTACAAGAATATGTTTTGCCCAGTATGCCCATCGTTCCTCCTGAGTCAGGAACGGATAGAAACCTGAAGAATACATATCTGTTAAACCATACTTTTCAATGAATGGAGTGAAATTATCCGTAAATCTCTTTCCTCCGTATTCAATCCCAGCAGCGGCAGATAAACCTGCTCCGCCACCTATCATTATGAATTCCGCTTCTGTAATTTCTTTTTTTGCTTTTTCTATTCGAATCTTATAAGTTTCATTCATAATCTCACCACCTCAAAATTTGAGTTCTACAAATAATCAAAGTACCATTAGCTCAAACACTAATGGTACTTTTTATTTTATCAATTGGTAAAAACTTATTCTGCTTCACCAACAACTGAAAATCTTTCATTTTTATGCTGTGGATTTTCAATCTCATCTATTACGGCGATTGCATAGTCTGCATAGCTGATGTAGCTTTCACCCTTTGAATTTAGAGTGAGTAAATCTCCACCTTTTTTATATGAACCAGTTCGTTTACCTTCAGGATTAAAGAATCCTGCTGGACTAATATAAGTCCATTGAACACCGCTTGTGCTTTGTATTTCCTCCAAATTTTTAGCCATATTTGAAGCAGTTGGAAAATATGCTTCAGGAAAATCAGGAGTTTCCATTACTCGCACTGATTTCGCTTCATCAACAAACAGACTTCCTGCACCACCAACGACCACTAAGCGTGTGTTTGGAGCACCTTTAAGTGCTTCAATTAGGACTTTTCCAGCTTCAATATGCTGATTTTCCTGACCTGGGGTAGCATTAAACGCATTTACAATTACATCGAAATTCTCAATATCTTGTGATGTTATGTCAAAAATATTTTTTTCTACTACTGCAACTTGATTGTTTTCTACTTTAGAAGCACTTCTTACAATAGCAGTAACTTCATGCCCTCTTTCAACAGCTTCTTATAGAATAAGAATTCCTGCTTTACCACTTGCACCGATAATACCAATTTTCATGTTACAGTCCTCCTGTAATTATAAATTTATTTGTAACCAAATCGATTACCTGTAATCATTATAGTTACAATATATTCATTAGTCAATACTTTTGAAAATCCTTTATTTATATTTTGTATAAGGAGAAATGCACTTGTAATGCAATTAATTACAGGTGTAATATAGTAGTGTACCTAAATAAAGAAGGTGATGAAAAGATGTCTATCAGTAGTCGTTTTGCTGTGGGAATTCACATATTAGCTCTAATTGAAATAAATAAAGGTGGGGTAAGCACATCTGAATTTCTAGCAGGAAGTGTAAATACCAATCCAGCTGTAATCAGAAAAATTATGGGGATGCTTAAAAATGCAGGTCTGGTAAATGTTCGACCTGGTATAGCAGGTGCTGAACTAGCGAAGGACCTTTCAGATATTACATTACTGGATGTCTATAAAGCGGTTAATGTTGTACAAGAGAAAGAGTTGTTTAGCGTACATGAAAATCCCAATCCTCAGTGTCCTGTCGGAAGAAATATTCAAAATACAATTGGTCCGCTTTTTGAAATAGCTCAATCTGCATTAGAAAAGGCTCTTGGAAATGTAGCCATTGAAGATGTGGTAAAGGATATTATTGAAAAAGAGAAATTGAATAATAAATGCGATTAGTAAACGACATTCTTTCCTCGAATGTCGTTTTTTTTGGTTGTTTAGTCATAAAATGAAAACAGTCGTCTTCCACTAAACTGCTCCTTTAGTTAAACAAGAAAAAATGGCTGCCGATAAGGCAACCATATCTTGAACCAACATATAGTGAGTAAAACTACTTCAGCTGGGTAGTATATGTTTAGGATGGTGTGCTTTCATCATTATCATATTCCCCATTATAAAACAAGGAAGTGAATAGATGAATCAGAATAACGAACGCAATAACTTTGGTGGAAATGTAGAAGAAAGTGGCAACAATCAAGCGGGTAGTAATGCTAATCAAGGTGCGAGTGACTTTGGTAAAGCAGCAGCAGCAGGAACTTTTAATGGAGCCGTTGCGGGTGCTATGATAGGCGCTCAATTTGGACTAATTGGTACTGTAATAGGCGGTGTTTCAGGCGGTGCTATTGGTGACCAGATTGTGGAGGGGGCTGAAGTCGATGACAAAACAGCTTCCAAAAATGATGATTAGAGCAATAATAACTCTATAAATAAGTAGCAGGCACTTTACAAAAATGTATTTGTGGACAGTGCGGAAAAAGTTGTGTAAATAAGTTTGAAATCAATCCTCCTTGGCGAGAATTAGGATAATAATTTTTGCTAAGGAGGATTCTTTTGACATGAAACTACCAAAGGAATATTGTTTTGTTACTTATGATGGTTGGTTGCTCCTTTAATGCATCGTTAGAAACACTAACAGATAATAATACAACCCCCGATGTTACAATAATTGAAAATGTTGAAATCGATATGATAACACATCATCATATGTACGATAATATGGATAGAGGAAATCACGATTATTTTGATAAAACTCTAGCGATTGATACAAACATTAAAGTTCCTGAAATTTCTAGAGGGGATGTTGTATTTTTTGATAATGAGGCTGGAGAAAAAGACATATCCAGGGTGGTTGCTTTGCCTGGTGAAAAATTTAAAATAACTAAAGGACAGATTTATATTAACGGTAAAAAATTAGAGGCATTTTACGGAACAGCACATAGAGTTGGTTTAGATATGGAAAATTATTTTAAAAAGATGGATAACGAGGGAAATGAATACGATAAGAAAGTTATGATGGAGGTTTTCGAAACCAGTATAAAAGAAATTAATCTTTCTGATGATGAATACTATTTAATAGGTGACGATTGGTTGCAAAGCAAAATGATGATATTAAAAGAAGATAAATTTATTGGTAAAGTAGTTGGATACGCCAAATAATAAATTTCATAGGCATCGAGTTAATCGATGCCATTTTTGAGTTAATTTTATTGGAATCCCAATTCAGTCAAGAGTCAAGATGGGAGTGTTCATTTAAACAATCGGACCCTTTAGGTAAAATTTCCCATAGTCTGCTATAGATCCCAAAACAAACCAGTTTTACACTCTTTTAGTTGCTACTTTTTTATTAAATTCTTTCGAACCATTCTTAGGAATGCTTAAAATAACCCAATCTTTGTCCTTTATTTGCTTTCCAATGTAAAGAATTTGTCCCAAGTGATAACTAATATGAACCAATTCAGTTTGAATTGCTTGAAGAACGCTTAAAGGTTGTTTCCTAAGTGTAACAGTTTTATTTAATTCCTCTGGTTTAAGATTTTCAATTGTATTAAAAAGTAAATTCCATCCGTCTTCCCAAATTTTCATTAGGTGTTCTTTCGTTTCATTTTTATCTACAAATTCCAAATCTCTATTTCTATAAGGTTTTTCCCCATCGGAAGTAAAAAAATTGACCCATCTAGAATGCATATTCCCACTTAAATGCTTAATTATTATTGCAATGCTATTTGACTCTTCCTTCGGTTTCCAGTGTAATTCACTTCAGACAACTGGTGTATCCCCTTTTCTGCCCGTTCTTTAAAGTGTTTAAATTGCCCAACCACAATTGATAGGTATTCTTTCTCAAAGTTGCTCAAAAATATCCCTCCCCAATTATTTATGATGTATTCCATCTTTATAATGAAATAACCTGACCCTTTAGTTCAACAGTTAAACAAGAAAAGAAGCCGCAGCAGCGACACTTTGCTAAACATAAGCATCCGGTTGTTGAGTAACTAATTGCCTTTTTTCTAAGATCAAGTTTACTTGAACCGTAGATTTTTCCATTTTTTAATTATTTTATCCAAGTCAATTCCTACTACCCTTATTCAACTATACTGCCAATTACTTGAATAAGAAAAAAGCGATCCACCTTATTGAAGAATCGCACCCGTTAATGCAATAAGGCTATTCCTCAGAACGGTCCAGAAGTTCAATGGACAGTCCCCAAAACCCCTTTGAAACTCTTGTTTTATATTTTGTAGTTTTGTATTAAAATTAATAGGGTTTTCTATTTATTAATATTGGAGTTGAAAGTATGGAAAAGACTCTTACTTCTATTACACAACAAATGAATATGCAGCTTCAGTTAGACGATTGACTTTTAAAGCATAAGCTCTATACGCATCACGGTCAATGTGCAAGTTATATTCCTGCTTTACAAAAAGCAAACCCTACTGATTTGGGTATTTGTTTGATTTCTCAAGATGGTACGATTTTAAAATCTGGTAATGTGGATACGTCATTCACATTGCAAAGCATTTCTAAGGTTATTAGTTTTATAGCTGTTTGTATAGATTATGGTATTTCTCAAGTGTTAGAGTATGTAGATGTCGAGCCTACAGGAGATGCTTATAACTCCATTTTTCGATTGGAAATTAACCAGCCTGGAAGACCGTTTAATCCAATGATTAACGCAGGAGCTCTTACTGTATCCTCCATGTTAAATGGAGATTCTTCCACTGAAAAGCTCAACACAATTCTCAATTTAATAGCAAAAATGATTGGTAAACGCCCAACGATAAACAATGAAGTTTTTCAATCTGAATGGGAGACAGCTAATCGAAATCGGTCGTTAGCTTACTGGCTCAAGGAAACAGGCTACTTGAAGTCAGAGGTAGAAGAAACACTAGAGGTATATTTGAAGCAATGTGCAATTGAAATTACAGCACATGATTTAGCGATTATTGGACTTGTTTTAGCTCAAGATGGAAGACATCCTTTTACAAACGAACATATTATTCCTAAAAAGGTAACGCGCTTAGCCAAAACCTTGATGCTAACTTGTGGAATGTATAATTACTCCGGTAAGTTCGCAGCATTTGTAGGTATACCCGCTAAAAGTGGTGTGTCTGGTGGAATTATGGCAGCTGTCCCACCTCGTTCAGCAGAAAAAGCGCCTTTTTCGAACGGATGGGGTATTGGAGTATATGGACCGGCTATCGATCAATACGGAAACAGTACCGGTGGCGTAATGTTATTGAAGCACCTTGCGGAGAATTGGGACATGGGAATATTTTAAACATCATAAAAATATTAAGGGTGAATGAAGTGGTGAAAAAAATTTACCTCCTCAATTCACCCTTTTCATTAAAATTTCTTCACCCTAAGATCTTTAATCTTAAAACTGTATAAACAAAGAATCGCCGAAACTTTACTATATATTTAGTTCAATGATTTCCCCTCTTTTTGGCCGCATCGCATCTGTTTAAAAACCTCAATAGATAAAATTTAAATTCCTTTTTGAACTAAACTGCTTCGTTTGTTCAATAAGGAATTCAACAAAAAAGGTGGTTAATGCTTCTTGGATTAACGCACCCTTTGGCTTAAGTACATTTCTTCACAATACATTCGAACTGCGACGTAATTAATCTTGTGTGTATAAGTAAAATCAATTAAATTCAAACTAAAAAAAACTCAAAGGATTGATTAAATGACACATAATGTACTTAAATTTCTTTTAGTATTAATCTCAGTATTTTCGGCATTTTTCATTCCTAAAAAGTCCTTAGTTAAATACTTGCCTGTTACTTTATTTTCATCAGCTACTTTACTCGCAGAAATTTTATATTTTACCACTCACAAGTTATGGAAAGTTAAGAATGGCCAAAAAGGCATGACAAGTACTGCACTATCATTAGTTATTGGTCCATACTTCTTTTCTAATTTATGGATCTTCCATTTATCCAAGGGTAATTTTTATCTTTATTCCTTAATTAACATCATTGCTGATTTCCTTTATGCCTATCCTGGGATTAAGATATTTAGGAAGATAAATTTTTTTAAATTAAAAGTAAGTTCATTCCAATTTTTTTTATTACTCATCACGAATGCCTTTGTTAATTTTGTGTTCCAAAAGCTCTTTGTAAAAATAAACTTACATCAATCAAAGTAGAAACTTTCACCATCAGAAAATGTAATATTTTAGGAAGTTTTGTCGAACGACTGTACTTCTTAAAAGATATTTAACATAATTCGAACTCCGAAATAATTTTTCTGATGGGGATAATCTTTTATGAAAACTAATTATAATAATACCACGGAACTTATGAAACAAATAAATAAGCTTAGAAATGAAATGATTGATTGTTCAATTAAGACTGGAATTAAAAGTGAATGCACATTAAAATGTAGCCAGAAGTAAGATAAATTGATTACTCTCTATCAATACATAATTAAAAAATAAACCTTAACCTATATCTTTTCATCTTGATTGTTCTACACATATTTCTTCCAATTATCCCTTACTATGGGTGTAGTATATTTACTCATTCCCTAAATTGCTGTGTTTAGATCTTAAATTTTCCATCTAGTATACTCCTATTAATTACCACCATTTCATATAAGTTCTTAATGTTAAAATTAATTAGGGTTAGGAAAAATAAGTCCTTTGCCTATTTGCTAGGGAGAATCTGTTTCTCTCTAGTTTTTTTGTGTTGAATTCTATACCCTTTGTATTAGTCCTCTTTACTTCGCAATTTGATTCTACTTCGACATTAGTGCATGTTTTCTTCTTATTCAACTATCCTGCTCCGTTAGTACAATAACAAATTGCTACCCAATGACAGCTAGATCTTAAACTCTCGTTCCAGTTTGTTTAAGAACAATATTTCACAAAGTTATTTAAGTTATTCTTAATAACTGAAAGCCATAATGGTGAGTTAACAAATTTGAACCCCATTATTACTTTCCACCTTTTATAACTCCCTTCAATTTATTTGATAAGGAAAAGTATAAGCTCATTTATTTTACCGTCATGAGCCATAATTGAATGATTAACTGTAAGTCCATCAAGAAATGAGCAGCCGCTATTGGAAGCAACCTATTCGTTTTTGTAAAAATAAACCCTAAACCAATTGCAAGTGGTAGAAATGAAAGGAATCTCCACGCCATGTAAGGTATATCAAAAACTAAAGGTAATGCTATATGTTGTAAGGCTAGGGCTATACCTGCAATAATAATTGCAATCCATAATTTTTTTGATACTTTATAAATACGTGGAAGTGCATACCCAATATAAGTAGGTGTCTCTACTAGTCCGTTTGATAAAGGGAAAATTATAACAGCAATAACTAGAGCCCAACTTGGAATGGGTTGGAACATTGTATCTGGTGGTATAAAAGACCCTAATAAAAGGTATGAGAATATGTACAATGGAATTGCTCCTAAAGCAATACCAATTAGTAATAACCAGATTGTTTCCTTAATATCTTTCCAAGCTCTCCCCTTTTTGAAATTAAAAATACTTCTATACTGAATTCCCTCTTTTTTAAGTAACTGTCTTAGAATAAAAAAAGTTGTGATGTTGGTTAAGATTGCCTGGAAAGGCCACCACTTTTCTGCCTCCTTTAGAGGATTGTCATATCCACTCATTGTAAATAGTCCGACAATAATAGCTCCGAAAATAAAAAATAGAAAAGTTCGCATTAACAAAGAAATTACAATTCTGCTACCTATTCTTTCTTGTTTCAACGATAAATTAACATTTAAAACATTAGTCTCTATATTTCCCTTATTCATGATACACCCCGTATTATATTAATAGTCAAATTTTAACTAACGTTAGTTAGTTTGTCAATGAATGTTTTATTTAGTTGGTACTATGTTCGACTAAGAACGTAAAATTTTAAGGAAGTTGTTAACATGGTTACTCATTTTAAAATAAAAAAGGTAATAATCTGTAAATAATCCAGAACGAGTATACTTCCGAGTAAATATCCCCTGAATCCTTTTACGGTTTAGGGGACATTTTCATGCATTTTCTTATGATATAACTTACTTCGACAATTTAATAACTTCAATAAAAATAGGGAGAATATTTAGTTTTCATACAGCTTTTTTTTACATCCTTTATAAGCAATTCTGTTGGATAATGATTTCAACAAACTATCTTATCGTTAGTTCTGATAATTTGGAACAACTTAGAAAAATAGATTCCAATAATTTAATAAAGCAATATAAAGTAATGACATCGCACAAAGAATTATATATACTACTTTGTAAATATATTTGTAGCTGGACCAATCTTTGATTAACATAGTTATCAACAAGGCGGTTGATAGTGAGCCCAAAATAGGAATAGCTAGAGGTATATACATAAGATGTTGGCTAGCTCCTCCCATTATTTGCATTGCAGTAAAAAGTAAAATTGGAAGAAACATAAAATAAAATAAACAATTCCAAGAGGCTATTATTCGTATTTTAGTTTTCCCTATTTTTGTCTTTGCCAAAAACAAATAACCTGTAAATATAAGAAATAGAACAGTTAAACCTATAAAAAGTGCCAAATGAAGACTTAGTTGGTCATACCAATTAACTTTTTTGAAAAAGGATGCTTCTTCTGGCATTTGTAAATAGATCCGGTCATAATTCTTAAAAATGGTTAGTTGATTATTATTTCCCAGTGTTTCCTCATTTCCTACTTCTTTAAACACCTGCTCATTGAGCTGAACAAATTCTCTCTCCTGTCCCATGAAATGGATTTTTAGCTTTCCTTTATCCACCATCTCTACTTTCATTTGTGAATAATCCCTAAAAAAGTTAATAATTTTTCGATAGGTGGACTCCGACTGCCTAATATACTGATAGGTGCCAGCTAGTTCATTAAGCTCTTCTCTTGATTGTTGTATGTCAGGTGTTGCGTTTTTATCTAAAAAGGTACCGTCAATGAAATGATCGACAAATTTTTTAATAAAGTCAGAGAAATCTCCTGCAAATCCTGATACTGCGATAAAAATCCCTATGTGATGATCAGGTAGTACCCAATATACCGAGTGGTAATTTCCAAGGTCTCCACCTTTCCTGATTACCTTGTGATTCTTGTAATAAAGAATATCTAATCCAAAGCCTGTCATAGGGAATCTTTCTTTTACAATTGCATTATAAGAAGCCTCTGAAATGATTCTCTCTTCTCTAAACATTCCTTTATTTATAAGCATCTGCATAAAATGAGACATATCACTGCCAGTAGAGACTAGCCCTCCATCTGGCAAATCCTTTGCTACCGTATAAAAAAACGGCTGTTCTTCACCTGGAGCCGAGTACCCTTTAACCATATCCTGAAATATGCTCTTGTTTACTCTAAAGCTAGATTGCTCCATTCCTAGTGGGAGCAAAATATTTTGTCTCACATAATCGTTGAATGGAATACCAGAAACTTGTTCCACAATATATCCTGCTAGATTATAAGCATAATTATCATACATCACACTTGTTCCTGGTTCTCTAACAATCGGAGGCTGATACTTTATCAAATATTCCTTAAGCAACAGTTGTTGCTCTTTTTCAGTTACATATTCTGGTGGATTCGGCTCATCAAACCCTGCGGAGTAGGTTAATAAATCTATCAATGTGACCTTTTTTTGAAAAGGATTCTTGATTTTAATATCCTTTAAATAACTATTTATATCACTTTCTAAATCTAATTTTCCTTTCTCCACCAATTGCATAACCGCGATTGCTGTGATAGTTTTGGCAATGGAGCCTAGATAGAAATTTTTATGAACCAAGTCTCCAGCAACCTTTGAACTCGGTTCTTGGAAACCATTTTGATATAATAAGTTATTTTGGTGAACAACAGTTATGGACATTTCACCAAAAGCTTTCTTATTTTTAAAATTGGAACCATAATAGTTATTCACAAAGGACTCAACTTCCTCCTTATTAAGGAAAGCTGACTTAGTTGTTACTTCCGCAAATACTGACACTGGGAAGCTTGCAAATAGAAAAGCAAAAATGATGAATAATTTTAGTACATATTCGTTTACTCTTTTCACTGTATAAATCCCCTTTATAATTCTTTATAGATATAAATTACAGTGAAAAGGCAAAAACAAATAGTAACTAAAAGTAATAATAAAAGTATATCCATGACTTTAAGTCATAACATTTACAGAACAGTTTTTCTTTCTTGATGAATAAATTTTACTACTTCTTTTCGATTACTAATTTCCAATTTCGAGTAAATAGATGAGATATAATTTTTGACTGTTCCTTCTGATAAGAATAATGTCTGAGATATCTTGAAATTACTGTATCCCTCGGCAATTAATTGTAGAACTTGTGACTCCCTTTCGGTCAACGAAAATTTGTTAATAAAACTCTTTTCAATTAGTTTTGTTTCTTTACTAATGCCTACTTTTTCTATATTAATGTTTTTTAGTTCTTTATATTCTTTAATAATCGCTTGGGCAGCATGAGGAGGAATTAATGTCCCTCCGTTACATATTAATCTTATTCCATCTGCAAGATCAGATGGTTTAATAGCTTTTAAAAGAAACCCTTCTGCACCTACACTGAGGGCATCAACCACGTAATTAATTTCTTGATAAGTAGTTAAAATGATAACTTTGATATCCGGCCATCTTTCTTTTATTATCTGAGTAGCTAAAACTCCATTCATGACAGGCATATTTATATCCATTAAAATAACATCTGGCTTTAATTGCTCACATAAGACAATTCCATTTTTACCATTATCTGCCGTACCTATCACTTCAATCTTATTCTGTAGGTTTAATAGGATCTGCAAACCTTCTCTTACTATTTCCTGATCTTCAATGATTAGCACTTTAATTGTTTGCATATTTGTCCTCCAATCGGGATTGTACCTATCACTCTAGTCCCATTGAATGGAGACGAATCAATGACTAATCTGCCATTTAGCATTTCAAATCGTTCATTCATAGCTGTCAACCCAAAGCCTCTCTTCTTACCATCAAACCCTTTTCCGTTATCCTTCACTTTTAAGATGATCTTATCTATTTGGTAAGTTAGTGTAATATCAATATGAGTTGCCGCTCCATGACGGCTCGCATTTGTCATTAATTCCTGTAAACAACGAACCATGGTCAAATTGATATTTCTACTCATATAAACCTCATCACCTTCCACGATGAAGGGAATCGAAGTACCTGTATGCTCTACATAATTCATAATCAAAGATTGAATTCTTATTGACAATGGAGAATTCTCATCATCCGGTGCAATATGATGAAGACTCCTCCGAATTTCATCTAAACCATTACGAGTATAGGAAGCTAGGTTAATTAATCTTGATTTAGTACCATTGGTATCTACATTGATTAATTCAACAGCCACGTCTAGACTTGTAATTATGGATGTAAACCGATGACCAATTGAATCATGTAACTCTCTTGCTAATCGGTGCCTTTCTTCAAGGAGTGCTAGCTGTTCCACCTGTTCCGCATACTGTGTTAAAGCCTTATTCTTCTGTCCCACTTCTTCTACCAATCTATTTACCCTATCAATTGTCCCTATTAAAAAGTGAATCAAAAAACCTATTCCATATAAAGTTAGCAAATATATGGTTTGTGTAATTACATCTCCCCACGGCAATGGAACAAGCAGCTTCATATATAAGAAAATAAAGATGAATGTTGGTGCCGACCAATACCACATCCGACGATCAGAAACAAAACCTACTATTAAGGCAGGTATGGTAAGCATAGATGTTGTTTGCTGCAGAGAAAACATATAATATATACAAAGTCCACCGGTAAGTAAATATTCAAAAAGAATAAATAGATGCGGACTCATCTTTCCTGGTTGCCAAAAAAACAAAGGTATTAATAGAGCTAATAAAAGCCATATTGTTATAAACCCTGCTTGTTCTTTAAATTCCCTGCCTGCAAATGGGCCAGTCATTCCTGCAAAAAGCAAGATAAACCAGTATGTTCTTAACCCCATTATTACGTAATCAATCCAAAACCATTTTCTTATTGAGATTACCATCTTTTTCGCCCCGCTATAAAAAATTTTAATATATAAATCATTTCTGCTTTTAAGAAACTCACCATTTTTATCCTAAATATAAAAAGTAATATTTTGAAGTGAGAAAATGTCATATTTTTTGTATACTGAGTATGCTGTTATATAGCTGTATTGATTGATAAATATAATAGTGACTAAAAGTTTTTTGAAGAAGTGCTTAAGAAACATAAGAGGAAATACCAGTGGAAAAAAGTAGTTGTTCAAACGTGAAATTGATATGCCTTTAGAATAATTATGACTTATTGTATACTCATTTTCCTATGAAAGGTACCACATCATATAAGATTTTCTCATGAAAAAAAAGTGGAGATTTTATCCCCACTTTTCAGTAAAAAATATATTGCTGTGTTTTCGTATTGAAGAATTATTAATTGAAATATCAATGACCATTTATAGCTCCAACTAAATCACTTATTTACATTTAATAATAGCTTTCACATTATCATTAAAGGGCCACAAAGATGCTTTGATTGATTCCTTCTGCTTTAATGTTAGTAAAAATTCTTCTTTTGTACACCTTTCGTTATTCTCATAATATGTAGAAACAAGATTCACATCATCAAATGGAGATTATTCCATTTTTCCCACCATAAAAAAGTGTTTATTTTTATCTATATAATTCTCTCATTTAGTGCTTTTTTTGCAGCCTCTTTCCTTGAGTGAACTTCAAGTTTCGAATAAATATTAGAAATGTAATTTTTTATTGTACCTTCTGACAAAAATAATTTTTCAGCTATTTCTTGGTTCCTTATTCCTTTAGCCAATAATCTAAGCAATTCAATTTCTCGTTTCGTTAAGTCATATGGGTGAGTTAAATCATTTTTTTTAGGCTCATCTTTTGTTAAAAATATCTCGATTTCGATATTTTTATCCCAATAATCGGTAATACAAACTGCATTAATAAAATACTTAAAGCGGAATTGACGATAGTAGTAAATACAATTCTTACATATGGATTTTTCATTTTTTTCCCCTTTGCATTTTGTTTACATTCAAATTTTAAATAAGATAAATTTCATTCAGTAGTGAAAATAGTAATGAAGAAGTCATATTAAATTGCACAAAAAAAGTGACTTTTTATAACTGTTATAAAAATGACCAAATGAATTGCCCTGTTATGATATGTCTTTTTTCTATAAATGGGTGTGGATCTTAGTAAAACGAAATGCCAACCTATCATGGTTAGAGACCATTTTCTTATTAGTTTTACTCTATATTCATTACTATGAAGATGGTATGGGTCTAACACTTTAACCAGATAATCATTGATAATGCTATTTAGCCTCTTTCAAGAAACAAAAAAACGCCTGCAAACACTGTCATATCAATGTTTATAGGCATTCAACTCAATTATTCTTGGTCAGGTTTAAAACAATCTTTTCGATTCTATTTAAAACAATATGGACAACTAATTCTTATAGTATGAACCTCTTAATTGCAACCCTTGTGACTTGCCTACTATTAATTTTTTTCATTATAATGGTAATATGAGGGAATATTACAATTTTTTAAAAAGTTTATTATACGTTACAAGTATGTTAGCAATATTCTTCTAAAAGTTGCATACATTCTCATTATCTTACGATCTTCCACTATTTTACTTCTGTTGCTTAGATAAAAGTGTTTATCATGATTAGCTAAACTCCTTACTAAAGTATTCTGTTGCCCGGCATAAATTCTTGATCTTCTTTTAAGAAGTCCTATAGAAGCAAATGTATTATATTTGTAATTCAATCTAGCTTTTCGCTGTGTCCCAACAGAAATAGTTAAAAACTACGTTTTTACTTACTTATGAAACTTCATCATTTAGTACTACTTTCAAGATTATGATAGGTCTTCTAGTTGTAATAATAAAAATAATCTCATTCTCATAATCTTATTTCTTTCAAATTATTCAGTCCTTTATTATAATTATTATATAATAACAATTATTTTCATTCTAGTTTCATAAAACTAGGTGCAAAATGATAAATTACTAAACTTATATAAAAGGAGGATAAAAAATATGGAAGCTAAAGACAATGGTAACATCGGAGGTTGCCCGTTTCACGGGGGTGCTACTAGTAACAAATCAAGTGGGACAACTAATCGAGATTGGTGGCCAAATGCGTTAAATCTGAATATTCTTCATCAGCATGACAGAAAATCAAACCCTATGGGAGAAGACTTTGATTATGTAGAAGAGTTTAACAAGTTAGACTACAATGCTCTTAAGCAGGATCTTCAAGATTTAATGACAGACAGTCAAGATTGGTGGCCTGCTGACTATGGACATTATGGTCCATTTTTTATCCGTATGTCTTGGCACGCTGCTGGTACATACCGTACAGGTGATGGCCGAGGTGGCGGTGGAACTGGTAACCAACGTTTTGCACCACTTAACAGCTGGCCGGACAACGCTAGCCTTGATAAAGCTCGACGACTCCTATGGCCGATTAAGCAAAAGTATGGTAACAAGATCTCTTGGGCAGACTTGCTTGTTCTAGCAGGTAATGTCGCGATTGAATCCATGGGTGGTAAGACAATTGGTTTTGGAGCAGGACGCGCAGACATTTGGCATCCAGAAGAAGACATCTATTGGGGTAATGAAACAGAATGGTTAGGTGATAATCGTTACACAGGCGAGCGTGATCTTGAAAATCCTCTTGCTGCCGTTCAGATGGGGCTTATCTATGTTAATCCAGAAGGTCCTAACGGTAAACCAGATCCTCTTGCTTCTGCTCGCGACATTCGTGAAACCTTTGCACGTATGGGAATGAACGATGAAGAAACAGTTGCCCTAATAGCTGGCGGTCATACTTTTGGTAAGGCACACGGTGCAGGAGATGCATCTCATGTTGGTCCAGAGCCAGAGGCCGCTCCTATTGAAGCTCAAGGCTTAGGCTGGCAAAGTACATACGGTTCAGGAAAAGGTCGTGATACCATCACAAGTGGTATAGAAGGTGCTTGGACTGCTAATCCAACGCAATGGGATAATGGTTACTTTGATCTATTGTTTGGATATCAATGGTGGCTTACAAAGAGTCCTGCAGGTGCATGGCAATGGCTTGTTGTAGATCCTGCTGAGGAGCATCTTGCACCAGATGCAGAAGATCCATCTATTAAAGTGCCAACGATGATGACCACTGCTGACATGGCATTGCTTCATGATCCAGAATACGAAAAGATTGCTCGTCGTTTCCATCAGAATCCAGATGAGTTCGCAGATGTATTTGCTCGTGCATGGTTCAAGTTAATACACCGTGACATGGGTCCAAAAGCAAGATATCTAGGTCCAGAAGTTCCAGAAGAAGATTTCATCTGGCAAGATCCCGTACCATCTGGTAACTACGATTTAACTGATGCTGACATAGCTGAAATTAAAGCAAAAATCCTTGACTCAGGACTTACAGTCAGCAAGCTGGTAACAACTGCTTGGGCTTCTGCAAGTACCTACCGTGGCTCAGATCATCGTGGCGGTGCTAATGGCGCACGTATCCGTCTTGCTCCACAGAAGGATTGGGAAGTAAACCAACCGGAACAACTTACACAAGTGCTTCAAGTGCTTGAAGGCATTCAAAAGGATCTAGATAAGAATGTTAGCCTAGCTGATTTAATTGTACTTGGCGGTAGCGCGGCAATAGAAAAAGCTGCACAAGATGCAGGCTTTGATGTTTCCGTTCCTTTTACTCCTGGACGTGGCGATGCAACTCAAGAGCAAACAGATGTAGAAAGCTTTGAAGTACTAGAGCCTATTGCTGATGGCTTCCGCAATTATCAAAAGAAGCAATATAGTGTAAGTCCAGAAGAGCTCCTAGTTGATAAGGCTCAACTCTTAAACCTTACTGCACCAGAAATGACTGTTCTTATTGGCGGTATGCGTGTTCTAGGTACAAACTACGGCGGCACACAGCACGGTGTATTCACTGATCGTGTAGGCCAACTCACAAATGACTTCTTTGTTAACTTGCTTGACATGGGAGTGGCGTGGAAGCCTGTAGGAGAAAACGTCTATGAAGGATATGATCGCAAAACAGGTGAAGTAGTGCGCACAGCAACTAGAGTTGACCTAGTGTTTGGTTCAAACTCAGTTCTACGTGCTATTGCAGAAGTTTACGCTCAAGACGATAACAAAGAGAAGTTTGTACGTGACTTTATCGCTGCATGGGTCAAGGTAATGAATGCTGATCGCTTTGATCTTAAGATGGCTAACCAAAAGAAAGCTCAACTAACAGCTAAGTAAATCTAAGAAGTAACCGCTGTCAAACCCGACGGCGGTTTCTCTTATCTGGGACGCGAGACCTTGTCCAACCTTCAATTTAAAAGCAACTGATCCTCTCCTTGTTGGATACTTATTCATCAAACAAATCACCAAAAAACTTTTCCCTATCACGGCAGCCTTCACATCGTTTTCTTGAATTCATCACAGCAGACAGTATTCACCACTAAACCGGTACATAGAGCAACAAAGTTTACGAAAAGTACCTATTTGACTATCACTCTTCTTTCCCAAGACTATTTTTGACAAAAAGCAAAAAAGAACCCAAACTCAGATAAGAGTTTGAGTTTTCTAGCTACTAACGTTTCTAGTTATTTATAAGAGCTCGCTCCTCTTGCCTTAAAATTTCTGAGTAGCACTCCTTTTCCAACTTAATAACTAGAATCATCTGATGTTAAGTTATCTAGCATTATGAAATCATAGTACTGTAACGGTTTTTCTGCTGTCCCTTTAACACTTCACCTGTATAGAAAATCTCGACCCATAAAATCGTCATAAAGTTATGTTGTAATTTTCAAATCATTTGCAAATAGTAATAGTACATCTCACAGAGAAGGAGATTTACATGAGGAAGTCCCAAAGAATGTACCTTTTTAATTTTATATTTATAATCATATGTGTGTTGATGTTATTTGGAGGTAATGGAACTGATATTAACAAAACAATTGAACCGTTAACCATACATCAAAAAAGTAAAGCATCTAGTCAAGAATCAAAATCAAGCTTTGAGACTTCAGTGATTCAAAAACTTAAAAATAAACAACCTGTAACCATTGTAGCCTATGGTGATTCAATTACATGGGGATATGGTAGGGATGCTACAAGAGGTAATGTAAGACAAGTAAAAAATCCATATCCTAAGGTTCTAGAAAAAGAGCTCAGAAAAAAGTATGGCTATAATAACATAACAGTTATTAATAAAGGTCATCCTGGCTGGACTTCAATTCAGGCACTAGAAAATATTGAAGAGGAGGTTCTAATCTTTTCTCCAGACCTAGTAATCTCTATGTTTGGTATAAATGATGCAAGGGGCCATAATAAATATAGCCCAAATGCGCTCCCAGTCCTTATTGACCAATATAAAGAAAACAATCGACAATTACTACAAATGATCAAAGAAAAAGGAATTGAAGTTGTTATCATATCCTCAACAACCATAACCAGTAAAAAAAATAACGCAAATAAAACTCAAATACACTATACAAATACAATTAAAACTTTAGCACAAGAAGAAAAAGTCAAATATGTAAATGGTACGGATATTCCGATTAAAGGTAATCTAAGTGACGGAATTCACTTTAAAGGAGATCAATATGCTTTAATTGCAGATAAAATAATGGTTGATATATTTGGTACATATTAGCTTGCTGAACATAATAACGAGTAAAAAACTCAAAGCCTCCTATATAGGGAGGCTTCATAATTTTGTACAATAGTCATTGAATATCGTAGCTGCATTTTCTATATCGTCGAGTGTTATCCCACGGTATGTCGTCATTCTTACATATTGTTCCGACATACTTTTTACCTTTAATCCGTATGTTTCAAGGTCCACTTCAAATTTCTTTGCGGAGTAACCACTTGGTGAAACATCAACAGTGACAATATTTGTATCAACTAGTTCGGGGTCTATCTTTATTTTTTTATTAGTTACAAGTTTACTAGCTAGCAACTTCGCTAGCTTATGATCCTCTTTAAGTCTTTCAACTTCCTCTTGAAGTGCTATTATTCCAGCAGCAGCTACTATACCCGCTTGGCGCATTCCTCCCCCGAGCAATTTGCGAATCCCCCTTGCTCTTCCGATAAATTCCTTACTCCCACACAGAAGTGATCCTATCGGAGCACCTAACCCTTTTGATAAACAAAACATAACGGAATCAACTGAATTCAGTAATTCCTTCACTGGTATGTCATAATAGGATGCAACATTAAAAATCCTTGCACCATCCATATGTACAGGAATCTTATATTTTTTGGCAGCTGAACATATTTCTTCTGTTTGTTGGACAGACATGCATGTTCCACCCTTAAAATTATTTGAGTTCTCTAAACATAAGAGTTTACTAGCTCCATCCATAAAAATAGAATGTAAGCTCTGAAGGTCAGGAACACCTTTTTCATCAATATCATAAAAGCTTGGTTTTAAACCAAAGTATTCCTCCATGAAAGGGGATCTTTCACTATAATAAATATGGTTATATTTGCTTATCGCAACCGTTTCTACTCTTTGACAGTACGTCACCAAAGCGATAATGTTAGCAATCGTACCACTGTTACAGAACATTGCATCTTCCTTACCCGTGATTTTCGATGCCAAATTCTCTAGGGCATTAACGGTTGGATCTTCCCCTTTGCCTTCTAGATCCACTCTTCCATCATCACCTACTACAGCTTCATACATAGCCCTTCGCATTGATTCCGTAGGCTTTGTTAGCGTATCGCTCCTTAAATCAATCATCCAAATTTACCCCCATACAATGAGTTCAACTTAAAGCTAACACGTAAAAAAAGAAAGTGAGGTAGATTATTTATACCTTCACTTTCCTTATCCATTACTTTTCGGACAATACAGTTTTCGCAATTTCTGAATCTAATTTTTCAAAGTCGTAGTAACTGATTGTTTCATATAATTCTTTTCTCGTTTGCATTCTGTTTAAAAATTCCTTCTGTGTACCTGTGCTTTTAATTTCGGTATATACATCTTCTACTGCTTTTGCTGCAACTCTTAGGGAAGTGACCGGATAAATCACCATACTGTATCCGAACATTTCAAACTCATTGGCACTGTAATAAGGAGTTTTTCCAAACTCAGTCATGTTCGCTAATAATGGGGCATTCACCATACTTTTCACCTTATGAAACTCATCCTCTGATGTGAGTGCTTCAGGAAATATCGCATCGGCTCCAGCTTCCAAATATAGATTTGCACGCTCTATTGCATAATCTATACCTTCCACTGCAACAGCATCTGTTCTTGCAATAACAAGTAACGTTGGAGCGACTTCTTTTATTACTCTTATCTTTTGAGCCATCTCCTCTGGACTCACTAGTTTTTTCCCATTAAGATGCCCACATTTTTTTGGTAAATCCTGATCCTCAATTTGTACTGCTGCTACTTTTGCTTCCACCATTTCTCGAGCAGTTCTTGCGGTATTGAGAACCCCTCCAAAGCCCGTATCAATATCAACTAAAAGTGGTAAATCAGATGCACGAATTAAGTCTTTTGCACGAGCTGCAATTTCTTCAGAAGTTACAATCCCCAAATCTGGAAGTCCTCTACTTGCTGTATATGCCGCTCCAGACAAATATATTGCTTCAAAACCTGCCTTCTTGGCAATAAGTGCACTTATACCATCATGCGCTCCTGGTATTTGTAGAATGGTGGGATCTTCTATTTTTTTACGAAAAGCAGAAGCTAGCTCTTCCTGACTTCGTTCTTTGTCTACAATCCAAGCCATTTTATTCACCTCACCTGAACTAATCGTCTTTTAGAGATGTTCAAAAAGTCCGGTGAAAATGACACATCGAATTTCTTCGTTGGCTTGCTTTTCCGTTCCTCACGTATTATTTGCATACGCTCCGGTACTCAAAGCTTCGCCGCCTCGAACTTCTTGGTCCTTTTCATCCTTCTTTTTGAACACACAATTTTAGATAACTAACTTCGACATAAAGTCATTCACATTTGTTTTGGATAGCTTTTCCAAATCCGCACATAATTCATAGATTTCTTTGACCTGCTTCTGCGGAAAGCGCGTTTCTAAATTATTTACAAATTTTCTTTCTAATAATGGAATCCCCTCATCCCGTCTAAAACGATGTCCAAGTGGATACTCTCTTTCAATTTTTAATGTAGAGGTTCCGTCCTTAAAGAAGATTTGAACAGCATTTGCAATAGATCTCTTATTTGGATCTAAATAATCTTCACTATATTGTTTATTCTCTACTACTTCCATTTTTTCACGTAATAGGTCCACCCTCGGATCTCTAGCTGTTTCCTCTTCATAATGGTCTGCGTTGATTGTTCCAAATAGTAGGCCAATCGCCGTAATATACTGGATACAATGGTCACGATCTGCTGGATTATGTAATGGTCCTGTTTTATCGATAATTCGAATCGCTGATTCATGAGATGTTATCACTATTTTATCAATGTCATCTACCCGATTCATGATTTGTGGATGGAGTTCAACTGCACATTCAGCAGCGGTTTGACCATGGAATTCTGCAGGATATGCAATTTTAAATAAGATATTTTCAATTACATAGGATTGTAATGGTCTACTTAATGTAATTTCTTCCCCACCAAATAAAACATCCTGGAAGCCCCAGTTTGGAGCGGATAGTGCCGTCTTGTACCCCATTTCTCCATTCACAGCCATTAATGCTAGGCGAACCGCACGGCTTGTTGCATCACCAGCTGCCCATGATTTTCGAGAACCTGTGTTGGGAAAATGACGGTAGGTTCGTAAGCTTGAGTTATCAATCCAAGCATTGGAAAGAGCATTCATTACCTCTTCCTTAGTTCCCCCAAGCATTGCAGTGACTACAGCGGTACTTGCAATTTTCACAAAAAGAACATGGTCTAACCCTTTACGATTCAAACTGTTCGTTAAAGCTAGAACTCCTTGAATTTCATGTGCTTTTACGATAGCTTCAAGCACAGTATCCATTTTAAGTGGTTCTTTTCCTTCAGCAATTTGTTTTCGGCTAATATAATCAGCTACTGCCAAAATTCCCCCTAGGTTATCGGATGGATGCCCCCATTCAGCCGCTAGCCACGTATCATTGTAATCCAGCCAACGAATGGCACAGCCTATATTGAAAGCTGCGTGCACAGGATCTAATTCAAACTGAGTACCAGGAACTCTGCTTCCATTTGGAACAACGGTGCCTGGAACGATTGGACCTAAATGCTTCGTACACTCTGGATATCTAAGCGCCAAAAAGCCACATCCAAGAGTATCTATTAGAACATACTTTGCAGTTTCAATCGCTAGTTCACTTTCAATAGGTTGATGTAACACATAGTCCGCAATTTTTTCAATGATTTCATCTGTTTTAAGATTTGGATTTGTTTTGATTTCTTGCATGATTTAGCCTACCTTTCAAAGATTTATAAATTGTGATTGATAGAATCTTCTATGTTGGTTTTCTTTCTTTTAGTTCGAATAATAGGAACAATAAATGAAAGGACAGCAACAAGTAGAAGTGCGCATGAAATTGGTTTTTGTACAAAAATGAGCAAACTTCCATCTGAAATTGTTAAAGCTTGTCGGAGTGATTGCTCCATCATGCCACCAAGAATGAATGCCAATAACATTGGGGCTGCTGGAAACTTAAAATACGACATAAAATATCCTAAGATACCGAATATGACTAGTAAAAATAAATCAAACGTTCTAAAACTTATTCCATAAACTCCGATGATACAAAAGATAATTACCAATGAAATAAGCATTGGACGTGGAATTTTCAAAATTTTAGAGATATATGGGATTAACGGTAAATTCAAAATAAGCAGGATAATATTCCCAATATACATACTAGCTATGACTCCCCAAAACACATCTGGGTGATCATTCATTAAGAGTGGACCTGGTTGTACTCCTAATACTATCAAGGCACCTAACATGACTGCAGTTGTTCCCGAACCAGGTATCCCTAAACTTAGTAAAGGTACGAAGGCACCACTTGAAGCCCCATTATTTGCAGCTTCTGGTGCAGCTAATCCAACAATCGATCCTTTTCCAAATTCATGTGGCTTTTTCGAAAGCTTCTTTTCAGAAATATATCCCAGGAAGGATGCAATCGTCCCACCTGCACCTGGTAAAACTCCAATTAAGAACCCCATAACTGACTGTCTTCCCATTGGTCCAGCCAGTTCTTTATATTCCTGTTTTGACAGACGAAGGCTGCCAAGTTTACTTGAATAATTGCCACTCTCTCTACGTTCAAAAATAAGTGAACTGACTTCAGCTAATGCAAATAAACCTAAAGCAATTACTAAAAAGTCAATGCCTTCTAACAAATTTACATTACCGAATGTAAATCTTGTTGTTCCAGTTTGACCATCTATTCCTATTGTTGCAACCATGAATCCAAGTGTTGCGGAAATGAGCGCTTTTACTGTTGATCCTTCCGAAAAGCTCGATACTGTCATCAGACCCATAAGCATTAATGCAAAATACTCTGTCGGTCCAAATGATATCGCTAGGTTTGCAAGTACTGGAGCAAATAGTGTTAATAATATGACACTTATCGTACCTCCGACAAAGGAAGCAATTGCAGCAATAGCTAATGCCTTTCCTGCTTTCCCCTGTTTTGCCAAAGGATATCCATCAAACGTTGTTGGTACAGACATTGATTCCCCAGGAGCATTCAATAAGATTGACGATGCAGCACCACCGTAAGCTGCTCCATAATAAACACCTGCCATCAGTAATAACGCCATTGCAGGGTCCATTCCATATGTGATTGGAATCATAACAGCAATTGCTGTTATTGGGCCTAATCCCGGTATCATTCCAATTAACGTCCCAATCACGGCCCCAAGGAAAACAAATAACAATCCTTCAAAACTTAACGCAACCTTAAACCCTGTAAGTATTCCATCAAATATATCCATTGTGCTTCCCCCTTTCTAAAAAGGCAGTATTCCCTTAGGTAGTTGAATTTGTAAGAATGAACTAAATAAAAAGTAGATAACGAAAGGGATTGCTAACGAAACTATCAAATTACTAATCCATTTTTTGTATCCCAAAAACCATGAATTTACATAAAGAAATAAAGTAGTAGTTAAAATAAATCCTAAAGGTTCAAGAAGAATCACAAACAGCAATACAAATCCGAGGACAGTAAGTATTACTTTCTTTTCACTAGTAGGAATCTTTGACTTCCCCTCTGAATGATTATCTTTCTGAAAGTAAAGAAAGATAGATAGGAGTAACAATATAAAACCTAGAGTGATAGGAACAGCATCTGAATCGACTGGAACGTATGGATAAGCCGGCAAACGAAAGCTCAACACTAAATAGCAGATTGATACGATTGCAAGTATAAGCGATATTTTTTTATTCACAGTATTTAACATATGTGCACCACCTTTTTTAAAGGAGCCAATGAATTATATTCATCGGCTCCTTACTCTCACCTTATTTTCCTATTCCTAATTCATCAAGAAGTGCTTTCATTGAATCTCTTTCCTCGGATAGGAATTTCTTATATTCTTCATGATTCATATACATTTCAGCCCATCCGTATTGCTTACGAATTTCAGCCCATGCGTCTGAATCACTCAACTCTTTAAATTTCTCTTCATAATATTTCACTGCAGCTGGATCCATTTCTGGTGGTCCGAAGAAACCTCTCCAGTTTACAAAGGTTGCATCGATACCTTGCTCTAAAACTGTAGGGAAGTCTTCTAATACTTCTCCTTCTAAACGTTCTTCAGATGTAACACCAAGAACCTTAATTTTTCCTGCTTTAACCTGTTCTACTGTTTCAGCCACCCCTGTAGAAAACACCTCAACACTTCCATTTAGAAGTTGTGTTAATGCACCACCATCTTGGTCTGATACATACTTAATCTTTGTAATGTCTACTCCAGCAGCCTTAGCAACTTTTATAAATTGGATATGGTCCATACTACCAGGAGATGAAGCACCTACTACTGGAATACTAGCTGGATCCTTCTTCATATCTTCAAATAATTCATTTAAATTATTCCATTTTGCATCTGCACGCACTGCAATAGCCGCATAATCTGCAATAACATTCGCGAGTGGTGTAAAGTCCTCAAAATCAAATTCTGATTGTCCATTTAATGGAACCAATAACATCGGTGGTGAGGTAACGAATAAGTTATATGGGCTATCCTTTAATGAATGAATATAAGCCCATGCTACTGCTCCTCCTCCTCCAGGCTTGTTAACTACCCCTAGTCCCTGGTCAATAATCTTTTCTTCTTCAAATACTTTTGCAGCCATACGTGCAGTTGTATCCCAACCGCCCCCCGCCCCAGCTGGTGCCACAATTTCTATTGATTTCTCTGGCTTCCAGCTTTCTTCTGTTTCATTACCAGCCGAATTATCTGGCTCCTTTTCACCTTCACTAGCGTTATTCGTAGATGAGTTATTCGAACAAGCAACTACAAATAACAGCAACAGAATGGAAAGAATCGAAAAAATTTTTTTCATAAGTCCCCCTCCAAATATTTAAAACTAGTAAAGGATGCGTTCCTTCACTATAAAAAATCATATATAACTTGTTTGAAAATGTAACCGTTTTCAATTTAATGAATATAAAGTGTTTTTTGAACATTTTGTTCATTTTGTTCATGGATAGTAATAAGAGTGATTTATAAAAAAACAAAAAAACCTAGAGAATCATCCCTAAGTTCCTTTTGAACACGATAAATAGATTACGATATAAAAATTTTTTCTCTTATTGAATACGATATCTTCTCTCAGGTCTACCTACGATACCATATTCCAGCTCAGCCGTTGCCTCTCCCCTCGATATAATATACTCTAAATATCTTCTTGCAGTCGTTCTAGAGGCTCCCATTTTTTCTCCCATTTCTTCTGCCGAAATTCCATCACCAACAGTCTTCATAATATCAATTACCTTTTGTAACGTTAAAGGATCAATCCCTTTTGGCATCCCCTCGTTTTGTTTTACTTGATATTTTGTATATCCTAAAATAGAATCGATTACATGTTGGTCTATTTCTGTTTTATTTTCTAATAACTGCCTTCTTTTTTTATAATTTTCAAGAGTTGAAACAAACCTTTCTAGAGTAACTGGCTTTATAATATAGTCAATAACCCCATTTCGTAGAGATGTTTCAACTAACTCCTTTTCCGAAGCTGCTGTAATCATAATTACGTCTACTTGAGGAAAGTCTCTTCGTATGATAGGTAATAAATCCGTTCCAAGCTGATCCTGCATATAAATGTCGAGGAGCAATAATTCCACATGTCCTTCTTTTAAGAGCGTAAGTGTTTCTTCCCCTGTTAATGTTTTACCAACTACTTGAATGCCTTCAATTTTCATAAGAAATCTTTCATGGACCGATGCAACTCTAAAATCATCTTCTGCAATCGCAACTCGAATCACACTATCCCCCCTTAGCTAACATTTTTCATTTTCTTAGGTATAAAGATTGAAAAAGCTGCTCCTCCACTACGTAGGTTTTGTATTTCAATCGTTCCGTTTAATTCCGTAACGACCTGTTTCACACTTGCTAAACCAAATCCCCTATTTTTGCCATCTTTTGTAGAAAAGCCTTTTGAAAATATGTCAGACTGATTCTCTACATGTATACCATTTCCTTTGTCTGCTACCTCAAAAACAATATCATTCCCAATATCGGTTGTGAAAAAAGTAACTTCTTTGCTATCACTCTTCATTACCTCTTCAAACGCGTTATCAATGATATTTCCTAAAATCGTAATTAACTTTGATAAATCAATATGTTCTGGAAGCGCTTTTAAAAAACTATTCGGATCAATGGTGAATTTGATTTTATGCTCTGAAGCCTTTCCGATTTTCCCTAATAATATAGCCTGAACTTTATGGTCATGTATCTGTTCTAGTAAAATCCTACTTTGAATTTGATGAGTAGAAGATTCCGTTTGAATGAAATCTATTGCCTCCTGATATTCTCCTAACTGAAGCAAACCTGATAAAGCATAAAGCTTGTTTGTAAATTCATGTGTCTGTGCACGTAAATCCTCAGAGTATTTTCGGACTTCTGAAAGGGTATTGACCATTTCTGAGATTTCTGTCTTATCCCTAAAAGTTGCAACAACACCTACAATCCTACCTTTTTCAATTATAGGTGTCCGATTCACAATTACTACCTTATCCTTTAAGATCATTTCCTGATCACTTTCAAATTTCCCTGACTCTAATACTCTATACATCTCCGTATTCGGAATTACCTTTTCAATTTGTTGATTAATAGAATCCTCTTTTATTCCTAATATATTTATTGCAGTTTGGTTCATTAATGTAATTTTCCCACTCTCATCTACTGCAATTATCCCTTCTTTTATCGAAAATAGTATGGCATTACGTTCTCTATATAAGGAAGCGATCTGGTGAGGTTCAAGTCCAAGAATATCCTTTCGAATATTTCTTGCTAAAACAATACCGCCACCAATTCCAAGTACTAAAACTAACAGTGCAATCATACTAAATTTTATCAATTTATTAAAAACGACCGCTTGTATATCCTCTTGCATGAACCCAACAGAAACTATACCAATTATATTTCCTTCCGGATCAAAGATAGGAGCTTTTCCACGTAAGGATGGCCCTAAAGATCCAACAGCTTTCGATGTATAGTATTCTCCTTTTAGTAACGCTCTGTCATTATCTCCACCAACCATCTTTTTGCCTATCTTCCATTCCTGTGGATGTGAATAGCGAATACTTTCCTTATTTCCTACAATAATAAATTCTGCCCCAACCTCTTCACGAATTTGTTCAACGATTGGCTGGATGACTTCAGATGGATTTTCTAATTTAAATGCTTCCTGAATTCCTGGCATGAAGGAAACAGTTGTTGCAACCTGTAAAGCTAGCTGTCCCATATGCTGTTCGGTTTGCTTCGTCTCAAAATACGAGTAAGTACCAGTCAATATAACAATAACAAATAATAATAGCGAGATAATGAGAACAAGTAGTTTTGTTTGTAATGAGACTTTAATCTTTGCACAACCCCTTTCTACAAAACAGCTAAAGTTGTTGCTTTATACTCATTTTATGCAGAATAGTCTGAATAAATCAAGAATATTATCTTTCTATTTTTATGGTAAAAAAAATACCCTTTCTTAAGAAAGGGTAAGATAGTCATGCTTCGATTTTTTCTTGCATCTCATTATAGAGCACCGTTTGAAGTACGCCACCATGACGGTAATACTCAACTTCTATTTCACTTTCAAAACGTACCATTACTTGAAACTCCTTTATTTCACCTGCTTCACCAACTGCCGTAACCATTACCATTTGTCCAGGTTGTACATTTTCACACATATCTATATTGTAGATTTCTCTACCTGTTAATCCTAATGTACCTGCATTTTCCCCTTCTTTAAATTGCAGTGGAAGAACTCCCATAAGTGCTAGATTACTACGGTGGATACGTTCATAGCTCTCTGTAAGTATAGCCTTCACTCCTAATAGTTTGGTAGCTTTAGCAGCCCAATCGCGTGAGCTCCCCATACCATAATCAATTCCAGCAATTACTAGTAATCCCGTTTGATTCTGTTGATATTTCATTGCAGCTTCATAAATAGGCATTACTTCTCCTGTTGGGAAAAACGTTGTGTATCCACCCTCTGTTCCAGGTGCAACTTGATTGTTAAGACGAATATTGGAAAAGCCACCCCGTATCATTACTTCATGGTTCCCTCTTCGTGCTCCATACGAGCTAAATTCTTTCGGTTCAACACCTTTATCAAGTAAATACTTTCCAGCCACACTATTAATTGGGATTGTCCCCCCAGCCGGAGAAATATGATCTGTAGTAATGGAATCCCCCAATTTTGCAAGGACCCTCAAACCATGTAAAGGTTCAATATCCTTTTGTAAACCTACCATATCTTTAAAATAGGGTGGATTTTGAAGATATGTTGACTTTTCTTCCCATTGATAGAGCTTGCTTTCATCTGTTTCTAAATTATTCCACGACTCATTTCCGGTAAAAATGAATTGATTATTCTCCCGAAATAGTTGAGGTGTAAGCTTCTCTATTATAATTTCTTGGATTTCGTTGTCTGATGGCCAAAGATCATCTAAAAATATGTCCTTTCCACTTACATCTTTTCCTATCGGTTCAGAACGAAGGTCTATATCAATCGTACCTGCAAGCGCAAAAGCCACGACTAACGGTGGAGACGCAAGATAATTCGCCTTTATTAGTGGATGGATACGACCCTCAAAGTTTCTGTTTCCAGACAAGATTCCGGATACAACCAGATTATTTTCCTTAATTGCTTTTTCAACCTCCTCCGGCAATGGCCCTGAATTCCCAACGCAAGTAGTGCATCCGAAGCCTACTAGATAAAATCCAAGCTTTTCTAGAGACTCAAGTAGTCCAGCTTGACGTAAATATTCCGCTACTACCCTTGAACCTGGAGAAAGACTCGTTTTTACATATCGCGGTACTTGAAGTCCTCTTTCTACGGCATTTTTTGCCAATAATCCCGCTGCAAGCATTACCGAATGATTCGATGTGTTGGTACAGCTTGTAATGGCTGCAAGCACAATATCTCCGGTCTTTATTTCAGCCTCTTGACCATCTGAATACTTAATAATAGCTTTTTTATTGATCTCATCTTTATGAAGACCGTAGCCATGGTTTCCTTTTTCATAAGTCAGAGCTTTTCGAAAAGCCGCCTTTATTTTCGATAGGTGATTTACATCCTGTGGGCGCTTTGGTCCGGAAACGAATGTCTGTACATCTGTTAGATTAAGCTCAATAATATCGGTATAAACCGGTTCAATTGCACCTGGAGTATAGAACAATCCATTTACCCTACTATAAGTCTCAACAAGCTGTACTTGTTCTTCCGTTCTTCCAGTTAATTTTAAATAATGCAGGGTTTCTTTATCGATTGGAAATATCGTAATGGTTGCACCATTCTCAGGAGACATATTTGAGACCGTTGCACGATCTGCCCCTGACAAACTTGATACCCCATCACCAAAGAATTCAACAAACTTCCCCACTACATTTCTCTTTCGTAATAGATTAGTTAGATAGAGTGCTAAATCAGTTGCTGTTGTTCCTGAAGGCAGCTTCCCTTTCAGATGTATACCAATTACTTCGGGAATTTGTATAAAAGATGGCTGCCCAAGCATTGCAGCCTCTGCTTCAATTCCACCTACGCCCCATCCTAATACCCCTATTCCATTTACCATAGGTGTATGTGAATCTGTACCAAAACAAGTATCAGGGTGTGCCACATATTGCCCATTCTCTTCCCTTTCTGTGATGACTGATGCTAGGTATTCAAGGTTCGCTTGATGAATAATCGCTGTTGACGGTGGTATCGCACGAAAATTTGAAAAGGATTTGGTTGCCCATTTAAAAAATTGATATCTTTCGTAATTAAGCTCAAACCCTTTGTCTACATTATAAGAAAGAGCTTCAGGTGAGCCGAATTTATCAACCTGTTCTGCATGGTCTATTACTAAATCAACTGGAATCTTTGGATTAATTTGTTCAGGTTTACCTCCCATATCCACTATCGCTTGTCTAAGCGATGCAAGGTCAACAATAACAGGAACACCCGTAAAATCCTGTAAGATAATTCTTGATGGTAGAAAAGGAATCGTCTCAAATCTTTTTCCTCTTCGATTCTCCCAATCTGCTAAAAGTTCAATATGCTCTTTTTTTATTACCTTCTCATCATATTGCCTTAGTACGGATTCTAATAAAATCTTAATCGAAAAGGGCAATCGAGAAATAGCACCAATACCCATTTCCTCCAAAGCTTGCAGTCTATAATAACGGTATTCTTTCCCATCTAACTCAAATGTTGACTGTATATTTGAAAGATCCAAGTCCTTACACATTTTTTTCACCCATTCTTTATTATTCATCACTATCTACTTTCGGGAATAAATAAATCTCCTTTAATAATCCTTCTTGCTGTACGCTCCAATCCTACATATGCGACTTCTGCCTTATCTTCTGTCAAAGCTACTTTAACCTCTGCAATACCTTCCGGATGTCCAATACGAATAATGTGTTCCTTATTTACTTCCTTTTTTCTTGCACATTGATTTACATTTGTATCCGAAAGCAAAGCCGCTGCTGCGATACAGTATAGGCCGCTGCCTGCAAAAGTACGGTGAAATTTCCCCATCGAAAGCATCTTCGCTACTATATCTACATCTTCTGCTCTTACAACTGTCCCAGAGCTGATTACATAATCCTGAGGTTCTGTAACAATTGCTATTTTCGGAACAGATGGTGTTTCCTTTGCTGCCTCAATGGATGGGTGCATTCCTGTAGCAACTGCCGCATGTAAACGAATATTTTCTATTTCTTTTTGTAAAGCATGATTTTGAGATAACTCCTCATTCTTTTCTGTTCCTAATAATCCAAGTTCAGAGGCTAACACGAAAACAAAAGGGTTCACTACATCTACGACAGATATGTCATACGTTTTTTCTCCTGTATGAAGTTCATATCTTGTACCGATTGGCAATGTCGAACCTGTTTTGCCTCCCCCTGGTTTGAGAATGTTAACTGAGAATTTTGCTCCTGGCTGTTTCAAACCAGGGACATAAAAATCACCTGTAACCTTGGCTTTCCCATCTATAAGGGGAACATGAATAATAAGGTTTTTAGTAATATTCGTATTGAATACAGATACACTTACGCATTCTTTGGAACAATCAACATCTACCAATCCTTCATCCACAGCGAAAGCTCCAACAGCCGCCATTAGATTACCACATGTGCCTTTATCATCAACAAGCTCTTCACCAATCCCAATCTGGTAGAAAGTATAGTCAACATCTGCTACTCCTTTTGATTTTCCAATAACGCATACCTTACTCGTATGCGAAGTTCCACTTCCAAGTCCATTAACCTGGGAAGGATTATATGCGTCAATACCAGCTATAAAAATTTTCCTTCTAGCCTCTACATCTTTCGGTAAATCCTTCTCATTAAAAAATATCCCTCGACTCGTACCACCACGATACACCACACAAGGTATTGAAAACTGTGAAATAACAATCAACTCCCTACTGCTTTCTTTAATAGTGTCTTTTGCTACTTTTACTTTCATAGTAGTCGGAATCCAGATATAACAAAAATACTTATTCATTATGGTCAGCCATAATTTATACAAATATCTAACATAAAAAAAGAGAAAAATTTACTCACTGTAAGTAAGAAAATTTTTCTCTCAATTAAAGAGTCTCTTCTATATTTAAACTCTTTATAAATGTTACGAATGCTTGTATAACATTTAATTCAAGGGCTTCATCATGATAAAACATCCATGTTTTACGAAGTAATGGATTTCCATTTGGATCAGTCAGATTGATTCTATGTATCCCATCTACCCCATTTACTATCATACTTGGCATAATCGCATACCCTAAACCGTTCGCCACCATTTCTTTACAGGTATCTACCTGGTCTACTTCCATTGTTATCAATGGTGGTTTTGAGTAATTCTCTGACCACCAATTATCAACCAGTGATTTTAGCAGATTATCAGTTTTGTAATCTATTCTTGGTAAATTCGGAAGCTCTTCTAAACTCACTTCATTTTTTGAGGCAATACACAGTGCTTCCTCAAATAATAACTGTTTCTTTCCTTGCCAATGATAATCTCCACGAACAAATGCAATGTGTACATCCTTTTTATATAGAGCATTAAACATATCTCTACTCCATCCAGTAGTAACCTGGAACTCAACATTTGGATACTGATTTTTAAATAGCCGCAATAGTCTAGGAAGCTTATATTTTGTAAAATAATTTGAAACACCAAATTTAATGGTGCCAACTACGTCATTGTCCATATTTGATATATTCTCTTTAATTTGTTGTAGCTTGATTAGCATCTCTTCTGCACTCTTTGCTAAATATTCCCCCTGAGGAGTAAAGTGGACTCCCCTTCGCCCTCTGTTAATAATCTTCGTACCAAATTCCTTTTCAATCTGTTTAATCCGATTTGTAAGTGCTGGCTGAGAAATATATAAGCTTTGAGCGGTTTTTGTTATATTTTTATTTTCAAATAAAATCTTTATGATTTCCCAATCCTGACTTCTCATAAGATTCCCCTTATTTAGATATACATTTCGGTTATGGCTACCCATTAAAATACCGTATTTTACTTATAAGTAATAGTATACTATATTTTCGTTAAAGTGTTTTCAAAATATAATCTACTTTCAGATAATTTACGAGGTGAGCAACCGTGGGAAATGTAGTAATCAATGATCATCTTTTACCAACTACTTGTATCTCAGATGCAATGAACGGACTCAATAATCTACATCCATCCATTAAACCATTAAAGGAAAATCATTACTTGGTCGGCAGGGCATTCACTGTTAAAATGCCAGTTGGTGATAATGCAATGGTTTTGAAAGCTATAAAAGAAGCGAAGCCTCTTGATGTTTTAGTCGTTGATGTGAAAGGGGATACGTATCGAGCGATTGCAGGTGACTTCGTAGTAGGGATGGCAAAAGCACTAGGACTTGGCGGAATTGTAGTCGATGGTGTAATCCGTGATAGTAACGGTATTAAAGAACTTGATTTCCCTGTGTTTTGTAAAGGAACCACTGTTGCAGCTTCCGGAAAATATGGAAATGGTGAAATAAACGTACCTATTTCTTGTGGAGGTGCTTCAATTAATCCCGGTGATCTTATAGTTGGCGATGCTGATGGTGTAGTAGTAATTCCAAAAAGTATTGAAAATGATGTACTTTCCAAAGCAAAAGAAAAACTAGAAAAAGACATGGACCGTGAAAAAAATATTTTAGGGGACCCTGCATTAGTAAAGAAATATATCGATGACATTTTAACCTATTCATAAATGAATTACTGCCTTATTTCAGCAAAATTAAATTAACAAAATGAGAGGGTAATTCAAATGGTTGTACATGTGGTTTTACTTATTGTTTTATTTTTTCAAACCGTAATGAATATGACGAGAGCCATTATATCTTTATATGCTACTGAATTGGGTGCCTCAACATTTGATATCGGAATGTTGACTGCGGTTTATGCATTTTTTCCTTTGATTTTTGCTATTCATGCTGGGAGAATTGCTGATAAGGTAGGAGATCGATTACCAGTTTTTCTAGGGCTAATTGGGATAGCAGTCGGTATGGCAATTCCATCATATTTCCCTTCTCTACTCGCATTGTATATTTCCCAATTAGTTGTTGGTATTGCAGCGATTTTTATAACTGTATCGTTACAAAATATATTAGGAAACGTATCCACTGAAAATAACCGGGACCGTTATTATAGTTATTTTGGAATGTCTGTAGCATTGGGGGCTATGGTAGGTCCTGTGGTTGCAGGCTATATGGGTGAGCATATTTCTTTTTCATCTGTTTTCTTTGTTTCTATTTTTATTATGACAATTCCAATTATCGTGTCTCTGTACATCCCAGTTATCAGAAAACAAGGAGAAATAAAAAAGATCAGCCTTACTTCTTCTGTAGGTTTATTAAAAATGCCAATTTTGCGCAAAGCGTTAATTGCAAGCGCACTTGTCCTTTATTCAAAGGATATTTTTATTGCTTATTTTCCACTGTTCGCAATGGAACATGGGATTTCAACATCAATGATTGGGTGGATAATCGCGATACAGGGCTTTGCGATTATTCTAGTAAGATTATTATTACCTGCTTTAACCGCACAGCTTGGAAGGGACCGTGTTTTAATCACTTCCATTTTTATGGCAGGAATATCGTTTTTAATAGTTCCATTTACCGGAAACGTCGTTTTATTAGGTGCATTGAGTGGGCTAATGGGATTTGGTCTTGGTTGCGGCCAACCACTCTCTATGACAACCACGTATAATGCATCACCAAAATCTAGAACGGGCGAGGTTCTTGGATTACGACTTGCCTCAAATCGACTATCACAGTTAATTGCACCTATCTTTTTTGGTTTGGTTGGCGCTTGGGCAGGAGTCCTCTCAGTATTTTTTATTAGTGGAACATTCTTGATTGGTGGCTTATTTGCCATAAAGCCAGAGAAGGAAAGAAAACTAGCTTCGTAACATGTGGGACAAGGGGACAGGTCCCTCGTCCCAACCAATAATAGAGTTGCCTGTCCCCACTTGGATTTAAGGGCTATTTTATCTACTTTTATATGTAAAATAAGATAAGTATCTCACAAAGACGGTCTCATAAGTAAGAAAACAAGTAACAGGCACGCTTTATTATAAAAATTCACCCAACTTTTTCTCACTCCGCCCCTCTGAATGCAACCCTCTCATCTTGATCGTACCAACACACTGGGGCAAGCTGACAAAATAATAAACACCCATCATACTGATCTTTCAGCAATCCCTCCAATAAAATAGGAGCTTCTAGTTGGGTTAATCTGTTTGCACTCAATCGTAATCCTAGCACCTCACCTACTCTTTTCCTTCGGTAAAGTAGTAGTTGATATCGATAATGGCTGAACAATTCCTAATATCATTAATAGGATAGACTATTGCTATCCACCCTCAAACAAAGGAATATAAAAAATCACCTAGCACAAAATTGTGTAGGTGGTTAAAGGCAACTCGGTAACGACCTCGTCCAATTGGTAGTAGTTTCCCTTCAGAAAACAAAGTAAAAACCTCTAGAAAAATACATAAAAATAGCTCATACTTTCCTGATACCTAAACATAGATAAAATAAGCAATAAACGTAACAAAGAGAACATACATAATTGGGTGCACTTCTCTATGTTTTTTCAAAGCAATCATTGTAACAGGGTACATAATGAATCCTAAGGCAATCCCTGTTGCAACACTGAATGTTAGTGGCATCATAATAATGGTTGTAAATGCCGGAATAGCTATATCTAACTTCGTCCAGTCGATATGTCGAACCTCTGCAACCATCATCGCACCCACGATAATTAGTGCTGGGGCTGTTATTTCCGATGTAACTACCGATAACAGTGGCGAGAAAAAGAGTGCCAGGAAGAAAAAGCCGGATATGACTATTGAAGAAAAACCTGTTCGTGCACCTGCTGCAATACCTGCTGTTGATTCAATAAGGGACGCAGTCGATGAAGTTCCTAGAACAGAACCGATAACAGTTGCAGAAGCATCAGATAATAGTGCAGGCCCCGCATTTGGAATTTTATTCTCCTTCAAGATACCAGCCTGACTAGCCACTGCTATCAATGTTCCTGCTGTATCAAAAAATCCAACAAACAGGAAAGTAAAAATAACGACAAGTAAGTCTGGCGTAAACACATTTGGAAGCTCCGTAAAAACGACACCAAATGTAGGTTCAAGACTAGGAATACTACCGATAATACTTGTAGGTTTATCAATTATACCTACAATCATCCCTACAATTGATGAGAGGACCATTCCATAGAAAATACCGCCACGAATCCCTCTTACAAGCATAACCGATGTGATTATAAATCCAAATAACGCAAGAGCTGTTGGCCCTGAAGTAAAATCACCCAGTGAAACAAATGTTGCCTCATTTCCCTCGATGATTTTCGCATTTTTTAACCCGATAAAAGCTACAAAGAAACCAATCCCACCCGCAATCGCATATTTCAAATCCTGTGGAATGACATTAATTATTTTTTCACGAACTTTTAACACACTTAAAATAACAAATAAAATCCCCGAGATGAAAACACCTGTTAACGCCGTCTCCCATGGAATCCCCATACCAATTACAACTGAATACGTAAAAAATGAATTGAGTCCCATGCTAGGTGCAATCCCAATTGGATAATTAGCAAGTAAACCGATTAGCAATGAACCAATTATTGGGGTAATCGCTGTCGCAGTAAAAACTGCACCCTTGTCCATTCCAGATTCGCTTAATACAATTGGATTGACCACAAGGATATATGCCATCGATAGAAATGTTGTTAACCCGCCAATAAATTCCTGCTTATATGATGTTTTTCGCTCTTTAAAAGTAAAATAATTCTTCATATTTCTCTTCTCCCCATCTTGGTGTGGTTATTTAAAATGCTGGAAAAAGTAAACTTTTTATACATAGTTTTACCTTCTTTATTAATAAAAAATGCTCTGATAGCATAGCTACCAAAGCATTACAAAAGAGAGAATGATAGGAATCACGATATCCTGATAAACATTACTCCCTTGTAGTCAAGCTTTTTACGGTGCCTGGTAGAAACGATCGAGCCCTATTCTCGAACATATACAAGAAAATTATAATAATACAATTAAGTGAGTTTATCAGTGATTTTTGTTTCAGTCAAGAGGCATAAAATTTCCAAACAATTTATTTCAAATCTCATACGGATGCAAATTTATTTTGGACAATGTAACCTTCTTCTGCTAACCCTCCGTGATCAAAAAGAAACCAGTGGAACCGTCCCCCTGGTTACTTATTTGGTTTCTACGTAATTTTTAAGTAAAGTGCCAAGTAGGTATTCCCAGCCCTTGGAGTGCTCCTCTTCCCAGTGATCTTGGATAACACCTGAGGCTGTATGGGAGAGTTGGAGTAAAGTTCCTCCTTCTTTTTCATGAAGGCGATACGTATAGGCACTATTTACCGCTCCTTGCATACCAAGATGGCCGTACAAACGAATTTCTTCAGGAGCGTTTACATAATATACATTGCCCCAGATTGCCCCTTCTTTTTCTCCCCATTTTTCAAGAAAGTAACCGCCGGGAATGGGATCAAATGTAAAGTTTGATGTTACTCCTTTTGGAGCTAAACGGAATTCCCACCAATCTTCAACCTTTTCAGTTAATGCTTTGAAAACCTCTTCACGAGGGGCAGCTAGGAATATCTCCTGTTCAATTCGAAAATCCTTTGTTGCTTTCATTGATTCATTTCCTCCTTTTTCTTGTACCGCTAATCGTAAGTTTAGTAGCGAGTTGGCGGTGGTTTCCATGTATTTACCTACCCATCGGTTATGCATTTCTTGTAAAGGTACGGCATTAAGAAAATTCCTTTTATATTTCCCTTCACGCCGTACCACTACCAAATTCCCTTCCTCTAAAATTTTTAAATGCTTCATAATGGCATACCTCGTTACTTCCGGAAAATAGGCGTTGAGTTCCCCAGTTGTTCTTGGTGATACCTTAAGGATATCGAGAATTTCCCTTCGGATCGGATGCCCTAATGCTTTAAATACGGATGAGAGTGATTCGCTCATTTCATCGTCCCTTTCCTAGAAACAGAAAAAAACAAGTGACCAAAAGGTAACATATTTTTACGTGACTAATAGTAACATATTGATTACCACTGGTCAAGGATACAGATATTTCCTTACTTTCTAGAATCAAATAAGATAACAAACAAAAGTCTGTCCACTTCTGCCATTTTTGAACATTTACAAGCTCTTTTTGTATCACTTTTGCAAAAACCTCTATTATTGTGAAACGGTAAGATTACAATTCATTTTCATTGAAGACTCAATAATCCCTCATAAAGCTAAGCATATTTGTCAAGTATAAAATGGTAATAGATTTCTCATCTTAACATGATCAGTAACATATAAGGAGGAAACTAAAAACATGAATTTCAACAATAAAACCCTTCTATCATCCTTTACTCTTCCCAATGGAGTAGAGTTGAAAAACAGTATTGTTATGGCACCGATGACAAACTTTTCATCTAATCCAGACGGATCGGTAACCGATGCGGAGGTGAACTATTATGCCCGCCGTTCGAAAGGAGTCAGTATGGTGATTACAGCTTGTACATACGTTACTCCAAACGGCAAAGGTTTTCATGGGGAATTTGGGGCTGACAATGATGACATGATCCCAAGCTTAAAGCGATTAGCACAAGCTATTAAAGAACAAGGTGCCAAAGCAATTTTACAAATATTTCATGGTGGAAGAATGTGTCCTCCGGAATTGGTTCCGAACGGGGAAATTGTCAGTGCAAGTGATATTCCTGCAGTTAGGGGCGGAGTTTCGACAGAAGAACCAGATGTTAAACCTAGACCGTTAGCGGAATCAGAAGTCGAAGAAATCATTCACGCTTTTGGAGAAACCACTCGGCGTGCAATTGAAGCAGGATACGACGGAGTTGAAATTCACGGAGCAAACGGCTATTTAATTCAGCAATTCTTTTCTCCTCATTCCAATCGCCGTGAAGATCAATACGGAGGTAGTGTGGAGAAACGAATGACGTTCCCTCTAGCCATTGTCAATCAAGTTAAAAAGGTTGTGAAAGAACATGCCACTTCTCCTTTTATTATCGGATATCGCTTTTCACCTGAAGAACCTGAAACCCCAGGAATTACGATGGGCGATACTCTCAAGCTAGTAGATACGTTAGCTGATCAGGGATTAGATTATCTACATGTATCTTTAACGGATTTCTTTTCTACACCTAGGAGAGGTGTTGAGGATCTCAATATAACTCGGATTGAGTACCTACTTGATACAATTGATAATCGCGTCCCATTAATCGGTGTTGGTTCTATTTACTCTGCCGAAGATGCCCGAAAAGCCTTTGAGACAGGTGTTCCATTACTTGCTTTAGGAAGAGAACTCATTATAGATCCTGATTGGGTCCAAAAAGTATCCGAGGGCAAGGAAGAAGACATTGTGACAGAGATAGATAAGAATAAACAAGAAGAATTGGTTATTCCTGACCCATTATGGAATGCCATTATTAACACACCCGGATGGTTTCCTGGGGTTTCTTAAAAATAAGGCTGGGCTACATAAGAGGACCTATCGATTGAACATCAAGTTGTTGGTTTGGTTACATATAACGTAAACTCGCCACGGTGATATCCATGGCGAGTTTTTAAACAATCTGTAGAATAATTATTACTTTAATTAGATGAAGAAACGTAAAATCACAGAAACTATTCTTTGTTCCACCTATTTGTACCACAAGAACAAGAACCGTCCCTGTGGTTCCCTGTGGTTTACCAAGAACCGAAACTGGGACAGTGTACCTGTCCCCTTGTCCCAATCCTATTTTGATAGTGGGATTTTCATATCCTCTCCGATTTCAAGTACAATATTTGAACGGTCTTTTGTTGGCGCAAAGACCATAATGAAGGTTCCTAGTTCACTGTCTACTTCGCCTTTACTGAAGTTGGGATCGATTCGTTTGCCTGATGCATTAAGGAATACACCGGATTTTCCTTCAGCAACCGTGTAACCTGAGCCTGGGTTAATTTGTCTAGCATTTAAGAATTGAAGCTCTAATTTGCTCTTCGTTGGATATTGTTTGCCATCTTGATCTGTATAGATCATGTCAGTGCCAGTAATAACAAGTCTTGTTTCTAGTTCAGAATACTCGACTCGCTCGATTTTGTATGTTTCGTTCTCAAACGTGAATTCTTTATTTAATACCACCGTTTCCACATCTGTGATAAATGATTTATCCAGTGTGAAAGCAATCGGCCATATTGTTTTTACCTCGTCCATCCCTGTATCGTGCCAAATTGTAATGTCTTCTATTTCTAAGCGAATGTTTTGTCCTTCATATTCTTTAATTGAATCAAATGATAGCGCAGTAGCTACTTTGTTTTCTTCTTTATTATAATGCCTGCTACCCCAACCGATATTATCTAGTTCTTTTCTTACTCCATCTTCCGTAACTACGTACATTTTACTGGAACCTTCAAAGATGTCGATATAATAGGTTTCTAAATTTGTTGTATCGCTTTCAAAAGTCAATAACAGTTTTGTTTCAGCATTATCCGTCATTACATTCTCAAAATGAACTGTAATATCATTTTCCTCATCATAGTATGTTTGAGTAATCGCTTGGCCATGCCCATCCTTTAGTGCAGCTTTTAGACCCGGATCATCAATTTTCTCACTCTCAAATATTTTATCATACGCCTCTTTAATGGCTGCCCCTACAGGTGTAAATGCTAGTGTGGAAGCTGTGAGTAAGCATGCTGCTGCAGTTAGTGATAATTTTTTTAACATGATATTATTACCCCCGCGCTCATTTTTCGCTTGTTTCACACCACGCTTAGAACGTTCATGTAACTCTTTTGGAATTTTGATTTTTTCTATCTCACGCTTGAAATTACTCATAAAAATCAGCCTCCTTACATTCTTTTCGAAGTTTAACAAGTGCACGGTATAACACCGATTTCACTGAACCTAATGGCATGTTTACCATGTCTGCTATTTCCTTAAAAGAGTATCCTTCATAGAACTTAAGCATCACGATACTTCTTTCATGCTCATTCAGCTGCTCGAGTAATTCTTGCAGTGTAATCGAAAGAGGTATATCTTCATCCTCTAAACCAATTGTTTCATTATATTCTGGTTTTAAGTGAACCACTTTTTTATTCTTTCGAATTAAATCAATTGAACAAGTAATGGCAATTCTTATTAACCACGTTTTAAAATACTCTGGATGTTTTAAGGTATCGATATTTTTGAATGATCGATAGGCCACTTCTTGAACAACATCCAACGCATCACTCTCATTTTTCACATAAACATAGGCCATTCGGTACACATCTTCTTCATACTGCTGAAAAAGCTTTAAAAATGCTTTATCATTCCCTTTTTGGGCCTTGTGAACTAGCTTAATCATAAGCACTCACCCTCTCTGCATTCATTTCTTATACCCATTAGACAAATTAGAGTGCTAATTGGCTTAAATTATTTTAAAAAAATTTCAGGTCAAGGGAAAATGGTGGGACGGAGGGACAGGTCCCTCGTCCCAAACCAGAACTAGATCAGGGGCCACAGACCTCTCCCCTCCTGCTCCCGCTACAAAGAGAGTAGATGTCATTTTTTGATAATAGTGGATAGAAATAGAGCTAGGGGGAAATTCATTGAATGTGATGGAATGGGACAGGGGGACAGGTTCCTTGTCCCAGCCTACAAACTAAAACTAGGGCACTGTACCTGCCTCAAGCCCCACAGCTAACTTGATACTACAGCTATTACTTGTCCCTTAATGCAATCTCTGCAACCTTGTTTGCGTGAATGAAAGTAGTATCAAATAACGGAATTGATGTATCATCTTGATTAATCAATAAAGGTATTTCTGTACAACCTAGTATAATACCTTCAGCACCTCTTTCAACCAGTTTGTTCACAATTTCTATATAAGCTTGTTTTGACGATGACTTAAAGTCCCCTTTACATAACTCTCCAAAAATGACATCATGGATTACTTGTCTATCTATTTGATCCGGTATTATGACCTCGATGTCATGTTGGATAAGCATATCCTTGTAAAAGGATTGTTCCATTGTAAATTTAGTCCCCAATAGGCCAACCTTTGATATATTCTGTTTTTTTATTTCATTAACCACACAATCAACTATGTGAACTAATGGAATATTACAGGCTTTCTTTATATCGTCAGCCATGAGGTGCATTGTATTTGTACAAATGACAATTAAATCTGCACCCCCATTTTGTAAACATTTAGCTGCTTGTATCATTTTTGTTGTTGCTATTTCCCATTCCCCTGCTCTTTGTAATGAGGCAATTTCCTCAAAATCAAATGAATACAATAGACATTTTGCTGAATGTATTCCTCCTAATTTACGTTGAACATAACGATTAATATATGAATAATAGACACTGGTTGACTCCCAGCTTAAACCACCGATTAATCCAATTGTTTTCAACAAAATCGCCTCCTTGTCAATTAATTAAAAGATATCATGATATACTGGTCTTATATAGAGCCAAAAATAACGCGTTTTGATGGTACCAGATGAGCTGAGGTGGGAGAAAAACATGTGGTTTCAAGTAGAACGATCAGATAGAAAAACTTTAACACAACAGGTCTATGAACAATTGAGACATTTTATTTTAAATGGGGATTTAAAAACCAATGAGAAACTCCCTTCCACAAGGGAGCTTGCGACCTCTCTTGGAGTTTCACGTAATATAATTCTCGAGGTCTATGATCAATTAGTTGCTGAAGGTTATCTTATTGTAAAGCCAAGATCAGGAACATTTGTTGCTCCGGGTTCAGTTTTTAATAAACATGAATACCAAGACACACTTATATCTAAAGAGCTTTTTGCAAAAACCGTTAAGGATATAATTGATTTTAAGGCTGCTACACCGGCAATGGATCATTTTCCTCGTAAAGCCTGGGGAAGATTGGCTAAAGAAGTATGCTATGATGCACCTGATTCAATATTTGGCTACCATTCTCCAGAAGGCATACCAGAGTTAAAAGAAGAATTAGCGAGGTATCTTCTTCGAACTAGAGGAGTGATTTGTAATCCTAATCAAATTATGATTACTTCTGGTGCAACCCAAGCACTATCCTTGATTACAGAAATAGTAATAAAAAACAAGGAATATGTTGCGGTTGAGGACCCTGTGACTGACGAAATGAGAACCATTTTCACCTATGGCGGTGCCGAAATTTACCCGATACCTGTCGATGCTAAAGGAATAAAACCAGAATTTCTTTCACAGGAAAACCCTCCTGGTTTTGTATTCGTCCTCCCTTCACACCAATTTCCTTTAGGTGGAACGTTAAGCATCCAAAGACGTATTCAATTAATTGAATATGCAAGAAAGTATAATTGCTACATTGTTGAGGATGATTATGATAGCGAATTTACTTATGAAGGAACTCCTGTTCATTCCGTGCAAGGATTGGATCCAGAGAAAGTCGTATATGTGGGGACATTTAGTAAAATCTTATCTCCAGCTTTACGAATCGGATATGTAGTTTTACCGACAGGGTTAATTGATGAATTCAAAAAATTAAAATGGTATAAAGATCGCCACAACTCAACATTAGAACAATTGATACTTACTCGCTTTATTAAAGAAGGTTTTTTAGAACGTCATGTTCGAAAGATGAAAAGGATTTATAAACAAAGAAGGGAAGCACTCGTAAACAGTTTAAAAAAACACTTCCCAGATTGCTCCATATTAGGTCATGCAGCAGGTATGCATTTAGTAGTACAACTTCAATCTATTGAATATAATACTCAATTAATAAATTGGATACAGGAACATTCTGTACAAATCTACTCTGTTGACCACTATTCTATAAACAAAGGCACACACTGCGATAAAATTGTTATGGGATACGGTAGTTTATCAGTTGATATAATAGAGGAAGGCGTACAAAGACTTAAAAATGCTATAGATAGCTACCAGTTTTAGGGACATAGGGACAGGTTCCTTGTCCCATCCTATGAACCAAAATAGGGACACTGGACGAACCAAGGGGACGGTTCTCCTGGTCTAAAAAGAACCAGGAGAACCGTCCCTATGGTATACCTTCTCCAACCACTGCTCCACATAAATTACTCTTCCAATTGTCTCTTTCTCTTTTTCCCTTCTCAGGACCCTTCTGGCCTCTGCTTGTCCTTGTTGAATAGCAGTAGGCAGTGATTTGGGATCGAACCTTCCGATACTTACTAAATCAATTTCGATTATGGTGTCTGCATAGGTTTTTAGAAGTTGTTCTGTGTGGGTATTGCTCGCAATATCTATATATCGGTTTATAGATGAGATTAGAGATTTTGGTGAATTCCTATGTTTATTTGAACTTACTACTCTTATTGCAGTTACGTGCTTAGCCCCCATTTCTTTTACAACATCGGCTGGATTATTATTTAATATATAGCCATCTACTAAAAGTTTCCCATCCATTTCTACCGGCAAAAAAACTCCTGGTATTGCAATTGAGGCACGCAATGCCTTGGCTACTTCACCCTTATTGATAACCGTTAGGTTTCTTGAATGTAAGTCTACACAAACAACGGCAAACGGAATCTCTAAATCTGAAAAATATTTACCTTCGGTTAATTTTAACAATGTGTTATAAATACGGTCTCCTTTTAACCAGCCTTTCCGGTTGATACTAAAATCAAGATGCTTACGAATGGATAGTGTTTCTAGGGCATTTTCCATATGGTCTGGATGTAGTCCGCACGCGTAAAGACCACCAACAACGGCTCCTGCACTCGTACCTGCAACGTGGGTAATTGAAATATCATGCTTTAGTATTTCTTTCAAAGCACCAATATGGGCTACTCCCCGTAAGCACCCTCCCCCCAGTGATACTCCTGTTCTATACATGCTCGTTTCCTCCTGCCTTTACAGCTGTTGTCTCTGCGTTTCGTTTATTCTTCCTAATGAAATAAAACAGAATAATCCCAACTAGTATGGATACAGATAAATAAAGATACATACTATTAGCCTGGTAAAATGCCTTAAAAGCTTCATAGCTACCATTAAAATAATTTCCTAATAAGATCATCACGAAAGACCAAGGATAAATACCGAGAAATGTAAGAAGCAAATAAGAGCTCAGTTTCATTTTACTAATGCCCGCTACATATGATATGTAGTTACCTAGCCCAAAGGGGCGAGTCATTGCCACACTCCATGCCCCGTATCGAATAAATATGTCCTTTGCTTTTTGAAGACCCTTTCTAGAGTCTTTTAAAAAATGCCCTTCAAATTTCTTACCAATGTAATAAGGAAGTAAACTTGCACAACAATAAACAAAACTCATCCCTGTTGCAACCAAAAAAGTATTCCAATAACTAAACGGTAGGATATACCCATAGGCTAATACAACAGCTATTCCTGGAAACGGGAGGGATGAGCCTTCTAAAAACATCGCGACAAATAACCCTACAAGACCGATGTCTTCTAACCAGTCTAAGATTATTTCAATCATTACAATCTCCTCCTATCATATTTCCATGGGTTTATGTTGGTTATTGATGACTACTTCTGTTCGCCTTCTCTTTTCGCTTGAACATAAAAGGGAATCAATGAAATTAAAAATTTCCTCAGAGTCATGTAGCTCCCGTGTATTCAAATAGCGCCTTAAGGAACGCTCGTACTCCAGCATTTTCACCTTATTTGTTAATACCCTAAGTAGTTGATCCGCTAGGTTAATTCCCTCTCTTATCGTAAAAACTAGCCCCTGTTCTTTTAGGTTCTTTAGGTTAATTTCCTCCTGTCCAGGAAGAGCAGAAATTACAAAGATTGGTACCTTCTTTTTAATCGCTTCACTAATTGTCACTCCCCCTGGCTTTGTGATAATGGCATCTGCCAAATTATATAGATCATTCATTTCTTTGCGTGAAGAAATATAAGGCAATGGATAAATGTTGCGGTCGTTTAAATTTGAAATTTCCTCATATAATTGCTTGTTGTTTCCACACAACACAAAGAATCTTAACCGCTTCTCATGTCTCGCATTTATTAACAATTCCATGATGTTTCCAAGGCCAGCACTACCGCCTGATAGAAGGATAGTTATCTGGTTTTCATTTTTTTTTACGTACAAGCTATTTGAAAAACTTTCATCAACGGGGATTCCTGTAACAAATATATTTCGCTCTGAAATATCATAAGTTGTCATTAAACTGGACTTCATCTTTCTATCTGAAACAAAGTGATATTCAATCATTTCTTTTCCCCAAACATCGTTCATGAAAAAGTCCGTATAGATATTTAATACTGGAACATCACAGGCACCTGATTTTTTTAGATTGTTTAGTAAGTAGGATGGAAAAGCATGGGTACAAATAATTAAATCAGGGTTTTCTATTGAGATAATCCTTTTCATCTTATTTTGAAATAAAAGATCGTAGTGCTTATACGAACGATGCTTCTTTGATTTATATGCGAGCGTTTTGTAAACAAAAGCATAGGACTTAGGAAACTTCTGTATCCAGCTTAAATAGATTTTGGTAACCAGCGACTCTACTTGGGAGTTCCAGCTACGTAGTAAGTCTATTTTTTTGCATTCAATAGTAGTTGATCGTGTATATACATACTTAATAACAGCATTTGCTACTTGGTGATGCCCTGAAGGCAAACTATCTAACAAAGGGAATACCAAAATCTTTTTCATTGTAAAGCACCTCTTTTCAGATTTTATGAGGAGCTTAATGACTCATCACTCTAGCTCCCACTTCTTGTGCTTTTAGTATAAAGAGCAAAAGTTAAGAAACTCGTACTGGAAAAGTTAAGATTTTCTTACAGGAAAATGAAAGGTTTGTCATAAGTGGAACGTCAATCAAGGTATGCTATATTCCATTGTTTGGAGTAGTGCTACATACAAATGACGTTGCAACTGGGATGTTGAGTTTCCTAGTCAATGTTCAAATTATCGTTTTTTACGGCGAGATAATCCTTGCTTTCACTATGCGTTGAGATGGCGTTAAACTGTGGGATAAGTATTAGACAAAGTTATTCCAATAAAATAAAAAAACTCCTATATAGAAATTTCTACATAGGAGAGTATGTTTATTATTAGGTTTAGGTAGTGGCTGCTTTCGATAATATAACTGTCACTTTAAATAGGTCTCCATCTACTTCTATATCCATAGTGCCTTCATGTAAATCAATAATAGACTTTGCAATGGCAAGCCCTAGTCCAGACCCATCCGTATGACGTGATTCATCACCACGTTTAAATCGTTCAAATAATTCATCTATGTTTTCACTTAGTTCATATTTCGTAACATTTTTAAACGTAATGATTACTTGATTATCTTGTTCACTAATGGCAATAAATGCACGTGAGTTTTCAAGTGAATACTTGATGATGTTACCAATTAAGTTTTCAAACACCCTCCAAAGCTTTTGTCCATCAACAAAAGCAAATACTGGGTGGTCCGGTTTGGAAATTCGAAATTGAATCATGGAATCTTGAATATCTTCTGTATATTCTTCAAAAGACTGATGTAGCAATTCGACAATGTTGACCTTGGATTTTGTAAGATCAATTGCCCCACTTGCCATTTTTGATGCTTCAAACAAATCATCTATTAATACCTTCAAGCGTTTCGATTTTTTGTCAATGATTTCAACGTACGAATTCCGCTCATCTTCATGTAAGTTCTTATCCTTTAGTAATTCAGTGTACGTAATAATTGAGGTTAAAGGCGTTCTTAGGTCATGGCTAACATTAGTAATTAACTCTGTTTTTAACCTTTCACTTTTCGCCTGAGCATTTTGTGAGGTTTTAACACCATATTTCATATCATTAATCGTACCCGCAAGCTCAGCTAGCACAGTTTTTCCTTTTACCTGTAAGTCAGGTTCAAATTTTCCGTCCGCTAATGCCTTAGCATTGAGCAGAATTTTGTTGAAATAGCCAATTTTTCTCATAATCAAGATAAAGAGTGGGATACCAATTAGTAAGAATATAGGAATGACAAAAACCAGTATATCATCTTCAACCCCACTGAGGCCGAACCCTAATCCAAATAAAAAGATAAGCGTTAAAATCAAGAGAACCTGTGTACCTACTTTTCGATTTAAAAAGGCATTCTTAAATAGGTTTACCGTTCTTGCGACAAAGGTTTTTTTCCAAATTGTCTCTTCTAATGCAATGTTCTTGATTCTTGAATATAAGTAGATTGCTTGAATCATGGTTAATCCAATAAGAATAGTTGACCAAAATAAAACAAGCAATATATCATCAACTTGGATATTATAATAGAGATAGGAGGCACTTGTGATAATGGCTAAGGACGAAATAATAGAAATGCAGATTATTACTACGGCCAAATCAAATGGAATTTTATTGTATCTACTTTGCCATTTTTGAGGTGCGATTCTCGATAAACTTTTTATTTTCTTTCCGATAAGGATACTAGTTACTAAAGCTATAATAGCTGCAATTGTATAAATCCAAAACGATATTCTTTCATTATCATAGCTTTGAAATGCAAGCATAATCCTGTTTGAAGTAGGCGTTTTCTTTGAAACAGCTATTTTCCCTTCATATAAGTCATTAGATTCTATCTTAGAATAATCTATAACTTCATGATTGCCCCAGACAAGTGGCTCTTCTCCAAGCTCGAGGTAATGATTCTTTTTTGTTGGATAGTTTTGAATAAAATGCATCGTTTTATTATTGATAAATTGATTTACTGATGAACGGTCCTTACTCGGTAGATTTGTATAAATCTCTCCATTTTCAGTGTTTTCCAGGTAATAAACGAATGCTTCTTTGTATGATTCGAACGTCTCTCTATAACCTTCTAACTCTTTAAAATAATGATCAATTTCGTCCTGCTTTTCTCTGGTGATGACCTCTTTGATATACTCGTCATCTTCAAAGATAGATGTCATTTCATCAATCTTTTTATCTCGTTCCTTTGTATAAAGGTCAGCTGTCTTTTGGTTATTGTTGGTTTTTGCTTCCTCTATTTTATGATTGTATTGCTGTTCGATATCGGTAATTTGATCAGTTAAATTTCCATATCGGCTGCGGTATTCTTCAATTTCTTCATTGGATATAGTGATATCCTTTTTCATCTCTTCTATTGACTGATAAGAGATATCGAACGAATAGATATAGTCATTAAATTCTTCCATTGTTCTTTGAAATTGTGGTGATTCAAAATAACTTTGTTTTATATAATTGTTATAACCCAAGTTTGCCGTTATAATCCCGCTCAGTCCAAACGAAAACAAAACGAGCCATGCGATCAACCAAATTCTATTTCTCCATTTTGTACCCAATTCCCCATACCACCTTTAAAAATCTAGGATTTTTTCGGTCAATCTCGATTTTTTCACGTATTCTACGAATGTGAACGGTAACCGTATTTTCGGCATTGTAGCAAGGCTCGTTCCAAACCTTTTCATATATATCAGATGTAGAAAATACACGGCCGGCATTCACCATCAGCAACTCTACAATTTTAAATTCAGTAGGTGTTAATTTAACCGGTTCACCATATAATGTAACTTCCTTGGCTTCCTGATCAAGTGAAAGACCATTAAGATTAATTGTTTGATTTCTCCCTTTAAACTCCCCAAATGTAACATATCTTCTGAGCTGTGATTTCACTCTTGCGATAAGTTCAAGTGGATTAAAAGGCTTCGTTACATAATCATCCGCTCCAACCTGTAGGCCTAAAATCTTATCCGTATCCTCACTTTTCGCACTTAACATTATGATTGGAATATTCCTCTGTTCACGTATTTTAAACGTAGCTGAAATCCCGTCCATTCTGGGCATCATAATATCTAATAGAATCAAGTGAACTTCATGCTTACTTAAAAGCTCTAATGCCTCCATACCATCTTGGGCTTTTAATACTTTCATACCCTCATTTTTTAAATAAATTTCAATTCCATCACGTATTTCCTTATCATCATCTACCACTAACACAACATGGCTTTTCATTGATAAACACCTCTCTTTCAAGTGACAAAGGTCCTTGGGACATAGGTGGGACATAGGGACAGGTTCCTTGTCCCAGCCTATGAACCAAAACAGGGACACTGTACCTGTCCCCACGTCCCACTGAATGTCTTTAGTATAAGCAATAGTTCTTACATAAATAGTAACTAAATTATGAAGAGTTTCTTACAATTTTTATAGAGTATGGGAATGTACTCTCTTATCATACTTAAATTGAACAATAAGAAAAAGTGTCTATCACTCTCGAAATTTGTCGTATTCGACACGTGACAGACACCTTAGTTAATTATAATAGTTCTATAAAAAATCTTTTTTCTTCTTCTTCAATAGCAAACCCAACGGATTTGTATAGATTCAATGCTTTTTCATTTGCTGTATCGACCATTAACTGTGCTTCTTTTAATCCTCTTTCCTGTAAGTAAGTGAGTGCCTTTGTCAAAAGGAATCGGGCAATACCTTGTTTACGCCATTGTTTTCTGACAAACACATCCTCAATAACACCCATTTCATCCTCTTGCCAGGCCATCACACTTGCTATGATGTCTCCATTTTCCCTGATTGGAATTGCAATCCAGTTTTCGTTGTTCTTATATTCATGTAATCTATGTAACCCCAGTGCAGCATCTGGCCAAATTTCACACTCAACCTCCAAATATTGCTTTTCTTCTTCGATACTGTCCATCTTCCAAAAATCCCATTGTAGGTTCGGCTGAGACAAGTCTGCATTCAAAATCGGCTGTTGTAAATCTCTTTTCATCGTATACAGCGTATTCAAGGGCTTATACCCTTTTTCCTCTGTAAAATATCGGTTATTGTTTACCTCTGTACCAAAATTCCCAACACATAGAATTGTTTTATGACTAGGTGGTAGGTTTTCTTTTAATTCTACCGCACGAGCGTATAGTTTTTCATATAATTGATTTAGCAAACCATAATCGGACTCTCGCTCTGGCAATGTTTTTACATTCAAATATATCTTATGCTTGCTGTCTTGCGGATGGTCATCTTGTAGACTATTAACTATTTCTACTTGACCTTTTGCAATCATTTTATTGTTTTCAAATGCACAAAATACATTATCCCAATTTTCCTCTGGGCCAATCCACCAAAACACTACCTTCCTATCTTTTGTAACAGCTTGATAAAAATGACCTAATAATGGCATATCTTCTTGTTGAAAATTTCTAATTATAATTGAACTCATTTATGTCTTTTCTCCCCTTAAATAGCATTATTTTGTACAGACATTCATAAAGGTCCAAGCGACAGCCTTATGATTAGATCAAAGCTCTCAACAACTGCCACTTTAATCTAGCAAAAATAACCAGCACTTTAGTCATTTTACAAAATATACCTTTTCATTGAAATAGAAAGATGGTTAATTGTGAGAAGTTCCACGCTATCTATCAAATAATTACATACAAAAAGCAAAAGTCCTCTTTCTTGAGAAAACTTTTACTTTACATTTTTCATTCTTCAAATCTATTTCCGAATCAAACAGTCACGGTGAATTAGATTTTAACGAAATATATCAATTCACACATGTGGTTTAGTTTTACTGGTCGTGGGAATATTTTAACTAAAGAAAAGCAATGGGGCTAAGTCGATATAAGCTTTAGATATCTCTTAAGAGATTTCGAGATAGTGGGGATAGGGTCAGGTTTCTTATCACATGACAGTAACTCTTTACTTTAGATTCGTTATTTTTTTACGAACCCCCTTAGTTACAATAGCCTTTTTTAACTTTAATTCTACGTTTATTTAACATTTAACATAGAGTAAAATAATCAGGAAGATTATTAGTCCTATCATGAAAATAGTGCCAAAACTTGCACTGAATACAATATAAACTTTGACATGTAAAATAACATGAACAATAAGTATGATAAGTAAGCATAATAGTATCAAAATTGCTAGGTTCACATTTCTATTCCTATACAAAAAATCAACACCTTATAGTTACATAGTAGAAAAAACAAATCGTCTATTATTATACTTTTATTTAGCTTGACCTTAAATTATTCATGGAAGTTCCTAAACTATCCGTTTTTGCGACAATTGACAAAGTGACCAAGGGGACGGTTCTTCTGGTTCTTTTTGAACCAGAAGAACCGTCCCTGTGGACCTGCTGCAAAGACTAATCAAACTTCAAATCACCTAACTTTTCATAAGCTTTATCTCTTGTTAGATTGCGCGACTGCCATGAATCACGGTGAATATATTCTCTTTCGTCCTTGCGTTGTTTTAGTAATTCCTCTAGACCCTGCACATTAGGCTCTTTTTCATAAAGGTTAATGAGACCAAGGACCCCAGTTGCGGATAGGTTATTTAAATAGTTGATATCAATCTTTCCAGTTTCCTCATACCGATCAATATTCAGGTCTACGACGATTTTGTCGATATTGACCACGTTAATCCCCGCATAGTATAACAAGGAAGCAATGAAATAAAAGTGGAATAATGCAAGCTTCTCAAGCCAGATTTTTAATAGTGTATAAGCAAAAATAATCATCAGGAAGATCATAAAGGAGTGTACAAGTACCCTTGTAAAAGTGAAACCATATGCATTTTCGTACATCATCATCCTCATGAAAGCAGATATGAGGAGAACGCAGCTTGATAACACCACAACTGTTAAAGACAAACGGATAGCTAGCTTCATGTATCTCTGAATTTGCTTTGTAAAAACAATAACTACTGTGACGACAGAAAGATTAATCAAAGTGACAAAAAGCAGTTCAAAAAAACCACGTCTCGCATACTCCGCATACGTGTAGCCGGCCTCAAGCGTGCCGCTGAAGAAGTACGTAAACTGCACCCCGACAAACAATACATAAACCAAATCAAGAAGAATCAGCACCGTTAACACGATTATTCCGTCCAGCGAAACCGACTTCAGAATGTTCTCCCTTTGCAGTGGTTGAACATTCCTTTGCAATAGTACCTGCATAAATCCAAAGAACCCAAATCCATAAATAAGAATAATGAACAGTCTTACTAAGAACTCAGGGTTGAAGCTGATTATTTTTGGAAGACCGCTCAGTAAACGCTCAAATTGTGCATCAGCAGATATCAACAGGTTCAAAACGACAAACAAAACCGGAACAGAAATGGCAATGCCAATCAGAACCTTTTTCCAAGTGTCATAGTTTTTAGAGTTTGTTTTATTCTTAAACAACCTACCAAACACCCCCGCAAACCTAGCATTATAGCGGAGTCCGTTAAATAAACGTTGAAGGATATATAGTAAAAAGAATACATTGCTCCATTCCATTTTTTTAGGCGAAGTCACTAACGCAAGATGAAAAATGACCAGACCTGGGATGACAAGAATATTCAGCGCATGAAATAGTCCTGTATCGTATAGGTAGTAGCAAGCTCCTAAAATCCAAATGATGATAAGTATAAGATATCCGAGACGCTGGTGTGAAAAAGGAAACGATCGAAATCTCCAGAAAAATAAAGTATAAAATACTGCAAGAAATACAAAGTATGATACTCCCAAATCATCCCTAAAAAAGGCTTCCTCTGCTACGATCCCTGTTACCATGCAGAATAACCAAAAGATCCAGTCTCCTCTGTTTACTTTCAGTTCCATATCATTACCTCCAAAATTAGATAGTTATTCTATATACATAGACGTTCTATGTAGTTAGGTAAAAAAAAGCTCAGACTGAAGCTTTTTTTCCCCAGCGATAGCTAATTAGACATACCGGGTATAAAAGAATCGTTAATATAATGCAGATTGCGATAAATGTTTCTGTCAAAAGCGGACTGAACCATTCACGAGGAACAATCCGAAACACGGTCAGAACCATTAAGGTAAGATTGGGCAGAAGTGCAAGGATGAACGTTCTTTTCATCAGCCTATTGCCTTTATGGCCGAAGCCCTTTCCAATCTCATAGCCAAGCAATGCCCAAAATAGCATATATAGTAACGCAATTAGGATCGGAACAGATGTCAGCTGATACCATAAGCCTGACAGCCACCGCCACTCGAGCAGGTTATGTGCAAGTGTGAACAGCCCACCCCCAGCGAAGAAAAAAATATTCAATGCAATAAACAACCACTTCATTTTGCTAGGTGTAACCGAAAGCTCTTCCTTCCACATCGCAGCAATTTCATAGGGAGTACCTAGCCTTGAATAGACTTGGTCCCGAATAGCCTTTTCATCGTCCAGCTCCCACAGTTCTCCCAACAGCTCATCAAGATGGCCATTATACTCATTAAGTATGGATTCGCGCTCAGGATGGCGCCCAAGGCTCTCGGCCAGCACAGATAAAAAATCATTCTTCAGCCGTTCCATGCTTTTTACTCCCTATTACTTTGTTCATTACGGAAACAAAGTCATTCCATTCCTGGGTTTTTTCAAGGAGTATCTCTCTCCCCGCTTCTGTCACACGGTAATACTTCCTAGCAGGCCCCTTCTCCTGTTCCTGCCAGTAGCACTCAATATATCCTTGCTTCTCAAGCTTATGAAGCGCAGGATAAAGTGTGCCTTCTTTAAAAGAAAACTCGTTGTCACTTCGCTTCTCAAGCTCTTTTACAATTTCATATCCATACATATCCCGCTCATCTAGCAGCTGAAGCAGCAAGAGCGACGAACTACCCTTTACCAACTCACGATTAAACATCTTATCACCTACCTAGAAATTTTAGGTATATAGAAATTCTACACCTTATAGAAAAAAATGTAAAGAAAAAACCAAGAAAAACCAAGGGGACGGTTCTCCTGGTCTAAAAAGAACCAGGAGAACCGTCCCTCCGGTACATTATCCTTGGTTTGCCACCGCTCTTTTTCTCATGATTGGCAGCAAGATGAGGATTCCGACACCAAGTAGAAGTGCCGATGCTTCGTAAATATAAACGATTGACAAGTGAGACTTTAACCAGCCTGCTGTTGACATTGTGATTACCATTGCACCCATAAAGAGTGGATTTAAGATTCCGTTTACTCTTCCAATAAAAGATTCCTCTGTGTTTTGGAGGATCATCGTATTAATCCCAATTTGTATGCATGGCATGAACATACCAGAAAAGAACTGGGCGGTTAAGGTTAGCCAGAAAATCGTCGAATTCCCCATTATAACAAATCCGAGTGCACTAGCAGCCATTCCGATTGCTAGTAGTACCTGTGGAAGAACCTTTCTTGATATTCCTACTGTTATTCCGCCTCCGAGTATCATTCCAATCCCTGAAACTGCCATCAACCATTGCAGTTCTTCTTTAGGAAGTCCTAATTGTTCAGTAACCAAGAAAACTCCTAGTGGTTGTGTTAAACCTATGGCTAGCCCGGCAGCTGCAAAGCACCCACCCAGTAGGGTTAGCGGTCGACTTCTCAATACGTATCGGAAGCCTTCCTTCATTTCTTCCGTTAAGGTTGAGCGTTGGTCCTCCCTTTCAGGAATCCGATCTTTCGGTAGCATAACAAGAACTGCTGCAGATAGAAGGAATGCAATTCCCATTACTCCAATAGCTACCTCAATCCCAAAGTTTTGGTACACAAAAGTTCCAAGAATTGGCCCTAAAATCATGAAAAGCGCAAAAATCGTTTGGTACATTGACATCCCCATTTGCACAAGCTCCATTGGAACATGCTGCTTAAAAAGCTTCATTCCAGATGGCTGTGAAAATTGAGATAGAATGGAAGAAACAAGCGTTGCGAAAAATACCGCTTTCCAGCTTCCAAAAAACAAGGTTAATAACACCACAAAAATAGAAGCAGCGCTCAGTAAATCACACCAAATCATTGTTCTCTTCGGACGCCATCTGTCTGCAAAGGTTCCTCCAATGAAGGAAAAAAGAAAGATTGGTGCAAATTCAGCTACGGAAATTAATGATACCGCAACTGGGTTTTCATTTGTTTTTTCAATAACGTATAACAGGATCGAATAGTTTCTCACCCATATACCAACCTGTAAAAATAGAACTGACAGCAAAATCGTTCGAATGACCTGATTCTTAAATAATGCTCCCATTCCTATTTTTGGATTACTAACTATTTCAGTCATAAAAAAACCTCCTATTCCATTTCTGGACAGGAGGCATGATTTTTGAAAACAAAAACAGACAGTAGACACCAAAAATGTGCCCTCAAACTGTTATTAAGGCTCTCAAAAGGCATGACTAATCCAATCCAGAAAAAGTAATCGTATTTCAATACATTAGCTTTTCTAAATCAAATTAGTTAATCATCGCCCATTGTTCACCCTTTTCTCACAAATTGTATTCCCATTCTACCCCATCATACATCGCTAATCAATAACATTTTGGATATTTTTACAATTTCTTTATAAATGGTGGATACCAAAGGCAAACCACGGGAAACCACGGGGACGGTTCTCCTGGTCTAAAAAGAACCAGGAGAACCGTCCCTGCGGTCAATCCCATTTGTTATATAAGGAATGGCTGCTTTAATAAATTCTTCTGGACTTATTGAATGACTGTTTCTCTTCCACTCTACTGATGCACCATAGATTCCCCAGCTTAACATAACGGCAGTAACCTTTAGAGCTTTTTCATTATCAGTTGGATGTTGTTTTAGCAACATTTTATAAAAAGTAACTTCCAACTGTTCCCTAATAATACGTGCAATTGTATCTTCATACCCCCGATGACAACGATTGGATAAAGAGATTTGAAATTCGGTTATGGCTTTGAAAATACTAATAATTGATTCTACATTTAGTTCGTATTTCTCAAAGACATTACGATTCAAATTTATCAATAAAACTTCAGATAATACCCTTTCCAACAAGTCATATATATCTTCAAAATGATAATAAAATGTTGCCCGATTTATCATAGCCTCTGTTGTAATATCCTTAACAGTTATATCCTTGAATTCCTTTTTACCCGAAAGTTCTATAAAAGAATCCATGATTAATTTACGAGTACGCAGAATCCGAGGATCAGTCTTTGTTTCATTCATATCGAAAACCCCTCCTACTTTTTCAACAATTTTCCCGATGTGTTGGATAAACAACATATCCCACGAACTATTGGTATTTATGGTTTTCATTATGAACTAATATAGAATTAGTAAGCAAATAGAAGGCTTGGTGAATCTGCCAAAATAATAGATAAGTTAGAAAGTGAGGAAAACAAAATGACAGACAAAAATAATTTGATGTGTGATATCGAGACTGGGGTTTGTGGTGTAGCAGGAGAAGAAGAAATGGAGGTAATTGATTTCAACCAACCAAAGAAATTTGCAGAATTATATTATGTGACCGATCCTATCTGCTCTCATTGCTGGGCTCTTGAACCTACCCTTCGCCGTTTTAAAGAGCAATATGGTCACTATTTCAACTTCCATACAGTAATGGGAGGGTTGCTTGAAAAATGGGGTGGCAGACCAGTTGATCCCACAAACGGAATCTTTGAACCTGCTGACGTAGCAAGTCATTGGAGAGAGGTTGGAGAATATTCGCGGATGCCAATCGATGGGTCACTCATGATTGACAATCCTGTTCAATCATCGTTCCCTCCGTCTCGTGTGTATAAAGTTATTCAAAAACATCACGGGAATGAAATTGCGTATAACTATTTACGTCGTGCAAGGGAAGCCCTTTTTGCTTTTAATCAAAATATTGGAGAGAACTCTGTTATGGCTGACATTGCAAGCAGCATGGGTCTCGATGGAGAAGCGATTGTAAAAGAAGCAGAAGAGCCAATTGGAGATCAACAATTAAAAGAAGACTTCGCTCTTGCAAAAAGCTTAGGCGTTAGAGGTTTTCCAACCATTATTATGGTCAATGAAGAAAATAAAGGTGTGAAAATTGTTGGCAGCCGTTCATTGGAAACCTATGTTTCTGGATTATCCAAGGTTTTAAATGGAGAAGAACCTAAGCCAAAACACCAACCTTCTCTATTTAGCCTACTTGCAAAAGAAAAACTACTATTCTCTAAAGAAATAGAAGTAATGTATGATGTAGAAAAAAACGAACTTGAGGGATTTATTAAAAAACAACTAACCCCTGGCACGTACGAAGAAAAAGAACTACTTGGCGAACACTATTACGTAGCGAAATGAACCACGGGGGACGGTTCTCCTGGTCTAAAAAGAACCAGGAGAACCGTCCCTGCGGTCTACTTACATTTACCTAGTATAACATTGGCAGCTTCTACGGCGCCGCCCGCGTTTCGAAAGGTGTCTGACAGTTTATGTGCTTTTTCTTGATATGTTGGATTTGCCAGTACCTCAGCTACTGCTTTTACCAGGTATTTCGGTTTGTTTCCTTTTAATTTTACTCCCGCTCCTAGCTCGGCGACTCGATTAGCCACTACCCGTTGTTCACTATGTAACGGAAACAATACCATTGGAATTCCGTAATACAGGCTTTCATTCACGCTGTTCATGCCACAATGTGTAATAAATACATCTGCCTTCTGTAAAATTGAAACCTGATCCACGGAGTTTTTAACAGTGAAATTGTCTGGAATATGGCCTAGAGACGAAATCTCTGTTTTTTCACCAATCGACATGATAATATCGTAATCACTCTCAGCAAAGGCTTCGATACAATTTTGGTAAAAATCCTGATTTTGATTTAATACAGTCCCCAGGGAAATATAGATAACCTTTCTACCTTTTCCTTTAACCGACAACTTCAGAGATTGTTTGATGGAAGGTCCAACAAAGGCAAACTTTTTAGAAAAGGTGTCCGCCAGTGGCTGAAATTCCTTCGACGTATACACAATCGTATCAGTTTCATTATCATTTTGAATAATAGAAATAAACGTATCCACTTCATAGCCATAGGATTGTAGTAGTTGCATTTTTTTCGTAATCCGGGGCATGCCAACTATCATTTTTACCATTTCTTTTAGACTAGGTTTCATTAATTTGGCTGTATGTTGATTAAATGCGAAGGTTGTTGTTGAACAGATATACGGAATACCTAATTTCTTAGCAAACAATTTTCCCCAAAAGCATAATGAATCAGATACAATGCAGTCAGGCTGAAATTCTCTTAATTCTGCACATACCTTTACATCTAAAGCAATTGTTGTATCAGCAACCATTTCGATCAGTGCCGCAAAATCCTTTCCAACCTTACGATTCAATTCTTCTTGAGATAACGGGGGTAAGAATTCATCACATGGAATAAATTTGGCTCCGACACCTTCTATTTTTTCACGAAATTCCAAAAAAGAGTAATACCACACCTCATGCCCCTTGCTTATTAGCTCGGATACTACCGGAATTGTCGGATTTGTATGACCATGTGCAGGGATAGAAAAAAAGACAATTTTACTCATTCTGACTCCTCTCCAGCTTGCTCAGCCTTACGTATCATTTCTGCAAATTCAAGGAAACTATCACTCTTTAAAATGGCAATTCCTTTTGTAACATCTTCTCCTAAAACTACAAGTTTATCTCCCGCATGAATCTGATACATTTCCCGCGCCTGCTTGGGAATCACAATCTGTCCCCGTTCCCCCACCTTCACTACACCAAAGAACTGCTTTCCTTTGGGACCCAAATGCTCTACCTCATCCTCACTTATATGACCTGATAATTGATCTAATGTTACTTGAAAAATATCAGCCAACATTTTGCATTTATGTATATCAGGTAATGCTTCACCGTTTTCCCACTTTGCTACAGTCTGACGCGATACATTTATTCTCTCAGCCAAGGCTTCCTGACTCATTTTACGCTTTTTACGTAAAATACGAATATTCATACTAACCATATCTCCATCTCCTTATAAGCTAAATATATCCAAGGATAAGAATAAAGTCTATCAACCTTCCACAACATTTCATGTTAAAAATTGTGGCAATTATACGTTGTTTATCATTCTGGAGAAGACTGATAGATTAGTTAGATATTCACCACCCTTTTAAAAATTTCCACAGTGCAAACGAAAATAAGTTGACTGTACGTATCTACACCGCGTATTATACAAATCTATTAATAAAAGAATGCCTGACACTTTTCTTCTTGATAAGTGTCAGGCACTGCATTACGGTATATATTAAAAAGTTTATAGGGATCCTTTTTTTACCTTTACTTTTTCTACTCAAGGCTAATTCAAAAGTCTAAACACTAGGTTTACCTCTTTCTTTCATAGACACAAATGAGAGTCTTTGCTATTACAGTAACGCAATACTGCACCGGGGGTCAGGCACCTCTTTATGCGCAAAAGGACTGATTTTTGTTCCTGTAATGCATGGTGGGACACTGAACCTGTCCCCCTGTCCCAAATTAAATGCTCTCTTGCTTTAAACCGTCAATAATGTTTTCTTTCTTAATTTTTTGTATGGAATATAGCATAGCTGATCCGACAATTATAAAAATGATTACTACAACAAACGCGATACTCATCCACGGGAGTTGAAATCCATATTCAAAGGTTTCACGTAACGAAATATAAATCGCAACCATGACCAGTCCACTAATTGGGAGTCCATAAAGCAATGCCTTTATCCCATAAAACATACTTTCATAATTGATCATTTTATTAAACCCTTTTGGCGTCATGCCTACTGATCGAAGCATTGCAAATTCTCGCTTACGAAGTGAAATACTAGTTGAAATGGTATTAAAAATATTCGCAATTGAAATTAATGAAATCAATGCAATGAAACCATACGTAAAGACAGACATTAATAAAACAAGCTGTTCCTGCTGTTGTCGATTCTGATACACATTGTACACATACATATTTGATTCCTTGACATCTTCAAGTACATCTTGTGTAGCAAGTGGATCGGAGCTTGTCATGTAGAGGTATGTTTGAACCTCACTAGCTGTTCGTTTGTTTTCAGCTACAAGCTTCTCCAATACCGTTTCTGAAACAATAATATTTAACCCGCCCAGTCTAGCCGTATTTATCCCAACCGGTACATTACCTGTTAAGGCAACTACCTCTACCTGTTTTAGGTATTCTTCTGTTTCATCTTCATAATTCATTGAATAAAGTTCCAGCGCTGTTCCCGGTTTTGTGTTGATTGTCTTTGTTTCAATGAATTTTCCAGTTTCATAATCCTGATATGATACCTGATCGATTACAATTGCTGCAGGTTTTTCTGCATCCTGTAATTTACCCAGATCAGCCCCGACTTTCTTCGCAAAAATTTCAAAGCTCTTCTCATCTAAGCCATGTACTCCCACATAATAAGGAAATTTTCCATCCTTCAGAATATTAGGATCCTGTTTTACCTGTTCCTGCAGTTCACGTGGAAGTTTATCTATTTCTACATTTGTATTCAAATTCACTTCCTGAATAATGATTGATTCTGTGACATAGTCAAGACTAGTTAAATGCTGTAAATCCTCAGGTTTTAAGCGATCACCTGTTACTTGAATATCATAACCGAGATCATTTTGCGCGATATCTAATGACTTCTTAAGACTTTCTGTAAAAAACGAAACTGTTAAGAAAAGGACAATACTAATAACGAGAGAGAAAACAGTTGCTTGATATCTTCTTTTGTTTCTCTTTAAATTCTTTAAACCAATCTCCGCTTCCATACCAAAAAGCTTTCGAACGAACTTTGATGTTTTTACAGCTTTACTTGATAATTTCACATCCTGGGTTTGACGAATCGCATCAATCGCTGATACCTTAGATGCGCGTCTTGCTGGTATATATGTTGATATAAAAATCGTTACAATCGAAATCAAAACGGCCACTAATAGTGAGCCTGGTGTAACGATTAATTTTAGTTTTTCACTTGTTCCAAGCGCTTCTTTTATAAATGAATTAATAAACCAGAAGGTGACACCAATTCCAACAAGACCGGAGAGTATCCCCAACGGAATTGAAAGTGCACCGATCACGGTTCCTTCAAAAAAGACAGAATTGCGTTTTTGAATTTTTGTGGCTCCTACACTTGAAAGCATTCCTAAATGGCGGGAACGCTCAGAAACACTAATCGCAAATGCATTGTAAATGAGTGCAACAGACCCAACAATGATGACAACCATTATGATTGCAGCCAGAGAAAACAACGTCATACGCAAGCTATCATTATCTGTCACACCATAATAACGAAGTAAATCGTCGTTATACGTAACAGATTCAATCTCGTTTTTTGCGGCAAGCTCTTCAGAATGCTTATAAAGTGAACCATTAACCTTCTTCAACACTACAACAGCATCTACTGTCTGTTCATCGCTTACTAGACTTTTATCAGTATAACGTATAATCGTATATCCTGGTGACCATGTAGGTTCCCATGTTGGACGTTTAATAGTACCAACAATGGTTAAGGTTTCAGTCGCCTCTACCTTAAGTTCTTCTGTTACTTTACCCATATCTTGTTGTAAAGGATAGTTTTGATCGAGTGGCTTTTCTTCCCCAGCTAATATTCTGTTCCCAATTTCAAGCTGAAGTTGTTCGCCAATCTTATAGGTAACATTTGCATTCTTCGCAATCTCTTCAGAAATTACTACCTCATTCTCAGCAAGTGGCAAACGCCCTTCTGCTACCTCAATCGGAAATGAGTTAAAACCAAGTGTATTATAATCCTTTATAAACAAATATGGTTTGTTTTCATTTTCAGATCCATGCAAAGCTGCATAGCCTACATCCTTAGTTACTATAAGCTTCTCAGTTTGGCTATCTTTTTCGATGGCTTTTAATTGCTCAGGGTTCACATTCTTATATTGAATATGCCACTCCCCGTTCGTAGCAATATCTTGCCTGATCATTAGGTTCAAAAACGACACACCTAGCGTTGCAACAGCTGTTATCATCGCCACCGAGATAATAACACCAATAATCGTAACTAGTGTCCTTCGCTTGTTTTCCTTCAGATGTCGGATAGTCAGTTTATTGATAATGTTCATGGACGAATCACCTCGTCCTTAGCGATCTTACCATCCTCGATTGAAATAACGCGATCCGCTTGTAACGCAATTCGCTCATCATGTGTAATCACAAGCAATGTTTGATTATAGGTTCTATTAAACATTTTTAGTAGCTCGATAATTTCACTACTATTCTTACTATCTAAGTTACCAGTTGGCTCATCGGCTAGCATAATCGCTGGATTACTAATCAGAGCACGTCCAATTGATACCCGCTGCTGTTGGCCACCTGAAAGCTGGTTTGGTAAATGATGTAATCTATTCTCTAAGCCCAAAATCTTCACAACATTTGCTAGTTGATTTGGATCAACCTTGTGTTCATCTAACAGCATTGGGAGTGTAATATTCTCTTCTACCGATAAAATCGGAATCAAATTATAAAATTGATAGATAAGTCCGATTTGTCTTCTTCTAAAAATCGCTAATTGTGTTTCATTTAGGTCATATATGTCCGTATTATCAATTAATACCTTTCCGCTTGTTGGTCTATCTACTCCTCCTAGCAAATGTAAAAGAGTCGACTTCCCAGAACCCGATGGTCCAATAATTGCGACAAACTCTCCCTTTCTCACGGAAAATGAGACATTATCAAGTGCAGTAACCGCAGTTTCACCTTTGCCATATACTTTAGACAGATTTTCAATTTGTAAAATATTCATAGGTATTCCTCCATAATTTCGATGTCTGCGTTCAGTATATCTGCCTAGTATGACTTTTAAGTGACTCTAAAGTGACAATTTATTCACTTTGGGACAGAGGGACAGGTTCACTGTCCCACATTAGATAACCTGCTTATAAAATTTAATAAAGAACTTTGTTCCGCTTCCGGGCTCGCTTTTCACTTCAATGTCACCCTGTTGCCTTTTGATAATGCTATACGCCATTGCGAGTCCAATTCCGACACTATCTTCACCTGCATTTTTTCCCTTGTAAAACCGTTTAAAAATATATGGTAAATCGGCTTTCGCTATTCCCTTCCCATTATCAGAAATAATCGTCTCAGTAAACAAAGCATTTTCTGAAAAAGAAACCGAAATCTCGCCGCCGTCCTGAGTATGCTCTACACAGTTTTTCAAAATATTGATAAGAGCCTCTGCAGTCCAGTTAAAATCCCCGATAAAAGAAACCTCTTTATCACCATTAATGTGTAGGGTTTGCTGTTTAACATCCATAGGAATTAAAACAGGCTGTATTGCGCGTTCGATTAATTCAGAAACATAGACAGTGTCTTTTCTAAACAAAACTGCTCCGGCATCAATTTTCGAAAGCTTTAATAAAGATGACACGAGCCACTCAATTCGTTCAAGTTGAACCCGAATATTGTTTGTAAATTCGGCTCGCATTCCTTCGTCTAGCTTGGAATCTCCTAATAAGTCAGCCATCACCATCATTGACGTCAGTGGTGTTTTTAACTGATGAGAGATATCTGAAATCGCATTTGTCAATTTTACTTTATCCTGCTGTAACAGTGAACGATGTTCAGATAACATCAATGTTACTTTGTAAATGTTGCTTTTTAAAATACTCAGTTCACCCTCATAATTATCACGAATATCAAGGCTATAATCACCGCTCGTGATTCGACGCAAATACCCAGACAGCTTTTCTATTTCGTGATATCGCCATTTTGTAAAAAGCAAGCTAGAAAAGATTAGCAAGGCAGATGTAAGACTGATGAAAAATGTGACTTGGATAGTAAAAAGAAAATACCCAACCACAGCTGCAATGAGTGATATAGTAACTAAAACAAGAAGGAAAATCTGAATTTCCCGGTTACGTAACATCCTAATCACCTACCTTATAACCCATACCACGTATCGTCTTAATAATTTTAGGACTTTGTGGTTCGTCTTCAAGCTTTTCTCGTAATCTCTTAATGTATACGGTCAGGGTATTATCATTTACGAAATCACCCGCTACATCCCATATTCGATCAAGTAACTGGGTTCTTGTAAGGACCTGGCCAATATGATTTGCAAAAATCAGTAATAGACGGTACTCTAACGCAGTAAGAAGCACCTCTTCTCCATATTTATAAACCTTACCCTCTAACGTATTGATCTGGATATTTTCTATATCAATTATATTTTTGGACTGAGTTGTCGCTTGCTTGTTATACCGACGCAGCACCGATTTAATTCGGGACAGTAGTTCACGAATACGAAACGGCTTCGTTATATAATCATCTGCTCCCATATCAAGTCCCATGACAATATTCACTTCATCATCCAATGCCGTCAAAAAGATAACCGGTTTATCACTTTGCTTCTTCACTAATTCACATAATTCATACCCACTTCCATCTGGTAAGGACAAATCAAACAAACACAAATCTACCCCATTCAATTGTTCTGAAATAACCTTTCTTGCTTCCTCTGCATTATGGCAAACAATTGTCTCATATTCATCCTGTTTCAGTGAATAGTCCAATCCAGATGCAATTGTCTTATCATCTTCAACGAGTAAAATTTTCATAGTGACACCTTATTCATATTTATTTTCATTCAATGTACTAGTATTTTAACAAAATACTACTAACAAAATATAGGATTGGAGTGAAAATCCATGGTACTTCAAGTGGTAGAGGAACTAAACATTGGATAACTGAAGTTGTTAATAATACGTTTTCCTACCAATATCTCAATTTACTTGCAAAAATAAAAGCACCTCCCGATTTTTTGTTGTGTCTTAAATCGGGGGTGCAGTTCAGCACTATTGCTCCTTCTTCAATACCATTGCTGGAAGATTCGGCATGACCTTTGCCAAATGAAAACTAAGTAACCAGACTATCCCACCTACTACTGTGTACCATGTATAATCTAAGGTTTCAACAAGTCCATATTGCATAACCAACCAATTACAAAATAGAATAATCAAACAGTTACTTGCAAAAACAGGAACGGTAAAGAGATATCGAACAAACAAAGCAAGTAGACCTTTATCCTGTATTGATTTACCTAAACCTAAATATATTTCACTAATACAAAACGATCCGACAATAGAAAAAAGTAAAGCAATCATATATGTATATTCGCCTACTGGTAAGGAAACAGAAACTGTTAACACAAGAATAAATATTGTTATTACATAAAAAAACAAATTTGTAAACGCTTTATGAATGTCATGCTTGTACATTTTCCTCAGCTCCTTACAAACATTATTCACAAAACTGTCAAGGAGCAAACCTGGTACAAAGGGGTTCCTTGTACCCACATATGAGATTTAGAACTTATCAAAGGTGCAAGCACCTTTGAAGAGGAACGTCAACTAATATCTGTCCCGTCCTGTGGCGAACATTTACACCAGCACATCCTCAAAAATGAAAAAGCATTTTTCTTGATGCGATGATTATGCTGCCGGAGCTTTCCTTGTCCTGTACAAGTCCGACAAGCAAATGTTCTGAGGCAAAAAAGAAGGACTTAGACTTTTCAGCGCCGATTTATTACCTCGAGCTGATTAACTTAATAGCGAGCTTTTCGTTAGATAATCGCTGAGGATCATTTAGGGTGAAAACTGGCTAGGCGCTGGAGCTGGACATTGAAAACTCTGTTCAAACTTTTAAAATCTCCTAAAAAAAAGGTACATTTCGCACTGTTTTATCAATTGTTCAACATATTATTCAGCATATGTATTCGTAATGCTGTAAAATGCAAACCTTGATATCAGTTGAATTTAATGTCATTCTGAATCAATTTTTGCTGTATCTGTTCAAGATCATTTATATAAGATTTATTTCCAGTGTTTCTTCATTACCATCTTTGAGTTGCAACATAACTCTTTTATCTCTGAGTCCTAAAAATCCTTTTTTCTCCTATACCTGTATAAACAAAAAGCCCACAAACGTTGTTTTAATAACGTTTATGAGCATAAAACTAGTTGCCCAGGGGACGGTTCTACAAATCGCTAACATTTATTATCTATTTTTTAACTCCGTTTAGCTCCGCAGTAATCCAAATATCTTCCCCTACATAGTGAATACCATATTTGTCTATTGTGATGGTAGCATTCTGTTTATTTGTAATGTTTCCTGTAAGTTTTCTAGTAGCCTCTTGGTCATCAAATGTCAGAATTGGCACTGCACTTTTTGTTTCCAAAACTGGTAATTTCATTAGTGACACATTATCGGGCAAAAATGAGATAGTGTTGTTAGTAACTGAAAATTTCCCAGTAATAGTAGTCTCTCCTTCGAATAATACACGTGTTGGTAAATTTTTCGCATCTTCATTAGGGATTAAAACAGATTCTACTCTCATCCCTACTACTTTATCTCCTACCTTAATAGTAGATAAGGAGAATACATTTGCTAGTTTCTCAGTTTTAGTTACACTGACCACTCTCTTAGCACCTATGTATCTTTTATTCCAATAATTATCTTTCATGTTTAGTTCTTCTACACCATTTCTAATTGTAACGGCAATAAATTTATGATTCCCTAAGTAAATACCTACAAATGTAGGCTCTTTTTTTCTTGAATTTTTTGTATCAAAAAATACTAAATCTCCTACTTTTACATTCTCTTTGCTTACATTTGCACCTTGCTTATACATATCTTTAGTAGTCCTTGGTAAATTGACTTTATTCTTAGAGAAAACATCCTTTACAAAACCTGAGGCGTCGTATCCCTTTGAAGAGGTTCCACCGTACAAGAATTTTATTCCTGTTTGTTTCTTTGCATATGAAACAATTCTATTTAAAGTCGATTCAGAAACAATAGTTTCGTTGTAACTTTTTGCCTCCACTGAAACTAAAGGCAAACTAATAGTCAACATGGATACACAAAAAACAAAACTAACTAAAAATCTGAACAATTTCATAACAATCACTCCAATCTTTATATATCGTACATGTAGTTAGACGTAAAATTTTTAACCTTTGTTGCAAAAAACAAAAATTTTACAAACCAAGGCAAACCAAGGGGACGGTTCTTCTGGTTCGAAAAGAACCAGAAGAACCGTCCCCTTGGTATCACCTGTGGTCCTTAAATGTGCGGTTTTTTTTATAAAAATTGGATATTTTAAAAAGGAATAGAATAAAGTATGTTGGGGTGAAATCATTTATGCTAGCAAAGTGGCATCGTATATTTAATCTATCTATAATAATAATTCCGTGGTTATCATTGTTATTTATCGGGAAGCGTAGTTTTAAGCGTTATTCGTTTTCGGGCGTTTTTATTGTTATCTTCGAAATCCTAAATCACATGTATGGACATAAGAAGAAATGGTGGAAGTTTTACGATAAGCCAAAATCATTCATAAAGGATGAACTTCCTTTTAGTGTAGGACCATATATGCCACTATCTATGTGGTTACTTAAACTATCGTATGGAAACTTTAAAAAGTTTGTAATCCTTAATGTTATAGCAGATGGACTCTTTGCTTTTCTTTTCATTGACGTTCTAAAAAAATTAAAAATCATACGTCTAAATCGATTAAACCATCTCCAATTCTTTATATACATACACTACAAAGCATACTTACTATATGGCGTTCAGTATTTGGTTGAGAAGTTTAAAAGATTTAGTTGAATTGAGACAATCTAAGCAGACGAAATATGACCTTATGACCACAGGGACGGTTCTTCTGGTTTATGTACCAGAAGAACCGTCCCTGTGGTCAAAACGAGATTTTTGATAGGTTCGAGGTTATATTTTATTTGTCCTTCGGAATTCAGATATTGTCATTCCATATCTTTTCTTAAATACTCTTTCAAATGTATTTAGGCTTCCAAAGCCTGAATCAAAGCATATTTTAGTAATATCCCAATTAGTATGAAGTAATAAATCAACTGCATGTTCTACTCTTATCTTCAACAAATATTGACTCGGAGTACAGCCGACAATATCCTTAAATAGCTTTATTAAATAAAACTTACTCATATGAGATTGATCCGCTAAATCGTCTAAAGACAATTCGTTTTCAAAGTTTTTCTGTATATATTGAATCACCTTTTTTACAACTGGATGAGAATTGATCATGAAGTCTCTTTGCCATATTTCAAAGTGAGAGCCATTTTGGATAGATAAAAAAGACTCTACTAGTTCCCACTCCAGTTCCTCATTACGTATTTTGTTCTCATTATCAAAAAGGTTGCATTTTATCATTTCATCTGCTATTTTAATTATTTTCTCAGGCGATCCTATGCTTTGATTTAGTAAATGGACCTCGTATATTTCTTCATTTACTTTTTCGGAAACGACATGGTCCAAAAAAAATCGATTAATATTAATTAATAATATTCGACCCTCTTCACTGTCTGTAAAATGAAAATGCTTTTCGCCTGGTGATGTGAGAAAGTGTTTATCTATTTGACTAGTTATTTTATTCTGCTCTAGATATGTTTTTCCTTTTAGAGGAATAGTAATTTGATAATCATTACCATGATCATGTTCAACTGGATCAGCTGAATTTGGATTAAAATGAGACATCATAATTTTAGTATTCGAAAATTTCAAATTGAGATACCTCATTTATATCCCCCCACTTTTTCTTGATTATACCAAATAATGCCACCTAGTGGATGAATTTTTATCGATGCGTATGGGATATATGTACCAATACAGCCCATAATTTTTCCAGGAATAATCATTATGAACAAAAAGGTTAACAGAGTTATACATAAAAAACTGTATCTGAATCGTTAGTTGAAACTAACATTCAGAGTGCAGTTATGTAAATGTAAAAACGTTTTTAATCAAAAGGATCAACTCAATTCACTAATTATGTAAATCTTTTCTATATATATTAACAATTTGATTTGCTATATCTTCAATATTATCTGCTACTTGTGCTATTGAGTACCCTATATACAAAGGTGAGGTGACGAATCGGGGGATAATTTTACAATATATCTCATTTTCTATTTTGTAAAAGAACAAATTATAGCTATCACATTTATAACGAAAATGGTTTAAAATATAGTCGATTGCAATTTGTATGCAATCTGACATTGAGTCGATTACTTTAAGGTTACTTAATCGAATGTTAAACTCATAAAAGCCAATTTTGGGTTGCGTTGATATGTTGAATTCTAAAAAGTCACATTTTTTTATGACAATCCCCTCAAAATGTTCCCGTTTATAATTTAGCAGATAGTTAACGTCTTCCAAGCCTACAATTTGTAAGTGAGGATGAGATATTGTTCCACCGGATAATGGACCATGATTTTTAAACATAATTACTGAACGAAACTGATTATTTAAATGAAGTTTCAACCAGTAATCTATAGCAAAGCGAAACAATCTATATAAATGTTCCTTACTATATTTTGAAAGCTCCGAGTCACAAAGATCAGTTTCAATTAATACAGTCTGATATGTTTTTCTTAGAGTCGCATATTTATTTTTTAATAAGATCATAGAACCCTGAACCGCTATTATATCGTCAAGCTCCTCCACCTTACAGAATGGACAATCTATATTCCTTCCGTTTATGGTATTCGGCTTTCTTTGTCCTACCCCTGTAGTAAAGTATAGTTGATTTTCCATACTTCCTCCTATATCAGTATAGTATTCAATTTATATAAGCTTTTTTCCGATCCAATGCGCCGCTAATAAAACAGGTATTGCTAAAAAAGCAAAGGGGAGGGTAACCCATATAGTATTCCAGTTGATTAATTGACTTGATAGTAATGAAGTTAACATCAGTAAGCTATAGGGAAAAACGAATAGAACAGATGTTACGACACCTGGGGTTATTGAACGAAATAAAATGGATTGACCCACATGAGTGAATACATGAATAAAGAAAATCAATAATAGTACAGTAAAGAAATAGATGTTTCCCAGTGGACCATTAGTAACGTATTGGCTTGCCATAAAAGTAGCACTACTTACGAATAAAAAAATAACCAGTACTGCTACTGCCATTTGAGCAGTTGTCATCGTAAATTGCCTCATTACTCTATTAGAAATTTTGTTAGGTAGGATTTTAGAGACTTTCTCTCCTTCTTTTGCAATCCAACTTTCAAGCATAATAATTTCTTCAAAATCATGTAGTATAAACACAACTGGAAATAACCAAATCATTGTTTGAACATCCATTGACCATTCCATTCAAACACCCTCACTTTTACCTTTTCCTTATGTTTCTTTTCTTTCATGCTTTTATAGAACAACTGAATAATAAGCGTGTGTTATTCACGTAACCTCTTTTTAAATACTATAGAAAGAAGAATAGCGCTTGTTGTTAGTCCTATTGTCATTCCTATTTGAAAAATAAATAAAAAGAATTTATTATCCAAAACGAATCCAACAAATCCAATTAAACAGAACATACCAGTGGAGTACATTGATACTCTTATGCCTAGGTTAATCCCTTTCCCTTTAAAAATAATCCCTAAAAATAAACAGGACAAGCCTAAAAAAAGACTCCATCCTAACATATTTATTGCAAACATGAATGATTTAGGATTAAATTGAATGAAATTCTCCAAATTCTGTGTACTTCCATTAGATATAGTTAACCTCACAATGCTAAACTGAACGAAATAGTTTATACAGGATAACAACATAAAACCTATCCCAAAACAAATACTTACTCTACTAAAAATTTTACTAGAATGGTCTACACATTCATGGATCGTACATACTATTACGATAAATAGTAATGATGAAAGAAAGGCAAATACTTGACTAAATGAATAAAAATCTATAAATCTTTTATCGACGGCAAGTAGATATTGTTCTAAGTTCACATAATTTGGTATTGTGTACTTACTCAATAACACTCCCATACTCACAGCATATAGAATCCCAGTAAACGTGAAAATGATTGAACTCCAATAGCCCAATTTATTTATATGATTAGATACACTTCCCTCCATTGACTTAACCTCCTTCCCAGTACTTTTTCATAATTACTTTAGTAAGAAGTATTATTCAAATTAATACTGTTCCTATATAACGAATAGTATGTTTCAATTGCTCTTACGTAAAAATCTAATCTTACATTCTCGTTATGCGTATGTTGATTGCAATCATAATTTGAGGTAGGCAGTCCAATGACAGGAGTATTTAATTCCTCGAACAAGTATAATGGTAAACTTCCACCTTCTGATGGCATGACAACTACGTCCTCACCAAACACTTCTTTAACTGAACGTATGACATACTGTGCAGTCGTCGATTCCAGACTTGTTCTAGTAGCAGGAAAACCTGCCTTCTTTTCAATAACTACAATTTTATCTAGATCTTTAATCTCTTGCATAGTTGGGAAATACTCCATCACTGACCAGCCTTGGTTCATAATATGAGATTTTAATAATTGATAAATATGTTCTGGATCCATACCTTTGACAAGCCTGACATCAAATTCAGCACTTGCCAGACTTGGAATAATATTTCTAGCTTCATCACCAACATACCCAGCCGAAATCCCTCTTACATTTAGGGTTGGTAAGTGAATCAATTCTTGTAGAGAACGTCCTTTTATTTCCGCTCCTGAGATACCAAATCTATCTTTTAATTCCTCTTCCACTCTTGGAATTTTATTTATAATGCTCCTTTCCGTATCAGAAAGTGGAACCACATTATCATAAAAACCTTTGATTGCAATCATTCCATTGTCATGCTTCATGGATGCGATAAGTGTGGCCATTTGGAAAGCTGCATTAGGTAGGAAATTCCCAAAATGACCACTGTGTAAGTCAACTAGACCAGTTACAACTCTTATATTAAATTGTAGGATACCTCTAAATCCAAGTTCTACCGTCGGCAAACCACTTTGATGGGTTTCACCAGATGCAGATATCACCAAATCAGATTTAAACTTTTCTTTGTACTTATTAAGACAATCCTTTAAGCTTGGTGACTCAACTTCCTCCTCACCATCAAAAAGGAATTTCACATTAACCGCTAATTCAATCCCTTTTTCGCGCAAATAATCTAGAGCAACTAAAGATGCTATAATAGAATTTTTAGAATCTGCAATAGATCTTGCAAACAATCTGTATTTACTTAACGCTTTCTTATCTACTTCACGACCTTCAGAGAGATCCTCCAGTTTTTCTATCAAAGTATCCGATAATAATTCTCGTATAGTCGGCGTATATGGATCTGAAATCCAATTTTCTGTTTCCACAGGAACCCCGTCAAAATGGCTATAAATTAAGATCGTTTTCGTAGCATTAGGTGACATCATTTCTCCGTAAACCAACGGCCGATTTGTCGGAGTCTCAATAATTTCTGTATGAATCCCCTTCTCTTCCATTATCCTTTTGAGATACATAGCGTTCTCTCTGATTTGACTACTATCGTAAACATTGTTAGGTATCCGTGCAAAGTCTACAAGTTCCTCTACCCATTTTTTTAGTTTTACATTTGTTACTACTTCTGTACTCATTAACCGTTCCCCCGTTTATTCGTATCAACTATAAGAATATAACATGGTACTAAGCTAACCACTCTTCAATTATTGTCATCTTAATGAGAACAATAAATAAATACCTCTCTCCATTATTCTCAATGACTCCATATCGACCAAGGGGACGGTTCTTCTGGTTCAAGAACCAGAAGAACCGTCCCCTTGGTACACACAAAGATTCTATTTTGCATTTTCATCTGGTTGATGAATGCCGAAAATATTTCCTTCCGTATCTACATAGTATCCTTGCCACGCCATTCCAGGCAGAGCATATTTTGGCAGAGCGACCTTGCCTCCATTAGTAAGAATTTTAGCTTCTGTAGAATCGTAATCTTCCACTCCCATTGTACAAGCATAACCATTCAAAGCCTGATTTGGTTCTGGGGGAGGGCTTTGTCGTTGCATCAAAGCGCCATTAATTCCAGGAGTATTTTCAGCGCCAGTCACTGCTCCAAAATAAGGCATTCCTGCATAATCACTCCAGTCTTCAAATGTCCATCCAAATACCTCTCCGTAAAATTTTTTAGCCCGCTCCATGTTATCCACGTGAATTTCGAAATGAATTAATCTACCCATGATTCCCTCCTAATTTTTCAAAAAACTTTAGTTACCATAAATATCTATAATATATATTTTCTTCCTATTGTTTCAATACTCCTTCTTCATTATCGTATTAAATTTAAAAAGATATTCATTTGGTAAACTAATCAATCTGAGCACTATGAAAAATCACCTTAATTGTGTTCGACAATTGACATAAATTTGTTTAAAACGTAAACTTCAATTAATTCTTAAAAGGATTATTCTTGAAAGAGAGGATGAATGAAATGAATAAGGGACAGCAGTTTACATCGACCTTCTCCCTCAAAGAGAAAGCAGTGTCTTTTCTACAGATGGTAGCTACGGGGAAAGTTCGCGAAGCATATCAGAGTTACATAGGGCCCAGCTTTCGTCACCACAACCCCTATTTCCGTGGAGATGCTAATTCGCTCATGCTCGCGATGGAAGAGAATGCAATCAAAAACCCTCAAAAGATACTCGAGGTCAAACTTGCTATTCAAGAGGGAAATACAGTTGCGGTTCATTCCCATGTGAGGCAGAATCCAGATGATCTTGGAGGGGCTGTTGTACATATCTTCCGTTTTCAAGATGACAAAATCGTCGAATTATGGGATATAGGTCAACCTATACCAGAGGATTCCCCTAACGAGAACGGTATATTTTAATGTACTGTATGAATTTGTTGTGATGCGACAAATTTTCACCTAAAAAAGGAAGAATTCAATTTACACGCATCTCCTTTTTGTTACGTAGGAGGTGCGTGTACCCTCTTTCATAAAAGCAACTGTCTATGTACAAAATATATCACATAATTGGGGATAGATAAGCACCCGAACAATTTCAGAATCAAGAAGAGGCAACTTTGATGAAACAGGTAACAACACTAAGTGTGTTTCCGTTACCCAATTAAAGTATAAAACATTTTATCCTAAATGAAGATAAGCCGCCAATGGCAGCTGATCCTTTAGTTTTAGTACACACCTTTAACTACTATTGTTTTGGCACTACAGGAACCCATAATTCATGTCTTGGCTTATGTTTCGGTGGGTAGTAGCATTCAATACAAGGAATATCAGCAAGTTCATAACCTGAAGTTGGAACCCATTCAGAATATAACCGTTTCCAGGCCTCCACGATATTCGGAAACACGGCCCAAGTACTATGTTTAATGATAATGGATTCCATACCGCTCGGGACGTCTCCATCATATCTAACTCCCATAAAATAAGTAAATTCTTCATCCATTATAGCAGCTTCTTTTCCACAAACACCTAGCAGACTTTCTAGTGTACATTTTGGATCTTCCCAGGACAAATCGATTAGCTCTTCCATGAATCCATCTTTTTTTGCACTACTCCAAAGAGAGGGAATTGTTTTGAAAGCTCTACTAGTTTTTACTTTATTCCCTTTTCCTATAACTCGTAAGTCAAAGTCAAGATTTTCAATTCGGTACTCCATTTCCGTGTCTCCTTTTATAGAAATTTGAAACGAGATTCTTGGAAAGGCCTTTAGTTGTACTCCCATACTACGGGCTTCTGAAGGTTTAATGCCATGTGTCTTATAAAATGCCCTTGAAAAGGAATCAGCAGATTCGTATCCGTATTTTATTGCAAGGTCTATAATTCGAATATCGCTCTTTTGAATCTCGAATGCTGCAAGTGTTAGCCGTCTACGCCTTATATATTCCGAAAGAGAAATTCCCGAAATAGATGAAAACATTCTTGAAAAATGAAACTCAGAACAATATGCTTCCTGAGCAATCTTTTTATAGTCAATAGTAGAATCAAGATTTTCCTCTATGTAATTCAAGGCGTTATTCATTCTCTCTAGCCAATCCATGTTTCCTCTCCTTTCTACTTCTAAATCTATAGAAAATGGAAGTCCTCTGTCCGACATTTCTTGCTCAAAGATGTCGTATATAAAAACAACCAAATAATTAAATTCTATGATCTTTAATTATTTCCTTCATTTTAACCATAACTGATAGTTTAATAGATTCAACATAAAAAGCATTACTCCTTCTTGGAATAATGCTACCCTTTCAAATAAATTACAGAATAAAAAACCGAACAACTTATGGATACGGTAGAATCATTTAGAGCTTTGTTAATCGATGGTATTCCTTAAGTTTTCTGAAAGTTGGCACGGGACAATATAACACCTTTACAATATTGTCTTAACTTGGCTTCGTGAATGTGAACCAACTAATCCCAATAGCTTAGAGTAATGGATCATTTCGTTCTAAAACGTGTTGAATATTTGTCAGTTCGTTCTTGTGGTACTGAATAGGATGCTCAGAAAGATTTAGAATCCTATAATCATGGATGAATATATTAAAATGATGATTTAAAGAATAAACATCACTTTTTGATATTAGAAGAAATTACGGAAAAACTTCATTTTTATCATCCCATATTTGAAAATCCCTTTCGAAACAGTTTTTCGAACAAAGAGACCTACTTTATCTAAAATTGCTTTTTACTTACGAAAAAAGCGATTCCCAATCGTAGGGAAATCGCTTTATAGAACTATTTGCTTGATACCGGTGGTCGGGGTCGAACCGACACTCCAGAGGAACACGATTTTGAGTCGTGCGCGTCTGCCAATTCCGCCACACCGGCAAAATATAAAATTGTTAGATGAATGGATGCCGAGGACCGGAATCGAACCGGTACGGTAGTCACCTACCGCAGGATTTTAAGTCCTGTGCGTCTGCCAGTTCCGCCACCCCGGCATATTAAAAATATGCTATGCAACCATATATGAAATTGGAGGCGGCAACCGGATTCGAACCGGTGGTAAAGGTTTTGCAGACCTCTGCCTTACCACTTGGCTATGCCGCCATTGGAGCGGAAGACGGGATTCGAACCCGCGACCCCCACCTTGGCAAGGTGGTGTTCTACCACTGAACTACTTCCGCA
>JBLKRX010000023.1:0-74474 GCA_047608075.1 Ferdinandcohnia humi
ATTTTTCTGCAATTCCTTTCAAAAATGATAAAAGACATCGAGAGGGAGTGCTCTCGATGCCTTTTGTCGACAATCTGGAACCTCTCTAAATGAGAGGTTTTTATATACGGACAAAAGTATAAAGTTGTGAACATAGTTTTCTACTTGTGTTTTCTGAAATATCCAAATAAAATAAAAATATATACATACCAACTGGTTAGTATAAGTATATCATGAGTCGGGCAATGATCTTTAAATACGGAGTGTTTAAATCTTAAGTAGTAAACCGCAGGTGTAGCCTAAATTGATTTTAATCTTACTTATACATATAGACATGAAATGTACCACTTAGTTTCAGAGATATATATAATTTTTGCTTGCATGAGTATTATAAGAAATGGCCGCTTATTTCAAGAACGAAGTATTGGTACTGGCGAGATCGAGGAGAAACAGAAACTAGAAATCTACTAAAAATGCATGTAAGAATAGTTTAATTCATATACTAAATCGTCAAATACTAATGGGGGTACATATATGGCTGCAAGATTTGAAGGAAGAGTTGCATTTGTAACCGGAGCAAGTCGGGGGATTGGTAAAGGAATACTTGAGCAATTTGCTTCCGAAGGTGCGAAAGTAGCATTTATTGATGTGAATGAAGAGGCTTTAACAGAAACAACTAATGAATTAAGAGAAAAAGGATATGACGTATATTCAAAAGTTGCAAACGTTGCCGATGCTGATCAAGTAGATAACGCCGTTAATGAGATACATGAAACATTTGGATCTATTGATATCCTAGTTAATAACGCTGGTGTTATAAGGGACAATCTTTTGTTTAAAATGACAGATCTCGATTGGGAGACTGTAATGAATGTTCATTTACGGGGCTCATTTAATGCAACACGTGCTGTACAAAAATATATGGTAAATCAAAAGTATGGAAGAATTATCAATATATCATCAACTTCTGCCTTAGGAAATCGTGGCCAAGCAAACTATGCTACAGCTAAAGCGGGAATTCAGGGATTTACAAAAACACTAGCAATTGAGTTAGGGCGCTACGGAATTACCACTAATGCTGTTGCGCCTGGGTTTATCGAAACAGAAATGACGAAGGAAACAGCTGCACGTATTGGAATCTCATTTGAAGATTTAATAGAAGTAAGCGTGCCAACAATTCCTGTTGGGAGAACAGGTAAACCTGCTGATATTGCGAACGCTGTCGCTTTTTTTGCCGATGAAAAATCATCGTTTGTGAATGGGCAAGTTCTATATGTAGCAGGCGGACCGAAAGACTAATAGATAAGGTGGTAGATTAAGGTATGTTCACTGAATATATCGGTAAACGCTCAAATAAAGTAAAAAACATAGTTGAAAGAGGTGCTGTTAAAAAGTTTGCAGAGGCGATTGGTGACCTTCACCCGATTTTTATAGATGAGGAAACAGGATTATCTTCTCGCTATAAAACGAATATAGCACCACCAACTTTTCCAAGAGTCTTTGATTTCGGAAAAATTGAAGGTCTTGCACTACCTGATAAGGGTCTTATCCATGGGGAACAGGTATATGAATATGAGAGACCCTTACTAGTTGGTGAAGAAGTATTTTGCTACTCCGTTGTCGAAAATTATGTTGAAAAGCGTGGCTCAACAGGGTCTATGGGCATCTTAACAATTTTAAATAATGGAGAAGACCTAGACGGTAATATTATATTTACATCAAAGCTTGTTGTCATCATTACAGATGCAGTCAGAAAGGGGATGATGGCGTGAGACGATTAGAAACATTTCAAATTGGGGATTCACTTGACGAGATTCAGCTTGATGCGGTAACAAGAATAGACTTAATTAAATATGCGGGTGCTTCAGGTGATTATAATCCAATCCATACAATCGATGAAGAAGCTCATAAGGCAGGCTTACCGGGGATTATCGCTCATGGAATGTGGACAATGGGTAACCTTGCAAAGCTATTTACTCCATATTATGAAGAAGGGTTTATAAAGACTTATTCAATTCGTTTTCGAAATATGGTGTTTTTAAACGATGTTATTACTCTACAAGCTACTCTAAAAGGAGTGGATGAGAAAAAGCGTACGTTTCAGGTAGTCGCGGTTAACCAGGACAAAAAGGAAGTTATTAAAGGAAGCGTTATATACCAATTATATAAATAGTGAAAAACTGTCCTTTAGCCCATTAACATGAATAATGTAGTTTTCATGTTAATGGGTTATTTTCATATCTAGAACATTTCCTATTTGATGAAAGAAATGTGGTATTTACAATATTCATTATGCGAATATGCTATGTGTAAAAGCAACAGCAACTTATATATATTATAGGTCGTCCAATTTCGATACTAGAGCTTTTAAGATAACTGTTTAAAAAGCATTACGTAACACTTTAGTCTAGTAGACTACTACTATATTAATATACTAAAATTTTCCACAATCATTGACATTGTGATTGGCTAACCTTTAAAATAAATAATAAGTTAGTAGATAATAGGAAATTTTCAGAAATCAGAGGTAGTATTATGGCTCAGAAAATAGCGATTGGAAAAATTGCCGTACTGCTAGCAGCCTTAACAGAAGAAGAGTTGGTTGCTATGGGTCCTGTTTTGAATGGAGTTTCCTACTGTCAGGGAAAAGTGGGCTCCATGAATATGCAGAAAGTGATTTCTGCTGTTGAAACAGCTGCAAAACGCAGCGGCCTTATCCACCAAACAAATTATAGAGACACCCATGCCTTATACCACGCTATTTTAGAAGGAATTGAAGGTGTAACAAGAGGGAAACCCGCAATTGGAGAAGTTAGTCGTACAGTTGGTCTCCGGTTTGCAGTCGTGAGAGGTTCTCCATATGAGAATGAAGAAGAAGGAGAATGGATCGCAGTTGCCTTTTACGGAACAATTGGTGCTCCCATAAAAGGGTTAGAGCATGAAACAATTGGATTAGGGATAAATCATATGTAAAGAAGCTTTTTTACTAGGTGCACATTCTTGTATAGAAGCTTTCACAAAGATAAATAAACAGATTACATTGCCTATAGTCCTTTAGTTAATAGGAGGCGATGATGGTATTTCTTTGCCATTATCGTCTCCTTTTTTGTTTAAGTGGAGTACCAAACGACTAGATAATCCATCATTTTGGAAATTTTATGAGTAATTTTAGGAGGAGCATTATGGTTGAATTAACAGGGCATTCATTAACATTAGATCAAATAAAAAGCATTTGCTATGACGAGGAGTTTGTGACAATTAGCAAGGAATCCCTTCATAAAGTAGAACAAAGTAGAAAAGCAGTGGAACGTATCCTAAAAGAGAAACGAACAATTTATGGAATCAATACAGGTTTTGGTAAGTTTAGTGATGTGGTTATTGCAGAGGATGATGTAAATGATTTGCAGGTTAATTTAATACGTTCACACGCTTGTGGGGTTGGTGAACCATTCCCTGAGGTTGTTTCTCGTGCGATGGTACTGCTCAGATTGAATGCCTTAATAAAAGGGTATTCAGGTATTCGACCAATAATCGCTGAGCAGCTTTTGACTCTACTTAACCATAAAATACATCCAGTTATTCCACAACAGGGATCACTTGGTGCATCAGGTGATTTGGCACCATTGTCTCATCTTGCACTTGTTCTAATGGGAGAGGGTAAAGTGCACTACAAGGGTGAAATCCATACTACCATGGAGGTCTTTGAAAAAGAGGGAATCCAACCAATAGGACTACAAGCAAAAGAGGGTCTTGCCTTAATTAATGGTACTCAAGCAATGACAGCCATGGGAGTGATCAACTGGATAGAAGCGTTTGTTCTGGCAAGGCAAAGTGAAATGATTGCCTCACTCACCATAGAAGGTCTTGCAGGGATCATTGACGCCTTTCATCCTGCTATTCATGAGGTTCGTGGCTACCCACAGCAAATGGACGTTGCTGAAAGAATAAGAAATATCTTGTCTGGTAGTAAATTAATAACACGACAAGGAGAAAAGCGGGTGCAGGATGCTTACTCCTTACGATGTATTCCACAGGTACATGGAGCGTCATGGCAGGCATTAGATTATGTAAAAGAAAAACTAGAAATTGAGATAAATGCTGCAACAGATAATCCGCTCATTTTTGATGATGGTAATACGGTAATATCTGGTGGAAACTTTCATGGTCAACCTATCGCGATTGCAATGGATTTTATGAAAATAGCAGTTGCTGAGTTTGCTAGTATCTCAGAGCGTAGGATAGAAAGATTGGTAAACCCACAACTAAATGATCTGCCACCGTTTTTAAGTCCACAGCCTGGGTTACAATCTGGTGCAATGATTATGCAATATGCGGCAGCCTCACTTGTTTCCGAAAATAAGACGCTCGCTCACCCTGCAAGTGTGGATTCCATACCGTCTTCTGCTAACCAAGAGGACCACGTTAGTATGGGAACTATTGCTTCTCGACACGCCTACATGATTATCCAAAATGTGCGAAGAGTCCTTGCAATCGAATGTATTTGTGCACTACAAGCAGTAGAATATCGTGGCGTTGATAAGATGGCACCTACCACAAAGGGATTCTATCAAGAAGCACGAAAGATTGTACCATCTATCATTGAGGACCGTGTGTTCTCTGAAGATATTGAAAATCTCACAGATTGGCTAAAAAAAAATAATGTAGTCTGGACAGCTACTACGGTAAAGGAAACGGTTAACAAATAACAAAGGAAAGAGGTAATCGTTATGACAATTAAAAATCGCATTGTTCATGTTAAAAAAGGTGTAGAGCTTGAGTGTAAAGGTTGGGAGCAAGAAGCTGCATTGCGTATGCTATATAACAACTTAGACCCTGCTGTTGCTGAAAAGCCGGAGGATCTTGTAGTATATGGTGGTATCGGGAAGGCAGCCCGTAACTGGGAGTCGTTTGATGCCATTGTAGAAACACTTCGTCGCTTAGAGAATGATGAAACTATGTTAATTCAATCAGGTAAACCTGTTGCTGTGTTCAAAACACATAGGGCTGCCCCTCGTGTTCTATTATCGAACTCCGTTCTAGTTCCAAAATGGGCAAACTGGGAGCATTTTCATGAGCTAGATCAAAAAGGTCTGATGATGTATGGTCAAATGACTGCAGGAAGCTGGATCTATATAGGTTCACAAGGGATTTTACAAGGCACGTATGAAACGTTTGCGGAATTAGCACGCCAACATTTTGGTGGATCGTTAAAAGGAACGATAACCCTTACTGCAGGTTTAGGGGGAATGGGTGGTGCTCAACCACTTGCCGTAACAATGAACGGTGGCGTATGTCTAGCGGTGGATGTAGATTCATCTCGGATCCAAAAACGGCTTGACACTCGCTACTGTGATAGAATGACAGATTCCATTGATGACGCCATTAGTTGGGCGAAACAGGCAAAACAAAACGGTACTGCTTTATCCATTGGGCTTATTGGAAATGCTGCTGAAATACACCATGATTTATTGAGTCGAAACATCACAATTGACATTGTTACAGACCAAACCTCTGCACATGATCCATTGAATGGATATATTCCAGTAGGCTATTCGCTTCAAGAAGCTGATGAGTTACGCAAGTCTGATTCTAAAAGACATGTAGAACTTGCTACTCAGTCGATGGCACAACATGTTAAGGCAATGTTGGAATTTCAGCGTAGAGGAGCTATAACCTTCGATTATGGAAACAACATTCGCCAGGTAGCCAAGGACCAAGGTGTTGAAAATGCCTTTGACTTCCCAGGCTTTGTTCCTGCATATATTCGTCCTTTATTCTGTGAAGGAAAGGGACCATTCAGATGGGCTGCTTTATCTGGTGACCCAGAAGATATTTATCGTACAGATGCGTTATTAAAGGAGCTTTTCCCTGAAAATGAGGCGTTACTACGCTGGATTGACATGGCTCAAGAAAAAGTTGAGTTTCAAGGGCTACCAGCAAGAATTTGCTGGCTTGGTTACGGTGAAAGAGTAAAAATGGGTCTGGCAATAAATGAATTAGTTAGAAAAGGAGAACTAAAGGCTCCAATTGTTATTGGACGCGACCACCTAGATTGTGGTTCCGTCGCTTCACCAAATCGTGAGACAGAAGCAATGAAGGATGGCAGTGATGCAGTTGGTGACTGGGCAATTCTAAACGCTCTACTGAATGTAGCGGCAGGCGGGTCTTGGATATCTGTTCACCATGGTGGTGGAGTAGGTATGGGCTATTCCTTACATGCAGGCATGGTAGTCGTTGCAGACGGAACAGACCTAGCAGAAGAACGCTTACAACGCGTATTAACCACAGATCCAGGAATGGGAATTGTCCGTCATGCAGATGCAGGGTATGAAAAAGCAATACAAGTTGCGAAGGATAAAGGTGTTGACATTCCAATGTTGTAGTTGGTAGTTTTGTAGATTTTGATAAATAAGTGAGTATCTTTGCATTCAATAGTTTCAAGAAACCAACTACAACTAGACAACATAACCAGGCAACTTATCGAAAGAGGAGTGATATCATGGATTACGATTTACTCGTTTATAATATAGGGGAATTGATCCTTCCTAAAGCTACCTTAACCCCATTGAAGGGTGAGGAAATGAAACAGTTAACAGTAAAAAACAATGCAGCATTTGCTACAAAAGGGGAAAATATTGTTTGGATTGGTACAAATGAAGAAGTAAGTCATCTTCATGCGAAGGAATACTTGGATGCTGAGCAAAAGGTTGTATCACCTGGTTTGGTAGATCCACATACCCATCTGGTATTTGGTGGGTCACGTGAAAAGGAACTCGCACTTAAGCAAGCTGGTGTTCCATACCTTGAAATTTTAGCAAACGGTGGGGGGATATTATCTACTGTTGAGGCAACAAAACAAGCAACAGAGGAGGAGTTAGTAAAAAAAGCATCCTTCCACTTAGAAAGAATGATTTCATATGGGGTTACGACCATGGAGGCAAAGAGTGGGTACGGGCTGGATACGGAAACAGAATTAAAACAACTACGGGTCGTAAAACACTTAAACAGAAAATACCCTGTTTCCATAGTTTCTACTTTTTTAGGACCACATGCAATTCCACCTTCGCAAAAAGGGAAAGAACATGAATTTTTACAAGAAATGATTGAACTTTTAGATGTTGTAAAAAGTGAAAATCTTGCTGAATATGCAGATATTTTCTGTGAGACAGGGGTTTTTACAATTGAACAGTCTAAACACTTTCTATTAAAAGCCAAAGAAAAGGGATTTGGCATGAAGATACATGCTGATGAAATTGACTCGCTTGGTGGAACAGAATTAGCAGTCGACATAGGTGCGATTAGCGCTGACCACTTGGTGGCTGCGTCAGACGAGGGGATCAGGAAACTTGCAAAGAGTGAAACTGTAGCTGTTTTACTGCCAGGAACCACCTTTTATTTAGGTAAAGACTCGTATGCTCGCGCTAGAAAGATGATCGATGAAGGAGTTGCGGTTTCGCTTGCGACTGATTTTAATCCTGGAAGCTGTGTGACTGAAAATTTACAGCTAATTATGTCACTTGCGGCACTTAAACTTAAAATGACTGTAGAAGAAATTTGGAATGCTGTGACCGTAAATGGAGCCTTTGCTATAGGACAGGGTGGGGAAGCGGGAACACTTGAAGTTGGAAAACAAGCTAGTTTCGTAGTTTGGGATGTTCCGAACTATATGTATATCCCATATCATTTCGGTGTTAATCATGCGAAAACTGTATACTGTAGAGGCAAAAAAGTATGGGAGAGATGACCGAATGTCTAATTTTACGTATCTTCAACCAGGGATAGGGGCCAGCTTCAAAGATCAATATGTGACGAGGGTATCTGAATGTATGAAAACATTTTCAGATGGCATGAAAGGGGAGATTGGAATTATTGGGCTACCGGCTTCAAAATCTTCTATTTCTCCATCTAACGCAGCTGACGCACCAAAAACCATACGAGCTGCATTACATGCGTATTCCACTTTTTCTGGGGAGAAAAATCGCGATTTCAATGATGTTGTAATTCTAGATTTTGGTGATGTTACCACTCACCCAACAAACATGGAAGAAACGTTGAATCGATTGTATATAAGTGTAAAAGAAATGGTTCATACTAATGCTTGTAATCGTTATATTATGTTAGGTGGCGATCATGGGGTTAGTTTTCCCTCGATTCGTGCGTATCAGGAAAGCTTTGGGAGAATTGGAGTCATTCAGTGGGATGCACATCATGATGTAAGGAATCTTGATGACGGTGGTCGGACGAACGGGACTCCATTTAGAAGCCTTTTAGAAGGTGGCCATCTTAAAGGAGAAAACCTTGTCCAAATTGGAATACGTGACTATGCAAATGCAAAGTATTATCACGACTATACCAAGGAAAAAGGTATTTCTGTTTATACAATGGAGGATGTGGAGCATCACGGAGTTAATGAAATAGTCAAAAAAGAGATACAGCGCTTGTCTGAACGGGTAGATTGTATTTATCTATCCGTCGATATGGATGTTGTTGACCAAGCGTTTGCTCCTGGTTGTCCAGCAATTGGCCCAGGAGGACTCACTTCAAGGGAGCTTCTCTCGTCATTTCTGTAGCTGCGAAGCATCCTAAAGTAAAAGCAATGGATATCGTTGAAATAGATCCTTCAAAGGATGTACGTGATATAACGAGTCGCCTTGCTGCTCACGTAATGATGAGATTTATGTACATCTAAATAAGAAGTAGAGGAACATAAAAATGAAAAAGCACATCATTGAAATCCTCCATCAAATTGAAAAAGAATACGAAGTTAGAATCCTTTTTGCATGTGAAGCAGGAAGTCGTGCCTGGGGCTTTCCTTCAGAAACAAGTGATTATGACATACGATTCATTTACGTTCACAAGCCGGAATGGTATCTATCGATTGACAAAAAGAGGGATGTAATTGAAGTTCCAAAGCATGAAAAGCTATGCATACCAGTTCATCATTTAATTGACATGAGTGGATGGGAGATCACAAAAGCATTGCGTTTACTTAGAAAATCGAATCCATCGCTATTAGAGTGGTTACATTCTAATAACGTTTACTATCAAATCGATTCAATAACTGAAAAAGTATTGGAGTTATCGGCAAAGACTTTTGCTCCAGTGCCTTGTATGCACCACTACATTCGTATGGCTAAAGCAAATTATAAAAGACTACGAGAAACCGTACCGTCTATAAAAGGTTACGTTAACGTCATTCGTCCACTGTTTGCAGCAAAATGGATTGAAGAAAACAATGAAATGGCTCCCTTGGAACTCCCAGTGATAGTAGGGAAAGTAGAGATGAACGAGGATGTGAAGCTGGAAGTGACAGAGCTTTTACATAAAAAAATTTCGGGGCAGGATCTTAAAGATGTAAATCTCAACCATTTAGATTCACACATAAATTCTGAACTCAAGCGACTCGAAGAATATGTGGAAACCTTACCCATAAAAATCAATGATCCGACAGATCTTCTGGATTCCTTTTTTCGAGAAACGCTAACTTCAATTTGGAATTAGAAGGTAAGGATAGAATCCCTTTGTAGTATTAAATAAAGTAAAAGATGGCGGCTATAACTTTCTAAGTTCTAGCCGCCATTTTTTATGACTATGCAATCCTCTTATTATCCTCATTTATCGTTTTTTCATGTTCACGTTTCACATCTAGATAGTAAACCCTCGGTAACCCCCAGAATAACCAATACTCATGTACCAAAGAAGCCCCGACAAACACTAACATTTGCATGTCTAAGTATTTCATTTGTATCACCCCTTTACCAAAGTATACTTTTGGTAAAAGTTGTCCGATACCTAAAAACCGGTTCCAATGAATTGAGTTTTGGAACCGGTTAAATGTTATTTTCCTTACTTATTCCGATTTTCTCTTGCTGCTTTCTTTCTTGCTTTTTTACTTAAATTTTGGTCTGAGCCAAATTCAGTATCGGAACTTTTCGAACCTGTATGAGGTTGGTTTCGGTTATTATTCTTATTTGTCATGTTTCATCCTCCTTTCTCCATAAGGTTCTGCTGACTCCAAACAAACTTTATTTCCTAAATTTAACAGCAGTTACGTATAGCTTGGTTTGTAAGCGAAAGATTATTCAAAAAATACAAAAATAATATGTAAAATCTCAAAGTAGATTTTCACTTCTTTGCTCCTTCCTGTAAAATAAGAACATATTAAAAGAAAGGGAATGTAAGAATGAGTAAATATATAGTAATAGGGGCAGGGATTCTTGGGGCTTCTACTGCTTACCACCTTGCAAAATCTGGGGAACAAGTTATTATTATCGATCGTCAAGATAAAGGACAAGCAACAGATGCGGCCGCTGGAATTGTATGTCCTTGGATATCGCAACGCCGTAATAAGGCATGGTATAACTTAGCAAAATCAGGTGCAAAGTATTATGCAACCCTTATAAAAGAGCTTGAAAATGATGATGAAACAAACACTGGCTATAAAAAAATTGGGGCAATTAGTCTCCACACAGATCAAGAAAAGCTAGATAAAATGGAAGAACGTGCATGCAACCGCCGTGAAAACGCTCCTGAGATTGGGGAAATAACTCGTTTAACAGTGAATGAAACACAGAATCAATTTCCTCCTTTATTGGAGAGGTACTCATCCGTAAAAATTAGCGGTGCAGCTAGGGTAAATGGTCGAGCACTTCGAAATGCGCTCATACAAGCTGCTAAAAAACATGGTGCTGTTTTCCGAACGGGGAGTGCAAGTTTAGTAACAAACGATAAGAATATCGTGGGAGTCAAGGTAAATGAAGAGGTTATAAACGCAAACCGAGTGATTGTTACGGCAGGTGTATGGGCAAATGATATTCTAAAACCCCTCGGCATAAACTTTTTAGTATCCTTCCAAAAAGCGCAAATTGTTCATTTACAAATAGAAGACACTGAAACGGATAATTGGCCAGTCGTTATGCCTCCGAACGATCAGTACATACTTGCTTTTGAGGGTGGCCGTGTGGTTGTAGGAGCAACTCATGAAAATGAAAAAGAAATTACCGATACAAGAGTGACAGCAGGGGGGCTTTATGAAATATTCGACAAAGCCTTAGCTGTTGCACCAGGTCTCTCAGATGCAACCATTTTAGAAACAAGAGTAGGGTTTCGACCATTTACTGCAGATTTCCTACCTGTAATTGGTCCCATACCTTCATATGAAGGTTTATATGTGGCAAATGGTCTCGGTGCTTCTGGGTTAACGATTGGACCTTACCTTGGTATGCAATTAGCAAAACTGGTGAATGGTGAACCGTTAGAGATTGACCTAAATCTATACGATGTAAAAAAAGCTATACAACCTGAATAGTCACTCTTTACTAGAAGAAAAGAAATGTTCAACCTTCATAGTCTCCCCAAGTTCGAGATTCCCGTACAAGAATAGCGGTTGTTTTCATTGAGGAGACTGGATTAAATGATTTTATAATGGGAGAAATGTGATGAAGAAGAGAGTGGTCTACACAATATGCCTGTGCTGTAGTGTACTTATCGGGTGCTCTGTTAGAGAGAACAGTTTTTCCGCTACAACAGCGTTAGCTACGAATCAATCATCAGAAAGTGAGGCTATGGATGAAATGGTATATAGAGAACCTGTTAGACCTGGGGTACGTTCAATTGATTATTTTCTTCCGTTTAATCATTCAGAGATACGAACGAAGCCAATTACACATGTAATGATACATTTTATTAGTAATGCTGAAAAAAATCCAAAGGACCCCTTCAATGTGAAAGATGTGAGGGACATTTTTCTTGAGTATGGACTATCAGCCCACTATATGATTGATCGTTCAGGTACGATATATCAGCTTGTTTCAGAAGACAGAGTTGCCTACCATGCCGGAAAAGGGAGCATCCCTGGCCTTCCTGATTACGATAATCGCATGAATCACTTTTCTATTGGCATTGAGCTTCTTGCTATTGGAACCAAAGACGAAATGAAGGGTATCCTTACAGTTGGCAAATTTGAGGAGATTGATCCTACTTTACTTGGTTACACAGACGCTCAATACGAAGCACTCCACCAATTACTTAATGATATCTTAGCACGAAATCATGCTATTCTACGTGATCGCCGCCATGTAATTGGTCATGATGAATATGCCCCAGATCGGAAAACAGACCCAGGCTCTCTTTTTGATTGGACAAAGCTAGGGTTTTGAACTTATTGTAATAAATAATGGCTGTTTTCGCAGAGATTGTTGTTTTTCGAACAGGTTTTCTATTTAGTTTTTACAGAAGGGTATATGATTCAGACACGATTACTCTTGAATTTATCAAAGCTGTCAGAATAGAAGCCTGATTCTGACACCGTATCTATTGAATTCATTAAGGTTGTCAAAATAGAACCCTGAACTAAATAAGTTGCCTTGTATTCACCAAACATTATTAGAAGGAACCACTAAACTGGTACAGAGAGCCACAAAGTTTGCGAAAACAGCTCTAATAATAGAAAAATTAGACAAGGGATTCGTTTGAAGAAATGGGGAATTGGCATAATCTGAGGTTTTGTTAACAGTTTTTTACAAAGGATAAAGTAGAACCATAAGGATATCTATTCCTTATGGTTCTGCTTTTTATTCAATTGCTTGTTGTGTACTAACATTTGATTTTCTTATTTTAATCACAACTGCTACAACAGCTACTATCCATGATGCAAATAGGAGGATATGCGTTACAAGACTCACTGTATTAGATACGTCTAATAGTCCTAGTATTGTCCTACTATTTGTTATGATAATGATTCCACCGACAAGAGTACCTAGTAGATTGGTTGGAATGATTCTGACTAGCCATGCAGCAATTGGTGCAGCAATGATTCCTCCAATCATTAAGGCAAGTACCCACTGTAGATTAATTTGTGTCCAACCTAAGGTTAATAGAAAGCCAAGTGTTGAAGAGACTGCAATAGCGAATTCGCTTGTATCAACCGAGCCAATTACTTTTCTTGGTTCCATTCGATTGCTGGTAAGCAATACAGGAGTTGCAATTGGACCCCAGCCTCCTCCACCAGTAGCATCAAAGAATCCAGCAATAAAACCTAGTGGGACAAAGTGTTTTCTCCCAAGCTTTTTTTCATCATATGTCGTTGTTTGTTTAAATTTAAACAGAAAACGGTAGATTACATGAATTCCTAGTAATAGTAAAAAAATTGACACATATGGTTTTACAATATCTCCAGGAATACTACCTAAAAAACAAGCACCTAGAAAAGCACCAATCGACCCAGGAATGATTAGTCTATAAACTACCTGTTTATCCACATTTCCAAAGCGTATATGAGACACTCCCGAAGCAGCAGTTGTCACTACTTCAGCCATATGAACAGATGCTGAGGCAACTGCTGGAGCTATCCCGAACATTAACAATAATGAGGTTGAAGTTACTCCATAAGCCATACCTAAAGAACCGTCTACTAATTGGGCAACCAATCCTATAAAAGCAAGAATTATTAACCTTCTCAGAAAAATCTCTCCTTTTATAAAAATTTCTGAATAGACTAGTAAAGAGATATGTTTATAAATCTAAGTAAAAAGCGAATTGTCGACTAATCTAATCAAGTTTCTAAACTACAATATGCAGAGGTAAATTTTTTGGTGTGTTTCAGCGAGAAAATAGGCAAAAGCCTATAGATAAGAGGAGTTGTTTCTTCTATGAAAATATCTAGTCGTGGGGAATATGCGCTACGTGCACTCATATGTTTAGGTGGAAACGATACTAAAGTAACATCAATAGCTGAAATATCTGAAAAAACCTTGGTTCCAATCAATTATTTGGAGCAGCTTTTGCTACAGCTTAAAAGGAATGGATATGTTCAAAGCAAAAGAGGGGTAAATGGTGGGTATAAGCTTAGTAGAGAACCGGAGGAAATAAATATAGGAGAAGTCATCCGAAATTTAGAAGGACCGCTTGCACCTATGGGCTGTGTAAGCATAACATCCTACGAGAGCTGTCCCTTAGAGGGAACATGCCTCTTGAAACCTTTGTGGGCACTAGTGAGAGATACAGTTGCAGAGCTATTGGATAATACTACCTTAAAGGATTTACTAGAGAGAAAAATCTAAGCAAATCAATTTTATGACGAAAGACTTATAGTCAGTAATATAGTATTAAGCATAAGTCGATTATAATTCGTACTTAATTAACTCGGTAAATTAGTTATGAGACTATTTGATTTCAACTCTAGTAAAGTGAATAATCATAATTATTTGAAAAATAAAATAATATTTTTTATAATTAAATTGTTTAGATGACGTATTTTACTTTTTTAAGGGGGATGTGGAGGTTGTACGTACCATTACTTTTATCTCAATTTTTAGATCGGGCTGTAAAATTATATGGAAAAAAGACGGCGTTAATTGACGATGGAAAAAGCTTTACGTATGAAGAAGTGAATGACAGGGTAAATCAACTATCACATGGATTACGTCATTTGGGAGTAACAAAGGGAGATAGGGTAGCTTATCTTGCTCCAAATAGTTCGGAGATGTTTGAAGGTTTCTACGGCGTGTTTCAGCTAGGGGCAATTATAGTTCCGCTTAATACCAGGTTAATACCTTCTGATTATGCCTACATATTAAATCATAGTGAAACAAAGATATTATTTGTTGATCATGAATTACTTCAGCATATAGAACCAATTCGTGATCAATTAAAAACAGTTGAGAGAATTATTGTTCATGGACAAGGTGAAGCGAACGATTGGACCATTTCGTATGAAGCTTGGTTGAGTCGTTTTGAAAAGACACCAGTTGACCGACCAGAGATGGATGAAAGGGATATAGCAACTCTACTTTATACGAGTGGGACAACGGGTAAGCCAAAGGGTGTTATGCTTTCCCATCGCAGCAATTACCTCCATGCGCTGACAACAATGCATCATTTGCGGATATCAGACCGTGATACATTTCTACATATCCTACCGATGTTCCATGTTAATGGCTGGGGTTCACCATTTTATTATACGGCAAATGGGGCGACACAAGTTTGCTTACGTAGGGTAAGACCTGAGGATATTTTTCCAAAAATATATAAATATAAGGTGACAGTAATGCATATGGCACCAACCGTATTAAATAGCTTACTACAATATGCGGCAACTTATGGATATAAAAAACAAGAGCAAGATATTCGGATTGTTGTTGCGGGTTCAGCACCACCACCAGCGTTTGTAAAACGGGTTGAAGAGGAGCTTGAATGGGAATTTATTCAAGTATACGGCATGACAGAGGCATCACCACTCATTACAACATCCATCATTCGTGACACACAGCTTAAGCTTCCTAAGGAAGAAAAATATCGTTTAAAAGCAAAAGCAGGATATGAATTTATTGGAAGTGACGTACGTGTAGTCAATGAATATGGTGAAGATATAGCACACAATGGACAAGAAATTGGCGAGATCATCGTCCGTAGTAATACAGTGATGGAGGGCTATCTCAACAATCAACAAGGTACAGATGAAGTAATTCGTGATGGTTATTACCATACTGGAGACATGGCCATTGTGGACGAAGAAGGAAACATTGAGGTAGCTGATCGTAAAAAAGATATTATCATCAGTGGTGGAGAAAACATATCTTCAATTGAGGTTGAAGGAGTCCTATATGATCATCCAGCAGTACTAGAGGTTGCGGTTATTTCAGTTCCACATGCAAAATGGGGTGAGACACCACAGGCAATTGTTGTGAAGAGAGAAGGGCATGAGGTTACTGAAGAAGAACTGATTGCATTTTCAAGAAGTCGTTTAGCTCATTTTAAAGCTCCTACAAAGGTAGTGTTTACAAATGAACTTCCCAAAACTGCATCTGGTAAAATTCAAAAGGTTCACCTTCGTAAAGAATATTGGAATGAAAAGGAAAAGTTTGTAAACTAATAAAGGTATCTCTGTTGTTCATCATGGTGAATAAAGAAATGCACACTGTTTTTCATTTTAAAAAAGCGGGTGCATTTCTATTTTTTATGTTTTTACATTACGTTTCTGAAATGTTTGTTTGTCCTTTGCAAATGTCCAGTTTACCAGGAAGATGCCGATAAAAATAAGTAATGCTCCGAAATATACATACCACTCAATACTTTCCTTCAACAACACCCAACCGGTGAGAACACCAAAGAAAGGTGCTAAAAACAAAAATGCTGAAGTCCTACCTGGGTCACCATTATTGAGTAAATAAAACCATATTGCAAACTGTACGATAGAAGCCATAATGGCTAACCAAATAATTACAAATACAGAAGTCGATGTAAAGAAAATAGTGGGTTGTTCTAACGTAATACTCATGATAAGCAACAAAGCTCCTCCAAAGAGCATTTGATAAGCTGTTAAAACCCAAATATTAAAACGTGCACCCCATTTTTTAATAAGTAAGGTACCAATAGACCAGGATATTGATGCTCCAAGACCAAGTAGTGTTCCAATTTCTATATCTAAATGAAATCCAAGAGTAATAAAGACCCCGAAAAAACCTATCAAAACCCCAAGCCAATGAAAAAACGTGTACTTTGTTCCAAGAAAGATTGTACTTAAGATTACGACTAGAAGAGGATTGCTAAAAGTTAAAATGGAGGATTCACCTGCTGTGATTGTACGAAGACTAAGGAATATACACCCCATAACACCTGCTGTCTGGAATGTCCCGATCGTAAACATTCTCAGCCAATCTAATAATGAATTCGGGTGCGGTTTTTTACATACAAATAGTGCCATAAGGGTACCTGCGATTGTGAAACGTAAGCCAACGAGAAGAAGCGGTGATACATATTCTAATCCGATTTTACCAACGGCGAATGACGAACCCATAAGGGCTGTAGTGATAACAACAAGTGCGCCAAAAAGAAATGGATTCATAATAGAAATAATTTTCTCCCATATTTTTCCCTATCATAACACATTATTTATTGAGCAATACAGAATTATTCCTTACAAGTAAGCACATTCTAGTAGCGATATTTAAAGGTATAAAACTAATTCCTTAAAACTGAGTAAAAAATATAGAAATGGTTGATGTTATATTATAGGTAGCGGACGACTTATTAAAAGGGTATGATGGATAGTGTTGAATGAAGAAAAAATACCTTGGATAGTAGGTATTAATTCTTTTAACACTGGTAAGATAAAAAAGTAGTATTATCATCTTTTATATGGGGAGGAATTAGCATGGAAAAGGTTCAAGTTGGAGAAGTATTCTCAATTAGTGATGAAACTGGCGAGGATCAAGAAGTTGAAGTGTTAGGTGTTGTTACAATAGAGGGAACAGATTATGTCGCAGTCGGGTTTTTAGAGGATTTAGAGGAAGAAACAGAAGAAGATATTGATATTTTCTTCCTAAGGATTGACGAAGAAGGAGACTTTTCTGCAATCGAAAGTGACGAAGAGTTCGATAAAGTATCTGCAGCGTTTGACGTAATCTTCGATGAAGAAGAGGGAGAATAAAGTTACTTTAGTGTAATACATAATTAATGTAGTAGTTCGAATTGAGTTTATACTCTTTTTCGAACTACTTTTTTTAATTAGAGAATATTTTTGTAAAACGTTTGTACATTAAGAAATAGAGGAGCTATTTTAAAATAAAACAAAGACAAGAAGAATCCTATTGGCTAAAGAGAATAAAAAAGTTAAGGAAATTAAAACAAATAGAAGAAGGTTGTTTTCGCAAAGATTGTTGTTTTTCGAAAAGTTTGATAAAAAGTTTTTAAGAAGGGTTTATTCAGAAATGATTACTCTTGAATTCATAAAAGTTTTCAAATTGATCCCTGATTCTGACAAGGTTGACCATGACTTTATCAAATCTGTCAGAATAGCCCCCTGATTCTGACACGATTGTCCATGAATTTATCAAAGCTGTCAGAAAAGCCCCTTTTACTGACACGATTGTCCATGGATTCATCAAAGCTGTCAGAAAAGCCCCCCTGATACTGACATGATTGCATGAAATAATCAGATTTGTCAGAATCAGCTCCTTAACTGAAAAGTTGTCTTGAATTCACCAACCTATCAGAAGTCATCACTAATTTAGTACAGGAAGCAACAAAGTTTACGAAAATACCATGAAGAAATAGCTAGCGCACTTGATTACATAAACGCTTGTAATTTTATTATTGAACTTTTCACAATTTTAAGTTTTAATTAAAAGAACATATAGTATTTAATGTTAAATCTTTACAATTTTATGTAATATATGTTTTGGATGCAGAAGTGTAAGTACTGACTTCCAAGGAGGTATATATGTTTTTCAAAACAATCGTGAGAAATACCATTGGGGTTATTGGATTTCCACTTACTATTTGGAACTTCGTCATGGACAAAAAATATAAGGTTCAACCTCCTGGAGAAATTACTAAAACAAAATATTCCGACGTCATGTAATAGAATTTGGAGAAGGTCCGGTAACGGTTATCCTGGAAGCGGGATATAGCTCTATTTCCATTGATTGGTGCTATGTTCAACCTGAAACTTCCAAGTATGCGAAGGTTATTTCCTATGATAGAGGTAGCTATGGGTAGAGTAAGACAAAGAGAAAGACTATGACCTCACTTGATAATGTAGAAGAGATACGCGAGGTACTTAAAATATTAACGGTAAAACCACCTTACATCATCGTTGGACATTCCTATGGTGGTCTCTCGACTCGACTTTTTGCAAGTATGTACCCAGATGAGGTAATTGGTATCGTATTAGAAGATGCTGCCCATGAAAATTATTATGTCAATTTGGAAGAAAATAAAAAGCGTATCAATCGCTTTAAAAGACTTGTCACTTTTGGTTATATGGCATCTTTAGTAGGTTTACCGAGATTGTTAAACCAAACAATAGGAAGAAAGTTTCTTGCAGAAGAATATAATGCCTCCCTAAAATATGTGGGCTATACATTAGGGGCATATAAGTCTGCATATCGAGAGTATATTGATGCATTCGAATCGGCAAATTAACTTCTAAATCCGGCATCGTTACGGAATGACTTACCAGTTATCGTAATAAGTGCAGAAAAACAAACTGATCAGTGGAAGAAAAATCAGTTCCTATTTACAAAATTAACGGATCAAACCGAAAATATAATGGCGGCTACTGGTCATTCTGTTCATCTTGAAAACCCTAGTATAGTTATTGATAGTATCTTAAAGCTACTAAATGCTGATAGGTAGACAAGGGTGAAGTCTGTTTCGACTTAAGAAACTAAGGGGGATAATCTTGTGGATAAAGAGAGTATTTTTATCAGGAGGGGCATTGCGTTTTTAATTGATATTCTTTTATTTGTAATAGTTATTTTCCTTGGTGTAATTTTCATTCTCCCTTATGTTGCACTTGATGAATTTCGAGCTACCTGTGCAGTGGTCTTGCCATTATTTAAAGATTCATTTTTAAAACGAAGTATTGGGAAAAGAATCGTAGGTTTAAAAATTACAAATAAACGAGGAGAAGTACCTAAATACGGACAGATTATTCTACGAAATATAACTTTACCTTTTATACTTATGATTGAAATTATTGTAATGTTGGTAAGACATGATATAAGAAGAATCGGTGATCTTTTCGCTGGTACTTATGTACTGGCGAAGTAAAAAAAAGAGCTGTTATCTTTTTAACACCTGCTTATAATCTACCACGCAATTAACTGTGGTTTTACAAGCGATTCAAAGAGTCTGGTATTGGAGGAAAAAAATGAACAAAAAGAAATGGATCGGATTTTCTGGAATTATATTAATTTTATTTGTTTTTTCGATCATACTTTGGGGATATAACCACAATATCATAAATGGCGATTATTCAAAGATAACTATTATGAAGGATGGAAATGTTATAGAGATTATTGATGATCAAAAGGAGGTCAATCTGATTGTAGACCAGATTAATAATAGCCCAAGAAGCTTCCATACGGAGGGTGGCTGGAAATATGACTATTTGGAGCATGTCATTTTGTCATTTGAAGGTGATGAAGAGAAACATCTAGTTGGTGTACCTATCAAACTCGGAAATGTAGTAACGAAATACTGGGAGATAGAAACAGAGTTTGATTTTATAAAAGAAATGGCTAACTAATAAGGTACTGCAGAGAGGTATTACTTATTCGGATATGTAACTTATTTCCTTTTTTTTCGTCATAGTAAGAAAAGGAGGATTTGATATAGCGTGTATAGGTTTTCTTTTGTTTTAGTACTGCTATTTCTTGTAGGGTGTATGGCGGATGGTGGAAAAGTTACTGTAAGAGAGGTATTAAAAAATAATCCTACTGCTGATATATTTCAGTATAATGGTTTTGTTTATAGTAATGTAACAGAACTAGACTGGTTTAATGACAAGAAAGAAAATTACAAAAAGAATAGCCTCGTTGGAGAAATCAAAAAAAAATCTACAAGAGTATTAGGTTTTAAAGATTTAACAGCAACAACTCTACCTGTAGGCACAAAAATATATACTACGAGCGAAAATGAAGATGACGTTGGTATCTTAATAGTGGAATACGAGGGAAAAGACATGTATTTTATGCGTTTGCTTGAAGGATAGAAGGAGCTTGGAACAAATCCAAATTCAATAAAAATTGCGTATGTTAAAGGAGTGTATTGCTCCTTTTTTATTTGGACAAAAAAGATGGAAAAAATTTTATTAAACTATGGACTTTTTATATACAATGTGGATATACTAAGATTAACAATTAACATTTTGTTAATCAATAAATTTGGTAAAGGGGAAACACAATGTCGAACCAAGAAGCATTGAATCAATACGATGTAAAAAAATATCGAACCCCAGATGGCTACACTTCTGATATTGCTGTTTTCACTATTGTTTCAGAAAAGGTTGAGGACTATAAGCCACCTAAAATGACGATGAAGCTTATGCTCATTCAGCGTTCGATAAGAAATGCTGAAGGTCAAGTTAATATCGAGGCAGGGAAATGGGCGTTACCTGGTGGATTTGTCCAAGAAGATGAAACAGCATTTGATGCAGCAAAACGTGAGCTGGAAGAAGAAACAGGTGTTAACGGTATCCATATTAAGCATTTTGGAGTGTATGATAAGCCAGGTAGAGATCCTCGAGGCTGGATTATTACCAATGCACATTATGCAATTGTTCCAGAATATGAACTATCAAAACGGAAAGCAAATGATGATGCAGCAGAGGTGGCACTTTTTTCCCTAGACGAAGTGTTCAAATTGAATCTTGCCTTTGATCATTTTGATATTATCAGAGATGCATTCGCTATAATTAAAAACGATTTACTTCAAACAACAGTGGCGAGGAAATTTTTACCACATCAATTCACGTATTCAGAGCTTCAAGCAGTATTATTAACGATAACAAATGATCCTGCGATTGCAAGTGAGCAGAGCTTTGCTAGAAAAATAAAAGCACTTCCATTTATAAGCCCTGTTCCAGGGAAAAAGACACAGCGAACATCCAAGGCCCCAACACAGCTTTATGAGTTTGTTGAAATGGATGTAGTCAAACCAATATATACAGCTAGGTATTAATTTTTTTGTAAATTGCAGTTAACAATATGTTAATTATTTAATTTTCGTACATTAAGGAGGAATACTAATGAAAAAAGCGTTGATTAATATCGATTATACAAATGATTTTGTTGCATCAGATGGAGCGCTAACCTGTGGTGAGCCAGGTCAGGCGATTGAACAGGAAATTGTTCGCATTACTGAAGAATTCATTACAAATGACGATTATGTTGTATTTGCGATTGATCTTCATAAGGAAGGCGATCATTTACATCCAGAAACGAAATTATTCCCTCCTCATAATATCGAAGATACGTCAGGAAGATTACTTTACGGCGATTTACAACGTGTGTTTAACGAACAACAATCAAATACCAATGTATATTGGATGGATAAAACGAGATATTCTGCATTTGCTGGAACCGACCTTGAGATCAAATTACGTGAACGTGGCATAACAGAAGTCCACCTCGTAGGTGTTTGCACAGATATTTGCGTACTTCATACAGCAGTTGACGCTTATAATAGAGGCTTTAAGGTAGTCGTATATAGTAAGGCTGTTGCAAGCTTTAATCAAATAGGTCATGAATGGGCATTAGGACATTTTAAGGGTTCAATTGGAGCAGATGTGATTTAGCCTTACTCAGCAGAAGTCCTTTCCTTCTTTAAGTGGGGAATAAAAGCAAAAAGGTATATAATTAAGTAGGTGTCCAAACCCCGACTGAATAAAGTTTAAGCCTCCGGCGTATGCCTCGATTTTTTAAAGGAAATTTTTCCTGCACCAACTGGCATTAAGTCCCATGGGGCAACTGCCAGTAAATAACCGATTGGATCAACTAACAATTTGTGGATAAAAGCCCCCCAGATTGAAGTTTCACTTTATCGAGCAAGGTCGAAAAAAATCGGGCGTAAAATACGCCAAGGCGCATTTGATTAGATTAAGATGTACAACTCTCTTGGAGGTAAACATAATGAATAACCATTATAACGATGATAGCTTAGCGTTACACACAGATTTATATCAAATCAATATGTCAGAAACATATTGGAGAGAAGGTGTTCATAATCGTAGAGCGGTATTTGAGGTGAATTTCCGTAAGCTCCCATTTGGGAATGGATATGCCGTATTTGCAGGTCTTGAGAGAATTATCGATTTTTTAAAGAATTTTTCATTTAGTGAAAGTGATATTGAATATTTACGTGAGGTAGGATATCAAGAGGATTTTTTAGAGTATTTAAAAGGTATTCGATTCACAGGTACTGTTCGTTCAATGAGAGAAGGAGAGCTAGTTTTTGCAAATGAACCTATCCTACGCATTGAAGGTCCTATTGTTGAGGTACAACTCGTCGAAACCCCCATCTTAAATATTATTAACTATCAAACATTAATTGCCACAAAAGCATCACGTATAAAGCAGGTAGTTGGGGATCAAATCGCAATGGAATTTGGAACGAGACGTGCTCAGGAAATGGATGCGGCTATTTGGGGAACCCGTGCAGCCTATATCGGAGGATTTGATGCAACATCTAATGTAAGAGCAGGGAAAATGTTTGGAATTCCAGTTTCAGGAACACATGCTCACTCTATGGTGCAAGCATACCGAAATGAGTACAACGCCTTTAAAAAGTACGCTGCAACTCATAAGGATTGTGTGTTTCTTGTAGATACGTATGACACATTAAAGTCTGGTGTACCAAATGCCATTAAAGTGGCAAAAGAAGAAGGAGACAATATCAATTTTATTGGTATACGTCTTGATAGTGGGGACCTAGCTTATTTATCAAAAGAAGCACGGAAAATGCTTGACGAAGCTGGCTTCAAAAACGCCAAAATCGTTGCATCAAATGATTTAGATGAATACACCATCATAAATTTAAAAGCACAAGGTGCAAAAATTGACACATGGGGTGTAGGAACGAAGCTTATCACAGCATATGATCAGCCAGCGCTTGGTGCAGTGTACAAATTAGTATCCGTGGAAGATAGTGAAGGGAATATGACAGATACCATAAAGATAAGTGGAAATCCTGAAAAAGTATCAACACCAGGGTTAAAACGAGTGTATCGAATTATTAATAGAACTAATCAGAAATCTGAAGGCGATTATATTACACTTGAACATGAAGAACCACAAAAAGAGAAGCGTTTAAAAATGTTCCATCCTGTTCATACATTTGTCAGCAAGTTTGTTACAAACTTCGAAGCTCGAGAACTGCAACATACGATTTTTGTGAATGGTGAGCTTGTATATGAGGTTCCCACACTTCAAGAAATTCGTGCATTTGTAAACGAAAATCTCACATTACTATGGGATGAATATAAGCGTCCAACGATGCCAGAGGAATATCCAGTTGACTTGAGTCAAGAATGTTGGAATAACAAAATGAAACGAATTGAAGAAGTAAAAACAAATATAGAAGAAATGATTGCAAGTGTTAACGAGTAAGGACAACGAAATTCGGTAGGAATTCGGGGGAGAAGCATATGGCGAAAATTGGGATATATGGATCATCCTTTGATCCAATAACAAATGTACATCTGTGGACCGCTAGTACTGTGGCACATCGTTGCCATTTAGACAAAGTTGTCTTTCTACCATGCTCCAGTAAAAGAAAAGATAAACGAATGATGACTGCTGACGAACATCGTTGGAATATGGTACAGCTTGGAATTGAAAACAATCCCACTTTTATTGCGGATGATTACGAAATGAAGCAGGATGCTTGGAAAATTAGTACCTACGAAACACTAAAGCATTTTAAAGAAATCTATAAAAATGATGTGATTTACTTTATTATGGGTGCTGATTTACTCGTCGATATAGCTGAAGGAAAGTGGGACCATGCAGAGGAACTGATTCAGGAGAATAAATTTATAGTAATGGCACGAGACGGCATTGATATGCTAAAGGTAATTAGTAATTCTCCACTATTACGTAACAATGATGATGGAAGTACGTTTCATTTATTAGACAAAGGATTAGCAATGGAAATCAGTTCAACCTATATACGTGAAGAATTCAGGTTAGGCGGTGAGCCGCGCTACCTTCTCCCAGAAGCATGTTATCACTATATTAAAGAGCATTCGCTATACAAATAGGAGGGATACGAATGAGTATACAAGAACGAATTATGAAAGATTTACATGTGAAGCCTATGATAAATGCTAAAGAAGAAATTAAACAACGAGTGAACTTTTTAAAGGAATATTTACTTAAAAGTAAAGCAAAGGGCTTTGTGCTTGGCATAAGTGGGGGGCAGGACTCAACACTAGCTGGAAGACTAGCACAGCTTGCAGTAGAAGAGCTACGAAAGGAAGGTCATGAAGCAACCTTTATCGCAGTACGTTTACCTTATAATGTGCAAAAAGATGAAGATGACGCCCAAGCAGCATTATCCTTTATCCAACCAGATAAAGCCATTACTTTTGATATTTCAGGAACTGTAGATACTTTTACAGCAAATTATCAACAAGTGACATCAGAAAACCTAAGTGATTTCAACAAAGGTAATGTGAAAGCAAGAGTTCGCATGATTACGCAATATGCAATTGGAGGGATGAACGGGTTACTTGTTATCGGTACTGACCATGCTGCAGAAGCAGTAACGGGGTTCTTCACGAAATATGGTGACGGAGGAGCAGACCTCCTACCACTAACAGGACTAACAAAGCGTCAAGGTCGTGCACTACTAAAAGAATTAGGTGCAGAAGAACGACTCTATCTAAAGGTTCCAACTGCAGATCTTTTAGATAACAAACCTCAACAAGCAGACGAAACCGAATTAGGAATTACGTACGAGGCACTCGATGATTATCTGGAAGGAAAACAAGTTTCAAGCGAGATTGCAGACAAAATCGAAGCGCGCTATCTAATGACAGAACACAAACGAAACCAACCTGCATCCATGTTCGACACTTGGTGGAAATAGTTTTGGGACAAGGGGACAGGTTCCTTGTCCCGTTTTTTTCGGGGACATGAAGTTTGTTTCATGTCCTATTGTATGTGGTGTAAATGAGGGGCTTTTATGTTCTTGAGGAGTGGTTTTGTCACATGGATACGAATTTGTTTCAAAAAAATTAATAAATCTTAAATTCTGTTGCTATTTTTTGAAAACCTGAACTAATTTGTTCATTATAAATAAATTTCTTGCTTTTTCGGAGATGATTTTTCCGGTAATTTCCATTTGTAATGATGCTCACAAATTAATTAAGCCACTTTTTACAATAATTAAGCCGATTCGTAAATAATTGAGCGACTTTCTCAATAATTAAGCCACTTTTCCAAATAATTGAGCCAATTTCAAAATCTCCCCAAAGAACCTTCATTTATATTAAATATTTGCAACAACAACCAAATTCAACCAACATCTCCATAAATTTTTCCTCATTGCCTCATATCCTCATACATAAGCCCTTCCTTTATAACATCTTCTTCATATTTTAGTAAAAAAGGGAGGTGGTTAGTGTGAGAAGAAATCGTCGTATAGGACTTTGTATGCCTGGTTATAGGTGGTGTGGTCCGGGATGTGGTGGTTCTGGTCCGCCAACAAATGGGGTAGATGCATGTTGTATGAGGCATGATTTATGTTACCAAAGGTTCGGACCATCAAGAGCATGTGATGAAGCATTTTTACATTGCTTGCATATGAGGAGAAATCCTTACACGAAAGAGGGAAAAGATGCAGCATTCTTCTTTAATGTTATCAAATTAAAGAATATGTTTACCTTTTGGTAGGAAAAAATTGGCCTATCCTATATTCACTAACTTCCACTAAACAAAGGACAGGCCACATTGCTTTTCATATATTTTAAACTTCTATATTACGCTGTTCCCAAAGTGACCCCAAGCCTTTTTAAATATTGACGGAAGGCAATGCTCATACGATCAGATTTTAAAGAAAGTTCGACTTGTAAATCAAGAGGTAAATCCTCAGGTTTTTGGTTTTCCACAATCGGCTTATCTTGAGCAAAAATCATATCTTGGAACTCAATGATTTCTTGGTCTGTTGTTCCTGTATCATAATTAAATGAGAGAATACCATGTGCAATCGATTTACCCTCGGCAACAGGTTGAACAATCAGAATAATTGTCATCCTGTTATCCGTGTCAGGGTCTCTTTTTGTGAAAAGAACTGACAAAGGACTCAAGATTTCATACGTATAATACACATCTTTTGCAACCCCAGAACCGTCTGGATCTGGTTGGAAGATTGCAATCTCATCGGAATAAATACGAAATTCTTCTTCATGAACATTGTAATCCCCAATTACAGGTTTTTCTGAAACTCCAAGAAAGCCTTCATGAACAAATGCAAGGTGACCTACATCAAGGAAGTTTTCTATAACCCTTGGTGGGTTTGCGTTTACTTCTATTTTGCCCCACAATACATTTCGATAATTTTCATCATAAAAAGGCGAATAATCTATCATTCTTGGATTATTATTATTTAGGTTTACCCAAATAAAGCCATACTCTTTTTTACATAAGTAGGTAATAGCCTGTGCTTTCAGTGGAATCGCTCTGCCTTCTGGCAGCTGAGGGATATTTGTACACTTTCCATCAGAGTTGTATTCCCAACCATGGTATGGGCATACAAGCTGTCCATCTTTTACGCAGCCTAGAGATAGGGCAGCCCCTCGATGAATACACAGGTCCTTAAATGCGTGTGTACCTTCCTCATTTCTAAATAAAACAACTCTTTCACCAAGAATTATTACTTGTTTTGGTTCTTCTTTAAGATCTGTTGCTTTACAAGCCACGACCCAATTATTTCGTAATACTTGGTCTTCAATTAACATGACCAGTCCTCCTTACCTCATTGTCTCTACTTAATATTCTAAAGAGGATTTCTAAGTAAGTCAACATAAAATCCGAACAATAACTATAAGTTGAAATAAAATATTCGTATTTTGTATTTACATTTTCAAAATCCTTATTTATAATGCAAATTATATTAGTAAGTTGCTTATTTTGTTTACTAAGCACTAAAGCAAGGTATTACGATTTAAAGTTAGGAAAAAAGTTTTCGTTTTTAAGGAAGTTCTATCTAACTAAAAATACAATGGGGGAAAATAAAGTGGAACAAACGAAGCAAAATCCGAACTTAACTGTTGGTGTAAATGAAAAGATTAGTGTAGGGAAATCGATTTTACTTGGATTTCAGCACGTACTAGCAATGGACCTTTACATTGCACCTATTATCATTGCTGGTTTATTGGCGCTAAATACAATGAACACAACCTTCTTTATTCAAATGTGTTTCTTGGCAGCTGGAATTGCAACATTAATCCAAACGTTAGGTGGATTGAAATTACCTGTAGTACAAGGCCCTTCTTATGTACCAATTGGAGCACTTGCTGCAATCGGTGGAAAGCTTGGTTTAGGTGCGGTATTTGGTAGTCTTTTACCTGGTGCTTTGCTTATTGCCATTCTTGGCTATCCGTTAAAAGTATTTGCAAAGACAGTTCGAAAAATCATTCCACCTCTAGTTGGTGGTACCGTAATCGTAATTGTTGGAATATCTTTAATGCCTAGTGCATTTAATAGTATATATTCCGCACATGGAAATGTTGGTCATAATGTGATTGTAGCAGCTGTATCTGCAGGCGTTTTAATCATCAGTATGCTACTTGGACGTAAAACGAATGGATTTGGTACCTTTTTCCGTTTAATTTCAGTTATTTTAGCAATTGTAATAGGTACAATTACAGCTTCACTCTTTGGAAATGTTAGTTTTTCTCCTGTAAAGGATGCAGCATGGATTTCTCTTCCAAGCTTCTTCCCATTCGGAAAACCTGTTTTTGATCTTCAAGCAGTACTAACAATGGTCTTTATTTATCTAATTATTTTAATTGAAACAACAGGTACATGGTTTGTTGTATCAACTGTCACAGGTGAAGAACTAGACGATAAGCGTTTAAATAGAGCATCCGCTGGTGAAGGAATTGGTTGTTTCGTTGGATCTCTATTTGGTGGAACTCCGATGACTGGATATTCCTCAAACGCAGGTATTATTGCAATTACTGGTGTAGCTAGCCGAATGGCGATTATCGCTGCTGGGATTATTCTTGTTGTTCTTGGATTAATTCCAAAGCTTTCTGCAATTATTACTTGTATTCCAGAGCCAGTTATCAATGGGATATTTGGAGTTGTCTGTGTTGCAATTGTCATGAATGGCCTAAAAGTTATCCAACACGTAGAAATTGATGATCGCAATATGATGGTGATTGGTGTTCCTATCCTTTTAACGATTGGAACAATTGTATTACCAAAGGATATTCTGTACAGTGTTCCAGATTTCGCAAATTATATTCTTTCATCTGGAACAGCAGTTGGCGCAATTGCAGTTTTAATTCTTAATTTACTCATCCCTGCAGAAAAGAAAAAATCAGCTCCAGCAAAACAAGAATCCTTAACATAACGTAAGAAGCCATCTAGTGTAAAATTAGATGGCTTTTTTCTACTCAGACGGGCATTGAATTGCTACAAGACTCTAATTTAGAATTGATACTGGTAAAATAAGTGTAAAATAAAAACGAATATTAGGTTGACTCTGTGGTGTACCCCACAGTTTAAGATAGGGGTGGGAGGAAGAGAATGTATAAGGTAAGTGAATTTTCGGAACTAACTGGCCTGAGTAAGGAAACGTTACGATATTATGCAGAAGTGAAATTACTAGAACCGGCTTATATTAACCCCAATAATAATTATCGCTATTACGACGATGGAAGTTATTTTTTAGCTGTATTGCTTGTAAAACTGAGGAAGCTAGGATTTTCGATTCAAGAAATGATTTCTGTGATGGAAGATGAGTCATTTACACACTTAGAATATCTATTAAAAGAAAAGAAATTCAAAATAGAAAAGCAGATATCAGAGCTTCAACTTCAGATAGAAGAAATTGATGACTTTCTGGCGTCAGGAATGGAGGAATAAAAGTGATTCAATGGAAAGAAGAAACAATTATTGAAAGTAATATCGAAAATGTGTGGAGTTTATTTTCGGATCGAAATATTAAAAGAATCATGCCAAAGGTAGAGGAACATATACTAATCGAAAAAACGGAGGAAGAAGTAGGGGCCAAGCATAGACAAACCTATCGTGAAGGAAAACGAGTAGAAACCTATATCGTGGAGACATTGGCATATGAAAACCTAATAGACAGAAAACACAAACAAATTTGCTTTGTTTTAGGGAAGGCGTTTGAAGTCTCTCTTTCATTTACTCTTCTTAAAGTTGATGAAGCTACGACAAGGTTTATCTATGAGGGCCATAACAAGGGAGTCAATTTTGTTGGTAGGGCAATGTTAAAGCTTGGCGGACAGAAGGGAAATGATGACGTAGTTACCGAGTTTATGAATAGAGTTCGTGACGAGGCATTGAAAAATATATAACGATAGTGTAAGAGAGGTAAAAATATCCTCTCTTTTGTTGTGTATAAACTAGTTATGGAATATAGTTAAAAGGTGGTGGTTATTACCATAAATCAATTAAAAATCGATGAAAGTTGTGATAAATATGCAAACAACTACCGAAACGAATTATGAGAATTGGAAAAAGAACATAATCCTATTTTTAAGTGGTCAGACAATCTCATTATTTGGATCGTCCTTGGTTCAATATGCCATGATGTGGTATATCACACTTAAAACTGAGTCCGGCATCATGATGACGTTGTATATCATTTGTGGCTTTGTACCGGCATTCTTTTTATCACCAATTGCTGGAGTTTGGGCAGATCGATACAATCGCAAAATCTTAATCATTCTAGCTGATGCCATGATTGCGATTGCTACGTTTATTCTTGCAATTATATTTATGTTGGGGTATGAAGCAACATGGTTATTCTTTTTGATGGCTGCAATTCGTGCAGTTGGTACAGGTATTCAAACACCATCTGTAGGAGCTATTTTGCCGCAAATTGTACCAAAGGAGCAGCTAACGAAAGTAAATGGAGCAAATGGAACAATACAAGCGGTTATCATGTTTGTGTCACCAATGGTGAGTGCAGCATTATTAACAATGGCTTCTATTGAGGCGATATTCTTTATTGATGTTGTTACAGCAATACTAGCAATTGCAACACTACTTTTCTTTTTGCGTATACCTGCACATGAAAAGGCAGCTGAAAAACAAACGACAAGTTATTTCAATGACCTAAAATTAGGGGTAGCATACATTAGAGAACAAGCTTTTCTAAAGAAATTCTTTCTATACTTTGCGATATTCTTTGTATTGATGGCACCTGCAGCCTTTTTAACTCCACTTCAGGTTACCCGCAGTTTTGGAGATGATGTTTGGCGTTTAACAGCGATTGAAATTGCATTTTCAGTTGGGATGATGGTAGGTGGTGGGATTATCGCTTCATGGGGTGGATTTAAAAACAAAGTCCATACTATGGCATTTGCTAGCATACTAATGGGACTATGTACTCTTTTATTAGGGGTTGTACCAATCTTCTGGTTGTATTTATTCTTTATGGGTGTGTTTGGAGTAGCAATGCCAGTCTTTAATACTCCAACAACCGTGTTATTACAGGAAAGAGTGGATGAAAATTATTTAGGAAGAATTTTTGGGGTCTTCGGTATGATCTCAACCTCGATGATGCCACTTGGAATGCTAATCTTTGGGCCAATTGCAGATATCATTCAAATTGAATGGTTACTTATTGGAACGGGGATATTCATATTAATCCTAGCTATATTCTTAGGTAGAGACAAAGTGATGGTTGAAACAGGGAAGCCCATATTGAGTGAGGAACCTTCAAGTTTATAGAGGTTTAAGAGGGGAAGTGGGTATAACACTTCCTTTATTTTTTTATTTCTGTAACCCTTCTTATATCTGATGTTCATATGTATTGGTTTATCTTAATCTCTACCCAGTTTTAGATAAAGACATACTACTTCTATTAGTTTAGTAGTTAAAAAATGAAACATTTTAATAACTTATTCGTATAAATAACTAGTTAAAAAAGTGTCAATTTTCTGATGGAGGCATTTTTATATCATATCTCATAGGAAAGAAGGGATTTTGTGAGTAAAGAGACACTTTATTTTAAGGACAATTTTTTTTCTGCAGATATGACAGACATTTATAATGATGCTAAAGAAAAGGTAGGAGTAATGGATTTAAAAAGTGCTTTTACCTCTACGGTTGATGTTTTAAACTCTGATGGAAAACTCGTCGTTAGTGGGAAATTTCCGTTCTTTGGGATGTCCTGGAAAGTCCTTGATAATCAAGGAAATGAAATTGGATCATTAAAACAGAAATTCACTTTTTTCTCAAAAAAATACGAATATCATTCCTATAACCAAGGTACTTTTTATGTGAAATCAGAGGCGTTTTCTAGACATTATGAGATTTTACAAGGAGAAACAAATGTCATTGCTACCTTTGATCGTACCGATGGATTTTTCGCTTCTCCAGCATATCGATTAAATAATCAATCGGATGTTTTATCCTCATTTGAACTCATTATTGTAATCATGGGAGTAAATTCCATTGAACAACAAAATCAAAGTTCAACGAACTCAAATACAATTTAACATTCCTTCCGTAAAATAAACTGTTAGGAAAAGTCCCAATAGAATTCTTTAGTCATTTAAAGGTAACAAAATAACACCAAGTGAAATTACTAGGCGGTAAAAATAGTTATCCTTCATTCATTAGGATGACGGATATTAAATTGCTATTTTTCTAGCAAGTGAAGTAGTATTAGTTGAAAAAGGAACTCAAAAAACGATGGGGAAGGGGGCAAAACACATCCCCCTTAGTCGTTTTCCTGAGCAATTTGAATTAATTTCTGTAACCCTTGCTGCAGTTGTTTTTCGTTTGCATAAGAATAACTCAATCTCATCGAAGATGGGAGTTTTTTTATAGGATCACAAATCTGACCAGGTACGAAGGAAATTGAATGGGTGATCGCTTTTGATAATAAGCTATCAGTTGAAAGATTGTCAGGGAGCTGTACCCATAAATTTAGTCCTCCACCTGGACTGCTCCAATTCCAGTTTGTTCTAGACAGCTCTTTCTCCATGATTTCTTTTCTGACCTGAAGGGCAATCCGAAGTTTTTCTAAATGCTGTTGTAGCCTTGGTGACGAAAAATAATGAAGAAATATCTTTTGGTTTAAAAGAGGTGAACCATTATCTGTTAAAGCTCTTACTGAAAGAAGTGTCTTCATGTGCGATGAAGATTGACATATGATCGTCGCTACTCGTAAACCTGGTGAAATGTATTTACAAAAGCTCCGTATATAAATAACGGTTCCAGAAAAGTCATAGGTGTAGACAGGCGGTGGAGGCTTCTTATGGTCAAAGTAAATATCATGATAGGAATCATCCTCAACTAATAGGCATTGATACTGCTCCGCAAGCTGTACTAATTGCTTTCGTTGCCTGGTCGGTACGGTATAACCTGTCGGGTTGTGAAAGGTTGGATTCATGTAAAACAATCGTGGTTTATATAGTTTCATATATTGTTCAACCTGGTTTAGGTCGTATCCATCAGGAGTGATGTCGACTGACAGAATTTGCGCTCCTCTTGCTTTAAAAGTATCGATTGCAGGACTATAACTCGGTCGTTCAATTAACACAGTGTCTCTTGCCTTAACAAATGTTTGTGCGACAAGATGAATACCTTGTTGTGAACCTGATAGGATTAGTAAATCATCTGCATGAATAACTGTTTTATACTGCTTAATAAAATAGTCTGCAAGTGCTTCTCGAAGCTCCTCATCACCTTTCACAGTTGAATAGGTTGATAGAACCTTAGGGTAAAGGTCGAACACCTTTTTAACGTACTCTGATAAATAATGATTTGGTAGCAAATTTGGGTCGATTAAAGCCTGTGAAAAATTATACTCAACCTGTACCTGCTGTATTTCCGATAACGAATTCTTTTGTACATATGCTGAAACAATTGGATGATCCGGGTACTCAAGCATAAATGTATCTTTTGGTTGTACATAATAACCAACCTTATCTTTAACATAGACTTTTTTATGTTTTTTTAGTAGTTGATAGGCCTTTAATACAGTTAAGCGATTTACATGTAATTCAACTGATAACTGCCTAACAGAAGGAAGTTTATCGTGTTCTTTCCATTCGTTACTCTCAATTCGGCTTACTACGAAATCATACACTTGGTTAAAAAGAAAGTCTTCCCCTCTCCTAATTGCACCCACAATATATCCCCCCTTATGTATTTCCATTTTATCACAGTACACTGTCAACTGGTCTATATCTTACAAACTGGTCTATAGCACTCCTATTATGATGGAATAAAAGGAGGAGTTGGAATGGTATTCGTTAATTATCTATTCATGTGTTTAATATTCGGAACGACATTTCTTGCTATCAAGATCGGAGTGGATTCGGGGTTACCACCATTTTTTTCAGCGGGATTACGCTTTTTTATTGCAGGATTGATTCTGTTTTTGATCATGATTGTAACTAAAAAAACTCAGGTACGTTTATTTTTTCATAAGGAAATGTTTTTAACAGGGGTGTGCCTAACCTTCGGGACTTTTGCAACATTGTATTGGGCTGAACAATATGTAACATCAGGAGTTGCCGCAATCCTATCGGCAACGGGACCAATCATGATCCTGCTCATTCAAAATGTCATCTTAAAGGAAAAAGGAAATCGACTTTCCTATATAGGCTGTCTTTTAGGAATCAGTGGGGTCATCTTCTTGATTCTTCCTATCTTTACAGTAGAAATCAGTCCTTTTTGGGCTATCGGTTGTGTAGCCATTATCATCGGTGAAATCTTCTACGCGACTGGGACGATTTACACAAAAAAAGTGATCACGAAGTTTCAACATACCTCACCGATTGCGCTAAATGCTGTTCAAATGATGCATGGGGGAATGTTATTACTACTTTTATCCTTAGTTATAGAGCGGGGACAGTATGACTTTACTATGAATCTAGCTTCTGCTAGCTCGTTTCTTTACCTTGTCGTGTTTGGATCAATGATAGGGCATACCCTTTTTTACTGGCTAGTCGCGCGTACTAACCCTGTATTCCCGTCCACTTGGTTATTTATTTCGCCGGTTATTGCAGTATTAGTTGGGGTTGTCTTCTACCAAGAATATTTATCATGGGTAACAGTTGTAGGTACGGTAACCATCATAACTGGCACAATAATAGTGAATTTTAATGCATTGCAAAGCATGTGGAAGAAGAAGCTAGTTCTAAAACGAGGGTTTAAATATTGAAAAAAAAGGAAAGGACTAACTACCTTTTGAAACGAGCTCATGAGAGATTTAGAGATGTATAGAGAAAGTAAAAGTACAAAGACTGTTCAAATGTAGTTCTAGAAATTGGAGAGGATATAAAATTTCCATTATTTAAAGATATGGGATAACAAGAAAACGGCTAGAAAACAACAGGAATAACTTCCAATACCGCCTCAGTTTTCTGGGGCAGTATATAATTCCAAATTTAAACATTTACACTTCCTACATATAGTAAAATATAAGTAAAGGATTTTAGGAGTGGTTGATATGCTTCATTACTTCGTCTTACCTGATGGTAGGCTAGATGAACAAAAAGTTTTAAAAATAGAGCATGTTTACCAGGGGATGAATGGACGATTTGTGGAGCGATTTTTTATCAACCCTGATCAAAGTTACATATTTAAGCCATTGACACATGACAACCAAATAGGAAGGGAATTGTGGGTTCATAATCATATCTTGAAGCAGTTCCCTTCCTTTTATCCAAAGGTACTATCCTATTCTATTGACCCTGATGTTCATTGGATTATTTTTGAGGATGTGGGTGTTATCGATCACATTTTCTCTGCCGAATCCGTATTGCAAGTTACAAAGCTGATGGCTGATTGGCATAAAACTCATTTTGACACAGGTAAAAGTTTCCCGCAAAAGGGCCATAAACCATTTTTTGAAGAGGTCGTAGAGCTACTTGAAACTCGTAGGAAAGATGTAGAAAGCCTGGCAGTCAGGCTTCACATTCCTGTTTGGACAATTGAGTCTCTTTTTCAAAAATTGAAAAATGTATCATTTACTCAAAAAAAGGTACTATCACATGGGGATTTGCATCTTGGAAACTACGGCTACGCAAATGGAAAACTCTTCATAATCGACTGGGAACATGCCCATTTGAATTCACCTTACTGGGATTTGTACCATCTCCTAGATATTTCTCATCCTGTTTTTCCAAAAAGGATAAGCAAAAAGCTTCGCAATAGTGCTCTCGAATTATACCTTGATGTGACAGGCTATCTTAGTACGGCAGCTAACAGAAGCCTTTTTAAACATGGTTATTACTTATTTTCATCCACATTCTCACTTTGGATGCTATTACTCATCGAAGCTGATATTGAAAGAAACGAAACAAAATGGTCAAGAGACCAACTGAAACTGCAGTTAGAGGAGACAGTAGTAAATTTTACACAATGTATAGAAGAACTTCACGGCTAGAGTGGGAGAGGCTGACACTTGATTTTTAAGAATACTCTATGATAACCACTTTTTCATAAAAGGTAGGTTACTAGGAAGAGGGGCATTGGTATGAATAAAATATTGGCATGGGTTTGTGTTATTGGCGGTTTATTATAGGGTGTGAAGCCGATTTATGATGCGCTGGTAAATGGTAGAAAATTGAATACGGGATATATACCATCAGACCCAACGGACTATATTAAATTTCTCTTCCCCCTTCTTTGTTTTGGTGGATTAATGGTAATTTACTCTAGGTATAAGAAGAAAGTTAGGAATTCCATTATTATCCTTTCAGTTGCGGTTACTTTTAATGTATTATTTCATTTTTTCGAGATTTACTTTTATGAGTCTGACATACCATTTGGGTTTCTATTTTTATTTTTCGGTACAGTAGGTTTGACAGTTGGTTCCATTTATTTGGTTCTACAGTTGAGGAAAATTAGAGGTCCATCAAGTTTATTAGCCTGGAGCGTTTTCGTTCTCTTTCTAGATAATTTTCTATTAATTGTTTTGGCCTTTTTGACAGAAATTTTACCTCAAGAAATAACAAATCGCCGTTCTAATGGTTTCAGTTGGATTTGTATGGGCATTGATTGGTCTGGCACTATTTAAACAAGGAGATCAAAACTCTTTTACGAATATAGAGTCCTAATTGCAAGGCATTACGACACTAAAAATAGGATTTTCTTCTATGTAGGGGTGCACTGATTAGTGTGATTAGATAGAAGGTTACATGCTATGAGAAGGGAGCAAAGCGAAGCATGCTTGCTTTCTTTTTTTAGCGATAATGTTTTTCCATTTAATCTTATTCTACTTTATAATCAGAGAAAAGAATGTAAGAAGGAGACTCCATGGAATGCAAAAAAATAAACCGAGAAAAATCTATGAAGAGGTTGCTGGTGCATTCCAAGAGGATATTCGTACTTGGGAGATAAAACCAGTTTTTTGAAAGGGAGAAAACAAGAATGAAAGTCACTTTATTTACCACCTGTCTTGTTGACATGTTTCAAACAAATGTGGGGAAAGCAACGGTTGAATTACTCGAGCATCTCGACTGCAAAGTGGAGTTTCCAGATGGCCAGGTTTGCTGCGGGCAGCCTGCTTATAATAGTGGATATGTTGAAGAAGCAAAAAAAGCAATGAAAAACATGATTCAAACATTTGAAGATGCTGAATATATCGTTTGTCCATCTGGTTCATGTGCAAACATGTTTCATGAATACAAAGAGATTTTTAAAGGGGACCCAATATGGGAACCAAAAGCAATTACACTCGCTAAGAAAACATATGAATTAACACAATTTATAGTAGAAGTTTTACAAATTTTAGATGTCGGCTCGACCTTCAAGGGAAGGGTAACCTACCATACATCCTGTCATATGACGCGACTGTTAGGTGTGAAGGAACCACCTATAACACTATTAAAAAATGTCAAGGGCATAGAGTATGTGGACCTTCCAGGCAAAGAGAATTGCTGTGGATTCGGAGGAACATTTTCTGTAAAAATGGGGCAAATCTCGGAGAAAATGGTGGATGAAAAAGTACAGTACATTGAAATGACAGAAGCGGACTACCTGATTGGTGCAGATGCCGGCTGCCTAATGAATATTTGCGGAAGAATGAATCGACTCGGAAAACCTATTGAAGTCTTGCATATTGCAGAGGTTTTAAACTATCGGAACTAAAGGAGGGGAGAAATCATGGCATTAAAAACAAGCAACGAAAAATTTAAGGCACGCGTGGAAAAGGAAGTACAAAACACTTTCATGAGGGGCGCAGTCTCAAGAGCCCAGGAAACAATACAAGGTAGAAAGCGAACGGTTACAGATGAATTGGGCAACTGGGAGGAATGGCGCAATCACGGGGTAGAAATCCGCCAGCACGTCCTCGAAAACCTAGATTACTATCTCTATCAATTAAGCGAGAATGTTTCTAACCGAGGCGGACATGTATTCTTTGCGCAAACGGCTGAGGAAGCAAGTACATACATAAGTGACCTCGCGAAAAAGAAAGAAGCCAAGAATATTGTCAAAGCAAAATCGATGGTGACTGAGGAAATTAGTCTGAATCAAAAGCTTGAGGAAACGGGTTGTCGTGTTATTGAAACAGACCTTGGGGAATATATTCTCCAAATGGATGACCATGATCCACCATCCCATATCGTTGTACCAGCCTTACATAAAAATAAGGAACAAATCCGTGACGTATTTGCTAATAAAATGGATTACAAGAATACAGAAAAGCCTGAAGAACTTGCTTTGTTTGCACGAAAATCACTGCGACAAGAGTTTTTACAGGCAGATATGGGAATCACAGGATGTAACTTCGCGGTTGCAGAAACTGGTTCGATTACACTTGTAACAAATGAAGGAAATGCTGATCTTGTTGCCGCTCTTCCAAAAACACAGGTTGTCGTAATGGGAATGGAGCGCCTTGTCCCAACGTTTGAAGAAATGGAAGTACTTGTTGGAATGCTGACAAGAAGTGCGGTTGGTCAAAAATTAACAAGCTATATCACCATCTTAACTGGGCCGAGAGAAGAAGGTGACGTAGATGGGCCAGAAGAGTTCCATCTTGTTATTGTAGATAATGGTCGTTCGAATATTTTAGGCACAGAATTTCAATCTGTTTTGCAATGTATTCGTTGTGCGGCATGCATTAATGTTTGTCCTGTGTACCGGCATGTTGGCGGTCATTCCTACGGATCTATTTATCCAGGACCTATAGGAGTCGTTCTAACACCACTGCTCGGAGGCTATGATGATTACAAGGAGCTTCCATATGCCTCAACATTATGTGGCGCATGTACGGACGTATGCCCGGTAAAAATTCCACTCCATCAATTAATTCATAAACATCGTCAAGTCATTGTAGAGAAGGAAGGTCGAGCGCCAGTTTCTGAAAAGCTATTAATGAAGGCATTTGGGGTAGGAGCTTCATCGTCCTCCCTTTATAAAGTGGGTTCAAAAATGGCTCCCACTTTAACACGACCACTTACTGACGGTGACAAAATTACAAAGGGTGTTGGTATGTTAAAGGAATGGACAGATGTACGCGACTTCCCTGCGCCAAGCAAAGAAAGATTTAGGGATTGGTTCAATAACCGCTCAAAAGGAGGCAATGGATCATGAAAGGAACCATCCATAATCGCGACAATTTCCTCGACCAAATTGCCAAACAACTAGGCCGGGAAAGAAAAACAACGTTAGAAGAACCCAAGTGGAAATACAACCCACAAGATGAAGTGTTAAAGGGTGCATCCGTTGATGAGCTAGTAGATGTCTTGAAAGTTCAATGTTCAAAAATCCATACAGAACTAATCATGTCTACGAAATCAACATTATCAGAAGATCTCGAAAAGAAAATAAAAGAATTCGGAAATGGACCTATCATTACCTGGAAGGATGAGCGTTTCGAACAATACGGGCTTCACCCATTATTGAAAGAAAAGCTACCTGAAGAACAGGAGGAAGTATTTGAATGGAATCCTGACTTAGGAAAGGACAATATCATTAATGCTGAACAAGCAAATATCGGGATTATAATAAGTGAAATCACGTTAGCTGAGTCAGGAACAGTTGTGTTATATAGCGGTCCAAATCGTGGAAGAGCAATTAGCTTCCTCCCAACACACTCTATTGTAATCGTACCTAAGAGCACAATCGTACCACGAATGACACAAGCAGCAAGGCTCATCAGGGAAAAAGTAAAAAACGGAGAGCAGGTGCCTTCCGCTATCAATTTCATTACTGGACCAAGTAACTCAGCCGATATCGAATTGAACCTTATAGTGGGCGTCCATGGACCGGTTAAGGCAGTTTATATTTTGGTAGAGGATATATAGTCCACTACATCTACCTAGATTTGTGTAGCATTTTTTTATGTAAAAAACTCACAATCAAATATATTATTTATGTATTCATAAAATAAACAAATATTTTTATTTGAATGAGACTATTTACTTAGAAACTCTATAGTAATAGAATCCTTATTTAGTAACATCAGGTAGAATATGTAAAGATTTCTGGAAAGATGAATATAGATGGATAACATTACTTTAGAACAAATAGAGGAAGAATATAAAAAGTGCCTGATCCCCGATCAGCTAAAGCGATAATGTACTGGGGGGCTGACACCAATAAAAAAATGTTGTATTAGAAGTAGTAAAGAATGAAGATTCCTTTATCAAAATATGGGGACGGAGGAAATAGCTCCTGTCCAAAGTAAAAATCACTTACACAAATGTGTGCTAGGTGATTTTTTTCTTTCTTACAAACTATATTCTGGACACTGCATTTGCCCCTTGTTATGCATTTCAACCCTATAACATATTTGAAGGAATAGTTCTATTATAAAACGAAATGATAGTGGTAAAAGATGGAAAAGTACAGAATGGTAGGCACTGATTTTTGGAAGGATCCTGTTGTGTTAGAAGAGATGACACCGGAGGAAAGCTATTTTTATTTGTATCTATTAACAAATCCACGTATAACTCAGATTGGAATCTATAAGATTATGAAGAAAGAAATGGCTTTTGACCTGGGGTATTCGATTGAGAGTGTACAATCGTTAATGGACCGATTCATCAGTCACCATCAGCTTTTTCGTTACAATACAGATACAAGAGAGCTCGCGATTAAAAACAGGGGGAGAGTTAATCTTCGTAAAGGTGGAAAATTTATGATGGATTGTATTTTATCTGAATTGAGGGAAGTAGAAGATGCTTCGATTATTTCTTATGTTGCTGAAAATACTGCTAAGGGCCCCATTTTAGCTATCTATGAATCTTTTTGCGAAAAGAATGAGGCACCTGTATTAAATGATGAAAAGGAAATTTTCTATGATAACGATACCTACATAGATCCAGAATTACCAAAGGGTGACGAGTTGTGTAACGATAGGTCACCGACTCGTGATACGATACGTGGACAAACAGAAAGAGAAGAAAAAAAAATTAGGAGACTTCTAAAATAGGGAGAGGCAAAGATATATGCTGAAGTCATGACCAATAGTGGATGGTATGTTCGACCCCGACCACCGGTATCTTTAAGTAAAAGCTAGTTAAATTAAGAAACGATAGAACACTCGCAAATGTTTATACATCAATGTTTGTGGGTGTTTTTTGTTTTGTAGGAAAACGGGTGAAAAAGGTAGGTCTTGAATTTGTTTTACACATTTTTTACACAAGTGAAAACTCTTGATTGTTTTCGGAGTAACCATTATATAATGTAATAGGTAGTTAATAATTACACAGTAGACTCATACTATGCTACAAATGATTTAATTGAAAAATTTTACCCACTAGCAGAATTGATTAAATTCTAGAGGATTTTGATGGGATTTTGTACGATATTGCAATGGGACCATCTCAAATGTTGATCTTTTTAATCTAAGCAATGTTGATATATGTAAGATTGATACAATAGAAGTAAACTAGTTTATTTTTAAATATTCTTAATAAAAATCACACCTGATCAATAGAGGTTTTATTTCAAAACTGACATGTGAATCAGCACACGTCAGTTAATTATTACATAAAAACATTTATTTAATAAATCCATTATAATGAGTTTCTTTTTACTCAAGGTATTATTATCCATCTAAACTTAACTTTTTTAACGTTAATGTTTATCATTTAAAAAAGATAACAAATCTTCAAGATCAATAAAAGCGTATTGTCTAAACCCATTGTCTTTCATAAAGTCAGTAATATCTTCCGAGTTCCCATAATTTTGATCAGGGAGAGGAATTTCTATATTATTAAGTTCAATAAAAGCATAAGTATCATCCTTCTTTGTCTTTATGTTGAAAGGGATACCTTTATTACATGTAAGAATTTCTATTAATATATCTTTTATGTTAATTGCTGATTTAAGCATTTTTCTATATCGCAGCATTGTTCTAAGATGACTCTCTTTTCGGTTATACCATACCTTACCAGTTCCTCTTATTCTTTTATGCCAGTAATAATAGGCTAAATCATGCCAAATACACGCTGATACTTCACTGTTAAATCCGTCTTTTTTCGAAACACCAACATTTAAATCGTTAAAAAACATTTCCCATATAGCCACCTTAGAAGAAATAGGATTTTGTTTTTGTAGCTCCTTTGATAATCTAGAGTGTAGTTCCTTTGGTTTCTTGTCATCCCATGGGGTTCTACACCTTGTAGGATCCATTCTCGGCCATTTTGCTTCAAACATTCCAATTTTAGCGAGGTTCCCCTTTCTAAATACAATAACTCCATCGCAGCCAAACTTTGTTTCTATTGGTTGTGGCAAAGTTTGTGATATCCAAAAGATGGGAGATTTTATAAAGGGGCCATAAGGATACATAGCAAAAGTAGTAAATCTTGATACATAATCTCTCTCAGATATAATCATTCCTTTAGAAAAGTCGTCTCTACATTTTCTGTCAATCTGGTAAAAATAGATGCCTACTTTTTCAGCATCTATGTGACTAAGCATTTTATCATTCCTCCTTTTTTGTAATGTAGTCTAGTATCTCTAAAATATAAGTACAGCTTTAATTACCTAGAAAACATTAACATTAATGGAAACTAACTTTATACAATTATACAAAAAATAAAATTAATATACGGGTAGTACAACAATACTATTAAATAAAATGATTTTTTACAAAGGGTGCTTTTATTGAATTGTGATATATGTAGGCTCAGAACAAAGTCACTGAGCTTACATATTCTCAAAAGTTTCACCCGTCTGTTTCTCCTCTTCCTCCCGCAGTTCCTTAAGCACGTGAGAATAGTGCTTATAAGTCGTTTCGATAGTGCTATGTCCCTAACGCTCACTTACGTAATTAATGTCAACTATCCTATATAATAAAACACTTGCATGAGTGTGTCTTAAGCCGTGCGTAGTTATTGGATAGATACCAAGTTCAAGTAAGGTTTTTTGTAAGAGCTTATTGGCATTGGTGTTGCTTATTACTCTGTACTTGGACACTGGGGTATAGAAGACCAATCCATACAGATTAGGAGTTACAGTCTAAAAAGTATTCTAAATGCGTTCATTGTCTTCTTATCTAGTTCGATTGTACGGTTGGATGCTTCATTTTTCGTCGGACCGAAACCTTCAGGATGATGTCTTTTAGCATAACCCCATGTTTTGTTAATGGTTATTGTGTTGTTTTTAAAATCAAAATCCTTTCTGGTCAATCCCACTAACTCGCCAAACCTCGCTCCAGAAGTCAATCCTAATAGAATTAGATAATGTAATTGTAAAATAGCTCCCACCTTCATTAAGATGGGAGCCTATAGTATTGCATTCTTCCTGAATTAAATTTGACCAGGGCATACATTGATCTAATATTTCTGGATTTTGATGGATGCTAAGATTTGGTAGACCCATCAAGAGCTTCTTAATATATTTTAGTTATCTTTTTTCTAGTGCTCGACTCTAATTCTATTAGGCCTATAAAAATACACTTTGCAATCATATCTAAATAAGAAACGTCAATATTCGACAAGTGACAGTAGCTTTATTAATAAAAAAGCTACGCGGGACAAACTTGTCCCCCGTGGCTGTTTCATGCGGAACTGTTTCTGGAGAAGGATGTATGTTTGAGGGTATATAATAATATGGGTTGTGTGTTGTTCCTGAGTAAAGTGTATTGGAAAAGAAAAACAGGACAGTACCAAAAGGAACGGTATCAGAAAGAAATTAACCAAATCATAACTAATGGACAAAGCATTTCTGACTTTATTAATCAGAAAAACTTAAATGTTGTAATTTATAAAAGATTACTATTTCAGACTTTCCTTTTTTATTTGAGTTTTTCCTATTAATATTAAATGTAATACAGAAGCAGTTTAGACAACAAATTTATATTTGAAATAAAAAGGTGCAAATTTAAAAGTTTGTGTCTTATTTTTTTGAAAAATGGGGATAACTTTTAATAGCTTTTAAAACCAAATGTTTCCATTTCTGATAACAGGAGAGCTGTAGCTAGTAATCCGATGCAGAATGTGTTTGAACGATGCACATAAAAAAGAAAATGTAATTCTGAAAGTGTTCTTGGATAAAAGTCATTTTTGGTTTGTGATACATAGTGTTTTAACTCTTTCTATAAATAAGCTACGTAGTTCTTATCCTGAAGGGAGTGAAAAAGTGGGGAACGAGATACAAGTTTTTCTTAAAAGAATACTCTCTAATTACGCAGAGAATATAGAGGAAGGAAAAAAGAAAAAGTTAGACGTTTCTGATCTAGAGCAAAAGGTGAAAGAAAAATTTCGGGATATTGGAGAATACCGAAAAAACGGAGGATATAAGGTATTTGCTGAATCGATGATAGAAGAAATAATAAAGGGAACTTTATTGGAGATAAATGCTTCAAAAAACAATAAGCGTATTCCAGAACTAAAACAATCAATGTGGATACTCGGAAAAAAGAAAAGAAAAGAGCGTGATATCCAGCAACTAATGTTTGAATTCTCTGATGAATTAGCCATTGATTCTAAAAAGTGGAACAAAAAATTTGTGAGTGCAGAAGAATACAAACGAATAAAAAAAGTATATCAATTTTTAAAAGAAAAAAAGAACGAAATTCTTTTTCGGGAAGAACGGTCGTTAATGTTGTTTAAGGATGTTGATACAGAGGGAATTGAAGCAGAAAAATATCTTTCCTATTACAAAGGAAAAGCATTTTTAAAGCGCATCGGATTGACGTTCGACGATATAAAATGTAAAAAATATAGTTTGCCGTTTGATTACTGGAAACCAAGAGAAAAAAGGTTAAATGATGTTTGCTCGGTTTTAATTATCGAAGGTTTGGCAACCTACCGTACCATTATTGGGTTAATGGAAGAAGAGCATACCTTTACTAGACAAGCAGATATGGTTATATGGGGGTACGGTTATAGGATTCTGTCTTCTTTTGAGTATATGGAGGAATTATTCGGAGAAAGAACCGATATTGATATTAAATACTTTGGCGACTTAGACCCAGAGGGCTTTACTATATATTGTCAGCTTAAAGAAAGATATGAAAACTACTCGATTTCGTTAGAAGAAACCTATTACCAATTTATATTGGAGCAATCCAATAAGTTCGCTTCAAAAATTGGTAAAGAGCAGCATTTTATAAGGGCGAATCGAGATAAGGTAGTAAAAGAATTAGAAAAATCGATTCCTTTTGCCAAAACCATAATCGAAACCTTATGGAAAGAGAAAAAACGAGTACCACAGGAAGCGTTAAATAGAGAAACAGTAAAAGAAAAAAGTAGGTGAAAGAATTGCTACATAAGGAAACAACAGATGGGATTAAAGAACGAATTCAATCCTTAAACCCATCTTGGTTATTAGGGGCAGGAGCGGAATTTGAGCATTTGACCCCCTATGGTAGAAAAATTGCCTTAATGATCTTGACCGAGGTCTTTTATCGCTCTTTTTATGGGAATGAAAATCGAACGATAGAGGATTTGTATGATATCGCAAAAGAAGCGATAGCCTTTTATGGATTAGAATCCACAAGAGAGCTAGAAGAAAAAATCGTAGACAATTTGTTATGGAGTAAGGGAAAAAGTTATGACCATTTTTCTTTTCGGGATGAAACCTATGATGATAGGGAAAGGTCGTGGGTCGAGCACCGTTTTCAATATCTAACCGTGGTTAGATTAACGGACGGATTTGACAAGGTGCGTGAAATATATGAGCTAACAGATGAATCCGAAGACATTGTAATCAAGAGTCAAGAATTAGAAAAAGAAATGGATATTACGATTCAAGGAATTATTTCCGAGATGTATATCAATAAGGGAAAATTCAAACAAGCGTTAAACAGCCTCCAAAATTTAAATACGCGCGTGCTCCGCTTAATCGAAATAGAAATAGAACACGAAAAAGATATTTTAAAAAATCCAAAAAGAGCCATCTATCTGGAAGATGAAAAATGGATGGAAAAGTTAGAAGAAGTGAGAGATCAGTTTCGAGAAGAACAAAAACGCTATGATGAAATGGAACGCATCCTTAGGCAAAAATTAGCCGAGGAAGAAGGAGAAGCGGAAATCAAAGAATTAATTATCCGGGTCTCTCTTACCAGGTCCAATCACGATAAATTAGCGCATTTGGTTATTGGAAATATTGAAAAAGAATTTCATTTCCGAACAGATGAAGACCTCTTTACGAAGTTATGGAATCCCCCGGACACCAATTTTAAAACAACCGTAATGGAAGAAAAAATACTTCCAAAAGGATTAGCAAAACCAGAAGACCTTTTCCCTATTATGCATATCTTGTTTTCTCCAAAAAAAGGGTTTCTTTATCCGTTGGAATGGATGGTAAAAGAACAAGGATATTTGGAAAAAGAAGTTGATTTCGATGAAGATGGAGAAGACACCGAAAAAATGGTGGTACACCAAAAAGATAGCCTGAATTGGGAAGAAATGACCGATTTATGGGCCCCGTTTATCGTAGACCTGTTAGAAAATGGGGAAGTCAGTGTGACGGAAATTATGCATCTGCCTGACTATATGATTGAGCGATGGGTTATGTGTCGGGAAGCTTTTGATATATGGGTGTTATTTTGGATTCAAAACGAAAAAAGAATATACGTATCAAGAGAAAATTTGGAATCTAAAATAGACCACCGATTAGTTCTATTAAGAAAACTAATGGAGAAGAATTTTTATTTCGAAAAACTAATAGGAAAAGAAATAAACATATCCGTTAGAAGTATTCAAACGATTCGTATTGCGGACCGAGTAGAGGTAGCACCGTTTAAATTAAGGATTACCTAAAAAGGGTACGGTTAAAAAAGAAAGATGCTGAAAAAAGAAAGGAAGAAACAAAATGTTCGCAAGTGATGCAGACTCAAGAGCAAATAAGCTCTTTCGTTATTTGGTGGAAAGAGGATATATAGAAAAAAATCACGAAATGGCCATTGATTATTCTGAAGATGAGGTTCGTTTAAAGTTGGAACGGATGGCACGGGATTTTGGGACCGATATTTTTGATAGTGGAAACCATATTCATCTTGTGGCTCTTCCAGAAGAAAGTATGTTTGCTACCTCCTTCAGTCACGCAATGGAGCACAGCGGCACGTCCATCGACAAAATAGCCTGGTATCTCATTGGAGTCATTCAGAATATTTTTTGTTGGGAAATTGATAACGAATATATCCATCGTTTAAGCGTGGAAAGAGAAGGGGTTACCTATCATCAATTAGAAGAAATGACAACGAAAGTATTAGAGGGGTGGAAAGACATTAATGATCAAACAAATGGTGCGTTTTCTCTTGATTTCAAACTAGCGGTAGAAAAGATGGGGAAACGATGGAATGAGATGAGTTCCAAAAGGCCAAAAACCGGAAGATATTCCATTCACACTCGTCTTGGTTTGATTCATAAAGCAATGTCTATTTTTAAAGAAGGAAAACTGGTCCACATCAGTACCAGCCACAAAGTAGCGACAATTGTATACCCTACTGATATTTTGTATGAACGATTGGAATATATTTTTCAAAATCTAGACCGATATCTTATGATCAAAGATTTATTAAATGATCAATTAGAAGAGTATGTTCTAGAAAGAACGGAAAGACAAGCGTTACTATTAGATGAAGAAGAAGAGGGGACTGCCTGATGAAAGGAAGACTAATAAAATTTCGGATAATTGATGCTCGATATGCCAATAATACGATTCGTCACGAGGATACCAAATTTGATTATCGGGTTGAGGATGAAGAAACAGGGAAATTAACAGAAGTAGGGCACAGCGCCCATTCGTTGGTAAATGGGGGAGGTAAGGGACTCATTCTACAGTTATTAATGAATCTTTTCCGGCCCCTTTTGGATTGGAAAGGTGGGGCGAATAAAATTATCCATCTTTTTTATAATGAAAAAGAAAAGCCCATCAAATATACCGTTTATGCTGTCGGGGAATTTGAAGCGGGAAAATCCAAAAGGTTAATGTTAGGAATCGGTATCCATCCAAAAATTGCTTCGAGAGAGCACCAGCGTGAAGGGGCACCTGAGATTGAATTGGAACACATTCTATTTACCAGAGAATACGACGCGGAAGAGGACTTTGATATCTTCGAACTACCATTATGGGATGAAGAAAAGAAGGAAAGTATTTCGTTAGATAAGTGGAAAAAAATGATTGAAAAAGAATATAAAAATGATATCGAGGTCTTTAATCGATATAATTATGCGGAATACGAACGTTTACTTCATAGTTACGGTTATACGAAATCTTCTATCGGAAATATGATCAAAATCAATAACCAAGAGGGTTCGGTAGAAAAGTATTTTGAAGATGCCAAAACAAATGATGGTTTGTTTATGGAAAAAATCATTCCAACCATTAATAGTCAATTGCAAAACAGTGGAGCAGATGAGGAAGAATCTGATTTGGTGACTAGCTTTGTGGATACATTAAAAATAGCCAAGCAGTTGCCGGAAATGATAGAAATATCGTCAACGGCAGAAATCATTAAAGAGCTAATGGTTCCATTAAAAGAAAAGTTAATAAAAGGAAATGAATTAGAAAAAGAGCGCGAAGAAATCAATGAAAAAGGAATCACTATTTACCGAAAATTAAATGAAATCAGAAAGGGAAAAGAAAAAGAACAATTGTCCCTACATAAACAAAGAGAAGAAAACGATGCTAGGATGAATGAATTACGATATGAAAAAGAAAATATCGAATACATCCAGAAAAAAGAAGAGGAACAAGAAACAGAGAAAGAACTCTTGGATTATAAAGAACAGATAAAAGAAAACGGGGAAGAAGTAAGGAATTTACGAAAGCAGAAATTGTCAGCAAATGTAGATTTACATATGAAGCAATTGGATCGTTCCATCGAGAAAATGGAAATATGGGAAGGTCAAAAAATAGAATTGGAACAATCCTCGGACCTAAAGGAAATTGCTGATAAAAAACAATTCTTGCAAAAAGAAATCGCAAAACGCTGGGAAAAAATTATCCAACCGAAATGGTCACGAATGCAAACGGAAGCCCATCTATATCTTCAAAAGGAAGAACACGAAGTAGCCTTGTTAAAAGAAGAAGAATCCAGTAAAACCGAGACAAAAGGAACCTATCAAAGCAATAAAAAGGAATTGGAGAAAAAGATTAAAGAACACGACATCAATGAAAACGCAATGGCAGATAGATTCGGGGTAAGTGTTCGTTTTAACTTACAGGATGTGGTGAAGCGTTCTGTTGAACAGTTAGAATCCTTACAAAAAGAAAAAGCCCATTTAAGTGAGCAATTACAGAAGAACGAAGAAGTGTATGTAGAAGCTTCCAATCAGTTTTCTGTTTATAAAGAACGGAAACAAAATAGTGAGCAGCAAATAGACGTCCTACAAACGGAATTAACAGCACAACTGGAAAAAGAAACGGAATTAGGAGAAAGCATCAGTAACTTCCTAAAAGAAGAGGTTCCCGAAAAGAAAACACGATTCTATTTCCAACAAAAACGTGATGCGGTTGCCCAACAAGTAAACAACTACCGGGACCAAATCACACGACTAAACAAACAACTATCTACTCATATGGCCAATCAAGAGTTGGTGGAAGAAGGTTCTTCTTTTGATTTATGGATTCCGAATCCAGATGTGGTGAAAATAAAAAAATGGATAGAAGAACAGGGAATTCCTTGTCAATTCGGTAGTGAGCTACTGGCTCCGTTATCGATAGAAGAACGGGGGAAAGAATTAGCAAGAAATCCGTTCATTCCACATTCCATCATTTTGTTAAAAGAAGGGTTTGAAAAGTTAGACCTTTCCCCTTTTGAAAAGGAACTAAACCATTCGTTAGTGTTTCTGTTTATTCGTCAGGAGATGAAGCACGAAAAAGAACTAGAATCGACCGAACCACATTTATGGAAGGCGACTCCTAGCGGTTTTCTTCTAAAAGAAAAAAGCTATGAAATGTACGTGCAACCAGAGTCTTGGGAAAATTGGAAACTGGAAATCCAATCCGACACAGAAGAAATCGCCAATGAAATGGATCTTCTTCACCGGTTAGTGGAGGATGGTGTAACGTTAACCGATTCGATTGCGGTCCTTTTGGCTGGAAAAGTGACGGAAGAGTTAGAAGCATCATTAGAGAAAGAAAAAGAACATAAAGAGATTCTTCGCGTTAAATTGGAAGAGTTAGATGAAAAAATGAGGGAAACCAAGAGGGAAAAAACCACCATCCTTCAGATGCAAGAAGAGAATCAAAAGAAAGTATCCAAAGAAACTGACAACGTAAGAATCTTAAAGGATTGGGAAGAAAAATGTAAGGTAAACGAAATCAACAAAGCGGACCTACGTAAAGTCGGAGAACGGATTGAACAAATAACAAAAGAAATTGGACGAATGAGAGAAGAAATAGCGAATCTTGAGTCTCGAAATAAATTATTTTCCAACGAATTTAATACGTGGAAACATAAAGTAAACGAAAAATTAACGGCTATCCGACAAGCTGTTATGGATGTTGCTTTGCCCAAGATGGAGACAGGAGTACAAGTAGAAGAAATAGAAAAGCCGGATTTAAGTTCCATCATCGATGGAGAATCTGAAATTAAGATTGGTACGTTCCAAACTTTAATGACACAAGAAGGAAATTTGAATAGCCAAATAGCGTTGCTGCAACAAGAAATCGACCGGGAACAAGAACAAAAGGCAAAAGAAATAAAATGGTTAAATGATAATTTTCCAGATTGGGAAGATAAATGTGCGGTACCTACAGAATCGATTCCTGAACTAGAAGGAAAGATAGAACTTCTCGAGGACTTGTTAGAAGAAAAACAGGAACTGGTCACAGCACTAGAAAAAGAGGAATCTGGTTGCAAATCAAAGGTAACGTACATTAAAAAAGATCTGGATAAATTTAAAAAAAATATCCTTACGAATCACAAGAGGGATCCAGAATACATTCCAGGATTGGATTATGAAACAGAAAAGCTACGCCTGTGGGAGACAGAAAAAGAGCTCTTGGAGATACAAGAAAAGGTAGAAACGGATGAGACGAACATCAGGAATACCATTAACGACATTGATTTATTATTGGAAACTGTTTTAATCGGAAAAAATACGGAAAGAAGGCCAAGCTTCTTGACGGAGGAAGAAAATGCCAAAATACAAAAAAATCCAAGAAAATATGTTTCTCATTGGAACAACCAAAAAACAGCGATAGAAAACAAGTTGGAATTCTTTAAACGAGAATTACAACAGATATTCCGTCAACTGGTGCAGGAAATTGATAATCGGGCAAATATCAGAGAACAATTAAAAGATCCGCTACGTCAAATAATGACGCGCATCCAAGCAAGTCAATTTATCAAAGCGGTCGAGATTATTGATAATATTCTGTTCTGGGCAGATAAAGAAGTGGAAAAACGAGCAGAAAGTAAAAAGCAGGCAGATGAAGCGGTGCGTTTCTGGACAGAACGAGCAACCAAACGTTCCCAAGATGTCATCACAGGATTAAAAATAATGATCAATAAAATGAAGGTAATAAATGCTGATGGAAAGTACGTGGAAATTGTCCGGTTAAAGAAGGGCTATAAATTCCCGTCTGATAAGGATATCATCTCAATGGTCATCAAAGAATACTGCGAAGAAATTATCGCAATGCTCGTAAAAAAACATAGTAACCCGGATAAAATTACGGCTTCAGAAGTAAAAAGATATGTGAATATCAGTCAAATAATGAAAAGGGTGCTAGGTGTTTTTCCAAAGGTGGAAATATATATCCCTAGCAGCTCCTTAGAATTAGTATCAGAGGAGCCAAAAGAATATTTCTATAAAGAATGGCAGGTCGTCAATAGCGGTGGAGACAAAAGCTCTTCCAAAAGTGGTGGCCAAACCGTAATGGCCCATATGGTAGTTATTTCAATGTTAGAGAAATCCCATAACGATGATCAATGGACGATGGTCATTACCGATAACCTATTCGGTACAATGTCGGCAATGAAATTGGTTAAACCACTATTCGTAGTATTAGAAATGTTGAAAATACAATGGATCACCGTAGTGTCTGAAATAGTAGGAGTACAAATCACCAGTAATTTTGATGTCTTTTATATGTTGGAGCCGGAAATGAATAAAAAAGGGAAAGAAATCATTCACAGTACGATTCAGCGAAACGAAAGAAGATTTTTAAAGAACCGGAATATCCTTCGTACCTTAATGGAAGAGGGTAGTATGAGAAAAGAAGCGGAATAGAAAAAGCAAAGGGGATGGACGTTTTCGTTCATCTCTCATCATTTTTGTAAAATCTACTTTGCAAGAAACAACGGGACATTAACAATTAACGGGTACCAGAGGTGAATTTAGTGAAGGAAAAAAAACTTAACGATTATTTAAAAGAAAAGAAAAAGTATTTTGTTCAATGTGCAAATTTAGCCAGAAAGTGTGTCCCGCTTCCCGGAAGTGTTTATAGTCACCCGCTAGGGATACACTTATTATCTAATGAATGTAAGGAAATATTAGAAAATGTTTGGTATCGTATAATGTTCGAGGATCAACAAACTTCTGGTTTAGATAATTTGGATTCTATAAACAAACTATACTGTTCTTTGTTTCTAAAAAGCGACGTTAGTAGTGGTTTCATATTATGTCAGCTTCCCGTTAGAGGGCAACCTAAGGACGAGAGAACAGAGAAATACATAGAATCAATTATAGAACTGGAAATCGATTTAGCAAAAATAAATAAAATAGGGTTAGGAGACATAACCGAATCCTTATTTGACTGCATTGATAGAATAACCGAAGGATATGTAGGAATTAACAAAGAAACATCTGTTGTGAATTGGAGAAAAAACTTTTTACAACAGTTGGTAAATACAATTAATGGTATATACCAAAAGAATGGTTCACAACATCGTTATAATCCTTCCATACATACATTCGTACATTAAAAAGTAAATCACAGCGAAAAGTTAATGAAAGATTTAAATCAGTTAATCGGCTTGAAACAAATGAAGGAGGAAATAAAAACTCTAATTAATCTTATAAAGGTGCAGCAAACAAGAATGGAAAGAGGGCTAAAGTCCGTATCCATTAACAAGCATTTGGTTTTTACCGGGAACCCAGGAACAGGGAAAACAACTGTTGCCAGGTTGTTAGGAAAAATTTATAAAGAATTAGGAGTTCTAGACAAAGGGCACGTAGTCGAAGTAGACAGAGAAAAATTAGTCGCTGGTTACACAGGACAAACCGCTATCAAGACCTCGGAATTAATAGAAGAAGCTATGGGCGGAATTCTGTTCATCGATGAAGCATACTCATTGGTAGATGACTCATTTGGACAGGAAGCAATAGCTACGATTCTAACAAGGATGGAAAACCATAAAGATGAATTTGTTCTTATTGTTGCAGGCTACCCAAACAAGATGGAAGAATTTCTTAAAAGCAATGAAGGATTGGCATCTCGATTTAATAAATTTATTCATTTTGAAGATTATACGGGGGAAGAGCTCGTCCAAATCTTTAAGAAGTTTTGTAAAGATGGAGATTATGTATTAGAAAAAGAAGCAGATGGACTATTAAAGGAATATACGAAGCAACTCTACAATAATAGAAATGACGTGTTTAGTAATGGAAGAACAATGAGGAACCTATTTGAAACTACCGTAATGAAACAAGCAAATCGCATTGTAATTTTTATTGAAGATGAAGAGGTGGAAAATAAGGTATTAAAACAGATTATTGTAGAGGATCTGCCTTTTTCTAATAAGGAAGGTGTAATTCGAAATAAGGCTATGTAGTAGGAATAGAAGAAAGAGGTGAATTATAACCAGTTCTGTTATAAGTTACGGGGACAGCGTATGGTGGACAAGCGATGTGTATCAAATAGTATTACTTTTTTTGACGGTACTGTTTATAAGTAAATAAATTGGGTCATTGAACCTGTCCCTTCGACCACCGGTATCTTTAGGTAAAATCGAGTTAAATTAAGAAGCAATAGTACACTCACACATGTTGATACGTCAATGTTTATGAGTGTTTTTTGTTTTGTAGGAAAACGGCTAACTAAGGTGGGTTTTTAAATCATTTTACAAAAATTTTACACAAGAGAAATTAGTAATGCTTAATAGCGTATTGGTTTTACGAATGAGAAGTAAGAAACAAGGCCATTTCTGCAAAGGATGTGGGGATTTTCTGCCTAATGAAAAATTTAGCGGTAGAGGTCACCGTGAACATCTGTGTAAAGAATGTAAAAAAGCAGGTATATTAGTAAGTACTGAGTCAAATTCCGATTATAATCGGAATTTTCACCGTCTATCTAAAGCTGTTAGAAACTGTATGATTGTTTATATGGAACATGAAAGTTACTTCCAGAGTTTTTGTGGAATATTGGAATTCGAAGTTATAAAATCTTCTAACAAATATATTTCCAACTGTATAGCCGGTAAGGGTACCTCTTGATTATTCAAATTGAAATATTGGAGTTGCTTTTATAAATTTTTACAACAGATTTCTAAACTTTCAAACATTTATTGACTACAATAAAATCTATCATGATAATAAAGGAAGAATATAAAGTTTATAGAAATGGGGGGGAAGGGCTATGTCTGGAAAAGATCTATTTAAAGGGTTAATAGGTGTAGGGCTAGGTATAGGGTCTAAACTTCTTTTGGACAGTAATGACAGCAGTTACAGTAGTGGAGGATATTATGGGAGTTATACTACTAAGGAAATTCATAATAAACTTGAGGATTACTTGAATGAGTTATCAGAATTGACGGCACAAATAAACTACCTAAATGCAGAAATAAAATCAGCTAACGATGAATTAAGACAAAGAAACGAAGAATTAGTGAATAGGGGCTAATCTACAGGGGGCTGGCGAACTTAGACAAGGGAAAACAACTGTTTTTAGGTGGGGCCGCTGCCAAACTACTTAAACCCTTTTCGCGATTTTTACCCCTGTAATGGCGGGGTTTCAGCACTCAAAATGTTGTTATTTAAGTGGCTTATTCAACGTTTTATATTTGCTATTCTATAGGAATGTCTCCTAGCAGAATACTTACATAGAACACTACATTATCTATTAACCATTGAGGTGGGCCGGAATTGCTTTCCACTTAGTTTACAAGGCTTGTAGTTGTAAGGTGTAGAAATAAGTTTATTTTATTAAAAGCCCATTATAAAGGGAATGTAAAAGGCTATGCCTTTGATTTTCAAGAATAATATAATTTAATCAAGACTCATATATGTAGAAATGAAAACAGAAAGGTTGTGTTTTCCTTGTTGTTTGAATTAGATGTCATTGATGCCGTTTGCCAAGATTTAGTAGAAAGGGGTTATATGATCATAAATCGAAAGAAAGAAATTAAGCATTCAGGAAAGGATGTAATCGCAAAGAAAACAAACTCTAACAATGACATAAGACTTTTTATCGAGGCCATAGGGGAAACTAGTTCCGATTCTTCTTCAAAAAGATACGGTAAACCATTTGATAGAAGTCAAATAAAAGTTCATATATCGGAACTCCTATTTGCCACAGCTGAAACACTCTCTATGCCCAAGTTAGATGAGTACATATATAAAACAGCCATTGCAATTCCAGATAATAGAGATCATCGAGAATTAATAAACAAAATTAAACCTTTTCTTGATACTATAGACATTGCAGTATTTTTTGTAAAAGGAAGTAAGGTATCTGAGATTATTAGTAGTTGGGAAGTGTAATTTCAACACTAGATCATATTACTAATTCAACAAAACATCCATAAGCTATATTCCATAAACAAAAAACAACTCAACCTACCCGCTAAAGGGTGAGTTGCTTTTTTCTTACACGAAGTTAATTAGCCACCACATTACTACGGATAACTAAGACTGATGCCAGTGTTCGCGCACCGACATCTTTCATTTATCATAAACCACATCAATTTAAATTTGAACTGAGCCTACATATTCTCAAAAGTTTCAATCGTCTTTTTCTCCTCTTCCTCCCGCAGTTCCTTAAGCACGTGAGAATAGTGCTTATAAGTCGTTTCGATAGTGCTATGTCCCAAACGCTCGCTAACGTAATTAATGTCAACTTTCCTATATATTAGAACACTTGCATGAGTGTGTCTTAAGCCATGCATAGTGATTGGAACGATACCAAGTTCTTGTAGGGTTTTTTGTAAGAGCTTATTGGCATTGGTATTGCTAATTACTCTGTATTTGGACTCTGGGGCATAAAAGACTAATCCGTATAGATTAGGTGTTACAGTCTCGAAAAGCCTTCTAAATGCATTCATTGTCTTTTTATCTAGCTTGATTGTACGGTTGGATGCTTCATTTTTCGTCGGCCCGAAACCTTCAGGATGTCTTTTCGCATAACCCCATGTTTTGTTAATGGTTATTGTGTTGTTTTTAAAGTCAAAATCCTTTCGTGTCAATCCCACTAACTCGCCAAACCTCGCTCCAGAAGTTAATCCTAATAGAATTAGATAATAACCTAGCCATTCACCTAACAAACTATAAATCGCTTCTAGTAATCTTTTAGTTTCAAAATAATTTAAATGCTTTTCTTCTGGCTTCTTCGCAGGATTGCTCCAGGTAAGTACAGCCTTTCTTGTGAAATCATGCAGGATAATTTGCTCTTCAATCGCATCCTGTACGCATGATCGGATATGGATATTTACTTTCTCAACAGTTTCTTTTGCCTTATTAACTCCAAAGTTATTTAAAAACAGCTGATAGTCATGGCGTTTGATTTCCTGGAGTGGTTTGCCACCAAAATATTCTTTAATCACTCTTGACGTATAGTCGTAATGTAGTTTGGTGGTTTTTGTTAAATTAGATTTGTAGAGTGTCATCCATTTTTCAAAATAATCATCAAACGGCATTTGCTTCAAATGTGGTAAAATACCTTTTGCTAAATTTGCCTCAATTTCTGCTGCTGCAATTTGTGCTTCTTTTTTAATTTTGAATCCACCTTTCCTTATCAGCTTCGATACTCCGTTCACCATATGACTTACAGTAAATTGATAGGTTTTACCCCGTTTTTGTATACTTGCCATTCTACGATGTCACCTTTCTAATGTTGTTTGGGATTTAACCAAGCAAGATATAAAGTGTGTGCCTGGTTATTCCGTATATTAGTAGTATTTAAGCAAAAATCCGATCAAAGTTTTCATCTAAGAACTTTGCCATCTTTGATGCTTGAAATGACCATGTTTGTCCTTTGCTTTTTGGATAGAATACAAATCCACCGTTCTCCGCATCTAATACTTTCTTGAAACGTGTTGGATAAAGTATATTTTCCTTGATCCATTCACTTTTTCTATTCACTCGTTTTTCAAGGTCTTTCATAGACCAGTAGACACCTGTTAACTGAAGTTTTTTTAACTCCTTTAATTCAATTTTAGTAATTATTACGCTGTCTGCAGGTACAGGGATGTTTATATTAACTGATAGTGATTGAATATAACTCGATTCCTTTTGATGATAGAATTGATGATTATTACTTTGATTTTCTTGATATACAGTTACCATATTGTTCACCTCCTGGTTGAAAATGTTTATCAAAGATACTTGGTTATCGGTAGGATAATAGAAATTATTTGGTCCAAATAATGGAAATGTCTCTAACATTAATGATTAATATGTTTATGTATTAATAGTAATATTGAATTAGAAGATTGGAAAATTTTCGTGGGGGTAACGGACTATTAAATGTTGCAAGAATATTCAAAAACTGTATAAACTCAAGTTATCTACTAGTTAGAGTAAACGTATCTGAATTATCCAAGTTTGTAGACATACTCTATATTATGGTTGGTATAAATCACTGTTACATCAAAAGCAGCAAGTAAAAAATAATCTTTTGATAGAAGTAACTATTGATGCTTCTAAATTACAAGTATTAAAATTCTCCTCCTAGGAGGGTGTGTCTTATATTAACTAGCACGGCAGTGATAGGAAATTGTTTGGTAAGTAGAAATAATGCATTATCGTATAATAATGATATAGATACAATAGGTTGTGTCTTATTAATAGATTATTAGTAGGTGGAAACGTTGAATATTAATCCAATGATTGATGAACTTTGTAAATTAAAGGTGAAATTTGCTAATGAATTTTCTTGTTATTTAAAATCGGAACAAAAAAGCATAAGTCTAAAAGATCTGTATCAAATAATTCACTATAATGATTTAAGTCAAATCAAATGGGACGCAAGTTTTTATGTCATTTTTACAGATTATAAATTTAATGAAAACAAGTGTACTTGGGTTGTAGGGGAGAAGTATAAAGCAATATATAGGGGCCATTGTGCAACACCGAAAAGAAGAATTGAAAGTCATTTGTATAATTCGACGCACAACAAATTACGTCAAGGTAATGCGTACAAAGTTTGTATGAAAGCAGATTATCCAAGATCAGGAATTGATATTGATAAGTTACCACATAAAAAATATAGTTGGTTTGTCTATCAATTAAGGTTAAAAGGGAGTAATGTGCTGATTAGAGAGCAAGCAGAACAAGGTTTTGATTTATTATTTAACAAACCCCTAGCATCTTATTCATAAAATATAGTTTAAATGATTGGAGAATTAAAATATGAGTAGTGTTCTTAATGAATCACCAATGTTTCAGTTATCTTTATCTTCGAAGGAGTTATTTCATAGTAATTTTCTTTCTTGGATTATATCAAACTATAAAGAGGAATTTTCAGGAATTCTATCGAAGTACATTCTAAATCTAAAGAATGATAATTTAAATATTCTTACTGTTAAAAGGGAAGAGAAAAATACTGATATTACTATCTATTTTAGTGATGATCGTGGAAATGTATATAAATTAATTATAGAAAATAAGGTGAAAAGTATTCCAGCATATAGTCAACTACTCAGCTATACCTCATCCGAAAAGAACGAGTATTATGTATTATTAAGTTTATCAGAACCGTCTTTTCAGGATAAAAATAAGATTTACATAAAAGAATATGATAAAACATGGAGCTATATTAATTACTCTGATTTGATAGGCATTTTAAATATTGCAAATGAGACTATTACCGGAAAGAACTATTATCATAGTCAGATTGTAGCTGATTATACAACTATGATAAAAGAGATAAGAAAATTATTATTTCGAGACAACAGTAGAAAAAGTCGATATTACTTTTATAGTGAGGATGGTAAAAAGCAAATTGACGAATTAAGAGAAGTCCGGCTACATGACTTTTTTCTGAAGCTACAGCATGAAAAAATTGCTGGTGATATACTAAAGAAACTTAAAATAGCAAAACCAAGTTTGAATTATGTACCAAATCAAAAATGGGAATTAAGTAAAGCAGGCCAAGTATTTGTAGGTTCGGGATTTACAAGAGGTTCAGGATTAAGTGAAGTGAAATATGTGTTATGTGAACGCTTAAAAAGTCCTATTATATTGGGTATACAAATTCAAGGAAATCAATTCAGGTTATTTGTTGAAGCCTATTTAGAGATATCTCAAAAAATAGCACAAGAGCTTGAAATGGAAAAAGTTTGGTTTAATTTTGAAGATTTAAATGAAAATCCTTTTTTTGGCAGAGTTGAGTATCCGGTTCAAAACAACAAAAAGTTTAATACCTTTGGTGGTACTTTTAATTACAAATACTTAAAGTTGAAAGATATTCCTATAGATGAACTAATTGATATAGTAATTGATTATGTTATGTGCATTCATGAAAAGAAGGACTACATTATAAAAGTAATTGATAGGATATTGTAGTATTTAAAGGGTCTGGCCCTTTCTCCCAAGTTTCAGATACATGATTCTTTAAACATATAATATTGGGAATCATAGGGACGGACCTCTTCTTCACATTAGATTCGTCCCCAAAATACCAAAGTTGGATACATATTGGTTACATAGTGGTTACACAAAGGATATATAAAGGTTATATATTGGTTACATAAAACCAAAACTAACTTACAGGGATAGGGAACAGCAAGCCTTTAGTTTCATAGGTATGTGTTCCCTTTTTTGTTTGGTTTCTAATTATATTCTTTCTCCCTCAATTCCTTCATTGCAGTCATTACCTCGTCTAAATCCTGATCCAGAATATGACATGGATAGATTGCTCTAATATTTCCATTCTTTCTTGCCTTTTCAAAGTTTTCCTCCTCACCGTACTGCACAAATGGAACACAAGCCTTATGGATGTTGTCAGGATCAGCTGTATGCCAGTGTACAGTTCCATAAAATATTCGATAGTAACGTTTTCTCCGTTTTAATTCGCCATGACTTGATGGAATAAGCTTGAATCCCCATTCTTGATAAGTTGGTTCTTTCTCCATTAATATCACCTCTCCACTTGACTTGAAGTAATTATAATCCGTATCGAATTTAAGAACAAAGCCTATATTCCGAGATTTTTCCTATAGGCTTCCTATACTGCCTATAGGAAATTCTCTCGTAATCTAACAATCCCATTGATTTTGAAATTTCTTTTTCCCTAATATGGCAGAGAGATATCAGATAACAAATTGGAAAAAATTGTGAGGGATTTTTATGAATGTGCTGCCGATAACCATTTTGTAGCACAGAAGAACCTTGAAAAATTACTTCACATGTGCTCACGAAACATAGATAGAGGTGGAAATAATATGGCTCTGGTATCTAAACAAAAATGTTTAACCTATTATATTCTGAAACCTCTCAAACGTAAAACTTTGCGAGGTTTTTCAATTATATAGAATGAATACTCTACAATTCAGTTCAATTAATATTTATTCCTTTACGAACATACTTTCCCTCTCGATTTTTTGTTATACTTTAAACATATAAAACTAATTCCTAATCCACTAGGTGATAAAAATGCTATCCCAAATAAAACTCTCAGTCCGTACATTAGTTGAATATGTATACCGCTGCGGAAGTATTGATAACAATTTCCGAACCGCCACAACCTTGATAGAAGGAACAAAAGCTCATAAGACTATTCAAAGTACGTATGAGGACACTGACCAAAAGGAAGTGTTTCTCAAGACGGAAATGGAATACGAGAAGATGGTTTTCATCATCGAGGGTCGATGTGATGGCTTAATTTTTCGTGGTGATGAAATCATGATTGATGAAATTAAGTCTACTTCACATGTTTTAAGTGGCATTGACGAGAACTCAATCCCAGTTCACTGGGCGCAGGCAAAGGTTTATGCGTATATCTATGCAAAGGACAATGAACTTACCGAAATGAGTGTTCAACTAACTTATATTCAAATCCAGACAGAAGAGCAAAAGAAGTTTAAGAAGCGTTTTACAGTTCAAGAACTTGAACAGTTTGTTTTTGAAATGCTGGAGAGCTATTCATCTTATGCTTCCCTTATGTACGAGCACCGAAAACGTCGGGATCAAAGCATAAAAGTATTACAGTTTCCTTTTGAAACGTACCGAGAAGGCCAGAGGACGTTGGCAGGAGCGGTCTATAAAACTATTTCAGAGGAAAAAAATATTTTCGCTAATGCACCTACTGGGATTGGTAAAACAATTTCTACCATTTTCCCAACAATCAAGGCGATGGGTGAGGGAAAACTCGAGCGAATGTTTTATTTAACAGCCAAAACTATTACAAGGCAAAACGCTGAAGATGCTTTTTCACTTATGAAAGACAATGGCCTTTGTATGAGTGCTGTAACCATTACTGCAAAGGACAAGGTGTGTTTTAAGGAAGAAACGTTTTGTCAAAAGGAATATTGTGAGTTTGCGAACGGCTATTATGATCGGCTAAATGAAGCTGTTTTAGATATTTTTTCTCATGAAACCCTTATTAACCGGAATACGATCGAGAAATATGCAAGAAAACATACGCTTTGTCCCTTTGAATTTTCACTAGATTTAGCATTTGTAGCAGATGCGATTATTTGTGATTACAATTATATTTTTGACCCAAGGGTGTCATTAAAGAGATTTTTCGATGAACATAAAAAACATACTGCTTTATTAATAGATGAAGCTCATAACCTGGTTGACCGTGCGCGGGAGATGTTTTCAGCACTATTGGAAAAGAAAAACTTTCTGACATTGAAACGTGAATACAAAGGGACGCAGTTGTACGAGTCTGTAAATGCATTAAATAAGTATTTTATTGAGGTAAAGAAAAAGTGCTCTGACAAAGGACATCTTGTGCTGAAGGAACTCCAAGAGAATTTTGTAGAACTGGTTGAAGAATTTACCCATATAGCTGAGGTTGAATTATTGCAGCCAACAAAGACAGACGACCAGCAGTTGTTATTGGATACGTATTTTGCTGCAACGGGGTTTGTTAGAATAGAAAAGCTATTTGATGAACGTTATGTCACCTATGTGGAAGTTGAGAAAAATGAGGTGTTTATCAAACTATTTTGTTTGGATCCTTCTCATCTTATACAGCAGATTACGAAAAGGTTTCGTTCAACTGTCTATTTTTCTGCGACACTATTACCGCTTCAATATTTTATGGATATGCTAGGTGGTACAACAGAGGACTATACACTATCGATTCAGTCACCATTTGCAAAAGAACAAACAGAGGTATTCATTCAACCATTATCGACCCGATACCATGACAGAGACCATACGAAAAAACATATTATCAAAATTCTTTCAAAAATAGTGAATGAACGAAAAGGGAATTATCTCATTTTCTTTCCTTCGTATGCTTATATGAAAAGTGTATATGAAGATTTTAGAGCAAACTATCCTGACACTCGTACCATCATCCAAACGAAAAGTATGGCAGAGGAAGAGCGGGAGCAATTTTTAGCAGCGTTTCAAAAGGGAAGTTCCGATACACTACTTTGCTTTGCAGTACTAGGCGGCGTTTTTTCAGAAGGTGTGGATCTTAAAGGGGACAAGTTGAATGGCGTAGTTGTTGTTGGAGTTGGCTTACCACAGCTTTGTCTGGAACGTAATATTATGAAGGACTATTTTCAATCAACCGGAAAGAACGGGTATGATTACGCCTATACCTACCCAGGGATGAATAAGGTACTGCAGGCAGGTGGGCGATTAATTCGATCTGAGACAGATACCGGAGTGGTTGTATTAGTGGATGACCGTTTCCTGAATCAGAAATATCAAGGTCTATTACCGGTTGAGTGGAGAGACTTTACGGTGATGTAATTGGTATGGTTCGGTTTAAAGTAATAGGTCAATTTAGAGGAGTTATAGATTAGGTATCGAACTATATATTAATAGAAAAGGGTGAAATAACGAAAAAAGAAAGGATCAAATAAAACATGAAAGTTGCGGTTTATGGCGCTGGTGCGATGGGGACGGTGTTAGGAGCATTCCTTGCAAGAGATGGAGAACAAATTGATCTTATTTCTAGGAATGAAGCACATATCAAGGCTTTACAAACTAAGGGTGCAATAATAACTGGTAGTGTTGATTTCACATAAGAGGTGAATGCGCTACTCCCAAGTGAAATGGAAAAACAATATGATATTATTTTTCTCATGACCAAACAGTTACACAGCAAACAAGTCGTAGAAAGTCTTATGCCTTTCTTAGAAGAAGATGGTGTGATTTGTACGATGCAAAACGGAATTCCGGAACTATCTGTTTCAGAAGTCATTGGTGAAGAGAGGACCTATGGATGCACAATGGCTTGGGGAGCGTCTGTGGTTGGTGAAGGTGTAGTCAAACTTACTTCGGCAAATACACCCGAGACGCTAAGTTTTGGTTTAGGATCCTTCCATAACAAGACGACTCCTCATCTGAATGAGATAAAAAGGTTATTATCTATTATGGGGAATGTAACTGTCGAAGAAAATTTTATGGGTACTAGATGGGCTAAGTTACTGATTAACAGTGGGTTTAATGGACTTTCAGCCATATTTGGCGCTACGCTTGGTGAAATCGTAAAGAATAAGGTTTCTAGACGAATTTTTCAAAAGCTACTAAAGGAATGTATTGATGTAGCAAAAAGAAATGACATCAAAATTGAAAAAGTCCAAGGGATTGATATTGTTATGCTATTAGATTATCAAACTAAAATCAAAGAATCGTTTAGTTTCATACTCATCCCTATCATGGTACGTAAACATAAGGCTTCAAAGTCGAGTACCTGTCAGGATATTGAAAAAGGGAAGAAAACGGAGATTGAAGTGATTAATGGAGTTATTGCGTATTATGGAGGTAAGGTAGGAGTCGATACGCCTTTTAATAACAGGGTGATAACTTTAGTAAAAGAGTTGGAGAATCTTACATTCAAACAAGGTATGGAAAATCTTAAGCTTTTTGAAAACTTATTAAATTAGGTAATACTAAAGGCTGCAGCCCTTATCATAACTGAGTGCCTGTTACGTCTTGATGTGTGTCGAAAGATTATCGGGAAAATACGGGTGGTGACTGGCACTATTACTAACCCCGACCACCGCAATCGACATAATCTACACTTTTAAACCGCCAAATGACTTTTTTTGGTGGTTTTTTGTGTTCTATCCGGTGGTGAGTAAGTGTATGTGGCCCCAGCACTTAATCGACTACCACCAATTGAAAAAATTAAAAAATATAAAAATTATAAGAAAATCTATCCAAAAATATAGTAAAATAGTAATGCGTTATTAAGAATAATGATTGTCAATATCCTTACATATTTAATTTAGTATATTCAAGTAAAAGGACCTTATCTAGAACTAGTACATACTCTCTAACAAAGAAGGTTGATAGCAATGACTGTTGCAAATGCTGTAGAACTATTAAATAATACACCAGTAGATGAGGAACTTCCTCCATCTCAATCATTAATGCAGCAATATGAAAAAATGATTGTGAAGACACTTCTTCAATCATTTGCGCTTGATTTTATGATTACAGATCAAGACGGGGGAAATGTCGATACTCCTTTGACTGCCAGAAAATTTGGCTTTAAGGATGAGGAAGCCCAGAAGCGCTTTGAAAAGAGTGGGAAATATGAAGATCATAAAGATGCCTATCACAGTGCTGCAAATTATAAAGCCCGAAATAAACAGGCTGCAGATTTAAAAGATAGTGGTCAGCTTGTGGATTCCTATACAGGTCAAAAAATAGGACGAAATGAAAAGGTCGATTTAGACCATACGATTTCAGCCTATGAAATACATAATGACAAAGCTGTTTATTTGGCAAATTTAAACGGTGTTGATTTAGCAAATTCGGATACAAACTTAAATCATACGAATCATTCTATCAATCGCTCAAAAAAGCAGAAACCAATGGATCAATTTTTATCAGATTTGAAAAGTAAACAAGCTGAATACAATTCCCGTATGAGTGAATTGAAAGGGAAGAGTGATTTAACAGATAAAGAGAGAAAAGAGTTAGATAAACTTACAAACTTAAGTAAGGCCAATGCTGAGAAAATGCAGGAAGCAGATGCAAAGGCAAGAAAGGAATATAACAAAGCAATTAATGAAGCTTATTTAAAGGACAAAAAAACATATGTTAATCTTGGCAAAGATGCAATGAAACAAGGTTGGAAAATGGGTGCCCGACAAGTACTAGGAGTACTTTTAACTGAAGTTTGGGTCATTGTCCGGAAGAAGTTTCCTACCATCATCGCAAAAATGAAAGAACAATTTTCACTTAAGGAATTTTTCCTCCAAGTAGGTGAAACCTTTAAGGAAGCATTTGAAATGGTGAAACAGAAGTTTAAAACATTACTTACTACCTTTGCAAATGGTGTTCTTGCAGGAATTCTTTCATCAGTATCCACGTTTATTATTAATTTCTTTGTAGGAACAGCTAAGCATGTTGTAAAAATGATTCGGGAGTTTTGGGGAAGCATAACAGAGATTTTTAGCTTAATCGTTTTTAACCCTGATCATTTGCAGCCTGGGGAGTTAATTCGTGCGATATCTAAAATCATTGTCCTTGCTGCATCCGTTATCGCGGGAACGTTGGTAGCGAAGTTGGTAGAGGATTCTGGAATTGATGCAATTCCGGTGATTGGGGAAGCCATAAAGATATTTTTAAGTGGGTTAACAACGGGTGTTATTAGTATTTCGCTCGTTTACTTTATTGATCATTCAATAGAAGTCGAAAAGCTTGTGAAGTATTTAAATACTTTTGCTGATCAACTTGAGTTAAAAAAGGTACATTATCAGCAGTTGAATGAGAAAGTAAAGCAAAAGGTTAGTGAGCTATCCCAGATACCGCTAGATGAACTGAATAAACAGGTAGAGCGTCTAGCTACATTTACTCGTCAAATGAATCTTGCTACGACCGAAGACGAACTTAACTCAATCGTTTCAAGCATGGTAAAAGATATGCAGCTTCATCTCCCATATGAAGATCGAGATGGATTAAAGAAATTTATGCAGGATAAGAGTTTGACATTACATTTTGAATAGGGGTCTCGTCACATGGGGTTATTTGATAAGTTACGTGATTTAAAATTTGAAATAGAAATGAAAGCTACTGATATACGCTATGCGGTGAGCGATAAATTTGATGATGTGAAGGATTTTGTAGAAGACAAGGTAGACGATGTGAAGTATTATGTTGGAGATAAAGTAGATGATGTAAAGTATTATGTTGGAGACAAAGTAGATGATTTAAAATATTTTGTAGAAGACAAAGTGGATGATGTAAAAGATTTTGCAGAGGATAAATTAAAGATTAAATCAAAGGGTGATGTGGCAGAGATTGCATCGTACGTGTTATTTCCACAGCAAATTCCTTTAAAGTTTCTGATGAGTTCGATCGGAAAAGGTGCATCTGCAAATATTCAATCTAAAAATGATAAATTACTAGCACGTGTTGAAATCCTGGAAGGTTTGCAGGAACATGGGGAAGAGCTAGATAAAAAGATTCAACAACAACTTACAACGATTCAAGAATTGAAAACAGCTCTTCATTCAGATGTAGAGGTTTTTGCGAAAGTATTTGAAAAAATACATAATCGCCCGACCTATACAATTACAACGGATGGTCTCAGCCTTACCTTTGATGACTTATTCGACACAACCGCAACTGAGGCTGATTTTGCTAGATTTGATAGCTATTTATTGAATATTTATGATGAAGATGCTGGCATATTACAAGGCTTATTACGGACACCAGTGTTTGCTGCTATCTTGAAGTTCCGCGAAAAAGCATTATTAAATAAAATTGATAATGTACTAGAAGAAGTAAATAATTGTATCGAAAATATGGAACCACTAGTACAATACCTATCTCGCTTACACTTTACATCTAGTAGACTGTCAAAAGAGCTATCTCTGCTTGAACCGATTGTAAAAAAACAAATTGATAAACTTGCAGAAGTTGTAGAAGTAAAAACAGATTTCAATCAATTTAGCAAACATGAAATCACCATTTTGGATACAACGATTAAGCACGTTCGGATTATTGTATCCTTAATGAATACTCATATATTCAATCCAGACGAACAAACAACAAAGGGACTTGCTAAAATCAACACAAAAGAAGTCGTGCAGGTCGTCAAAGAATCCGAAACAATAAGAGAATTAATCTAGAAGGACGGAGGGACAGGTTCATGTCCCTCTATTTTTAAAGTTCCAAGATGAATACATACTATTCCACCTCTCCAGGCCTTGTTTAGTCATATTTTAACTAATATTGCCAACATCCATTTCTACTGTTTTCTATTAAAATAGTACTATCTGTATTAAAAGGACAAAGGGGACATTACGTTTGGCCAGCATCCAAGAAATAATCGAACAATGGAAGAAGGCACTAAGATTAGAAGTGGTCCACTTAAAGACCCAAAGTGGAACTAAGTTTACAATAACAGAAGGGAAATTCCTAAAAAGGCATGCAAAAGGGGCGACCTATTGGTTTTTGCTTGCTTCTGATGTGCTACTTCCGGACGGAACACCCATTCGGATCGAATATAAAACTCAAACAATCTTTGGAAAAGTCATTTCAGTAGAAGGATTTGATCTAGTTATAGAGGTAGACACCTACTTTGGTGATAAAATTGAGGAAGCGTTTCTATATAGCGAACCTTGGGAATTACTAGAGTCGTTATCGAAAAGAGTAGATTCAATCTTGAAAAATACAGCAAAGCTCAAGCGAGTTACGCGGTTACTAAGTGGGAATTCTCCTACAAAACATCCGGATGAAAAAATAAAAAAAACGCTACATGAGATAGCGCTTCGAGCGAAGTACAATCCCACCACATATATTTGGGGACCACCAGGAACTGGAAAGACGTATACACTAGCAAGGATGATTGCGAAGCATTATCTTGGTGGGAAAAAGATTCTTGTTATGGCACACAGTAATGCGGCAGTTGATGTGTTACTACTTGAAATAGCGGATTATATCCGAGGTAAGGGAGACTGGGTTACTGGGAATATTTTACGGTATGGGTTTAGTGCAGATCAAAGGGTTAGTGATCATGATGATTTATTAGCCTCTAGAATTGTCGAACGAGATAATCCCGAAACAAAGAAACGAATCAGTAAATTAGAAGCCGAAAGATCCAGGCTAAAGAAACTTCAGCAAATTAGAGGGGATCAAAAGAAAGTACTTGCTGAAGTGGAGATTGAACTGAATAAACTGAGAGCGAAGATTAAAAAGGAAGAATCCCGATATGTCACGAATGCAAAGGTACTAGGAGTTACACTTTCAAAAGCTGCCATGGACTCTCAAATTTATGAGCGTGAATTTGATTTGGTGGTTGTTGATGAGACCAGTATGGCATATATTCCACAGGTTGCATTTGCCAGTTCTCTTGGAAGAAAAATTGTCGTTTGTGGAGACTTTAGACAATTACCTCCAATCGCGATGGCAGACTCGAGACTGGTAGATAGGTGGTTAAAGCGTGATATTTTTGAAGGTGCTAAGATAGTTGAAGCTGTGAATCGTGGAGAGAAACATCCTAATTTAGTGATGTTGAAAGAACAACGTAGAATGCATCCGGACATTTCTAGCTTTACCAATAGCTTTATTTATAACAATAAGGTATTTGACCATAAAAGTGTACGGAAGAATCGGCAAACTGTTGCGAACGCAAAGCCATTTCCGAGCGAAGCAGCTACCTTAGTTGACTTATCCAAAATGGGTGCATACTGTTTAAAAGAGGCAGCTTCAGAATCACGCTTTAATCTTTTATCCGCGTTACTATCAATACAATTAATTTTATCTGGAAGAGCAAATGGAATTGATTCGATTGGTTTTATAGCTCCTTATAAAGCACAGGCCCGGTTAGTAACCATCCTTCTACAAGAGATTATACCCAATCATACAGAGGACCATAGAGAGGAAAAAATAATTGCTGCGACTGTTCATAAATTTCAAGGCTCAGAACGAGACATGATTGTCTTCGATAATGTTGATGGTTACCCTCAACAAAGAGCAAGTGTGTTAATGACTGATAACACAAGTGATCGGTTAATTAACGTAGCAGTTACTCGAGCAAGAAGTAAATTCATTACTATTGTTGATCGAAGGTTTATGAATAGCAGAGTTTCTAATACAAAAGCAGTACGTGCGTTATCAGAGCATTTATCTGCAAACAATAAGTCTTATACCCGTTATGAATTGCATCCAATTTTAAAAGAAAAGTATCATCCGAATCTGAAATGGTTTGGAGAGAATGAAGATCATGTACTACTAGATGACATTCGGAATGCTAAGACAGTGCTTATTTCAGCTCCTTTTCCTGTAAAAATTGATAAAGAACTCTGGCATGCACTACAACAGATTGAAAACCGTGCAAGTATAACCTTTATTACTCCCAAGAACGATGGTATACCGCTACGAATGTTTGAACATATACCTAGGGATACGGTTATGCCATTTATCATCATTAATGGAGAAGTACTGTGGGTTGGGACGCCTATCATGGATAGCACAAGCTTTGATTCATCGCCAGAGCCACCATTTATTAAATGTCGTCTCGTATCAAAAAAAGTTGTTAAGCTTTTTAGTAGCATGCTGAATCTACAAGGTCCCAAATATTCAAAGACGGAAGTCCAACAAAAATTAGTAAGTTACCGTCCTTCCTTCACTCTACAACAATATATTACTTCATGGGACCAATGCCCAACCTGCCGTAGTATGAGAAAAGTGGAGATAGAACCAAATGGTAGAATTTCACTTCAATGTAGTTACTGTGGAATCAGGGGCGGTGTCTCTAAAATTTTACTACAAAAATACATCGAACATATCAATCTACTATGTCGAACCTGTAATGTACCACTTGAAGCTACAGGTAGCGGTAAAAGCCTAGGAGCTGAATGTAGTCAGTGTAATGAAAAGGTTGATGTAAACTCATTGTGGTGAAATGACGTGTACTTGTTTACAAAAATAATGTCAAGAAACCGCCTGTAATATGGCGGTTTTTTGTAATGAGTTGTGTTAGTCATCTCCATTTTGTTATCATTTCAGCAGATTATTTAGGGGTTTCCTATGAGTGCCCCCAAGGGAAATGTACAAACAAAAAACTCCGAGAATGAAAGCTCGGAGTTAGAATTGCAGGAGTATGGTAGTTTTAATATATAGTAGCCAAATCAAAATCTTGTTACATAAGTAATGGTTAGTATTAAATTTTAAAAACATGTTGTCCAATAACAAAAGTTGTCCTTCGTGAATCTAGCCAACGACTTGTCGCTATGTCGGGGTTATAAAAGAAGAGGGAATTCCCAACTATATCTCTCATGTCAGTTAGCGCAGCATAAACGGCCTTTATGGATTCATCGTCTGCAGGTCTATTAATTTGTCCATTTGAAACTGGTTGAAATTGGCCACGCTGATAAATTACTTCTTTTATCGAATCAGGAAATAAGGGACTTTCAACTCTATTTAAGACAACAGCGGCAACCGCTACTTTTCCTTCAAAGGGTTCCGTTTGGGCTTCAGCTCGTACAATTCTAGCTAATAAATCGATATCAGCTTCCGAAAGACTTATTTCCGTAGAGGCACTTGCTACATTATGTACACTTTGCTCATCAATAACATTTTCAGTAACAGCTTCATCTGTACTTTCTTCAGTGTAGGAATAATCGATTCCTTCTAGTAGCTTATCAGAGTATTTTTTAATCTTTGTATGTATCGTTTGACCTACAAAAATAAGGTCCAAATCTTCAATTTGAGGGTTAGCGGTTGCTAATTGTTTTAGCGTCATTCCATGTTCCTGTGCAATTTCTGACATTGTGTCGCCTTCTCCAACAGTATATGCAAATGCATGATCAGCAAAAAAGAGTGAAATAAGTAATGCTAGTCCAAAAATTAGTTTTTTCATAAATTAGTCCTCCTAGTTAATGTAGTTACTGGGAAACTCTTATTTACTCTATTTGTATGAAAAACGATAAATGGATAGTATTACAGCTTGTTTACAGAGTCATTACAAATGATATGAAAAGTGGAAACGTATGATTTATACGGTTTTAATGCAACGAAAAAACTCCCATCTTTATAAATAAAGATGGGAGTTATACAACATATTTGTTTTACTGTACTGTTACTGGAACTTCTTCTAATTCACTTGCTGGTCCGAAGAACTCAAAATGAATGTTTTCAGCTTGAACGTTCCATTTTTTAAGTGCACGGTACATTATCTTCATAAATGGTACGGGTCCACAGAAATAAAAGTCTGCTTGATTATTTGCAATAATTGACTTTAACCATGCTAAGTCAATAAAACCTTCCTTATCAAAATTCATTGCTTTTCTATCTTCCTCGGTAGGGTTTGAATAGACTACAAAATTCTTCACCTGTTCGTGTACACTTGCCAAATGTGCTACTTCATCCTTTAAGGCATGTACTTGGCTATTATATGCTCCATGGATGAAAAAGACTTCTCGATTTGGTTGCTGTTCCACGATTGTGTGTAACATACTCACCATAGGAGTTAGTCCAACACCGCCACTAATGAGTACAGCAGGAATTTCGTTTTTTTCAAGCACAAAGTCACCAGCAGGAGGGCTTACTAATAAACAATCGCCTTCTTGTACATCATTGTGAAGATAAGAAGAAACCACACCATGTTCTTCACGTTTAACACTGATTCGATAATATTCTTGCCCTGGAGCATTAGATAAACTATAGTGACGAATATGAGTATATTCACTATCTTCAGGTTGGACTTTTACTGTAAGATACTGTCCTGCTTGATAGGAAGCAATTTCCTTTCCATCTTCAGGCTTTAAATAAAAGGATGTAATAACTTCGCTTTCCTTTACTTTACGGAAAACAACAAAGTTTTTAAAGCCTTCCCAACCACCAGGTTGTTCCTTTGCTTCAGTGTACATTTCTTTTTCTACTCCAATAAAAGCACCAGCAATTACCGAGTATGCTTCAGCCCATGCATTTATGATTTCATCAGTAGCAGCACTTCCTAACACATCTTTAATGGATGCTAATAGGTTTTCACCTACAATAGGGTAGTGCTCCGGTTTAATTCCCAACGCACGGTGTTTATGTCCGATTTGTTTTACTACGGGAATGATTGCTTCTAAGTTGTCGATGTGTGCAGCAGCAGCATACACTGCGTTTGCTAATGCAGTTTGTTGACGTCCATGTCTTTGGTTAGCATGATTGAATATATGTAATAATTCTGGATGGTTGCTGAACATAAGCTGATAAAAACGAGTAGTTATATCTTTTCCGTGTTTCTCAAGTACTGGTACTGTGCTTTTAATGATTTCAATGGTATTAGTATGTAACATAATGTCATTCTCATTATTAAACAAGTATTTTTAATACATGTTTAATAATATAACGACAGTGTTTATCAAAGATACATTTTGAATACATCTTTTGAAAAATTGTCACATTTAACAAGTGACTACAACTTTCATGGTATAATTAAAAGAATTACTAATAGTAAGGGGTCTCATCAAATGAGGTTAACGAATTATACAGATTATGCTTTACGGGTTTTAATGTACTTAGCAATGAAGCCTACTGGGGAATTAAGTACGATACAAGAGATTGCAGAAGTCTATAATATATCAAAAAATCATTTAATGAAAATCATACATCAACTGGGGCAGCTTGGTTTTATCGAGACAATCCGAGGTCGTAATGGGGGAATAAGGCTTGCGAAAAGTCCAAAGAACATTACCATTGGGGAAGTCGTTTCTAAAACCGAAGAGGACTTCACAATTGTAGATTGTTTTAAAGAGGGTGGTAATTATTGTGCCATTTCTCCTTCTTGTAAACTTAAGCATGCTCTAAATGAAGCATTGCATGCATTTAATAAAGTTCTATACGGATATACATTAGAGGATATTGTTACAAATAAAGAAGAATTGCAAATCCTGTTCGGCTCAAAACTGTAACCTATTATAAGGAATCTAATAAAAAACAAGCTTGGTGGTGTACAAGCTTGTTTTTTCTATACATGTTCTGATAGAAGGTCTATAAGATTGTAATATCCATTCTTCATCAATACTCCCATAGAAATTAAGGTCCCCATAGAACATCCACAAGCGCTCCTTTAAATAAATTAGTATCTATATTACAGCTTTCAGCGTCAATCCCGTATTGCCAACCCCAAACGAGTGAATTCTCAGGTGCTTCAGGTGTGTATTTAGGTGCCTTAGCTTGTGTGGTTATTCCGATGTTAGGTGCAGCAGTCCAGATATAGTTGTTTTCAAGGATATCCTGATTTTTTTCTATTGCCTCATTAAAGGCTTTGGATAAATTTTGTTCTTGATCAAAAACGCCATATATTCCGGATTTGTACTGTGAATTAGAAATGGTTTCAAACCAGCCTCTTATAAACTCCGAATCTACTGGGTAGTTAGGTTCAATATCTGCAAAGATGGCTATCCCTTTTGGCATCCCTATCTCGCTAGCTAATTTTATGGCTTCCTTTGCCTGAGACACACCGTTTTCATACCCTGTTGCATTATCGAAATGATTATAGATTGGTAGAATATAATCTCCCTTAGAGTGTATGAGCTTTACCTGTTTTGCTGTTAGTCCTTTTGAAACACCTTCAATATCACCAAGGTATCTACCAAAGACTACTGGATCACCAAAATGTTCTCTTACACAAGCATAAAATTCTTCCGATGTTTCACTGGCCGAATCAATTCCCCAAATGATTTCAGGTACACCATTATCTGAAGTTGCATCCTTGTTTGGATTGTTTTCTTCCTTCTTATTCGTATTTTTTTCAGTTTCAGTAGGGTTGTTCTCTGGTGTTGCATTTGTTTTTTTGGGTTTTGAAGAAGGAGGTGGAGTGATAGAGTGGCTTGTAGGGTTATTTGATGCTACAGTTTCTGCTCTTTGCTCAGTCAAATAGAAGAAAACAGCACAACTAGATAGAAACAGTAAGATGCTGCCTAGTATAATGTTAAACATTTTTTCTGTCATCTTCTCACCTCTACTAAAATAGTTTTTTATAAATAATTAATTTACAATTATCATATGTCGGATTAAGCACGACAGTGTGGGTGGTATGTAGACCTATGGGAGTAATTGCTATAATGCTAAAGTATTGAAATCTTAAAAGAGGAATTGAAGGAGATTCAAGTCCAACACACAAATTCTAAAAAAACTAAAACTAGGAAAAATGAACGAATCATATTGCGGTAACCAAAGAACCAGTCCAACGAAGTTTATTGGACTGGTTTTTTTGTTCGCCCAGCATGGGCGAACTCTAACGGGTGAAAGTCCCGAGTACGACCTGGTAGCGGTAAGTACATAGCTGACAGCAAGGGTGTCCATGGCGACGTGGAATCTGAAGGAAGCT
>JBLKRX010000024.1:0-72629 GCA_047608075.1 Ferdinandcohnia humi
AGGACCTGAGTGGGTAAGATACTGAATTATCATCCCTACTCATTCTCGTTTCAAGAACCGAGTGGGTAAGATACTGGTTTATCATCCCTACTCATTCTCGTTTTAGGCCCTGAGTGGGTAAGATACTGAATTATCAACCCTACTCAGTCTCGTTTCAAGAACCGAGTGGGTAAGATACTGAATTATCAACCCTACTCAGTCTCGTTTCAAGAACCGAGTGGGTAAGATACTGGTTTATCATCCCTACTCATTCTCATTTCAGGACCTGAGTGGGTAAGATACTGAATTATCATCCCTACTCATACTCGTTTCAGGACCTGAGTGGGTAAGATACTGAATTATCATCCCTACTCATTCTCGTTTCAAGAACCGAGTGGGTAAGATACTGGTTTATCATCCCTACTCATTCTCGTTTTAGGACCTGAGTGGGTAAGATACTGAATTATCAACCCTACTCAGTTTCGTTTTAGGACCTGAGTGGGTAAGATACTGAATTATCAACCCTACTCATTCTCGTCTCAGGACCTGAGTGGGTAAGATACTGGATTATCAGCTCTACTCATATGTATTTCAGGTCTTACAGGGTATGATGCTAATTTTCACCCACCCATCTATATTTCAGGCTAAATAGGTATGATTCTGTCCTCATTACCTTTATTTTACTATAAGTATTTGTTTTCGACGTATTATCTTATAATTTTTCATTTCCCGAGCAATAATTGTAAAATATGATAATGTATGAAGAAAATTAGTCGAAAGACTCAAATAAAGGAGAAAAATTTGGTGTATCATGGCAATTGAGTTTACCACAGAAATAGACAAGATAGTTGCCCTTACCTATAGTAGGATAAGGGCTCTCTTATAAACTGTAGTGTTTGCCAGTAATTTTTTTATGGGACATCAATATTATTAGTTTCTTTCTATTACAAACAACTATCTCATGGTCTTCTAATACAATACTTTTTTAAGCGATATTGAAGACTTTGACGGCTCATTCCAAGGGAATACGCGGCTTTTGTGATATTGTAGCTATGATGCTGTAAGACACTTTTTAAATAAAATACTTCTGCTTCCTCCATATATTTGTCCAGTGTTGTTATTTGGTTTACCTCTGGAGGGAGGTACTCAGGCTGATTGGATTCTAATTTGTAATTTGTTTTCTTTCGAAAGTGTATAGGCAGATGATCATAGGTTATGGTAGCCTCATTATCGACTAAATTCATAGCACCCTCAATCATATGCTCTAGTTCACGGATATTTCCTGGCCATTCATATTGGTGGAACTTTTGCAAGACTATATCATCAATTTTTGTTACTTTCATTCCAAATAAATGGTTGTACTTTTCTATAAAAAACTGAGCCAGTTCAAGTATATCGCCGCGCCTGTCACGTAACGGAGGAATAAACAATGACACAACACTTAGTCGATAATACAGATCCTTCCGTAGTCTACCTCCGGAAATAGCATCAATGGGGTCCTCATTCATCGTTGCAATAATTCGAACATCGATTTTACGGTCCTTTGTATCTCCTACCCGACGGACCACTTTTTCTTGTATCACACGTAAAAGCTTTGCTTGAAGTGCTGGATTAAGTGAGTTAATTTCATCAAGAAGTAAGGTGCCACCATCTGCTTGTTCAAATAAACCAGGGCGGTCTATGGAACCTGTAAACGCTCCTCTCTTCGTTCCGAAAAGTAAGCCTTCAATCAAATTATCAGGAAGAGCGGCACAATTTTGAGAAATAAATGGATGTGATGAACGGTTACTTCCATTGTGAATGCTTTGAGCGAAGAGCTCTTTACCAGTACCCGTTTCTCCTATAATCAACACGGAGGAATTTGTACGGGTTGCTCTTTTGCTCGACTCCATAATCTCTATAATTGCAGTGCTGCTTCCGATAATACTATCGAAGGTATAACGAGTATCGTTCCTTTTGTTCATATTTTCCCGAATTAGTTTTTCCAGCTTTGTTACATCACGTGCGATTTCCATTGCACCTATAAGTGAACCATCTTTTAGAATTGGGATTGTATGATTAACGGTTGTAATCTCTTTACCTCGATTATTAAAGTAAGTTTGTTTTGCATTTTTTATGATTGTTCCATTTTTCAGTGCTTGTAGAAGGGTACTATCCTCATCCTTATGAAATGAAAAAACATCCATAAGGCTTCTATTGAGTACATCATCACGAATCATACCCTCAATTTCAGCCATTTTTCTATTGTAGATAATGGTTGTTCCATGATGATCGACCACATGAATTCCTACATCTATTTCATGTAATATCTGTTCAATCGCTCTTTCTTTAAGATCGTTTGTTTGCTCCATAATTCTCGCTCCATTTAGTTCAATTGTATTTATTATATATCAAAGAGAGAGGGAGCAATATTTTTTTGCGCAAATAGCTAAGGAGAGCACAAAAATTTTGCGTGATTTAGCAAAGGATTTTTGCGTTTCGAGAACCATGACTTTATCAAGAAGCTTTTAATACCTTACAAACAAGCGGCTAATAAGGTAAAATATAGGGTAGAAAGAAGTTGGCACGCTACTTGCATTTAAACTATATATAAAGAGAATAGTGTAGGAGGGAAATTAAATGGTTGAAGTTCAAATAAATTCAAAATCAATAATTGAACAAACAGAAAAGTTTGGTGCTAATAATTATCATCCACTACCAATTGTTATTTCGAAAGCAGAGGGCGTGTGGGTAGAGGATCCTGAAGGAAATAAATATATGGATATGCTTAGTGCTTATTCTGCAGTAAATCAGGGGCACCGCCATCCGAAAATTATTCAAGCGCTTAAAGATCAAGCAGATCGTGTTACGTTAACATCAAGAGCATTTCATAATGATCAACTTGGTCCTTGGTATGAATTAATTTGTAACATCACAAACAAGGATATGGCTTTACCAATGAACACAGGTGCTGAAGCCGTCGAGACGGCTATTAAAGCTGCGCGCCGTTGGGCATATGATGTGAAAGGTGTAAAAGAGAACCAGGCTGAAATCATTGCATGTGTGGGTAATTTCCATGGGCGTACAATGACAGCAGTATCTTTATCTTCTGAAGAGGAATATAAGCGCGGATTTGGTCCGATGCTACCAGGTATCAAATTAATTCCTTATGGTGATTTAGAAGCGTTAAAAAATGCAATTACAGAAAATACGGCAGCATTTTTAATTGAACCTATTCAAGGGGAAGCAGGAATTATCATTCCTCCAGAAGGCTTCTTGAAAAAGGCGTTTGACGAGTGTAAGAAAAACGATGTATTATTTATTGCTGATGAAATTCAAGCTGGTCTTGCGCGTTCAGGTAAAATGTTTGCTTGTGAGTGGGACGAGGTTGAACCAGACATGTATATTTTAGGGAAAGCACTAGGTGGAGGAGTATTTCCGATTTCATGTGTAGTTGCTAATAAAGATGTGCTAGGTGTATTTAACCCAGGTTCTCATGGTTCTACTTTTGGTGGAAATCCAATGGCTTGTGCAGTTTCAATTGCATCTCTAAATGTTCTACTTGATGAAAAGCTAGCGGATCGCTCTAATGAGCTTGGAGAATACTTCCTTGGTCGATTACAGGAGATAAAAAATCCTAAGATTAAAGAGGTACGTGGCCGTGGATTATTTATTGGGGTGGAACTGACTGAGGCTGCTCGACCATATTGTGAAGCCTTAAAGCAAGAAGGACTCCTTTGTAAGGAAACACATGATACAGTAATTCGTTTTGCTCCACCACTTGTTGTGAGTAAAGAGGAGCTCGATTGGGCTTTAGAAAGAATTGAAAAAGTATTAGGATAAGTAAATTAAAAGGAACGAGACATGGATTTTTGTCTTGTTCCTTTTCTCTTATAAGCAAAGTATAAATACTTTCCTAAACTTATACGTGGAACTAGGGTCTCTTCTTTCGCTTAAAGGCTCGGCAATGGCCGAGTTTTCCATTTTATTTATGGCATTTCGTCCTCTTTTATGCGGTTTTTAAAGGCTTCATGTGTTGCTATGTCTTCAATTTGCTCAAATTGGCGACTATGATCTTTTTCCTCACTAATACTGTTTTTCGGAAAGTTCCCTTGGTGACCTTTTTCCTTATGATTAAAGCTTTTTCCACGACTCATAAATTGATTCTCCTTTCAGTAACTTACGTAAGTAGTTTTTAACAAACAAGAAAAAATTATGTTTATTAAAGTGCTGTAACACTATCCTCCAAACAATTGTTAGGAAGTAATGCTCATGGATGTAGTTAAACACATACTTTTGGAAGGTAGAAATTTATCGAAATTTTAGTAATTTTGTATTGTATTAAAATATTTAAAAAGTTATTATATTTTAAAAAAGGGGGATTTCAATGGAAAAGAAGGTTGAAAAAAAGGTACTCGTGGCAAGCTTGATAGGAAGCTCCATTGAGTGGTTCGATTACTTCCTGTATGGAACAGTTGCAGCACTTGTATTTAATACGGCATTTTTTCATAGTGATGATCCTACAGTCAGTTTATTATTAGCGTATGCCTCTTTTGCTTTATCTTTTTTCATCCGCCCACTTGGGGGAGTTATTTTCAGCCATATTGGAGATAAGATTGGAAGAAAGAAGACACTTGTGCTCACGTTAACATTAATGGGAGGTTCAACTGTTTTAATGGGCTTTCTTCCTACATATGAGCAAATTGGAGTTATGGCACCTATACTGCTTATCCTCTTACGTCTAATTCAAGGTATTGGACTAGGCGGAGAATGGGGTGGAGCTCTTTTACTTGCTGTAGAATATGCTCCGAAAGAAAAACGCGGACTTTTTGGAAGCGTTCCACAAATGGGGGTAACTATTGGTTTACTACTTGGAACATTAGCTTTATCCCTTATGACTTTGTTACCTGAAGAGGCATTTATGTCATGGGGCTGGCGTGTGCCATTTATCCTAAGTGCGTTACTAGTGATTTTTGGTTTATGGATTCGTAAAGGTATTGAGGAAACCCCTTCCTTCAAGAGAGTTCAAGAAAAAGGCGAGGTTGCTAAAGTTCCCTTTTTCGAGACAATGCGTACTCATTGGAAAGAGGTATTAATTGCAATTGGGGCAAAGGTTGTCGAAACAGCACCGTTCTATATCTTTGGCACATTTATTGTTTCCTACGCAACTGGTCAGCTAGGCTTCTCTCGTACAGCGACATTAAATGCTGTTACAATAGCCACAGTAGTAACGACAGTTTTAATTCCAATTATGGGTAATCTTTCAGATAAGATTGGTCGTAAAAGGCTATACGTTGGTGGAACTGTTTTAATGATTTTATATGCATTCCCATATTTCTGGCTCCTTCATCAAGGATCTGTTGCATTGTTAATTGTGGCTACTATACTTGGTCTAGGAATTATTTGGGCGCCAATAACAGCTGTACTCGGTACAATGTTTTCTGAGATTTTTAAATCAAATGTACGTTACACTGGGATTTCTTTAGGGTATCAAATCGGTGCAGCAGTTGCAGGTGGAACTGCTCCATTAGTAGCAACTGCATTACTTGCTGCATTTAATGAATCCTATGTACCTGTTGCGTTATATATTATTTTAACAGCTGTTATCTCATTAATAGCCGTTTCAGCTATTCGTGAACGGAAAAATGAAGAACTAGATCAAGAAGAAGTCGCTTAAAATGGAAGAAGGATCGCCTCTGTGCGATACCTTCTTTTTAGGTTGAGAAAAAATATTCAAACTGGTGTAACGGTAATGGTTGGTATCCATAAATCATCTACATAAAACGGCTGATTACTAGAGGAGAGAAGGAAAAACATGCTTATCTTATCAGAAGAACAAATCAAATCGTTATATTCTATGAAGGATGCTATTCCTGACTTAGAAAGGGCGCTCATCTATTATACAGAAGGTAAGGTATTAAATCCTCATCGAACTGTACTTGATTTTCCTGAAAAAAGTGCTTCAGCTCTTTATATGCCAAGCGCTATGGAACCCGTTGGAAAAGCAGCAGTTAAAGTAGTCACTATCTTTCCAAACAACCCTAAAATTGGTAAAAAAACGACGCAGGGCATAATTATTCTTAGTGATACAGACACTGGAGAACATGTGGCGTGTATCAATGCTTCTTACCTAACTCGTTTACGAACAGGAGCGGTAAGTGGGATCGCGACAAAATATCTTGCAAGGAAGGATGCCTCATCTGTTGCTGTTATTGGAACAGGGGCTATGTCCGGGGAACAACTACAGGCCGTTTTAGAGGTTCGAAACGTTAAAGAGATTCTATTGTATAACAGAACCAAAGCGAAAGCAGAGTCATTTATCGCCCGATTAACGGAACTAAGTCCCGAATTTACCGGTACAATAAGAGTCATGGATAATCCAGATGAAGCTGTCTCGAAGGCGGAAATTGTCATTTGTAGTACTCGATCAGAAACTCCTGTGTTTTCAGGGAAGTCACTTCAACCTGGGACTCATATAAATGGAGTGGGCTCCTATCTTCCACATATGCAGGAGGTAGATGAGGAAACGATAGCAAAATGTTCAAAAATTGTTGCTGATACAATTGAGGGAGTTAAAGATGAAGCAGGAGACCTAATTATACCAGCAAATAAAGGGATATGGAGTTTTTCTCAATTGCATGGTGAATTGGGTGAGCTGGTAGCTGGCTCAATTTCAGGGAGACAGGAAACTGATGAAATAACTTTTTTTAAATCCGTGGGAATTGCTTATTTTGACTTAGTTGTTGCAGCAGCAGTTTATGAAAAAGCTTTAAAAGCTGGTGTTGGAACTAACGTAGTAATCTAGAAAGAAGGAATACAGAAGGAGGTTCGTGTCTAAAAAAACGAACCTCTACCAGTTGAAAAACTCTCGAATACATCGAAATTTTGCTACATCTCGATCTTACAAGCTTGAGGCATATTTTGTGATTGGAAAAGTTCTCTAGCTTGTTGCCCCTGTTTTAATATCATTATTTTGGTTTGTAAGCCAACTTCTATTACAAAAAGCTAATATCCCAAAATTAAAGCCGTTTCTCCATAGAAAAAAGAGTCCTCTTCATAATCCTATTCAACCCTTTCCTAACCTTTCATTACGTAATAGAAAAAGCGTTGTTCATTATAACGTAATTATTAAATGGATATAGACATATAATGAGATAACCTTTTTAAAAAGGTAAAAATTTACTGTTGAGAGGTTGAAACGATGACGATTAGACATATTCTTGTTCAGGTAAGAAGTATCGTCTTTTTGTTTATATTAGCTTCTCTACCTCTTACAATAACAGCCGTTAATGGTCGGGTGAAGCTCAATTGGGAAGGTATAATTAAGAATGTTCAGAGCTTTATAGAAGGGTTAGTAAATGGGAGTTCACTCTATTATTTGGAGGGGGAGCGGTTACTGTTTTTCCCTAAGGAAGTATTGAAGCATTTTGCAACGTCCTATTTTTATGGAATTGCATCAAGTATACTCGTACTTATTTTAGCACTCATTTTTGGAATCTTGCTATGGAAAAGTGAAAAAGGGTTCCAGACGATAATTGGATTTATTGCTATTATCCCTGATTTTGTACTTATTTTTCTTCTTCAAATGCTAGTAATCTTTATTTATGATATCACCGGGATGAAAGTAGCTAGGGTAGCATCACCTACTATGGAGGAACCAGCTGTTGCCTTGCCTCTGATTGTTTTATTTATATTACCGTTTGTTTATTTAGTGAGGTCTTTAAGTGAAAAAACATTTGATATTTTGACGGAGGATTATATTCGAACAGCGATTTCAAAGGGATTTAAAAGGAGGTATATCTATCTTTATCATGTGACTCCCAATATTCTCCCATATTTGAAAGCGGACCTTCACAAGGTTGCATCTATTATGATTAGCAATCTATTCATTGTTGAATATTTATTTAATATTAATGGTCTGACAAGTATGCTATTCCCTATGGTCAATGAGTATCAGTATAACTTAATTATTCTTTGCTTTGCATCTATGTTCATTTTATACCTATTCATATTCTTTAGTTTAAAGCTTGTTATTATCACACTAGAGAGGATTCTAAAATGAAGCGGCTACCTAATCTGAAGTTGTCAATAGGTTCTATTCTTCTATTCTTCTTTATATTTATCGCTATTTTCGGTCCGCGTTTTGCTCCATATGATGTAGATTTTTCTAACCCTGTCAAGTGGGTTCAAACAGATGAAGGAGAACAGCTTCGGGGCTCACCATTTCCTCCTTCTAAAGAGAACCTTTTTGGAACAGATAAGTGGGGGTTTGATATTCTAACACTCATGTTACACGGAGCAAGGTATACGGTTTTCGCGGCAATTGGAATTGCATTGGTAAGAGTGATAATTGGGGCTTCCTTGGGAATGTATCGTGGCTTACAAAGTAAAGAAGTAAAGAAGAAACCAAAAGTAACCGTGTTAAGTGGGATACCTCCCTTTCTGCTGGTTTTTTTTGTTATGGTAGGTATATCTATTCAGTCATCATTAGATACAATGACGTTAATTTATTTGCAAAGTGTATTGATGATTATAGTTGGTATCCCTGGAGTACATGAATCAATGTGCGCAAGAACAATAGAAATTGTGAAATTGCCTTTTGTTGTAGCTTCGCAAACGGTAGGTGGAAGTAGATTACATATTCTGAAAGAGCATATTTTACCAATGATGACAGGTAGTATTGTTCTTACTTTTGTAAATGAAGTAATACTCGTTCTGAACTTAATAGGGCAGCTAGCTATTTTTGACCTGTTCTTTGGTGGCACAGAGCTCCAAATATCACCTACTATTTATTTATCAATTACTAATGAATGGGCAGGGTTAATAGCTCACTCGAGAATGAATTTTTATTTTACAAAATGGGTAGTACTATTTCCTTTAATGGGGTATCTACTCTATCTTTTTTCCTTTTATTTATTGTTGATTGGGATTAAAGAGATGCAAAGGGGGAAATATCGATCACAAGCTTATTTATAGATTTACAAATGCTGATATTAATAACATCAACAATAGTTTGTGAAAAGGGGTAGCGATTATGTTCAGCTATCTCTTTTTAATTTGGACGATTTTTGTTTATCTTGGATTCTTTTGGTTTTACCCCACAATTATACTGCCTAAAATATCTAGTTGTAGGTAACCTAGGAAAAATATTCGACTTACAGGAGAACTTAATAACAAAAAATTGTTATCATATTATTAATGCTTTTATCAATTTCGTTTATGAGATTCAAAAAACACATAGAAACAGATAACATGGAAGGGGATATTTAAATTTATGAACGAGAGAGATGCAAAGTATTGGATAACCAAACTCGGGCTGGAGCCACATCCAGAAGGAGGATTTTATAAAAGTACATATACATCTAAACAATCGGTGCCAGTAGAAAGAGAAGGCAATGAGGATACTATTAGAAATCTATATACCAGTATTTACTTCCTCTTGAGGTCGGAGGATATATCACATTTTCATAGACTTCAATCGGATGAACTCTGGTATTACCACGGGGGTAGCTCATTGACGATTCATATCATCGATGAGAATGGGAATTATCAAGAAAGAAAGCTTGGTTTACAGATTGATAACGATGAGGTACCACAAGTGCTCGTACCAAGGAATACAATATTTGGATCATCAGTTATGGAAGAGGATACCTTTGCTATTGTAGGATGTATGGTTTCTCCAGGGTTTGATTTTGAGGATTTTGAATTATTTACGCAGGAGGAGCTACTAAAAAAGTATCCTCAGCATGAACAGATCATACGTAAGATGGCCCTTAAGTCGAAATAAATAAGAGTTATTGGACTCCTGCCAAATTATCAAACAAACATTTGTTTACCAGCAATCAAATGTTTGTTTGAAAATTTTTAATGCTTGTGGCTGTATGGGATAACCCACTATCCAAGCGTTTGTTTGAAGTGAAGTAGGCTCACAAAACAAACGTTTGAATGACTAGAAAAGCCTACCGGTTGTGGTAGGCTTTTGGTTTACTTATAGTTGAGAAACGTAACACAGACTGGGTTTGGAACTTGAATATCTGCTTGAAGCAATTCAAGAGTCCCAGAGGAAATGTCTCTAGAAAATAATACTAGGTTGCTTGAGTTTTGGTTAGATGCTACTAGGAAGGTTTCACTAGGATCAAGAATAAAGTCCCTTGGCCAATCGCCTTCTGTTGATGTATGCTCCATAAAGCTTAATAAGCCGGTTTCTTGGTCGACACGAAAACTAGCAATACTATTATGACCTCGATTACCAGCATAAACGTATTTTCCATCGGAAGAAATATGAATGGCACTTCCTTGATTGTTTTCCGTGAAAGTAGATGGAATGGTAGAAATGGTTTGTACTTCGGTAAAACTACCGTTTGTAGGATTGTAGGTAACGACAATCACTTCGGAGCTAAGTTCCGTCATGATATACGCGAATTTACCGCTTGGGTGAAACGTAAGATGTCTCGGTCCACTGCCAGGCTTTACAGCTAAGCTAGCAACCTCTTTTAGTACTCCGTCTTTTACATCGTAGGTAATTACCTTATCAATCCCTAAATCAACAACAATGATATATTTTTCATCAGGAGTGAAACCTGAGTAGTGTACATGCGGCTTTTCCTGTCTTTCTTTATCTACGCTAGAACCCTCATGCTGAACAACTGAAACTGGAGAGGTAAGTCTTCTGTCGGAATCAACCTGATAGGCTTCTACTGTCCCACGATGGTAGTGTGCAGTTACAACAAGGTCATTCGTAGAATTCACGCTAACATGGCATGGGGACGAACCCTCTGAAAGCTGCTCGCTTTGTTTAACGAGCTCCCCCGTCACACTGTTGATTTTAAAAGAAGAAACGCCACCTAATATGCCTTCTTTAGCAACAGAGTATAGAAATTGAGAATTTTTACTGATTGCAACGTAAGTAGGATTGTCAAGACGCGCGACGGGTTTAACGTCAGTAATTTTTCTTTGCTCTGTATCTAATGTGAAACAATAAATTCCCTCACTATTACCGGTAGTATATGTACCAATATATCCAATGTATGTATTTGAGTTAGTCAATTTGATTCCTCATTTCTAGCTTCTTTTTACATTGATTGTAGCTAATTTTACATGCAGAGTCCAATTCGAAAACAATTTCTCCCTACAATTATCGTTAATGTCTTAAACAATTTGACATGCCAAATATGAAGAAGGAGTATTGGTGGATATGTCCCTTTCATTTTTTTATACTTCAGGTTTATCCTTTCGGTTACATAATGGGATTAATCAGTATGTTCATCATATTGTAGAGGAGATGTTATGGTACCGTTGGTAAGTTTAGTCGAATATTGCTGAATATTGGAAAATTTTTTCTTCCTAATAGAGTAAAACATGATAAAATAGGATTACTTTAGAGTGGAGGCAATGTTTACATGAAGAATTATAGCTATATGGGCCCTTTACTTGCTGTAGGAATACCATTTCTCTTATTTGAGTCTCTTAGAAATGGATTACTGTATGACCCACATCTCATGATGCCGAATGGACACTTCTATATTGTAAGTATAGTAGCAACCTTGTCTACAATCCTTTCAATTGCTGTTGGTATTGTTGGTAAGCGATTACGTAATATAAAAGTAACTATTTTGGCATTAGCTTTTATTTCTATAACAATATTGTTTATGTTGCATGGGCTATCGACACCTCATTTTATCTTACCAGAAACACATGTAGCTGGTGTGGCAGCGCAACTTAGTATGTTAGTCGCGACTATTTGGCTGTGGTTGTCCTCTTTGCCAACAGACAATAAAGTGATAGATTGGCTCTCTAGAAAACATAGGTATTTGCTTCCGAGTTGGGGAATAGTACTAGGGATATTTGGGTTACTATGTATGCTTTTTCCGCATGTAATAAATTTTATACCAATTGATATAAATCCAATTAATTGGGTTGTTACTGTTATTATTCTATTTCTTAATCTTATTACATCATATCGGTACTATCAGACATACAGATTTACAAGATTCCCATTACAATTAGCAATCGTCTATAGTGCAGCGCTGTTTATCTTGTCACAGTACATTATGATTACTGGTGAGAAGTGGAACCTTAGCTGGTGGCTGTATCATTTGCTATTACTTGCAGCCATGGTTGTAATGATTATTGGCCTAGTAAAACAATATGCAGTTAAAGGAAGTCTTGCAGAGGGACTACGGTCACTATTTGTAAAGGATCCTATTGAGCAAATTACAAGTAGTGCTTCACCAAGTGTAAAAGCCCTTGTTATTTCAACGGAGAAGAAGGATGCCTACACTGCAGGTCATACATTTCGAGTAACTATGTATGCGGTTAAGCTAGCCGAAGAACTTAGGTTAAAGCCCGAACAAATAAGAGCGATAGCTCATGGTGGATTGGTACATGACGTAGGTAAAATTAGCATTCCAGATTCTATTCTTAACAAGCCTGGCAAATTGTCGCCTAATGAAAGAATCGAGATTGAAAAACATCCTGAATATGGATATGACATGTGTAGAGAGCTTGGCTTTATGAAAGATGAATTGAGCATCATTCGTTTTCATCATGAAAAATGGGATGGGTCTGGATATCCTGATAGGCTGAGTAAAACAGAGATTCCGTTACTAGCAAGAATAGTAGCAGTTGCGGATGTATACGATGCTCTCACCTCTGAAAGATCATATCGGAAGGCTTGGACCCACAACCAGGCAATTGAGTTTTTAATTGAACAAAAAGGGATTCATTTTGATCCTAGCTGTGTCGATGCTTGGGTAAATCTTTGTGAACGTGAACCATCTGTTTATCAATATCCATCAAATGCAATAAAGAATAATAGTACAGGATTTTTACTTTCCTCTTTCTAAAACTGAAAAGGGTGCCAAATGGCATCTTTTTTTTACACCTTTTCCAATTGCTCTGCCTATGCTGAGTTTTTCTAAATGGTGATAAAATTTTGTACCAATTAACGACTTTACATGTGTAATTTCGAAAACATTCGACAAATTACGTCCTCTTTTCCTATAAAAAATGTCCTGTATTTCAATGGTTTAAAGCGTTTATAGAGCAATTGGTATTCTTGAGAGCAATTGCAAGGTTATTTTACATTATAGATAGATTGAATATTCAAAAAGTAAAGGGGAATTTGATATGAAGAGAAGGACTGCAGAGCCATATAAAATAAAGGCTGTCGAACCGCTAGCTATGCTATCGTATGAAGAAAGAAAAGACGCACTAGAGAGAGCGGGGTATAACACATTTCTGATTGATTCTCATGATGTATATATTGACCTTTTAACTGATAGTGGTACGAGTGCAATGAGTGACCGTCAATGGGGAGCCTTAATGGTTGGAGACGAGGCATATGCAGGTAGCAAAAGCTGGAAGAAACTAGAGCAGGCAGTCCGAGAGGTATACGGATATAAATATGTACTTCCTACACACCAAGGTCGTGGTGCAGAGAATCTATTGTCACAACTAAAAATTAAACAAGGGGATGTTGTACCAGGGAATATGTATTTTACAACAACCCGTGCACATCAAGAATTAAATGGAGCTAGATTTGTAGATATTATTATAGACGAGGCTCATGACCCGTCGTATGAACATCCCTTCAAAGGAAATGTAGACATAAAGAAGCTTGAAAGCCTAATCCATGAAGTAGGATCAGAACGAATTCCATATGTATGTTTAGCAGTTACCGTTAATATGGCAGGTGGCCAGCCGGTTAGTATGCAAAACATGAAGGAAGTATATGAATTATGTCAGTATCATGGGATTGACGTTATGCTTGATGCCACCCGTTGTGTTGAAAATGCTTATTTTATTAAAGAGAGGGAAGCAGGTTATGAGAATCATAAAATTAAAGACATCTTGAAAGAAATGTTTTCTTATTCAGATGGATGTACAATGAGTGGGAAAAAGGACTGCCTTGTAAATATTGGTGGGTTTCTTGCTATGAATGATGAAGAACTGTATGCACGTTCACGTGAATTGGTTGTTGTGTATGAAGGAATGCCATCATATGGTGGTATGGCGGGCCGTGATATGGAGGCAATGGCTCAAGGAATTTATGAATCTATTGATGATCATTATATTCAGCATCGCATCCAACAAGTCCGTTATCTTGGCCAGCAATTGATTGATGCAGGAATTCCAGTCGTTCAACCAATTGGAGGTCATGCAGTCTATTTAGATGCGAGACAATTTTTGTCTCACTTATCTCAAGAGGAATTTCCAGCCCAAGCATTGGCAGCTGCTCTTTATCTAGATTCTGGAGTAAGAGCGATGGAGCGTGGAATTGTCTCGGCTGGTCGGAATAAAGATACAGGAGAACATAATAAACCGAAATTAGAGCTAGTAAGATTGACAATCCCCCGAAGAGTATACACAAATAATCATATGGATGTTGTTGCTGATTCTGTCATCGCGCTATATGAAAAAAGAAGAAATATTAGTGGGTTACGAATGGATTATGAACCGCCTACACTCCGATTCTTTAATGCGAGATTTTCACCACTTGCACAGAATGCTGAATTAATTGCGGATCACGAATTGGTAGAAGGATAATTGTAAGGTGTTCTCCCTAAATGGGGAGTGCACCTTGTATTAAAAGAAAGAAAAGATATAAAATTTTGAACATAGTTTTCAATGTCAGCGCAAGCGGCCTACCCTCTCAAGGTCAAATAACCTGTTGCAAAAAAAGTCAAAGAACGTTTTTTACAACAAAATATTTCTTGTCTGGGGTGAGCAAGGCGCTTGCGCATTTTTTATGTAAATGTAATAAAGGTGAATATTACAGCTTTCGTAGAAGGGTTGGTCGTTGATTCTCCCATTTTACTTCAACAGACAGATTAAAAAATGCCGTAAGTACGTTACTCGCAATGATGTCTTTAGTATTTCCTGAAGCGAAAATTTGTCCGCTTTTTAAAAGTAATGTTTTATTAAAAACAGGTAGTATTTCATTTAGATGATGGGTTACATAGATCAAGGTTGGTTCGTTTCGTTTATTTGCTAAATTGTTGATAGACTCTAGGAGCTTTTCTTGTGCAAGGAAGTCTAAGCCATTAGTGGGTTCATCAAGAATGAGTAATAGCGGTTCAGTCATTAAAGATCGAGCGATAAGAACACGCTGTTTTTCCCCTTGTGATAGAGTAGAATACCTACGGTTTGCATACTCCGAACAACCGAACTCCTCTAACAATGTAATTGCTTTTTCTCTCATTTCATCCGTTGGGGTTTCGTATAATCCAATAGAAGCAAAAGCACCACTAAGGACTACCTCAAAGGCATTGTTTTGTGGATAAAACTTTTCTTGTAAAGAGGACGAAACAAACCCGATTTTTTTACGAAGTTGTTCACCCAAATACGTTTTGCCAAACTCCATCCCTAAGACAGAGACATTACCTGTAGAAGGGAAACTATACGCGTTTATAATATTTAGAATAGCAGTCTTACCAGAACCATTTAAACCATATAAAACCCAATGCTCTCCTTTTTCAATGCTCCAATTAATATTTTGTAGAATGCATTCATCATCACGTTGCAAAGACACTTTATCAAAACATAAAACCATATGAACCCTCCTTTTATACCTTTCATCATACCAAAAGAATAATAGTCTTTGTTTCTAATTTTCAGCCAACTTAAAGATAAAGCGAGTTCTTGGGAGAGGGTTATTCGTGCAATGTTGCTAGATGGTGTTCCGAACAAAATTTTAATAAGAAAAAGGAAAAAAATGCTAAAGTGTAGAATGACTATAAAACATAAATTAGATAGGGGGATGATGTTATTGAAATGTTATATAAACTCTATTAATTATAGAAGTAGGGTTGAAAACAAATGAAGAGGGAATCTGTTGATGATTAAAACTGAGAAAAAACGTATAAGATTCGTAATTATATAGATTTAGATGCGTATTAGCACTGTTCATTTTTCTAAATGGTTAAAAGATTAAACTAAGGAGGCATAGCATGATTACATATCCGACCTTATCAAGTGGCGCAACTATTGGAATTACAGCACCTTCTTCGGGGGTTAGACCAAATCTACATGAGCTATTAAGACAAGCATGCGAAAAAATGGAGCAAAAAGGATATCACATTGTATGTGGTGAGACTGTCTGGACACAACATAAAGCAAAATCTTCACCCGCCAAAAAACGAGCAGAAGAATTTAATGGGATGATGAGTAATGACCAAATAGATATTATTATACCTCCATGGGGTGGGGAGTTATTAATTGAAATATTAGAGTACCTTGATATAGAGAACTTTAAAACGAAGTGGGTACTTGGCTATTCAGATGTCAGTCTTTTGTTATTAGCTATTACCTTAAAGACAGGTATGGCAACTGCTCATGGTACGAATATCATTGATTTAAGAGGCGAGTATTCGGATGCTACCACTGCAATGTGGGAAACAGTACTTTCCACAAACAGAGGGGGCACAGTGCTCCAACATTCATCTGAGAAATATCAGCAAAAGTGGCGTCACGACGAGCCGTCTCCATGTGTGTATCATTTAACAGAAGAAACATACTGGAAGACCATTTCGGGTAAAAAAGAAACTGTTGAGGGTCGTTTATTAGGTGGATGTATTGATGTTATTCGTCATTTAATAGGAACACCTTTTGGAGATGTACAAAGCTTCCGTGAGACATACATTAAAGATGAACCGGTATTATGGTACTTAGAAAACTGCGAACTAAATACAGCAGATGTAAGAAGGTCTCTTGTACACATGAAACTGGCTGGTTGGTTTGAAAATTGTTCAGGCATACTGTTTGGTCGTAGCAGTGCAGGTTTCCCAGTAGAAGACTATACAATTGAGGATGTGTATGTTGAACTTGCTGAAGAACTTGAAGTACCGATAATCTATGACATTGATTGTGGTCATCGTCCACCTCAACTTACGTTTATCAATGGAGCGTATGCAAAAGTGACTACTGAAGGTGGAAAAGGAGAGGTATTACAGATTTTTAAATAAAGAGATGTAGTTATCAACTAAATAGTAAGGTTTTTGTTGGAATATAAAATTATTCAGTCAAGAGCCGTAAGAAACTACCTTACCTTGTCATAATCCAAGGTTTATTCAGGCATGGGCAATAAGTAACCATTTTATCTTGTCATAATACAAGGCTTATTCAGACAATTACAAGAAACCGACTCATCCAATTTCGAATAAGGTTAAACCATAGAATTAGCAACTTAATTAGCAGGATGATAAGAAATATTGTCACCCTGCTAATTGGTATGCGCTAGAACTACTTAGTTTTCAACCTTACCACTTATGGTGAATATCTACACTAGATCAGAATACACAAAGGTATCAAAGAACCTGTGAACAAAATAGCTTTTAAGTTACTTCGGGACTAAAAACTCGGCAAAGTAGAAACTAATAAGTCCTTGAGAGTTTCTCTCAAGGATTAAATCTAGTAATCCATTTTTTATTGGTTTATATCTTTTTTATATTGTACAAGCATTACCTATTAAACTTAAGCATACTTGAGATTCTTGTTTCTGTTTTTGACTGAATGCGCTTCCAGTTTTCTTGGTGTTCATAAATACTTAAAAGAGTTAATCCCAATGTGATGAGAGTTGCATATAAAGGGTATCCAAATATATAGGTGAGAATCATCCATGAAACATACATTGCTACCACACCAATCACTAGATAATCGCTTATAAGTGTAAGAATTATCAACAGAATGAGTCCGATTAAGCCTATCTTCCAGTCAATTGCAAAGGCAGCGCCGATCATAGAAGCAGTTCCTTTTCCACCATTAAATTTCATTGTAATCGGGTAATTATGGCCAATGATCACAAAAGCACCTGTTAGAAAAACAAAAAGATAAAACATCGTATCATCTAATGTATAACCTTCTAATAGCTTTAACATGATCAAAACAGGAAGTACACCTTTACCGATATCTATTAAAGCAACAATAATGCCGTATTTCCAACCCAACACAATTGTTGTATTTGATGCTCCGGCATTTTTTACACCACTTTCTTTAATGTTAACCCGTTTTAGTTTTCCAATAATGCTTGAGCCATGGATACACCCAAATATATACCCCATTAGAATGCTAACTAAAAATAACATAGTACCTCCTTAATCTTTTGTAAACTTAATTATACTAGAGGAAAAGTGGAAATGGCTCTATTTTTTTACATTATCTTTCATTTCTTCCAAATTAAATGAGAGGATTAGAGAATGTAGTGTGACTCACAAAATATAAGGTTTTACAATTTCATATATATGCATCCCGTTATGGTCTTTAAGATCGCCTTTATAGCCAGAAAGGACATGCGAGAAGCGCATACCCAATCCTTTAATGATATGAAGAGAAGGAGCATTTTCAGGGTGGACAAGTCCTACAACTTTCGGCAAACCAATCGTATTAAATCCGTAGGACATTACTGCGTGGGCAGCTTCTTTTGCGTAGCCTTTTCCTTGGTGTTTTTGCATGAGGCTGTAGTAAAGCTCTACCTCCTCTTGATTTACATCATTTGGCCCCAATCCAGCAATACCAATAAATTCCCCTGTCTCCTTAAGAAAGACTGATAAATTAAATTTATAAATTTTTTTAGGGGTATTTTTTTCGTTACAATTTATTGACCACTGGACTAGATTCTGAATCTCCTCAATAGTGGTCGGAGGCACTTCTGGCATATATGTAAAATGCCCTGGTTCGAGTGTCATTTGATATAGAGGTTCTGCATCTTCCTCATGAAATGGACGAATGACTAAACGTTCAGTCTCAATTTTTGCATGTAAGAACATTAACTTCCCAACCTTTTGTTAAATATAGTGTATGTAGTATAATTTTACCAGATGATCGACTCCTAGATTAGTAGTTTTTACGTTTAAATGGCTCTTTTAAATGAAGTGGTGAAAAATAGTGAATACATCTTAGTATCTGTAGGTAAAACTGGTTTTTATACGGGTTTGAGAGGTTTTGAGTCCATTTTTGAAAAATAGTGAAGGGATTACTGAGCAGTTTCCCTACTATTTAGGTGGTCTTGAACCGAATTAGGCCGATTTTTAAATAATTAAGCGGATTTGGGCATTAATTAAGCCGATTTTCAAATAATTAAGCGGGTTTGAAAGATAATTAAGCCACCTTTTCAAATAATTAAGCCAATCGCCTATAAAATCTATTCCCAACCAAAACTATGAGTCTATGAGTAGTAGTATAAGTCACGGATATACCACATAGAATTAATTAACACAATTTATATAGGTTGGGAGGATGCCTATGAGCACCAGCCGAGAAACAAATCAATTGTCTCTACCACATGGGAATAGAGCCACTCTCTGGAGTTTTAGAGTAGTTTGGCTTGTTATGGCGATTTTTACAATTTATTTATTACTATTGGATCTTCCAGTCCGATTGGAAGCATACCAAACGGTGTGTAAGTCTATTGAAAATGGTTGTTTGGAAACGAACCAATTGAACGAGAAGGAAGTTAACGAGTTAGTGCAAATGGGACTATCTCTCAAGGCTTATACTGGCTTTAAACTTTTTTTAGATAGTATTGTTGCATTTGTATTTTTTAGTGTATCGGCTCTACTTCTTTTTCGTAAGGAACGGTTACTCTTTAATTTGTATGTTTCGCTGGTATTCCTGTCTTTAGGTGCTGGGATCTCACATTACTTTCCAGAAAATTTCCCGGAATGGAATGTTGTCTACCACATTATAAGTGCCTTTGGAGGGTCCTATTTAGTTTTATTCTTAGTCCTTCCAGACGGTAGATTTGTTCCAAGATGGACAATAGGAGCAGCAATCTTTTGGGCCATAGTCGGGATAGGTTCTATTTATTTTTCAGGTAGTTTTTTGGATGTAGAGACATGGCCAATCTGGTTGGGAATTGTTAGTTGGGTGGGGCTTCATCTTGTTCTAGTGCTATCTCAGCTATACAGGTATGTGAAAAAATCCAATCAAATTCAGAAGCAGCAAATGAAATGGGTACTTTATAGTATTGCCATGTATTTTATTGCTCTGTTGTGTTTGAATTTTATCGGTCAACTTGGGGTGACGTTAAAAATAGTGACCGAACTCTTTTATGTGGCAAGTTTTATCCTCATACCGATTGCTATTGCGTTTGCTGTTTTTAGGTATAAATTATGGGAAATTAACGTTGTTATACATCGGACAGTCCTTTATGGATCACTAAGCGTTTTTGTTGTTCTCTTTTATGTTGGAGCAGTATGGCTTATTAGTAAGGCTTTACGATCTGAGGATAATTTTCTTGCTTCGATAATAACTGCTGGGATAATAGCTGTTGTTTTTCACCCTCTGAAGGAGAGGCTTCAAACGATGGTTAATCGTATGATATATGGAGAGCGAGATAACCCTTATTCGATTTTAAATCAACTCAATACTGTGTTAGAAGCCGCTAAAAATACAGAAAATGTTCTACCAAGGGTAGTCAAGACTTTATCTCAGGCTTTAAAAATACCCTACGTCGCTATTTTGTTAAGAGAAAGAGAGATTACTCAAGTGATCGCGTCTGTGGGGAATCCTGAAGAAGTCGGAATTGATATTCCACTGTTCCATCAAGGTCAAGAACTAGGGACACTAAGACTATCCCATCGTTCGTCGACTGAGCCATTTAGTAAAGCTGATAAGATATTGCTCCAGGATCTAGCGAGACAAGTGGGGATTGTTGCTCATAGTATTCTTCTTCATAAGGATCTGCAATGGTCAAGACAGCAGTTGGTAAATGCACGGGAAGAGGAGAGGCGACGGTTGAGACGAGATCTACATGATGGGTTGGGTCCTAGTCTAGCAAGCTTGGCTATAAAAATGGATGTTGCCAATAGCATCATGAGTAAGGATCCACACAAATCACAGGAATTGCTTCAGGAAATGGACCTGCAAATTAAACAATTGCTTAAGGAAATTCGAAGAATTGTATACTCTTTACGGCCGTCTTCATTAGATGAACTTGGACTGTTATCTGCAATCCGGGAAATAACGTCTCAATATAAAACAAGTAAAATTCATTTTTCTGTATCTGGACCAGAAATACTATCAAATCTACCTGCTGCAGTAGAGGTGGCAGTGTACCGAATTGTACAAGAAGCCGTAACAAATATTATACGCCACTCTGACGCTCAAAACTGTACTATCTCGATATCAATCAATGATAAATTACATTTGGTGGTAACGGACGATGGGAAGGGTCTACCGGAACATCTACAATACGGAATAGGGATAAAATCAATGAAGGAACGAGCAGAGGAGCTAGGAGGAATAGTAAAGATCTACTCAGAAGCATCTAAAGGAACGTCCATACAGGCAGAGTTGCCAATCTAGAAAGAAAGGATATCAGATATGATAAAGGTTCTTGTAGTAGATGATCACCCTTTGTTTCGGGAAGGAATTGCCACCCTACTTCAGTCAACTGACATTGCTGAATTGGTGGGGGAAGCCACAAATGGAGAGGAAGCTATTGAATTAGCTTTAAGAATAAAGCCCGATGTTATTTTAATGGACCTTAATTTACCTATAAAAAACGGGATTGAAGCAACTCGTATTATTACCAAAAATTCACCTACAATTGGTATTTTAGTATTAACTATGTTTGATGATGACGACTCTGTTTTTTCAGCTTTAAAGGCTGGTGCCAGGGGATATCTCTTAAAAGGTGCTAACCGTACTGAAACAATTCGAGCGATTCAGGCAATTGCAAACGGTGAATCCATCTTTAGTCCAGCTATTGCAGGAAATCTGCTGGAATTTTTTAAAGACTTTCAACCAACCCCACCGCTCATTTTTCCGCAGCTAACCGATAGAGAAAGAGATATATTAGAGAGAATCGTTGCTGGAAAGGAAAATGCGGAAATTGCGAAAAACTTAGGAATTACGTTAAAAACTGTACGAAATCATATTTCAAATATTTATAGTAAACTTCAGGTTGCTGACCGTGCAGAGGCAATTGCTCAAGCAAAAAATGAAGGAATGGGAAAAAAGAAATTCTGATAATCCCAAAACCTACCCCAAAAAGTTCCTGTCTTGGTCGGGTAAAGACTCCCATGACAGCGGGAAAACTTGAATGATATTTTTAGAATGAAAAATATCATGAAAAGGGGTTTGAGTGTTCATGCGGCTATCACAAAACTTTTTTAGATTTATGGGTGTATTTTTAATTTTAGGGTCCTTGTTTGCGGCTATTGGTCATTTGTTAAAGCCAGGAGAGCCAACTACAAAAACAGAAATTGAGCCATTTATTTCACAGGCTTTATTGTCTGATTCGCTTCTTGTTATTGGAGTTCCGATTGTCATTTTAGGATTGGTGGGAATCTTTATTCGACAAAATGAAGGCTTAAGATGGTGGGGATGGATTGGTTATCCTTTTATAGGGATAGGTTTACTTTACGCAGATCTTATTCAACCTGTCATACGGTTGGTTGCATACCCGTGGGTTTTGGCAGACGTTAGCACTGAAGAAGAGATTTTTCAGGCAATAACTACGATCTATGACCAGGATCCATTTGGTTTCTTTTTCCCAATCATTCTATTAAGTTTAATTGGGCCTGTTTGGTCAGCATTTAGCTTCTGGAAAGCAAAGGTTTTTCCAACCTGGCTTGCAATTATGTTGTTCTTACTTTTACCTCTGTTCATAATCTCACCGATGTTCGGATTCTACAACTTTCCAGCCTACCTTTATATAGTGTTTGTCTTGTATGGTATAAAAATGATGGCTAACAGTAAGATTATCGAAAATAGTAGTATGTGAACGCGCATAATAAAGCAAACATGCCTTCCCATTTGCATCTAAATAGGGAAGGCACTTCTCTGCTTATTAATAATAATCTCCTGTTTCCCCCATAGAGTCTAAGTGGCTTGCAATCATCGCAATAATGGTACCTGCTTCTTCCTTACTGAAAATGAAATTCGTTTCATCCTTAAGTAATGTGTCGTCTTCGGTCCAAATACGGTTGATTCGTTTCAGTACCCCATCGCCAGTTTCCTGAATAACCCCAAACTGGTATGTGATTTCTACTTCATTTTCTTCATAATATGCTGTTACTTCAGGAGTTTCCCATTCCACATCAATTTCATCATAAATATCTACTTCGCCATTTTCCTCTAGTTCATGTAATTCCTCTTCATCCATATACATGATGTCATCATCATCTTCATCATCCGAGACGTAAACAACTTCCGTGTCTTCCTCGTAATCGTCATCATCCATTACATAAGAAACCTCATCCATATCACCATTCATGTAATCATGGAAGCTTTCGTGAACGGCATCTACGATATCTTCAATGTCTGGTAGAACTACTTTGCTTAGGTGGCCAAGTTCTGGGTCAACCGTTTCCATGTAAAACTCCTCGTTACTTGGGTCGAAAAATAACGAGCAAAAATAATCTCTTTCGATTTCGTCGTCAGTTGCCACGAAAAACTCAATACGAGGATGCTTTGCACCCCGTTCAACTGACATTTGGCCAGCTTGGTCGTATTTTTCGCAAATGGACTCAAGATTGTCCTGCAATTCCCCGATTACTCTGTCAAACCATTCTAAAGACATGAAAATCCCACCTTTCAAGGTTATCGGTATTATTATTACCTTTTATTTTATAATATCGCTTTCCATATGGTGGTAAGAAAAGGCTAACGATTAAAAGTAGCTTAGGATTGTAAATGTCCCTGTTATTGAATCTTAACAATGAATTTACATTGTTTTTGTATAATTTTAGTAAATTCGGCATCATGTAGGGGGATAAGTGATGATAAAGAAACCAAAGTTAATAAATGGGGTACAAAAGAAAGAGAATGTTCCTAAAAGATGGCTACATGAAAAGGTTCTACAGAAGCTTAACCTAGGTACTCGTTTATTTATACTCTTTGTTTCACTTCTAGTCGTAACGGTTGTTTTAGTAGGATCAAGCTCCTATATAAAAGCAAAAGACATTACTATTAACACAATTGAAGATAGGTTGTTAAGGGAAGCGGAGTTAATGGGATATATTGCCGAGAATTTAAAATTTGTATATGTAAGTGATGAGACTTATTTTATGCAACAATTAGAGACAAATGTCCGCTCTCAACAGAAGAAGCTTACTTCTGATGGCATCGATGCAGACTTTTACTATATAGTTGATAAAAAATTAACTCCTTTCAATGTGAGTGAGAAATCTAGTCTTAGTTTTCCAGACAAACTTATAAATAAAATTGATGAACAACAAAATGGAGTTATTAACGAGACGATTGACGGGGAGAATTACACGATAACCTTTCAAAACATGGATGAAATCAGTGGTATATACTCAATTGTAATACCTACTAAATCATATACAAAGCCAGTTGATCAAATGGCTTACTTTACAGTTGCAGTAATTGTAATAAGTATTATAGTTATGGCAGGTATCATAATGCTTTTTGTAAGGTCTATAGCAAAACCACTTAATGAATTACGAGTTACGATGAGGGCAGTGAGGGAGGGTAACCTACAACCTGCGACTATACATACAACCGTACCGGAAATCAGTTCATTACATAAAAGTTATAACGCCATGATCGAACAAATGAGAAGCATGTTACATGAAGTGAAAAGCACAACATATGAATTGCAAAATACAGGCGATGAGTTAAAACACTCGGCCGAGCAATCCCTTCAATCTAGTCAACAATTAGTCTCCGGAATCAATATTGTAAAAATAGGAGCGGAACAAACAGCAAGTAGCTCTGAACATAGTGTTACCAGTTTTAGATCTATGTCACAGAGAATCGAGGATTTACTTAAGAACATGGATGTCGTTTTTGAAAGCTCAAGAGAAATGGATGAATCCGCTAAACGTGGCGAACGAAGTGTGAGTGAATTAATAACAATCTTCCATACCTTTGAGAATGATTTTGGGAAATTAACTCATACAGTCAACCAAGTGAAAGAGTATTCGTTATCAATTACAAAACTTGTTGAATTAGTTAATGGAATTGCACAACAAACAAAACTTTTGGCGCTTAATGCATCAATAGAAGCTGCACGAGCAGGTGAAGCAGGTAAAGGGTTTGCTGTAGTTGCCCAAGAAGTTAGAAACTTAGCAGACCAATCGACAAATGCGATTGAAGAGATCTCAGAAGGGATTTCAAGTCTAGAAATTGTAACAGGTACTGCTTCACAGGAATTTGAACGAATGCTAAGTAAAATAAAAAAGAATCTTCATAATGCAAACGATTCAAAAATCTCTTTAGACGAGCTGATGAAAGGGATAAAGGATGTTAGTGGTAATTTGGAAATGATGCAAGGAGAGCTTACGGGGTTGGAGGAACTGTTACCTGAACTTGAACAAGCAGTTACCAATTTTTCATCCGTCTCTCAAGAAACGTTAGCAAGTGCGGAAGAAATGCTTACTTTTAGTCAAAATCAGATTACACAAATGGAGAATACAAATAGAGTCGGTCACAATCTAAATCATCTATCAAAATCACTTTCAGAGCTAACAAAGCGTTTTATTATAGGCTGATAAAGTATTCTTATAAGAAGGCACTGCTGTCTTCTTTTTTTTGCGAAAAATTGATAAAACTTTTCCGGTAATACTATTGACATTAACGCTACGTAAAGGTGTAACGTAAATGTAAGAGGAGGTGATGGTATGGAATACACGGTGCAAAGGTTAGGTAAGTTAGCGGGGGTTAGTCCTAGAACGCTGCGATATTATGATGAGATTGGAATTCTTAAGCCGGCAAGAATCAATTCGTCTGGATATCGGATTTATGGGCAAGCCGAAGTAGACAGGTTACAGCAAATTTTATTTTATCGGGAATTAGGTGTGAGTTTAGATGGAATCAAAGAGATAGTAACGTCACCTACCTTTGATGGAGCGTCTGCACTCCGAGATCATCGTCAAAAACTCCTCGAAAAAAGGGAACAGTTAAATCAATTAATAGCGAATGTGGAGAAAACAATCGCTCTAAAGGAAGGGAGAATTACCATGTCAAATAAAGAAAAGTTTGAAGGCTTTAAGAAAAAGCTAATAGATGATAATGAAAAGAAATATGGAAAAGAAATTCGTGAAAAGTATGGAGACGATACAGTAAATAAATCAAATGAAAAACTAATGAATATGTCACTTGAGGACCATGAGGCTGTTACCAAGCTATCTGAGCAAGTGATTGAAACATTAGCCAAGGCGTTTAAAACAGGGGATCCCGGGAGTGTACTAGCCCAACAGGCTGCAGAGCTTCATAAGCAATGGATTACGTATTATTGGCCCACTTATACAAAAGAGGCGCATGCTGGGGTTGCTCAAATGTATGTAGATGATGAGAGATTTACAGCCTATTATGATAAAAACCAACCTGGAACGGCTGAGTTCTTACGCGATGCCATACTGATCTACACAGGGATGAAAAACTAAATATTGTTTTATATGATAGCCTGCTTTCGAGGTAATATTCGAGGGCAGGCTTTTTGTATTTTTCTTACTTATCTCGTTTCATGTACTGATAGTGTGAAAAAGTGATAAAATACATGTATGTTTGACAAATTTAGACAGAAATCATCGGTTGGGGGAAGTAAAGTGAAGGAAATGACAAGAAAAATTATGGAATTTTGTGATGAACGTGGCTGGACACCATATCATAATGAAAAGGATCTAGCAATTTCAATTTCATTAGAAGCAAGCGAACTCCTTGAGAATTTTCAGTGGCGAACCAGTGAAGATGCTGTAGCTGAATCAAGGCAAAACATTAAGGATGAAATGGCTGATGTTCTGATTTATCTCCTACAATTAGCCAATAAAATGGACGTGAATTTAGAAGAGGCAGTGTATCAAAAAATTGAGAAGAATGCGATTAAGTATCCAGTCAAGTAAAATATGCGTTAGAAAACTGACACTTCTTTAAATTTCTTTGGCTCTTTATTACGTGTTTAATCGTTTATAGATGCAAGAAGAAAGGGGAGATCCTATGAAGGCAAGAGTTTGTCCACAATGTGGAGCGATATTGAAGGAAGACGCATGGGAAACTTTAAACGAGACGGCAGATGGTGGATTTATAATTGATGTCTATCCGGCATTTATATGTTCAAATAAACAATGCGAATTCGTGGAACGTATAGGAGAGTATCCCTAAAGTCATTGCTCAACAAGGAGAAAATCGTCTCCTACTGATATACCCAAATAATATGGGAAGAATCGTAGAGCTTCGAGATATGATTATATGGCCACCAATGTATGTGGAATCATTATTGGGTCGGGGAGAATGGGAGGATTACGCAGGTAATCACGATGTCCGGTATATACTCAATCATGTTCACGACACTAGAAATGCATTTCGAAAATCTAATGGGCCGAACTTGTTTAGTTTTGCAACAAGCGAGTTGTCACAGGACGCCTTTCTATGTTGGTTATTTGAACATCTAAAAAAAGATAATCATGGTGTTACAAATAAAGTGGCAAAACACCTTCTTGATACGATTGTAGATAAGTATACTCAGCTTAACCCAAACCAGAATCATACTAACTTGAGGAGTTATACGTTAAAAAGTATAAAACAACAAGTGTATAATATTGATATCTTGTTAACATTTGAGTCTGATATTCAGTCTGAGAAACTTTACATGATAATTGAGGATAAGGTTTCAAGTGGTGAGAGCCGTGAAAATCAGCCTGAGTATTACGCTGACAAATTAAAAATAAAAGATTCTAATGCCCAAGTCATTTCTGTACTATTTAAAACGGGGTATGCATCACAAAAGGAACGTAAGGATTTTGAACGTAGAAAAATTGTTTTTATCGGGAATGAGGAGATATATGATGTCTTTTCTTCTTACGGTTTAGAAATGAAGGACAATGTAATTCTTAACAGTTGGTGCGTCCAGTTCTGTGAGAGAAATTATATTCCAATCCATAGAGCAAATTTACTTCAAATAAATCCTACTACTACACTGAAAAGCTATAGTATCATTTCACGTAAGTTTAAACTTCCTGAATCAATTGTTTTTAATAAACTTACAGATTTTTTATTTTCTACAATTTCGAGTGGTTTTCAGATTAAAAGATTTAGTTTCCAGGGGAAAGGGCATGTTGACTGGCATTTCGAATTAACAAAAGAGAATTGGTCAAGTAAAGAAAAGAACATTTCCATTAGCATTTATTTTATTTGGGATACGTTTGACTTTTCCTTAGTTATAAAAAGCTCCCCATTTACATACAAACCATTAAAGAAACTTACTGATTCAGAAAAGAAGGAGTATATGGCTACAAGGGATACTCTTAAATTGGAGCTTAAAAAGAATTCTAGCTTCAATTGGAAATTAACAAATTACTATTTACAAATTGCTCAAATGGAAAATATACAAAAAATCACTTTAGATAGTTTAAAAGACAAAATAATAGAGGATGTTTCATTTATTTCAAGTGAGATTGATCATTTAATGATGAATATGTAAACTTTCGGAAAAGCTACTTAGTTATTAGAGTGCTGGCTTTTTATGTTGATAGCAAATTACTAGGTGACTAAAACTGAGTATCCTTTAAATTTGGATAGTCAGTTTTTTTAATGCTATAGGAAACTATATAAATTTTACTGATGTGGATAACTCTAAATAAGGTTAATCCACGTTCAGCTCCAGCGCCTAGCCAGTTTTCACCCTGACTGGGCTTCTGCGATTATCTTGCGCAAAGCTCGCTTTAAGCAGCTCGAGGTCAAATAACCTGTGGTAAGAAAAGTCAAAGAGCGACTTTATTGCCACAGAACATTTGCTTGTCGGGGCTGACCAAGGCGCTTGCGCTTGTTCTTTTACAGGCGCAAACCCACAGAAAACAGAGTATTTCATTATAACTAGAGAAGCTTGTTATAATAATGAAAAGTGTAGAAAGTAGGAAGAGGAGCAAAACGTAGTTATGAACAAAACTATTGGAATTCTAGCACATGTTGATGCGGGGAAGACGACCTTCTCAGAGCAATTACTGTATCATACTAACAGTATTAAAAAACGTGGGCGGGTTGATCATCAAAATGCGTTTTTAGATAGCCATGAAATAGAAAAGCAACGTGGAATTACAGTTTTCGCTGACCAAGGTATTTTTGAGTACGGAGATTCAACTTATTATGTGATTGATACTCCAGGACATGTTGATTTTTCAACAGAGATGGAAAGAGCCATTCAAGTAATAGACTTTGCGATCATCGTCATTAGTGCAGTTGAAGGAGTAGAGGGGCATACTGAAACGGTTTGGAGTCTATTGAAAAAGCACCAAGTTCCAACTTTTTTCTTTATTAATAAAATTGATCGAACCGGGGCAAATGTAAATGAAGCTCTAGAGGATATACGAACCAATCTAACCAAGGATGTTTGTGCCGTAACAGACTCCTTTACTGATGGAGAATTGTCAAGGGAAATAATTGAGTTTGTTGCGGAAAGGGACGAGGAACTACTTGAATATTATATGGAGAACGACTATGAGCCCGACCTATGGCTCAAAAAAATGCAGAATTTAATATCAACTTCTCACCTTTATCCTTGTTTTGCAGGGTCTGCTCTTCAGGATAAAGGTGTCAAAGAATTTCTTGAGAATTTTAATTTATTAACTGAAACTCATTATTCCCCTCATGAACCTTTTAGTGGTCGTGTCTATAAAGTCCGTTATGACGAAACAGGTGCTAAAGTAACGTTTATCAAGGCGATAACGGGACGATTAAACGTTAGAGAGGAAATCGAGTATGGAGACGTAGAGAGAGAGAAGGTTACTCAAATCCGTCGCTACAATGGAAATCAATATGTTCAAGTTAACCAAGTCTTTGCCGGTGAACTTTTTGCCGTAACAGGACTTACAAATGCTGCCGCTGGGGATGGAGTAGGTGCACTAAAGGAGAAGGCAACATATGAAATGGTACCTACCTTACGATCAAAAGTGGTATTTGAACCATCAGTCAATGTAAAAGAAGCGCTAAAGTATTTTCGTATGCTGGAAGCGGAGGATCCTTCACTCAATGTAATTTGGGAAGAACGTCTTCAACAAATCCACCTCCATGTTATGGGGACAATTCAGCTAGAAGTTCTTCAACATATAATACTTGAAAGGTTCCGTTTGAAAGTATTGTTTGACGACCCAGAAATACTCTACAAAGAAACAATTGAAACAGATGTAATCGGATTTGGGCATTTCGAGCCATTAAAGCATTATGCGGAGGTACATTTGAAATTAGAGTCTGGGAATCGCAATAGTGGAATTGTGTATACCAGTGAATGTCATACAGATCATTTAGCCGTTGGATTACAAAATCTAGTTGGGCAGCATGTGTTAGAGCGGGAACATCACGGGATACTTACTGGTTCACCGTTAACCGATATAAAGGTAACTTTGATTACCGGGAGGGCACATGCTAAGCATACCCATGGTGGTGATTTTAGAGAGGCTACCTATCGAGCTATACGTCAAGGCTTGGAAAAGGCAAGAAATATTCTTCTTGAACCATATTACCAATTCAAGATTAAGATAGATATTGACCAAATGGGGCGTGTTATATCAGATATCCAAACAGCATATGGTCGATTCGACGAACCCATTACTGAGGGTGAGAAAGTAATAATTACAGGGGTAGCTCCGGTTGCAACCTTTATGGAGTATAGTGCTGTACTTGCTTCTTTTACACATGGCAAAGGTCGCATTAGTATGACCATTGCAGGTTATGATAGATGTCATAATGAACAAGAAGTGATGGAAAGAATTGGGTACGATAAAGATGCAGATCCCGAATATACGTCTTCTTCAATCTTTTGTTCGAAAGGAGCAGGCTTTTCGGTTAAATGGGCTGAAGCTGAAGAAATGATGCATTGCTTATAAATGGAAACGAAGAGTACTATTCCTTGCTGATTAAGTAGGCATTTTATCAATCAAATAAAATGACGAATGATAAATTCTTTAGTATGTTAAGTAGTAAAGTTACTTAGTTAACAATAGCATAGGAGGGAAAGTAGTGGAAATAGGGATTAGTACGTTTGTCGAGACAACACCGGATGTAAAAACAGGAGAGGTCATCAGTCATGCTCAGCGATTACGTGAAGTTGTTGAGGAAATTGTTCTCGCTGATCAAGTTGGGTTGGATGTATTTGGAGTTGGTGAACACCATCGTGAAGATTATGCTGCATCTTCTCCTGCAGTTGTTCTTGCAGCGGCCGCACCACAAACCAAAAGAATAAGGCTGACAAGTGCCGTAACCGTCCTTTCATCTGCAGATCCAGTTCGCGTGTTCCAGGACTTTGCAACACTGGATGCTGTGTCAAATGGACGCGCCGAAATTATGGCCGGAAGAGGTTCTTTTATCGAGTCCTTTCCTTTATTCGGAAATGACTTAAAGGATTATGATGAGCTATTCGAAGAGAAATTAGATCTTTTGTTAAAAATTCGTGAGTCGGAAAAGGTAACGTGGCAAGGAAAGTTTCGTCCAGCTATCCATAACCGTGGAGTATATCCTCGCCCAGTTCAGAATCCATTACCTGTATGGATTGGTAGTGGTGGTAACTCTGAATCAGTAGTCCGTGCTGGGTTACTAGGCTTACCATTAGTTCTTGCCATTATCGGGGGGAGTCCGTTACAATTTGCACCGCTTGTGGAACTATATAAAAAAGCAGCTACTCATGCGGGTCATGATGCAACAAAGCTTCCAGTTGCATCACATTCACACGGTTTTATCGCTGATTATACTGAGCTAGCAGCAGATAAATTTTATCCTTCAACTCAACAGGCTATGAACAAATTAGGAAAAGAGCGAGGATGGGGACCGTATACACGTGCTACATTTGATTACGCACGAAGCTTTGAAGGAGCATTGTATGTAGGAGACCCAGAGTATGTTGCAAGTAAAATCATACATTTACGTAAAAATGTAGGAATCACACGGTTTATGCTTCATGTACCTGTGGGAACAATGCCTCATGATGATGTAATGAGAGCCATTGAATTACTTGGTAAAGAAGTGGCACCACGAGTAAGAGAAGAAGTGGCTAAATGGGAAGTTGAAAATGAAGCGAAGTAACAGTATTCCACATTAACTTACACAAAAAATATAGGGCTTGCCTTCAAAATAAGTTGCGGAGGCAGGCCATATTTTTTATAAATAGAGAAAGAATAAAAATTTGAACTTAGACTCCACTGTCTAACGCAAGCGGAATACCCCCTCGAGCTCAAAAACGCGCTGCAATGAAAAGTCATAGAGCGACTTTTTTGTAACAGAACATTCACTTGTCGGACTTTCAAAAGGTGTGCTGACGTCAACGTTCGCCACAGAACGTGATGGGTTTTAGTTGACGTTCCTCTTTCAAGGCGCTTGCACTTTTCCTAGTTAGTAGTGGTTTAGAAGGAAAAGTAGTGATAAAAAAGTAATAAATGTAAGAGTAAAACAACAGATAGAGTAGGAGATTTGTATGAATAATCACGTTATTACCTTTTCACATAAACAGGTAGCAGTACAATGTTTTAATAAGGTATGGGATTTACTAGAGAAGGATGATCGTACCAACCTTGAAGATGAGGAAATGGTTCATATGTGTCATACTTCTTTTTGGCATTGGACACAAGTAGAAGATCATACAGAGCAAAATCTCTCCATTGGCTACTGGCAGCTTTCACGTGTTTATGCAATGGTAGGGAATGGAGAGCAGGCATTAGAATATGCACAGCGTTGTATAGCGGTTAGTATAGACGCCAAACTAGCGCCTTTTTATATTGCGTATGCGTACGAGGCAATGTCCAGAGCGTATACCATATTAAAACAAAAGGAACAGGCTCAGAAGTGTTTAGAATTGGCTAATGAATATACAAAATCTGTCATAGTAGAGGAAAGTAAAAAACTACTCAAAAATGATCTAAAAGAATTAATGAGATTAATGGATACTACGTTTTCAAAGAACTAACTAAAAAAGCCGATTTTCGCCTGTTCACTCGCTGGGAATCGGGCTTTTTTTGTGAAAAATTAATTTCATTACTTTTTCTTTTTAGCTTTTGCTTCGTATGTTTGCTTATACACTTGATGCCCGAATACAGCAACTCCTACCGCTATAATACCATTTATCAATGTATCCAAGGAAAAGCCGTATGAAAATGATCCTATGATGAACGAAAATCCAAGTAGAAACCAAATGATGGACCAGTTTGGGATAAATGGAGTACGTTTTAGAGCGTAACCAATAACCCAAAGGACAGGTACAAAAATATGGTAGTTCTCTTTTAAAAGGGTTAATAGTATTTCCAAGTTTTCACCCCCTTGATTGTTTATTGTAATATGTTATGAAAATTGGTCGTAAATTGCTTGTTCAAAAGTAACAAACTTCATCCAATATATGAAAAATTGATGGATTTCATATATTCTTTAAATCTTTTTGAAAAAAGACTTTACACATTTTGGATATAATTGTATATTTTATTTAATGTTAAATAGTCAACGTTGAATAAATAAAAATCCAGCTTTTTTATTTAACGGTATAGTCAATGTTGAATATATAATGATGAGTAAAAGGAGAGATGATAATGAATCAAGTGTTAATTAGGGCTACAGCTTTGAAAAAGAGCTACAACTCCAGGACTGTGGTTAATGGCATATCAATGAATGTATATGAAAATGAAGTTCTTACAATTATTGGTCCCAATGGAGCTGGTAAAACTACAACAATCGAGATGCTTCTTGGATTAAGAAAAGAGGATGAAGGAAAGGTAGATTACTGGTCAGAGAATTTTCAAAAAGCAATTGGGATACAGCTTCAAGCAACACCTTTCTTCCCTGGGTTAACAGCTATTGAAAACCTAAGAGTGTTTGCTTCCTTTTACAAGAAACGGCTTTCAAAGGAAAAAGGAGAAGAACTACTAGATTTGTGTGGATTAGGTAACGTAATGAAAATAGAGGCTTCTAAGTTATCGGGTGGGCAACAAAAGCGTTTAGCAATAGCGGTAGCTCTCGTGCATGACCCAAAGATTGTGTTCTTGGATGAACCTACAGCTGCCCTAGATCCTAAATCGAGAAGAGAAATTCATGAACTAATTTTGGAATTACAAAATAGAGGGTCTACTGTGGTCTTTACATCTCATGACATGGAGGAAGTCACCAAGCTGTCTAGCCGAGTCATGATGATTGATCAAGGGAAGGTAATTGCGGAAGGTACTGCAGAAGAATTATGTCAAAGTTATGGGGTTCAAAATCTTGAAGATGTATATTTACTTGCAATAAGGGGAGGTAAATAAAAATGGGTACTATTTTTAAGACAATGATTGTGACTTCTTTACGGGATAAAATTACGTTGTTTTATTCGATTCTTTTTCCGGTCCTTATATTAATTGGGTTGGGTTATTATGTGGATAATGAGGATTACATTCCTAGACTTCTCACGGGTGTAATTGTATTAAGTTCATTGTTTTGGGGAGTTTCTGGCATTGCGTTTCAAGTATTTGGACAACGTACTAGAGGTGTTTATAAGTTGCTGAAGGTAACACCGCTCCCGACGATGCATTTCATTCTTTTAATGGCAGCCGCCCGTACCATATTAGGTATAGGTATAAATCTACTGGTTTTGTTTGTGGGGATTGTTTTATTTGATATAGCTATTTCACCAAATGAATTATTGGGAGCAATCAGCGTTATGTTTATTGGAATCTTATGTTTTACATGCTTGGGCTTTTTTATATCCAATTTTGCAAATAATGAAGGCCAAATTAATATGATTTCAAATCTATTCTTTCTGCCGATGATATTTGGAACAGACACCTTTTACTCTTTAGAAAATGCTCCTACTTGGGTTGCTAGAATGGGTGATTTTTTCCCACTTGGCTATTACACAAAGGCATTAAGGATAGTCATTGGAATTGAGGAGTCAGAACAGACTACTATGGCACTCATTATCATTTTACTAGGCTTTACACTGCTACTATTGATTCTTGCAACGGTAACCTTTAAATGGGAAGCACAAAGTCAGGTTGATTTAAAAAAAGGAAGTAAGGGGAAAGAAGGGTTATCTAGCTAAAACGGAGATGTTGTGATATGATTTCTTTAAAAATAGGAAAGACTTTCCTAAATGTATAAATATAAACGAAGCACAGCCTGACAGCTCCCGCACTTGCTGGTTTTCTTTTATAGCTGATAGTTAATGTTGAATATGTAATCTTGAGGTGCAAGAAATGGTTCGTCTTATGGTATTAGGTATGCTACGAATAAAGCCACTATCTGGCTATGAAATTCAAAGAGTTTTACAGACAAGTCAAACAGATATATGGGCCGGAGTTTTACCTGGCTCTATCTATCATGCTCTGAAAAAAATGGATAAAGAAGGACTTGTTGAAGTAGACAATGTTGAACAAACAGGCCACCGTATTAAAGCAATATATAAAATTACGGAGAAGGGACAGGTTGAATTTATTAACCTTCTAAAAGATAGCTTGCGTGAAAAATCGGTAGGATTGCCAAGTAATTTATATACGGGGATTGCCTTCCTTCATGAACTTCCGTTAGAGGATAAAGTAGAAGCATTAGAGGAACAAAAGGTAATGTTAGAAAAAGAATTGGAGCAATTGAAGAGCGGACTAGAAATAAAGGAGCAATATGTAAAATTGGACGAAATCGCTAAGCTTCAATTTGAAAATATGTTTGCTCATTACGAACTTCAAGTTACGTTTATCCAAAAACTGATAAATCAGCTTAAAACAATGGAGGATACTGACCCCAAAATTTCCCCTGAGGATTTTGATAAATATTTTGATTGATATTGAAAAAATGTAAAAAACAGAGATACACACTGATTTTTGTAATTTGGTTCAGTTTTTGCAGAGAGAATCAATTAAACCAGTTAAAATAGGAAGAAAAAAATAACAGCAGTATCGTTAACTAAAAGGGAATATTTACGCAACAAAAAAAGTGAGTATACACTCACTTTTTTTGTTGACTTATCGTTAATCAAACTACATAATTTTGAGTAAGTACTCACTTTTAAGGGGAGGCGTGTAGCATGAATAGTAGTGTATTAATTCAAAAGGTTAGTAAAAGCTTCGGGAAAAAGGTAGTACTGGATGAAATAGACCTTACTATTGGGGAGGGTCAAATATATGGATTTATTGGCCCGTCAGGTGCTGGTAAGACAACCTTAGTAAAGATGATTGTGGGAATGGATATCCCTGATTATGGAACCATTCATGTATTAAATAAAAAGATGCCTAATCTCGAGATACTGCAAGATATTGGTTATATGGCCCAATCTGATGCCTTGTATACCGAGTTAACTGGTAGGGAAAACCTTTCTTTCTTTGCCTCTCTATATAAATTAAATAAGGTTGAAACGAAGCAGCGTATTGATTATACAGCTTCACTCGTAAATTTAACGGAGGATATAAATAAAAAGGTAGCTACGTATTCAGGAGGAATGAAACGTCGCTTGTCACTAGCAATAGCATTAATACAAAATCCAAAGATCCTTATTTTGGATGAACCTACTGTTGGAATTGATCCAGAATTAAGGCTCAACATTTGGAATGAATTGTTGCGGATGAAGAAGGAAGAAGGTAAGACAATTATTGTAACAACACATGTTATGGACGAAGCCGAGAAATGTGATTTCATTGCATTGGTAAGGGATGGAAAAATATTAACTAGAGGAACACCAAAAATGTTAAAAGATACTTATCAAGCGAATAACTTTGATGAAGTATTTTTATATGCAGGGAGGAATACCCGGTGAGAGTGTATGCCTTGATCAAACGGATTATTCAACAACTGCTTCGGGATAAACGGACACTTGCTTTATTATTTGTTGCTCCATTACTTATTTTATCACTTATGTACGTCTTATTTAATGGCGAAACGGGTAATCCATCTTTAGGAATAAAGAATGTAGAGGATAGTCTTGTAGAAAAACTTGAGAAAGTAGATATTCTTGTTAAAGAATATGAACAATTGACATACGTTGAAGGAACAATAATTGCAGATGATCTTGATGGAATGTTACGCATTAAAGATGGGAGGCCAGAGCTCACATTACTAAACAGTGATCCAACATCTGCAAAGGCGTTACAGATGAAAGTTAATCAAATACTAGCAGCACATGCTCAAGAAAATGTAAGTAAACAGGTTCCTGCAATGGCCAATGTTGCAAAAATAAACCTTGAAACAAGGTACGTTTATGGAAGTGGTGATACAGTATTCTTTGATGTTCTTAGTCCAATATTGATTGGGTTCTTTGTTTTCTTCTTTGTATTCCTCATCTCTGGAATAGGATTATTGAAGGAGAGAACATCAGGGACACTAGAACGACTAATGTCTACACCGATTCGTAGAGGAGAAATTGTTACGGCTTATTTAGTGGGATTTGGTATGTTTGCAGTTCTTCAGACACTCATCATTGTACTTTTTTCAACACATGTGTTGGACCTCACACTGAAAGGATCTTTATGGTATGTAATTCTAATTAATCTTCTCCTTGCGTTAGTTGCTTTATCTCTTGGGATTCTTTTATCATCTTTTGCGGCATCCGAGTTTCAAATGGTTCAATTTATTCCGATTGCAGTTATCCCACAAATCTTCTTTTCAGGAATTATTCCCCTTGAAGGGATGGCAGACTGGTTACAGGTTATTGCGAAGGTAATGCCTTTGTATTATGCAGCAGATGCTCTAAAAGGAGTTATGTATATGGGTGAAGGTTTTAGAGAAATAACCAGTAATCTACTGGTATTAGTTACTTTTGCGACAATTTTTATTATACTAAATGTGTTCGCATTGAAAAAGTACAGAGCATTGTGAGTAAGGTAATGACAAGGAAGTGGATATAGTTGTCTAAAGATAATCTATTAGATGCATTAATTGAGCAAACTAAATTATCAAAAAAACAAACCGATAAACAACAAAAAATAGTAGAGACTGCGATTAATATGTTCGCAGAAAAAGGATACGCGAATACTTCCACAAGTGAAATCGCAAAGGCAGCAGGGGTAGCGGAAGGAACTATTTTTCGTCATTATGGCACAAAAGATAATTTATTGCTTTCAGTTATTCTTCCATTTTTAAAAGAAGCATTACCTGGGATGGCAGAAAACGTGTTTAAAGAAGTAGTAACAGAGAACACCTTGCACTTTGAAGATTTTTTAAAAGGATTGTTTCAGAATCGAATAGCATTTGTAATGGAGAATAAAGAGATTTTTCAAATACTTGTTAAAGAGCTATTATACAGTGAAGCATTGAGATTAGAGCTACTTCCTTTTTTCACGGAAATTGTAGGGAAACGTGTTGCCAACATGATTGATCTATTTAAAGAACGAGGGGAAATAATGGACCTTCCTACAAATGCGATCCTAAAAATGGTAGCTACTTTATTTGGCGGGTATCTTGTAACAACCTTTGTTTTAACAAATAATGATGATATCGATGTCGAAGAAGAAACGGAAAATCTGGTCCGATTTGTACTGGAGGGCATAAAGAAATAAAATATTCTATGTTTTACTTTATGACCTAGCCAAGAACACCCGTGAATTTTTTTCGTGGTAGGTTCATTAATGATGATTCGTCCTAGAAATGAGTAAGATAATTGAAAATATGAGACAAAATATGCGATATTCATATTATATTAAAATAACTTAGAGGTGAATGAAGTTGATAACAAATATAGCATCTGTTGCAGTATATGTGGAAGATCAATTAAAAGCAAAGGAATTCTGGACAGAGAAGGTAGGCTTTGGTGTTGTTGCTGAACATCAAATGGGACCTAATGCTCTGTGGCTTGAAGTCGCACCACAAAATGAGAAAAGCCGTCTCGTAATTTATCCAAAGTCAATGATGCAGGGTTCAGAAAACATGAAGGCTTCCATCGTATTTGAATGTGATGATGTAATTGCTACATATGATAAGATGAAGGCCAATGGTGTTGTATTTAAAGGTGAACCACAGCAAATGCAATGGGGTACATTTGTTCAATTTAGTGATGAAGATGGGAATGAATTTCTGTTAAAAGGGTAGTTTTCAGACATTTATTCAAACGTTTGATTAAAAATGAAATGCCTTGGCATCCTTGGAACAAAGAGGTAAACAAACGCTTGATTGAAAATCAATCAAGCGTTTGTTTACTATATTAATAACGATTTCACACAAAATTGTAGAAAAAAGCCTGATTTCAGTAAAAATGGAATCAGGCTATTGCTATTAAACTGATAAGGTAGCCGTATTTTTCCCTCTCATGATACATTCCTTTTTTCCGTGTAAGAAATAATAGAGAATAGAAGTGATTACTGTCCAAACGCCTAGGAGTAGATATAGGTTACTGTAGCCAGCGATTGGAATAATGAATCCTAACAAATAAGGACCAAATCCAAGTCCTGCATCGAGAAAAATAAAGAATGTCGATGTAGCCAATCCCATTCGATGAGGTGGTGTGAGTTTAATTGCAACTGCTTGGGTGCAGGATTGCATATTACCAAATCCAAGACCGATGAGGGCACCTGCAGCTAATAATATAAAGCTATTGTTCGCAATGCTTAGTAGAAGCATTCCAAATGTAAGTAAAATAAAGGCTGGATACATCACGTAATTTGCCCCTTTTATATCCATTAAGCGTCCAGTAAAAGGACGGGAGAGTAATACTGCAATTGAATATACTAAGAAGAAAAAGCTAGCAGCTGTTACTAGTTCAAGTTCATTTGCATAAAAGGTAATAAACGATAAAACGCTTGAATAACAAAATGCAATTGCGAGGGTAATAAAAGCAATTGGAATTGCCTTAGGTTCGATAAAGCTTGATAGCTTTACCCCTTTTGCTTCTACCATTTTATTTTTACGAATTTCTGGAGGTGGTACTTTCCCGAATAGGGATATGACCAAGCTAAAAACCCCTAAGGCGAGACAGAAAATGAAGATGACATGGAAGCTGGTATGTTGGCTCATATAAAGACCAATAAAAGGCCCGATGGCTGTTGCAAGTGTTGCACTCATGCTATAATATCCAATTCCTTCTCCTCTCCAGCTAAAAGGGATAATCTGGGCAATTATGGTCCCGGTTGCAGTACTTGCGATACCGAGAGTAATTCCATGTAAGAAGCGATTAAAAAGTAAAAATGTTATACCTGCATGATAAAAATACAAGAAAGTCGTAACTGTGAAAAACAGTAGTCCAATAAATAGTGTTTTTTTACGGCCAATTGTATCAATGTACCTGCCTGTAAATAGGCGTCCTATTAGAGTCCCGATAATAAATATTCCAGTTACAAGACCTGCTTGGCTAGTAGTTGCGCTATATTCTTCGACCGCAAACACGGCAATGATTACCATCAATAGATAAAATATAAGAGTTAATAAAAAATTCAAGGACGAAATGATGATGAAGTCCTTCGTCCAAAGTCTAGGTTTTGCTAATTCCATATTGATCTCCTTACTTTGTTAGATTGTTCCGTATGGTTTCCATTATACGGATTACTTCTAGTTGTTCCTTTTCTGTTACTCCTTTTAAAATCTCCTGCTCAAATTCGTTAACTGCCACGCGTACATTAACATATACTTGTTTGCCAAGCGAGGTAAGCTGCATTCTCTTTTCCCTCTTGTCTTTTCCAGGCATTTGTTCTACGTATCCTAGATCTTCCAATTTGGTAATGGTCCTTGTCACAGTTGGTTTCTCAACTCCTAAGTATTGGGAGAGTTCGACAAGGGTTGGAGCTCCAAAATTAACAATATAGTACAAAATCGACCATTGGGCTCTATATAGCTGATGTTTACTGAGCTCAGTATTGAGACGATTTTCAAAAGGTCGATACATTAAAGTGACATGTTGAAAAAACTTTTGATAGGTCTCGATGAAAAACACCCCTTGCTTCGGTAATTAGTTACCTAAGGTAACCATTTTTACATTCTAACATATGTGATATTTGTCTGTATAGTTTGAGGTGGATAAGTAGAGAGATAACAAGAAGAACAATTTGGAGTTTAGGTACTATACTCAGTGCGTGATTCATAGTGAAAAATGCATATTAAAAAGGACTGACAATCTGCCAGTCCAAGGCACCTATACTGAACCCCGAGAAAAATTCATTTGATATTATGTGTTAAAAGCTTGTTTTTTGTTCATTTAGCAGCATGGTATTTTCTTGATGCAGTTCCAAAGCGTATGAAGAAATAATGTTATAATCAATCGCCTTCCATTCTTCCATGTGATTATTATAGTTTTGCTGATGCACCTTTCTTGATAGACCTTTAATAACTTCATAGGCTGCTTTTGGGTGGGGGAACTGTGGGTCATCTTTTGCTTGTATCAAAAACTTTTCAAGTACTTCATGATTATCATAATAGATGAGTTCAACAAGTTTTGCTCTATACTCTAAATCCTTTGATTCCAAAATTGGATAATGAAGATAATCGTTAAAATGCTGTGCCTCATGCTTTAAAAAGGAGATTACGTATTGATTGCTTTCTAAATCATCCTTATATCGATCGTAGTTACAAAATACGCCTGATTCGTTCGCCCAGCCACCGGCTCCTTTATGTTCTAAGGTTACATAGCTTAACCAGCTTTCCATTAGGAAATCCTTCATATGATAGACTGTTATTGTTTGAGTTTCATTAGGTAACACCACGTCATATGTGAGCTTTTCTTGTGTTTTCCAAATATAAGGACCTCGATAAGGTGGAGTGACCCCACCCAAAAAGTAATAGCCTCTAACCTCAAATTCCTTCTTTAATGCGATTTCTGCATCTTCAGCGCTAGAAAAGCTTTCTTCTAAAAAGGAACTTAATCTTTTTGCTAGCTCTTCTTCAGCCTTATACTCATGAAGCTTTTTCATCAGGACATCATGGAAATAGTTATGATAGATATGTATGGCATCTCTAATCCAAGGGTCTGAAATTTCAATCCCAATCATTTCTTCACCATAAAACCTCTTTTTATATTTTTCTAATAATGTATCTTCCTCAGGAGTTTTGGGTGAAGTTGCTTCTAGTAATTCAATAGCAGATGTAATATCTCCCTGAAGGCACAACGAATAAAATGTTGTAAGATTCATAGTTATTAATCCTCTTTTTGTCACTATTTTACATCTTCTAGATTAGTGTAATTGAAATAATATGTCTAGCCCACTCTAAGAATAGTTTGTGAGAGTGAAAAAAGAACTGATTCCTCATTGGATAAAATCCATTAGCGTCGCTTTTGTGAGTACTACAGATTATTAGTTGCAAGGTTTTGTGTTTCCTTGTCATTCACCCTACTAATGCATATAAGAGCAAAAAATAAGCTCCCAGCAGCAGCTAAAAATAAAACACTAAATCCAAAAAGGTCTATAAATAGGCCGATGGTCGGGGGAGAAATAATAGCAGCTAATGATGAAACCAAATAATATAGTCCTGTTCGTGTACCATAGCTGTGTTTGCTTCCTGACGAAACGATAAAGGGATAGGCATTTATATTGACACATGCCCAAAAGACCCCTCCGATAAATAAAATGGCTCGAAGATATATGACGGAATCTACCCAATTTAATAATAAAAAAGAGAGGATTAGCCCGATAACACCTATCACGATTACCTTTTTTTTACCGAACTTTGCACCAAGTAATCCAGTAGGGATAGCAGATAAAACAAAGCTTAAGGAAAAGAAGGTTAAAGAGAAAGCAGATGCACTTTGGGAGAGACCAAGTTCGTTTACTCCGTATAAAGTAAAAAGCGCTTCCATGCCTTGAATTGCGATAAACCAAAAGAAAATGGCTGCCAGTAGGTATAATGTCGGAGCGTTCAATTCTTCTTTGTAATTGATTTTTGGAACTTCTGTATTTGTCAAAGAAATCCCATCACGATGCTCCTTAATATTTGTAAACACGATCCAAAGAGCAAGTAAGAAGACAGCCGACACGACAAAAAATGGAAGTGATTCACTAAAGCTGAATAAGAACGAACCTACACTAAAAGCTAGTATCGCACCACATCCACCCATAAAATTAATAATTCCATTTGCTTTGGTCCGTTGTGATTCAGGAGTAATATCTGGCATTAGGGCAATGGTTGGAGATCGGAAAACAGCCATGGATAAGTTCATACACAACATGAAGATAAGCAAAGTTAGTAAATTAGTATGGAGTGGAATCAGGGCGAAGAACAAGGCAGCAAACGGAATACCAATTAATAAATATGGCATTCGTCGACCGAAACGTGTCTGCGTTCCATCACTGTGTCGCCCAATATAAGGTTGTAAAAAAAGAGCAATATAATTATCAATAGTCATTAAAAACCCAATCAGTGCTGTGCTCGTTAAGTAATTATCAAGAAAGAAGGGAACAAACCCGTTATAAAGTGACCATCCAAGACTAATGCTAAAAAAGCCAAACCCCAATAGCCAAGTATTTTTCATTACAGCACTCCTTGACGAATCATTCATACTTCACATAGGAAAAAAGAAGTACTACTAATAGTATGCAGATAAACACATACTTTTGCTTGTACTCAAAAGTTTCTTACAAGGTGAGTTGGGATATGGAGCCCATTAATTGTACTAGAAGTTCGTTTCCTGTAGAATCTATATAGTATTCAGACTAGAAATAACGTCTACCCTTATTATTGATAAAGGAGAGTTGTGACAACAATGACAGAACGTAGTGTAATATTTTTTGATATAGATGGTACATTGCTAAATCATGAAAAAAAGCTGCCTGCTTCAACAAAGGATGCAATTTTTGAGTTAAAAGAAAAGGGGCATGAAGTTGCTATTGCCACTGGAAGAGCACCGTTTATGTTTGAGGATTTGCGAGATGAACTGAGAATTACTACTTTTGTTAGCTATAACGGGCAGTACGTTGTTCTAAATGGTGAAGTAATCTATACAAACCCACTAAATGTACCAGCCCTTTTACAATTAACAGAAATGGCCTTGGAAAATGAACACCCGGTTGTGTATATGGATCATGAAGATATGAAAGCAAATATTCAAGAGCACCACTATATAAAAGAGAGTATTCAAACGTTAAAAATAAATGGATTTCCTACATTTGATCCACATTACTACAAGGAAAGAAATCTGTTTCAAACACTTCTTTTCTGCCCTGAAGGTGAAGAAAAGCAATATGAAGAACACTTTAAGGAATTTGATTTTATCAGGTGGCATCCTGTTTCTGTTGATGTACTTCCAAAAGGTGGATCAAAAGCGAAGGGAATTGAAAAGATAGTTGAAAAACTAGGCTTTCCACCTGAACGTCAATATGCCTTCGGTGACGGGTTAAATGATATTGAAATGTTAGCAAGTATTCAAAATGGTGTGGCAATGGGAAATGCTGAGGAAGAGGTTAAAGCTGTTGCGAAGTACGTGACAAAATCTGTTGAGGATGATGGGATTCGACATGGTCTTCAAATGGTAGGCTTGTTATAAGTGATATAAGAGGATGTTCAAAAAGCCACCAAATGATAAGCTTCGAATCTCGGCGTATTGTAGACCAAGTTAGAAAGAATACCAAGTATATGTGCTTGCGTCTACTAGACTATTCAAGGAGGTAAATTCCTCAGCACAAGGCAGCGAAGAAGTAATTTCAACGTAGTTGCCTCGCTCCGGTCCTCGAGTCTGTCGTTTCTTGATCTTCTTGCTTCTGATTCGTCGACTTTTTGAACACTCACTATAAGCGAAAGTTGGGAGAAAATCCTGACTTTTGCTTTTTTTATGGAAATTTCATTTTCAGGATAGGGTGTTTGTTATATAATGTAAGTAAGTTATTTCGCCTTACGAAATATACAGAGGTTTGTTTTATACTTTGGAAAGGGGAATTTGTATGGCAAAGGGTACTTTACTACGTTCTGAGGTTCCTGTTGAACAAACATGGAATCTGCGAGATTTATTTGAAACAGAGGGAGCATGGGAAGCGGAGCTTGAAGCTGTTCAGCATGATGCAGAGAGTGTAACTCAATATAAAGGTCAAGTATGTAAGGATGCTCGTACATTACTAGATTGCTTAGTTGCCAAAGATGCCCTCCAGGAAAGAGTAATGCGGGTTATGGCTTATGCAGACTTGCAGATGTCTGTAGATGGTACCAATCCGTCATATCAAGCTAATGCAGCTAGAGTAGCTTCCGTTTTATCTAGTTTAGGTGCAAGTATGTCATTTATACAATCAGAGCTTCTCGAATTGGATCACGATAAAGTCCAAGAATACATAACACAAGAGCAAAGATTAGAGGAGTTTCATAAGACACTAACAGATATGTTAGAAACGAAACCCCATATGTTAGCTCCTGAGGCTGAAGAGGTTTTGGCTGCTTTTGGAGAGGTGTTTCATTCACCTTATATGATTTATCAAAGAAGTAAAACATCAGATATGCAGTTTTCATCCTTCACAACTGACGATGGAACGGAGCATCAATTGACCTTTAATTTATTTCCGAAATATGAGGATTCAGCTAATACTGAAATACGTAGGAAGGCGGCATCCGCTTTTTCTAGAACATTAAATCAATACAAAAATACGTATGCAGCAACATATGCAACTGAAGTGAAGAAACAAGTGACAGAAGCACGTCTTCGCAAGTATGATTCTGTAACTGATATGCTTTTAGTGGATCAGCAGGTGACGAAGGAAATGTATCACAATCAATTAGATACAATTCAAATGGAACTTGCACCACATATGCGCCGACTTGCAAAATTAAAGCAACGGGTATTAGGCTTAGATAAAATGTATTACAGCGATTTAAAGGCACCATTAGATCCTGATTTTAATCCAGAGGTTACCTATGAGGAAGCGTCTATGCTAGTTCTAGATTCTCTGCAGGTTATGGGTACTGAATATATCGAGATTATGGAACAAGGGATCAAAAATCGGTGGGTAGATTTAGCAGATAATATTGGAAAAAGATCAGGCGCTTTTTGTTCAAGTCCGTACGGTGCACATCCGTATATACTCATGACATGGACGAATTCAATGAGAAACACGTTTACACTTGCTCATGAATTAGGACATGCCGGTCACTTTGTGTTAGCAGGTAGAAATCAACGTATTTCAAATATGCGACCATCTCGCTATTTTGTTGAAGCACCTTCAACAATGAATGAGATGCTATTAAGTAAGCATATCTTAGCTCAGTCAAATGACGAACGAATGAGACGATGGGTAATCCTTCAATCCTTGGGAACGTATTATCATAACTTTGTTACTCATGTACTCGAAGGGGAATTGCAACGTCGGGTATATGAATTAGCTGACAAAGGTACACCGATAACGGCTAAATTATTGTGCGAACAAAAGACAGAGCTTCTCGCTGCTTTCTGGGGAGAAGGAGTAGAAATGGACGAGGGTGCAGAATTAACATGGATGCGTCAACCGCATTATTATATGGGCCTTTATCCATATACGTATTCAGCTGGTCTAACTGCCTCTACTGCTGCTGCTCAGATGATTCAAGAGGAAGGGCAACCAGCTGTTGATCGTTGGCTATCTGCGTTAAAAGCTGGCGGAACTTTAAAACCACTTGAATTAATGAAGCTAGCCGGAGTAGACATGACGACCCCTGAACCAATCAAAAAAGCAGTTGCCTATGTTGGTTCTCTTGTTGACGAGCTTGAAAAAAGCTTCTAATATAATCACCACCCAAATGTCCCTAGTGACCTGAGGATGTCAGGTAGTTAGGGGCTTTTTCTGTAGGGGTATTTACGGGTTTCGGATTGTTTATCTTAGAAACTCTCGTTAAACTGGAATCAAATGTAGATGAACTGTATCTATCAGTGCTAGCAATTTTTACGAGTAGGTTTTAGAAAAATTCACACCTTAAGAATAGACATATTTCATGTAGCGTCAAATTATCTAACTAAAGGTAGAAAAGAGGTTCTAGTATGGATGATATGAATAAGCATTATTCCGAAGAGAAGTTCTGGGAAAAGCTAAAAAAGTTTTCTTTACGAGCAGGCCATTCTGTCGTATATACAGCCCTATTGCTTTATTATGTTCTTCAAAAGCCAGATTTACCAGCTAAAGCAAGGATAACTATTTTAGCGGCTTTAGGGTACTTTATTTTTCCTCTTGATTTAATACCTGATCTTGCTGCTGGTGTTGGATTTACAGATGATTTAGGTGCCTTAGGCGTAGCTCTATTTCAAGTGGCAATTCACATTGATGAAGAAGTAAAATCAAAGGCGAAAACCAAGCTTGTTGACTGGTTTGGAGACAATGTAGATACCTCAGATGTTGATAATAAGCTTTGATTTTTCACTTTGCATCTGGAAGTAAGGAATCACCTGAATGACGTATATTTTGAAAAATGTATGCAGGATTACTCCAGCTTTTGTTTAAAAGAAGAAAGGACTGACTAAGAGGATTGCTTATTGGTCAGTCCTTTTTTATTCGAATGGATCGGGGGGTTCTTGGTTCATAATCAATGAGACCCTTTTCTTTCATTCGATCAAGATATGCTTTAATTGTGCTAGTTGAATTCACTGATTTACATAGCTTAGAGAGCTCACGTATGGAAGGAGAGAGGTTTCTCTTTTTAATATACTTATCAATTTGTTCAAGTATTTCCTGCTCCGTGTTTTCCATTCGTGATTGCAAGGTTCTAATTTGCATGTTTAACATTCCCTCTTTTCCTAGGTACAGCTGCTGACAGGATACTTTCTATTTTAAATGTCCTTTTCTTACCTCTAAGTAAGCAAAATGCCTTGATTGTTGCTTCGTTGATTTCTATAACTTCAATGAATCGCTGTGTAAGGATTCCGTTTTGAGACATGTAGATGATTTCTATTGGTGTTTTCTCTAGTAGGGCTCGACTTAGAATACCCTTCATGTAACCATCTCCTTTTTTTTATATTATATACGAACGTACATTCTATTATCAACAAAAAACAGAACGTTCATTCGTGTTTTTGGGTTGTTAATTTAACCCAAGAAATCATGGGTGGATAAAAACTGGGGTACCAATTGGAACGATAGCAGCTAATTCTTCAACATCACGGTTGTGCATTCTAATACAGCCTCTTGAAACAGCTTTGCCAATTGAGTTTGGGTCGTTTGTTCCATGGATACCATAATGTTCTTTAGACAAACTCATCCACATAGTACCAAAAGGTCCACCAGGATTAGGAGCTTTATTGATAATAATATAGTTACCTGTTGGGGTTGCATGCAAAATCCTTCCCACAGCTATTGGGTATTGTTTTTGTAATCGGCCATTCTTTTTTAGACGAAGATACCGGTTTGATGTTGAAACCTCAATTTGATAAAGAAGGGTTGAGGGGTCTGGGAAACCAGGTATAACAATCAATTGGCCAGGATAAATGAGTGAAGGATTAATAGTTGGGTTGGCTCGGATGATTGTACGTAGAGGTAATCTATAATCCCTTGAAATCTGATTTAGTGTTTCCCCAGTTTTTACAGTATGAATCAGTGTTGCCACCTCCGATATAGTTTATTAAACAAAGTTTGTAATAGTTTATGAGAGGGTAATTGATTTGTTGAAATGAATAAAGGAGAGAATAGGACAAAGTTAAAGCATCAAAATGCAAGTCTGGGAGTTGATGAGGGATTGTAGGTAACAGTTGAAAAACATGGGGAAGTACCCCATGTAATTGTTTTACCAAACGTCTTATTTTGCAGAGGTGTGTTGTTTTCGTATACCAGGAACTCCTTTCTTCTCTAAAAGCCCAATTATTTTTTCAAGATTTTCCTGGTCCTCAATGACTAAAAAATGGTTATCTGGAAAAATACCCTTAACCTGGATGATTAACTTATAGCCAAAATTGACCCGGTCATTTAATCCATAAAGTTGGTGCCAGCGTACAATTCTTTCAACCTCGTATTTTTGTACCTTATTATACGGAAAGTATTTTCCATGAAGAATAATCCCATTAGGCAAAATATATAGATTTCCAGGATGTTGGACTGAACGAATAATAATGAAAAAAAGGTATGCAATTGTAAAGAGGGATGAACCAAATAAATCAGTTGTTAGAACTGTCACTAGTAGGATAAGTAATAAAACTACAGCAGCTACTGTTCCCCATTTAACGTAAAGGTAGGATTTAGTTGAGTTGGATAAGGGACGCATTTCTTTCCACTCTGGAGGAATAAGGACACTTTTCATCTCTTTTTCTCCTTTAGGAAAATCTGCTTGCTTTGTTAAGAGTACGGCATTTTTTACATTGTTCCGATACCGGATTAAATAATAAACTCCTAGAATAAAAATGAGTGTAAATACCATATCAATGAGCATTTTTCTTGTTTCTCCTTTCGCGGTGTCAGAAAAATATAAAACTATTTTTTAGTAGTAATATTTGGATTTATTGTACTTTTATTATTTCAAAGATAAATGAGATCCTCAACCTCTTCTCAAAAAGAGGGAGAGATATATGCTGAACAGGTACATAAGAACTACTACTTTTGGTTGGTTTTTTTGTGATGACGAATTTTTTAGGTAGGTTATTTTCAAACCATGGTATGATATGGAAATGAGAAATGTAAAAAAAGGTGGGGAGCTCTTGAATAGGTTAGAGGCCATTATCAAAGATATAAAGGAATTTGGGTTAGCCGACCATATTTTATCCTTTCGTGAAGTTCAGGATTTACCAACGATCCTGTTTGAAGATGAGTCTATTTTATTTATTACATTAGGTACGTTTGAAAGCAAAAAGGGCTTGTTACTAGCCACTGATGAACGTGTACTTTTTGTATATACAGATAGCTATATAACTAAATCAATTAAAATACCCTATGGGGAACTGGAACATGTGTACCAAGAAAAACAAGAGATTGAATCAACACTTGAGCTTTTTGTTCAAAATAAGAAAGTGGTTATTAAAAATATCCCTTCAATAGATATACCTCCCTTTGTTGATATCGTTCAAGACTATATGGAGGTTAGTTTTATTCAGAATGATCGTATGAGAACGTCTATTGAAACAGGTGAAACTACACCTAGGAAAAAGAGTAGCATTTTTAGACTGTTTGGTTGCTTTGGAGTAGTCGCGTTCATATTTGTTCTATTTCTGATTGGAACAAGCATTTATGATGAGGTAACAACTGATGAATATGGCATTGAAGAGGGGAGTTCAAGTAGCGTTGATGAAGAATTTGAAGACTATGAAGTGGACCACGAGCCACCAGAATATGCATTATCTGCCCAAGAGGCTGAAACTGAGTACAGTTTAGTAATCTCAGAACTAGAAACTACACATGATGATTATTATGAATACATAGTAGGAACTATTAAAAATAATTCCGATCAAGAGTATTCCTCAATATATGTAGACATACAGTTGTTTGATAAGGATGGCAATGTAATAGATTCAACTATTGACAGCCTGGAACGATTTAAGCCGGGGCAAACCTGGGCATTTAAAACGGAGTACTATAATAAAAATGCTGTTGAATTTAAGATTTCCGGTATTACTGTTTTTAAATGACATGATTAAAAAAAGAGCCTGAATTTATGTACCATTTCATACGTAGCTTCAGGCTCTTTACGTTGGTCTGGATTAGTCTTAGTAAGATTTTACTTTCTACCGTGAATTTTTTGCATCCTCCACGATGTGAAATAACAAATGGGCTAGATGATGAATTGGACCATACTCTTGCTCCTCATCTTCCGACTCATTTTCAGCGGAGAATTCAAGGTCATTTAAGTAAAGTGCCATAAATTCATAAAAATCAGCTAGTTCAAATGAAAAGCAGAAGCTTGGTTCTTCATTCTCCTCCTCATATTGTAAGGCAAGATAATGTAATTTTCCTTCAGCGTCCTCACCATCAAAAAAGACAAATAACCCGATGTTTGTGTCTAACTCAAATAAATGTCTGGTTCCACCTTCCGTTACCTTTTGGAAATCCTCTTCTTCTAGAATACCAACATTCATTGTGTCAACGCCATCTTCTTTATGAAACGAAACAGATATTGTTTTCATACAACACACCTCCATGTTTTTCTTTAATAGAATGTACAGAAAAGAAAGAACTAAACAAACTAATTTTTTTAAAAAAGGAAAGCCTAGCAATAAAACTATGTTAATCATAGCAAGAGCAGATAGAAAAGAAAATGATATTTTACAATAGTTGTAAAATTTTTCTTAATTTAGTAGACTTTATGTGGGTTTCAAATTTTTTGCATGGAACGGAGTTTTTAGAATGAAGTTATCTATATTATCTGTTTTCTTAAAACAGCTGTCGTTATGGTGTTTAACAACTATTTTTCTGCTCGTTTTAATTTTTATCCCAAGAGACGTTGTTTATGAAACTAGTGAATATGGTGATATACAAAAAATAATTTATAAATATAGTGTTGAAAAGCATGTATCCAATATAAAAGAGTTTTTTGTTTATATTAAAGATAATGACGGACTAGGAATGTATATAGACGGCACAAGTGTTGAAGAACATATTTTCACTACGTCAGCAAGGAGTTTAAAGATACTTATCCCATCTATATTTATTGGTTTCTTTTTAGGGATAGTAAAGGGTGTTTTCGACTATATGACCAGGAACCGAAAAATTGGGTTCGGAAGTGGTATGACATGGTTTATGTTGTCGGTTCCTGATCTCTTTTTTATGATTATTTTACAGCTATTCTTAATGTTTCTATATGAAGTGGGCCTATTTCCACATATAGATTTTTTCGGACATGAAAAGCTAGAGAATATAATTGTTGGTAGTCTATTTCTAGCCATTTATCCTTTATTTTTGATTGCGAATATTACATATACAAGTCTTCTTGAAGAGGACACAAAGGATTATATTAGGACCGCGAAATCAAAAGGTATTTCACGTTTTAAAACAATCACGGTTCATATGCTTAAAAATGCTATGCAAAAAATTAATGTAAATAGCAATACCATGACTCTTTATTTGTTATCTAACTTATTTATTGTTGAGTTCTTAACGAATTATCGTGGTGCAGCATTTTATTTTTATCAGGCAATTGCTTCACCTCAGAATTTTGTCGTAGGAACTAACTTTCATATGCACACAAATATTGCGGTTGGTTTTGTTCTATTATTCACAATCATTATTTTACTGTCGAATCTTTGCTTCCAGATTCTTAATGTGCTAATTTTACCGAAAGGAAAACATGTATGAGGAATCTCTCACTTATTACAGGTATTACAATACTGAGCTGTATCATATTAATGGCTATTTTCGGGCCATATCTTCCTTTTGTTGATAAGGACTTAACGGAGCATTTGTATCTAAAAAATGAGGATGGAACAATGATAACTCCGCCGTTTCCTCCTTCTGAGGCCTTTTTATTAGGAAGTGATCGTAAAGGTGTCGACTTACTTAGCAGACTAGTTGTTGGTACAAGGGAAACATTACTTATTATATTCAGTGTAGTCCTGATACGAATGGTAATAAGCATTGTCCTAGGAATTGGTGCTTATTATTCGAGGATACTTAAATTTATCCTACAAATATGGCATCAAGTCTTTTCTTATATTCCTTCAGTCTTTTTACTTGTTATGATTGTAGGGATTCCATTCTTTTTATATTCGCCTAATCGACCAATTTGGTTTGTTCTTGTTTTAGCATTGTTAGAGGTTGGAAGAGTAGGAGATGTAATCTATAGACTAGCTAAGGATATTGCTGGTAAGCCATTTTACGAAGCGGGAGTAGTAACTGGAAGTACACCGTTAAACCTTACACGCCGATATATGCTTCCCAATATGAAGACACAATTATCTACTATCATTGCTAATGAATTAGGACGAACATTATTCCTTATAGCCCAACTAGGGGTTGTTGGAATTTTTATTAGTGTAACATTTGAGAATGATGCATCAGGTATATTATCAGCTGTAAATAATTCTGATTCATGGCCACTTATTCTTTCAACGGTCCTGAAGGATATGTGGAGTGTGAAGATCATTCCGTTTAGCGCAATTTTCCTTATTGCGGTAACAGTCCTCTCATTTTATTTGATTGGAACGGGTATTGTGAAAAAGGTGAATAATAGATAAGGATGCCTCAAAAGCCCTGCTTTTGGGGTGTTTTTTTTTAGGGTTAGAAAGTATAAAATTTTGAACATAGTTTTCTATGTCCAGCGCAAGCGGCTTACCCCCTCGAGATCAAAAACGAGCTGCAATGAAAAGTCAGAGAGCGACTTTTTTGCAACAGAACATTTGCTTGTCAGACTTGCACAGGACAATGAAAGCACTGGCAGCGTAATCATCGCACGGAGAATATGCTTTGCAATTTTGAGAAGTGCTGACGTCAATGTTCGCCACAGAACGTGGCAGTTCTTAGTTGACGTTCCTCCTTCATGGCGCTTGCGTATTTCTTATAGTTTGTGAGTTTGATAGGTATAGATTTTGAATAGCTTGGCAATGCTTGTTACAGAGGTGATGAGCAAATGAAAATGACAATTGCACTTGTATTATCTTTTAGTTTACTTGCAGGTTTTTATTCAAATAACTCGAAAGAAGCACTCAGTCAAACTGATATTGCTCTTATAAAAGAAGCTGTTGATAAAAATGAGGTTACCGTTACTTCCTGGATGGCTTTTACTAGAAATAAAATTAGTCAAGCGTCAAACTATAATGACCTTCTAAAAAAGACAAGGAAGTTCATGGAAGAACATTCTGACTTCAAGTGGAGAACCGTACTTGAGGAAGAACATCAATATGTGTGGCATGGTGAGAAAACGGGTGCTCATGGCATCAGAGAAAAGCTTAAAGTAAAAGCATACTCTACTGGGAATCAATATGAAATAGCTCTTACTCATGAGGCAAAGGGGAAGAGTCTTACTGATAACCAACTAGAATGGATTTCACAAACATTTAAGAATGATAAACTTACGTTTTATACTGTAACGGGTAGCTTTCAATCAAAAAAAGAATTACAAACAATTGCTGATAGCTTTGTATCCGAACTAGGAGGAAAAGCAGTCGAACAACTGAATGAGAAAGATTTTGTTTCCGTATCAGCATACTCAAAAGGTATTGATTCAGAGTTACTGACTTCGGGGAATAATAAAATCAATTTGCAAATAGGTTTACGAACAAACACAGCTATAGATGTGATTGATTTAACAATTGGAACACCAATTATTACGACAGAATACTAAAAAAATGGTTGTGAGCAATCTAAGATGTTTTTTGTGTTTTACTGTCAATAAAATGAAACAAAAACTATAAAAGGATCGTATTACATTAAAAGCCGCAATAATGGAGTGTGAACTAATCTTCCTATTTATATTGTTTATATTGTTAGGTTTAGTAATGCTGATAAAACCTTCTGTCTTTTGGTTAATCACGGAAAGCTGGAAATCAAATGATGCGACTGAGCTATCGGGTTTGTATTTGTTTTCACTCGAGTCGGTGGGGGCATTTTTTCAAGTTTGGGTGTGATTGGAGTACTTGTATTTGTTTTTATAGAATAAGTTAATATACCAAGGATACATGAAACAGCGTATAGACAAAAGTGAGTATACGCTGCTTTTTCTATTTTGTTTTATCAATTGCCTTTTTAATTGTATTTGCTTGTTGAATCATATCGCCAATGCCTTGAAAGTGAATATACATGATTCTTGGTTGTTCATGAATCATATGGTTATGTAAAGCGGAGACATCTAGATTGCCTTTTTGTAATTCTCGAATTACCGGATTGACCTCATCCTCAACTAATGCAAGTTCACCCATTACAGCGGTTTGACTATCAACTTGTTCAAACGTAAAATGAAATACCACCTCCATTGTCTCTGGTGACATTTTCTTTCCCATATGGGTTAAGTCTAGGTCTTTTCGGATAATTTCTACGCCACATCTTCCGTTTTCGGCCGAAACTTTTGTTTTGAAAATATCTTCTAATGCTTTACAGGTTGGTTTGATTTCTGCCTCAGTCGTGGGCGAAAGGCTCATTATTAAAAGGGTAAGTAGTAGTATCCTTTTTTTCATGAAATCACCTCCTTTTTTTATTAGAATCTCAAATGACCACATTTTTATACAAATTGGATCTTCGAAAAAAAGATGTTAAAAATAGAGTAATTGTTTTATAGTATATGGAAATATATTGTTTTTTAAAGTAAAGTATAAAATTTTGAGCATGAATGTAGTTTACGATGTCTAGCTCCAGAGCCTAGCCAGTTTTCACCCTGAATGAGCTTCTGCGATTATCTTTACTTAAGCAGCTAGAGGTCAAATAACCTGTGTTAAGAAAAGGTAGAGAGCGATTTTTTTGCCACAGAACATTTGCTTGTCGGACTTGCAAAGGACAAGGGAAGCTCTGGCAGCATAATCATCGCACGAAGAAAATGCTTTACATTATCGAGGAAGTGCTGACGTCAACGTTCGCCACAGGACGTAGCGGTTCTTAGTTGACGACCTCTTCTCAGGCGCTTGCGCTTTTCAAACGGGTATATGGAGGAAAAAAGAGATGAGTTCAGAAAGTGTAGTATTACCTTCAGGAAGAATAAAGGGGATAGCTTTAGTACTGATTGGCTCCATACTTTGGGGGACATCTGGAACTGTTGCGCAATTCTTGTTCCAACAGCAGGGATTTAGTGCAGAGTGGCTTGTTGTTATCCGGTTATTGATGGCTGGAGCTCTTTTATTGGCATTTGCTTATCAAAAAGAGGGAAAAAGAGTTTGGGAGATTTGGAGAAAAAAAGAAGCTCGATTCCAGATTGCCCTATTTGGTCTATTTGGAATGCTGGCTGTCCAATATACATATTTTGCAGCAATCCAACACGGGAATGCAGCGACTGCAACAGTATTGCAATATTTAGGACCGGTTATTATAACTTGTTATTTGGCATTAGTTTCAAAGCGATTACCAAATCGTAAAGAGGTTATTGCTGTCATCTTAGCAGTAGTAGGTACCTTTTTTTTAGTAACTGGGGGTAGCATTCAAAGCTTATCCATTTCTGGTTGGGCTGTCTTTTGGGGAATCAGTTCTGCGTTTGCACTTGCCTTCTACACACTTCAGCCCCATAAGCTTTTAACTGAATGGGGATCTAAAATTGTTGTTGGATGGGGAATGTTGATTGGGGGCATTGGATTTAGTTTCATCCATCCACCATGGAAATTCGAAGGAGAGTGGTCCCTCTCTTCTTATGCAGCTGTTATCTTTGTTGTGGTGTTTGGAACACTTATAGCATTTTATTGTTACTTAGAAAGTCTACGTTATATTTCTGCTACTGAAACGAGTCTGCTGGCTTGCGCAGAGCCATTATCTGCAGCGTTTTTATCAGTTATGTGGTTACATGTCTCTTTCGGTTTTGCTGAATGGATAGGTACTTTCTGTATTCTAAGTACGATTGTAATATTATCAGTTGTGAAAGATGCGAAGGTATCAAAGAAACCAAAAAGGCCCTTGTGAGTAAGGGTCTTTTTCCTTTTTATACAGGCTTTTAACAGCCTATTTTTCTTATGCGTACTACAACATAACTGAGTTCTGAGATAAAACTTAGAGGGGTATAATATTTCGTTCGGATTGTATTTTTATGAGTTTTACAAATTTTGTGTTAAATTAGTAGGAGATAAAAGGGGAGTTTCAAGTATTGGAGGGTCAAAACAAAGTTTAAACCGAGTATGCGAACGATTTATTAAGTAAATTACTGTATTACCTAGAGATTAGCTAAGAGAGGATGAAAACAATGTCACTTGAAACAGTTAAAGCTCATTTTAAGCAATGGAATCGTGATAAAGACATAATGGTATTTGAAAAAAGCAGTGCCACAGTTGAACAAGCCGCAGAAACAATAGGAGTTCTTCCTGAGAGAATTGCAAAGACATTATCTTTTAGAGGGGAAGATGGGAATGCAATTCTAATTGTCGCAGCAGGTGATGCTAAAATCGATAATAAAAAATTTCGTGATAGATTTGGCTTCAAAGCCAGGATGCTATCCCCCGAAGAAGTAGTTGAGCAAACCGGTCACGTAGTAGGTGGAGTTTGTCCATTTGGGTTAAGAAAAGAACTTAATGTGTATTTGGACATATCAATGAAGCGTTTCGAAAGCCTTTTTCCGGCATGTGGTAGCATAAACTCTGCAATCGAACTTACTTGCGAAGAATTATTCCTTTATTCGTATGCAAAGGAATGGGTCGATGTATGTAAAGGATGGGAATCCAAAACTGCAGAGGAACAGGGAGTAGTACATAGCGATGTTAGTTGATGGTAGAAAAATGCCGAAAATTCATCGTGATTTATTATGTTTGGAATATTTGCTCTAAGGCGGTGCGTTCTAATAATATTTTTTGAATACGCACTTTAACGCCTTCCATTTCATAACCTGTGAAGTAGGCCCAAAACCTATGTATCGATAGTAATGGGAGGGAAACTGAAATGTATTATGCACGTTTAGTTCAATATAAATTAGGAAATGGACAAAGGTTAATAGCTGAAAAGCTGACAAGAGAATTCGACGGAATTAGCAGAGAATTATTAGGCTTTAGAGGGAATGTATATTTTTTTGATGATCCTACGGGTGAATATAGAGCTCTAAATTATTGGGATACGATGGATGATGTGGAACATGCTCATCAGGTTCTCTTTCCTAAATTAGAGCAAGAGCTCCAGAGATATACAAACGAAAAACCAGTCTATCGTGTTTTTGAAGTATTTGATGCTTCTGATGATGGAGAAATTCTAACTTCACATACAATTACAAAATAAGGTAGAGTATAGGTTAAAATAGAGTTAGGAAGCAAGGCAGTAATATAGGAATTTCCTTTTTGCCTTGCTTAATAGCCAATAAGTTATTCAACCAGCCCAAGGGATTGTAAACCATTGAATATTCCTGAATGATTCACATCGGTTGTTTTATATTTTGCAAACGTAAATAAATCAGGATGTGCATTCCCCATGGCAAACCCTGCCCCCACGTAAGATAGCATTTCCTTGTCATTCATTCCGTCCCCAAATGCAATCGCATTTTCGGGAAGACACGCGACCTTTGAGAGGAAGGCTTTTACTGCGACCCCTTTATTCACATGATCGCGAATGACATCATGGCATGTCCTCATTCCTCCAACATTCACTTGAGAAAGGTGAATTCCCTCTATAAGCTGGTAACGCTTTTCACTATTTTCTTCCGTAGTTATAATAGTAGCCCCTAAGATATCTACTTGCTCCCTTTCGTGATAAACTGTGTTCTGCTTGAGGTGAAAGGTCCTAATAAACCTTTCTACCATATCAGCTTCAAGACTTGTAAAGGCATTTTCGTTTGCTGTGTAAAACACAACATCATGTTTATTACCTTTTGCTATTTTTACCAGATTTTCAACTAATTCAGGCTTCATTGGTTCTTTAAAAACAGTATCTTCTTTATGCACTGCAATTGCACCATTATAGGCTATATATGATGTTATTGATAATTCGTTTCCAATATCTCTTATTTCGTGGAGTGGTCTACCAGTTGCTAGCACAACTTCAATTCCTTTCTGCTGAAGCTGTATGATGGCGTTTCTTGTTGATTGTTCAATTGTATCGTCTGGACGTAAAGTTGTACCATCAATATCAAGAAACACGATTTTAAAATCGGTCATGATGTTTGCTCCTTTATTTTTTCTTTAATCAATTACATACAATTTTACTCAAATTATGTAAAGGTACCTTTAGTATTTCATTAAGGTTAGATATTGATAATTTTTTTCGTTATATAAAGGGATCTCTAAATAAAGAAAAATACCACAGTATTTGGTACTGTGGTAAAGGCATCTTCAATTTTCTTACTTAATTTCAAGTACGATCTTCCCGAATTGTTTCCCATCTTCCATTAATTGAAATGCTTTTTCAAAATCATTAAAGGAAAACACTTCGGAAATAGTTGGTATTACTTTATGAGTTTCTATAAAATTTAAAGCTTGTTTAAATTCTTGATATGTATGATCTCCAGTACCCATCAAAGATAATTGTTTCATCATGATTTTATCAATTTCAAAAGTAGGGAGGGTATCACCAAGGTATGCGAACTGTATGATTTTTCCACCGAATTTTGCTGCGTCTATACTTAAAGGTACTGAGCCTCCGTAGCTCGATACCACTATATCAACTCCTTTATTATTTGTTACTTTTTTTATCTCTTCTAAAACATTATTTTCTTTATAATTTATTCCTGCTACAGCCCCCATTTTAATAGCAGCCTCGATTTTTTGATTTGAACTAGAGGTAACAATTACATGACAACCAAAAGCAACGGCAATTTGAAGACAATAAAGTGAAACGCCACCGCCGATACCCTGTATAAGCAGGGAATCACCGGGCTTGATCTTTGCCTTGGAAAAAAGAGCACGCCATGCAGTACCAAAAGATAGTGCTAAAGCAGCGCTTAGAGTAAAAGAAAGATGTTTTGGTTTCTTTGCAACATTTTGAGCTGGTACTTTAACATACTCAGCAAAAGTACCTGGCCAAGCAAGTCCCCCTAAAACACGACCACTACTACAAAAGGTATGGTTTCCACTTAGACAATCCTCACATTTTAAACAAGAAATATAAGTGTTAAGGATTACTTCATCTCCAACCATCACATCCTCTACATTCTCTCCAACCTGAAAAATAGTACCAGCCCCGTCGGATCCGAATACGAACTTATCTTTCGTGTAAGGAGAATTTTTAATATTTACATCTCTATGATTTAATGCAGCAGAATGTATTTTTACAACAACTTCATTTGGACCAGGAATTGGGTATGGCCATTCCTCGATAACAGGTTTAGATAGCTCAGGATTAAATACGATCGCTTTCATTTTATCCACCTCTACTTTTATCATATGTGATTCTAATTATAAAAAAATTAAATATAAAAGTATACAAAAATATTTGAACAAATAATATAATAAAAATGTTATGAACAAATTGATGTGTAATATAATGATATTTGATAGATTTATCGTAACAATGATGAATATGGTAAAGCATTCCCTAAACTTAAATGACATTAAAAGATGAAAGGAGTAAATCTTTATGAATATTTTAGAAGTAACACTTCAAACAACTAATTTAGAAAAAATGAAACGTTTTTATATCGATTTGCTACACATACCTTTAATCAAAGAAAATGAAGAATCATTTACATTATCAATTGGATGTTCAAAACTATCATTTCAAAAAGGAAAAAACGAATCAAATTATCACTTTGCAATAAACATTCCTATAGAAAAAATAAAAGAAGCTCAGGAATGGTTATCCGAAAAAGTTAATCTATTAACTGAAAAAGGAGAACAAATTATCCTTTTTCCTAGTCCATGGAATGCTCAGTCATTATTCTTTTTAGACCCAACAGGAAACATTGTAGAATTCATAGGAAGAGAAAGGGTACATTTCGAAAGTAATGAGCCTTTTAACAGTCATTCCTTACTATGTTTGAGTGAAATAGGATTCCCAGTAACAAATCCAGATGAAATGAAGAATGAAATTAGGGATCTCAATTTACCGATATTTAGAGATTTTGAAAGCTTTAAAGCTTTTGGTGATGATAATGGGTTATTTATCGTAGTTCATAAAGCCCGTGAGTGGTACATGGGGAACAACATCCCGATTATCTCTCCCATTAATGTGAAAATTAGTGGTGCCAAGACTAACAGAATCGAGATAAAAAATCATCCATATACAATCGAGGTTATAAGTGAAAAATGATTCTTCAAATTAGTCATCGTTTTTTTAGATGTACATTTACCCTCTTATAACCTTATAAAGCTTCAAAAGCAGCTTACTATGAAAAACGTCAGACTTGAGATGTAGGTATATTGAGACTAATTACGAATGTTAAAAAATTCCTTGCAAACTTATTATAAATATATAAATAAGTATTGGAGCTGAATGGAATTGAATTTGTTAGTTATTAGTGGAGGTCCAAATAAAAGTGGTAACACAAGAATTGTCTCTAGGTATTTATCCCAGGCATATAATATTGATTTATTTGATCTAAGTGAAATTGTGCTGCCACTATTTAATGGTGAAAAAGAACAGGATGAAAATAAAAGTGTAAAACTGCTTAGAAACGCGGTTGATAAAACTGATGGTATTCTACTTGTAACGCCAGAGTATCATAATGCAATGAGTGGTGCCTTAAAGAATGCAATTGAATTTTTGGGGAGTAAACATTTTGAGCATAAGCCAATTGGTCTCATAGCTGTATGTGGAGGAGGAAAGGGCGGGATTAACGCTTTAAATAATATGCGTACAGTAGCAAGAAGTTTATATGCAAATGTGTTATCCAGACAATTGGTTATTGATCCTATATCAATAGATAGGGAAAATAAGAATCTTTACGATAATGTGACTTCAAAAATAAATGATCTACTAGATGAGCTTTTCTTATACACGAAAATACATATAACCTATAAAGAGAGAATTTCTTAACTTGATTTTTAAGGAAAGATAACTTATTAAAATAACTGATTGAATATTGGTTTATAAGAAGGTGGGGAAAATATGATGATTAAAGGACTATATGAAGCCCATTTACCTGTAAGTAATTTAAGGATATCAGTAGAGTTTTACAGAAAACTAGGTTTAGAACTATGTAGCGAAATAACAGACACATCAAAAGTTGCTTTCTTTTGGGTGGAGAAAGGCAAAAGCTGGATTGGTTTATGGGAAAACGATGAAGCAGTATCTACAAAATATCACCCTTCATTACGTCATTTAGCCTTTAGGGTAGAGTTAGATGATTTAAAGAAGGCGAAATTGAAATTAAGAGAAAATGGGATAGAACTAAGGGGAGATTTTGGACTAGACCCAATAGAACCTATAGTTATGCCCTATAATGGCCATGCAATGATTTATTTGAATGATCCAGATGGTAATAGTGTTGAATTGATTACTTACTTAGAAAAAGTATCAGAAAACCATGAAATAATGTATTTGAGCGAATGGGAAGAAACAATAGGATCAAATCAAGTCCAATGACTAAATTTTTGCGGATATAGGGAAGATGATTTCTAATTAATAGGGGTTAAAAACAGGGCTATTCAACAGTTATAGAAGATGCTATGGTTAATTGGTAAGGAAAATAAAGTAAATGAAATTAAATATTTCAATTGGGGGACTCTTTTCCATGAATTCTGCATTGATATTAGGTGGAACACAATTCTTCGGAAAAAAACTTGTTCATATTTTACTAGATAAAGGAGTAAAAGTAACAATTGCAACTAGAGGAACGACACCGGATTCGTTTGGCGACCAAGTTGAAAGACTAATTATTAATAGAGAGGATAGAGCCTCACTAGAAAAGGCGTTTACTACTAAACATTGGGATGTTGTGTACGATCAAACTTGCTATTCATCTGAAGAGGCTCGAGATGCAATGGAAGTGCTTGATGGGAAAGTTGGCAGATATGTATTCACCTCAAGCCAAGCCGTGTATGATTTTGGTCATTTGAGAAGCGAAAGTGAATTTAATCCATTAGCTTTCCAGCCTGAGTTAAAAAAGAGAAATGAGTATTCTGGGATAACTGGTTATCAGGAAGCAAAAAGAGCAGCAGAAGCAATTCTTTTCCAGAATTCCAATGTTCCTGTTGTCGCGGTTCGATTTCCTATAGTAGTTGGCAAGGATGATTATACGAATCGACTAAAATTCCATGTCGATAAAATTGTACAAGGGGAACCAATTGGGATTCCTAATCCATCATTACGTTTTAGCTTTATTGAATCAAGTGAAGCTGCTGCATTTTTATATGAAATGGGAAGAAGTACGTTTGAGGGACCAATTAATCCTGGCTCGCAAGGCGACATTTCGTTAAAAGAACTGATTGATGTGATTGAGGTACGAAGTAACAAGGTAGCTAATGTAAGTAGGGATATAAATATTTCGCCATATTCGATGGAAGGTTCATTTTCTGTCAATACTAATCTTGCAAGTAGCCTTGGATTCAAGTTCAAACCTCTTGATGAGCTAATAGGAGGTCTCATTAACTATTATATACAAACACAAGCGGAGACTATCAAGTAAAATAAGAACACCTCATGTTTTTCATGAGGTGTTTATTCAGTATACGAAGATTTAGAGATTTCCAAACACATACTCATCTAACATGGTTTTTAAATCTGCAAAGATATTTGGTCTAATTTCATATCTTTCATACTTAGCCGAGAAGTCCTTTACAGTCCTAAGAAGTCCAGCAATTCTTAGCAAGGTAAGGTGGTAATGGAGATTGCTTTTGGATATTTTTATTTCTTTAGAGAGTTCAGTTAGGTTGTATGATTTTTGTGCCAATAATTTTAGAACCTGAAGCCGTTTTTCATCCCCTAACGCACGGGTCATTCTTGATAATTTCACTTGGGGAATCATATTACCATCCCTTGGAAGATCAAAGGCATAGGTGATGAAAATAACATTATTCAGATCAGAGACAAAATTCAATGGAGTTAGATGGTGACTTGGTACTAGAACAGCTAGACTTGTTTGCTGCGTTGGGATGATACGAATACCGTTTGTTAACTCTTCTATAAGGTCAATTGGATCATATTTGTTTTTTTCACCATTCAATAATTTGGATTTTTCTATGAGCTTATTGTTAAGCTTCTCATCAATCATATAAATCTGATGCCAGGTACTTAAGAGACTAAGAAAGTGATCCCGAAATTCGCTTAATTCTCCTGGTAGTCCTTCACATAGGTAGGGAGAAAGAATTTCATATATTTCCCCAGGTTTTAGGTTTTTTAGCCATTCAAAGAATGTAACAATATCATGCTTAGCCGGGGATTTCCAAATAAGTACATTCATATATCCTAAATAAGTAAACGGTTCGGATTCTTCTAAAATAGATAGGAATTCGGAGTCATTAACTTTGGTTTTAATATCATTTACCCACGATTTACCGAAATCGTGATAATTGTTTTTGGATGAAAAGACAAATAAGCTATTTAATAATTCATAGACTGGACTATATTCACTTTCGATAATAAGCAAAGTTTTTTCCTCCAACTAAATTAGTACACTAATAATAAAACATATTCAAATTAATTACCAGTTTGTTAGGGGCAAAAATTTTTGAACAATTATCTCATATTAGAAGTAGGTAGTGATGCTCATAATCACTTTTAAAAAGTCCATGTTTAAAACGAAGAAGAAAAAGGAAACTAAAAACAAAAGGGAGGGTTTGGTATGAAATTTGTCATTATTGGAGGAGATGCAGCGGGAATGAGCGCTGCTATGCAAATAGTTAGGAATAGTTCAGGGAATTCCATTATTGTTTTAGAAAAAGGTGGTATTTATTCGTATGGGCAATGTGGCTTACCCTATGTTGTGGGCGGTAAGATTGAATCAACCGATAAGGTGATTGCACGGACACAAGAGGAATTTCAGCAAAAATATGGTATCGATGCACGTGTTTTTCATGAGGTAAAAAGTATAGACATAAAAAACAAAGTTGTAAGTGGAATCATTCATAATACAGGCGAAGGATTTGATGAATCATATGATCGGTTACTAGTGGCAACAGGGGCAAGTCCGATCGTACCAAAATGGGAAGGTGTATCCCTACCGGGTATTTTTACTTTAAAAACAATTCCCGATACAGAGGAAATTCTTGATTTCCTTTACAAAGGGGTTCGAGATGTCCAATCAGTTGTTGTCATTGGCGGTGGATATATAGGGTTAGAGATGGCTGAGAATTTTGCTGAATTAGGAAAAGACGTTACCATCGTCGAAAGAAATGAACAGCTAGCTGGCATATTTGATAATGAAATGTCTGAGCTAATACATCAGGAAGCAAAAAAACATAATGTTAAACTCAGAATGGGAGAATCGGTTGAAGGGTTTATCGGAAACCAATTTGTCGAATATATAAAGACAGACAAGGGGGAAATCAAAGCTGATATAGTGCTTGTTGCAACTGGCATACGACCAAATACTTCATTCTTAGACGGAACAGGCATAGTGTTAGGTGTGAATAATGCCATACGAGTAAATGCCTATATGCAGACAAATATTGAGGATGTTTATGCAGCAGGTGATTGCGCAACCCAATACCACCGTGTTAAGGAGCGGGATGATCATATCCCTCTAGGTACTCATGCGAATAAGCAAGGTAGAATTGCAGGGTTAAATATGGTCAACATACCTGCAACATTTAAAGGTGTTGTAGGTACATCGATTATTAAGTTTTTTGACCTTTCACTGGGAAGAACAGGACTGAGCGAAAAAGAGGCAAGTGCCTTAAATTTTCCTACGGCTACTGTATTTATTGAATCAAAGGATATTGCAGGATATTATCCGAATGATAAAAAGTTAACTGTGAAACTGGTATATCATAAAGAAACTCAAAAGCTACTCGGTGGACAGGTTATTGGTGAAAATGGAGTAGATAAACGGATAGATGTCCTTTCAACAGCTTTGTACCACTCGATGACTGTTGACGAGCTATTGGATTTAGATTTGGCGTATGCTCCGCCATACAATGGAGTGTGGGACCCCATTCAACAAGCGGCAAGAAGAGTGAAATGATTTTTCTGTTGGAAGATGATACCTACATTTTTTTAATTGACGGATTCGTAGGTGTTCGATAATATATGTAAAAGATACCCGTGCTTAAACGGGAGAGGTTCATAGCCGAAACCCTCTATAAAAAACTATGGATACATGACAGTCATGCCATGTCCATATAAGGACATGGCTTTTTATGTTTTATGTTCCTGTTTTCAATAGAATGGCAGAAGTGAATCTCTCTTTTTGTTGGGTTAATCAACATTTTATAGGGAGGTTTTATTATGTCTGGAAGAAAGACTGAAGAAGGTTTAAAGGATTTAACATTATTAGGGAATCAAAATACGAAGTATACATTTGAGTATGCGCCTGAGGTATTGGAGGCGGTGGATAATCTCCATGTGAATCGGGATTATTTTGTAAAATTTAATTGCCCGGAGTTTACGAGTCTTTGTCCACTTACACACCAGCCTGATTTTGCAACAATGTATATCTCATATATACCAGACAAGAAAATTGTAGAAAGCAAATCATTAAAGCTTTATTTATTTAGTTTCCGAAATCATGGGGATTTCCATGAGGATTGTGTAAACATTATTATGAACGACCTTATCAAGCTACTTGACCCACGCTATATTGAGGTTTGGGGTAAATTCACACCACGTGGTGGAATCTCTATTGACCCATGGTGCAACTATGGAAAACCGGGTACAAAATATGAGGAAATGGCTCAATTTAGATTAATGAATCATGACCTTTATCCTGAAAAAGTAGATAACCGCTAAGGGGGAGTTCATATGATTTTATATTTAAATGGCATTTTTGTTGGACTCCTTATATTAGCGAATATTGTTGCCGTTAAGCTATTTAGTGTAGGAAGCTTTGCAATGCTTCCTGCGGCAGTTATTGTTTATGTTTTTACCTATCCGTTAATTGATGTAATTGTAGAGGTATACGGTAAGAAGGAAGGACAGCGAACGGTTCAGGCAGGTCTTATCACACAAGTACTAGCACTTATATTTATATCGATAACAATTCAGCTACCGGCAGCACCTGTGTTTACGGAACAGACGTCTTTTGAAACCATTTTAAGTGGAAGCTTCCGTGTCATTTTGGCTAGCTTAATCTCGTACGCGGTTAGTCAAAATCTAGATGTTTATGTATTTAATCGTTTAAAAGCTAAGCATGGTCAGAAAAAACTTTGGCTACGTAATAATGCATCAACCATGCTAAGTCAGTTAGTGGATACAAGCATATTTATTACGATTGCATTTATCGGAACGATGCCAATAACGGTCCTAGTTGGATTAATCTTTACACAGTATATTTTTAAGTTTATAGCTTCAATCCTGACTACGCCCATTGTCTACTTATTAGTAGGAATCATTCGAAAGAAAGAACCAACAACAGCGTTACAGGGATAAAAAAATGCACACGAAAACTCGTGTGCATTTTACAGTTTTATGATTTTTTTTGATAACAGGCAATTTGGAAGGTTGGTTTCATACCGACGCTTTCATATAATCGATTTGCTCCCGTGAGACTGTTTGCATCAACATTTAATAAAACAGTTGTTATGTTTCTTCGGTAACTCTCTTTGAAGACGGTGGTAAGCAGAGTAGCGCCTATCCCTTTTTTTCTACCTATTCGTTTTACTCCAAGGTACTCAACATATGTTCCCTCTGGGAAGGTCTTGCAGATAATAAAACCTACCAGCTCATCCCTATAGTATGTGACATACCAAAGCGATGGATCATGTTGGTCAGTACTTCTTTTTTGAATCCATTCTTCAAATGGTTCTTCATAATAACCTCTTGTATCTTTAAATGATTCTACATAAGCCTCATAAAGCCCTTGTGAATCTCGACTCTTATCAAATCGAAGGAGTTGAACATCATCTGGCAAATCTGTTGTCACTGGTTCATTTGTCATTGTAATAACCATGCGGCTATACACTTTATCAAACTGATATCCATTTCCATCAAGTAATTGAATGGCTAGTTGATTTTGTGCAGGGACGAACTGGTTTAGCTCGTAAGCTATATTTTCTTTTTGGTACTTTACAATATATTCTTGTGCTCGTTGCTCCATGTTCTGAAGTAAAAGAGGACCTACTCCACGTCCGTACCAGGACGGATGAATGAATCCATAACAATCAAGACGACCTTGACTTATTTCTTCTAAAAATCCATAGCCGACAAGGGTATTATTATTTTGGATAATCCATGTATTTTTACTGATTGGGATATTCCCCCATATACCTAAAACATCTTCAATTGTACAATCCGGAACACCATATTCTTCAATATCAGATGCAATAATTAAATCGGTAACCTTTCTCGCATCCTCTAAAGTAGCGGGTCGTACTGAATAGATAGAATCATGATTAACCATTATTAATCCCCCTGGATGACAAATAGTGAGATACATCCTACGATTATAGCTTTGTGGTTTAAATTATAGTAACTTTCTGACAATTAAACAATAAAAATTTAAGGAAAAATATGGTTGTATTTAACGCTACGTAGTGATACGATATACAGTAAGTAGAATAACGATATAATGGAGGTGAAAGAATGAGCAAAACAGAGATAATTAAGGGTAGTACAAGTATGATTTTGTTATCTTTACTGTCTGAGAAGGAAATGTACGGTTATGAAATTACAGAAAAGGTCCATGAGATTAGCGAAGGCTTCCTTACCTACAAGGAAGGTACGTTGTATCCAGCGCTAAAGAAGCTAGAACTAAATGGACATGTTGATAGCTATTGGCAAAATTCAACTGATGGTCCACGACGTAAATATTACCGAATTACTTCATCTGGAAAAAAGGCATTAGAAGAACAAAAGCATGAATGGAATGTGTTCAGAAGAATTATGTACCGAATTGTAGGTGATGGAATTGTCGGAACGTCAGGTAATTAAAGAGATTGAAGAGTATATAACAAAGCTTTTGGATAATGTCCATCTTGTTGGAGATGAAAAAAGAGAAATAGAGACTGAATGGAAGCAACATTTATACGATCACTATGATGCATTACGAAAGCAAGGAGCCCAAAAAGGAGAAGCTATTCAGACAGTGATCCAACAGTTTGGAACTATTCCATTACTGCAGCAGGAGATCAATCAAACCTATCCAAGTTCAATAAAAAACCATATCTATAAAGAAATTATTATCGCGATTATTTGTATTGCAGCTAGCATAGTGGGTCCTGGATTATTAATTGGTGCATATTTTCAAGCTTATTTTGTTACAACTCCAATTTTAGCTTTATTGTTTGCTCACTTTATTTATAGATATATCGTAAAAAAACAAACGTACTGGTTATTTTCGATTATCGGATTAGCCCTAATTTATGCTTTATTTATTCAACTTTTCCAATCCATTATTGGGAACGATTGGAATATGAATACTTATATTACCAATTTATTTTCATTAAACTGGAGCGATTTAACAGGAGAAAATGGAATCTTTGAATTCACTACGGTTCACATGATGTGGTACGTAATTATAGCAATGCAAATTATTTCGAAAAATAATTTTTTCCCAATTTGGCAAAAGGTATGCAATGCAAGTTTTCACTTTTGGTCAATGCTGTTAATTGGTATAATGCTTGCTAGATTTCAATCGAGTGCAGAATGGGCGATGATTTACTTAAATGTATTCCTTTTATATGCCTTTTTACAGCAAGTTGTTTCAATGAACTTGGTTTTGGTATGTAAAGAAAGAATGAATCGAATGTTTGTAAGGTAAAATGTATTAGCTTTCTTTTAAAGGAGGAGCTATGGAATATATAAAAAGAAGTGGATTGCCTTTTATTCTTTTTTTGGTCATTGCTGTTATTTTACTTAATTTTGGGAATCGGGAAATATCGTATGAGGAGATAACCTTTGAAAATATCCCAGAGGAAATGAAGAATGGTGTTTTACTTGATTTTGGTCCTGGGTTTTCAGGATTATATGAATTTGGCAATACTACCTATGCATATCTTGGAACGGAACCAGATGAAAAAGCAATTATCGAGTTTGTTGGTGATGCTCACGATGGTGTAGGGAAAGAAGTTAGATATTCAATCGAGAAGCAAGATTCTAGTGATCATTTGAAGGTAATACCAGGTAGATTTGGAGACTATAGCTTAACCATGATTCGACTTGAGAAAAAGGTTTCAGGTCCGTTTGGATTTTTTAAAGTGGAGAACTAATTGTGGTAGAATAGGTTTACATGTTGAAATGGTAGAGTGGGTAGTTGTTCTTCTAGGTTCAATTAGCATTCTCTTACCTTCTTCGCATACTAGACTACTAACAGTTGGGAGAGATTTCGTTGGAAAGCCTATTAAAAGAGTTAACAGCAATCCATGGTCCTTGTGGTTTTGAAGAGGACGTTGCAAGGTACATAGCAAGTTCTTTGAAAGATAAAGTAGATCACATGGAAGTAGATGGAGCAGGAAATCTACTTGTTACAAAAAAGGGGAAGCATGAGGGTCCAAAGATTATAGTAGCTGCCCATATGGATGAGGTTGGTTTTATTGTTAAAAAAATTGAAGAAAACGGCCTTATTCGTTTTGAAAAGCTTGGTGGTCATGACGATCGTATTTTACTATCACAACGGGTTCAAATTAAGACTTCTAAAGGTTTACGGTCTGGAGTAATTGGAACTATCTCTGCCCATATGGTGAAATACGATGATCCGAAAAAAGTACGTGCCCATCAACGGTTATATATTGATGCCGGGGCAACTTCGAAAAAAGAGGCTGAAGAGTTTGGAATTAGAATAGGTGATCCGATTACCTGGTACCCTTATTTTGATCATTTATCTGAAACACGAATTGTCGGAAAAGCATTCGATGACCGTGCAGGTTGTGCTGTTTTAATTAAAGCGTTAGAGGAACTAGATAATGCTGATTTTGCAGGTGAGTTTGTGGGACTCTTCACGGTGCAGGAAGAGGTTGGACTGCGTGGGGCACGTGTTGCTAGTCATCAGCATAATGCAGATGTAGCTCTTGCAATAGATACAACGGCAGTGAGTGATACCCCAGAAGAGATGATGGATCAGTCACTTTCTATCGGAAAAGGTACAGGGATAAAGGTGATAGACTTTAGCCTAATTGCGAATAAAAAGGTGCGGGACCATTTAGTAGAGTTGGCAGAGACAAATCAAATTGCCTATCAATTTGAGGTATTCCCTGGAATCGGAACGGATGCAGGAGAATTGAGCTTGGCCCACCACGGTATCCCAACGGGCGTACTTTCAATCCCATCGCGCTATGCTCATTCCTCAATAGAAGTCATCGATTTACAAGATCTTGAGGCAACAAAGAATTTATTGGTTGCCTTTGTAAAAAATATGAGATATTCGGATTCCTATAAGTTTACTATTTAGTGGGACATGGGGACAGGTTCCTTGTCCCAAATAATCCATGTAACAAAAGGATATATACGGTATTAGTTCTATTTTGTTACGTCAAGACATGTCTTGCAATCTGTTTGGTAGGTAGTACTAGCAGGGGAAGAACAAAAAACATAGTTATGAAGCATTCAGTTAACCGCTTTTTATCATGTTTTTCTGAAAAAAACTTACATTATTTAGGTTTGAAATTATTCAAAATATACGAAATATGTACGAGTATATCAATGATGAATAGATTAGACAGGTTGCACTTGAGCTCATTGGTAAGGAAGAGGGCTGGAAATACAAAAAAAGTATAGTACTGTGAAAGAAATAATAGAGAAGGGCAGCTAATAGCTGCCCTTTGTTAAAAGATGAGAAAGTAAAAAATTTTGAACATAGCTATCTATGTCCAGCTCCAGCGCCTACCCCCTCTAGGTCAAAAACGCGCTGCAAGAAAAGTCAAAGAACGACTTTTTTTGCAACAGAACATTTGCTAGTCGGACTTTCACAAGGACGTGCTGACGTCAACGTTCGCCACAGGACGTGGCGGATTGTAGTTGACGTTCCTCTTTCAAGGCGCTTTTTGCAATTCTTATAAAGCATCCGTTGAGACTTTTGGTGATGCCATATATATTCTAAATAAAACGAAGGCTACGCCTGCTAAAAAGATGCCTGAAATATAAGGCAAGCCAATTGCAATAGAATAGAGCCAGCCACCTAGAATTGGACCAATAATTCTCCCAAGTGAATCGAAGGAGGATAATACACCAGTTACACTTCCATGTCCTGTTTTTGAACGTTTCGTTAGGAGGGAAGACACACAAGGTCGGATGACCCCGTTACCCACACCAAATACAGTTAAATAGATAGCAGCTGACATAAAACTATTTGTAAATAAAATTAGCAGGAACCCTAATGCAGATACAGCAATTCCAACTTGGATGACGAAACCTTCTCCGAACCGTTTCGTTGCTTTTCCAATTAATCCTCCTTGAACAATAGCACCAGATAATCCCATTATCATAAAAATATATCCGAGTTCCGTTGTTCCAAGGTTCGCTTTTTCAGCGGCAAAATATGCAAAGGTTGCTTCTAATCCAGCAAGGGAAAGAGTAATAAACAATGATAGGAAGAACAAGACAGATTCTGGCCCTTTGATTGCTTTAAGAAGGCTCAATCTTTTTCCAGTTGATTGCTTATTTCGCTCTTCCTTAGGTAAGGATTCCTTAAGGACAAACAGAACTAAGAAAAACGTTAGCATGGAAGAAATTCCTGCAATGTAAAAAGGTATATGTAAACTTGATTGAGAGAAGACTCCCCCAATTGCTGGTCCGAAAATAAAGCCCAGACCAACAGCAGCACCGATAATCCCCATTCCTTTTCCACGATCTTCTTCTGACGTAATATCAGCAGCATATGCCATAACGGTAGGCATGTTTGCGGAAGAAAGTACACCCCCAATAATTCTAGCAGCAAAAAGCATCCAAAGCTGTGAGGATAATGCCATTAAGAAAAAGGAAACTCCCAGTCCGAAAATTCCTATCATAATAACAGGCTTACGACCAATTCGATCTGACACCCTTCCCCACATAGGAGCAAAAAGAAATTGCATTAACGAATATACGGCCATTAATAATCCCAGTTCGGTAGGTGAAGCCCCTAAATTTTCTGCATAGAAGGGAATTACGGGGATGATAATCCCAAACCCTACCATGACTAAAAACATGACTGCGAATAAAATAGGTAAAGCTTTTTTAGTCTCCAAAATTATGTTCACTCCAGTTTGATAGCTATTCCTACTTTTATAATAATGTAAAAGTAAATTATTTGCGAGTAACTTCATGAAATCGAAAATCTAGTTTCATTGTATTATACCGATTGAACAGTTAGCATTGGATATCGTTGATGATAATTTGTTGAACATAAAAACGGCATCTTCAAAATGAAGATGCCTCAGATTGTCGACAAAAGGCATCGAGAGCACTCCCTCTCGATGTCTTTTATCATTTTTGAAAGGAATTGCAGAAAAA
>JBLKRX010000025.1:0-72025 GCA_047608075.1 Ferdinandcohnia humi
CAAAGCCGGTGCAATTTTACTCTTCGTAAAATTCCACCGGTTTTTTCATCTCAGAGGTGGGTTTTGTCCCAGCCTCTTTTCATTTTCCAAAAAGAGCATTCCACCCTAATAAATAGGTACTAAATCTTTTTCAGCAAGATTAAAGATGTATAAAGGAATTTTTTTGGGGAGGGATTCCATGTATATCGATGGTGTTTTTTCTGGTGGAGGTATTAAGGGTTTTGCACTTATTGGTGCTTACCAAGCAATCGAATCAAGAGGTTTCATGTTTAAACGAATGGCTGGTACAAGTGCTGGATCGTTGATTGCTGCATTAATATCAGCAGGTTATACTAGTACAGAAATTATTGAAATAATGGAAGAGCTAGATCTTGGGAAGTTCTTAGACCAACGAAAAACCATTCTCCCTACTCCCTTAGCAAAGTGGCTACTTCTCTATTGGAGACTTGGATTATATAAGGGCGATATGCTAGAAAAATGGATTAGTCAGAAATTGCGCGAAAAAGGTGTAGTATCTTTTAAGGATCTGCCACCCCAATCTTTACGAATAATTGCCTCTGACCTTTCGAACGGACGAATCATGGTACTACCTGATGATCTCGAACGTTATGGAATCTCTCCTTTAACATTTCCAGTTGCAAGAGCTGTTCGGATGAGTTGCAGCTTACCTTATTTTTTTGAACCAGTAAAAATCAAAGACCCTCAAGGAAATATTATTGTGGTAGATGGAGGAGTCCTATCAAACTTTCCAATTTGGCTATTCGATGAGGAAAAAGAAAAGAAGAAGCGTCCTGTACTTGGTGTCAAATTGAGTGGGAGTAGTCAGCACCAAGAGATAAATAAAATAAACAATGCGATTGATATGTTTGGTGCTTTATTTGAAACAATGAAAAATGCGCATGATACACGCTATATTTCACGTAGACATGAAAAAAATATCATTTTTATACCACTTGAGAGCGGGTTAACAACGGAGTTCAATGTTACAGAGGAGAAAAAGCTAGAACTCATTCAATATGGAAGACACCGTGCCGACGCTTTTTTACGGTCTTGGTGTTATTAGAGCAAAAAAAAGAATCAATTCAATCAAATACGCCTTGGCGTATTTGCGCCCAGATTTTTTCGAGTTTACTCGAAAAACTTCCTTTGAAAATCTGAGGCATCAGCCGGAGGCTTTAACTTTATTCAGCCGGGTGTTAAACTCCCGAATGAATGAAGTTAAAACAATGCTCGATTCTTCTTTTTCCCTTTTTTTCCTTCAATTACTGTAAGATGTGTATTTTTTTTCTTTTTATTGATGGAAGAAACGGTTGATTTTTTAGTGGGTGTTGTTGAAGTTTTCTTAATCCCTGTTCCACTAAACTGTGTCTTTTTTTGGCTTTGGCTTGTGAATCTCCGTTTCGATTGTTTTGCAGCCCTTAAGTAAGCCGAATATTCCTTACTTCCCATGCGTCGAACGAACACAAATTTATATAGTAAATAGATTATACCTATAAATAGGAATATCATGCCTGCTTGCATGAGTAATGACCCTGGATGAGTAAAAAGGGTGTAAAGAAATCCAAATGCTCCTAATCCTAGTAAAATCATAATAACTATATTTGATTTACGACGATTCATGAGATACTCCTCCTGACAGCACTTTCCTTTATTGTATTACTTTTTCTAGACGTTGTTGCCCGTTTGAACAAATTTTTATCTATAGGAATAGAGACATATGTCTCTAAACTAAATAAGATTACTTTATATATATTCTACAAGAAACATATATAAACCTCTATGTTCTTAGTAAGAAATTTTTATCAGTTAAAAGAGAAACGTTATTATTCTACCCAGTAATTTCCACGGTTACACATATTTCCATGAATCTTTTTTCAAATAGATTAGAAAAGTGTGGACATACTAGCAAATGGAGGTGTATCCCAGTGGTTGATGCTAAAAAAAAGGATCCAAGGCTTGAACAGAATAAACATGAAGAGCCTATGTCGTTTATTGCGAAGGTTGTTGTAATCGGTTTGTTCGGAGGGATATTTTGGAGTTTGTTGGCGTATTTAACGTATATCTTTAATTTTACGGAGCTTAGTCCTAATCTTGTTCTAAAACCATGGTTATTAGGTGACTGGAAGAACCGTGTATTAGGTCAATTTGTAGGAATATTTGTAATAGGTCTTATCTCAGTTGGAGTAGCACTTTTATATTATGCATTTTTGAAAAAGTTTCAGTCAATATGGGTAGGAGCCGCATATGGGCTTGCCCTAATGGCTATTGTATACTTTGTGCTTAATCCAATCTTCCCAGATATTAAGCCAATCACTGAAACGGATAGAAATACACTTATTACTACTATATGCTTCTACGTATTGTATGGTGTATTTATTGGATATTCTATCTCTTTTGAAGCAAATGAAATGAAGGGGCCAAGTCATGCTGTCTCTACAAATGAGTAGGTAAAATAGTGAAAGATATGGTAGAATGTTCTTGTTTGAACATTCTATTTTTAAAGGAGTTTTAATCATGAAAAAAATACTCCTTATTAACGGTCCTAATTTAAACCGTTTAGGTAAACGCGAGCCACATATTTATGGGAGTGAGACATTAACTGACTTAGAGAAAAGCCTTACCGAGTTTGCTAGTAGTCACGCTGCGGCGCTGGAGTGCTATCAATCGAATCACGAAGGTGACATTATTGATGTCATCCATGATGCTGATGGTAAATATGAAGGAATTGTAATCAATCCTGGAGCTTTTACACATTACAGCTATGCGATACGAGATGCGATCGCGGGAATGACATTTCCTGTAATCGAAGTACATATTTCAAATATTCACACTCGTGAGGAATTTCGCCATACGTCCGTGATTGCTCCTGTAACAAATGGGCAAATTGTTGGCCTAGGTGTGTATGGGTATAAATTAGCGATTTTAGCACTTTTAGAACATTTAGGGGGAAACTAGATGAGTAAATTAGAGCAGTTACGTGAAAGCTTTAAGGATTTAGGCATTGATGGTTTATTGGTAACAAATAGCTACAACCGACGTTACATAACTAATTTTACGGGTACTGCAGGAGTAGCACTTATTTCAGAAAAAGGCGCAGCCTTTATTACAGATTTCCGTTATGTAGAACAAGCAAGTGAGCAAGTAAAGGAATTTGAGATTGTTCAGCACTCTGCATCTATTGTGGAAGAGGTTGCAAAGCAAGCAGCAAGACTAGGTATTAAAAAGCTTGGTTTTGAACAAGACGATCTATCTTTTTCTACATACTCTGCATATAAAAATGAGGTTGAAGCTGAATTTGTACCAGTTTCGGGTGCGATTGAAAAGTTACGCTTGATTAAGTCAGAATCAGAGATTAAGATATTAAAGGAAGCAGCGCAGATTGCGGATGCAGCTTTTACACATATTTTAGATGTTATTCGTCCTGGTGTTACTGAGTTAGAAGTATCAAATGAATTAGAGTTCTTTATGAGAAAACAAGGGGCTGTCTCATCATCGTTTGATATTATTGTTGCATCTGGTCATCGTTCTGCATTACCACACGGTGTTGCAAGTGAGAAGGTAATTGAGAAAGGTGAATTCGTTACGTTAGACTTTGGTGCTTATTATAAAGGATATTGCTCTGATATTACTCGTACAGTTGCTGTAGGTAACCCAAGCGATGAGTTAAAGAAAATCTATGATATCGTGTTAGAGGCTCAGTTACGTGGTATGGCTGGGATTAAACCAGGAATGACAGGTAAAGAAGCGGATGCGTTAACTCGTGATTATATTACTGAAAAGGGCTATGGTGAATACTTTGGACATTCTACTGGACACGGTCTAGGGATGGAGGTCCATGAGCAGCCTTCATTATCAGTAAGATCTGATTCGATTCTCGAACCAGGTATGATCGTAACGGTTGAACCAGGAATCTACATAGCTGGACTTGGTGGCGTGAGAATTGAAGACGATACTGTTGTCACAAAAGATGGCAATGAATCACTTACATTCTCAACAAAAGAGTTAATTATTTTATAGACAATAATGGTTTGTCGTATTTGATTAGGAGGAAGTTAGTAAATGATTTCAGTAAACGATTTTCGTACAGGTTTAACAATTGAAGTAGACGGTGGAATCTGGAGAGTTATGGATTTCCAACACGTAAAACCAGGTAAAGGTGCTGCATTTGTTCGTTCTAAACTTCGTAACTTACGTACTGGTGCAGTTCAAGAAAAAACATTTCGTGCTGGTGAAAAGGTAGCAAAAGCGCAAATTGAAAACCGTAGAATGCAGTACTTATATGCAAATGGTGATCAACACGTATTCATGGATAATGAATCATATGAGCAAATCGAACTTCCAGCATCTACAATAGAGCATGAGTTAAAGTTTTTGAAAGAAAATATGGAAGTGCATATCATGATGTTCCAAACTGAAACTCTTGGAGTTGAGCTTCCAAATACTGTAGAGCTAAAAGTTGTTGAAACTGAGCCGGGAATTAAGGGTGACACAGCTTCTGGTGGTTCAAAACCAGCTATTCTTGAAACTGGATTATCAGTACAAGTACCTTTCTTCATCAATGAAGGAGATGTACTAATCATTAATACAACTGATTCATCTTACGTATCACGTGCATAATTAATAAATTTGTTGGGGACCCATCGTATTCGGTGGGTTTTTTTATGTTCAAGTGATATATGCGGCACTATCAGGACCTCGACTCCATTAACTCGAATAGAGCCTCCTCACTCCTCCAATAAAGCGAAAGTGATGTACCACAATGCTTTGAATAGAGTCCTCGTATCGTAAAAATGATGAAACTGAAGACCCAAAACAAACCGAATAGAACCCTCATATCATTACATAAGTGAAACTGATGTCCCAATGACTGCGCATACCAAAAAAAACTCCGAAAGAGTAGCTAGAAATTTCCCAACCTCTTTTACATTACGGAAAAATGTAGCACCCTGCCACACACTAATAACTTCTCTACTTATCCTTTTACATTCAACTCAGCTCCAAAGAATTGTCGAATATTTTTCCCTTCTGAAATGATGTGGATAAGCATAGGTTGTACAAAAGAAAAAATATTGGTGGAGGATACAATGAAACGATTGCTTTCTATATTTGACCCAACGGTTTTATCTATGGCTGGATTGAGGGTGTTGTCCGCCTCAGTTGAGCTTACAGCTGCAATATTGATGCTTGTGTTTAATGATGTGAGAAAGGCTCTGGCAATTAATGCATTGCTCGCGATTGTTGGACCAATCATTATGATAACTACAATGGCGATTGGCTTAATTAGTTTAGCTGATCAGTTATCCTATTCGAAGCTGCTTTTCATCGGACTTGGTGTTGCATTTATTTTATATGGAATTTATCGATAGAAAGATTGGTTTAGGGAAGAACCATGCATAATGTGGCCAAGCCAGCATACATTGAACTATGAAGAAACGTGAGGAGTTTACTACATGAAAGAAATAGTAGACGTTTTGCCAAAATCTATTGCTACCATTATAACCCAGTATCCTCCAGAGCGAAAAGAACACATGGAAGAAATTCGAATTAGGGTTTCGCGACCTCTTGAAATTGTCACCAACGGAGAACCAATATTTCATAACTATGTGGTTACAGCTGAGGATGCGATACAGCTATTAAATAAACTAGGTCAATACTCAATCTACACCCTTGAAGAGGAACTAAAAAGAGGGTATGTCACAATTCAGGGTGGGCATCGAGTTGGACTTGCTGGTAAGGTAATTACAGAAAATGGAAGAGTAAAGGCGATAAGAGACGTAACCTCCTTTAATATTCGGATTGCCAAGCAGAAAATCGGGATAGCGAATCAGCTAAGTCCCTATTTATATGACCGTTATTGGCGAAATACCATCATTATTGGTCCCCCTCAAACTGGGAAAACAACGTTATTGCGTGATATTGCAAGAATGGTGAGTACCGGAATTGAATCGAGAAGGATACCAGCCAAGAAGGTTGGGATTGTAGATGAGCGTTCAGAGATAGCAGGTTGTGTAAAGGGGATTCCACAAGCCTCTCTTGGACCACGAGTAGATGTCCTTGATGCTTGTCCAAAAGCTGAGGGTATGATGATGCTTATTAGGTCGATGAGCCCAGATGTAATAATTGTAGATGAGATTGGACGTGAAGAAGACACTCAAGCGATTATGGAAGCTGTTAACGCTGGAGTAAGTTTGATTATGACCGTTCATGGTCATCAGCTATCAGATCTTTTGAAGCGTCCATCACTAGAGAAAATTATTACTTCAGGTGTGATTGAAAGATTCGTTGAGTTATCACGCACAAATGGGCCAGGAACGGTAAAAACGATTCTTGGTCCAAATGGAAAGCATCTCTTACCAAAAGTGAGCGTGACCTAAATGATAAAAATAGTGGGAGCAATTTTAATCATATTAGCAACAACTTGGGCGGGGTTTGAGGCAGCGCGGCGCTTAAGTGAACGGCCAAGACAGCTACGTATCCTTAAGACGGCTTTGCAATCGCTTGAGGCTGAAATAATGTATGGACATGTTCCGTTAATTGATGTTGCCACCCATCTTTCAAGGCAGATTCCAAAACCAATCTCGTACTTCTTTGAAAAGTTTGCCTACAAACTTCAAAGTGGTGAAATGAGTGTAAAGAGTGCTTGGGACGAGAGCTTGCAGGAAGTATCAAAGGTAACGGCATTTCAGCAGGGTGAGATTGAGATTCTTCAACAATTCGGTGAGACATTGGGCCAACATGATAGAACCTCCCAGCAAAAGCATATCTTATTGGCACTTACCCATCTAGACAGGGAAGAAAGCGATGCAAGGGACAAACAGTCTCGTTATGAGAAAATGATGAAAAGCTTAGGTTTTTTGTCGGGTTTACTACTAGTGATTTTATTGATGTAGGAAATAGGAGGAGAAGAAGCAAATGGGAGTCGATGTTAATATCATTTTTCAAATTGCGGGTGTAGGTATTGTTGTTGCATTCCTCCATACAATCCTAGATCAAATGGGTAAAAAGGAATACGCTCAGTGGGTCACTTTATTGGGCTTTATATATATATTGTTTATGGTTGCAACAATTGTAGAAGATCTTTTTAAAAAGATTAAAGCAGTTTTCCTCTTTCAAGGCTAAGGAGGGGATGAGCTATTGAGATTATACAAATTGTTGGATTAGGTCTAATCGGAACCTTTCTAGCGCTCATTATTAAGGAACAAAAACCTACCTTTGCGTTTATGCTCGTTGTCTTCGTAGGCTGTGTAATCTTTGTATTTTTAGTTGGTGAAATAGCAGATATCATCCGCATGCTAGAAAAAGTCGCCATCAATGCTAATGTGAATACAGTCTATGTGGAAACGATTCTTAAGATCATTGGAATTGCGTACATTGCAGAGTTTGGAGCACAAATTACGAAGGATGCAGGACAAGGGGCGATTGCTTCTAAAATTGAACTTGGAGGTAAGATACTTATTCTCGCAATGGCAATACCTATACTAACAGTTTTAATCGAAACAATTATTGGTTTAATTCCTAGTTAATAACCGCAGGAATGATGGAATAGCAAGGGGGTGATTCCGTGACAGGTACCAAATCTTTTACTTTTTTTGTACTCGTATTTTTCTTCTTTTCTTTGCCGCAATTTGTACAAGCTTCACCCTCAACTGAAGTCATCGATGAACAAATCCAAGAACAGGTTGAAGAACAACTAGATTCAATCGGAATAGATGAAATAAAACAATTTTGGAATGATATTGTCACGGAATATGGTGGGTACCTACCAGAGAGCCAAAAAGGTAGCTTACTAGACTTTATATCAGGGGAAAAGGAGCTATCTTTAAAGGAATGGATGTTGGGGCTCATTAAATATGTGTTCCATGAATTAATTGCAAATGGAAAGCTTCTCAGTACGTTAATCATGTTAACGGTATTTAGTATGTTTTTACAAACACTACAAAACTCATTCGAAAAAAGTACCGTAAGCAAGGTTGCCTATTCATTAGTGTATATGGTACTAATCATAATTGCTCTAAACAGCTTCCGTGTGGCAATTATGTACACAGAGGAAGCAATCCAGACGATGATAAATTTTATTTTAGCACTTGTACCATTATTACTTGCTTTAGTCGCGTCATCAGGCGGAATTGCATCAGCAGCGTTTTTTCATCCACTAATTTTATTCTTGATGAACACGAGTGGATTGTTGATTCAATATGTTGTTCTACCATTGTTGTTCATGTCAGCGTTTTTAAGCATTGTTAGCACATTAAGTGATCAATACAAGGTAACCCAGCTTGCCCAGCTTCTTCGGAATATAAGCATTGGCATACTTGGTACGTTTCTTACGATTTTTCTGGGAGTAATCTCGGTACAAGGAACAACTACTGCGGTTGCGGATGGAATTACCATTCGAACAGCAAAATTTATTACCGGAAATTTTGTCCCTGTTATTGGTCGAATGTTCACAGACGCAACAGATACTGTTATCAGTGCATCCGTTATTTTAAAAAATACTGTTGGAATATTGGGTGTTGCAATTCTTCTATTAATTGCTGCTTTTCCAGCGATTAAGGTTCTTTCCCTTGCGATTATCTACAAATTAGCTGCAGCTCTCTTGCAGCCCCTTGGAGGAGGACCTGTTATAGCATGTTTAGACATTATTAGTAAGAGTGTTGTTTATATATTTGCTGCACTAGCGATTGTCTCATTGATGTTTTTCCTTAGTATAACGGTAATCATTGCAGCAGGAAATTTAACATTAATGGTTCGTTAGCAAGGTCTAATAATAATATGTTTTTAGGTTGCTTACATCGTAAGTATCACGTGGGCAGAACAAAAACTGTAAAGGGTGTAGGAAATAGTAACAAATAGTAAAAGGCTTGGGAGGTATGGGCATTGAGTTTTATTGCGGAATGGATTACTAATATTATTCTATTTATCCTGCTTGCAACGATTGTGGATATGCTACTACCGAATTCAAGTATGCAAAAATATGTAAAAATGGTTACCGGGCTTTTACTCATTGTGATTATACTAACTCCATTATTTTCTATCTTAACATCTGACTTTGAAAAAACCATAGCAACTCTTAAACTTTCACCATCTCAGGAAGACAAAAATATAGAAAATTTAATAGAAATGAAGAAAAAAGAAATACAAGCCTCGAGTAATGCATATATTTTAGAAAGAATGCAAGTCCAATTGAAGAACCTTGCGGAAGAGGAGTTGGTGCAAAAAGAATACGATCTATCTGTTCAAAAAGTGCTCCTTTCGATAAAAGATGAAAGTAAGGAGACTGTTACTTTAGATGACATTACGTCTATTAAGGTGGTGTTATCCAAGGAGACAGCCGATCCCGATGATATCCCAGTCGTCAAACCAGTTGAGATTGATACCTCCAAACAGAATGAGACAAACGATACTGAAATGAATATTCCAAATATCAATAAAATTACATCACTATTAGCTACGAAATGGGAAATTGACTCTGAAAAAATTGTAGTCACTGTGGAAGGGGGGAAAGAGTCATAGATGGAAAAAAACAAAGGGATCATGGACACGATCAAAGGTTTGTTTTCCCAATCAAAGGATGATCCACCTGAAAAAAAAGGGAAAAAGAAAAACCAGTATTTATTACTTATGTTAGCAGCTGGAGTTGCATTTATGTTAATCAGTAATTTATTTTCAGGTAATGAGAATCCATCATCAAATATAGAAGCTTCCTCAACTGAGGTTAGTACGGAAGAGGAGCCAACGTTTGGACATAAAAAGGATGACCTTACATTGGCAATCTCTGAGTACGAGGACCGCTATGAAAACGAACTGAAGGAAGCCTTAGAGGCAATTGCTGGAGTTGAAGATGTCATTGTGTCTGTAAGTGTAGATGCAACAGAAACAAAGGTGCTTGAAAAAAACACCGTAACCCAAAGTCAAATCACGAGTGAGGAAGACAGGGACGGTGGGAAGAGACAAGTAGAAGATTTAACAAAGGATGAACAAGTTGTGATTATCCGAAGCGGTGAATCAGAAACACCAATCGTATTGAAGATTGAAAAGCCAGAAATACGAAGTGTACTCATCGTCGCCAAGGGTGTTGACAATATAAAAATAAAACAAATGGTGGTAGAGGCTGTTACGAAGGGGTTTGATGTCCCAAATCATAAAGTAGCAGTAGTGCCAAGGAAAACAAAGGGGGATTCATAAATGTTATTGAAAAAGCAAACAGTTTGGTTATTAACAATGTTAAGTTTAGTAGTAGTGTTATCAGTCTATTACATTACAACACCTCAGAATAATAATGAAGATCTAGCGTTTGAGCAGGAAAAAGAGGAAGATAAGAAAAATGTAGAAACAACAACAGAAAATAAGGATGGCTCAAGTGTGACTGTAGAGGAAGATGAGGAAGGAAATGTAATTTCTTCTGTTTCAAGTGATGATTTATTTGCAGCTCTTCGTCTTGAAATTGACGAGCAACGTAGTAAATTAAGAAGCACATTAGAAGAAATGACTGCTTCAAAGGATCTTTCAGCTGAACAAAAGAACCAAGCATATGAGGATTTAAAGAAGCTTGAAGAAATAGAGTCAAAAGAAAAGATCATTGAAATGTTAATCAAAGGTGATAACTACGAGGATGCTTTAGTTCGCGTAGAAGGTGATAAAATTAAGATTACTGTTAAATCGAAAGAGAGTTCAAAGCAAGCAGCTAACGATATTTTACGTCTTGTACGCAGCGAGCTAGGTGACCTTCAAAATGTTGCAGTGGAATTTGAAGTAACTGGTGAGTAAGTCTATAAAACTACAAAAAAGAGGCGCGGCTATCAAGCCGTGCCTCCTTCATTTATGTGTGATCACTCTTATATAACTTCAGTAATTCGGAGATTGCATCGTCTGTGTTGCGAATTGAGGAGACAAGTTCATTATGCTGCTCCGTTTGCATTTCGATACTTGAAGCAATTTGTTCAAGAGTCGTATTAGCTTCTTCTATAACAGCACTGAATTCATTCACTGATGTTTCAATCGATTTTGAAGATGTTTGTATCGAATCAGTTAATAATTCGTATCCAAAAATTTCATTTGTAAGATGGGTAATGGATGTACCGATTTTATCAAAGGCTGTCTTTGTTTGATGAACAAGAAGTAAGTTGTCCTTCATTAAAGTAGCAGCAACTGCGATTTCAGACTGAGTTGACTTTGTTTCGTCTTTTACATTTGAAACAGTTTCTGAGATTTGTTCAGCTGCTTTTGCACTTAATTCCGCAAGATTTCTAACCTCGTTTGCTACCACAGCAAATCCTTTTCCACTTTCACCAGCTCTTGCTGCCTCAATCGATGCATTTAAAGCAAGTAAATTTGTTTGTGCAGCAATTTTTTGAATAGATTGAGTAAAATTCGATATTTCATGAATTCTTGCCGCTAACGTATTCATCTTAGTAGAAACATTTTCAATGACACTCGTAAAGTTTGTAATATCGTAATTCAACTGCTCTACTAAAAACGTTCCATCCTTGGTTGTAAGTGACGTATCTTCGGCTTCTTTTTTAAGGTTCATTGCGGACAATGCCATTTTTTCTACAAGTCTGTTTGCTTGCTCTAAGGAACTGGTAATTTCATGGATCGTATTATTTTGTGCTGTTACACCTGCTGCTATTTCGGATAGTGATGCGTTCATTTCGACAGCTGTTTGATAGCTTTTCGTACTCTTTTCTCTTACTTCCTTAACACTAGAAGAAATAATAGTTGTATTCTCTTCTAGACGTTTTCTTCGATGGATATCATTTTCTAGTAATTTTTCTGTGTTTTGTTGCAATGATATTAAATGTAAAGCTAGAATATCAGAAAGCTTGAATTGGAAAAAAAGCAAGACTGTAACTAATAAATATAGTAGATAGATTGTTCCGTAATTTTTGGCCTCAAGTGGTAAAGTGTCATTATGTAAAAATGTAAACAATGTTATTATTACGAAACCTAAAAAAGCTCCCATAACAAGAATGGAACGTTTCATATAAATAGCAGACATAGCTAGAACGAAGAAAACGAGAACATATGCTGTTGGAGAAACACTAGATTGCATAATGACAAACATTACAATTGCTACAAAAACTGTTGCTAGATAAGGAATAGCATGTATCAACCGTCTTGTATAATGTAAAAATGCAACAATGCCAATACCAATTCCTCCACCTATAATAATCGAAAGAATAAGTTTTAATTCTTTTTGCAGAGCAATGTCCACAAGTATCCCTAGAAATAATGATACGAATGTAGCTTTAACAACTAGTCCATTTTTTCTAACCAAATCGTCATGTCTCATTTTTTCAAGAAAGTCCATGTGCATACCTCCGAAAGCAGTCGTCATTACATGTATTATTTCGACTAAATTTGAATAATTCCTTTCAAATAAATGAAAATTTGACATAAATTTGGTATGATATATCTATTGTATGATAACGCTTTCAATAAAAATATCTTATAATATATTGAAAAGATTGAATTAAGTATCGTATCATATTAGTATGTGGTACTAATAGTAGCAATAAAGTTATGTTTAATTTATGTGTTTTTTCAAAGAGAAACATTGTGCTTGTGCTTGTCTCGAGAGTACATCGTACATAAAACTCTGCATATTTTTAAGCTAGTGGCCACATAGTGTAATATATTACTACCTGTTAACACGGGTAAGAAAATTGCAAGATTATTTCTGTAGGAAACAAGGAGTGTTATAAAATGTTAAAAATTCAAGAGCTTCGTGAGCTTATAAAGTTAATCAATGAATCAAATATTGATGAGTTTTCGTTTGAAAGTGAAGGCTCAAAAATTAAAATGAAAAAACATAAGGAAGAAGCTGTTCAAACAATTGTACAAAAAGTTGTTGAGGATGCACCAAAAGCATCGATTGTAAAAGAGGTTGTTCAACCAGTCGTGCAACAAGTACAAGCTGAATCACAGCCAGCTCCAGTTGCACCACCTGTAAAAGAAACACCTACAGCAAATGAAAACCTCCATAAAATTGTTTCACCTATGGTTGGTACCTTCTATGCTTCTCCGTCACCGGATACAGCACCTTATGTGAAACAAGGGGACAAGGTTAAGGCAGACACAGTGGTTTGTATTGTTGAAGCCATGAAGCTATTTAATGAAATTGAAGCAGAAGTAAATGGAGAAATCGTTGAAGTATTGGTTGAAAACGGGCAACTTGTTGAATATGGTCAACCACTATTCTTAGTAAAGTCATAAGTAAGGAGCTACCATTATGTTAAAAAAAGTATTGATTGCAAACCGCGGAGAAATTGCGGTCCGTATTATACGTGCTTGTAAAGAGCTCGGTATAGAAACGGTTGCTGTCTTTTCGGAAGCGGATCGAGAGTCATTACATGTACAGTTAGCTGATGAGGCCTATTGTATTGGTCCGAAGTCTTCAAAGGATAGCTATTTAAATTTTACAAATATAATCAGCGTAGCTAAGCTTACAGGAAGTGAAGGAATTCACCCAGGGTATGGTTTTTTAGCAGAAAATGCAGACTTTGCTGAGCTATGTAGAGAAGTAAATATTACATTTATCGGTCCAAGTCCAGAAGCAATAACAAAAATGGGAACAAAGGATATTGCTCGTGAAACGATGAGAGAAGCTGGCGTTCCAATCGTTCCAGGGTCAAAAGGAATAATTAAGGATACTGACGAGGCAATTGAATTAGCAAACGAAATGGGCTACCCTGTAATCATTAAAGCCACTGCTGGTGGTGGTGGTAAGGGGATCCGTGTGGCTAAGAATGAAGAAGAACTTGTTAAAGGAATTAATATCACTCAACAGGAAGCAGCAACAGCCTTCGGTAACCCAGGTGTATATATTGAAAAATATATACAGGATTTTAGACATGTTGAAATTCAAGTATTAGCAGATAACCATGGAAATGTGATACATTTAGGAGAGAGAGACTGCTCAATTCAGCGACGTCTACAAAAGCTAGTTGAAGAGACCCCATCACCCGCTCTAAATGAAGACACAAGACAGAAAATGGGAGATGCTGCTGTAAAGGCGGCTAAAGCTGTTTCTTATTCTGGTGCTGGAACTATTGAATTTATTTATGATCATCATGCTGATAAATTTTATTTCATGGAAATGAATACAAGGATTCAGGTTGAACATCCGGTTACGGAAATGGTAACGGGAGTGGATCTAATTAAAGAACAAATTCGTGTAGCATCTGGTGAAAAACTTACATTGAGTCAAAATGATGTGACGTTTACTGGATGGGCAATTGAGTGTCGCATAAACGCAGAAAATCCTGAGAAGAATTTTATGCCATCTCCTGGTAGAATTAATATGTATTTACCTCCTGGAGGATTAGGTGTAAGAGTGGATTCTGCAGTCTACCCAGGCTATGCAATACCTCCCTATTATGATTCAATGATTGCGAAGCTCATCACATATGGAGCTACAAGAGAAGAAGCGATTGCACGAATGAAACGAGCATTAAGTGAATTTGTAATTGAGGGTGATGGAATTAACACAACAATTCCTTTCCACTTAAAGCTTATGAATCATGAAAAATTCGTTGATGGCAACTTTAATACAAAATTTCTTGAATTATATGAGGTAATGAAGTCGTAAACTAAATGTAGGAGGTGCTTTCTTATGGCAGCGGAAACGAATATTCTGGAAATGAATCAAGGTAGTAATGGTCTAGGAAAAGTAGAAATTGCACCGGAAGTGATTGAAGTAATTGCGGGTATTGCAGCATCAGAGGTTGAAGGTGTTGCTCAAATGCGCGGCAACTTTGCTTCAGGAGTCGTAGAAAGACTCGGTAAGAAAAATCACGGTAAAGGTGTTCGAGTAGAATTAACAGACGATGGCATTATTGTTGATGTATTTTGTATGATGAACTTTGGTGTGTCAATACCAAACGTTGCAAGCAAAATTCAGGATAATGTACGTCAGGCATTGCTAAACATGACAGCTCTAGAGGCTAATGAAGTGAATGTTCATGTTGTAGGAGTGTTATTTGAAAATCAAAAACAGGACGTACAAATAGACGAAGAGATGTAAGTTCACCATTAGTCTGGTAGCAAATGCTATCAGACTTTTTATTTGCGAAAAATTAAATAAGAAAGCGGTAATGGTTGTTTTTTATTTTAAAACGTATTTATGATATTATACATGGTATGATAAACTGAAAACTCATGTAGAGAATCATGCTTACATTACAAAATTTACTTTACATACAAGTTAGACGAATCCTAATGCTATAAATTAATCTATTCAGCAAGGAAATCCATTAATATAGGTGAGTTTGGTAAGGATACGTATAACTACTTTTTAATAGGTAAAAGGAGACATATAAATGAAAAGAAGAACAGCTAGAGAAAAGGCACTTCAGTCGTTATTTCAAATTGATGTAACTGAGAATGAACCAAAAGAAGCGATTGAAAATGTGCTTGAAGAAGGGCCAACTGATGCATTTCTTGAGCAATTGGTATATGGGGTAGTAGAGAAGAAAGAAGAAATTGATACTCTATTACGTAATAACCTAGAAAAATGGAACCTAGAAAGACTTGCGAATGTAGACAGGACGATTTTACGTATTGCCGTATACGAAATGAAGTATGTTGACGAGATTCCTGTAAAGGTAAGTATTGATGAAGCAATTGAGCTAGCGAAGCAATTTGGAGATGATAGCTCAAGTCGTTTTGTGAATGCAATTTTGTCAAAAATAAAAGATTCACTATAAGAGGATGGTTCAAATAGTCGACGAATCGCTATGTCAGAAGATCAGTGAAACAGCCTCTTGGAACGGAGTGTATGCTTTTACTACATGAGGACTGAGGAGGATTAGTAACGCTGAGATTCGAAACGTATCATTTGGTGACTTTTGAACAACCTCTGTAAAAAAGAGTAGACGAGGGAGAGTGGGGAGTAATGGCAGCAGTAGTTATTAGTGGTAAGGAGTTAGCGCAAGTAAAACGTAATGAAATTGCAACTGAAGTTAAGGAATTGGCTAAAGAGAGTATTATACCTGGTTTGGCAGTTTTATTAGTCGGGAATAATCCAGCATCAAGATCCTATGTAACAGCTAAAGCAAGAGCATGCCAAGAATTAGGAATCCATTCCATTTTGTTAGAGTATCCAGATACAATAACGGAAGAGTCATTATTAAGTGAAATCGATCGATTAAATAATGATTCTTCTATACATGGTATTCTCGTTCAATTGCCTCTACCATCTACAATTAATGAAATAGCAGTAATTGAAAGAATCTCTCCATCGAAGGATGTTGATGGGTTTCACCCTATTAATATTGGGAGAATGATGGTTGGACAGGACTCTTTTTTACCATGTACACCATTTGGAATTGTTGAAATGGTGAAATCAAAAAAGCTCCCAATCGAAGGTAAGCATGTAGTTGTTGTCGGTAGAAGCAATATCGTAGGAAAACCAGTTGGACAACTTTTCCTTAATGAAAATGCAACTGTTACCTACTGCCATTCAAGAACCACTAATCTCAAAGAAATAACACGCCAAGCTGACATACTAGTTGCAGCTGTTGGAAGGGCCAACTTTATTACGGGAGATTATATTAAAGATGGAGCAGTTGTGATTGATGTAGGTGTCAATCGACTCGAGACTGGTAAGCTCTGTGGGGATGTTCTATTCGAGGAAGGAATGGAAAAGGCAAGTTATATTACTCCAGTTCCTGGTGGAGTGGGACCAATGACAATTACAATGCTACTCTATAATACTGTTCAATCTGCTAAAAAAACTGCCCTTCTGTCAAGGAAGTAGGATAAAAATGGACCAAAATCGCTATTTAACAGTTACAGCCCTTACAAAATATATCAAGCGGAAATTTGACGCTGATCCGCATTTACAGGATATATGGGTTAAGGGGGAAATCTCAAACTTCAAAGCACATAGTCGTGGACATATGTATTTTACGATAAAAGATCAACAAGCAAGAATACAAGCTGTAATGTTTGCAGGCCATAACCGTGATTTGAAATTCACTCCGGAAAATGGAATGAAGGTGTTACTTCGTGGAGAAGTAACTGTATTTGAAGTGAATGGAAACTATCAGCTTTATGTAAAAGAAATGCAACCTGATGGCATTGGTAATTTATATCTTGCATATGAAGAATTAAAAAAGCGCTTGGAACAGGAAGGCTTGTTTTCGGAACAATACAAGAAGCCAATTCCAAAAATCCCTCAATATATTGGCATAGTTACTTCACCAACTGGAGCAGCTATACGAGATATTATTACAACAATCAGAAGGAGATATCCAATTGCTAAGGTAATAGTGTTCCCAGCACTTGTGCAAGGCCAAAATGCTGCTCCTTCGATTACAAAAGCAATTGGCCGGGCAAATGATTTTGGAAAAATAGACGTTCTAATTGTTGGACGTGGAGGTGGCTCGATCGAAGAGCTTTGGGCCTTTAATGAGGAGGCTGTAGCGAGAGCTATTTTCCAATCACACGTTCCGATTATCTCAGCGGTTGGACACGAAACAGATATTACAATAGCTGACTTTGTTGCAGATTTACGTGCTCCAACTCCAACCGGTGCAGCTGAATTAGCAGCACCGCACATGGCGGAGCTTTCCGAACGCTTACTTGTAAGACACACACGATTGCTACGAGCAATGAAGGAAAAGCTTGTAACAGATTCGAATCGTTTACAGTCATTGCAGAAATCATACGCCTTTCGTTTTCCAAGGAATTTATACGAGCAAAAAGAGCAGCAACTTGATCGGTTAGTAGACCGTCTAGGTAAAGAGGGGAAAATGGTTATATCACGCAAGCAAGAGATTTATACCAAGCTTGCTTTAAGGTTACATCATAATCATCCTAGCGAAAAACTAATCCAAGCAAAACAAAAACAAAACTTGTATAAAAAAATGCTATTAAAAGAATTTACACAAGTTTTAAAACAGCGAAAATATATTTTTGCATCAACTGTTTCAAAGCTGGAAGCCTTGAGTCCTTTGAAGATTATGGAACGTGGCTATAGCCTTGTCTATGATGATAATGAAAACTTAGTGAAAAGTGTACAGCATGTTGAGACAGGGAAAAGGATTAAAGTAAAGCTACGGGATGGACAATTAGATTGTGAAGTAATAGAAGTAGAGGAGAGACAAATAAATGAGTGAAGAGAAGGTACTATCCTTTGAGGAAGCAATGGAAAAACTGGAGCAAATAGTTGAACGTCTCGAAGAAGGCGATGTTCCTCTTGAAAAAGCCATCTCTTATTTTCAAGAAGGAATGAAGCTCTCAAAGCTATGTCATGATAAGCTACAGCATGTTGAAAAGCAAATGGAACAAATCTTACGTGAAGATGGCGAGCTTGAGCCGTTTACAATCCAGGAGGAAGAATAAAAAGTGGATTCAACTGAAATCGAACAATTTTTGAAAATAAAGAAAAGCGAAATAGAAGAGCAGTTACCTGAATACATTGCAAAGCTTTCAGCACCTGAGAAGTTAAAAGAAGCAATGACTTATTCACTTAAAGCCGGTGGAAAAAGAATTCGACCGTTATTATTACTAGGAACGCTTCATTCATTTGGAAAAGTTGAAAAGGTTGGATTACCTGTAGCATGTGCAATTGAAATGATACATACATACTCTCTCATTCATGATGACCTTCCAAGTATGGATAATGATGATTTACGGCGTGGTAAGCCAACAAATCATAAGGTGTTTGGAGAAGCATCTGCAATTCTTGCTGGTGATGGGTTACTTACTTTGAGCTTTCAAATTATTGCAGACTCGATGGAAGAACAATTATCCCCAAAACAAAAACTTGCACTAATATCAGGACTTGCAAAGGCTGCTGGACCAGAGGGCATGGTAGGTGGACAAATTGCGGATATGGAAGGGGAAGGTTCGGTACTATCGCTGAAGGATCTTGAATATATCCATATTCACAAAACAGGTAAATTATTAGCCTACAGTGTAATGGCCGGAGCGATTATTGCAGATGCTAATAAGGAACAGCTGTATATGCTTGAACAATTTGCCCATCATTTAGGACTAGCCTTTCAAATTAGAGATGACATTTTGGACATTGAAGGTTCAGAGGAATTGATTGGAAAGCCTGTTGGAAGTGACACAGAGAATAATAAGAATACATATCCAGCTTTATTAACGATACAGGGAGCAAAAGAGAAATTATCTTTTCATATCGATGAAGCAAAACGGTTTTTATATAGCGTTGATATGAAACATGATATACTAAACTATATGTGTAATCTTATTGCATCCAGAGACCATTAAAACACTTTGCATTTTGGAAATAGCTCATGAGTGTGGATATTGATTAAGAGCCACGATTTTATCGAGGAAATTGTCCGTGTACCTTACTCATAAAAAGTGTGTTAAATGTTGATAAAGTTTGTAAATGAAAGTGAGTGAATCCTTTGGATCTTCTAACAATTAAAGACCCTAAGTTCCTTAAAAATATGTCAATTAACGAATTGAATGCGCTTAGTCACGATATTCGTCAATTTCTAATTGAAAAGCTCTCTAAGACTGGGGGGCATATTGGTCCGAACCTTGGTGTAGTTGAATTAACGATTGCATTGCATAAGGAATTTGACAGTCCTAAAGATAAATTTTTATGGGACGTTGGTCATCAATCATATGTTCATAAAATCCTAACAGGACGTGCGTGTGACTTTGATACATTGCGACAATTTAAGGGGCTATGTGGGTTTCCAAAGCGAAATGAAAGCGAACATGATGTATGGGAAACAGGACATAGCTCAACCAGTCTGTCTGCTGCCATGGGTATGGCTGTAGCGCGTGACATTAAAGGAACAAATGAGTTTGTAGTGCCAATTATTGGTGATGGAGCTTTAACTGGTGGAATGGCGTTAGAAGCTTTAAACCATATTGGGCATGAAAGAAAGGACATGATCGTTATCTTAAATGATAATGAAATGTCAATAGCTCCGAATGTCGGTGCTCTGCATAATGTCCTTGCAAGACTACGAACAGCTGGCAAATATAACTGGGTAAAGGATGAACTTGAGCTTCTACTTAAAAAGATTCCTGCAGTTGGAGGCAAGTTAGCAGCAACTGCGGAAAGAGTTAAAGATAGCTTGAAATATCTATTAGTTTCAGGTGTGTTTTTTGAAGAGCTTGGCTTTACGTATCTTGGTCCAATCGATGGGCATAATTTTGAAGACTTATTTGAGACACTTCAATATGCAAAGAAGACAAAGGGACCTGTTTTGGTACATGTTATAACCAAAAAAGGTAAGGGCTATCATCCAGCTGAAACGGACAAAATTGGAACGTGGCATGGAACAGGTCCTTATAAAATTGAAACAGGTGACTTTGTAAAGCCAGTAAATGCTCCACCGGCTTGGAGTGCTGTTATTAGTGAAACCGTTCGTAAAATTGCTAGAAAAGATAACCGCATTGTCGCGATTACTCCTGCTATGCCTGTCGGATCAAAGCTTGAAGGATTTGCAAAAGAGTTTCCAGAAAGAATGTACGATGTAGGAATTGCTGAACAGCACGCAACAACAATGGCAGCTGGGCTGGCGACGCAAAATATGAAACCATTCTTGGCAATATATTCTACCTTTTTACAACGGGCATATGATCAAGTTGTCCATGATGTCTGCCGTCAAAATCTGAATGTTTTCTTTGGAATTGATCGCTCAGGATTAGTGGGAGCTGATGGAGAGACACATCAAGGTATTTACGATATAGCATTTCTACGACATATTCCAAACATGGTCATCATGATGCCCAAGGATGAAAATGAAGGTCAACATATGGTTAATACAGCTATTAACTATGACAATGGACCAATTGCCTTACGCTATGCGAGAGGAAATGGGCTTGGAGTAGAGATGGAAGAAGAACTAAAACTAATTCCTATTGGTTCATGGGAGATTTTAAAACCAGGAACGGATGCTGTTATTTTAACCTTTGGTACAACTATTCCTATGGCTTTAGAAGCCGCTGAAAGGCTAGAGCAATTGGATATATCCGTACGAGTTGTGAATGCAAGATTTATTAAGCCTCTCGATAATGATATGATGCATCAAATTCTAGGAACAAATCTTCCAGTTCTTACAATTGAAGAAGCTGTTCTGCAAGGTGGATTTGGTAGTGCAGTATTAGAATTTGCTCACGATCACGGATACCAACACTCAATTATTGATAGAATGGGGATCCCTGATGAATTTATTGAACATGGAAACCCAAATGAATTACTAAAAGAAATTGGCATGACAACTGAGGATGTCATTGAGCGCATTCATAAATTAACACCGAGAAAACAGAAGAGAGTGTAGAGATGGCTAAGAAAGAAAGACTAGATGTTCTCCTAGTAGAACGGGGTTTAATTGAGACTCGAGAAAAAGCAAAACGTTCCATTATGGCAGGTCTTGTATATTCCAATGAACAGCGCCTAGACAAGCCAGGTGAAAAGGTGGACAAAGATATTCCCTTAACAGTTAAAGGAAACGCCATTCCGTATGTTAGTAGAGGCGGACTTAAGCTTGAAAAGGCACTAAATGAATTTGACTTACAGATTGTAGATAAAATCATGATCGATGTTGGGTCATCTACTGGAGGTTTTACTGACTGTGCGCTTCAGAATGGCGTAAAGTTGTCATATGCACTTGATGTAGGCTACAATCAACTCGCCTGGAAATTGAGACAGGATGAGCGGGTTGTAGTAATGGAGAGAACTAACTTTAGATATGTTACACCCGCAGATTTACAACATGGTTTGCCTGAATTTGCGACAATAGATGTTTCTTTTATCTCATTACGTTTAATATTACCTGTATTAAAAACTCTTCTTGTCCCAAATAGTGATGTTGTTGCACTCGTGAAGCCACAATTTGAAGCTGGAAAGGATCAGGTTGGGAAAAAGGGAATTGTCAGAGAACCGAAGATACATGAAAGTGTTCTCACGCAAATCATACAGTTTTCATTATTAGAAGGATATGATTGCATAAATCTTTCGTATTCTCCTATTACCGGTGGAGAAGGTAATATTGAATTCTTATTGCATTTAAGATGGAATGGACTAACTGAAAAGGGTGAAAACCATTTGAATTTTACGGAGAAGGAAATCGTAGATAGAGCTCATTTGGCTCTAAAAGAAGATAAATAATTCTCGTAAATAGTACGAACCCGGCCTTGCTATATAAGCAATGGTTGGGTTTTTTACGTTACCCATAATGTAAAGTGACAAAAGCTCTAAAAAAAATGTACAATTATGTCAGAATCGGCTAACATAGGAGGTAACTACCAATATACAGGAAAGCTGCCTGGTCATTAGCCATTAGTAGGCAATGAACCTTACTAAATGAGGTTTCATTTTTATAAGAAAGGGTGTCAATATGAATAAGGGTCAAAGACACATTAAAATAAGAGAGATTATAACTAGTAATGACATTGAAACTCAGGATGAAATTGTCGATATTCTAAAAAGCGAAGGATATAACATAACACAAGCTACCGTTTCTAGAGATATTAAAGAGCTACACCTGGTTAAGGTACCAATGATTGATGGTCGATACAAATATAGTTTACCAGCTGATCAACGATTTAATCCACTTCAAAAATTAAAACGTTCACTTATGGACGCGTTTGTGAAGATTGATGCTGCTGGACATATGCTTGTTATGAAAACACTTCCAGGTAATGCAAATGCCATCGGAGCACTTATTGATCATTTAGATTGGGATGAAATATTAGGAACTATTTGTGGAGATGATACAATCTTAATCATTTGTAGAACTCCAGAACAAACAGATTTTGTCTCAAAAAGATTTCTAGATATGCTATAGATGAATCATTTTTTTAAAAGGATAAGTATCTATAAAATTTTTAACATAGGTTTCAATGTCTAGCTCAAGCGCCTAGCCAGTTTTCATCTCGAATAAGCTTCTGCGATTATTTTGCGCAAAGCTTTTGCTTTAAGCAGTTCGAGGTCAAATAACCTGGGACAAGAAAAGTCCAAGAACGACTTGTTTCCCCCAAAACATTTGCTTGTCGGACTTGCACAGGACAAGGAAGACTCCGGCAGCATATAATCATCGCACGAAGAAAATGCAACGCATTTTCAAGGAAGTGCTGACGTCAACGTTCGCTACAGGACGTGGCGGGTCATAGGTGACGTTCCTCTTCCTAGGCGCTAGAGCTTTTCTTAGTAGGAGGTGTTTTTTTGTTAGCGGAATTATCAATAAAGAACTTTGCGATTATTGATTCCTTATCCATTTCACTTGAAAAAGGATTAACTGTTCTAACAGGTGAAACCGGAGCTGGAAAATCAATCATTATTGATGCAGTTCATTTGTTAGTTGGTGGAAGGGGTTCTTCAGAGTTTGTACGTTATGGAGAGGAACGAGCAGAAATTGAAGGTTTATTCCTAATAGAAGATGATCGACATCCATGCTATGAAAAGGCAACAGAATTCGGAATCGATATTAGTGAAGGAATGATTGTTTTACGTAGAGATATATCTCGTAGTGGGAAGAGTGTGTGTAGAATCAACGGAAAACTTGTTACGATTGCAATCCTTCGTGAATTCGGAAGAACATTAATTGACATCCATGGTCAGCATGAACATCAAGATCTTATGAACCAAGACCAGCATTTACGTATGCTTGATCAGTATGGAGGCAAAGAACTAGAACATGCTTTAGAAGAATATCAACAAGTTTATAAAAAATATACAACTGTAAAACAAAGATTAAAAAAATTTAATGAAAATGAACAAGAAATGGCACATCGTCTCGATTTAATCCAATTTCAACTCCATGAAATCGGCAAAGCTAACCTCCGCCCTAATGAAGATATTGAACTTGCGGAGGAAAAAAGAAAAATATCCAATTATGAAAAGATATTTAAGGGATTACAAAATAGTTATACTGCTTTGCATGGCGATCAACGAGGTCTTGACTGGGTAGGGCTTGCCATGAATCATACTGAAGATTTAGCCATTATCGATAAAGAATTAAAAGAAATACATGAAACTATTTCAAATAGCTTTTATTTATTGGAGGAAATATCATACAAGATACGTGATCAGCTCGATCAATTAGAGTTTGACCCTGCAAGGCTAGATCATATTGAAGGTCGATTGAATGAAATTACTCTATTAAAGCGAAAATATGGTCAATCGGTTGAAGAAATACTCGAATATGCTGCGAAAATTGAAGACGAAATTGATACGATATTAAATCGGGAACAGCATATCGATCATCTAAGAGAAGAGTTAAGATCGGTACTCGAAGATGTAAAAATCGAAGCTGAAAATATATCAGAGCTAAGAAAAAAATTAGCGAAAGATCTTATTTATAAGATTGGACAGGAGCTTAAAGATCTTCATATGGAGAAGACAACCTTTGATATTTTATTTCTCCAAAATGAAGAGACTGACTCTGAGCAAAAACTTACACCTAATGGTATAGATGATATAGAATTTTATATCTCAACAAACCCAGGAGAACCTTTGAAGCCTCTAGCGAAAATTGCGTCAGGCGGAGAACTATCTAGGATGATGTTAGCAATAAAGAGCATTTTCTCGAAGCATCAGGGAGTGACTTCCATTATTTTTGATGAAGTGGACACTGGAGTAAGTGGACGTGTTGCGCAGGCTATTGCTGAAAAAATTTATGGTGTAGCTGTTGGGTCTCAAGTTCTTTGTATCTCACATTTACCCCAAGTAGCTGCAATGGCAGATACACATTTGTTCATTTCAAAAGAAACCGTTCAAGGTAGAACGACAACTTCCGTAACGTCTCTAAACGAAAGCGAAAAGATAAAGGAAATGGGAAGAATGATTTCAGGCGTTGAAATAACAGACTTAACGAAAGAACATGCCAAAGAACTAATAAAAATGGCTGAAGAGAGTAAAAAAAACCGCCAACTTGTACATAATAAAAGATAAGAATGTCTTTTAAATAGCGTTATCCTTATTATTTTGAAGATTTACGTTATTATTTGTAGTAATGCTATCCAAAATGGGTAGCTTTTTTAATCTCTTTATGGTTATAAATGTTGCTCAGAAAGGCCAAATTATAGAATGTAGCCATGAAAATTGATGGCGTGGGATAGGAGCGAGGAGAGTGAAAAAAAGTGAAAATAGATAAAATTAGATATATATTAGGTACATTTCTCCTTGTTTCATTAATGGCTTTAGGTTTTATTAAGCCTCTTAAAGAATATATTGAAATTCCAACACAGCTTACATTATTTGAAGGTCAAGATTTTACTGTACATTCCTCATTGCCAGTAACAACTACAATTGAAGGTGCTAGCCCATCCTTTACTACAGCCGTAAATAATCAAGAATTCTCAGTAGCTGCAAAAGAAAGCGGTGAAGGTGAGATGATGGTTGAATTGGCTGGAATTCCAGTTAAGAAAGTCAATGTAAATGTATTGTCTGACTTTAAAGTAATCCCAGGGGGACAATCTATTGGTGTCAAACTAAATACCCTTGGAGTATTGGTGGTTGGGCATCACCAAATTACTACTGAAGACGGCAAGAAATCCCCAGGTGAAATAGCTGGAATTCAAGTAGGAGACATTATTAAGGAAATCAACGGTAAAAAGATTGAAAAAATGAGTGATGTTGCACCCTTTGTTCAGGATGCTGGTAAAAGCGGTGAACCATTAAATTTAATAATTGTCAGGGATAATGAAGACATTAAAACAAAGCTAAAACCTTTAAAGGATAAAAATGACCAAGCGTATCGAATTGGTTTGTATATACGTGATTCGGCAGCTGGTATAGGAACGATGACTTTTTACCATCCAGAATCAAAAAAATATGGAGCTTTAGGACATGTGATATCCGATATGGATACAAAAGAGCCTATTGTTGTATCAGATGGTCAAATCGTTAAATCAACCGTTACATCAATTGAAAAGGGTAGTAATGGTGATCCAGGTGAAAAGCTGGCAAGATTTTCAACTGATAGAGAAATAATAGGTAATATCACACGAAATAGCCCGTTCGGGATATTCGGTGAATTATCAAAACAGGTAAACAATGGTGTAATGGATAAACCTATACCTATTGCTCTTTCCCATCAAGTTAAACCAGGACCTGCCAAAATACTCACAGTCGTAGAAGATGATAAAGTCGAGGAATTTGATATTGAGATAGTGAGTGCCATTCCACAAAAAATTCCAGCAACAAAAGGGATGGTTGTAAAAATTACGGATAAGAGACTTTTGGAGAAAACTGGTGGAATCGTTCAAGGCATGAGCGGAAGCCCAATTATTCAGGACGGAAAGTTAATTGGTGCAGTAACTCATGTATTCGTCAATGACCCAACAAGTGGATATGGTGTTCATATCGAATGGATGCTAAGTGAAGCTGGAATTGATATTTATAAGAAGGAACGTAAAAAGGCGAGCTAACTATAGCTCGCTTTTTTTAACAAAAAATTCTATTTTTATCGTAAAATTCTGTAATATCATATATAGTAGATATAAAAGATTTTTCGACAAACGTATCCAATTTTCTGTAGATAATGCCGTTTTTAGTCGAATATATTAGTATAATGGAGAATAATTTATTTTTCAATAAAATTTTGCTATTTTTTAAAAAAATAAAAGGATTTTTTATTGCATTGTCGAAATCTTTCTTTAGAATAAAGATATATAAATTATTCTGGATTTAGCTCGAGGAGGAAATGTAGTGAAAAAAATAAAAGTATGCGTGGTTGATGACAACAGAGAGTTAGTACACTTATTAGATGAATATTTATCTAGCCAAGACGATATTGAAGTCCTTGGAGTTGCTTATAATGGTCAAGAATGTCTTAACCTTCTACAAGAGAAGCAACCGGATGTTCTCGTTTTAGATATAATCATGCCGCATTTAGACGGATTAGCGGTATTGGAAAAGCTAAGAGAGTCGAACCGTGAAAAACAACCAAATGTTATCATGTTAACCGCCTTTGGCCAGGAGGATGTTACAAAAAAGGCCGTCGATTTAGGAGCTGCATATTTTATTTTAAAGCCGTTTGATATGGAAAACCTAGCTAGCAGAATTCGCCAAGTAAGTGGAAAAGCAACACAGGTAATAAAGAGAACGAGCCCTACAATCCGTACGCAACCAGAAAATAGCCCTAGAAACTTAGATGCAAGTATAACGAGTATTATTCACGAGATTGGCGTACCTGCCCATATTAAAGGATATTTATATCTACGTGAAGCAATCTCAATGGTTTACAATGATATCGAATTATTAGGTTCAATTACTAAAGTTCTGTATCCTGATATCGCGAAGAAGTTCAATACTACTGCTAGCCGTGTAGAACGGGCAATTAGACATGCAATTGAAGTTGCATGGAGTAGAGGGAATATCGATTCGATCTCAAATCTTTTCGGATATACTGTTAGTATGTCTAAAGCAAAGCCAACGAACAGTGAGTTTATCGCAATGGTAGCTGATAAGCTGCGTTTGGAACATAAAGCTTCCTGAGAAGGAAAGGAATAAATAGAATAACAAACAAATAGTTAAAGTTTCAGGAATTATTATTATTTTAAATATGAAAGTCATGAAAAAACACCACTTATATGTAACAAAAAGTGGTGTTTTTGTTGGATGTCGGATTCGCATCCGCTCAGTTTTCTTTTTCATCTGTAGAACTCGTTTTTTCAAGCTCCAGCATTTTTTGTATAAGAATATGCTGTGGCATATGCATAAGTTGTTCAATCGGAACGTTTAAAGCCTTTGAGAGTCGGAGTGCAGTCTCGGCTGATATTTGTAATGGCCTCATAATAATCTCCTTTTTGGAAAATGTTCTATAGACAAAACTGAAAATTGATTATAATAAAAGTATACCAAACAAGGGAGAAAGCTGACTATGGAAACAAAAATTTTTGGTCACCGTGGTGCTGCTGGTTCACATCCAGAAAATACAATGATATCCTTTAAAGAAGCAGAACGCGTAGGTGCGGATGGAATTGAATTAGATATTCAAATGACGAAGGACGGTGTAATTGTAGTTATCCATGATGAAACCGTTAATCGTACTACCGACGGAAAGGGCTGGATAAAGGACTTAACTTACAAGGAACTCAAAAAATTGGATGCAAGCTTTAAATTTAAAGAACAGTATGGTTTTTGTAGCATCCCTACACTTGAAGAAGTATTACAGTGGGCAAGTAAGAATAACCTGCTTGTCAATGTTGAATTAAAAACAGGTCTTGTTACTTATAAGGGAATTGAAGAGAAAACGATTGAAATGATACATAAATATGGTTTAGAGGATCGTGTAATCCTCTCTAGTTTTAATCATTATAGCATGGTGAAATGTAGACAGCTTTCAAGCTCTATTGAAATTGCTCTGCTATTTATGGAGGGTTTATATGAGCCATGGGATTATGCAAAAAGAGTAGGTGCTAACTCAATACATCCATATCACCATGTTGTACAAAAGGAATTTATTGAGGAATCCCAACGAAATGGTATTTCCGTAAGACCATTTACAGTAAATGATGAGAAAAAAATGAAGCAACTTATTGATTATAAATGTGCCGCGATCATTACAGACTTTCCTGAAAAGGCAGTAAAATTAGTGAAATAAAAAAGTCCTGCAAATGCAGGGCTTTTCTATTTTGACTCTAGCTTATTCTTCGGACTCGCTATTTCGCGAGTTTTCAGTTTGGAATTTTTGTTGTACTTTATTCCTTTTTCTGTCACGGTGGAGAATAAAAGCACCAATAAAGGAGAGACCTCCAATAAAAAAGACTAATCCAATAATGAATTGAATCAATAATGTAGGAATTGGAGGGTGCAAAATTCCAAAAAACATGTCCCTCATAAATTTAATTCCCCAACCTGCAATAATGCCAGGAATCAAAAGTACAATTAGCGCTAGTATGCGTTGCATATAAAAGGTCCTTTCTAAGTAAAATCTCTACCATAACTGTAGTCTTTTAAAAACATTTGTCAAGCAGGTTATGAAAGAGTAGAATAAAGGTGTGCATTTTTTTGCAAGTTGTTATCTTTAAACTATGTAATTTTTTGCATTATTCAGTAATAGTACTATCACTAATTAGTTGTAAAATTAATGTATAAAGTGAACAAGTTGGTTATTGGGGTTAACTCTTATTGATTAAAGGTAGGCCTCCGGCAGATGCCTCAGATTTACAAATTATCGTACTAATTCGATAATACCTGTGCGCAAATACCCCGAGGCGAATTTATAAATTGGGTGGTGACAAGTAATCTATGCAAAGAGTTATGATTGTTGGAGCTGGAAAAGGTGGAACAGCTATATTACGGATATTACAGGAAACAGATATGATGACTGTTGTAGCTGTTATTGATCATAATGAAAATGCTCCAGGAATAATTTTGGCGCAGGAGCTTAAGATACCAACCGGAACGAATTGGAGAGACTTTTTATCGAAAGATATCGATATTGTAATTGAAGCCACTGGAGATGAACAAGTCTTTAAAGAAATAAGAGAAAAAAGAAAAAAAACAACGGTTTTAATCCCGGGTTCAGTTGCCCATATAACCTCCAAATTAATGGAGGAAAAAGAAGCTTTAATAAATGAATTAAAGGATGAGACGTACAAACATGACTTAATATTTAATTCAACACATGATGGAATGATTGTTATTGATATCAATTGTCATGTAATATTAATTAACAACAGTGCAGCGAGGATGATTGGTACTACAAAAGAAGAGGTACTAGGAAAACATATTTACGAATGTATTCCATCCAGTAAGCTCCCAGACATTCTTTCAACAAGAACAGTAGACGTTAACCAGGAATTCGTCCTTAATAATGGCAGAAAAATTATTACAACTCGGATTCCGATGGTAAATGAATCGGGTATATTAATTGGTGCTTTTGCGGTTTTTAAGGACATCACAGAGGTTGTCGATTTAGCAGAAGAAATAACCAATCTTAAAGAGATTAAAACCATGCTAGAGGCTATCATCCAATCCTCTGATGATGCTATTTCAGTAGTCGATGAAGATGGACGAGGTATTTTAATAAATCGCGCGTACACAAGAATTACTGGATTAGAGAAAGAAGAGGTTATTGGGAAGCCTGCAAATGCTGATATTTCTGAGGGGGAAAGTATGCATATGCAGGTTCTCAAGACGCGAAGGCCAGTGCGTGGTGCTCGGATGAAGGTTGGTCCTTTAAATAAGGATGTAATTGTGAACGTTGCTCCAGTAATAGTGGATGGTAAATTAAAGGGGAGCGTTGGCGTTATACATGATATGTCAGAGATCAGCCAGTTAACAACGGAACTAAATCGAGCAAGACATATCATCCGAACATTAGAAGCGAAATATACATTCGATGATATTATTGGTTCTTCGGAGGAAATGGAATTTGCTATTGAACAAGCTAAGCTAGGGGCTAAAACGCCTGCGACCGTTTTATTAAGGGGAGAGTCGGGGACTGGTAAAGAGTTGTTTGCACATGCGATACATAATGAAAGTAAGCGAAAATACAATAAGTTTGTTCGAGTGAACTGTGCGGCGATAACAGATACTTTATTAGAAAGTGAACTTTTTGGATATGAAGAAGGGGCTTTTTCTGGAGCAAAGCGTGGTGGTAAACGTGGGCTTTTTGAGGAAGCAAATAACGGAAGTATCTTCTTAGATGAAATAGGCGAGCTCTCTTTATCTACTCAAGCGAAATTACTAAGAGTCCTTCAAGAAAAAGAAATTATCCGAGTCGGTGCTACAAAACCAATATCGATAGATGTAAGGGTAATCGCAGCAACAAATGTTAATTTGGAAAAAGGAATAGCGAAAGGAACTTTTAGGGAGGACTTATATTATCGCTTAAATAAAATTCCTATTCATATTCCTCCGTTAAGATTGAGAAAACAAGATATTAAGGGGCTCGCGGAACACCTTCTACATAAAATTAATCAGGATTATGGACGAAATATAGAGGGTCTTACTATTGAAGCAATTTCGTACCTACATGAGTATAATTGGCCAGGAAATGTAAGGGAACTCGAAAATGTACTTAGTCGGGCAGTTATCTTTATGAAATATCAGGAGAGACTAATAGATACTAAACATATACAGGCATTACATAATACGCAGGATGAGCGAACGCTTCAAATATCACTACCCATCTCTAAAATAGATGAAGCACCACTTGCAGATTTGGTAGAACAATATGAGGCGAAGGTAATCTCGGAGGTTTTACTATCGAAGGATGGTAATAAAACAGCAACTGCCAAGTCATTAGGAATCTCGTTAAGAAGTTTGTATTACAAGCTAGAAAAATATAACCTTGCAAATATAAGCACGCAATAATTTGCACAGTATGCAATTTCCTGCAAAACAAACAAATAATGATATAGAGTGAAATAAAGCGTTTTCATAATTTAGAAGTTGGCACGCTTCTTGCACTATATATTTTCGGTTACAACAGGTAAATTTGTTTGAAAAGAGGGTTGGTCTCCATGGAATTAAACAAACTATTAGCAAAAGCAACCCGAAACTCTGGGATAACGGTTGCAGTTGCAGCCGCAGAAGATGAGGAGGTTATTGAAGCAATAGTAGAAGCACTAGATTATAAGCTTGCCCGCTTTTTACTATTTGGTAACCAAGAAAGAATAAAGGTTTTACTATCTAACAAGGGAATACCGGTAGAAAGTTCTGATATTCAGATTGTCAGTACGACTACTAAGGAAGAGGCTGCTACAGCTGCTGTAAAAGCAGTTCGTTCAGGAGATGCAAATGTATTAATGAAGGGAAATATTCCAACTTCATCATTATTAAAAGCAGTCTTGAACAAGGAGTACGGTTTACGAACAGGTAGTGTACTTTCGCACGTAGCCGTTTTTGAAATACCAGGATATGAGCGATTGAAGATAATCACAGATGCAGCAATGAACATTGCTCCAAATCTTCAAGAAAAGGTACAAATCCTAAATAATGCTGTTAGAGTTGCACATTCAATTGGCATAACCATTCCGAAGGTTGCACCTATCGCAGCGGTTGAAGTTGTTAACCCAGCAATGCAAGCTTCACTTGATGCTGCTCTTCTTACACAGATGAACAGAAGAGGACAAATATCTAATTGTATTGTCGATGGGCCGTTAGCTCTCGATAATGCAGTATCAGTTCAAGCAGCTGAGCACAAGGGTATTACTAGCGAGGTTGCTGGTCATGCAGATATTTTGCTAGTTCCAACAATTGAAGTTGGAAATGCATTATATAAATCTTTGGTCTACTTCGCAAATGCTGAAGTTGGAGCAGTTATAGCAGGAGCAAGTGCACCAATCGTTTTAACATCAAGAGCAGATTCTGCAAAAAGTAAACTATATTCATTAGCATTGGCAATATGCTCTGTTACTTAAAACTTTATTCAGCAGGAGTTCCAAAATATGTGGAACAATTGCAATAAAGATATATGATTCAGTTGAGTGTAACCTTGGCTGAACAAAGTTAAGGCCTTCGGCAGTTGCCTAGGATTTAAAAAGGAAGTTTAACTAGCAAGTTCAAAATCCATGCGCAAATTCGCATGCTAAGGCTAACTTGAATTGATAACTAGGGGAGGAATTTACAAATGGAAATCTTTACTTATATGGAGAAATATGATTATGAGCAATTGGTATTTTGTCAGGATAAACAATCAGGATTAAAGGCTATTATTGCGATTCATGATACAACTTTAGGACCAGCCCTTGGTGGTACTCGTATGTGGACATATGATTCCGAAGAAGCTGCTATTGAAGATGCCCTAAGACTAGCGAAGGGGATGACTTATAAAAACGCTGCAGCGGGTCTGAACCTTGGGGGAGGAAAAACTGTTATCATTGGTGACCCTCGTAAGGATAAAAACGAAGAAATGTTCCGAGCTTTCGGACGTTACATTCAGGGCTTAAATGGACGTTATATTACAGCTGAAGATGTAGGTACGACAGTTGCGGATATGGATCTTATTCATGAGGAAACTGATTTTGTAACAGGTATTTCACCAGCTTTCGGTTCATCTGGAAATCCATCCCCAGTTACTGCCTATGGTGTGTATAGAGGAATGAAGGCTGCTGCTAAAGAAGCGTTTGGCACAGATTCATTAGAAGGTAAAGTAATTGCAGTACAAGGAGTTGGGAATGTAGCGTACAACCTTTGTAAACACCTGCATGAAGAAGGAGCACAATTAATCGTAACAGATATTAATAAAGAAGCAGTTGCAAGAGCTGTTGAGGAGTTTGGAGCAAAAGCTGTAGATCCAAATGAAATTTATAGTGTTGATTGTGATATTTACGCACCTTGTGCACTTGGTGCAACTATCAATGACGACACAATTCCTCAAATTAAGGCGAAGGTTATTGCAGGAGCTGCTAATAATCAGTTAAAAGAAGCTCGTCATGGCGATATCATCCATGAAAAAGGTATAGTGTATGCACCAGATTATGTAATTAATGCTGGTGGAGTTATAAATGTAGCTGATGAATTATATGGCTACAATAAAGAACGTGCTCTTAAAAAGGTTGAACTTATCTATGACACAATTGAAAAGGTAATTTCTATTGCAAAACGTGATGGAATACCAACATATTTAGCTGCTGATCGTTTAGCTGAAGAACGTATTGAAAGAATGAGAAATTCAAGAAGTCAATTCTTACGTAATGGACATCATATCTTAAGTCGCAGAACAAAGTAAACATAAGGGATGGGGGGAAGCTTTAGATTGCTTTCCCTCATCTTTCCCTGTTTATTTGGTAGAACAAAGGATAACATTTTGTTTGTATTGCTAGTGATTTACTAAAAGAGGAACTAAAAGAGTTTTAACCGGAGTACAATATTGGAGGTTTCAACGTTGCAGGAAAAAGAATATCGTATTCTCGTTATCAATCCAGGATCGACATCAACGAAAATAGGCGTCTATGATAATGAACGTTCCGTTTTTGAGAAGACGATTAGGCATGATAGCACAGAATTAAATTCATATGAGACGATTTTTGATCAATATGAGTTTAGGAAAACTACAATCTTAGAAACTTTAGACAACGAAGGCATTAATATTTCTAAACTAAGTGCAGTTTGTGGGCGCGGTGGACTTTTACGTCCAATACAAGGTGGAACGTATAAAGTAAATGAGCAAATGCTCAAAGACTTAAAAGTTGGATATGCGGGACAGCACGCGTCTAATCTTGGTGGGATTTTGGCATATGAAATTGCTTCAGGATTAAATATTCCACCATTTATCGTAGATCCAGTAGTTGTAGATGAGCTTGATCCAGTTGCCAGGATATCTGGCTTTTCGTTAATTGAAAGAAAGAGTATCTTTCATGCGCTTAACCAAAAAGCGGTTGCACGTAGGGTTGCAAAGGACCTTGGTAAAAGCTATGAAGAGCTCAATTTAATCGTAACCCATATGGGCGGGGGGATCACTGTCGGTGTCCATAAACAAGGGAAAGTAGTGGATGTGAACAATGGATTGCATGGAGATGGGCCTTTTAGCCCTGAACGTGCAGGAACAGTTCCAGCTGGTGACCTTGTAAGCCTATGCTTCTCTGGTCAGTATTTTCGTGATGAAATCATGAAGAAGCTCGTGGGTCAAGGTGGATTAGTTGGCTATCTTGGCACAAATGATGCTGTTAAGGTTGAAAAAATGATTGAGAATGGTGATGAAAAAGCCGAACTTATTTATCGTGCTATGGCCTATCAGGTTGCAAAAGAAATTGGAGCAGCAAGTGCTGTTCTTTCCGGACGAGTTGATGCCATTATATTAACTGGTGGTTTAGCTTATGGAAAAGAGTTTGTTAGTAAAATCTCTAAGCAGGTTAATTGGATTGCCGACGTAATTGTTCATCCGGGGGAAAATGAGCTCCAGGCATTAACAGAAGGTGCGTTACGTGTTCTTAGAGGAGAAGAAATAGCGAAAGAATATCCAGGACAGCCGATTCAGACCTCTGTCCTTAAATAAGCTGTCAATGGAAGGGTGAAAGTATATGGCAAAAGAATATGATGTAGTCATACTTGGTGGTGGAACAGGCGGATATGTAGCTGCAATACGTGCTTCACAGCTCGGATTAAAGGTTGCTGTTGTTGAAAAAGGAAAGCTGGGAGGAACCTGCCTCCATGCTGGATGTATTCCAAGTAAGGCTTTACTCAGAAGTGCAGAAGTATTTGCAACTACAAAAAGGAGTGAAGAATTCGGTGTGATTACGAATGATGTCACACTTGATTTTTCAAAGGTTCAAGAACGTAAGAATAAGATAACGGACCAATTATTCAGAGGTGTACAGCACTTAATGAAGCAAGGGAAGATTGATGTAATTGAAGGCTTCGGTCGGATATTGGGGCCATCCATTTTTTCACCAATGCCAGGAACAATCTCGGTTGAAATGAACAATGGCCAAGAAAATGAAATGTTAATTCCTAAATACGTTATTATTGCGACGGGCTCCAGACCAAGATCATTACCTGGACTTGAAATTGACGGTAATTATGTAATGACATCTGACGAAGCTTTAGTTATGGAAAGCTTGCCAAAATCAATTGTTATTGTTGGTGGAGGAGTTATTGGAATTGAGTGGGCATCCATGCTACATGACTTTGGAGTGGAAGTTACTGTTTTAGAATATGCAGATCGAATCTTACCAACAGAGGATCATGAGGTTTCAAAGGAAATGCAACGTCTCTTAAAGAAAAAGGGAATCCAAATTGTTACAGGTGCAAAGGTATTGCCTGAAACTCTTGAAAAAGGTGAAGGAATAACGATTAAGGCTGACCATAAAGGAGAAACAAAATCGTTTTCAGCGGAAAAGGTCCTAGTATCGGTTGGACGCCAAGCGAATGTTGAAAATATCGGCCTTGAAAATACTGAAATCGTTGTGGAGAAGGGCAATATAGTTATAAATGAATATTTTCAAACAAAAGAATCTCACATATATGCAATCGGAGATGTCATCGGAGGGCTTCAGCTTGCACATGTAGCTTCACATGAAGGGATAGTTGCTGTTGAACACATTGCAGGCGAGCAACCTGCACCTATGGATTATTCACTTGTCTCAAAATGTGTATACAGTAATCCAGAAGTTGCTAGTGTTGGATTTACTGAAGAAGAAGCGAAGGAAAAGGGCTTTAAAGTTAAAGTTGGCAAGTTTTTGTTCCGTGCAATTGGTAAGGCACTTGTATTTGGAGAATCTGATGGGTTTGTAAAGCTTGTCGTAGATGAAGCAACAGACGACCTACTTGGTGTTCATATGATTGGACCACATGTTACAGACATGATCTCAGAGGCTGGATTGGCGAAAGTATTAGATGCTACCCCTTGGGAGGTTGCACATACAATACATCCGCATCCAACACTTTCAGAAGCAATAGGTGAAGCTGCTCTAGCTGTTGACGGTAAAGCAATTCATACCTAAACGATGAGTTATGTTTTTTTTAGTCGATATAGCCAGGTGTGTATAAGTTATAAGTTTTGATCAATTCTACTTTATGTTCTTTTAGGAGGTATAAAAATGTCAGAGAATCGTCATCATGCATTAGGGTTAAGCGATGAAACGGTATTAGATATGTATGAAACTATGCTATTGGCTCGTAAAATTGACGAAAGAATGTGGCTACTAAATCGTGCTGGGAAAATTCCGTTTGTTATCTCTTGTCAGGGACAGGAGGCAGCACAGGTTGGCGCTGCATTTGCACTAGATCGTGAAAAAGACTATGTACTACCATATTACCGTGATATGGGTGTTGTTCTTACGTTTGGAATGACGGCAAAAGAATTAATGCTTTCCGGTTTTGCAAAAGCGGAAGACCCTAATTCAGGCGGAAGACAGATGCCAGGTCACTTTGGTCAAAAGAAAAACCGCATTGTAACTGGTTCATCACCTGTAACAACTCAAGTACCACATGCAGTGGGGGTTGCACTAGGAGGCAGAATGGAAGGGAAGGACTTAGTCACCTTTGTTACATTTGGTGAAGGCTCATCTAACCAAGGAGATTTCCATGAAGGGGCTAATTTTGCGGCAGTTCACAAGCTCCCTGTCATTTTTATGTGTGAAAATAATAAGTATGCAATTTCAGTACCATATGAAAAGCAGGTTGCATGTGAAAAAATCTCAGATCGTGCAATCGGTTACGGTATGCCTGGATTTACTGTTGACGGTAATGATCCATTAGAAGTATATAAGGCTGTAAAAGAAGCAGCAGATCGTGGTCGACGTGGAGAGGGTCCAACATTAATTGAAACGATTTCGTACCGCTTAACTGCCCATTCCTCAGATGATGATGATCGTGCGTATCGTGAGCAAGAAGAAGTTGCCGAAGCAAAGAAGAAAGATCCAATCCATTCATTTGCAGCTTACTTAAAAGAAACTGGAGTTATGAATGAGGAGAAGGAAAAAGAAATTTTAAACCGTATAGCAAATCTTGTAAATGAAGCTACAGATTATGCGGAAAATGCGCCATATGCTGAGCCTGAACACGCATTAAAATACGTTTACGCTGAAGAGTAAGGGGGAAGAAAAATGCCTGTAATTTCATATATTGATGCCGTAACAATGGCGATCCGTGAAGAAATGGAACGTGATCCTAAGGTTTTTGTACTAGGAGAAGACGTTGGAAGAAAAGGTGGAGTATTTAAGGCAACTAATGGTCTTTACGAGCAATTTGGTGAACACCGTGTAATTGATACTCCATTAGCAGAATCTGCTATTGCAGGTGTTGGAATTGGTGCAGCAATGTACGGATTAAGACCGGTAGCAGAGATGCAGTTTGCAGATTTTATTATGCCCGCGGTAAACCAAATCATCTCTGAAGCCGCTAGAATTCGTTACCGTTCTAATAATGATTGGAGCTGTCCAATTACAATACGTGCCCCGTATGGTGGCGGAGTTCATGGAGCATTGTATCACTCACAATCGGTTGAAGCTGTTTTTGCAAATCAGCCTGGATTAAAAATTGTAATGCCTTCTACACCTTATGACGTAAAGGGTCTTTTGAAGGCTGCTATACGTGATGAGGATCCAGTTCTCTTCTTTGAGCACAAGCGTGCATATCGTCTAATTAAAGGTGAAGTACCAGATGATGATTATGTATTACCAATCGGGAAAGCGGATGTTAAGCGTGAGGGTGATGATATTACAGTTATTACGTATGGCTTATGTGTTCATTTTGCACTACAAGCAGCGGAGCGGTTGGCAAAGGATGGAATTCAAGCCCATATTTTAGATTTACGTACAGTATATCCGCTAGATAAGGAAGCCATTATTGAAGCTGCTTCTAAGACCGGTAAGGTTCTCCTTGTAACAGAGGACAATAAGGAAGGAAGTATAATGGGTGAGGTTTCAGCAATTATCGCAGAAAATTGCCTATTCGATTTAGATGCTCCAATTAAACGTCTTGCAGGACCAGATATCCCAGCAATGCCTTATGCACCAACAATGGAAAAATATTTTATGGTAAATCCAGATAAGGTAGAAAAAGCAATGAGAGAGCTTGCTGAATTTTAGAAACATTGGTTATAGAGGAGGGTTCAATAGTGGCAACTGAAAAAATTACAATGCCTCAGCTTGGAGAAAGTGTTACTGAAGGAACAATAAGTAAGTGGCTTGTATCAGTCGGCGATACAGTTAACAAGTATGATCCATTAGCAGAGGTAATGACTGATAAGGTAAATGCAGAAGTACCTTCTTCGTTTACAGGTACAATAAAAGAATTAATCGCTGAGGAAGGGGAGACCCTTGCTGTCGGGGAAGTAATTTGTTTCATTGAAACAGAAGGTGGTTCAACTGTTACAGATGCATCTGAAACGTCTTCTGACCATGGAACAACAGAAAAGATTGTAGCAGAAGTCGCAGATATAACAGATGCTCCCAATAAATTACGTTACTCACCAGCTGTATTAAAGCTTTCACAAGAGCATAATATTGATCTAACGAAGGTTCAAGGGACTGGTGCAGGTGGTCGAATTACTCGTAAGGATCTTCAAAAAATCATTGAGTCTGGTAGTATTCCTACAGCAGAAACTGTTGAAAAGGCTACACATCAAGTAGAAAGCAGACCGGAGTCTGTTGCTACCTTATCTGAACCGAAGCCAACTAGTAAACCAGCTCCTGCTCCTAATGTACCAGTGAGTGTGGGGGATATTGAAATTCCGGTTACTGGGGTTCGCAAGGCAATTGCGGCTAATATGTTACGCAGCAAGCATGAGGCACCTCATGCATGGACAATGGTTGAAGTTGACGCTACAGGGCTAGTTGAATATAGAAATTCAATTAAAAATGAGTTTAAGAAAAAAGAAGGTTTTAATTTAACTTTCTTTGCATTCTTTGTAAAAGTTGTTGCTCAAGCCCTTAAAGAGTTTCCACAAATTAATTCAATGTGGGCTGGAGATAAAATCATCCAGAAGAAAGATATTAATATATCAATAGCTGTTGCTACTGATGATGCATTATTTGTTCCAGTTATTAAAAATGCGGATGAAAAAACAGTAAAAGGGATTGCACGTGAAATTACTGAATTAGCTGCAAAAGTTAGAGCAGGTAAGCTAACGGCTGAGGATATGCAAGGTGGTACATTTACTGTGAATAACACAGGTTCATTTGGATCTGTTCAATCAATGGGTATTATAAACTATCCACAAGCAGCGATTTTACAAGTTGAGTCTATTGTAAAGCGACCTGTTGTTCTAAACAATAACATGATTGCGATTCGCGATATGGTTAATCTTTGTATGTCACTAGATCATAGAGTACTTGATGGTCTAGTTTGTGGACGGTTCTTAGCGCGTGTAAAAGAAATCATTGAAAATACGTCTAAAGACAATACACCTATATATTAAGAAAGGGGAGGCATTGCAATCGCAATGCCTTTTCTAATCAATTCCCAACAGCTTATATCGATTGCTACTTCTACCTATATATACTAAAATTAAATAGTATAAAATATCGGAAAGATTTGAAAGCGATTACCTGAGAGGGGGCAGCAAAAAGTGACACATCAACCAAATCATTATAATACAATTTCTTTCCCACCAGTTGACTACGAAACGTGGAAAAAAGAAGCAGAACTATCCTTAAAAGGAAAGTCCATCAACAAATTATCAAAACTTACATATGAAAATATTACATTGAAACCAATCTATACAAAGGAAGATAGTGAACACATTTCATTTAAAAATGAAATGCCAGGGTTTGATACAAGAGTCCGTGGGTTGAGAAGTACTGGTTATACGAAAAAGTCGTGGTTCGTCAGTCAAGAAATTGATGTCCAATCAATTACTGAATTTAATGAAGTAATGAAAGATGCAATTTCCAATGGACAGTCAATGATTCATTTCTCTCTTCAGAGAAACTCGAACAGTAACAATGGTCTAAGTCTAGATAGTCTTGAAAACATGAATCAGGCATTTGAAGGAATATCCCTAGCAAACATACCTGTTTTTATAGATACACATAGTCAATTAGTACCGTTTCTTACACTCGTTGAATCATATGTGAAATCAGTAGGTACTCCACTACATTTAGTAACTGGCACGATTGGAAGTGATCCCATAGGTTCATTGGTAGAACATGGGAAATATCCAGTTAAAATAACTGAAGCATATAATAACCTTGCTGAAGCCATTAAGTGGGCAAAGGAAAATCATTCACCACTTCGAACAATTCTTGTTAAGGGAGAGCCTTATCATAACGGTGGTGCAAATGCGGTACAAGAGCTAGCGTATACTCTTGCAACTGTTACAGAATACATTACCATTTTTTTAGATAAAGGATTCACGATAGAAGAAATTTCGTCGCGTATTACTTTTTCATTTTCTGTTGGATCAAATGTGTTTATGGAAATTGCTAAATTAAGAGCCGCCAAAATTCTGTGGTCCACTCTGGTAGAAGCATTCGGTGGGAATGTGGATTCAAGTAGTTTACATATTCATGCTAGAACCTCAGCATTTACAAAAACAATATATGATCCCTATGTAAATATGCTACGCTCCACAACGGAAGCATTTTCTGCGATTATTGGGGGAATTGATAGTCTTCATGTATCTACATTCGATGAACCTTTTGCGAAATCTGATACGTTTTCACGTAGAATTGCCAGAAACACTCAGTCTATCTTAAAAGAAGAATCCCATTTAAATAGAGTAATTGACCCTGCTGGAGGGTCTTGGTATATAGAATCGTTGACTAATGAGTTAGCTGAAAAAGCATGGGAATTATTTAAAATAGTAGAAGCTCAAGGGGGAATATATAAAGCTTTGAAGGCTGGAATCATACAAGATGAGATTAAGCAAGTATGGATCAAGAGACAGAAGAACGTTAATCTCAGAAAGGATAAAATTGTAGGAACTAATGTTTATGCAAATATTGCTGAAACTCCCAATATAGGACTTCAAGCGCAAACTTCCGATTTAATAGGGAAGTATGAAGAAGTGATAATGAAGATTCCTAAGTTCCGACACTCAGAAAGCTTTGAAAAACTTCGAAATGCTTCCGAAGAATATGTAAGAAGGAATGGGGAACGTCCAAAAATTGGTTTAATCAATCTAGGACCAATTCCTGAACACAAACCAAGAGCTGATTTTATATCCGGTTTCTTTGAAGCTGGTGGCTACCAAGTTATCAAGAATGCTGGGTATCTATCAGTAGCGGATGCAATTGAGGGTACTAAGACTATGAATCTATCTACAATTGTTATTTGTGGAAAAGATGATGCCTATAAGGAAATGGCTTCTGCCATTTGTGAAGAATTACTTCGTATGAATCCTGAAATTAAATTATATATTGCTGGAAAACAAGAAAAAGAGTTTGAAGAAGAATTACGAAATGTCGGAATAAGTGATTTTATCCATAGCCACACAGATTGTTATTCATTCCTACATCAGTTACAGTACGAGATGGGGGTGCTACCAAATGAGTAAGAGGCTTGATTTTTCGACTATAAAGCTAAAAAATAGTGGAGCTTCTGCAACTAAGACAGATTGGAAGAAAAAAGTTGAAGCGGAAATACAAAGCACAATAGATGATTTACTGTTTGAAACAAACGAACAAATTGCAATAAAGCCTATATATACGAAGGAAGATGTAGAGGGCTTGACTCATATGGATTATATGCCAGGACTGCCTCCATTTCTACGAGGACCATACCCTACGATGTACGTGAATCGTCCATGGACTGTTAGACAATATGCAGGCTTTTCTACAGCAGAAGAAAGTAATGCGTTTTACCGTCGTAATTTAGCTATGGGTCAAAAGGGATTATCCGTCGCATTTGATTTAGCAACACACCGCGGTTATGATTCTGATCATCCTAGAGTAGTAGGAGATGTAGGAAAAGCGGGAGTAGCCATTGACTCAATCCTAGATATGAAAATTTTATTTGATGGAATTCCTCTTGATCAAATGAGTGTTTCTATGACAATGAATGGCGCTGTCCTCCCCATTATGGCTTTCTACATCGTAACAGCAGAGGAGCAAGGTGTACCGCCAGAAAAACTATCAGGTACGATTCAAAATGATATTTTAAAGGAGTATATGGTTAGAAATACTTATATTTATCCACCGGAGACTTCGATGAGAATTATCTCTGATATTTTTGAGTACACTTCAAAATATATGCCGAAGTTTAATAGCATTAGTATTTCAGGGTACCATATGCAAGAAGCGGGAGCACCAGCTGACCTTGAGTTAGCATATACATTAGCGGATGGACTTGAGTATGTTCGTACTGGTATAAAAAAAGGAATTGATATTGATTCATTTGCACCAAGACTTTCATTCTTCTGGGCAATTGGGATGAATTATTTTATGGAAGTTGCCAAAATGAGAGCTGCTCGCCTAATTTGGGCTCAAATGATGAGTACATTTAATCCGAAAAATCCAAAGTCGCTTGCACTCCGCACACATTCACAAACATCAGGCTGGAGCTTAACGGAGCAGGATCCATATAATAATGTAACAAGAACGTGTATCGAAGCACTTGCTGCCGCAATGGGACATACACAATCACTGCATACCAATGCTTTAGATGAAGCGATTGCTCTCCCAACCGATTTTTCAGCTCGTATTGCGAGAAATACACAACTCTATTTGCAGAATGAAACAGGTATTTGTAATGTAATTGACCCTTGGGGTGGTTCATATTATGTCGAATCATTAACAGATGAGCTTTTGAAGAGAGCATGGACACATATTGATGAGATTGAAGCACTTGGCGGTATGACAAAAGCGATTGAAACAGGACTTCCGAAGATGAGAATTGAGGAGGCCTCTGCACGTCGTCAAGCTAGAATCGATTCAGGAAAAGAAACAATTATTGGTGTTAATAAATACCGTCTAGAGAAGGAAGACCCAATTGATATTTTAGATATCGATAATACGGCTGTTCGATTAAAGCAAATTGAAAGGCTTAATGAATTAAAAGCTACGCGTGATGATCAAATAGTACAAGAAGCATTGTTAGAAATTACGAAAGCTGTTGAGTCAGGTAAAGGAAATCTTTTAGAGCTAGCTGTCAATGCAGCCCGAGTTCGAGCCACTCTCGGAGAAATATCTGATGCAATCGAAACGGCTTCAAAGCGACATAAGGCGATTATTCGTTCCATTAGTGGTATCTATAGCTCTGAGTACTCAAATGAGGAAGAAATCATGAATGTCAAAAAAATGACGGATGAATTTTTAGAAAATGAAGGAAGACGTCCACGTATTTTAATCGCAAAAATGGGGCAAGACGGTCATGACCGAGGTGCAAAAGTTATTGCAACTGCTTTTGCAGATTTAGGCTTTGATGTAGATATTGGGCCATTGTTCCAAACACCGGAAGAAACAGCGCTACAAGCTGTTGAAAATGATGTACACGTAATAGGAATGAGTTCGCTAGCAGCAGGGCATAAGACACTCTTACCTCAGTTAATGAATGAATTGAGAAAACTTGGTCGTGACGATATTCTAGTCATTGTGGGAGGCGTTATTCCAGCACAGGACTATGATTATTTAAGAGAAAACGGTGCTGCAGCTATTTTTGGACCAGGAACAGTTATTCCTGTTGCTGCTCAAAAGGTAATTGAAGAAATTTATCACCGTCTAGGCTATGAGGAAGAGGGCAATGACTAATAAAAAGCGTCCAGAATGGGTTCCTGATGATGCATCTGATTCGTTTACGACAGAAATCATCGAGGGCAAAAAGGTAAAAGACGATAAGCATCAAGAAAATACTCGAAAATTTGTCAAACGAAAACAACGGTCAACAGACGAATTTGTTAAAGGAATTTTGAGTGGTGACCGGACAATTTTAGCTCAGGCAATAACTCTTGTCGAAAGTAACGCAAAAAGACATGAAGAAGAAGCTCAAAAAGTACTCAACAAAATTTTACACCATTCTGGTAAATCAATACGGATTGGCATAACTGGTGTTCCTGGTGCAGGAAAAAGTACATTTATCGAAACATTTGGAACGTATCTATGTGAACAGGGACATCGTGTTGCCGTACTTGCAGTTGATCCCAGTAGTAGTGTATCGGGCGGATCTATTCTAGGTGATAAAACACGTATGGAATCATTAGCAAGAAATCGAAACGCATTTATTCGCCCCTCACCTTCAGGGGGAACACTAGGCGGTGTAAACCGTAAAACACGAGAAACCATGTTGCTTTGTGAAGCTGCGGGCTTTGATATTATTTTGATTGAAACAATTGGTGTAGGACAAAGTGAGATTGTTGTTAGAAGTATGGTCGACATCTTTCTTCTTCTTGTATTAACAGGAGCGGGGGATGAGCTACAGGGTATGAAAAAGGGGGTAATGGAGTTAGCAGATGCTCTGTTGGTAAATAAAGCTGATGGCGACAACAAACAAAAGGCTAAGGTTGCGTGTGGAGAGTATAACCGAATTCTTCATTATCTTCAGCCATCTACGAAAGGCTGGCAATCAAAAGCATATACTGTTTCATCACTTTATCAAGAAGGCATTGATGAGATATGGAAGGTTATCTTGCGTTTTGTTGAGATGACTAAAACTTCTGGTGTTTTCGATGAAAGAAGGAACCTTCAAACGAAGGATTGGATTTATACAATGATTAAAGACCACCTCGTTAGGAGCTTTTTTTCAAATCCTACTATTAAAACGAGCCTGCCTCTATTGGAAAATAAAGTTGTTACAGGTGAATTGAGTGTGACTACTGCAGTCAAAGAGTTAATCTCCCTATATGAAAAAAAATTATGATCAAAAGGCCAAAAAAGAAGGAAAGCTTCACAACTTTCCTTCCATCTAGGGAGTTTAGGGGTATGATCTAGATGTATTAATAGAATACCCAAAGATTTGAACTTTAAACGTTTCAAATTTGTAAAAATGAATGTAAAATTGCTATTATAAGTAATGAAGTAGTTTTACTTTTAACATAAAGGAGAGTGCCAGAATGGAAATCGATTTCAATTTATTTATGAATGATATAGTTCAAACAGCACGACGAGAAATAACCGAAGCTGGCTATCAAGAATTAACAACGCCAGAAGAGGTAGACGAGGCATTAAATCGTAAAGGTACTACACTTGTTATGGTAAATTCAGTGTGTGGCTGTGCAGGTGGAATTGCTCGCCCAGCAGCAGCGCATGCTCTACACTATGATAAGCGTCCAGATTATCTTGTAACAGTTTTTGCTGGTCAAGACAAAGCTGCAACTGAAAAAGCAAGAGCGTATTTTGAAGGATATCCACCATCTTCACCATCATTTGCTTTATTAAAGGATGGAAAGATTGTAAAAATGATTGAGCGTCACGAAATTGAAGGACATGAGCCTATGGCGGTAGTCAATAAATTACAGGATTCCTTTGAAGAATATTGTGAGGAAGTATAAGAGGCCTATAGGGCTTCTTTTTTTTGCTTATTAACAAAGTATATCACTTATTCATTAGCAGATTCATAACTAGGAGGACCTTCCAAAATTTGTATTTATATACAGTTAGAATTATTTGAAATAATGGAATTATTAACCTTTAATTATTTTTAAAAACCATATTGTATATTTATGCAAATGTGTTAAAATACAATCTATCGAATAATTATTAGTTGGACATAGGAGGAAAACATAATGAAGAAATATTTACTAGTTTCATTACTTACTATTTTTGCGATAGCTTTTCTTGCCGCTTGTGGTACAAGTGACAGCACATCAGGTGGAGGAGAAGAGGCTGCAGGTGATAAAAAAGTATTAAAGATGGGAACGTCTGCTGACTTTCCACCTTTTGAAACAATAGACGAACAAACAGGTGAGTATGTTGGATTTGATATTGAATTAACAAAGTATATTGCAGATCAATTAGGATATGAGTTAGAAATCGACAATATGGACTTTGGTGGCTTAATTAGTGCTCTTCAATCTGAACGTGTTGATTTTGTTGCTTCAGGAATGTCTGCTACAAATGAGCGAAAAGAGAGTGTTGACTTCTCAATTGAATATCATAAATCAGGTGAAATGTTTGTAACGTTAAAAGACTCTGATATTAAGTCTTTTGAAGATTTAAATGGAAAAACTTTAGGCGTACAGTTAGGCACAATTCAAGAAGAAGGTGCTAAAAAGATTCAAGAAGACGATTTGAAAGACCTTAAAATCACTCCTTTAAATAAAGCTCCAGAATTAATTCAAGAGCTTAAAGCTGGAAGAATTGATGCTGTATATTTAGATAAAACTGTAGCTCTAGGATTTATTAATGAATTAGACCTAGCAGGTTTTGATGACCCAACTGAGAGCTCACCAGGTATGGCAATCGCATTTCCAAAAGGTAGTGAGCTTGTAGAAGAGTTCAATAAAGTATTAGAAGAAATGAAAGAAAATGGTGAGTTAGAAAAGCTAGAGAAAGAATGGATCGAAGAGTAATTTAGCTTAGATAGGGTCAATTCACTAGTAATTAGTGGAGTGGCTTTACTAAAGTCTGAAAAATATTTGTAGAAATGAGGTGTAAGGCATGAATTTGGATATTGACTTTTCCCGAATTCTGCCTTCAATTCCGTTTATACTAGAAGGGATCGGAATCACGGTATCGTTCGCACTAGTATCGGCAATTTTAGGATTAATTCTCGGGACAGTATTAGCAATCTTTAAAATTAGTAAAGTATCTTATTTAAAGTGGTTTGCGGATATTTATACATCTATTTTTAGGGGTACACCACTTATCCTTCAGTTAGTACTTATTTACTTTGCAGTTCCACAACTATTTCAATATGATATTGATAAATTTGTAGCGGGTGTTTTAGCCTTCGGCTTAAATTCAGGTGCCTATATTTCTGAAATTATCAGAGCGGGTATTCAAGCCGTTGATAAAGGGCAGAAAGAAGCTGCAGAGGCACTTGCCATTCCTTACCAACCAATGATGAAGGACATTATCTTACCGCAAGCAATTAAAAATATTTTACCTGCTTTATTAAATGAATTTATTACATTGACTAAAGAATCTGCGATAGTAAGTACAATCGGATTATTAGACATCATGAGGCGTGCTCAAGTGGTTGGAGCAAATACGTTCCGTTATTTTGAACCTTTATTAATTGCTGGTTTGGTTTATTGGATTATCGTGACATGCCTCACTTTACTTGGAGGTTTACTAGAAAGGAGGCTGCGTCGAAGTGAATAGTCATATAAAAGTGGAGAACCTTTATAAGTCATTTGGAAAGCTAGATGTTTTAAAAGGGATATCAGCTACTATTGAAAAAGGAGAAGTTGTTGCAATCATTGGACCATCTGGATCAGGGAAATCAACTTTTCTACGTTGTTTAAACCTACTTGAGACACCAACCCAGGGGCGAATTTGGGTTGGAACGGACGAAATTACTGAACCTAAAGTAAATATTACAAAGGTACGTCAAAACATAGGTATGGTGTTTCAGCATTTTCACCTCTTTCCACATAAAACAGTACTAGAAAATTTGACATATGCTCCTGTAAAAGTAAAGGGGTTAACAAAGGAAGAAGCAGAAACAAAAGGTATGGATTTATTAAGACAGGTGGGGCTTTCTGATAAAGCGAATGAGTATCCTAGTCGACTTTCAGGTGGACAAAAGCAAAGGGTAGCAATTGCAAGGGCTCTGGCGATGTCACCAGAAATTATGCTTTTCGATGAGCCTACTTCTGCGTTAGACCCGGAAATGGTTAAAGAAGTTCTTAACGTAATGAAGGGGCTTGCGCACACAGGAATGACGATGGTGATTGTAACACATGAAATGGGCTTTGCACGTGAAGTTGCAGACCGAGTTATTTTTATGGATGATGGAGTTCTTGTGGAAGAAGCTCCACCTAGTGAGTTCTTTACAAGCCCAACTAGTAAACGGGCGAAAGATTTTCTCGAAAAAGTACTATAAAATTCTACTATATAGAGACCTAGAAAAATTCAAACCCTTCTGTACATTGTCGTTTATGCCTCAAAGTAAGAATGATCATTTTGGTCATTCTTTTTTGCTTTTCATTAAGACAAAATCCGTAAGATTCAAAAATATATGGCATTTTATTTTTCGAGATCTAATCCGTATAATAACCTTAGGTAGTAAATAGGAGATGAACTATGTTTAAAATCGGATATCGAACATTAAAAACTGCTTTAGGGACAACGATTTCCATATCGCTTGCAAAGCTTTTTGAATTAGATAGCTTTGCGTCAGCAGGCATATTGACAATACTTTGTATAAAAGTTACTAGAAAAAAATCACTTCAAAGCTCATGGGAACGATTTGTTGCTTGTGTAATTGGAATTTTATTTTCTTCAATATTTTTTGAGGGAATTGGGTATCATCCAATCTCAATTGGTATACTACTTATCTTTTTTATACCTACTTTAGTAGCTGTCAGGGCAAAGGATGGTATTGTCACGAGTACGGTAATCATTCTACATATTTTCTCTGCCGGTAATGTGACAATTGCACTAATCATAAATGAGTTAGGATTAATTATAATCGGAATAGGAGTTGCTCTTCTTGCAAATTTATATATGCCTAGTGTGGATAAACAGTTAAAGGCGTATCAACAAGAAATTGAAGAAAAGTTTGGAAACATACTAACCGAAATGGTTCATTATTTACGAACGGGTGAAAGTATTTGGGAAGGCAAAGAAATTACAGACCTTGCAGAATTATTGAAAAAGGCAAAGAGCATTGCACTCCGAGATGTAGAGAATAATATACTACGAGATGATAATCAGTATTATACCTATTTTAATATGAGAGAAAAGCAATTTGAAATTCTTCAGCGCATGCTTCCTATTATCACCTCGATTACTCATTCTGTAGATCAAGGAAAAATGGTAGCAAACTTTCTTGAGGAAGTGAGTCAATCGATTCATCCAGGTAATACGGCCCGAAAGTTTTTGCATAAGCTAGAGGAAATGAGAAAAGAATTTAGAGAAATGCCGTTACCAAAAACGAGAGAGGAATTTGAAACAAGAGCAGCACTCTTTCAATTTATAAAGGAAATGGAAGAGTACTTAATTATTAAAAGTCTATTCAAAGGCATACAGACGTAATGTAAAAAGGTGACCAGTGAAGTCACCTTTTTACTTGTTTGTACATGGCAATCGTTAGAACCACATGCTAATTCCAGCTAAAATTGTAGTAATTAACATAGTAGCAATCATTAAATATACGACAAATTTCTGAGTTTTACGGGACACTTCTTCTCTTCCTTCCTAATAGTACTCATTTATCCACTAGGTTCGCTTATTCCGTATGGAAGTTTTCTATATATAGTATTTTACCTTGAATCGCAAATATGGACAACCGATAACTATTTTCTGTGAAAACTGAAAATACACAATTTTAAATGAGTTCATGCTACAATAGAGCTATACATATAAAACCTTTATAAGCTGTTTTTTTTTTACACTTGAGCGAGCGCTCGTTAAGGGAGGAGTTACTTTGATAAAAAAAATAGACCATATCGGAATAGCGGTTTCTTCTATTGAAAATTCTTTACCGTTTTATACAAATATACTGAACCTTCAATTAGAAGGAATTGAAGTTGTCGAGTCAGAACAAGTCAAGGTCGCCTTTTTAAAAATAGGAGAATCAAAATTAGAGTTATTGGAACCGCTTTCTACAGAAAGTTCAATCGCTTCGTTTATTGAAAAACGAGGAGAGGGGATACATCATATTGCTCTAGGAGTAAATTCAATTGAAGAACGAATATCAGAAATAAAGGCAAATGGAATAAAAATGCTCCAGGATGAACCGAAACTCGGTGCAGGGGGAGCTAAGATTGCCTTTATGCACCCGAAAACAACCGGTAGAGTATTATTAGAATTATGTGAGAAAACTAGCAAGGAGGAAATACGTTAATGATCGACATCTATGAAAAGATTAATGAGCTATATGACCGCCGTCGAGAGGTTGAATTAGGTGGGGGAGATGATAAGATTGAAAAACAGCATCAAAAAGGAAAATTAACGGCAAGAGAACGTATTAACCTGTTAGTTGATGAAGGTAGCTTTGTAGAGCTAAATCCTTTTATTGAGCATCGTAGTACAGATTTTGGATTAGGTGATAAAAAGGGTCCAGGAGATGGAGTTGTTACAGGATACGGTAAGGTAAATGGACGACCTATCTATTTGTTTTCTCAAGATTTTACTGTTTTTGGCGGAGCTCTTGGTGAAATGCACGCAAAAAAGATTGCCAATGTTATGGACTTAGCTGCTAAAAATGGAGCTCCATTTATTGGATTGAATGATTCAGGTGGTGCAAGGATACAAGAGGGTGTTGTCTCTCTTGATGGCTACGGACATATTTTTTATAGAAATGCAATTTATTCAGGGGTTATCCCGCAAATTTCTGTTATCATGGGACCTTGTGCAGGTGGAGCAGTTTATTCTCCAGCTATTACAGATTTTGTATTTATGGTTGAAAATACATCTCAAATGTTTATAACAGGTCCAAAGGTTATTGAAACGGTAACAGGTGAAAAAATAAGCTCTGAGGATTTAGGAGGAGCTAAGGTACATAATTCTATAAGTGGGAATGCTCACTTTTCAGGGGCGACAGAGGAAGAAGTATTATCTCAAGTGAGAAATCTACTTACCTACTTACCTCAAAACAATGAGCAAAAGGCTCCAACTATTCCTGTTGATGATAGTGATGATTATCGACCAGATTTAACTGATATCATACCGTTTGATGCAGTTAGACCCTACGATGTGCGCAAAGTAATTGAGCAAGTCGTTGATAAGGATTCATTTATGGAGGTTCAAAAGGATTTTGCTAAGAATATAGTGATTGGCTTTGCGAGAATTAAAGGTGAGGTTGTAGGACTTGTTTGCAACCAACCTAAGTATATGGCTGGTGGATTAGATATCGATTCTTCGGACAAAGCTTCCCGTTTTATCCGTTTTTGTGATTCCTTCAATATTCCATTAATTACATTTGAGGATGTAACAGGTTTCTTCCCGGGTGTAAAACAGGAACACGGTGGGATAATTAGACATGGAGCCAAAATTTTATATGCATATTCGGAAGCTACTGTTCCAAAGCTGACAGTGATTCTACGTAAAGCGTATGGTGGAGCATATGTGGCTCTTAATAGTAAATCAATCGGTGCAGATTTAGTTTTTGCATGGCCGAATGCGGAGATTGCCGTAATGGGCCCACAGGGAGCAGCAAATATTATTTTTGCTCGTGAAATTAATGAGAGTCCTGATCCTGAAAAGACTAGATCACAAAAAATCGAAGAATATCGTGAAAAATTTGCAAATCCATATGTGGCAGCAAGCCAAGGGATGGTCGATGATGTGATTGACCCTCGTGAAACTAGGATCAAAATTATTCAAGCCCTAGAAATGCTACGTAACAAAAAAGAAACCCGTCCTTATAAAAAACATGGAAATATTCCATTATAAGCATCTAATCAATTGGCTTTTTTCAAGGAATATGATAGGCTTATGTTCGAAAATGAGGCAGTTCCTAATCCGCTAATTCATACCTGGCTAACTGTCCGTTCTATTATATAAACAAGCATGGAGGTACATAAAACATGATTAATCAAGATAGACTTGTAGAAGAATTTCTTGAGCTAGTACAAGTAGACTCAGAAACAAAGTTTGAAGCAGAGATTGCAAAAGTACTAAAGGAAAAGTTCAATGCATTAGGAGTGAAAGTGGTTGAAGATGATACCACTGCACAAACTGGGCACGGTGCTGGGAACCTAATTTGTACACTCGAAGGAACAAAAAATGATGTAGATACAATTTACTTTACTTCTCATATGGACACAGTTGTACCTGGAAAGGGAGTGAAGCCTTCTATTGAGGATGGTTACATTGTCACAGATGGAACAACCATTCTAGGAGCAGATGATAAAGCTGGATTAGCTGCAATGTTTGAGGCAATTCGTGTGTTAAAGGAAAACAATATTCCACACGGAAAGATTGAGTTTATTATCACAGTCGGTGAAGAATCAGGACTTATGGGTGCTAAAGCACTGGACCGTTCGCTACTAACTGCTAAGTTTGGGTATGCACTTGATAGTGATGGGAAGGTAGGGAATATTATTGTTGCAGCGCCTACGCAAGCAAAAGTAAAAGCTACAATCTATGGAAAGACTTCACATGCAGGGGTTGCACCTGAAAAAGGAGTATCAGCCATCACAATAGCTGCAAAAGCGATTTCTAAAATGCCTCTTGGACGCATTGATGAAGAAACTACAGCTAATATAGGACGCTTTGAGGGTGGCACGCAAACAAATATCGTGTGTGATCGCGTTGATATTTTAGCAGAAGCACGCTCTTTAGTGACAGAAAAAATGGAAGCACAAGTACAGAAGATGAAGGATGCTTTCGAATCTACTGCAAGTGATATGGGTGGTAGAGCAGAGGTAGAGATTACGGTGATGTACCCTGGGTTTAAGTTTGCAGACGGTGACCACGTTGTTGAGATTGCGAAACAAGCAGCTGCTAAAATTGGCAGAACAAGTGAGTTACTAAAAAGTGGGGGTGGAAGCGACGCAAACGTTATTGCAGGACATGGGATTCCTACCGTAAACCTTGCCATTGGTTATGAAGATATTCATACCACAAATGAGAAAATGCCAATCGAAGAACTTGTAAAGACAGCTGAAATGATTGTTGCCATCATTGAAGAGGTTGCTAAATAATTTGGATAAATATAAGAGTGAAACTTTCGCTATGTTGGGAGTTTCACTTTTTGTATTTTTAAGTTTATGGGAAATCTATCTCACATTAGGGATGTAGTATAAGTTTCGAAGATTGTGTACCATAAGAGCTAGAATAAGTATCTCACGATGCGATGAGTTCCGAAGTGATGAACTACAAAAGCAGAAATAAGGTCCTCACAAGGTGCCAAAATCTGAAGTGATGTCTCATAAGAGCTGGAATAAGTACCTCACGATGCAAGGAAACCCGAAGTGATGAACCACAAAAGCAGAAATAAGGTCCTCACTAGATGCCAAAATCTGAGTGATGTCTCGTTATAGATACATTCAGGAGATAACGTCTACAGTTATCTTTTCACATAATTAAGATGTAATATCGAAGGTCTCCTAAATGAAGTTTCACTTTATTTTCATATATAAGTAAAGTATGATAGAGCTATAAGTTAAGCTTTACAGTGGTACGTCTTTTCTTGGTAGATTTTTTATAAAATATTTAACTTTATTCAGGAGAAGTCCCCCACTTGTATAGTGGTGAATAAATGCAATAAAGCATACGATTTATTCGGGGTTCAAACTTCGACTGAATAAAGGTAAAGCCTCCGGCGGATGCCTTAGATTTTTAAAGGAAGTTTTTTGAGCAAGCCCAAAAAAATCTGGGCGCAAATACGCCAAGGCGTATTTGATTAGATAGAGGTGAGTAGTTTGGTAGAGGATAATAAAGTAGTCGTTTTTTTTACTAGTGTGGAAGAATTTGGGTTACCTGTACAAAATGTTATTTCAATTGAAAGATATCAACAAGTAAAGTCGATTCCGCATATGCCGAAATATATGGTAGGTGTGTTAACTATTCGAGGTGAGCTTGTTCCAATCGTTGATACTAGTATTATTTTGTTTAATAAAAGCGTTGAAGTGACAGACAAAACTAGAATTATCGTGACTAAGACAGATACTCTATCCGTCGGACTAATTGTTGATGATGCGAAAGAAATACTAGACATAGCAATGGATCAAATAAAACAGTTAAACCTAACATATCAGGTTTCTCCATATATCACAGGGGTTGCCACTCTCGATGGGAGACTTGTCACATTGCTAGAACCAACTAAACTTTTCGAAGCTCTTGAAGGCTTTTCCAACGTTCGTGATCATATACATAGCCACCAATAAAAAGGGTGGCTCAGACTGTTGACAAACGCTCGCATACTTCGTTGCTTGCATCACTTGTCCGCTCATGAAGGCAACTTCTATTCGCGCCTTCGTTCGGCTGCGCGCCTTGTCTGACAAGCGTTTTCAAGATAGTCTTAATCTACTAAATATCCGTTGAAATAAGTGTAGACAAAGTCAAGTTTGACTTTGTCTACACTCTCAGCCACCAATTAAGAGGTGGTTTTTTTGTCATTTATAGGTTTAATGGGAAACCTCCTGTTAGATATGGCTTCGACATTTAATATGGTAAAATAGAGATAAGTGTATGTAATAGGAAGTGTCAATGTATGAAGGAAATGTATCCGAAGAATGGTAAAGTGATATTGCATGTGGATATGAATAGTTTTTATGCATCTGTTGAAATAGCCTACGATCCTTCCCTACAAGGAAAACCAGTAGCGATTGCTGGAAATGTAGAGGAGCGAAAGGGGATTATCATTACATGCAGCTATGAAGCAAGAGCCTTCGGTGTGAAAACTACAATGCCATTATGGGAAGCTAAACGAAAATGTCCCCATTTAATCGTGATGAAACCCAATTTTGAACGATATCGAAAGGCCTCGCTAGCAATGTTTGAGTTGCTACGAACATATACTGACCTAGTTGAACCTGTATCTATTGATGAAGGGTACTTAGACATTACAAATTGTTATGAAAAGGGATCACCATTGGATATTGCAACTTCCATTCAACAAAGTTTACAAAAAACTCTTTTACTCCCATGTAGTATTGGAATTGCTCCTAATAAATTTCTTGCAAAAATGGCATCAAATATGAAAAAACCATTAGGGATTACGGTATTACGAAAGCGTGATGTACAACCCATTTTATGGCCAATGGCTGTTGGGAAAATGCATGGAGTAGGAGAAAAGACAGCTGAAAAATTGGCAACCATTCATATAAATACGATTGGAGACCTTGCGAAAGGTAATGATGTTCAATTAAAACAATTATTAGGAATAAACGGGGAGAGACTTAAGCAACGTGCAAATGGACAGGATAACCGTCCTGTCGATCCAGATGCAATTTCAGAGTTTAAAAGCATTGGCAATTCTACAACCTTGGCATATGATTCGGCTGATGAAAATGAGCTCACAGAAGTAATAAAAAGGCTTTCTTCCTCTGTTGGCTCAAGAATCCGAAGGAAGGACATGCTTACGAATAATGTACAGCTTATGCTCAGATATAGTGACAGAAAGACAGTAACAAGAAGCCGTAAACTGGATAACCCGATTGATAAAGATGTGGAAATTTTTCAAGCTGCACAACGTCTATTGAAAGCCCATTGGAAGGGTGAACCTATTCGTTTATTAGGAGTCACAGCACAAGAGTTAATCGAAAAAAATGAAGCGTTTAAGCAATTGGATCTATTTTCTTACGAGAGGGAAGCGAAAAAGGAGCCATTATTAAAGGTGTTGGATCATTTAAAAGGTAAGTATGGGAAAGATATTGTGTCTAATGGGGTTAAGATATCAAAACAAACATTAGGAAGTAACGAGCATGGGACAAGCTTCGAAAAGGACTTTCTTAGTAATGTACATAAGGATGATTAAAAGGACCCTTTCTGATGACGTAAGGGTCCTTGCCTATTCTTGTGTATTTATTCTTTTGAATCAGTGATTGGCCACCAGTGAAAGCCATCCTTTTTTAATAAAGAATCAGAAGCCTCTGGACCAAGTGAACCTGCTGGATAGTTCGGATATTCTGTTGCAATTTCATTCTCCCAAACCTTTGATATTGTATCAACAAAGCTCCAGGAAAGGGCAACCTCATCCCAGTGAGTAAAGTTAGTCGCATCGCCCATCATACAATCAAAGATGAGCTTTTCATAAGCTTCTGGTGTATTTATACCATCCTCAATACAATTGACACAGTAATCTAACTTGATTGGGGTTGTTTTTGTATTTTGTCCAGGTCTTTTAGCATTTAGGTGTAAGGTAATCCCCTCATCAGGCTGGATATTAATGATTAGTAAATTAGGATTTTGACGCTCTCTGTCCTTATTAAAATACAGATCCATTGGAATATCTTTAAACTGTACAATAATTTTTGTAGATTTTTTCTTCATGCGCTTGCCTGTACGTATATAAAATGGAACTCCTGCCCATCTAAAGTTATCAATCATGAGCTTACCGGCAACAAAAGTTTCTGTGTTTGATTTTGGATCTACATTTTGTTCTTCACGATAGCCAGGTATTTGCTGTCCATTCATAGTCCCGCTTCCATATTGTCCTCTAATAAAATTTGTATGTACTTCAGATTCCTCTAGTGGTCGTAATGCACGTAGTACCTTGATTTTTTCACTTCGTATTTCATCTGTATTCAATTTAATAGGAGGTTCCATCGCTAATAAGGCAACCATTTGAAGCATATGGTTTTGTACCATATCTCTTAGTGCACCGGATTTTTCATAGTATCCACCACGGTCTTCTACTCCAAGTACTTCACTTGAGGTGATTTGAATATTGGATATGTATCGATTATTCCAGAGCGGCTCAAAAATGGCATTGGCAAAACGGATTACTTCGATGTTTTGGACCATTTCTTTTCCTAAATAATGATCTATACGATAAATTTGGTCTTCTGTGAAAGCATGACGAATTTGCTCGTTTAACTGTTGTGCAGAAGGCAAATTATGACCAAATGGTTTTTCAATTACCAATCGTGAGTATCCATTTGTAGAGGTCAGCCCTTCAGATTTAAGGTTTTCTGCGATTGTTCCAAAAAATTCAGGAGCCATCGCTAAGTAAAAAATGCGATTTCCCTCAGTATTATATGTAGAATCTAATTGATCAGCTAAAAGCTTAAGTTCTTTATAGGAAGCACTATCATTGACATTAAATGGATGGTAATAGAAATGATTAGAAAATTCCTCGATGTCGTTTCTTGATTCTTTTATACTATCTGATACAGAGTTTCTTACATTTTGGCGAAACTCTTGAACGTCTAATGACCTTCTAGCTACACCAATGACAGCAAAGTTTTCAGTAAGATTTCCTTTTCTATAGAGATTATAAATAGAAGGATATAGCTTTCGATTGGCAAGGTCGCCTGTTGCTCCAAATATAACTACAATTGTCTTTGGTGCTGAATATGTCATAACACTACCCCACTTTTAAAACAGTATTTTCGAATGTCCCACTCAAATATTTAATTTTAGACTTTTCTAGTAACTAAAGCAAATAATATTTCTTATTTGGACTTCTTTTTTAAGTGTTCCAATAAAAATACATCTTTACTCTATTTTTGGGGATAAAAGGGAGGGGGAATTACCTATCTTTTTCTTAGAAAATGTAACTTCATCATGTATAATGGAAAAAATAGGTTGTTTTTGTTTAGGAGGTCCATGATGTACTGGCATAAACGAATACTTGAAAGTAAGTTCCTAAATTTTATAGTTGTGATTTCATTTATCGTACTATTGGTTAGCTTTTATTCGAGCTCTTTTTACTTGTTTGCTTTTTCTCTGACCTTCTCCTTATTTGGACTTCTGAGTAAATGGTACTTAAAGAAAGTGGGGAATCAATTAGTTATCAATCATCAAAAGCAAAAAATCAAGCTGTTTCCAAATGAAAGTGGAGAGTTAGAGGTACGATTAGAGCATTATGGAAAAGTTCCGATTATAAATAGTTCACTGCGTCTCTATTTAGATGATGTTGTTGATTGTAGCCCTTTAAGCAGTGGAGAGCAAAGAAAACTGGTTGAGGCACTTATACCTGTTACATTATCAGCGAGAGAGGTAATTGAGATTAGGTTACCTATAACTGCCCGAAGAAGAGGATTTTCAAAAATTAGAAGTGTTGACCTATCAATTCCACATCCCTTTGGGTTTGGACTCGCATACTTAGAATACAATCCAATGTTACATCATGAAATTATTATCTATCCTACGCCACTTTCGGTAGATGGTATTGAGCAAATTCTCCCTAAAAGGCAAGGTACTTACCCGAATCGTAGATCTCTATTTGAACATCAAAGCTCTCCAATTGGAACTCGTAATTATACTCCAAGTGATCCATTTAATCGAATCAATTGGAAGGCAACTGCGAGGACACAATTATTACAAACAAAGGTCTACGAAAAAACCTCCCAATTTGCTTGGTCAATTATTGTAACTATTAAGGACGGGAACGGATTAATTGCAAATCTTGAAAATGTCTTAAGCTATATTACGTATATTTGTTATGTCGCTACAAAAAGAAATATTATGTTTGAGCTTTTTATTAATATTCGTTCAGCCGGCAAATCTCCATTCTTTCATTTACCTTTGGGAGAAGGGGCTGAACAGTTGGATAAAGCACTTGAAATGTTAGCAAGGGTGAACCAGCATTCAGTTCTGATTTCACTTGAAAAGATGATGTATTTTATTGAAAAAAATCATGTGCTTGCTCCATTTGTCATTTTTGCAGGAGGGCAGCAAGAGGACCAATTAGTCATGACCCGATTAGTAAAACATAATGAAGCGATTTATTATGTAGTTGATAGTGGAGAATCTGGAACTCTCCAACAATTACGACGTAGAGTCAATGTTTCGGTCAGTTATGGGTAAAAGCCAGTTGCTTGTCTGAATGGGTTAGGAGGTTATTCATGAGTAGAAATCATTTTTTACGAATCTATCATTATAGTATAGAGAGTTTATTAGTTTATCTCATTACTTTCATTTATTATATGCACGAGGGAATTATCTCGCCTATTCTTCCATTTCTAGCAGTAGTAGGTGGCGGGGCATTCGTTATGGTAGGGCTTTTCTATCTAACAAAAAATAGATCCTTTGGGATCATTATTCTTTCGGGGATTCTTATTACTGGAATTGGGTACCTAGTAGATTATCGATTAGAACTACTCGTATTATTAGTTTTATTTGTAAGCTGGAGGGTACCTGCACATTTAAATGAAGCAGATATGAAACATGAGATTCTTGTCTTAGGGTATACGTTTATTTCGGGGATCATTATTTTTCTCTTTTCAAGTTTTGTGGACTATCCTTATAGTTATGTTCTAGTACTTTTGACTAGCTTCCAAGTTATTGTAATCATGATTGGGAGATTTATAGACAGCTTGCTGAGTAGTGGTACTACATATAATGATACTGCAAAAAAACAAATAAAATGGGTTCTCAATGTAATTACTGGTCTAGTCGTTGGTGTAACGGTAATTACAATTGCTTTACCTATCTTAAAACCGACATTTTTCTTTTTATTAAAAAGTGTATTTTTTTTCTTTGGGGTATTCCTCATGCCTTTATTGTACTTTTTATTAGGGCAAGAAGAGCTACTAAGTAAATTTTTTGATGCACAATATGGGGACGGAAAAGTACAAGAAGCAGCTCCCGCATTTGAAGATGTTATTAATATGGAAGAAGCCTACTATAGCCCTTTATTTGGCTGGACATTATTTGTTATCGTAATGATTGTTATTCTACTTTTATATTGGAAAAAATATAGAATACGACAAATTGGAATACAAGCAGATAAGGAACTCACTGTTAGTTCCTCCATCCTTACAGACACAAGGAATTCCCCTTTTGCAAAGGGAAAACCTCCAAAGGATCATGTGAGACGCTTATTTTATGAACTGGAACGATATGCGGCTAAACATCGTGTGGGTAGGATGAAGGAGGAAACAGCAAAAGAATGGCTTGAACGGATTGGTTATAATGAGGATAATGAAGTGGTCTCCTATTATGAAACAGTTCGTTATCAGGAAACACCTCTGTCAAAGGAACAAAAAAACATATATGAGAAAATAGTAAGAGATATAAAAAAATGTATAAAAGAGAATAAACACTAATTGGAGGATTTTTCTTTGGAAGTTGTATTTTTAGGTACAGGTGCAGGTGTCCCTGCAAAGGAAAGAAATGTGTCTTCAATTGCTTTACAGCTGTTAGAAGAACGGGGAGTAATTTGGCTATTCGATTGTGCTGAAGCAACACAACATCAAATCTTGTATACACCGATAAAGCCGCGGAAGATTGAAAAAATATTTATTACACACCTGCATGGTGATCATCTTTTTGGGTTACCTGGTTTTTTAGGTAGCCGTTCCTTTCAGGGAGGAGAAACCTTGTTAACCATCTATGGTCCGAAGGGAATTAAAACATTTATTGAAACAACACTTGCCGTTAGCTGTACTCATCTTCGATACCCATTGGAAATCGTTGAAATTGAAGAAGAAGGTATTATTTTTGAGGATGATCAATTTTGTGTTGTTGCTGGAGAGCTTCAGCATGGTATTCAATCTTTTGGCTACCGTGTTATCGAAAAGGATTTACCTGGAACTTTGCTAGTCGAGAAGCTAGTTAGGGAAGGCGTTAAGCCTGGTCCTATTTATCAGCAAATAAAGGAAGGGCGTACTGTTCGACTAGATGATGGGAGAGAAATAAATGGACTAGACTTTATTGGACCCCGCAAAAAAGGAAGAGTAGTTACAATCTTAGGAGATACAAGATATTGTGAAAAAAGTATTGAGCTTGCACAGGATGCTGATTTGTTGATCCATGAAGCAACATTTAGCTCCGAGGAACATGAACTTGCCTATAATTATTTTCATTCAACAACAACACAAGCAGCTGAAGTAGCGAAACAAGCGGGGGCAAAAGCATTAATCTTAACACATATTAGTTCCAGATATCAGGGGGATGACAGTCAAGAGCTACTCGGTGAAGCAAGTAAGACTTATTCACCTACATATATTGCAAAGGATTTTATGAAGTACGCTATTATGGCCAAATAGTGGATTTTGAAAAAGGGATAATTTTCATAGGTGAACAGGATGTGAAGAAGATATGAAAAATTCAGTTATTGAAACAATTATGAACCACCGTTCAATCCGGAAATTTGAAGATAGGGTTTTATCTGATGAACAAATTCAAACGATCGTGGAGTGTGCGCAGGCAGCTTCGACATCAAGCTTTATACAGGCATACTCCGTTATTGGTATCAGTGATAAAGAACTTAAATCTCAATTGGCAGAAGTTGTAGGGAACCAAACATATGTTGCTGAAAATGGACATTTCTTTGTATTTTGTGCTGATTTATATCGACATCAAGTAATAAGTGAAATGGAAAAAACAGATCTTTCTACATCGTTAGAAAGTAAAGAAAAATTTATGGTTGCTACGATTGATGCTGCATTGGCTGCACAAAATGCTGTTCTTGCAGCAGAATCGATGGGTTTAGGAGCTTGTTATATAGGAGGTATACGAAACAATCTCGAGGAAGTATGCAGCCTTTTAAAGGTGCCTAAAAGAGTAATTCCTTTGTTTGGAATAGCGGTTGGTTATCCAGCCCAATTGCCTGAGAAAAAGCCACGATTACCGTATGAGCATGTCTATCACAAAGAAGAGTATAAGCAAGATATTGTTGAGTATAAGCAGCAGCTCACTCAATATAATCAAACCATATCACAGTATTATCACGAACGCACTGATGGTAAGCGTACGGACACGTGGACTGGACAAATGGTTACTATGCTTAGTAAGCCAAAACGAATGTATATGAAGGACTTTGTATCAAAACAAGGGTTTGATTTAAAGTAGAGTGGTAGGTGCCTCAAGAAATAGCTTGGGGCACTTATTAAATAATAGGCTGTGTTAAAGAGCATTGTTGATTATTACCTAAGTTAATTGTAGCGGAAGACGCGAGACTCCTTCGGGAAAAGCGGGTCAGGGGAGACCCCGCAGGAGCGAAGGGACGAGGAGGCTCACGAACCGTTCGCGAAAAGCGAGCGTCTTGGAGCGAAAATCAATAACAAAGTTTAACAGAGCCAATTAAAAAAAGACGGAGACTATAAATCTCCGTAAAAACTAACATATTTTTACTTATAAACTTTACCAGCCTCTTTCATATTGCTTAGGTCCATCAATACTAACACCAAGTTCCTTTGCAGCTGTTCTTGGCCAATACGGGTCGCGTAAAAGCTCACGAGCAATAAAAATTAAATCTGCTCGTTTATTTTGAAGGATTTCTTCTGCTTGCACTCCTTTTGTAATGAGGCCAACCGCACCGGTTGCAATCTGAGCCTCATTTCTTATTTTTTCAGAATAGCCAACCTGATAACCCGGATATACGTTAATTTTTGCAGGTACTAGAGCCCCTGAGCTTACATCAATTAAATCAACTCCTTGCTGCTTCATTCGAGCAGCAAATTCTACATAATCAGACGGCGTTAACCCACCTGCTGTATGATCATGTGCAGATACGCGTACAAAGAGTGGACCATCCCATACTTCTTTTATAGCTTCAATAACTTCTCCTAAGAAGCGATATCGATTTTCCACACTTCCACCATATTCATCCTCACGCTTATTGGATAAAGGTGATAAAAATTCATTGATTAAATATCCATGTGCACCATGAATTTCAATGATGTCAAAACCTGCTTCCTTTGCACGGATTGCTCCTTCTTTAAAGGCTTGAATTGTACCTTTTATTTCAGATATGGATAACTCCTTTGGAGTTTTATAGCTTTCACTAAAAGATATTGCAGATGGTGCAACAATTTCTCCTTCGACCGTTGCTTTCCTACCTGCATGAGCGAGTTGGATGGCTGTTTTCGAGCCGTATGCCTTCATCATATCAACTAGCTTCTTTAAACCTGGTATATGATTATCACTCCAGATTCCCAAATCTTGAGGTGTAATTCTCCCTTGTGGTGTTACGGCGGTTGCCTCAATCATAATTAACCCAACCTGACCAACAGCACGGCTAACGTAATGAGTGTAGTGCCAGTATTCTACTTTTCCATCTTGATTATGACTTGAATACATGCACATTGGGGACATGACAATTCTATTTTTTAAGGTAACATTTTTAATTGTATAAGGTGAGAATAAAGCTGTTTCCATATCGTTGTACCCTCCTATGTATTGTTTCGGTTCACTAAATAATTATAACATTCTAATTGTTATTGGTCATTGATGGTGCATTATACAGAATCTTTATCTTAAAAAGAGGAGCTTGGTCGCCATTAGAGTTCTTACTACATAAGAATTATAAAAAAGCATCGACTATTATAGTCAATGCTCCTTCGTATTAACGAAATGTTTTTTCGGCTATTTTCTTTCGGGTTTCCGTAGTGTAAAGGGAAACCTCTGTTGGAAGGTATTTCTGTTCCTGTTTATCAAAGACATATCTAGTAAGATAGTGAGCTATAACATCATAGTGTGCAATACCTGAGATTTTTTGTACAGTTACAATATCCTGGGGCTTCATTTTCGTTAATTTTTCAAAGTGATAGTCCGATATAGGGTCTACCCATGCTGTTATGGATTGTAATCGTTTCTGTAGTTCATTTTTATCTGGGAAATCTCTATAACGCTGTTCTGAAAGGGGAATCGTGGCCACTAGGTCTGTTTGTTTATCAGTAAATGTAACCTCATAATCGCCTTTGTATTTTATGTCAAAACGTTGTGTTGATTTTTTATGCATATCAATAGAATTAGGATCAGCAAAAATAGTTTCAATTTTTTTTTCCGTATGGCTTAAAACTGTTAGTCCAGTTATTCCACCACTTCCAACAGAACGAAAATAAATCATGATGTCTTGTTTTCCATTTTGTAAGATGTCAGCAAACTCCATTTCTGCTTGCTGATATAGGTCTTGTTTGTTATGGTATGTTCCAACTTCTTGCCCATCAATTTTTAAAGCCCACTCGTTCGCTAATTGAGATTGATTTTTTCTTGCATATAATTCAAGTATCTCTTTTTGACCATCTCCGTCTAAATCAACATATTCCTTTTGAACAATTGTAAAAGGACCATAGCTTTGCTCTTGAGTTTGTTGAGCTGATACAGTGTTTTGAAGGCTAAAAAGCAACAAAGGAACAAGTAGAACATGAGTTAGTTTCAAGTAACATCACCTCTTATGATAGGATAACCAAAATTTGTGATGTATACAGGTAAATATTATTTTGAATAAAAATTTTCAGTGTAATAGGGGTGGGATTCAGAGTTAAAGGCAACTCCTACACCTAAGTATCTAAATTCTTCCTTTAAAATGTTCTCCCGATGTCCCATTGAATTCATTAATCCTTCATGTGCAAATATACTACTGAATTGTCCATATGCAAGATTTTCTCCGGCAACTGTAAATACGATTTCATCCTCTAACATTCGATCAAAGGGAGATTGGCCATGTTGATTTGTGTGACTGAAGTAGTTATTTTGCGCCATATCAAGGCTATGTTCACGTGCGGTTTCCTTGACATGGTCATCCCAAGAGAGGATGTTCAAGCCATGATTCACTCGTGTTGCATTTGTTAAATCAAAAAGCTGATATTCAAAACCTTCTATCAGTTGTTCACTAGACTCTGTATAGAAGTCCTGTCTATTATTTTCAAGTGCTTCCGAGATAATTTGAATAGAAGTCACTGTATTATCTTGGTGTTTGTCATAGAAAATTGTTATATAGGAATTATCTAGATGAAAAACATCATAGTCGCGATCCTTCTGAAATTGATAATAGACAAACCCTTTTTGTATTTTCGTAATTGGTTCACCAAGCTCTGCAAGTACATCTTGTTTCGAGCTCCCACGTGCTATGCTTTTTGTTGATGTAAGTAAGTCTTGATTTGTATATAACCCTACAACTTGGTCATCGGAATTATAGGCGACCATTATAAAGTTATGATAATTTTCATGATACGCGTACCAATTCGTGCCATATTCGTTTAAGGATACTCTCTTTGGAGAGCCGACTAGCTTCTCAACAACTGTTTTAGTATCTCCAAGCTCAATATTGTGAATGGAAAACGCTTGTTCACTGGGTGCTACAAGTTCAGGCTTTTTAACAATATCCAAATCATTGTTCTGATTTTGTGGGTTCTGTTTTGAAAGTGACTGCAAGAGAGTAACGAGATATTCAATGCCACCGCTTACTGTTTCTTTTATGTCCCTAAAGTCAGCAGATTCTGAGACATTTTGAAACTCTGATGTAATAGTCTCTAAAACTGATTGATTCTCAGTTTTGGCAGATAATTTCTCAAAAACAGTCCAAGAAGCATACAAAAAGAATAGAAATGATAAAAAAAGAAGAAACCTTCTCATAATCTCTAACCTCCAATCCCTATAATCCATTCTAACCAAATTAATTCGAATCAATCAGGGTTTTTAAGACGAAAAGAAAAAGGGGGCTACAATTGATTTGTAGTCCCCTATGTACTAGGAAGTCGTAGTATGATTTTTTCCAATCCAAACTAAATAAAGTAGGATAGATATGGCTACGGAGCAAGCAGAAATGAAGTAAATTGTATGGTAACCATATAAATATGCAATCTGACCAAACACCATTGCTCCAATCCCGATTCCTAAGTCAAAAAAAGAAAAGAAGGTTGCATTTGCCATACCTTTTCGGTGTGCTGGTGCTGATTGAACAGACCAGGCTTGGAGGGCTGGCTGAATAGCCCCAAATCCTAATCCATAAAATATTGCTGCAATATAAAGGACTAGACTGCTAGGTAACCAAGATAAAAGGAGCATCGCAATCACAATCGAAATCGCACCGGGTGCAAATACGGCACGATGCCCTTTTTGGTCATATAGTTTTCCAGCAAACGAGCGTGTCACCATTAATGCCATAGCAAATAAAAAGAAGTACCACTGTATTCCTGTAATCTCCTTCTGTGTCGCGTACAACGGTAAAAAGGTTGCAATGCCACCGAAGGTAATAGTTATAAAGAATAATAGAATTGAAGGAGGAAGAGCCGTTTTTTCATACAAATCCCATTTTCTAACTTCCTGAGGAACAGCTTCTACTTTTTTGTATTTGATTCTTGATGATAAAAGTAATGCAACAAGTCCAAGTGCTGCACAAATAAGAAATAACTGTGTAAAAGATATTTTTCCTACTAATGCAAGACCTAGAGTTGGTCCAAACGCAAGTGCGATGTTTCCAAACAACCCGAAATAGCCCATTCCTTCGCCACGTCTCTTAGGAGGTATAAGATCGGTAGCGATTGTTCCAGAGGCGGTAGTCGAAAAGCCCCAACCAACTCCCTGAATAATCCGCATAACAAATAAAAAGGCAATGCTTAGGACAATCCCATAGGAGCCAACCGACATGATAAATATTGCTAAGCCTAATAGGTAAACAAAGCCCCGGCCCCTTGTTTCTAAAATTCGTCCTGCGAACGGTCTGATAAGTAGAGCAGAGAATGTAAATATCCCAACGACAATCCCAATTAATTGATCATTTCCGCCAAGAGTTTCCACAAACAGGGGAATTGTGGGTAAAGTCATTTGAAAGCCTAGGAAAACAAAAAAGTTTGATAGACATATTAGTGTAAAATCTCGAGTCCAAATTTTTTCTTTACCTTCTGCCGAAGGTGCCTGTTTTAGTAGGGGTGTACTCATATTATCGCCTCATCACATTTTATTTCGATTACCAAAGTATTATTCTTGATTTATTTTATTCCAAATGTAAGAGGTTTCCAAGCTTTTGTACACCCATAACTTATATTAGTCTAGGTTTGAGACTGCTTGCGTAAGGGCAGCACCCAATTCAACGGACTTATCTGTAGCATGTTTGATGCATGAAATCATCGCCTCCTGATAGTGAAATTGCTCCAAAATACTAAGCCCAGCCTCTGTAGTGCCACCTGGACTTGTTACTTCTTTTCGTAGGATGGCTGGATGCTTTGATGTGTGTTTTAGCATCTCAGCAGCACCAATAATTGTTTGAAGGATAAGTTCCTTTGCAATCCCCTTTTCTAAGCCAATTTCTTCAGCGGCCTTTTCCATTGATTCAACAAGGTAATAGACATAAGCAGGCCCGCTACCTGATAAACCAGTCACGGCATGAAGGTCCTCTTCGTTAACGGTTGTAACAATACCAATCGTTTCAAATAGCTGCTTTGAAAGGGTGAGCTGCTTTTTGTTAGCAATTAATCCTGCAGAAAGGGCAGTAGCTGATTTTCCGATCGTTGCGGATGTGTTAGGCATGGCTCGAACAACTGGAAGCTGTTTTTGGAGTAAATCGGTAATGGTATGAGTGGAGACACCAGCTAATACGGAAATCACTAGTTGTTCTTCGTTTACGAAATCTCTTATCGCGGATATTCCTTCCACAACATCCTTTGGTTTCATGGCAAGTATGATAATATTTGCTTTTTCGATTGCTTCTTGCTTGTTTTTGGCAATGCAAATCCCATAAGTTTGATATAAATACTCTAATCTATCCGAATTGGAGCGATTCATTACAGAGATTTGTCTGGGCAAAAATAGCTCCTTTTGTAGCATTCCAGATATCATTGCCTCTGCCATTGAGCCTGCCCCAACAAACACAATACTTTGTTTGGTATCCATAATTATCCCTCCATTGTTAGTAAAAATAAAATAAAAAGACCTATTCCATCCTAAAAAAAGGACGGAATAGGTCTGAATATCCGCGGTACCACCTTACTTAACATCTTTGCATAGTTTTATGAAACTGCCCCAAAGTATTTATTCGCTGGGTAGTTTCTTCCTAATGCCTATGTTCACCTCTAACCCGTATCGTGGGTAAACGGTTAGGTTTGCCTAACAGCTCATAGGTAGGTTCAACCACTAAGCGGGCTATGAGATCTCTCAGCCGATGAATCTCACTCTCTTTTCGCCATTAGTTGATTTACTAGTCCTAATCATTGCTTACTTATATTGATATTGTTAGTCATTATGCAACGGATTGAATCTGTTGTCAAGGGAGATTTTTATTAAGTTTATAAAAAAATATTTAAAGTTATTGGAATATAATGACAAACTGTACTGTAAGAGGTACACTTATAATCATTAAATTATATTCCAAATACAAAGTTTTATAAGAAAGATAATTATTGTTATATAGATATAAAATATACTATAAGTAAGGAGATTTATATGAGTGTGTTAACAACCATGAAGGATGTTTTTAAGATTACTTTACCAACACCTTTTCCAGTCGGTGATGTAAATGTCTATGTTGTGAGAGGTGACAAATTAACTCTAATTGATGCTGGTGCAAAAACAGAGGAGGCTTGGCAGACTTTTAAGTACCAGCTTGGAGAATTGGGGTATAAACCGTCAGATATCGAACAAGTTGTCATTACTCATCATCATCCTGATCATGTAGGTTTACTAGATTATTTAAACGACGAGCTTCCTGTTATTGGGCATCCGAAAAACCAACCATGGATTAGTCAGGATGAAGTATTTTTTCAAAAAAACGAGCCCTTTTATCTAGAGCTTTTTACTCAATTTGGAATTGACCCAGCATTTATAAAAAATGTGGATATGACAAATGAATTACGCTACTCCTGCCATCGATCCTTAACTATGTCGGTAGTGGAAGGTGATTCTTTACCTGGGATGATGGGGTGGAGGGTTATTGAAACACCGGGACATGCACAAAGTCATATCGTTCTGTATCGGCAAGAAGATGGATTATTAATTGCAGGGGATACAATCTTGGCCAAAATCTCTCCGAATCCATTACTAGAGCCTCCTCAATTTGGAGAAACAACTAGACCACGGCCACTCGTACAATATAATGCATCTTTACGAAAACTACAGAAACTGCAAATGACAAAAGTAGTTACTGGACATGGTGATGATGTAAATCTGCCACACGAACTCATCCAAAAGCGCCTAGATTCACAAAAGGAACGTGCATATGGCGTATTACACATGCTTCGTGAGCAACCAATGACTGCTTTTGAGGTGTGTACCCGTTTGTTCCCGAAGGTATTCCATAAACAACCAGTTCTAACCATGTCCGAAACAGTTGGTCAGCTTGACTTTCTAGAAGATTTAGGGGAAATTAATATAGAAGTTGTGAATAAACAATTTATTTATCATACAAAGTAGAGCTCTCACGAGGTGGAAAATAGAATATGGGAAATGAAAGATTAAAAGGGAAAACGGTTGTCATTACAGGAGCTTCTAGTGGTATTGGAGAAAGAATAGCATACTTAGTAGCGGAGCAGGGAGCGGACTCAATCCTGCTAGCACGTAATGAGGAACAATTATCTAAAATAGCGAAATCTATTAAAGAACGTTACAAAACGGACTGTACATACTACATAGTGGATGTTGCTAAACTCGAAGATGTGACACAAGTGTTTGAGAAAATTCTTAGTTCAGGTAAGACTATTGATGTCTTAGTTAATAATGCTGGATTTGGAGTTTTTGCTAATGTGATAGATGCTAATCTTCAACAAATGAAATCGATGTTTGAGGTAAATGTGTTCGGCCTTATTTCTTGTACAAAAATGGTACTTCCTACAATGCTGAAGCAAAACAATGGCCATATTATTAATATTGCATCCCAGGCAGGTAAAATAGCTACGCCGAAATCTAGTGTATATTCTGCAACAAAGCATGCCGTTTTGGGGTTTACAAATAGCTTGCGATTGGAGCTTGCTGATACGAATATACATGTAACAGCTGTGAACCCAGGCCCAATACGTACCCGCTTTTTTGATATTGCTGATGAATCTGGAACGTATGCAAAAAATGTAGGTCGTTTTATGCTTGACCCAGAAGTGGTTGCTAGCAAAATCGTGAATGCAATGTTAACACCAAAACGTGAAATAAATTTACCAGGTTGGATGAATGCTGGCAGTGTCTTTTATACATTGTTCCCTCGCCTTGTTGAAAGAGTTGGAGGTAAGGCGTTTTTTAAAAAATAATTCGTAACGTAAACACGTTCGGCTACTAGAGTCTGAGCGTGTTTTTTATAGTGAAATAAGAAACATTTCCTATCACTTTTGTTCTGTTCATAATAGATTTCGCAAATATTTTTTTAGTTATTCTAGAGACCCTAAAAAAATCAGCAGGTGAAAATTAACGATCCTCTCTTTTGAATTCGTTCCAAATGTAATGTATTAATTTCTCATATACAAACTAGAATTTTTAGAGATTTTTCTTAATTTTTTCATTCAATACTCTATAAGTAAGTCTACTAGTTTAGGTTGCTACGTAAGTATAATAGAGAGTGTCCAGTTAATTTTCTATTGCTGAGATAAACTTCTTGACGTATTACGAATATCATGATTAAAATTCATTAAACCGATTAATTTAGTTGGTTTTAGATTTGTTTGATTATGGAGAATGAAAGTTAGGTAAGGGAGAGGGTATTACTAATGGCACAAAATGATCAAGGAATTAGCTGTGGATTGGATCGCCCCACAAATGTAAGCGTATCAGCTAAACCAGTAGAAATAAAAGCAGATGGTTCTTTTAATAGACAAGTGAATCGATTTACTACTCCTTTTGGAAGCCAGCCTGGTGAGCTACCAGTAGAAGCAGGTCGGTATCGGCTTCTTTGGTCTGCGGCTTGTCCTTGGGCACACCGTTCAGTAATTGTTCGGAAAATTCTTGGATTGGATAAGGCTATCAGTCTGGGAACGGTAAGTCCGCTTAGGCCAAGATTACAACATGTAGATTGGGAGTTTTCATTGGATACGAACAATCAAGATCCTATTTTGGGTGTCCAATACGTAAGTGAAGTATATAAAAACACTGATCCAGGTTATTCTGGCCGCCCGACCGTTCCTGTTATGGTTGATATCGAGTCAAAGCAAGCAGTTAATAATGATTATTTTAAATTAACAAATTACTTCGAAACAGTTTGGTCGCCATTCCATAAAGATGGAGCTCCGGACTTATATCCTAGTAATCTACGAGAAGAAATTGATGCACTAAATGATGTTATTTTTCATGAGGTAAATAATGGAGTCTATAAATGTGGATTTGCTCAGTCCCAGGAAGCATATGAACAAGCTTATGATCAATTATTTACTCGACTAGATAAAGTAGAGGAAAGGTTATCTAACAGACGATTTTTATTTGGCGATTTCATAACGGATTCAGATGTCCGACTTTATACAACGTTGGTTCGGTTTGATGCTGCTTATTATACTGCATTCCGTACAAATCGGAATTTAATTCGTGAATATTTGAATCTCTGGGGCTACGTACGTGATTTGTACCAAACACCTGGGTTTGGTGACACTACTGATTTTGATGCGATAAAGCGACATTATCACCTTTCAATTACAATTGATCCAAATAAAAGTGAAGTTAAACTTCTTCCAAAGGGTCCTGATTTATCAGTATGGAATACTCCACACAATCGAGAGCGTTTAAGTAATAAAGCCGAAAAGTTCCTTCTTCAAGAAAGGAAATAAACCTGGAGGTGATATATATGATCATTCGTGATGCAAAAGAGGATGAATTGACGTTCATTCGTGAACAACGAATTGCTGCTTATTTGGAGCATGCCCAAGCTATTCCTGAAGAGCATTGGCAAACACTCTTACAGGCCATTTCTTCAGAAGCGGATAGGCAGTCGGGGGTTGAACTGATTGTTTGTGAGCTTGAACAGAACATTGTCGGTAGTGTTGTATTATTTCCAGCCAAAACTGATGCTTATGAGGGCTTTTTAGAAGAGCTCGATTATCCTGAAATACGTATGCTTGCCGTTGCTCCTGAGGCTCGAGGAAAAGGAGTTGCCTCGGCTTTATTATCAGAGTGTATTCAACGCTCCAAAGTTAAAGGTTATCAAACAATTGGGTTACATACAGGGGATTTTATGCAGAACGCACTTAAATTGTATGAAAAACACGGCTTTGAACGATTACCCCAATATGATTTCGAACCAGCTAATGATGGAATCATTGTAAAAGCGTTTCGACTTTCTATATAAGTTTGAGAAAACCATTTCGCATTGCGATTTGGTTTTTTGTTGTGCGCCCGGCATGGGTGCAGTCTATAGGGTGAAAGTCCCGAGCCATGAAGGCAGTAGTAGTGGTTAGCT
>JBLKRX010000026.1:0-71843 GCA_047608075.1 Ferdinandcohnia humi
TTCCCATACCGAACACGGAAGTTAAGCTTCTCAGCGCCGATGGTAGTTGGGGCATTGCCCCTGTGAGAGTAGGACGTTGCTAGGCGAGACGAAAGATCAACCAGTTGTGGTTGGTCTTTTTTACTTTTCAAAACCGATAGGTTTTGTAGGAACAAAATAGCCGCTGAGTGATTATGATTATAAAGAAAGCAAGACAAAGTAGGTCGGGTTTCGAGGAACGAGGAGTTCAAGGAAGCAAGGGAGCGACAACCGGAGTGTACAACGTACATGAGGATTGGAGCGAGAGCGGCTGACGCAGAAATCCGAAGTTCATCGGAAGCCGACCACCGAACACGGAAGGTAAGCTCTAGCGCCGATGGTAGTTGGGGCATTGCCCCTGTGAGAGTAGGACGTCGCTAGGCAAGACGAAATACCAACCAGTTGTGGTTGGTCTTTTTCATTTTTCAAAACCGAAAGGTTTTGTAGGAACAAAATGGCGGCTGAAGCTTTATAAAGAAAGCAAGACAAAGTAGGTCGGGTTTCGAGGAGCGAGGAGTTCAAGGAAGCAAGGGAGCAACAACCGGAGTGTACAACGTACATGAGGATTGGAGCGAGAGCGGCTGACGCAGAAATCCGAAGTTCATCGGAAGCCGACCACCGAACACGGAAGGTAAGCTCTAGCGCCGATGGTAGTTGGGGTATTGCCCCTGTGAGAGTAGGACGTTGCTAGGCGAGACGAAAGATCAACCAGTTGTGGTTGGTCTTTTTTTTGCAATTAAACCCGAAAGATTTTTTGGGAGAAAAAGTACTAACGCTCATCAAATGTTTGTTAACATGTAAATTCACAAAATAACGTGCAATAACCAACACGTAACGAGCAATTTGTACCGTGTATAATTACAAATTAAGGCACACTTCGATATTTAAATACTATTAAGTGGGTACTCTCATAATAACTAGTAACATCTGAAATGCAGGAAATTACATAAGTAGTACTTAATTTATATTAATTTAGAGTAAAATCAGCTATATTTTTCTATTTTTCAATGAAGTTCTTATATATTCCCTTACTATTTAGATTAGATATTCCTAAAGCTACTAAATTAAGTAGTTCTATGGCTTTTAATTGAAATCTATGGTCGTTATTCTAGTTCTATGGCTTTTATTCGAAATCTATGGTCGTTATTCTAGTTCTATGGCTTTTAGCAAAAGGTACTCCTCAAATATGAATAAACAGTCCTTCGCTAACAATATTAGGTAGGCTTATCAGTTCAGCTCCAGCGCCTATCCCCTCGAGGTCAAATATCTTGTTACAAGAAAAGGCAAGGAATGACTTTTTTACAACAGAACATATGCTTGTGGGAGGTGAGTAAGTTTATTTCGCATTTCTTGCATTTTTAACCCCCAAATAGTAACAAATTCCCTTTTTCATAATAATGCCTGAATGCATTGTTTATGATAAAAATGTTGTATCCTAATCGTTTTAGATTTTTACTTAATTTTTCATTGTATTAAAAACATAAATTTTACATTGACCCGTATAAATATAAAACACAAAATTTTTGGTTTCTCTTAAAGGTAAATTTAAAGCATTAGCGAATATCATTAGATAAGCCATAGAAAGGTTAGGTAATTGCACAAACAGGAGGAGAAGACATGACACAATTTCTGGCATCTTTCCAAAGTGAAGAATTCATTACTATGTCTATTCGAATATTTTTAGCTGCATTATTATGTGGACTTGTAGGATTAGAAAGAGAGGTAAATAAACATCCAGCTGGGTTCCGTACACACCTGCTAGTTGGAGTAGGATCGTGTCTAATGATGCTAATGTCCATATTTGGATTTCAGCCATATTTAGAAATGCATGAGAATGTCAGGTTTGATCCAGCACGTATCCCATCGTATGTTATAAGTGGAATTGGTTTCTTAGGTGCAGGGACAATTTTAGTACGAGATGCAACCGTTCGAGGACTAACAACAGCTGCATCAATTTGGGTTGTAGCCGGACTTGGTTTAATTATAGGGGTGGGTATGTACGCTCCAGCGATTTTAACAACAGTAGTTGTTCTTTTAAGCTTAATCTTCTTAAATCGTTTTGAGGAATACTTTTTTAAATCTACAAAAAGAAAAACGGTGCATATCATAATTAATAAGGATGTATCAGCCACTAATGAAGTTCTTGAGTTATTTAAATCTTATGGATTTAAGGTGAAGGATTTTAATATAAAATACTCAAAGGATAAAGATGAAGAAAACTGTCAATATACTCTTGATGTAGAGATATCTAGTAAAAAGGAACGTATTCGTTTATATGAAGAGCTTTCTAAGCTTGAGATGGTTCAAAAAATATTTTAAGAAGTGGTTTAAAAATAAACATCTTATGGAAATTATAGAAGGTGTATATGCCAATTAACTGACTTTTAAAGGTGTATTTCTCGGATTGCTCTCCTTTATCAATAATATTTACCATAAGCACAACAGTTGAAAAAGTGGAGCAGTCAATTTATATTATAATTATAGTCAAATATAGTCAAAGTCAAGATTTGAGGTGAGGTGTGGATATAATGAGAAACATATCAGATATCATTGAACAATATCTAAAACAGGTGCTTGATATGAGTGATCGAGCCATTGTTGAGATAAAAAGAAGTGAGATAGCAGATAAATTTGAATGTGTCCCATCTCAAATTAATTATGTCATAAATACACGTTTTACCTTAGAGAGAGGATATCTTGTAGAAAGTAAACGTGGTGGCGGAGGATACATTCGAATCATGAAGGTAAAAGCGAATGATGATTCTCACTTAATTGAACAGCTTGTAAGGCTAATCGATAAAAGAATACCTCAATCAAGTGCCGAGGATGTTATATTGCGGTTAGTTGAGGAAAATGTTATCTCAAAAAGAGAAGCAAAAATTATGCTAAGCGTAATAGATCGTTCCGTTTTATTTATTGAGTTACCTCATCGTGATGAACTACGAGCTCGAATGTTAAAGGCGATGCTTACTTCACTAATGTATAGATAATTAATTATGAATAGACAACCGCTCTTTTAGGTTATGAGCAAGAACAGTAAAAGAGGTGTTAACCATGATATGTCAGGATTGCAATAAGCGTCCAGCTACATTGCATTTTACAAAAATAGTTAATGGTGAGAAAACAGAGGTTCATTTATGTGAGCATTGCGCTCAAGAAAAAAGCGAAATATTCATGTTTTCAGGAACCTCTGGTTTTTCAATTGATAATTTATTAGCAGGACTTCTTCACATCGAACCACTTAAAGAAACAAAACCGAATGCATTTCAAGCAAGCGAAATTTTACAATGTGAAAATTGCAAGATGACTTTTACTCAGTTTGCAAAGGTTGGCCGTTTTGGTTGTTCCAATTGTTACCCAACGTTTGAAAAACAACTTACCCCCATCTTAAAAAGGCTGCATAGTGGAAATACAAGCCATACTGGTAAAATTCCGAAGCGTATTGGTGGAACATTCCATCTTCGAAAAGAAATTGAACAACTAAAGCAAAAGCTTAAGGAATATATTTCACAAGAGGAATTTGAAAAAGCAGCTGTAACCCGGGATCAGGTAAGGGCTTTAGAAAAAAGGTTGAGTGGACCTAGTGAGGGGGAGTTGTAGCCTATGTCTCTCGAACGTTTTATCAAGCAAGCGTTAAGTTCCTGGATGAGTCAAGAAGGACCAGATTCTGATATTGTATTGAGTTCAAGAATAAGGCTTGCACGTAACTTTAAAAATATCCCTTTTTCAACAGTATATTCAAATGAAGAAGCACAACAAATTGTGGACCTTTTCCAGCAAGGTTTTTCAGGCAAAAGGTTTAAATCAGTTGGTGAATTTGAGTTATTAAACATGAATGAGCTACAGCCAATTGAAAAAAGGGTTTTAGTTGAAAAGCATCTTATTAGTCCTCACTTGGCAGAAGATTCTCCTTTTGGAGCTTGCTTATTATCAGAAAATGAAGAGGTTAGCATCATGATAAATGAGGAGGATCACATAAGAATTCAATGCTTGTTCCCTGGCTTTCAGTTATCTGAAGCATTACAGGTTGCTAATAACCTAGATGATTGGATAGAAGAACATATTGATTATGCCTTCGATGAAACAAGAGGATACTTAACGAGTTGTCCTACAAATGTAGGAACAGGGTTACGTGCATCTGTTATGATGCATTTGCCAGCTTTAATACTTACGCAACAAATGAGTCGCATTATCCCAGCCATTAACCAACTTGGCTTGGTAGTAAGAGGTATTTATGGAGAAGGCAGTGAGGCGTTGGGAAATATTTTTCAAATCTCAAATCAAATCACATTAGGAAAGACAGAAGAGGATATTGTTGAAGACCTTAAAAGTGTAGTTGCTCAACTGATATCCCAAGAGCGTTCAGCAAGAGAAGCTCTTGTAAAAACCTCTACTATTCAGCTTGAGGATCGAGTCTTCCGTTCTTATGGGATTTTAGCACATAGCCGAATTATTGAATCAAAGGAAGCAGCGCAATGCTTATCAGATGTAAGATTAGGTATTGATTTAGGCTTTATAAAGAATATATCGAGAAGTATTCTGAATGAATTAATGATATTAACACAACCAGGCTTTTTACAATCTTACGCAGGTGGTTCATTACGACCAAATGAAAGAGATGTAAGAAGAGCCTCATTAATTCGAGAACGATTAAAGCTAGAAATTAATAAGACTACTGACATGGAGGGTGATGAGTCATGATGTTTGGGAGATTTACAGAGCGTGCACAAAAGGTTTTAGCTTTAGCACAAGAGGAAGCTGTACGTCTTGGACATAACAATATTGGGACAGAGCATGTGTTATTAGGTCTTATTCGTGAGGGAGAAGGTATTGCAGCTAAGGCATTACTTGCTCTTGGCTTGGGGCCAGATAAGATTCAAAAAGAAGTCGAAGCATTAATTGGTAGAGGCCAAGAGGGCTCTCAAACTATTCATTATACGCCTAGAGCAAAGAAGGTAATTGAGCTCTCAATGGATGAGGCTAGAAAGCTAGGTCATTCTTATGTTGGTACAGAGCATATCTTACTCGGATTAATCCGTGAAGGAGAAGGTGTAGCAGCAAGAGTCTTAAATAATCTTGGTGTTAGTTTAAACAAAGCTCGCCAACAGGTGCTTCAATTACTAGGTAGTAATGAATCAGGTTCTGGTCACCACGGGGGCGGAGCTGTAAATGCGAATACTCCTACTTTAGATAGTCTTGCTAGAGATTTAACCGCTATTGCAAGGGAAGGAAGTCTTGACCCTGTTATCGGACGAAGTAAAGAAATTCAACGTGTAATTGAAGTGTTAAGCAGACGAACAAAGAATAACCCAGTGCTGATTGGGGAGCCAGGTGTTGGTAAAACAGCAATAGCTGAAGGATTAGCTCAACAAATCGTAAATAATGAGGTTCCAGAAACACTCCGTGATAAGCGTGTTATGACCCTAGATATGGGAACAGTTGTAGCTGGAACAAAATACCGTGGGGAATTTGAAGACCGCTTGAAAAAGGTGATGGATGAAATTCGCCAAGCTGGAAACATTATTTTATTCATCGACGAGCTTCATACCTTGATTGGAGCAGGTGGAGCTGAAGGTGCAATTGATGCATCGAATATCCTTAAACCATCTTTAGCACGAGGTGAGCTTCAATGTATTGGGGCTACAACACTTGATGAATATCGTAAGTACATTGAAAAGGATGCTGCACTTGAACGCAGATTCCAACCAATCCAGGTTGATGAGCCTTCTGTAGAAGAGTCTATTCTCATTTTAAAAGGATTACGTGATCGCTATGAGGCACATCATCGTGTATCTATCTCTGATGAATCCATTATTCAAGCGGTGAAGCTTTCAGACCGTTATATATCAGATAGATTTTTACCAGATAAAGCAATTGATTTAATTGATGAAGCAGGTTCTAAGGTGCGTCTTCGTTCCTACACAGCTCCGCCTAATTTAAAGGAGCTTGAACAAAAGCTTGAAGAGGTGCGTAAAGAAAAAGATGCAGCTGTACAAAGTCAAGAATTTGAAAAGGCAGCTTCTTTACGTGATACTGAACAACGCCTTCGTGAGCAGTTAGAAGAAACAAAGAAGAGCTGGAAGGAAAAACAAGGTCAGGAAAATTCAGAGGTAACTGTCGATGATATCGCAATGGTTGTATCTAGCTGGACTGGAATACCTGTATCAAAGTTAGCTCAAACAGAAGCTGATAAATTACTAAATATGGAAGACATTCTTCACTCACGTGTCATTGGACAGGAGGAAGCTGTAAAGGCAGTTTCAAAAGCAGTTCGTCGTTCAAGAGCTGGCTTGAAGGATCCGAAACGACCAACTGGCTCATTCATTTTCCTTGGACCAACAGGTGTTGGGAAGACGGAGTTAGCAAGAGCACTAGCTGAATCAATTTTTGGAGATGAGGATGCTATGATCCGTGTTGATATGTCAGAATACATGGAGAAACATTCTACTTCACGTTTAGTTGGTTCACCTCCGGGATATGTAGGATATGATGAGGGTGGTCAATTAACAGAAAAAGTTCGTCGTAAACCGTATTCTGTTATTCTTTTAGATGAAATCGAAAAGGCACATCCAGACGTTTTCAATATTTTACTACAGGTACTTGAAGATGGACGTCTAACCGATTCAAAAGGAAGAACGGTTGACTTTAGAAATACAATTCTTATTATGACTTCGAATGTTGGGGCTGACACATTAAAACGTAATAAATACGTGGGCTTCAATGTTCAGGACGAGAACCAAGATTATAAGAATATGAAGAGCAAGGTAATGGATGAGTTAAAGAAAGCATTTCGTCCAGAATTCTTAAACCGTATAGATGAAATTATCGTCTTCCATTCTCTAGAGAAAAAGCATCTAAAGGAAATTGTTACGCTAATGGCTGATCAGCTTACAAAACGTTTAGCAGAGCAAGACATTGAGCTTGAGTTAACAGAAGCTGCAAAAGAGAAGATTGCCGAGGAAGGTTACGATCCGGAATATGGGGCACGTCCATTACGCCGAGCAATTCAAAAGCAAATTGAAGATCGTCTGTCTGAAGAGCTTTTACGAGGAAATATTGAAAAAGGTAAGAAAATTATTATGGATATTGATAATGGTGAATTTGTTGTTCGCACCAAGGAAACCGTGAATAAATCATAGTGTCTCATTAAGCTAGCAAGAGGTATACATTAACTTAGTAGATGTATACCTCTTTTTTACAAGGCCCTGTTAATTGTGGTATGAGGGATCTAAGGTCATCGTTACCTGCTTTCGGATGAGGATGATTTATTCAAGGTATATAAGATGAGCTTTTTATAAAGAAACGAAAGGATTTACAGGTATGGCTAAAACTAAAACAAAATATACATGTCAAACATGCGGATATGAAACGCCAAAGTGGATGGGGAAATGTCCAGGCTGTAACGCGTGGAATACATTAGTTGAAGAAATCGAACATAAGCCTGCAAGAAAAGGAGCTTTTGCTCATTCAAGCCCAACTGTTCAACGTAAGCCCTCTCCAATAACTTCAATAGAAACCGTTAACGAACCCAGAATGTATACAACGAATAAAGAATTTAATCGAGTGTTAGGTGGAGGAATTGTCCAAGGGTCACTTGTTCTGATCGGTGGGGATCCGGGGATTGGAAAATCAACGTTATTGCTTCAAGTATCTGCCCAATTAGCGGCACAAAATAAAGTTTTATATATATCAGGTGAGGAGTCTGTAAAGCAGACAAAGCTCCGATCTGACCGTCTAGGTGTGACTTCTGAACAATTATTTGTTCTTTCTGAAACAGACTTAGAATTTATTTCCCAGACAATTATTGAACTAAAGCCGTCCTTCGTGGTAATCGATTCAATTCAAACCATTTATCACCCTGAAATTGCTTCGGCACCTGGAAGTGTATCACAGGTACGCGAATGTACAGCTGAATTGATGAGAATTGCGAAAACAAACGGGATTGCTATTTTTATTGTGGGACATGTAACGAAGGAAGGAAATATTGCAGGCCCGCGACTCTTGGAGCATATGGTGGATACTGTTCTTTACTTTGAAGGGGAGCGTCACCATACGTACCGTATTTTACGTGCGGTTAAAAATCGGTTTGGTTCGACAAATGAAATGGGAATTTTTGAAATGAAAGAGACAGGCCTTGAGGAAGTAAAAAATCCTTCAGAAATTTTTCTAGAGGAACGTTCTACAGGTGCAGCTGGATCCATTGTCGTTGCTTCAATGGAAGGTACTCGACCTGTCCTCGTTGAAGTCCAAGCATTAATATCTCCAACAAGCTTTGGAAACCCTCGCCGAATGGCTACAGGTATAGACCATAACAGAGTTTCTTTACTAATGGCTGTTTTAGAAAAACGTGCGGGACTACTGCTTCAAAATCAGGATGCTTATTTAAAGGTAGCAGGTGGAGTGAAACTTGATGAGCCTGCTATTGATTTAGCTGTTGCACTAAGTATTGCTTCAAGCTTTAGGGACCAACCATCAAATCCAACTGACGTCATTATTGGGGAGGTTGGTTTAACAGGTGAGGTGCGACGTGTATCTAGAATCGAGCAGAGGGTACAAGAAGCAGCCAAACTAGGTTTTAAACGAGTCATTCTACCAGAACGTAATCTAGGGGGCTGGACTGCTCCTAGAGGTGTGGAAGTTATTGGTGTTAGTGATATAAGACAAGCAATCCAACATACACTAGGAAGATAATATAAAAATTTTAAAATGATGAAACTTATCATCCGTTTTTATCGTACTATTATATGATAACTTCTTATCATTAGGCGTTATCGAGTCTACGGTAAAGAAAATAACTAAAAAGGGTAATAATATTATAAGCTAGTAAAAATAATATAGTAGTATCGTTTTACACATCTATGTCATTCTGTTTACATTTTAAAAAATCTATTTATTGTACGTTTCAATTATTATAAAGTGATTATAATGGGTAAGAGGAGGTGAAGGAATGTTAAAACGTATTGTACAGCTATTTTTTCTAATTGTTGGAGGTATGCTTGGAATTATATATCTACCAGATTTACTAGGGCTGTTAAATATCGACAATATTCCATATTTAAATAATTCATATACGCTTGCAGTTTTAGGTGCTATTATATTATTTATTGCTACTTTTTGGTTAGTAGATTATATCGTAGGTCTAATTAAGTGGTTAGAGGAATCATTAATAAAGGCTCCAGTTACAGATGTTTTATTCGGTAGCTTAGGTTTAATTTCGGGATTAATTGTTGCGTTTTTAATAGTAATTCCTTTAGATCGCATTAATTTCTTAGTTGTAAATACGGTTCTTCCAATCTTCATTACCGTACTCTTAGGATATTTAGGGTTTCAGGTTGGGTTTAAAAAGAGGGATGAGCTTGTAAACTTATTCTCGATTAACCGAACAAGCAAGAAAAAAGGCACGGAAGAAGAAGAAGTCAACCAGCAAGCCAAAAAATTAAAAATTTTAGATACAAGTGTTATTATTGACGGGCGTATCGCGGATATTTGCCAAACGGGGTTCCTTGAGGGGACAATCGTTATTCCACGATTTGTACTGGAGGAATTACAGCATATTGCGGATTCATCAGATGTACTGAAGCGTAACCGAGGTAGAAGAGGACTTGATATCTTAAATAGGATCCAAAAGGAGCTCTCAATTAAAGTTGATATATATGAGGGTGACTTCGAAGACATCCAAGAAGTGGATAGTAAGCTCGTAAAGCTTGCGAAATTAACGATGGGTGTTGTCGTAACAAATGATTTTAATCTGAATAAGGTTTGTGAATTACAAAATGTGGCAGTATTGAATATAAATGACTTAGCAAATGCAGTTAAGCCAGTTGTTCTTCCTGGAGAAGAGCTAAGTGTTCAAGTAATTAAGGACGGTAAAGAGCATAATCAAGGTGTGGCTTATCTTGATGACGGTACGATGATTGTAGTTGAAGAAGGCCGTGATTACATCGGTAAAAGAATTGATGTACTTGTAACGAGTGTCTTACAAACATCTGCTGGTCGTATGATTTTCGCAAAGCCAAAGTTACTTGAAAAGGCGTTATAAGAAGTGATATTTTGTTTGATAGGAGCGCTACCGATGAATTACCAAGTTGTTATTCCTGCAGCAGGTCAAGGGAAACGAATGAATGCAGGGAAAAATAAACAATTCATCAAATTGCAATCAATACCAGTCATTATCCATACATTGAGGGTGTTTGAGAAGGATCCGCATTGCAGTGGAATTATATTGGTTATCAATAAAGATGAACAAGAAGAATTTGAAAAATTACTTGCTACTTACAATATTCAAAAGGTGACTTCACTAGTCCATGGTGGAAGCGAGAGACAGCATAGTGTTTATAATGGATTACAAAACGTTAGAAACTCAGAAATTGTTCTAGTTCACGATGGAGCAAGACCATTTGTTAAGGTAGAATTCATTCATAAACTGGTAAAGGCTGCAGTGGAAAACGGCGCAGCCATTTTAGCAGTACCAGTTAAGGATACAATCAAACGTGCGTCCATTGACTTACATGTCAATGAAACGGTTGAACGTTCTGGCTTGTGGGCTGTCCAAACCCCACAAGCTTTTCATGTTTCCGTACTTACGGCAGCTCATGAGCAAGCGAGAAGAGAACAATATCTGGGAACAGATGAAGCGAGTCTTGTTGAAAGATTACCAAGACAAGTGACGATTGTTGAAGGCGATTATTTAAATATAAAGCTAACAACACAGGATGATTTACTTTTTGCGGAAGCAATTTTGAAGAATTGGAAAAGCTAATTCATTAACATAACGAATGAATAAAGGGGGATAACAATGTTTCGTATAGGACAAGGGTTTGACGTTCATCAATTAGTAGAAGGTCGAAAGCTAATTATTGGTGGAATTGAAATACCATATGAAAAGGGTCTTTTAGGCCATTCGGATGCAGATGTATTGCTTCACACGGTTTCAGACGCATGCCTAGGTGCAATTGGTGAGGGAGATATAGGAAAACATTTTCCGGATACTGACGCTACATATAAGGATGCTGATTCAGCAGTGTTAATGAGTCATGTGTGGAATATAGTGAAGGAAAGAGGCTACCAATTAGGTAATCTTGATTGTACGATAATTGCACAAAAGCCTAAAATGGCACCTTATATTGAACAGATTCGAACAAAAATAGCGGAATTGCTTGAAGCTCACCCTTCTCAGGTAAATGTCAAAGCAACAACTACAGAAAAATTAGGTTTTACGGGACGTGAAGAAGGAATTGCTGCACAAGCTGTTGTATTGCTAGAGAAAATAGAAGCAAACTAAAGAAAATATCTTTTTATGTTAAAAGTCCGTGTTCAAAAAAATCAACGAATCGCAAAGCAAGAAGATCAAGGAACGACAGCCTAGAGGACCGGAGCGAGGCAACTACAATGGTATAACTTCTTCGCTGCATTGTGCTGAGGAATTAACAATTTTGAATAATCTAGTAGACGCAAGTACATATAATAGGCCTCTCTAACTTGGTCTACCTCACGCCGAGATTTGAAGCATATCATTTGGTGACTTTTTAGACATCCTCTAAAAAGATTGCTTTGAATGCAATCATAGTGATGATACAATAGCTTTTGTGAAATAGATGTGTAACGGAGGGTTAATACAAATGTCAAATAACATACGAGTTCGATATGCACCAAGTCCAACTGGTCATTTACATATTGGTAATGCAAGAACGGCATTGTTTAATTATTTGTTTGCTAGAAATCAGGGTGGAAAATTTATTATTCGAATCGAGGATACTGATAAAAAGCGAAATATTGAAGGTGGAGAAGAAAGCCAGCTAAAATATTTAAAATGGCTCGGTATTGATTGGGATGAAAGTACGGATGTAGGTGGAGAGTATGGCCCTTACCGTCAATCTGAACGTAATGACATTTATAAAAACTATTATGAAGAGTTATTAGAAAAAGGCCTCGCCTATAAATGTTATTGTACGGAAGAAGAAATTGAAAAAGAGCGCGAGGAACAAATTGCTCGTGGAGAAACACCTCACTATTCAGGGAAGTGTCGTAACCTAACACAGGAGCAAAGAGAAGCACTTGAAAAAGAAGGTAGACAACCAAGCATTCGCTTCCAGATTCCTGCAGGAAAAGTGTATCAGTTTAATGACATGGTAAAAGGTGATATCTCCTTTGAATCTGAAGGTATGGGTGACTATGTCATCGTGAAAAAAGATGGAACACCTACTTATAACTTTGCCGTGGCAGTTGATGATCACCTGATGGAGATTACGCATGTTCTTCGAGGAGAAGATCATATTTCCAATACTCCAAAGCAAATGATGATTTATGAGGCGTTTAATTGGGATATTCCCACTTTCGGCCATATGACATTAATAGTGAATGAGAATCGCAAAAAATTAAGTAAGCGGGATGAGTCAATCATTCAATTTATTGAGCAGTACGAAGAATTAGGCTATTTACCAGAAGCATTATTTAATTTTATTGCATTATTAGGATGGTCACCAGGAGGGGAAGAAGAGCTTCATTCGAGAGAAGAATTTACGAAAATCTTTGACCCTAATCGTTTATCTAAATCACCAGCTGTATTTGATACACAAAAATTAACTTGGATGAATAACCAATATATCAAGAACCTTGATATAGAACGATTAGTAGATTTATCTCTTCCGCATTTAATTAAAGCGGGTCTGTTGGATTCAGATATGGATGAGAAAGAAAAGCAATGGGCTCGTGACTTAATCGCTCTGCATCAAGAAAAAATGAGCTTTGGTGCAGAAATTGTAGAGCTGACTGAACTATTCTTTAAAGATGAGGTAGAGTTCGAGGAAGATGCAAAAGAAGTGTTAGCGGGTGAACAGGTTCCGGAGGTATTGAATGCATTCATACAAGAAGTAGAAGGACTGGAAGAATTCAGTGCTGAGAAAATTAAAACTGCAATAAAAGCGGTTCAAAAGGCAACTGGACAAAAAGGAAAGAACTTGTTTATGCCAATACGTGCTGCGGCAACTGGTCAACTTCATGGACCAGATTTACCACAAGCTATCAGCTTATTAGGGAAAGAAAAAATTATTTCTCGTGTAAGAGGGCTAATAAGTTAACATCTTGTTGAAAATGTAATATAGTATAGATAAAATTATTTTCATTAGAGGATGTTTAAAAAGTCACCAAATGATAAGACTTCAAATTTTGGAGTCACTTAGCCTCTCCGGTACTCATGAAATAAAGCATACGTTCCGGTCCTCGAGGCAGTCATTCCTTGATTTTCTTACTACTGACTTGTGAACTTTTTAAACACGTAAATATTGCAGAAAGTGTTGAGAAGGAGAGTAAATAAGCCTTTACATGAAAGTGAATGTTCATACTAGACTTGAACATCACCTAAAGAGAGAACCATCACCGGCTGAAAGTGGTTTATGCTAAACGCTTATTGAAATGCACCTTTGAGTCTTTTATCGAACAGTAAAAGTGGGGTATCGAGCAAGCTCGATAATTGTTAGGCATATATGGCCAAATCCCATTTCACACATAGTAGATAAAAGCGGAGTCTCACCGTTATGAGATCGAGTTGAGATAGGTTGATTACTATCTAAACAGAGTGGAACCGCGCATAAGCGTCTCTGTGTTTTTACACAGGGGCGTTTTTTTATGGAATAGTTTAAACTTTGAACCTAGTTTCTATGTCTAGCTCCATTGTTTTTCTATGAACGGAGGGTTGATCATGTTTGAGAGAATGAAGGAAGATATTGAAGTGGTTTTCGAGCAGGACCCAGCTGCAAGGACTCACATAGAGGTAATGCTTACCTATTCAGGGTTACACGCTATATGGGCTCACCGGGTTGCTCATGGTCTATTTAAGAGGAAGATGTATTTCTTAGCAAGAGTTGTTTCACAAATTAGTCGATTTTTCACAGGAATCGAGATTCACCCTGGTGCCAAGATTGGGAGAAGGTTTTTTATTGACCATGGTATGGGGGTGGTGATTGGAGAAACCTGCGAAATTGGAGACAATGTAACCGTATTTCAGGGTGTTACACTAGGTGGAACAGGAAAAGAAAAAGGAAAGCGACATCCTACGATTAAGGATAATGCCCTTATTGCTACGGGTGCCAAGGTTCTCGGCTCGATTACAATTGGTGAAAATTCAAAGGTAGGAGCGGGTTCGGTTGTTTTACAAGATGTCCCACCAAACTCGACTGTTGTTGGGATACCAGGCAGAGTTGTGATACAGGATGGAATCCGTATCAAAAAAGGCAAGGACCTCAATCATAGTGATCTACCTGATCCAGTTCTGGATAAAATAAAAGAGCTTCAAAACGAAATTGAAAAGCTAAAAATGGAGATTCATAATAGCAAGGAAGGTGTAAAGGAAAATGCCCATTCACATTTATAATACGTTAACAAGAAAAAAAGAAGAGTTTAAACCAATTGAAGAAAATAAAGTGAAAATGTATGTCTGCGGTCCAACTGTTTATAACTATATTCATATTGGAAATGCAAGACCTGCGATTGTGTTCGATACCGTGAGACGCTATTTTCAATTTCGTGGGTATGATGTACATTTTGTCTCAAATTTCACAGATGTCGACGACAAGCTAATAAAAGCGGCAAACGAGTTGGGTGAGGATGTACCAACCATTGCTGACCGTTTTGTCAATGCATATTTCGAGGATGTCACAGCATTAGGCTGCAAAAGGGCTGATGTACATCCAAGGGTAACTGAAAATATAGATATTATTATTGAGTTCATCCAAGCGCTAATCGAAAATGGATACGCTTATGAAGCAGAAGGCGATGTTTATTACAAAACAAGAGAATTTAAAGAGTATGGAAAGCTATCTCATCAGTCAATCGACGAGCTTAGACTTGGAGCAAGGATTGAGGTAGGGGATAAAAAACAGGATGCACTGGATTTCGTTTTATGGAAGGGTGCTAAGCCTGGTGAAATCTATTGGGAAAGCCCATGGGGGCAAGGTCGTCCAGGCTGGCATATAGAGTGCTCAGCAATGGCGAGAAAGTACTTAGGTGACACAATTGATATTCATGCGGGTGGTCAAGATTTAGCATTCCCGCATCACGAAAATGAAATTGCCCAGTCTGAGGCTGTTACAGGTAAAACATTTGCAAACTATTGGATGCATAACGGATATATTAATATTGATAATGAAAAAATGTCCAAATCACTTGGAAACTTTGTGTTAGTACACGATATTATCAAAGACGTTGATCCTCAGGTATTACGATTTTTCATGTTATCAGTCCATTATCGTCATCCAATTAACTATAGCTTAGATCTTTTAGATAGCACGAAGAATGGATTAGAGAGATTACGAACATCTTATGCAAACTTAAAGCATCGTGTAAAAAGCAGTACAAACCTAACGACAAATGATGCAGATTGGCTAGGGAAAATTACAGAATATCGCAATGAGTTCATTCAAGCAATGGACGATGATTTTAATACAGCAAATGCTGTTTCTGTGTTGTTTGAGTTGTCCAAACAAGCTAACTACTATTTACAGGAAAAAAACACTTCTGAACAAGTGATTGAGGCATTTTTACATGAATTTGAAGTGTTATTTGAAGTTCTAGGATTATCTCTTGAAGAGGAACAATTACTGGATGAGGAAATAGAAGCGTTAATTGAAAAACGAATTCAAGCTCGTAAAGACCGAAACTTTGCATTATCAGATCAAATTCGAGATGAATTAAAAGCACGTAATATTATTCTAGAAGATACTCCTCAAGGTACTAGGTGGAAAAGAGGATAAATAATGTTTTTTTTATCAGAAAATCAAGTTGATAGCTATCAGCTAAACAGTCTAGCTCTTGCATATATGGGTGATGCCGTTTATGAAATGTATGTTCGGCATTACCTACTTACTAAGGGTAACGTTCGTCCCAATCAACTTCATAATCGTGCTAAACAGTATGTTTCAGCAAAGGCTCAGTCTGCCATTATTCATGAAATGCTTGAGCATAACTTCTTTACAGAAGAAGAGCAAAGTGTAATAAGAAGGGGAAGAAACGCAAAAAGTGGGACGGTCCCTAAAAATACAGATGTTCAAACATATCGGTATAGTACTGCCTTTGAGGCACTAATTGGGTATCATTACCTTCAAGCTAATTCGGAAAGAATTGAATCTATCATTGAGGAAGCCTTTCGAATCATAGAAGCATAAAAAATATGTAAAGGTCCATTTTAGGGAAGTGTCAAAAGAAAATGCTTATTTTTCTAATCTAAGAAAGGAGGAGTAATAAATGTCTAGTGATTATATTATTGGGAAAAACCCTGTAATAGAGGCGTTAAAGTCGGAACGGGAAATCAATAAAATTTGGATTGCTGAGGGTTCAAATAAAGGGCAAATGAATCAAATTACATCACTCGCACGTGAAAGTAATGTGTTAATTCAATTTGTACCAAAAAAGAAAATTGATCAAATGGTTGAGGGAAATCACCAAGGAGTGGTTGCTCAGGTAGCAGCATATGAGTATGTTGAGGTTGAAGATATATTAGCAGCTGCTAAGAACCGTGATGAGAATCCATTTATTATTATTTTGGATGAGCTGGAGGATCCACATAATTTAGGATCTATCCTTCGAACAGCAGATGCTGTTGGTGCACATGGAATAATTATTCCTAAACGAAGAGCGGTTGGATTAACGACAACCGTTGCAAAGGCTTCTACAGGTGCAATTGAATATGTGCCAGTGGCACGTGTGACAAATCTCGCACGCACCATCGATGACCTAAAGGACAGCGGGGTATGGATTGTTGGAACTGATGCCAAAGGGAAAGAGGATTATCGACACGTTGATGGAAATATGCCAATTGCTCTCGTAATTGGTAGTGAAGGGAAAGGTATGGGGCGCTTAATTAAAGATAAGTGTGACTTCCTACTTCGACTTCCTATGCAAGGTAAGGTTACCTCCCTAAATGCTTCAGTTGCTGCAAGTCTACTTATGTATGAGGTATATCGTAAGCGGAATCCATTAGGAGAGTAATTAGAGATGGATATCCTGTTGGTAGATGGTTATAACATCATAGGTGCTTGGCCGGAATTACGAGTCCTTAAAATGAAGGATTTTGCATCAGCCCGAGATTTGTTAATAGAAAAGATGGCTGAATACCAAGCATTCACAGGATACAAGGTTATCGTAGTTTTTGATGCACACCTCGTACCGGGAATTGAAACAAAGGTCAAAAGTCGTAAGGTTGAAGTAATATTTACTCGTGAAAATGAAACAGCAGATGAACGTATAGAAAAATTAGCAAAACAGCTTAGTAATATTAAAACCCAAATTCATGTAGCCACTTCGGATTATACGGAACAATGGGCAATTTTTGGACAAGGGGCATTACGAAAATCAGCAAGAGAGCTATTAACAGAGATGGAAGTAGTTGAAACGAACATCCAACGGAAAGTAAAAAAATCATACCAAGAAAAGAGTACATCCAAAATTCCTCTTTCCGACGAAGTTGCAGAAATTTTTGAAAAATGGCGACGTGGACAGCGATGACTGGTTGACGCTAGGAAAAATACTCCTGTATAATATTTCTATATAAAGAATTTTTTTGATGTAGGCGGTAAGGTAGCAAGATTCGCATTTTGAAGTAGCAACTTCTAAATGGTAGGTCGGGGGGATCGGTGTGAGTTCAAGCTTCGATGATGTTAGCAGCAGGTTGTATTTTGACCGACTAGAGGATGAAGAAGTCGTAGAATTAGTCCATGCAGGCGAGAGTGAGGCTCTGGATTATTTAATAAATAAGTATAAGAATTTTGTTCGTGCAAAAGCTAGATCTTATTTTTTAATTGGTGCTGATCGCGAGGATATCGTACAAGAAGGTATGATTGGTTTGTATAAAGCGATTCGTGACTTTAAAGAGGACAAGCTATCCTCTTTCAAGGCATTTGCTGAGCTATGCATTACACGTCAAATCATTACTGCAATTAAAACCGCAACTAGACAGAAACATATTCCACTCAACTCGTATGTTTCATTGGACAAGCCGATTTATGACGAGGAATCCGACCGTACACTAATGGATGTTATATCTGGTGCAAAGGTTATGGACCCTGAGGAATTAATAATTAACAGGGAAAAGTTTGACGATATAGAACTTAAGATGGCTGAACTCTTGAGTGACCTTGAAAGAAAGGTACTAGCCTTGTATCTTGATGGCAGGTCATATCAGGAAATTTCCGAGGATTTGAACCGACATGTAAAATCAATTGACAATGCCTTACAGCGAGTCAAGAGAAAGCTAGAACGGTATTTAGAGATTCGAGAAATTAAATTATAGGGTAAAGTACATGGACAGTAAGCGTAACCAAAATTTACAGTTCGTCCATGTATTGACATATAAAACGAGCCTGTGATACAGTTTTAAAGAAATATAAGACTGTTATGAAATCTTTTACTTTATTCATAGTATGAGTGAAATAATCATTTTTATGGGAATAAAGGTAAAGCCTCCGGCGGATGTCTCAGATATTCAGAGTAAAGTTATTGAAATGCTCGACAAAATTCGCCAGGGCAAATCTGATAACAATAAATAAATGCAAGTAGCATTTTATAGAGAAGGTGATAAAATGCGAAAAAAGGTAGTCCTTGCATGTGTAGAATGTGGTAGTCGAAACTATACAACAATGAAAAATAGTAGTGAAGCTGAACGACTTGAAATGAAGAAGTTCTGTAAGACTTGCAATTCTCACACAACCCATCGGGAAACGAAATAGACTCGGATTGTCTTTGATTATAGTTGGAGGTTACATGGATGAAGAGCATAACCAAATTTTTTCGTGACGTAATTCGTGAAATGAAACGAGTTAGTTGGCCAAAAAGAAAAGAACTTACACGCTACACAGTTGTAACATTAACAACTGTTATCTTTGCAGCTGTATTTTTTGCAGTGGTTGATTTAGGAATTTCGGAATTAATTCGTTTGGTACTTGAATAAACACTGTACACTCATGGTATAATGATGGATAATACAGGAAGACAATAAAAGGCCCGGGAACGGGTTTTTTTAATTGCAAAAATTTATGGTTTCGACAATGAAAATTGTATACAAAATATGTAGTAGAAGCTCTGATTTTACTTTATTCAGCCGACCAACTCTTTATGTGGTTGGATAAATGCTATAAAAGTAAACAATTTAGTCAGTGTTCAAGTTTTGCTGAATAATGGTAAAGCCTCCGGCGGATGCCTCAGATTTTCAAAGGAAGTTTATCGAGCAAGCTCGATAAAATCTGGGCGCAAATACGCCAAGGTGCATTTGATTTTGAAGGGGAGGGAAGGACAAGTAGTCCTACTAAATGGAAAAGAACTGGTATGTTGTTCATACGTATTCGGGGTATGAAAACAAAGTAAAAGCAAATTTAGAAAAACGTGTTGAGTCAATGGCAATGCAGGATAAAATATTCCGCGTTGTAGTGCCAGAAGATGAAGAAACTGATATTAAAAACGGCAAAAAGAAGGTTGTTAAAAAGAAAGTATTTCCTGGTTATGTATTGGTAGAACTTATTATGACAGATGATTCTTGGTATGTTGTTAGAAATACACCGGGAGTTACTGGATTTGTAGGGTCTGCAGGATCAGGTTCAAAGCCAACCCCGCTTTTACCAGAAGAGGTAAATTTCATACTTAAGAGAATGGGTATGGATGAAAAACCAATTGAAGTTGACTTTGAATTAAGAGAAACTGTTCGTGTTAAAGAAGGACCGTTTACAAACTTTACTGGTGCGATTGAGGATCTTGATTTAGACAAGCATAAGGTGAAAGTTCTAGTGAATATGTTTGGTCGTGAAACTCCTGTAGAACTAGATTTTTCACAGATAGAAAAAATCTAATGGAAAAAAACTTGATATTGTATTTGAAAAGTGGTAATATTGCATAGGTCAGTATGTCTCAAGATAAAGAGACTAGCTATGCTAATGTTCTTTATTGATATATAAAGAATGATGATGAGTGGGAGGGTTTACCCTATTACCACATCACGGACTTTAAGGAGGTGTGTCTCGTGGCTAAAAAAGTAATTAAAGAGGTAAAATTACAAATTCCAGCAGGTAAAGCAAACCCTGCACCACCAGTTGGACCAGCACTAGGTCAAGCAGGTGTTAATATCATGGGATTCTGTAAGGAGTTCAATGCTCGTACAGCAGAACAAGCTGGTTTAATTATTCCTGTTGTAATCACTGTTTATGAAGATCGTTCATTTACGTTTATTACAAAAACTCCTCCTGCTGCAGTTCTTCTTAAGAAAGCAGCTGGTATCGAGTCTGGTTCAGGTCAACCGAACCGTAATAAAGTTGCAACAGTTAAGCGTGATAAAGTACGCGAGATTGCAGAAACAAAAATGCCTGATCTAAATGCGGCAAACGTTGAATCTGCAATGCGTATGGTTGAAGGTACTGCTCGTAGCATGGGAATTGTTATCGAAGACTAATTCCGAATTTGTTACATGTTTTTGGGGGTTGCGGATGGACTAGTATATTTTTCTATTCGCAACCTTTAATGTGTCTAGCACTGGCGCTAACTCTTGAGGCTACAATGTAAACTGAACTTGTGCTTGAATGAGTGCGCTTTTGCTTTTCTACGTGGGAGGTTATTCCGCTAAAACCACAATTGAGGAGGAAATTTATTATGGCAAAAAGAGGTAAAAAGTACGCAGAAGCTGCTAAATTAGTAGACCGTACAAAAGCTTATTCAGTTGCTGAAGCAATTGAACTTGTTAAAAAAACAAACACAGCTAAATTTGATGCTACTGTAGAAGTTGCATTCCGTTTAGGAGTTGACCCTAAGAAAGCTGACCAACAAATCCGTGGTGCAGTTGTTCTTCCAAATGGTACTGGTAAAACTCAACGTGTATTAGTATTCGCAAAAGGTGAAAAAGCAAAAGAAGCGGAAGCTGCTGGAGCTGATTTCGTAGGCGATAGCGAATATATCAACAAAATCAACCAAGGTTGGTTCGACTTTGATGTAATCGTAGCTACACCTGACATGATGGGTGAAGTTGGTAAACTTGGTCGTGTATTAGGACCTAAAGGTTTAATGCCAAACCCTAAAACAGGAACTGTTACATTTGATGTAGACAGAGCTGTTAAAGAAATCAAAGCTGGTAAAGTTGAATACCGTGTTGATAAATCTGCTAACATCCATGTTCCAATCGGTAAGATCTCATTTGATGATCAAAAACTAATTGAGAACTTCACTACAATTTATGAAACAATGCTAAAGGTAAAACCATCTGCTGCTAAAGGTACTTACATCAAGAATGTAGCTGTATCTTCAACAATGGGACCTGGTGTAAAAGTAGATTCTTCAACTTTCTAATTGCTAAAAAGTGGATATTGACTTTTATACTAGCATTAAATATAATAAGTTTTGTTGTTAACAAATGAATAGCATTTGTACCGTAGACAGTAGGTGCTACTAGATAGCTTAAAATCCTACCGAGGTGTAGTTAATGTTAATTGATAATTACTACCTCTATGTCTACTCGGCATAGAGGTTTTTTATATCTTAACACCGAACGGTTTCAAGTGTATGAATTGAAATTACTCACAGGAGGTGTAAAGAATGAGTCGTGCAGTAGAACAAAAGAAACAAATCGTATCTGAAATTGCAGACAAATTCCGTGAAAGCAAATCAACTATCATCGTAGATTATCGCGGTCTAACTGTTGGTGAAGTAACTGAACTTCGTAAGCAACTACGTGAGGCTGGCATTGAGTTTAAAGTATACAAAAACACTTTAAGCCGTCGTGCTGCTGAACTAGCTGAACTTAACGGTTTAAACGATGCGTTAACAGGACCTAACGCAATTGCATTCAGTAATGAAGATGTAGTTGCTCCTGCTAAAATTCTTAATGATTTTGCTAAAAAGCATGATGCATTAGAAATTAAAGCGGGTGTAATTGAAGGTAATGTTGCATCACTTGAGCAAGTTAAAGCTCTTGCAGATCTACCATCTCGCGAAGGCTTACTTTCAATGTTGCTTAGCGTACTTCAAGCTCCAATTCGCAATCTTGCACTTGCTACTAAAGCAGTTGCAGACCAAAAAGAAGAGCAAAGTGCTTAATTTAAGACAAACAAAACAATTCGAATTTCAAATAGGATAAACAATTTTAAGGAGGATTTTCTAATGACTAAAGAACAAATCATCGAAGCAGTTAAAAATATGACTGTTTTAGAACTAAATGACCTTGTAAAAGCAATCGAAGAAGAATTTGGTGTAACTGCTGCTGCTCCTGTAGCTGTAGTTGCTGGTGGAGCTGGCGAAGCTGCTGCTGAGCAAACTGAATTTGATGTAGTATTAGCTGACGCTGGTGCACAAAAAATCAAAGTTATCAAAGTTGTACGTGAACTTACTGGTCTTGGCTTAAAAGAAGCTAAAGAACTTGTTGACAACACTCCAAAGCCAATCAAAGAAGGCGTTTCTAAAGAAGAGGCTGAAGAAATCAAAGCTAAGCTTGAAGAAGTTGGAGCTGGCGTAGAAGTTAAGTAATAACTATTAACTTAGAAAAAGCTCGCTATTACAGCGAGCTTTTTTTACAATTTCAACGTATACCTCCTTTAGAGGAGGAATAAAAGGGTTATACTAAAGTAAACTCTTATGTTGGGAGATACATAAATGGGCGATCATTATTATACAAATAAACCCTCTGTTGCAAGTAATGAGAGAACCTGGTCTTTTGATTTAAAAGGGAAAAACTTTACTTTTACAAGTGATAGTGGTGTTTTTTCAAAAAAAGAAGTAGATTTTGGGTCTAGGTTACTAGTAGAGGCATTTGTACCACCAAAAATTGTCGGTCCCTTTTTAGATGTTGGTTGTGGATATGGACCCATAGGCCTTGCATTAGCAAAAGCATACGATGATCGGCTTGTTGAAATGATTGATGTAAATGAAAGAGCTGTCGAGCTAGCAAAGAAAAATGCTGAGATAAATAGAGTTTCAAATGTTGAGATTTATCAAAGTGATCTCTTTACAAATGTCGAGAATAGTGAATTTGCGGCAATTCTTTCAAACCCACCAATTCGTGCAGGGAAGAAGGTTGTCCATCAAATTTTAGAGGAAAGTTATAGTAGGTTGATCCCTGGTGGTGAGCTATGGATTGTCATTCAAAAAAAACAAGGTGCTCCCTCAGCGATCGAAAAACTAGAATCTATTTTTGATGAAGTCGAGGTAGTGGAGAGGAAAAAAGGCTATCACATTATTAAAACTACCCGTTAAGAATCATGAGCAGTACAAATGTTCTTTTTTTACAATTTGAATAAAAAAATATTGACGACTATTTTTTCCTGTGATAGCATTATATAATGCCAATATGTAATTTTTCCATGTATAACTAAAAAATTAAATATATGTATAAATATAGTATGTATGGAAAAACTAATAAAATCAATAGTTCGTTTTTTGAAAATGTGGTTTTCTTAGAAGAAACCCTTTTTTCTTTTGTCTATATGAAAGGGTTTGTTTGAGGAAAAACGGCTATTTTCCAGGTCTCAGAGCCCGAAATGATTTATCTTTTTGATTGTTTTTGTAAAAAACAGTATAAGAAAATGATAGGGATTTAATATGCACTATTATTTTAAGCTGTTAAATGTTTTAAATTCTTACTAATTATTTGTGTTCAAAAAATGAACCTAGTAACTAGTAAGTACTTATAAATTAGCAAGATTAATAACGCTTGATATGAGGGGTGAATGAGTTGACAGGTCAACTAGTTCAGTATGGACGACACCGCCAACGAAGAAGTTATGCTCGTATTAGTGAAGTTTTAGAATTGCCAAATCTTATTGAGATTCAAACCTCTTCTTATCAGTGGTTTCTTGATGAGGGTCTGCGGGAAATGTTTCAGGATATTTCTCCGATTGAGGATTTTACGGGTAACCTTTCTCTTGAGTTCATTGATTACAGTTTAGGCGATCCTAAATATTCAGTTGAAGAATCAAAAGAGCGAGATGTTACCTATTCAGCGCCACTTCGTGTAAAGGTGCGTTTGATCAATAAAGAGACTGGTGAGGTTAAGGATCAAGATGTGTTTATGGGTGATTTCCCACTCATGACAGAAACAGGAACGTTTGTCATTAATGGTGCTGAACGTGTAATTGTTTCACAATTGGTTCGTTCACCAAGTGTCTATTACAGTGGTAAAGTTGATAAGAATGGTAAACGTGGCTTTACTGCAACAGTAATACCAAACCGTGGTGCATGGTTGGAGTATGAAACAGACGCAAAGGACGTTGTATATGTTCGTATCGATCGTACACGAAAATTGCCGGTAACGGTTCTTTTGCGTGCGCTTGGGTTTGGCTCTGATCAAGAAATCATCGATTTATTTGGTGAGAATGAATATCTTCGAAATACGCTTGAAAAAGACAACACAGAGAGCACAGAAAAGGCATTATTAGAAATATATGAACGTCTACGCCCAGGAGAACCACCTACAGTCGATAATGCGAAAAGTTTATTAGAATCTCGCTTTTTTGATCCAAAGCGTTATGATCTCGCAAGTGTAGGACGTTATAAGATTAATAAAAAGCTTCATATTAAAAATCGTCTGTTTAATCAGCGTGTAGCCGAAACTCTTGTTGATCCTGAAACAGGTGAAATCATTGTAGAAAAAGGTGCAATGCTTGATCGTAGGACGTTAGATCGAATTATTCCGCATTTAGAAAGTGGTATAGGCTTTAAAAAGCTTAATCCGGCTGGCGGTGTATTAGACGATGAAATTACTCTTCAATCTATTAAAATCTATGCTCCAAACGATCCAGATGGAGAACATGTCATAAATGTTATTGGAAATGCCTATGTTGAAGAAGGAATTAAGAACATTACACAGGCAGATATCCTAGCATCGATTAGTTATTTCTTTAATCTTTTACACCAAGTAGGAGACACAGATGACATCGATCACTTAGGTAATCGTCGTCTGCGTTCGGTTGGAGAACTTCTTCAAAATCAATTCCGTATCGGTTTATCTCGTATGGAACGTGTAGTTCGTGAAAGAATGTCTATTCAAGATACGAACACAATTACACCACAGCAATTAATTAATATTCGTCCTGTAATTGCGTCTATCAAAGAATTCTTTGGTAGCTCTCAGCTATCTCAATTCATGGACCAAACTAACCCATTAGCAGAATTAACACATAAACGAAGACTTTCAGCACTAGGACCAGGTGGTTTAACACGTGAACGTGCTGGATTTGAAGTTCGTGACGTTCACTATTCTCACTATGGTCGTATGTGTCCGATTGAAACTCCAGAAGGTCCAAACATCGGTTTGATTAACTCATTGTCATCTTATGCAAAAGTGAACCGTTTTGGGTTTATTGAAACTCCTTATCGTAGAGTTGACCCAGAAACAGGCAAAGTTACTTCAAGAATTGACTATTTAACAGCTGATGAAGAGGATAACTACGTTGTTGCACAGGCAAATGCGAGATTAGCTGAAGATGGTTCGTTTATTGATGAGGACATCGTTGCTCGTTTTAAAGGTGAAAACACAGTAGTTAACCGTGATCGTATTGACTACATGGATGTATCACCAAAGCAGGTAGTTTCTGCAGCAACAGCATGTATTCCTTTCTTAGAAAACGATGACTCTAACCGTGCGCTAATGGGAGCGAACATGCAACGTCAAGCAGTTCCACTAATGCAGCCGGAAGCACCAATCGTAGGTACAGGTATGGAATATGTATCTGGTAAGGATTCAGGGGCAGCTGTTATCTGTAAACATCCAGGTATTGTCGAGCATGTCGAAGCGAAACAAATCTGGGTTCGTCGTTATGAAGAAGTTGATGGTCAAAAAGTAAAAGGTGACCTTGATAAATATCGTTTGCTTAAATTCATTCGTTCAAACCAAGGTACTTGCTATAACCAACGCCCAATTGTTTCTGTTGGAGACGAAGTTGTAAAAGGAGAAATCCTTGCAGACGGACCTTCTATGGAAAAAGGTGAATTAGCATTAGGACGAAACGTTCTTGTTGGATTCATGACATGGGATGGTTATAACTATGAGGATGCTATCATCATGAGTGAAAGACTTGTGAAGGACGATGTGTATACATCTATCCATATTGAAGAGTATGAATCTGAATCTCGTGATACGAAACTAGGACCAGAAGAAATCACACGTGATATTCCAAATGTTGGTGAGGATGCGTTACGCAATCTTGACGAACGCGGTATTATCCGTGTTGGTGCAGAAGTAAAAGACGGAGACCTACTAGTAGGAAAAGTAACACCTAAAGGGGTTACTGAGCTTACTGCAGAGGAACGACTCTTACATGCAATCTTCGGTGAAAAAGCTCGTGAGGTTCGAGATACATCGCTTCGTGTTCCGCATGGTGGAGAAGGAATTATCCTTGATGTTAAAGTCTTTAACCGTGAAGACGGTGATGAGTTACCGCCAGGTGTTAACCAACTTGTACGTGTATATATCGTTCAAAAACGTAAAATACACGAGGGAGATAAAATGGCGGGGCGCCACGGTAACAAAGGGGTAATCTCTAGAATTTTACCAGAAGAAGATATGCCTTATTTACCAGATGGTACTCCTATCGATATCATGTTAAATCCTCTAGGGGTTCCTTCACGTATGAATATCGGTCAGGTTTTAGAATTGCATCTAGGAATGGCAGCTAGACAGCTTGGTATTCATGTCGCAACACCTGTATTTGACGGAGCGCGTGAGGATGATGTGTGGGAAACACTTGAAGAAGCAGGAATGTCACGTGATGCCAAGACGGTACTTTACGATGGTAGAACGGGAGAACCGTTTGACAATCGTGTATCAGTTGGTGTGATGTACATGATTAAGTTAGCCCACATGGTTGATGACAAGCTACATGCTCGTTCAACAGGACCTTATTCTCTAGTAACTCAGCAACCACTAGGTGGTAAAGCTCAATTTGGTGGACAGCGTTTTGGAGAGATGGAGGTTTGGGCACTTGAAGCATATGGTGCTGCTTATACACTTCAAGAAATCTTAACAGTCAAATCAGACGATGTTGTTGGTCGTGTGAAAACGTACGAAGCGATTGTAAAAGGGGAAAACGTACCAGAACCTGGTGTTCCTGAATCGTTTAAAGTATTAATTAAAGAGCTTCAGTCACTTGGTATGGATGTAAAAATCCTATCTGGTGATGAGAAAGAAATTGAAATGCGTGATTTAGAAGACGAAGATGATGCAAGTCAATCAGAGGGCATATCTCTTGATGCTGACCAACCGGTTGACTTAGAACTTGAAAGAGACGCAGTTGTTAAGGAATAGAATTAACTTTATTCAGCAGAAATCCCTCTCTTATAGGTCGTGGGATAATTGAAAAGAAAGTATACAGTTCAGCGGTGGTTCACCCCCAGCTGAATAAAGTTAAAGCCTCCGGCGGATGCCTCGGATTTTCAATGGAAGCTTCTCGAGCAAGCTCGAAAAAATCTGGGTGCAAATACGCCAAGGCGCATTTGATCAATCGTTGATGCAAAGGTCAATTAGGGTAATCCTGTAGATCAAAAGGGAGGTAGGCCCCTTGCTAGATGTTAATAATTTTGAATATATGAGTATAGGGCTCGCATCACCAGATAAAATCCGTTCATGGTCATTTGGTGAAGTAAAGAAGCCAGAAACAATTAACTATCGTACTTTAAAGCCTGAAAAAGATGGGCTATTCTGTGAACGTATTTTCGGACCGCAAAAAGACTGGGAATGTCACTGTGGTAAATACAAGCGTGTCCGTTACAAGGGCGTTGTTTGTGACCGCTGTGGCGTTGAGGTTACTCGTGCAAAAGTTCGTCGTGAACGTATGGGTCATATTGAACTAGCAGCTCCTGTATCTCATATTTGGTATTTTAAAGGTATTCCAAGCCGAATGGGACTTGTCTTAGATATGTCCCCTCGGGCACTCGAAGAAGTTATTTATTTTGCTTCTTATGTAGTGACAGAAACGGGCGATACTCCTCTTGATAAAAAGCAATTGCTTTCTGAAAAGGAATATCGTGCGTACCGTGAAAAGTACGGAAATACATTCCAGGCATCAATGGGAGCAGAAGCTATTAAAAAGCTATTGCTTGATATTGATTTAGAAAAAGAAGTAGAGGGCCTGAAAGAAGAATTAAAGACTTCTCAGGGACAAAGAAGAACTCGTGCAATCAAGCGCTTAGAGGTATTAGAAGCATTCCGTAATTCTGGAAATGAACCATCATGGATGATACTCGATGTATTACCGGTTATTCCTCCAGAACTAAGACCGATGGTTCAGCTTGATGGTGGACGTTTCGCAACATCCGATCTGAATGATTTATATAGACGTGTAATCAACCGTAACAATCGTTTGAAACGTCTATTAGATCTAGGTGCTCCAAGCATTATCGTTCAAAACGAAAAGCGTATGCTTCAAGAAGCGGTAGATGCGCTAATAGATAATGGACGGCGTGGTAGACCGGTAACTGGTCCTGGTAACCGTCCGTTAAAATCTTTATCACATATGTTAAAAGGGAAACAAGGTCGTTTCCGTCAAAACCTACTAGGAAAGCGTGTTGACTACTCAGGTCGTTCCGTTATCGTAGTAGGACCGAACTTAAAAATGTACCAATGTGGATTGCCGAAAGAAATGGCATTGGAACTATTTAAGCCATTTGTGATGAAGGAACTTGTTGAAAAAGGGCTCGCCCACAATATCAAGAGTGCAAAACGTAAAATTGAACGTGTACAGCCTGAAGTATGGGATGTGCTCGAATCAGTGATTAAGGAGCATCCGGTTTTACTAAACCGTGCCCCTACATTACACAGACTTGGTATACAAGCGTTTGAACCAACATTAGTAGAAGGTCGTGCAATTCGTTTGCATCCGCTTGTTTGTACTGCATATAATGCAGACTTTGACGGTGACCAAATGGCTGTTCACGTACCGCTTTCTGCAGAAGCACAAGCAGAAGCACGTATCTTAATGCTTGCTGCACAAAACATTCTTAACCCTAAGGACGGAAAACCTGTTGTTACTCCTTCGCAGGATATGGTATTAGGAAACTACTACTTAACAATGGAACGTCCAGGGGCTGTTGGAGAAGGTATGGTTTTCAAGGATACAAATGAAGCTATACTTGCATATCAAAATGGGTATGTTCATCTCCATACAAGAGTAGCAGTACATGCTGGTTCATTAAAAAACCCAACATTTACTGAAGAACAAAATAACATGCTTCTCACAACTACTGTAGGTAAGTTAATTTTTAATGAGATTCTTCCAGAGTCTTTCCCTTATATTAATGAACCGACAAAGGCAAATCTTGAGGAGAAAACACCTGAAAAGTATTTTATACCGAAGGGTACAAATGTTAGAGAGTTTATTCAAAACCAAGAACAAATCGATCCGTTTAAGAAAAAAATACTAGGTAATATCATTGCTGAAGTATTTAAGCGATTTAAAATTACTGAAACCTCAAAAATGCTTGACCGTATGAAGGACCTTGGATTTAAGCATTCAACAAAGGCGGGTATTACCGTTGGTGTAGCTGACATTGTTGTATTAGCTGAAAAACAAGAGATTTTGACACAAGCTCAAGCGAAGGTTGACAATGTATTAAAACAATTTAGACGTGGTTTAATTACAGAAGATGAGCGCTATGACCGAGTTATTTCAATTTGGAGTGCTGCGAAGGATACCATTCAAGGAAAACTTATGGAATCCCTTGACAAACGCAACCCAATCTTCATGATGAGTGACTCTGGTGCCCGTGGTAACGCATCTAACTTTACACAGCTTGCAGGTATGCGTGGATTGATGGCGAACCCGGCTGGACGTATCATCGAACTACCAATTAAATCAAGTTTCCGAGAAGGTTTAACGGTATTAGAATACTTCATATCAACTCACGGTGCGCGTAAAGGTCTTGCCGATACAGCTCTGAAAACTGCTGACTCTGGTTACTTAACTAGACGTCTAGTAGACGTAGCACAGGATGTAATTGTGCGTGAAGACGACTGCGGTACTGATCGTGGATTATTAGTGGGAGCATTGAAAGAAGGAACTGAGATCATTGAACCTCTAGAAGAACGTTTAATTGGTCGATATGCAAGAAAGAAAATTGTTCACCCTCAAACAAACGAAGTATTAGTGGCAGAAAACGACCTAATTACGGAAGATATCGCTACTGAAATCGTTGAGGCTGGCATTCAGGAAGTAACGATCCGCTCTGCGTTTACATGTAATACTCGTCATGGAGTATGTAAAAAATGTTATGGCAGAAACCTTGCAACAGGATCAGAGGTTGAAGTTGGTGAAGCTGTAGGTATTATTGCTGCGCAATCTATCGGTGAACCAGGTACACAGTTAACAATGCGTACATTCCATACAGGTGGGGTTGCTGGAGATGATATTACTCAAGGTTTGCCTCGTATTCAGGAGCTATTTGAAGCGAGAAATCCTAAAGGTCAAGCCGTTATCTCTGAGATTAATGGGGTAGTAACTTCTATTAATGAAATAAAAGATAGACAACAAGAGATTGTAATTCAAGGTGATGTTGAATCACGTTCATATACTGCGCCATATAGTGCACGATTAAAAGTGACTGAAGGCCAACAGGTTGAGAGTGGTCAGGTATTAACAGAAGGTTCAATCGATCCGAAGGAATTACTAAAAGTAACAAATATTAACGCTGTTCAAGAATATCTATTAAAAGAAGTTCAAAAGGTATATCGTATGCAGGGCGTTGAGATTGGTGATAAGCACGTAGAAGTTATGGTTAGACAGATGCTTCGTAAAGTACGTGTAACAGATGCTGGTGAGACGGATGTATTACCAGGATCATTATTGGATGTACACCAATTTACTGATGCAAATGAAAAAGTGTTACTAGAAGGTAAAGCTCCTGCAACAGGTAGACCTGTTCTTTTAGGTATTACAAAAGCATCCTTAGAAACAGACTCGTTCCTATCTGCTGCTTCGTTCCAGGAAACAACTCGTGTGTTAACTGACGCTGCAATTAAAGGTAAGCGTGATGAGTTACTAGGATTAAAAGAAAATGTAATTATTGGTAAGTTGGTGCCTGCAGGAACAGGTATGAACCGCTATCGCAAAGCGGAACTAGTTCCACAAGGTCAACAAGAAGATACAGTTGCTGTTGATTAAGGGTTAGAAGAGCAACACTAAGAAGTTTGGATGTTAGCTACGAGTTGAAAGAAATTTTATTCACTTGTAGTTGACATCCTTCTCTTAGGATGTTACTATATCAAAGGTGCTCCTTAAACCTGATACTTTGGAGGATATTTCAGATGTCTTATGAAAAAGTATTACAGGCAAAGAAGATTATCATAGGTACTAAACAAGCCGTAAAGGCAATTCAGTCTTCAGAAGTAGTGGAGATTGTTGTCGCAGAAGATGCTGATCGCCGTGTAATTAATAAAGTATTGCAATTGGCGGAAGAACAAAATATCCCGGTTACTCAGGTCGATTCTATGAAAAAACTTGGAAAAGCCTGTGGGATTGAAGTTGGAGCTTCAACTGTGGCTATTATTAATTAAAAACTGTTTTTGTGGATTATAGATTCTACAAAAACTTTGTTTTTGTAAAAAAATGAACCACCTGGATGTGTGGTCTAGGATGAAGAAATGAAGGGAGGAAATAAACAATGCCTACAATTAACCAATTAGTTCGCAAGGGTCGTGAAACAAAAGTTCAAAAATCTGACTCTCCAGCGTTAAATAAAGGTTATAACAGTTTCAAAAAGTCACAAACTAACGTAACTTCACCTCAAAAGCGTGGTGTATGTACTCGTGTTGGTACAATGACTCCAAAGAAACCAAACTCAGCACTTCGTAAGTATGCTCGTGTACGTTTAACTAACGGTATCGAGGTTACTGCTTACATCCCAGGAATTGGGCACAACCTACAAGAGCACAGTGTTGTACTAATTCGTGGTGGACGTGTTAAGGACTTACCGGGGGTACGTTATCACATTGTTCGTGGTGCACTTGACACTGCTGGTGTAAATAACCGTATGCAAGGTCGTTCTAAGTATGGTACTAAGAGACCAAAAGCACCTAAGAAATAATAGAGAAAAAAATACTACTATGTTTGAAAGGAGGAACTATAATGCCTCGTAAAGGACCTGTCTCTAAGAGAGATGTATTACCAGATCCAATTTATAATTCAAAGCTTGTAACTCGTTTAATCAACAAAATGATGGTTGATGGAAAAAGAGGTAAATCACAAGCGATTTTATATAATGCGTTTGAACTAGTTCAACAACGCTCTGGCAAGGATGCAATGGAAGTGTTTGAACAAGCACTTAAAAACATCATGCCTGTACTAGAAGTAAGAGCTCGTCGTGTGGGTGGTGCAAACTATCAAGTTCCTGTTGAAGTTCGCCCAGATCGTCGTACTACTCTAGGATTACGTTGGTTAGTAAACTATGCTCGCCTTCGTGGTGAAAAGACGATGGAAGAGCGTTTAGCTAACGAAATTCTTGATGCAGCTAACAACTCTGGTGCATCAGTTAAGAAACGCGAAGATACTCATAAAATGGCAGAAGCGAACAAAGCGTTTGCTCACTACCGTTGGTAAAATCTATAAGAGCTCTGCTGTAAATCTAGTATTAGTAAGCAGAGCTTCATTTTAAAAACAAACAAATTATACTTAACATAGGAAGGAGAAAGACCCAATGGCAAGAGAGTTCTCCTTAGAAAACACTCGTAATATCGGTATCATGGCGCATATCGATGCTGGTAAAACAACTACCACAGAGCGTGTACTTTACTATACTGGTAAAATCCATAAAATCGGTGAAACACACGAAGGTGCTTCACAGATGGACTGGATGGAGCAAGAACAAGAGCGTGGTATTACAATTACATCTGCTGCTACAACAGCACAATGGAAAGGGCACCGCGTTAACATCATCGATACACCAGGACACGTAGACTTCACAGTAGAAGTTGAACGTTCACTACGTGTACTAGATGGTGCTGTAGCCGTTCTTGACGCTCAATCAGGTGTTGAACCACAAACTGAAACAGTTTGGAGACAGGCAACTACTTATGGAGTACCACGTGTTGTATTCGTAAACAAAATGGACAAGATTGGTGCTGACTTCTTATACTCAGTTGGTACACTACATGACCGTTTACAAGCAAACGCACACCCAATCCAACTTCCAATTGGTGCAGAAGACCAATTCCATGGAATTATTGACCTTGTAGAAATGAATGCAACTTTCTACGGTAATGACTTAGGTACAGATATTGAGGTTCGTGAGATCCCAGAAGAGTACCTAGACCAAGCTAACGAATACCGTGAAAAGTTAATAGAAGCAGTTGCTGAGTTAGATGAAGAGTTAATGGAAAGATACCTTGGTGGAGAAGAGATCTCTAACGAAGAGCTAAAAGCTGCAATTCGTAAAGGTACTGTTAATGTTGAATTCTATCCTGTTATCTGTGGATCTGCATTCAAAAACAAAGGTGTACAAAAAATGCTTGATGCAGTAATTGACTATCTTCCATCACCATTAGATGTACCTGCAATTAAAGGTACTTTACCTGATTCAGATGAAGAAGTTGAACGTCATTCAGATGACAACGAGCCATTCGCTGCTCTAGCATTCAAAGTTATGACAGACCCGTATGTAGGGAAGCTTACATTCTTCCGTGTGTATTCTGGTACATTAAGCTCAGGCTCTTATGTACAAAACTCTACAAAAGGGAAGCGTGAGCGTGTAGGACGTATCCTACAAATGCACGCAAATAGCCGTGAAGAAATCACTATGGTTCATGCCGGTGATATCGCAGCTGCTGTAGGTTTAAAAGATACAACTACTGGTGACACATTGTGTGATGAAAAGGCATTAGTAATTCTTGAGTCAATGCAATTCCCTGAGCCAGTAATTCAACTTTCTGTTGAACCAAAATCAAAAGCAGACCAAGACAAAATGTCAACTGCTTTACAAAAGCTTCAAGAAGAGGATCCAACTTTCAGAGCACACACTGACCAAGAAACGGGTCAAACAATCATTGCTGGTATGGGTGAACTTCACTTAGATATCATTGTTGATCGTATGAAACGTGAATTCAAGGTTGAGGCAAACGTTGGTGCTCCACAGGTTGCATACCGTGAAACATTCCGTAGCTCTGCACAGGTTGAAGGTAAATTTGCTCGTCAATCTGGTGGACGTGGACAATTTGGTCACGTATGGATTGAGTTCTCTCCAAATGAAGAAGGTAAAGGCTTTGAATTTGAAAATGCAATCGTCGGTGGGGTTGTTCCTCGTGAATACATTCCTGCTGTACAAGCTGGACTAGAAGATGCTCTTGATAGAGGGGTACTTGCTGGTTATCCTTTAGTAGATATCAAAGCAAAACTTTATGATGGATCTTACCATGATGTAGACTCAAGTGAAATGGCATTTAAGATTGCTGCTTCTATGGCACTTAAGAACGCTGCTTCAAAATGTAACCCAGTTATCCTTGAACCAGTAATGAGAGTAGAAGTTGTCATTCCTGAAGAATACATGGGAGACATCATGGGTGGTATTACAGCTCGTCGTGGACGAGTTGAAGGTATGGAAGCACGCGGAAACGCACAAGTTGTACGCGCTATGGTTCCACTATCTGAAATGTTTGGTTACGCTACTTCATTACGTTCTAACACTCAAGGTCGCGGAGTATTCACAATGCACTTTGATCACTATGAAGAAGTACCAAAATCAATCTCTGAAGAAATTATCAAAAAAAATAAAGGTGAATAATTGATTTTCACCTTTACTTAAAGTATAACTACTTATGTAAGCTTCGAAAGAGGGCTAAAATAAAGTCTCTCTTTCGGGCATATCATACTTATTTTAAATTTAAAATACTTAAGGAGGCTTTTCAAATGGGAAAAGAGAAATTTGACCGTTCGAAACCACATGCTAATATTGGTACAATTGGACACGTTGACCATGGTAAAACTACTTTAACAGCTGCTATCACTTCTGTTCTTGCTAAAAGAAACGGTAAAGGTGTAGCAATGGCTTATGACCAAATCGATGGTGCTCCAGAAGAGCGTGAGCGTGGTATCACAATCTCAACTGCGCACGTTGAATATGAAACTGATGCTCGTCACTATGCACACGTTGACTGCCCAGGACATGCTGACTATGTTAAAAACATGATCACTGGTGCTGCTCAAATGGACGGTGGGATTCTAGTTGTATCTGCAGCTGACGGCCCAATGCCACAAACTCGTGAGCACATCCTTCTTTCTCGTCAAGTTGGTGTTCCTTACCTTGTTGTATTCATGAACAAATGTGACATGGTTGACGACGAAGAGTTATTAGAACTTGTTGAAATGGAAGTTCGTGACCTTCTTTCTGAATATGAATTCCCTGGTGACGATATTCCTGTAGTAAAAGGTTCTGCTCTTAGAGCTCTTGAAGGAGATGCAGAATGGGAAGAAAAAATCATTGAATTAATGGCTGCAGTTGACGAATACATTCCAACTCCACAACGTGACACTGAAAAACCTTTCATGATGCCAGTTGAGGATGTTTTCTCAATCACTGGTCGTGGTACAGTTGCTACAGGACGTGTTGAGCGTGGTATCGTTAAAGTTGGTGACGTAATCGAAATCATCGGTTTAACTGAAGAACCAAAATCAACTACTGTAACAGGTGTTGAAATGTTCCGTAAGCTTCTTGACTTCGCTGAAGCTGGTGACAACATCGGTGCACTTCTTCGTGGTGTAGCTCGTGACGATATCCAACGTGGTCAAGTACTTGCTAAGCCAGGTACTATCAAGCCACACACTAAGTTCAAAGCTGAAGTTTACGTATTATCAAAAGAAGAAGGTGGACGTCACACTCCATTCTTCTCAAACTACCGCCCACAGTTCTACTTCCGTACAACTGACGTAACTGGAATCATTCAACTTCCAGAAGGCGTTGAGATGGTAATGCCTGGTGACAACATCGAAATGACTGTTGAACTAATCGCTCCAGTTGCTATCGAAGACGGAACTAAGTTCTCTATTCGTGAAGGTGGACGTACAGTAGGCGCTGGCGTTGTTGCTACAATTACTGAGTAATTAATATTTATTTAAAACAGGTGGGGTTACCCACCTGTTTTTTATGTTATAGGAAACTATTTAAATATACTGTTGTGAAGGGCATCCTCGAAAGAACCCACTCACGAAGAAAATACGAATGCATCTTCGAGGATTCTCATACCTTCCGCTCCAATCAACAAAAAGCACCATAACAATTATTTCCGTATCCTCCTAATAAAACAATACACAATGAAGTGTGATTGAATCCACGGATCAAGATAAAATACAAACCAAATCAAATCGTTGTAGTTTAAAAAAGAGTGCGTAAACAACACAACGAATTAGTATGAGATATAAAAATGTATGAGAGGGATTGTATTGGAAGCATTGTCTTACACAGTCTTTAATAATATTCTGGTTGTTTTGGTTTTTCCATAATATAACGTCTGAATTTCTTTCGACATTAGTTGAAAACACAACAATAGGTATGTATAATTAAAAAAGTGCGAAAAACATGCATAAAATAAAGATTTATGTTGCATTTCGTATTTGTATTCTATATAATAGACAATGTTGGTCTTTGACTGCGATGAAGTGGAAGGTTGCTGATACACCCGGCCGCTTTGCCATGGCGAGTGTAAGGAAATTTCCACGGAGAATGTCTATTTCAAAAGTAGGCGAAAAAGGAGGGAAAATAATGGCAAAACAAAAAATTCGTATTCGTTTAAAAGCATATGATCACAGAATTCTTGATCAATCTGCAGAGAAAATCGTAGAAACAGCAAAACGATCTGGAGCAGCAGTTTCTGGCCCAATCCCACTTCCAACTGAGAAGTCCGTTTATACGATTCTTCGTGCTGTTCACAAGTACAAAGATTCTCGTGAACAATTCGAAATGCGTACTCATAAACGCTTAATCGATATCGTGAATCCAACACCACAAACTGTTGATTCATTAATGCGTTTAGACTTACCATCAGGTGTTGACATTGAAATTAAACTTTAATCTATTATGAAATAAATGTAAATATTATAGGAGGTGTGACTAATGACCAAAGGAATCTTAGGAAGAAAAATCGGTATGACTCAAGTATTCGTAGGTAACGGAGATCTTGTTCCAGTAACAGTTATTGAAGCTACTCCAAACGTAGTTCTACAAAAGAAATCTGTTGAAACTGATGGATATGAGGCTGTACAAATCGGTTTTGAAGATAAAAGAGAAAAGCTTTCAAACAAACCTGAAAAAGGTCATGCAGCAAAAGCAAATACTGCACCTAAGCGCTTCGTTAAGGAATTACGTGGAATTAACTTAGGAGAGTTTGAAGTTGGTCAAGAAGTCAAAGTTGATATCTTCGCAGAGGGAGATATTGTAGATGTAACAGGAATTTCGAAAGGTAAAGGATTCCAAGGTAGCATTAAGCGCCACGGACAATCTCGCGGACCTATGGCTCACGGTTCTCGTTATCACCGTCGTCCTGGTTCAATGGGACCTGTAGCTCCAAACCGTGTATTTAAAAACAAACTTCTACCTGGACGTATGGGTGGAGAGCGTATCACAGTACAAAACTTAGAAATCGTGAAAGTAGATACAGAACGTAATCTTCTTCTAGTAAAAGGTAATGTACCAGGTGCGAGAAAATCACTAATTACTATTAAATCAGCTGTAAAAGCTAAGTAATTTACTAGGAAAGGAGGAAATTTGAATGCCTAAAGTATCATTGTATAACCAAGCAGGTTCAACTGTTGGAGAAATCGAATTAAACGATTCTGTTTTCGGTGTTGAACCAAACAAACAAGTTTTATTTGACGCTGTAATCATGCAAAGAGCTTCTTTACGTCAAGGAACTCATAAAACTAAAGTACGTTCTGAAGTAGCTGGCGGAGGACGTAAGCCATGGCGCCAAAAGGGTACTGGTCGTGCTCGTCAAGGGTCTATCCGTTCACCACAATGGCGTGGCGGTGGAACAGTATTCGGTCCAACTCCAAGAAGCTATAGCTATAAATTACCTAAAAAAGTACGCCGTTTAGCAATCAAATCAGCTTTATCAAGTAAGGTATTAGAGGATAACATTCTAGTATTAGATAATCTAGTATTGGAAGCTCCAAAGACAAAAGAAATGACTGCGGTATTGAAAGGATTAAACGTTGATCGTAAAGCGTTAATCGTAACTGCTGACACAAATGAAGCAGTAGAACTTTCAGCTCGTAACATTCCTGGTGTAACAGTAGTTACTGCTAATGGAGTAAACGTTCTTGATGTGCTTAACCACGATAAGCTAGTGATTACTAAAGCTGCGGTGGAAAAAGTAGAGGAGGTGCTCGCATAATGAAAGATCCTCGTGATATTATTAAGAGCCCTGTTATTACTGAACGTTCATCAGACTTAATGGCTGAAAAGAAATATACGTTTGAAGTTGATGTTAGATCTAATAAAACTGAAGTTAAAGATGCGATTGAGCAAATTTTCGGTGTGAAGGTTGAAAAAGTAAACATCATGAACTATAAAGGTAAGTTCAAACGTGTAGGACGTTATAGTGGTTACACAAATCGTCGCAGAAAAGCAATCGTTAAATTAACAGCAGATAGCAAAGAAATCGAATTCTTTGAAGTTTAATTTTTATAGAGAAGGAGGGAAATAGAGATGGCGATTAAAAAATACAAACCAACCTCTAATGGTCGTCGTGGTATGACAACTTCAGATTTCGCTGAAATTACTACTGACAGACCCGAGAAATCATTACTAGCGCCTTTACACAAAAAAGGTGGTCGTAATAACCAAGGTAAATTAACAGTACGTCATCAAGGTGGCGGTCACAAGCGTCAATACCGTATCATCGACTTTAAACGCAACAAAGATGGTATACCAGGACGCGTTGCTACAATAGAATATGATCCAAACCGTTCAGCAAACATTGCTTTAATCAACTATGCAGATGGAGAAAAACGTTACATTCTTGCTCCAAAGAACCTACAAGTAGGTATGGAGGTAGTTTCAGGTCCTGAAGCTGATATCAAAGTAGGTAATGCACTTCCATTAGCAAATATTCCTGTAGGTACAGTTATCCACAATATCGAGCTTAAGCCTGGTAAAGGTGGACAATTAGTACGTTCTGCTGGTACTTCTGCTCAAGTACTAGGTAAAGAAGGGAAATATGTACTTGTACGTTTAACTTCTGGTGAAGTACGTATGATTCTAGCTACTTGCCGCGCTTCAATCGGTCAAGTTGGTAACGAGCAACATGAACTTATTAATATTGGTAAAGCAGGTCGTTCACGTTGGTTAGGCAAGCGCCCAACAGTTCGTGGATCTGTAATGAACCCTAATGATCACCCACACGGTGGTGGTGAAGGTAAAGCACCAATCGGACGTAAGTCTCCAATGACTCCATGGGGCAAACCAACTCTTGGATTCAAAACTCGTAAAAAGAAAAACAAATCAGATAAATTTATCGTACGTCGTCGTAAAAAATAACGGGATTGTGCTACGGTTCACCGGAACCGTAGGTCAATCACGAAGGGAGGTTCACTTATGGGTCGCAGCTTAAAAAAAGGACCTTTTGTAGATGACCACTTAATGAAAAAAGTTGAGAGTTTAAATGAAACGGAAAAGAAATCAGTTATTAAAACTTGGTCTCGTCGTTCTACTATTTTCCCTCAATTTATTGGTCATACAATCGCGGTTTATGATGGTCGCAAACATGTACCAGTATATGTTACTGAAGATATGGTAGGTCACAAACTTGGTGAATTTGCACCAACTCGTACTTACAAAGGCCATGCAAATGACGATAAGAAAACAAGACGTTAATGAGAGGAGGATTATCTATGCAAGCTAAAGCTGTCGCGAGAACAGTTCGTATTGCTCCTCGTAAAGTTCGATTAGTAGCAGATTTAATTCGAGGTAAGCAAGTAGGTGAGGCAATCGCTATCCTACGTCATACACCAAAGGCTGCTTCTCCAATTGTAGAAAAAGTTTTAAACTCTGCGATTGCAAATGCAGAACATAACTACGAAATGGACGCAAACAATTTGGTTATTACTGAAGCGTATGTTAACGAAGGTCCAACATTAAAGAGATTCCGTCCAAGAGCTATGGGACGTGCAAGTCAAATCAACAAGCGTACTAGCCACATTACGATCGTGGTATCAGAAAAGAAGGAGGGATAAGTAGTGGGTCAAAAAGTTAATCCAGTCGGACTGCGTGTAGGGATTATCCGTGATTGGGAATCAAAATGGTACGCAGGTAAAGACTATGCAGATTTATTACATGAAGACCTTAAAGTTCGTGAATACATCGCGAAACGTTTAAGTGATGCTTCTGTTTCTAAAATTGAAATCGAACGTGCAGCTAACCGTGTTAACGTTACTGTCCATACTGCTAAACCAGGTATGGTTATTGGTAAAGGTGGAACTGAAGTTGAAGCACTTCGTAAAGCACTTAACCAATTAACTGGCAAACGTGTACACATCAATATCCTTGAAATCAAGAAGGCTGATATTGACGCTACTCTTGTAGCTGAAAACATCGCTCGTCAACTTGAAAATCGTGTTTCTTTCCGTCGTGCACAGAAACAAGCTATTCAACGTGCTATGCGTGCAGGTGCTCTTGGTATCAAAACCCAAGTATCTGGTCGTTTAGGCGGAGCTGATATCGCTCGTGCAGAACATTATAGTGAAGGAACAGTTCCACTTCATACACTTCGTGCAGATATTGACTATGGTACTGCAGAAGCTGATACAACTTATGGAAAAATTGGCGTGAAAGTATGGATCTATCGTGGAGAAGTCCTTCCTACGAAGAAGAAAACTGAGGAAGGAGGAAAATAATTATGTTATTACCAAAACGTGTGAAATACCGCAGAGAACACCGTGGAAAAATGCGTGGTCAAGCTAAAGGTGGCACAGAAGTACATTTTGGTGAGTACGGTATCCAAGCTCTAGAAGCTTCTTGGATTACAAACCGTCAAATTGAAGCTGCTCGTATCGCAATGACTCGTTATATGAAACGTGGCGGTAAAGTTTGGATTAAAATTTTCCCATCTAAGCCATATACAGCAAAACCTTTAGAGGTACGTATGGGATCTGGTAAAGGTGCTCCTGAAGGATGGGTAGCAGTTGTTAAACCAGGGAAAGTTATGTTTGAAATCGCTGGTGTATCAGAAGAGGTTGCTCGTGAAGCACTACGCTTAGCATCTCATAAGCTACCAATCAAAACTAAGTTCGTAAAACGAGAAGAAATTGGTGGTGAATCAAATGAAAGCTAATGAAATCCGTGACCTTACCACTGCCGAAATTGAACAAAAAGTCAAATCATTAAAAGAAGAATTATTTAACCTTCGCTTTCAATTAGCTACTGGTCAACTTGAGAATACTGCACGTATCCGTGAAGTACGTAAATCAATCGCTCGTATGAAAACAGTAGTCCGTGAAAGAGAAATCGGTCGTAAATAATCGATAACCAGAGAGGAGGTCTACTAAAGTGAGTGAACGCAATCAACGAAAAGTCTATACTGGACGTGTTGTATCTGACAAAATGGATAAAACGGTCACTGTTCTTGTAGAAACCTATAAGAAACATTCTCTTTACGGTAAACGCGTAAAGTACTCTAAGAAATTTAAAGCACATGATGAAAACAATGAAGCAAAAATTGGCGATATCGTAAAAATTATGGAGACTCGCCCATTATCCGCTACTAAGCGCTTCCGTTTAGTTGAAGTTGTAGAAAAAGCGGTTATTATCTAATTACAAATTGTTCGGATCAATCAAAAATCCGAAGGGAGGTTTCATGAATGATTCAACAAGAAACTCGTTTGAAAGTTGCTGACAACTCTGGTGCACGTGAAGTACTTACTATTAAAGTATTAGGTGGATCAGGTCGTAAGACAGCTAATATTGGTGATGTTATCGTTTGTACAGTAAAACAAGCAACACCAGGTGGCGTTGTTAAAAAAGGCGATGTAGTAAAAGCTGTTATCGTACGTACGAAACGCGGTGTTCGTCGTAATGACGGAACTTACATCAAATTTGATGAAAATGCTTGCGTTATTATCCGTGATGATAAGAGTCCACGTGGAACTCGTATCTTCGGACCTGTAGCTCGTGAATTACGTGATAATAACTTTATGAAGATTGTATCATTAGCTCCAGAAGTACTATAAATTGAAATCGATTGGCCTTTAAGGAGGTGCGAAATAGATGCATGTAAAAAAGGGCGACAAAGTACAGGTTATTTCCGGGAAAGATAAAGGTAAGCAAGGTGTAATCCTTGAGAGCTTCCCAAAGAAAAACCGTGTTGTTGTTGAAGGCGTTAATATCGTTAAAAAACACTCAAAACCGTCTCAAGCGAATCCACAAGGTGGAATCATTAGCCAAGAGGCACCTATTCATGTATCAAATGTAATGCCATTAGATCCTAAATCTGGTACACCAACTCGTGTTGGTTACAAAGAAGTAGATGGCAAAAAGGTACGTGTTGCAAAAAAATCTGGTGAATTATTAGATAAATAGTAGAAAAAGAAAGGAGGTACTTACATGAACCGCCTAAAAGAAAAATTTCAAAAAGAAATTACACCTGCTCTAATGAGCAAGTTTAATTATACTTCTGTAATGCAGGTTCCAAAAATCGAAAAAATCGTTATCAACATGGGTGTTGGTGACGCAGTTCAAAACTCAAAGGCATTAGATAATGCAGTTGAAGAATTAGCAGCTATCACTGGACAAAAACCAGTTGTAACTAGAGCTAAAAAATCAATCGCTGGTTTCCGTCTTCGTGAAGGTATGCCAATCGGTGCTAAAGTTACTTTACGTGGTGAGCGTATGTACGAATTCTTAGATAAGCTTGTATCTATCTCACTTCCACGTGTACGTGACTTCCGTGGAATTTCAAAGAAATCATTTGATGGTCGCGGTAACTACACACTTGGTGTAAAAGAACAATTAATTTTCCCTGAAATTGATTACGATAAAGTAAGTAAAGTACGTGGTATGGATATCGTTATCGTAACTACTGCAAATACTGACGAAGAAGCTCGTGAGTTATTAACAGCATTCGGAATGCCGTTCCAAAAGTAAAGGAGGCGAAAACGTGGCTAAAAAATCAATGATTGCGAAACAAAAGCGCACACAAAAATTCAAAGTACAAGAGTACACTCGTTGCGAGCGTTGTGGTCGTCCACACTCAGTACTTCGTAAATTTAAATTATGCCGTATTTGTTTCCGTGAACTAGCTTATAAGGGTCAAATTCCTGGTGTAAAAAAAGCAAGTTGGTAAACCCCGAATTGGGAAGGAGGTAAAAATACTATGGTGATGACAGATCCAATTGCAGATATGCTTACTCGCATCCGTAATGCGAACATGGTTCGTCATGAAAAACTTGAAATCCCTGCTTCAAAGATTAAGAGAGAAATCGCTGAAATCTTAAAGCGTGAAGGTTTCGTTCGTGACGTTGAATATATTGAGGATGATAAACAAGGTATTATCCGTATCTTCTTAAAATACGGTGCAAACAATGAACGTGTAATTACTGGGCTAAAACGTATTAGTAAGCCAGGTCTACGTGTTTATGCTAAGTCTGATGAAGTACCACGTGTGTTAAACGGTCTAGGTATTGCGATCGTTTCAACTTCACAAGGTGTGTTAACTGATAAAGAAGCTCGTCAAAAGCAAACAGGCGGAGAAGTATTAGCTTACGTTTGGTAATCGCTTGAAAAGAATGGAGGTGTAGTACATGTCACGTGTTGGTAAAAAACCATTAGAAATACCAGCTGGTGTTACTGTTACAAACAACAATAACACTATTACTGTTAAAGGACCGAAAGGCGAATTAACTCGCACTTTCCATCCTGATATCCAAATCACTGTTGAAGAGAACGTACTTAACGTTACTCGTCCAACTGACAATAAAGAACACCGTGCTCTACACGGTACAACTCGTAGTATTTTAGGAAACATGGTTGAGGGAGTACACAAAGGTTATGAAAGAGGTCTTGAGCTAATCGGGGTCGGATACCGTGCTCAAAAGTCTGGTAATAAGCTTGTACTAAACGTTGGTTACTCTCACCCAGTTGAAATCGTTCCTGAAGCTGGAATCGAAATCGATGTTCCTGCAAATACAAAGATCATTGTAAAAGGTATCGATAAAGAACGTGTTGGCGCTATCGCTGCTAATATTCGTGGTGTACGTCCGCCTGAGCCTTACAAAGGAAAAGGTATTCGCTACGAAGGTGAATTTGTTCGTCGTAAAGAAGGTAAAACTGCGAAGTAAGCCTTTTTAGGTAAAAGAAAGGAGAGACGTAAATGATTACGAAACAGGATAAAAATGCAGTTCGTAAGAAAAGACATACTCGTGTTCGCTCTCGCGTAACTGGGACTGCTACTCGTCCTCGCCTAAATGTGTTCCGTTCAAACAAACACATTTACGCTCAGTTAATTGATGATGTAAATTCAGTTACTCTTGCAAGTGCTTCTACTTTAGATAAAGAACTTACAGTTGAAGGTTCTGGTAATGTAGACGCTGCACAAAAAGTTGGCGAACTAGTTGCAAAACGTGGAATTGAAAAAGGAATCAAAGAGGTTGTTTTCGACCGTGGAGGATACCTTTATCATGGACGTGTAAAAGCATTAGCTGATGCTGCTCGTGAAGCTGGACTAGAATTTTAGTAAAAAAGGAGGGACATTGAGATGCGTCGCATTGATCCAAATAAATTAGAACTTGAAGAACGCGTAGTTACCGTTAACCGCGTAGCTAAGGTTGTTAAAGGTGGACGTCGCTTCCGCTTTGCTGCATTAGTAGTTGTCGGTGATAAAAACGGGCATGTTGGATTTGGAACTGGTAAAGCACAAGAAGTTCCAGATGCAATTCGTAAAGCAATTGAAGATGCTAAAAAGAACCTTATTTCTGTACCAAGAGTTGGAACTACTGTACCTCACCAAGTAATTGGTCGTTTTGGAGCTGGTGAAGTATTACTAAAGCCTGCATCTGAAGGTACTGGAGTTATCGCTGGTGGACCAGTTCGTGCTGTTCTTGAATTAGCAGGTGTTGGTGACATCCTTTCTAAGTCTTTAGGAACTAACACTCCGGTAAATATGATCCGTGCTACTATTGACGGACTTACTCAATTAAAGCGTGCTGAAGAAGTAGCTAAGTTACGTGGTAAATCAGTAGAAGAACTGTTAGGATAAGGAGGGAAATCATATGTCAAAGAAATTAGAAATCACCCTCACTCGCAGTGTAATTGGACGTCCTGAAGACCAACGTGTAACTGTTCGTACTCTTGGATTAAAAAAATTACATCAAACTGTTGTTCATGATGATAATGCTGCGATTCGCGGTATGATTAACAAAGTTGCTCATCTAGTTACGGTTAAAGAACAATAATTGAATTTTTTCTGAAATAAGGAGGTGCCCAAATGAAACTTCATGAATTAAAACCAGCTGAAGGTTCACGTAAAACACGTAACCGTGTAGGACGTGGAACTGGATCAGGAAATGGTAAAACTTCTGGTAAAGGTCATAAAGGTCAAAATGCGCGTTCAGGTGGCGGCGTACGTCCTGGATTCGAAGGTGGTCAAACACCTTTATTCCAACGTCTACCAAAGCGTGGTTTCACAAACATCAATCGCAAAGACTTTGCTATTGTTAACCTTGAAACTTTGAACCGTTTTGAAGATGGAACAGAAGTAACACCTGAACTTCTTATTGAAACTGGTGTTGTAAGTAAACTAAATGCTGGTATTAAGATTCTTGGAAAAGGAACTCTTGATAAGAAGCTTACAGTTAAAGCTCACAAATTCTCCTCTACTGCTCAAGAAGCGATTGTAGCTGCTGGCGGACAAACTGAGGTGATTTAATGTTTCAGACAATCTCCAATTTTATGCGCGTTGGTGATATAAGAAACAAAATTATATTCACCCTACTTATGTTAGTAGTATTTCGAATCGGCACCTTTATTCCAGTACCAAATGTAGATGCTGATGTATTACGTGCAAGTGATAACTCAGCATTCGGGTTATTGAATACATTTGGTGGTGGAGCTCTTTATAACTTCTCAATTCTTGCGATGGGTATAATGCCATACATTACTGCATCTATTATCATTCAATTGTTACAAATGGATGTTGTTCCAAAGTTTACGGAATGGTCAAAGCAAGGAGAAGTTGGTCGTCGTAAATTAGCACAGTTTACTCGCTATGGAACGATCGTACTTGGCTTTATCCAAGCTCTGGGTATGTCATACGGCTTCAATAATATGTCAAACGGTATGTTGATTCAGAATCCTAGTATTGGTACTTACCTATTAATTGCTACTGTACTCACTGCTGGTACTGCATTTTTAATGTGGTTAGGCGAACAGATTACGGCTAAGGGTGTAGGAAATGGAATCTCAATCATCATCTTTGCAGGTATTGTCGCTGCAATTCCAACTGCTGTAAATCAAATTTATGTCCAACAGTTTGAAGACGCTGGAGATCAATTATTCTTACGTATCATAACTGTTGTATTATTGCTAATTGCTGTTATTGCTGTTGTAGTGGGTGTAATATTCGTACAACAAGCTTTACGTAAAATTCCAATTCAATATGCAAAGCGGTTAGTTGCAAATAGTCCTGTTGGAGGACATTCAACTCATTTACCTTTAAAAGTAAATGCAGCTGGTGTTATTCCTGTAATCTTTGCAGTGTCTTTCGTTATCACACCACCAACGATTGCATCGTTTTTCGGACCCAATGAAGTGACAAACTGGATTGAAAAATATTTTGATTATACTCAACCTGTTGGTATGATCATTTATGTTGCGCTAATCATTGCTTTCACTTATTTCTATACATTTGTTCAAGTTAATCCTGAACAAATGGCAGAGAATTTGAAAAAGCAAGGCGGCTATATCCCAGGGATTCGCCCAGGAAAGAATACGCAAGAATATGTAACGAAAATTCTTTATCGCCTAACTTTTGTTGGTTCTATTTTCTTAGCAGCTATTTCTGTTCTTCCTGTATTCTTTATAAAATTTGCGAATTTACCGCAATCTGCACAAATTGGTGGAACTAGCTTGCTAATCGTAATCGGTGTTGCACTAGAAACGATGAAGCAGCTTGAAAGTCAGCTTGTTAAACGACATTATAAAGGATTTATCAAATAGGGTTCTGGGAATGTGATTTCCCAGTACCTAAGATAAGAGACTGAGGGGGTAAATTCACTTGAACCTAGTATTAATGGGGCTTCCGGGTGCAGGAAAAGGTACTCAAGCCGAAAGAATCGTAGAAAAGTATAACATCCCTCATATCTCAACAGGAGATATGTTCCGAGCTGCAATAAAAGATGGAACAGAACTTGGGTTAAAAGCAAAATCCTTTATGGATAAAGGAGAGCTTGTACCTGATGAAGTTACGATAGGAATTGTTCGCGGTCGATTAAGCAAGGATGATTGCAAACAAGGATTTTTACTTGATGGATTCCCACGAACTGTTCCACAAGCAGAAGCGCTTGAGCAGATTCTTACTGAGCTAGATAAATTAATTGATTACGTAATTAACATTGATGTAAATCAAGAGATATTACTTGAGAGATTAACGGGTCGACGAATTTGTAAGAACTGTGGGGCAACTTATCATTTAGTATTCAATCCTCCTCGTGAAGATAATACATGTGATAAATGTGGCGGAGAGCTTTACCAACGTGCCGATGATAATGCGGAAACAGTTGGTACACGTCTACAAGTAAATATCGAGCAGTCTAAACCGCTTCTTGACTTTTACCAAGAAAAAGGCTATCTTCGCAATATCGATGGACAACAAGAAATTAACAAGGTATTTGCTGATATTGAAGAGCTCCTTGGAGGTTTACGTAAATGATTATTTGCAAGACTCCGCGTGAGATCGAAATTATGCGCGAGGCTGGTAAAATCGTTGCATTTACACACCAAGAGCTAAAGAAATATATTACTCCAGGGATTACAACGAGAGAACTGGATGCAATTGCTGAAAAGTTTATTCGTGGATATGATGCAATTCCTTCTTTTAAAGGGTATAATGGTTTTCGCGGCAGCATTTGTGCTTCGGTAAATGAAGAGCTAGTACATGGTATTCCAGGTGATCGCGTCTTACAAGATGGAGATATTATAAGTATTGATATCGGCGCGAAGTACAATGGGTATCATGGTGATTCTGCTTGGACGTATCCTGTTGGTACAATTTCTTCCGAAAATCAGAAGCTTCTAGATGTTACAGAAGAGTCTCTTTATAGAGGATTAAAAGAAGCAAAGCCTGGTGAGCGTCTTTCAAATATATCTCATGCGATTCAAGTCTATGTTGAGGCTAACAAGTTTTCGATTGTGCGGGAGTATGTTGGTCATGGTGTAGGTCAAGAATTACATGAGGATCCACAAATTCCACATTATGGTCCACCTAACAAGGGACCTCGTTTAAAACCAGGAATGGTACTTGCCGTTGAACCGATGGTAAATGCAGGTAGTCGATACGTGAAGACGTTAGCAGATAACTGGACTGTTGTAACAGTCGATGGCAAAACGTGTGCGCATTTTGAACATACGATTGCTATTACAGAAACAGGGTATGAAATCTTAACTAAAGCGTAAGACGAAACCCTACTAATTAGAATAACATTCATCTAAATTTTTGATTACGTATCTCCGGAAGTTCAGAGCAGTATTGAATAAAACTGGTCTTATGACAAACAATGTTTGCTATGAGAAAGTTACTGATTTGAAGAAGGGAGAACATTCCAATGGCGAAAGACGATGTAATTGAAGTTGAAGGTACTGTCGTTGAAACATTACCGAATGCAATGTTTAAAGTTGAATTAGAGAATGGTCATACTGTTTTGGCCCATGTTTCTGGTAAAATTCGCATGCACTTTATCCGTATTTTACCTGGAGACAAAGTTACGGTAGAATTATCACCATATGACTTGACTCGCGGTAGAATTACGTACCGTTTTAAATAAATGCGCTCCGTACTATCAAGGAGGTTTGAAAAATGAAAGTGAGACCATCTGTTAAACCAATCTGCGAAAAATGTAAAGTTATTCGTAGAAGAGGAAAAGTTATGGTTATTTGTGAAAACCCTAAGCATAAACAAAAACAAGGTTAATCTACAAGGAGGTGTACGTCTAAATGGCACGTATTGCTGGTGTTGATATTCCACGTGAAAAACGTGTAGTAATATCTCTAACATATATTTTTGGAATCGGACGTCCAACTGCAGAAAAAATCCTAGCTGAAGCTGGTGTTTCTGAAGATACACGTGTTCGTGATCTTACTGAAGATGAATTAGGTAAGATTCGTGATATCGTTGACCGTTATAAAGTGGAAGGTGACCTTCGTCGTGAAGTATCACTTAACATTAAACGTCTAATTGAAATTGGTTCTTACCGTGGACTTCGTCATCGTCGCGGACTACCTGTAAGAGGGCAAAATACAAAGAATAACGCTCGTACACGTAAGGGACCTCGTCGTACTGTAGCAAACAAGAAAAAATAGTAAGGGAGGTATTTGATAAATGGCACGTAAAACGAATACTCGTAAGCGTCGTGTTAAAAAGAATATTGAATCTGGTGTTGCTCACATCCGTTCAACATTCAACAACACAATCGTAACTATTACAGATGCACACGGTAATGCGATCTCTTGGTCAAGTGCTGGTGCTCTTGGTTTCAAAGGTTCACGTAAATCAACTCCATTCGCTGCTCAAATGGCTGCTGAAACAGCTGCTAAAGCTTCAATGGAACACGGTATGAGAACTCTTGAAGTAACTGTAAAAGGACCTGGTGCAGGACGTGAAGCAGCAATCCGTGCTCTTCAAGCTGCTGGTCTTGAAGTTACAGCTATTAAAGATGTTACTCCAGTACCACATAACGGATGTCGTCCACCAAAACGCCGCCGTGTTTAATTTTTTCTGTATAGATTTTTTATCCATGGCTATAATGGATTAATGGGTTTTGTTAAACTTTTTTACAACTTAAGAAAGTTACAAAATACTGTCTTCTCTTATAAGTGTAACAACGGCGTGCGTAAGCAAGCTTACTAATCGCCATGTTTTCTTTATAAGTTCTTACAGAATAATTAATCGAGTTGTTGTGCACAGATAGGGAACTTAACTTTTGGGAATTTCGGTTAGACGTATTTTAAAGATTGTCTAGCCGGGGTTTCGACGTTTTGAAGGAGGGTTTATAAATGATCGAAATTGAAAAACCAAAAATCGAAACGGTTGAAATCAGCGAAGATGCCAAATATGGTAAATTCGTCGTCGAGCCACTTGAGCGTGGATATGGAACAACTTTGGGTAACTCCTTACGTCGTATCCTATTATCTTCTCTCCCTGGTGCCGCTGTAACGTCTATCCAAATAGATGGTGTACTGCATGAGTTCTCAACAATCGAAGGCGTCGTCGAAGATGTAACATCTATTATCTTAAATGTGAAGAAATTAGCTCTCAAAATCTACTCTGACGAAGAGAAGACGCTTGAGATCGATGTACAAGGAGAAGGTCCGGTTAAAGCTTCTGATATCACTCACGACAGTGATGTAGAAATCTTAAATCCTGAACTTCACATTGCTACGCTTGCTAAGGATGCACATTTACGTGTGAGATTAACTGCAAAGCGCGGACGAGGATATACTCCAGCTGATGCGAACAAGCGTGAAGATCGGCCTATAGGAGTAATCCCGATTGATTCAATCTATACGCCAGTATCACGTGTATCTTATCAAGTTGAAAATACACGTGTAGGACAAGTCGCGAACTTTGACAAATTGACTCTTGATGTCTGGACAGACGGCAGTACTGGTCCAAAAGAAGCGATTGCACTAGGTGCGAAAATCCTTACAGAACATTTAAATATTTTTGTAGGATTAACAGATGAAGCACAAAATGCAGAAATTATGGTCGAAAAAGAAGAGGATCAAAAAGAGAAAGTCCTCGAGATGACAATTGAAGAATTGGATTTATCTGTTCGGTCATATAACTGCTTAAAGAGGGCAGGCATCAACACTGTCCAAGAGCTTGCTCATAAGACAGAAGAAGATATGATGAAGGTTCGTAACCTTGGTCGTAAATCTTTAGAAGAAGTTAAGGCTAAATTAGAAGAGCTTGGTTTAGGCTTACGTAAGGATGACTGACTCGTATTGCAATATGCTAATTAGGCATCTTCTGTTGCACGTCTAGTCATTATTGTTATAAGAGCCTAGTTATCTAATGCTTTGTCTTTCATAATAATTCAACAAAGGAGGGAATACCTCATGTCATACCAAAAATTAGGACGTACAAGCGCACAACGTAAAGCGTTATTACGTGATCTTACAACTGACCTAATTATCAACGAGCGTATCGAAACAACAGAAGCTCGTGCGAAAGAATTAAAATCAGTTGTTGAGAAAATGATTACTTTAGGTAAGCGCGGAGACTTACATGCTCGCCGTCAAGCTGCTGCATACATTCGTAATGAAGTAGCAAACGAAGAGTCTGGTCAAGATGCGCTTCAAAAATTATTCAGTGACATCGCAACTCGTTATGAGGACCGTCAAGGTGGATACACTCGTATCATGAAACTTGGACCTCGTCGTGGTGACGGTGCACCAATGGTAGTTATTGAGTTAGTTTAATATTGTATAAAACTATAAGGGCGAGACAGTTTTTTAAACGGTCTAGGCCCTTTTTATTTTATAGAATTCTTATTTTGCCGTAGGAGCAGTTCTGGACACTTTAAACTCAAGTATTGTAGTTAATCACATGTGTTTGTATGTATGATTAAAGCTATAGTAAGTTACTTTTAATAGGCATATGACTATTGACTATTTAATCAGATTAAGTAAATTCTGATACAGAATTTCACCGTTTGAAAGACTTCTAAGACATATGTCCCCTTATGTTAGAATAATAATTACTCCCTTTGTTCTATAGATGGAGAAACGAAAGATGGAATAATAATCGTTCCTTATTCCCTTGACGAATAAGGAATAAATGAATAATTTGATAAAGTAAGACAGCTGAGTTGAGACGAAGAATTATTTCTATGGAAATAATGTAGATAGAGGGGGATGAGAATGAGCGATAATCTTTTACTTGTTGATAATATAAGTTATAAATACACGGAAGAAGCTGAACTAGCACTACAAGATCTCTCGTTCTCTGTTAAAAAAGGAGAATGGTTGGCAATCGTTGGCCATAATGGTTCTGGTAAATCTACTTTGGCCCGGATTCTTAATGGTTTACTTTTACCTCAAGCTGGTTCTGTTACAATAACAAATATTCAATTAAGTGAAGATTCGATATGGGATATCCGAAAGAAAATTGGCATGGTGTTTCAAAACCCGGATAACCAGTTTGTTGGGACTACGGTACGGGATGACATCGCATTTGGACTAGAAAACAACGGGATTCCCCGAGAAGAGATGATTGTCCGTATAGAGCGAGCTATAAATATGGTGAAAATGGAAGAGTTTCTCGACTACGAGCCCCATCAGTTATCAGGTGGACAAAAACAACGTGTTGCTATAGCAGGTGTCTTAGCAGTTAAACCTGATTTGATTATCCTTGATGAAGCAACATCAATGCTTGATCCAGTTGGTCGAAATGAAGTTCTCGAGACCATCAGGAAAATTAAGAATGAGAGCAATATTACCGTCCTGTCCATCACACATGATTTAGATGAGGCGGCAAGAGCCGATCGAATGATTGTTATGAATCGTGGAAAATTATTTGCAACAGGTACACCCGAGGATATCTTTGCATTGGATGAAAAGCTGGTAGAGATAGGTTTGGATTTGCCTTTCTCTGTAAAGGTATCAAAAAAATTAAAATCAGTTGGAATTCCTCTTTCAAAGAATCATATAACAGAAGAAAGCTTGGTGGATGAATTATGGAAATTACAATCAAAAATCTAGAACATCGCTACCAAGTTCATTCACCCTTTGAGAGACTCGCTTTATATGATGTTAATGCATCTATTTTATCTGGGTCCTATGTGGCCATTATAGGTCATACTGGTTCAGGCAAATCGACCATTATTCAACATTTAAACGGACTTCTTCAACCTACTGCTGGGTCTATAACCATTGGCGACCGTACGATATCATCCAAACAAAAAGAAAAGAACCTTAAATCGCTCCGGAAAAAGGTTGGGGTAGTATTTCAGTTTCCTGAGCACCAACTATTTGAAGAGACAGTTGAAAAGGACATCTGTTTTGGCCCTTTGAATTTTGGAGTTCCGTTGGAAGAGGCAAAAGCCAAGGCAAGGCAATCAATACAAATGGTAGGTTTATCTCTAGAACATCTAAATAAGTCTCCATTTGACTTAAGTGGTGGTCAAATGAGAAGAGTGGCAATTGCAGGAATCTTAGCCATGGAACCAGAAGTACTTGTGCTTGATGAGCCAACAGCTGGTCTAGATCCACGTGGGCGTTTTGAAATCATGGAGATGTTTAATCGACTTCATAAGGAACGAGGACTTACCATCATTCTCGTGACTCACAGTATGGAGGACGCTTCTCGTTATGCAGACCAGATATTAGTTATGGAAAAAGGTACCGTTAAGCTCCAAGGGAGCCCGAGTGACATTTTTTCAAAACCCGAACAACTGCTAAAATTAGGTTTGGATGTTCCAGAGGTTGTTAAGTTTAAGGGGCTACTTGAAGAAAAGCTTGGGATTACGATTCCGGAATCTGCTAGTCTTTCAATAGATGAGATTGTGATGTATGTAGGCGACGCTTTAAAGAATCGAGGTGGGGACATATGAATATCATAATAGGTCGATATGTTCCAGGAAAGTCGCTTATTCATCAAATGGATCCAAGGGCAAAGTTGCTCCTAATCTTCTTTTATGTGTTTGTTGTTTTTTTAGCTAACTCAACACTTACCTATGCATTATTAGGACTATATACGTTTTCGATAGTTTTATTAACAAAGGTCCATTTACGGTACATCATATCAGGGCTAAAACCTATATTATGGGTCATTCTGTTTACCTTTTTCCTTCATATTTTTCTAACGAAGGAAGGTAGCGTTCTACTTAATTTGGGGTGGCTTCAAATATATGAGGGTGGATTACAACAAGGGATTTTTATTTCACTCAGGCTATTATTTTTAATTATTATGACAACAATATTAACACTTACAAGTACCCCTATAGAGATTACGGATGGTATGGAGACTCTTTTAGCGCCATTTAAAAAAATTGGGCTGCCGACTCATGAGTTAGCGTTAATGATGTCGATTTCTTTGCGATTTATTCCTACACTTATGCAGGAAACAGAAAAGATCATGAAAGCACAAGCTGCTCGTGGTGTAGAATTTACAAGTGGCCCTATTAAAGACAGGATGAAGGCTGTTGTACCCCTACTTATCCCATTGTTCATTAGTGCCTTTAAACGGGCAGAGGAACTAGCCATAGCCATGGAGGCAAGGGGCTATCAAGGTGGCGAGGGACGTACAAAGCTTAGAAAGCTTCAATGGCGTACCATTGACTCTATGATGCTACTAATTTTAATAGTAGTGGCCGTATTATTATTTTTATTCCGAGGATAATGGAGAGAAAAATGAACCGATTAAAATGCATCATTGGATATGATGGAACAAATTTTTCAGGTTATCAGATACAACCGAATAAAAGGACGGTCCAAGCAGACTTTGAGCGCACACTCCAAAAGATGCATAAAGGAGATCTGGTAAAGATTGTTGCGTCAGGAAGAACAGATGCAAATGTTCATGCGGTAGGACAAGTTATTCATTTTGACTCCAATCTAGAGATTCCAGAGACGAGCTGGAAACGTGCATTGAATTCAATGCTACCTGAAGATATACAAGTTCACTCGGTAGAGTTTGTGAAGGAAGACTTTCATGCTCGTTTTGATGTAAAGGCAAAAGAATATAGGTATAAGTTACTTCTTTCAAAGGATCGTAATGTTTTTAAAAGGAATTATGCATATCATTATCCTTATCCGTTGGATTTTAATGCTATGAACAATGCTACATCCTATTTGGTTGGAACTCATGATTTTACAAGCTTTTGTGCAGCCAAAACAGAAGTAAAAGACAAAGTGAGAACTATTTATCAAATAACGATTGACCAACAGGAAGAAGAATTGATATTTTCGTTTATTGGAAATGGATTTTTATATAATATGGTACGTATATTAGTAGGTACTTTACTAGATGTCGGAAGAGGCCATATACCTGCAGTTAAAATGAAAGAAATTTTAGCTCAAAAAGACCGTTCCTACTCAGGAAAGACCGTTCCAGGACAAGGACTCTATTTATGGGAAGTATTCTACCAGGATTGGAAAAACGTGTAATAAGAAAAAGGGTATGACAACTAAACCTGGTGTAACATTTTCTTGACATTAGGACCCGAAAGATATATTATATTTTAGGTATGGTATTTAAACCCCACGTTAAAGCCCCGGAACTTTAACTGTGATTTAATAAATATGAACCAGAGCAATTATTAGGAGGGAAACTCATGCGTACAACATTTATGGCAAATGCTAACAATATAGAGCGTAAATGGTATGTTGTAGATGCTGAAGGTAAAACTTTAGGTCGTCTTTCAAGTGAAGTTGCATCACTTTTACGTGGAAAACACAAACCAACTTATACACCACATGTTGACACAGGTGATAATGTTATCATCATCAACGCTGAAAAAATCGAATTAACTGGTAAGAAATTAACTGACAAAATTTACTACCGTCACTCTCAATTCCCAGGTGGATTGAAGTCAAGAACTGCATTAGAAATGCGTACAAACTACCCTGAGAAAATGTTGGAGCTTGCTATCAAAGGTATGCTTCCAAAAGGATCTCTTGGTCGTCAAATGTTCAAGAAGTTACATGTATATGCTGGAGCTGAACATCCACATCAAGCACAAAAACCAGAAGTTTATGAACTTCGCGGTTAATTATTAAGGAGGGTATTAATTTGGCACAGGTACAATATTATGGCACTGGCCGTCGTAAGAGCTCTGTTGCACGTGTACGTTTAGTTCCTGGTGACGGACGCATTGTAATCAACGGTCGTGATATCGCAGAATATATTCCATTCGAAGCTTTAAGAGAAGTTGTTAAGCAACCTCTTGCTGCTACTGAAACTGTAGGACGTTATGACGTTCTTGTAAACGTAAATGGTGGAGGTTACACTGGTCAAGCTGGCGCAATCCGCCACGGTATCGCTCGTGCGTTACTGCAAGCTGATCCAGAATTCCGTCCAACTTTAAAAGCAGCTGGTCTATTAACTCGTGACGCTCGTATGAAAGAGCGTAAGAAGTATGGACTTAAAGGTGCTCGTCGTGCACCACAGTTCTCAAAACGTTAATATTACGTTTCAAAGACTCTCAACCAATTTGGTTGGGGGTCTTTTTTTGTGTTATAGGTCTTTTTTGTTGAACTACTAGTCATTTAGGCAGCGCAAAATGGTGTCAGTAATATGATTAGGGATCCGCGATTTGTAGCCACATGTGTTGAAGTTGTATGTTGGTTAGGTGACGAATCGTACCTGTTTCTTATTGGAAAAGTAAAAGGGTGGGAACGATAGCAAGGGAAACGACCCAGCTAGTTGTTCGAAAAGAGATAAACGGATACGAATGAGAGAAAAACGAACCCACTTGTCGCTTGAAAAGAGGAAAGAGGGAACGATAGCAAAGGAAACGAACCCACTTGTTAGTTTTGAAAAGATGAAATCAGAAACGGTAGTGAAAAATATCCCTTCTCCATGGAAGGGTGTTTTGGGACAAGGAACCTGTCCCCATGTCCCACCTCCCTCATTGGGACAAGGAACCTGTCCCTCTGTCCCAGCCTTCCAATTCTTTGTATTTTTTGGGGGTGAGGCCGGTTATTTTTTTGAATAGTGATGTGTAGTAGCTTTGGTTACAAAAGTGAAAGAGATTTGAGATATCCGAAATAGATAATTCTGAATGAAGTAGGAAGTACTTGGATTCTTCAATCTTTTTTCTGTTCACATATTCGGTTAAGGTTACGGTAGTTTCTTTTTTAAAGATATTAGAGAGATAACTTGGGTTAACAAATAAATCTGCTGCAATTTTTTCTAGAGAAAGCTCCTGCAGGATGCCTTCATGAATATAGGAAATAGCTTTTTTAACAATCGAAGTGTAATTAAGGATTTGCTCTTTTTTAAGTGTATTAATAAACGTATAAATCATATTCTGTTCAAATTGGACTAGCATCTTCTCATCATGTAGGTTTTCAATCTCTTGAATAAGTACATCGCTTAAATTATAAGCATTTTCAGGATGTAAACCACCTTGAATCGCAGCTCTGGTAAAAATGGTACAGGAGCAGATAAGAGAATTCTTTAAAGATCGAATGGTATTTGTTGATAACTTCGCTCGTTCTTGCTGATTGATTTCCTCTAATGCATATATTGCCTCTACTTCATTTCCTAATTGGATCGCTGTAACTAGTTTTTTCTCGAGTTGATAGGAAGGATGTACATATTCGTTCTCTTTATTAACTAATCTTGCTTTATAAAATTGAGAGATAATTTTTTTCTGAAGTTTTGGATCCATCATTTCACCAACTCTCATAAAAATATTAACAAAATAACAAAAATTCTAATATAATTGTAATCGTTTTCAAAATAAAATCCAATATAGGGATTGTAAATTTTGTTTATGATTTTTGTAATTGGTAAGAAATCTGAAGAAATTAGTAGTAAATTATTATTTATACATCGGAGTGTCAGTATATGTCATGGACTATTAGCAGCAAGTCGTTAGCAGCGGAAAGCTTACTCTTGGAGGAAAGTATATATTCTTTAGCCAATGGATATTTAGGGGTAAGAGGTAATTTTGAAGAAGGCTATCAACAATCTTACGATTCGATTAGAGGAACATATATCAATGCCTTCTACGAACAAGTTGAAATACCTTATGGTGAAAAATTATTTGGATTCCCATCAACCCAACAAAAGATTGTAAATATGATAGACTCTCAGACTATAGAGATTTTGTTTGGGGAAGATGAAGAGCGTTTTAGTGTTTTTGACGGAGAAGTCTTGTCATATGAAAGAAAGCTTCACTTAGATAAGGGATATTCAGAACGTATTATTCACTGGAAATCACCTAAAGGAAGAGAGGTAAAGATTCATTTTACTAGACTAGTTTCATTTGAAAACAGAGAGTTATTTTCAATCAACCTAAAAGTAGAACCTATAACTTATTTTGGACAAGTTAAAATTGTCTCAGTTGTTGATGGAAATGTAACGAACTATGTGAATGATCATGACCCTCGAGTTGGCTCGTCTCACGCTAGATTGTTACATACAATTGATTCTACCATTGAAAAAGGCTATGCAATGGTTGTTAATGGAACAACGAATTCAAAGCTTAAGACCGCTTGTGTTACATCGTATCACTACGAGAGTGAAGGTAAAATAAAGGATGAGATCAAAGAAGCTGCAGTCGTAACAAGCATCGACTTTACCTTATCTCAACCAATTACAGTTGAAAAAAGAAATATCTATGTAGACACAGTTAGACATGGAAATGAGTTTATACAATCTGCTATCGACATCCAAAATCAATTAAAGGGGGTGACTTTCCAGGAACTCTTACTAGAGCAAGAAAAGTATGTTCAAAACTTTTGGGCACATGCAGATATCCAGATTTATGGAGATGAAAAGGTTCAGGAAGGTATTCGTTTTAATTTGTATCATTTGCATCAAGCGGCAGGTAGGGATTCCTTTTCAAATATCTCAGCAAAGGGTTTGTCAGGTGAAGGCTATGAGGGGCATTATTTTTGGGACACGGAAATCTATATGCTTCCAGTATTTATTATGACAAAGCCTGAGATCGCACGACAATTGCTTTTATTTCGATATTCATTATTAGAACACGCTCGAAACAGAGCCAAAGAAATGGGTCATACAAAAGGGGCTCTATTTCCTTGGCGAACAATTTCCGGTGGAGAATGTTCATCTTATTTTCCCGCAGGAACAGCACAATATCATATAAGTGCGGATATAGCATATAGCTTTATCCAATATTATTTAGCAACAAATGATGAACAATTTTTTATGAAGTATGCTGCAGAAGTACTATTTGAGACTGCAAGGTTATGGATGGATACAGGGCATTTTACGGGTGAGTATTTTAAAATTGATGCAGTTACTGGTCCGGACGAGTATACCGCTGTTGTTAACAATAACTACTATACCAACTTAATGGCAAAGTATAACCTAGAATGGGCAGTAAAAGCATTTGAGAAGTTGCAAAAGGAACTCCCAGAGCAAAAAGAGGTATTAGTAAACAAAATTGGTTTAGAAAAGACTGAAGCTTTGTTTTGGAGAAATGCGGCAAATCGCATGTATTTACCTTATGATGAAGAACGGAAGATTAATGCTCAGGATGACTCCTTTTTGCAAAAGGATATATGGGACTTTGAAAATACACCGAAAGAAAATTATCCATTGTTATTACATTATCATCCTCTCACTTTATATCGATATCAGGTTTGTAAACAGGCAGATACGGTGTTAGCGCATTTCCTTATCGAGGATGGGACGGATGAGGAAACAATAAAAAATTCGTATCATTATTATGAAAACATAACAACCCATGATTCTTCACTATCTTCTTGTATTTTTAGTATCATGGGTGCGAAAATCGGAGACATTCAAAAGGCGTATGAATACTTCATTGAAACAGCTCGTCTCGATTTAGATAATACTCATGGGAATACAAAAGATGGCTTACATATGGCTAATATGGGAGGAACTTGGTTAGCGATTGTCTTTGGATTTGCTGGTCTTAGGATCAAAGAATCCGGCCTATTTCTTAATCCGGAACTTCCTAATGCTTGGGATGGGTATGAGTGTTCACTACAATATCATGGTAGAAGTATTAAATTGAAGGTTGAGAAATCAGTCACTTCAATTGAGGTAAAAGGGAACAGGTTAGATGTATATATCTATGGAAAACGATACGAATTGGTTGAAAACCGGCCAGTTTTGATTGAAACCCAAAGATTTATCGGTGAAATCAGGCAATAATTTTTAATTACACATAAAAACTTATTGGGGGAAGAGTAAATGAAAAATTTCAAGAAATTTTTAAGCCTAATTCTAGTAGCATTACTGTTGCTTATCACTGCTTGTTCGAATGAAGAGTCAAGTAAAGATGACTCAGGTGACGCAGAAAAAGAAACAGTGAACAGGGATGAGAAATTAATCGTTTATACTAATGCAAATAGTGACGGTCGTGGCGAGTGGCTTGTAGAAAAGGCAAAAGAAGAAGGGTTCAATATTGAAATCGTTGGTGCTGGAGGAGGAGATTTAACAAACCGTCTTATTTCTGAAAAAGCAAATCCAGTTGCAGATGTTGTATATGGTTTGAACCACATGTTCTTTGAGCAATTACAGGCAGAGGATGTATTAATCCCATACGAGCCAAAATGGGCTGGTGAGGTTGAAGAAGGAATTAATGACCCAGATAATTATTATCATGGACTTGTAAAAGTAGCATTAATAATGGCGTATAATGCTGATGTTGTAGATTCTGTAGACTTAGCAAAAGGATACCTAGAAATTGCAGATAATGCTGATTTTAAAGGAGTATATCAAGCTCGTGATGATTTAGGAGCTGCTACTTCAAAAGTAATCGTTGCAAGTATTTTATCAAATTTTGCCGATCCAAATGGTGAGTTGGGTATTTCTGACGAAGGCTGGAAATATATTGAGAAGTTTTATGAGAATGGGGTTCAAATTCCTGAAGGAGAAGATTACTATTCAATGCTATCATCTGGTAAAGCGCCAATTGGAACAATCATTTCTGGGGAATTAGCTGCAAAAATTGAGCAATATGGAGTAGAACCTAGCTTTATCCATCCGGAACAAGGAACACCTCAAGTTGTTGAAAGTGTTGCGATTGTGAAAGGAACTAAAAAGGAAGCACTTGCTCAGGAGTTTATCGACTGGATGGGCTCAGCTGATGTACAAGGGGAATTCGCTGCTCAGTTTAATGCAATGCCTGCAAACGTTGAAGCTAGAGACAATGTAACTGACTTCTTAAAAGAGGTTTTTGCTGATGTTAAACAACAGGATATTGATTGGGAATTCGTAACTGAAAATATTGATGCATGGGTTGAAAAATTAGAATTAGAAATCTTCTAATCTAGGCATGATATTCACCTAGTTTTTTACATTCAGGATTGGAATAAGTGAAATTTCTTTTCATTTATTTCAATCCTATATTCATTGTTAATAACCTTACAGCTATGAGAGGAGAATATTATGATTACTTTTAAAGATGTCACCATTAAATATAATGATTTTGTAGCGGTGAAGGATTTATGTTTTGATGTGAATGATGGAGAATTTTTCACATTTCTTGGACCATCTGGTTGTGGAAAAACGACGACCCTACGAGCGTTAGTTGGATTTATTCAACTTGCATCAGGAAAAATATTTTTAGATGATCGTGATATTACTGACTTACCAACTGAAAAAAGAGATATCAAAATGGTGTTTCAGAGTTATGCATTATTCCCGACGATGACTGTCTATGAAAATATCGCTTTTGGTCCAAAAGTAAACAAAGTAAGTAAAAACGATATTGATCAAAGAGTCCGAGAAATTGCACGTAAAGTTGACCTTTCTGAAGAGCAACTAAAGAAAAAGGTATCTGAGTTATCTGGTGGTCAGCAACAACGTGTGGCTATAGCAAGAGCACTAGTTAATAAGCCAAGTATTTTAGTACTTGATGAACCTCTATCGAACTTAGATGCAAAATTAAGAGTCCAACTCCGAAATGAATTAAAAAATTTACAGAAGAACTTTGGGATTACTACCATTTACGTAACCCACGACCAAGAAGAAGCGCTAACTCTATCTGATAGAATTGCAGTCTTTAATAATGGGATCATTGAGCAAATTGGAACTCCTCGTGAAATTTACGAGCAATCTGCTACTAAGTTTGTTTGTAATTTTATCGGTGATAACAATAATATTACGGCCCTTGTAACGAAATATCCTCAGCTTTTTACCCAGTTACATTTACAGGATAAAAAGGAGTTTTATACGAGAGTTGAAAAATTAAAGGTGATTCCAGAGGGACAACCTTATATACCTAACGATGGAGAAGTAGTATTTAATGGAGAATTAGTAGACTTCGAATACTACGGAATTTATACGAAGTATACAATTAAAGTGGAGGATGTACTCTTACGTACAATTCTGACAGAGAATATTCCGATGCAGAATCAAAAAGTTAATGTCGTCTTAAATCAAAAAGATATTCTACAGTACGAATAGGGGGACGCATTACGTGGATACATTTAAAAATCGAACAATCAAATTCAGTCCAATGCTACTCGTATTGGCATTTGTCATCACCTGGGTAGTTTTTTCATTATTAATATTTCCTAACCTCAACACACTGTATGAAACTTTTTTTAGTAGTGGGTCATTTTCCCTTGAACCGATACAAAAGCTGTTAAAATCTGAACGTGCGTTATGGAGCATTCTTAATAGTATTATTTTGGCTGTTATCTTAGTTATAACGGTTAATGCAGTTGGGATATTTCTTGTATTAGCGACTCAATACTTTGATATTAAGGGTGCTAGATTTATTAAATATAGCTTTTACTCAACATTGATTTACGGAGGAGTAGCCCTTAATTTAGGTTATAAATTAGTGTACGGGGAAAATGGGCCAATCACTCAACTTTTGTTACAAATTAATCCGAATATGAATGAAAGCTGGTTTACTGGACTATTTGCTGTCGTATTTGTCATGTCTTTTGCATGTACGTCGAATCATATGTTGTTTTTAACAAGTGCCATAAGAAATGTTGACTATCATACTATCGAGGCTGCTAAAAACCTAGGAGCTTCTCAATTCACTATTATTAAAAATGTAGTTATTCCTACGCTTAAACCGACCCTTTTTGCGGTTACTATTTTAACCTTCTTAACTGGTTTAAGTGCAACATCTGCTCCATTAGTATTTGGTGGAAAAGATTTTGAAACAATCACACCGATGATTTTAACATTTGCAAGAAGCTCAAGCTCAAAGGACTTAGCAACTGTACTTGCTCTAGTCCTTGGAATCTTAACAATCATCGTTTTATTTTTTATGCTACGGTCTGAAGAAAAGGGTAATTATATATCAATCTCAAAAACAAAGATGAGCTTTAAGAAGCAAAAAATCGAAAATAGACTTGGGAATGTAATTGTTCATCTGATTACATATGTTTTATTTGTAATTTATACTTTGCCTGTATTGGCAGTTATTGTTTACTCCTTTACGGATTCTTTAGCGATATCTACTGGTGTCATAGCATTGGATAGTTTTACACTAGCTAATTATTCTCTAACCTTTTCAAGTATAGATGCACTAGAGCCATATGTAGTTTCCTTAAGTTATGGTCTCGTAGCATCCGTATTAGTTATTATATTCTGTTTGTTATGTGCTTACTTAATGAAGAAGTATAAGAATATCCTTACGAAATCCTTGGACTACTTATTAATGATTCCATGGTTTCTACCATCTGTATTAATTGCTGTTGGGTTAACAGTAACATTTAACGTAAACCAACCAGTAGTGTTTAATAAAGTGTTAACAGGAACTGTTTGGGTTTTATTAATCGGTTATTTTGTTGTCAAAATTCCTTTTACATTACGGATCACGAAATCTGCTTTTTATGGCATTAATAACGAGATAGAAGAGGCTGCTAAAAACTTAGGGGCTAATGCCTTTTATACATTTATTAGAGTTGTATTGCCTGTTATTATCCCGTCAATCTTGGGTGTCTTTGCACTAAATTTTATCGACATTCTTCCTGATTATGATTTAACGGTATTTTTATATCATCCATTATATGAACCATTAGGTGTTACAATCATGAACGCGACAGGTAATTCCGTTGCAGCAGATACAAAAGCATTAAGTTTAGTGTATACCGTTATCTTAATGATTATTAACACCGTCATATTAGCGCTTGTTTATGGAAATGGATTTAATAATAAAAGGACTGGTGTGAATGGATAATTTACGTATAGCAACCTATAATATTCGGATGGAAACACCTGAAGATTGCAATGATTTATGGAGAGATAGAAAAGAAAATGTCATGAAGATTATTCAGGGTTATGATTTTGATATTGTTGGATTACAAGAGGCAAAAGAGAGTCAACTATCAGACTTGCGTAAAATGGACCATTTCGGATATTTTGGCCAAGGAAGGTCTAACGACGAAGGAAATGAGTATAATCCCATTTTTTATAAAAAAGACAAGCTAGAATTAATGGAGTTTGATACGTTTTGGTTGTCAGAGACTCTTAAATTTGAAGAAAAGGCGAAGAGATGGGATGCAGATTGCCCTAGGATTTGTACATGGGGGTATTTCCGTATAAAAGCAAGTGGGAAACATGTATATGTTTTTAATACACATTTTGATCATAAAAGTGAAAATGCTCGTTATTATTCAGCAGATCTTTTGAATCAAAAAATCTCACAAAAAAGTGAAGATACTCCTGTGTTTATAACAGGTGATTTTAACGGGGAAAGCACTGAAAGGTTTTATCAAATAATAACTTCTACATGGAAGGATGCTGTACGCACTTCCTCTCATCATGTTGGGCCAAAGGTAACCTGCACAGGACAAGGCTTTAATCATGAATTAAGCTGGGATAAGTATCAATCAATTGATTATATTTTTACAAATAAAGCCACGAAAATAAAGAAGACAGCGGTTATTACTGACCGATTCAATGGAAGGTACCCTTCCGATCATTTTCCTATTTATGTAGATACTACTTTGATTTAAGAGTAAGTGTGTGTAGAGAATGGAAAAAAATGAATAGGAAGGGTGCAGTAAGAAACTTGGATATAGTAAAGGCAGTTATTTTTGATTTGGATGGGATTATAACAGATACAGCGGAATACCATTATCTTGCTTGGAGGGAAATTGCCGAGGAGCTTGGTATTAAAATTGACCGTACATTTAATGAACAATTAAAAGGGGTCGGACGTATGGATTCTTTAAATAGAATTCTTACATTTGGTAATAAAAATCTTTCTGTAAAAGAAAAGGACTATTATGCCGCAAAGAAGAACGAGCGGTATAAAGAGCTAATTAAGGGCATAGGACCTACAGATTTACTGCCAGGGATTGAAGGATTCTTACAGGAAATCAGGGATGTTGGCTTAAAAATTGGCCTAGCCTCTGCGAGTAAAAATGCCTTTACCGTAATTGAAAGTCTAAAAATAGGAAGCTATTTTGATACCATTGTTGACGCAGCCCTTGTAGAAAAAAGTAAACCAGACCCGGAAGTGTTTCTAAGAGCTGCAGAACAATTACAAGTACCTTACTCTACGTGTATTGGTATAGAAGATGCAGAGGCGGGAGTGATTGCTATTAAAGAAGCGGGAATGTTTGCGGTGGGGATTGGCTTAGAATCAGACTTAGCATTGGCAGATATCGTGCTACCATCAACGGAATTGTTACATTTGAAGCAGATTATCGAAATAGTTGAAGGATCTTTTGGTTGTTAGAAAAGTTCGGATAATTGGCTGAGATAGGTATAAGATTCACTCACGAAGATGGATTCATATAGTTTGATTTATGACTCACAAGCGTTATGGCTTGTGGGTTTTTCTTTTACTGATTTTTATTGGATAAAACACCTGGCGGCACGTGACAGAAGCACAACTTTTGCTACTGCGGGAAAAACAGTGTAATTTTACACTTTTATTGAATATGATGGTGATATAGATAATGTCTCAGTTATTAGTGCTTATTGGGTGCAATTGACGTGGGGGGATAACTGAGGCTTTTATTAGGGAGGTAGTTAATTTGTGGATTAACATCATAGGAGCCATCCTGGGAGCTATTGTTGGAGCAATTATTGGATTCGCTATCGGAGCAAATGTAGGGGGTAATTACTTTTCAGATTTTGTCTTCAATGGACTCCGCGGGTATGAAGCAGTTGGACAAATCGGGGCTATGATAGTTGGAATAATCGGTGCTGGAATTGGAGCGTTCCTTTCGGTGCTCGTTAAAAAGCAAAATAGTAAATCGAAAACCTAAGTATCTGTACTTAAAAAGGTTTATAGCTACTATAACTTAGAGTTAAAGTGTGAATCAACCCAATGATTCCGCTCAAATCTACCCAACTGTCCTCCTGAGGTGGACAGTTGGGTGGGTTTGTCTTTCTCTGGTGCCTGACACCTTTTGGCAGTTGTGGTACTTTGTGTTTTCTGCATGATTAGGTTGATGCAGAAGGAAACTAGTTGTCAAAGGGGGGTTCTTATTTTATGAATGTGATTACTACCTTCAAAGAGAAACGAAAGGAAAAGCAGATTACGTATGAACGTAAGATGCTTCGGGAGCTTTCGCTAGAGGGTTTAAAAAAGAATGTGTCAGAAACCTTTGGTAGCTACTTCCGAATGGGAACGATGCTTGGAAGTGCTATAGAAGAAGGTTGCCTGGATGTTGCTATAGAGGCTTATTTACTAGGTGCAAAATACAGTCGTTTTGGTTATTATGGTGAGTCAGTGGATGAAGTGAAAAAACGCTGTTATCAATATGAAAAGAATTTAATTGATGCATTGTATGAATTTATTTGTTACTGGGGGCATATTGGGGATAACGGATTTGTAAATGAATCACTTTACTATGCCTGTGAACATTACGTCGACTATTGGTGGATGGAGGGCTTTCGGAAAGGGGAAAAAAGATACCGCCTAAAATTGCATTAAAATTTTTAATCATATATACTCTCCTTGTCCCATATAGTGAAATGTAGGGACTAGCAGGAGGGAAAAGTGTGAATAAGAAATTAAAAATTACGGGTATCCTTTTGGGGGCTGTTGTTTTATTTTTATTTATTCAATATCGATATATGGATAAAGATGTTTGGAATGCATGGAGCCTTCCTCTGTCCGGAAAAATCATTATTATTGACCCAGGCCATGGCGGGGTGGACGGTGGAGCAAACAGTGGTGATATTCAGGAGAAGGACATAGCTCTGAAAATTTCGCTAAAGCTACGAGATTATCTACAGCAACAAGGTGCACTTGTTCAAATGATCAGGGAAGAAGATACCGATTTAGCTTCTGATGGAACAAGAGGCTATAGTAAACGGAAAACGGAAGACTTGAAAAACCGCGTCAAGATCATCAATGAGTCAGAAGCGGATTTATATATAAGCATACATTTAAATGCAATTCCTTCGCCTAAGTGGAGTGGTGCACAAACATTCTATTATGGCTCTTTTAAGGAAAACGAAGCAGTTGCTAAATTTATTCAAGATGAGCTGCGAACGAACCTAGGGAATACTACGAGGAAAGCAAAAGCGATAAACGGAGTTTATCTTGTTAAAAGCGCGAATAAACCAGGAGCACTAGTTGAGGTGGGCTTTTTATCTAATCCTCAAGAAAAAGCGTTACTAACCCAAGATAAATATCAAGAGAAAATTGCCGCCTCAATTTATACTGGAATATCAAGATTTTTCTCCAATGAATCAAACCCGCCTGACTAAACCGAGGTGGGTATTTATTTTAGGCTCTCATCAACCACATATCGATAAAGACTCAAGCAGGACAGCGATACATACTAGAACTTACTGATGCGATCCAACTTTTTTAAGGGGTATGAGGTTCCTCACACTCTATTATGAGACAGGTGTGTTATAATAGCATGGAATGAAACCGAATACAGAAATAGGTGGTGTAGATAATGTTAACTGAACAGCGAGTAAGAGAAATATTACAAAAGAAGAAGGATCCCTTCTTACATAAAACATTTGAAGAAACGAACGCAATCCAAGAGGTTAAAATAAAAGAAGAAAAAGGCCATGTTAGTGTAAAGATAGCGATCGCTAAAACAGGTACTTCAGAACAGCTACATCTTCAATCAATGATTGTAAATGCACTTAAAGAAGCGGGTGCAGAATCTGTAGGACTTCGTTTTACAGAACTTTCTCCAGAAGAGCTTGCAAAGCATAAAACAGATACTGGAGAATCTGAATCCTTATTATCACCAGTAAATAAAACAACTTTTATTGCGATTGCCAGTGGTAAAGGTGGAGTTGGAAAATCTACCGTTTCTGTTAACTTAGCTGTATCGTTAGCAAGACTGGGAAAAAAGGTTGGACTAGTTGATGCTGATATATATGGTTTCAGTGTTCCTGACATGATGGGGATTACAAAGCGTCCAGTTGTTAGAGGCGAAAAGATTATCCCAGTTGAAAGAATGGGAGTGAAAGTCATCTCAATGGGATTCTTTGTAGAAGATAATTCTCCTGTTATTTGGCGTGGACCAATGCTTGGAAAAATGTTAAATAACTTCTTTAATGATGTTGAATGGGGAGACCTTGATTACTTACTATTAGATTTACCACCAGGGACTGGTGATGTGGCTCTTGACGTTCACACAATGCTTCCAGCATGTAAAGAAATAATCGTGACTACACCTCATCCAACAGCAGCATTTGTTGCAGCAAGAGCGGGAGCGATGGCACTTCGTACTGAACACGAAATCATAGGTGTAATTGAAAATATGTCTTACTTCGAAAGTAAAGTAACAGGTGAAAAAGAATATGTATTTGGTCAAGGTGGAGGAGAAAAGTTAGCAGAGGAACTTCAAACTACCTTATTAGGAAAATTACCATTGCGACAGCCTGACTGGAATGATGATGATTTTGCTCCTTCTGTTTATGACGAAGCACATCCAACAGGAAAAATATATAAAGAAATTGCACAAAAAGTAATTGATGCAATCTAAAAGAAAAGGCCTCATGACATTTGTCAGAGGTCTTTTTTGAAAGAAAGTATAAAATTTTGAACATATTCTAGATCTAGAGCCAGATTTCACCCCAAAGCTTCACTTTTAAGCAGTTCGAGGTCATAAACGTTTGGCAATAAGAAGCCATTTGCTTGAGGGTCTTGCACAAGGAAGTGTTGACGTCAACGTTCACCATAGGACGTGGCGGGTTTTAGCTGACGTTCCTCTTCCAGGGCGCTTGCGCTTTCTTAATTAGAAGCAAGGTTAGCTATTACCGCCACCTTCACCTTCCTCTTTCTTTGCGTTCTCTTCCTTTTGTTGGCCTTCAGCTGCTTTAATGAGTATATCTTCAATCTTTGCTTTATATAATGGACTTTCTAATGTTTCGCTCACAACACCCTGTAGATGTTTTCTAAAATCCTGTCCTTTAATAACGTTTACCATCTGTTCTTCTACTTCTGGGTTTTTCATGATATCCATTATCATGCTTTGATAATCGGGATCCTTCATTAAATCTTTTAAGAGCTTTTCATGCTCCTTTTGCATGCTTTTTGCGAAATCTTCTACAAACTTTGTATCCTCAAATGTCTTTTTCCAAAACTCAATGCCATTTTCAGATGTAAGGGTTTCTTGGATGGATTGTTTGACAACTGTTTGGTCCATGACAAGATTTTGTTTTAGCTTTTCATCAGCCATGATTTCCTCGATTGCCTTCTTACCATCATCTGTTTTTAAAATATCTACAACCATCTTTTTGGTTTCTTCGTAATCCAATTGACCTTGTTCGACATTAGCAGGGGCACACCCAAAAGTAATCAAGACTAAGCTGAGAATGAGGAGGAGCGACATCCATTTTTTCATAATACAAAAGCTCCTTTCATTGGGATCCTTAGTAGTTAATATGCTGGCTTTAGCAAAAAAATATTCGTTTATTAGTTGTCTATTAACTGGCATTATTCCCACCTATTTTGGTACAATCAAGGATGAATCTAGTTGATGTTGGGGGATTTTGCCGTGAAAAGTCGAAATTGGGTAAGATTATTCTTATCTACATTGCTTGTTGGTGCCATTAGCACAATCATTGTTGGTTTTGCTGTTAAATGGAGTGAATATAAAGAGTTATTTATTGCAGCAGATATTGTTGAAATACTTCTCGTTATATCTTGGCTTGTAGGTGTTGGTTTTATTTTTAGTATTATTAGTCAAATGGGGTTCTTTGCTTACTTAACAGTCCATCGTTTTGGTCTAGGATTGTTTAAAAACGCATGGAATCCAGCGCAGATTGTGTTAATAGCATTTGTCTTGTTTGATTTAATTTACTTTCGTTACCAAGTTTTTGGTGAAACAGGTGAATCGATTACTCCATATTTACTTGTACCAATTGGAATATTACTATTTGGATCTGTAATTGCCTATTTTAAGAGTAAGCAAACAAACAATAAAGCATTTATACCAGCATTATTTTTTATGTTTGTTGTAACAGTTATCGAATGGTTCCCTGCTATTCGAGTAAATGAAAGCAGTTGGCTATATCTAATGCTTTATCCAATTTTAATATGTAACGCGTACCAATTGTTAATACTACCTAAATTTACAAAACAAAAAAGCTGACCACTAGGCCAGCTTTTTATTTTGGTTAGATTTATCTAAAAATCTGCGTATAGTTCTACATTTTTGTTTCTATTCAATACTTTCGCTTTTAACATTAGCATTATTAAGCATGTCACTGACGGATACAAAGGAGTACCCTTTCTTTTTTACTTCATGTAGGATTGTTGGAAGAGCTTGGGCAGTTTGTTTAGCTGAATCAGATGCATGGAATAGAATGATATCTCCACCCTTAACTTTGCTAACTACATTATTTGTTATTTGATCAACTCCAGGATTATTCCAGTCATTTGAATCGATACTCCAGTGAACAACTGTAAATCCGAGAGAATCAGCAATCTTAACGACTCTTGAGTCAATATTTTCGTCAGGTGTTCTTAAGAAAGTTGTTGTTTTAACCCCAAGTTTTTTAAAAACATCTTGTGCTTTATAGATATCTTTTTTTATTTGTGCATCTTCTAAAGTAGTGTAATTTTTGTAGTCATACCCTTTAATTCCAATTTCATGTCCATCTTTAACAATACGTTCTACAATATCAGGATGGCGTTCGGCCCAAGCAGCGGAAAGGAAAAAAGTAGCCTTTTTAATGCCTTCCTTTTGTAGGATGTCAATTATCGGTAATGCTTTCGTATCTCCCCACGTTATATTAAAGGTAAGAGAGACGGTTTTCTCGTTCTGTTCCCCTTGATAAATAACACGGGGTCCATTTTCTGTTGAAAAAACGGGTGAGATATTCCCCTTTTCTATATAAAAGATACCGGCCGTAAAGAATGCAGCAACAAGAATAATCATTGCCTGTTTAATTTTTTTACCACTAAGTATGTAGAAAAAATTCATATATATCCTCCTTGTCCAATACTTCCTGTTTCATAATATGCTTGTCATAAAAATATATGTACTGTAACTCCATAAAATTTATTTCATAAAATCTCTATTTGTGGAAATAACTAGAATCACAACAAAGTAGAGGTGAAACTATGATTGGGTTACTAATTGATCAGAAGGAAGTAAAAGAATTAGAATACCTTCTTAAGAGAGAGATGGATGAAATATTATTTGATGTTGAAGATAAAAGAATTGATCATATTGTAAAACGGGCTATGGAAGAAAGATATCAGATATTATTTCGTTTGTTTAAAAGAATAGCTGATCCAACTGACTGTACACGGTACATACGAACTAAAAAATATAAAAATAATACGTATTAAAGAGGGGGATTATTAAATCCTTCTTTTTGAATTTTTAGTGTTGACATGGGTTATGTATGATGATATATTAATAAACGTCGTCGCAAGACAAGAGATATTTTGAAATAACTTTTTCTAAAAAAGTGTTGACTAAAAAAAAACAACGTGTTATATTATGAAAGTCGCTTCTGAGCGATAAGTGAACAAAAAGTTCTTTGAAAACTGAACACAATACAAGCGTCAACGTTAATTCTAAAGTAACAAACTTATTGAGCAAGATCT
>JBLKRX010000027.1:0-59374 GCA_047608075.1 Ferdinandcohnia humi
TATAAATCTACTTAATAATCCTCATTATTCCCTTTTATTTCGCCGTGAAACTTACTGTAACTCCAAATTAAGTAGAAAAAGGCCGCAATCTGCAGCCTTTTTTAGCTAAAAGCCATAGAATCGAAATATCGACCATAGAATTAAAATAAAAGCCATAGAACCGAAAATATCGACCATAGAACTAAAATAACGACCATAGAAGGCTCAAAAACATAGTTTGCCTCTATAAATCTACTTAATAATCCTCATTATTCCCTTTTATTTCGCCGTGAAACTTACTGTAACTCCAAATTAAGTAGAATAGGCCGCAATTTGCAGCCTTTTTTAGCTAAAAGCTATAGAAATGAAATATCGACCATAGAATCCATATAAAAGCCATAGAATCGAAATATCGACCATAGAATCCAAATAACGACCATAAAGATGGCCAAAATGTATAGCTACAAACTATAATCTACTAAAAAACCTCATTTCCCTTCATTTTACTTCGCCTCAACACCAGTACCCTCAACAAAATAGGACGATTTCTTTGGCTGAATCACCAAAATATATACGTAATTCGCGAGGACAACACTAATTGCGGATAAAGTCACAATCGTATAACGCATTGGCAATACGTCTGACATTAGCCCAATGAATAATAGGAAAACTACCGATACTATGCTTTGGAGTACACTTACGATGCTCGTAACACGCCCCATAATCTCAAGCGGGACGTTGTTTTGATAAAAGGTAGTGAAGCCTGTGTTTGAAAAAGCGTTAAAGAAGCCTAAAATCGTAAACCCGAACGCGGCCAAAACAAACGAGCTAGATAGAGAGTAGATAAAGTACCCCGTTGCAAGCATCACAAGCCCTATTCCGATTAGATGACGAATGGACAAAAACCTTGAAATAACGACCACTAGAAACGCACCTGCCGTATATCCAATTCCCGTAATACTAACAAGCAAGCTATACTCGACCTCTGACAAACCGATGATTTGTCTAGAAAACACGACCTCTTGTGAATCGAGTGCCAGCGCAAAAATATTGAACACTAGGAAACAAGAATAGACTGTCATCACAAATGCTTCTTTTTTTCCAAAGCCTATTACTACTTTCCAATCATCCACGAGACTCTTTAATTGAAGCCTTTGTGTTGTTTGACCTTGGTTTGCATCAATGCTCGGTAAAAAGGCAATGATTACAGCTGAAACTAGAAAGGATGCTGCATTCAGATAGATGGCCATTTCTATGCTTCCAATCATGAATAAAACACCTGCAATGGCAGGTCCTATAATAAATGCACCTGAGGAAATGAAACTATTAAATGAGTTAAAGGTCTTTCGCTGCTCTTTCGGTATCATAGCAGTAATATATGTAGTCGATGTAGGATTAAAGAACGACTTTGCGATACTGATGATAAATAACATCGCATAGATTGCCCAAATACTTGGTAATAGCGGAATCGCTGCAACAGCAATCGCTCGAACGATGTCTGTAATAATCATAATCTTACGTTTGTTTGATCGATCAATGATACTTCCAGACCAGCCGTTTATGAGAATCGATGTAATTGGCCCGACTACCCAGAGTCCAGCTACTGCGGCCGCTGAGCCAGTCATCTCTAGCACTAATAGATTAATTGCGACTAGATAGATAAAATCACCTAAGCCTGATATACCAATACCCGTCAGGAGTAGAACCGGGAACTTCCATTGCTTGATAAAATGCGTCATATACTTGCACCTTTCTACAATACTTGCAGTCTAAAAAGGTATATTCGCTTCCCTGGTGAATAAATCCTGCTTAAAAGTGTTCAAAGCAAAATCGACCTGACATTGCCTAAAACTTGATACCTGCTCATTCTTGCCCTACTATTAAAGAGAATGAAGCTCACAAAGGAGTAGATGATCATGACAACTGTTTATGATTTCGAAGTAAAAATGCCAAATGGCGAGTTAAAGTCTCTTAAGGACTATGAAGGAAGGCCACTGATTATTGTAAACACTGCGAGCAAATGTGGGTTTACACCTCAATTTCAAGGGCTACAGGAGCTTTATGAAAAATACAAAGACGACGGGCTTGTTATCCTTGGGTTCCCTTGCGCTCAGTTTAATAACCAGGAATTTGAAGATATAAATGAAACCACTTCGTTTTGCGAATTGAATTATGGAGTTTCCTTTCCGATGTTTGGAAAGATTGATGTGAATGGAGATAATGCGGATCCGTTGTTTCAGCATTTAAAGGATCAGCAAAAAGGCTTATTATCGAAAGCGATTAAATGGAATTTTACGAAATTTCTTGTAGATCGTAACGGTCAGGTTGTGGAACGCTATGCCCCACAAACCGAACCAGCAAAAATAGAGGATGATCTTAAAAAGGTTCTATAATATATTTTTTTACAATTTCCCACTCTTGGAGCTTGCCTTCAAGAGTTTTGTTATATTTACCCGGCACTGGACTCGTTGACGGTAGCTTGACGACCTCTATTCCTTCAAATCGGTGGAGACCAATGTATTTTTTATAAGATTGAAACGCTTTTGTTCCATTGCAGGCGATGAGCCGAAGGTTTTGATGAGTTTGTACAAATGATTCTAAATCATTTGGCTCTTCCGCCTTAATGTTGGAATCGAGGCTCCCTACACGTTCACAGCTGTATAACACATCCCATAGTGCAATCTTATGTAGTTTTATAAAACGAAGTTTCTCCTCATAATCCGTGATTTCAGGCTGTTCGAAAAGGGAGAACAGGATTTTCCAAAAATGATTTCGTTTGTTCCCATAATACTCATTTTTCCGGAGAGACTCCTCTCCAGGCATTGATCCTAAGATTAGAACCTGCACGTCGGATTCTGCGACTGGTGCTAGACCATAAATCCTTTTCATAAGTCTCCTCCTATTTTGCATAGCATCAATACTTTGGTATGGTAAATAAAAAGAAAGTAGAGTGAGGGATCCTCTGTGAAACAATCAATCTTAATTCATTCTCCCATAACAAAAGTGTTCGAAGCAATATCCACAGCAGAAGCTCGTGAGAAATGGATTTTACATGTAACTTCCATTACGTATCCTAACCAACATCAGGAAACTCAACCTGGCGCTCCCTTTCAGCTCATTGCAGTGAAAGAAAACAAAAACATGATTATCCGAGGGTTAAACAAGGATATTCTTTATCCAACACTATTTTCTTTTGACCTATATGCAGAAAACTATGTGATGCGATTTTCTTATCGATTGCATGAACAAGGAGAGAAAACCGTTGTTGAACAGGACTTCACCACAATCTACAATAACTCGTTTATGAATGTTATCGAAAAGTTGTTTAATAGCTCAACAAAGGAAACAGGGGATTTACTTCTTCAAGAGCTAAAGAAATTCATAGAATTCCAGAAGTAGAAAAAGACCCTATTCCTAAAAAGGTTCCGATGTATACTGCATTATTTGCACCGAAATATGAGGTACTTTTTCATATTAAATATTCTATTGTTTATTTTTAATCGCTTGTTGACTAAATTACGTAATCTCGATAATTAAAATGTATAGAAAAGCCATAGTCCCATCAGGAATTCTGGCTACAGGCTAGATCATTTATGTCAGAGTGGAGGATACTTTTTAAATTTCCGATAGTAATTAAATGTTGATGCAACAATATAAAACAATCTTTTTATATTCTTATCGACCGAAAAATAATACATTGGATTCTTTACAAGACCATCCCTATATAGTTTTTTAATTCTATCCTTTAAATGCTTGTCCTTAATGTAATGTAATAAAAGCTTCTTGGGTACGACAGAGTATAATACTTCTTTTTCAGCAACAGAATATGACAAGTTTTCGTGAGTAAGATAATCTCTAACATAATATCCTGTTGGATTATGTCCTGCTGCAGTTATATAATAATTACTTCTGCCCAAACGAGGGTTTAACTCGAAAAACTTATACTTTCCATCTCGCTCGTCATATTTCAAGTCAAAATTAGCAAACCCAACGTAACCAACATGCTTCACTATTTGTTCAGCTTGTTTAACAACTTCATCATTATGAAAAGTCCTGATTGCTAATGGATTTCCTATTCCACCAGGAGTATGGTCTTCTAGTAATGTTTGTCCAAAAGCGGCTAATTTGGTTTGACCATCTTGAGCAATATAAAGTGTTAAAATATGCATTGCTGTATCATCACCTGGAACATACTCTTGGATTACTAAATCTTCATAATAACCAGCATTCCTAAGTAAAGTAATAATTTCATCCAATTCTTGTCTATCATGAGCTGTAAAAACCTTCATTTTACCCGTAAACTTTAAAGATTCATATAAGACTCTGCTAGTGGGCTTAACAACGACCGGAAAAGAAAATGGTAATTCAGACTCTAATAACTGATTATTCCCTAATGATATATACCTTGGATAATCAACATTTAGTTCATCACAAAGATTATAAAAATTAGTTTTATTGATTACCTTTTGCAATCTTTCAGGATCTGTATATGGAACAATCCAACTAGTATCTAGTTTATCCTTAAAATTCACAATCATCTCTACATGCCATTCATCACTACCAATAATCATTTTCGGCGTATCAGGATATGTCTTTGCAATCTTCTGTAAACACTCAAATAATACATCCTCATCTTCCATTTTACTCTCAACTATCGGCATAATTATATTAGAATAATTTATTTGCCCAGTTAAATATCTGCATATACTTATTGATAGTACTCCATATGCCTCATGAAAAGAACGAGCAGTGCTATAAACACCTATACTTGCTCCTAATATAATGGGTATAAACTGTTGTTTGGATAAACGATATTCTTTATTCACAGGAAATCTCCTTCATCTAAAGTACCCTATCTTATTTTCCAAAACCCGAGAATTGATTTAAACAGAGTACTCTCTTTTATTTAGACTTACAAGAAATATTTTACCATAAAGTCCCACACTTTCTGCACTTCTTACTTTACTGCACTATCATTTGAAAAATAAAACTAACATTATATTAGGATTATTTTGCATTTATATAGTAAATTAAATGATCAGTCCATTCATCATTTTCATATATAAATCCTTTTCTTGTGCATTCATATACCATTCCAACACTCTTTGCTAACATGATTGAAGCAATATTATCAAGATTTATATGGGCTTCTATGCGATGGTAATGTAACTTTTGAAACGCTAAATCAATTGCTGCCTTTACAGCTTCCCTACCAAAACCTTGTCTCCAAAACTGATTATGAATTGAATATCCAAACCTAGCCCACTGAAATTCTTCCCTCATAATTGTAGAGAAGTCTATGGTTCCAATATGAATATTATCTATTTTTCTAAACACCCCAAATACATATACTTTATCATCCACCGCCATCTCTTGATGTTTTTTAACTAAATTACCAAACCACTCTATCGTACAAATACTCATATCTATGTTACCTTCATCGTATTTATGTTGAGATGGTAATCGCTTCTTATATTGAGTTAGCCAAGTAAAATAATCCTCCTCTTCTAGTGGTCTTATAACTAACCTATTAGTTTCAGTTTTTACTTTATTCAATCAGACACCACTCCTTTAAAAATCTTCGTTTTTACAGATTCAAATCATAACAAATTCTAAGCTATTAGTGATTTAGAAGAAAAGAGCCTTGCTTCTAATCGAAGTAAGACCTATTAAAGTATTCGTTACAATACAATTTTCCCCTTCTTTACAGAACCGTAAATCCTTCTTGCGTTAACGCGCCCGTTTGTTGAGGAAAATGGCTTTTGTTCTCCTTAGGGTAATTGGTTAAAGTCTTTTTCGTAAAAATACAAATAACAATACTGATAATACCGGTAACAGCATGTAAAAAACGATTGAATACAAGTTACAATTCCACAAGAGTTAAAGGAACTTACACTTGTACCAATAACAAAAAAGACTTAGCGTTAAAAGCCAAGATAATAATTCTAGCTTACATTCATTCGTTTTTTTTCTAGAAATCTTGAAATAAAGTTTGTTAGTCCTTTTTCAGATGAGGAGAGGTGCGTAATACTCTAAAGATTTGCGCATGATAAATGAGAATAATGATAAAGAAAGGAAAAACTGAAATGAATTTTAAAAGCCAATTACAAGAAGCTCAAGATATTATTCATAATGCTCATCATCATTTAAAACAAATTAGTTCGAACAGTAAGGAAGCAGAAGCATGTCATTTTGCTCAAAATGAACTTGAAAAGGCACAACAGATCATTCAACAAGTTCAACAACAAATTAATGAATAGCTTTTAAATAAAAAATGGCCTGGAAATATAGAATCCAAGCCATTTTTTATCATTTATTCATTTTCTCCTTTTTATGTGGACGATGGTTATTATCAAGCATTTTCTACGAATACTCCTTCTTATGTATTCGATAGTAATTGGAACTCTTCCAACTAAGATCTCTTTTTCAAATAAAAATACACAAGGCCTTCATGAAGCTCCTCTTCTTGCGTGAATCCTAGGCGTTTCATTAACTGTAGTGAACGTTGGTTGTGAGGCTCTACCGTAGCATCTATCGTAGAAAGTCCCATTTCATGAAATCCAAACTCAATGAGTTTCTCGATTGCTTCACGCATCAGCCCTTTTCCCCAATGAGCTTTTCCTAAGTCGAATCCAACCTCGGCAATCAACTCATCCTCTCTTCTACGTATATAATGAAAGCCGCAAGTACCGAGAAATTGGTTTGATGTTCTATCATACATTCCCCATCTACAGCCTTCATCATCGAGATGATATCTGATTAGCTCCTCAGCTTCCCTAATGTCTTTGCATGGTTCAATATCCATAAACCTAGTCACTTCTTCATCTGAAAAATGGGTAAACACTTCCTCCGCCTGTTCTAACTCAAGTAATCGTAATTGCATTCTGTCTGTTTCAAGTGCTGGATAATCAATCACTATTTTCACCTATTCTACAACTTTATTTTCTTGTAAAAATTCAATAATCTGCTGTTTATGTGTTTCATCATGTTGAATTAACCCGGTAAAGTACTCAAAAAGTGTGATAGAGGCATTCCCAGGATAAGGGAGCCTAAAAGCAGAATCTGGTATGTTTTCAATCTCTGAAAGAAGCTGTTTTCTGACGGAACTAAATTCCTCGAGTAGTTCTTCCTTTGATATTCCTGACCTCGCATAATTAGATGCTTCTTTATTTACTTCATCCGCAACAACCTGAATATCTGGAAATGATTCTCCCTTTAACAGTGGGTGGATGCGATTTTCAATTACAAACCGATCCCATGAAATGAAATGGGAAATTACATCGGCTGTCCCCCAAGCTCCTTCTTTAAACGGCTTAAACCATATCTCATTTGATAAGCTTTGTAATGACATTACCCACTCTAGTAATACTCGCTTTGCATTGCATACTCTTTCTTTTTCCATTTTGCACCTCTTTCATTACTCTTTATAAATGATATTATGCTTGTGTCATCGCATCTTCCATTAAACGATTGCGTGTTCCATTGTAAAATTCTCGAATGAACTCCTTGTTTGAAATCGCGTCAAGGTGCTCTGCTATCGCTAATCCAAAGTCTACGTATGCATGTCCTTGGGCGGTAATGACCTTATCCCATTTCACTACAGGCTCATAATGGAAACATTCTTCCTCAAAGCACCCTAAAAACTTTCGTTGCTCCTTCTGTAACGTAACAGTATATGGATTTCCTTGTAGCACTCCTGCTCGTGCAAGGACATACGTCCCACTACAAATAGATGCTAGTAGCTTATTCATGTCGTGAAAAGTTTTAGTCAACTCGTACAATTCTTCTGTATCTTTAATGTTGAATAAATCTCCTCCAGGAATAATAATTGCCTCATATTCCGCAGGATCAACATCCTTGTAGGTCAAGTGTGGGACAAATTGCAGTCCGGATTCACCAGTAACTTTTTCATACGTATCTGAAATTGTGACGACTTGATATGAACTTCTCAGCATAGCTGTAGCAACCGTTATTTCAAACTCGGAAAAAGAGTTGTAAATGACAAGCAATACCTTTTTCATAATCAACACTCCTTTTACTTAACATATCTTTACAAATTCTACATTTTCTTTTGTATCCCTCTATTTATACGTATTACACTTCAAAAGATAACAAAAAAATAGAGCCCCTCTACCAAAAGGACTCTATCGCTCGAGTATACATCCTAAAACTTTTTATGCTACATTTTTATTATTAAAGATTTTTCCTTCTTTGCGCAACTCTTTGTATTCAGCAGCTGCTGTGAAAAGGACGTCAGTAGAAGAGTTAAGAGCTGTTTCAAAAGAGTCTTGTAAAACACCTATGATAAATCCTACACCAACTACCTGCATTGCAACATCATCTGGAATTCCGAATAAGCTACATGCTAGAGGAATCAACAATAGCGAACCACCGGCAACCCCAGAAGCACCACAAGCAGCCAAAGTTGAAACAACACATAGAAGTAATGCAGTTGGAATATCAACTTGTACACCTAATGTATGAACTGCAGCAAGTGTTAACACTGAGATAGTCACCGCAGCACCAGCCATATTAATGGTTGCACCTAACGGAATAGACACTGAATACGTATCCTTATTTAATCCTAATTTTTCACATAATCTCATGTTTATAGGAATATTAGAAGCTGAGCTTCGTGTAAAAAATGCTGTAATTCCACTTTCCTTAATGCACGTAAAGACAAGTGGATATGGATTTTGGCGGGTAGCTACGAATACAATGATTGGATTCACAACAAGCGCCACAAAAAGCATGCACCCAATTAAAACAACAAGTAGCTTTCCATAGCTTAGTAAGGACTGAATCCCGTTTGCCGTAATCGATTCATATACGAGACCCATGATCCCTAACGGAGCAAAGCGGATAACCCAAGTAACCAGTTTTGAGATTGCATCAGAGATATTAGAAATTGCGGTTTTCGTTGTATCAGCTGCATTTTTTAATGCGAGTCCAAGAAGAACTCCCCATGCTAATATACCAATATAGTTTGCATTATATATAGCATTCACCGGATTATCGACAATGTTAAGTAATAACGTTTTGAGTACTTCTACAATACTACCAGGAGCTGTCATATCTTCAGCACCTGTTGCTAGAGTTAATCTTACAGGAGAAATGAAGCTGACAATAACTGCTACCACTCCTGCTAAAAAGGTGCCTAATAGATAAAGGATAATGATGGATCTCATATTTGTTTTCCGACCACTTTTGTGTTGGGCAATAGCCGACATTACTAAGAACAGAACCAAAATCGGCGCAATTGCCTTTAAAGCACCTACAAATAAAGAGCCCAACAAAACAATTGGTTGTCCAATTTCAGGAATCGTTAGAGCAAGGATAATGCCAATACATAACCCCACTAATATTTGTTTAACCAAGCTGACTTGACTCAATTTTCTAAGCTGACTTTTCATAGATATTCCTCCACGATGATCATTTTTTCTACCAAATTTCATCCACGAAATTGATAGATTAATAACGAATTCTTACTGTTTTTTTAGTATAAAATGTTCTCCTGGAAAATACAACTGTTTTTTCTAGAAATACATCATTAATCTTTAGATTCCTATGCTTACTTCTACCAGATAAATCACTAAAGTAAATTTATTGACATACTCTCTGGACAAGTGTAATCTAACTTTTAATTACATATTGTCATGTATTCTTATCAAGAGAGGTAGAGGGACTGGCCCTTTGAAGCCTCGGCAACAGACTCATTGAAGTACTGTGCCAATTCCAGAAGCATTTGCTTGAAGATAAGAGGAGATAACTGTTAGCATACCCTCTTCTTATTTATTAAGAAGAGGGTTTTTCTTTTGGGCTTTATGCCTGTTGCTTTTCCATTTTAAAAAAGGTAGGAATGATTTCATGAACCAAACAGTTGTTAAAGCACCCTTTAAAGCTGATCATGTAGGGAGTTTTCTTAGAACTCAACCAATTAAAGAGGCTAGAAGGGCTTATGAAAGCGGAGAAATTGATAAAAATACCCTAAAGGCCATTGAGAATGCAGAAATCGAGAAGCTCGTACAAAAGCAAATTGAGGTTGGACTTAAATCCATTACGGATGGAGAGTTTAGGCGTTCTTGGTGGCACCTTGATTTTTTAGCAGGTCTAGAGGGTGTAGAGTTCTTTGAAAGTGAATATATTAGTAACTTCAAAGGGGCTCAAACGAGAAATAGTGCAATTAAGGTAGTTGATAAAGTAGATTTTACGAATCATTTTATGATTGAGCACTTCATATTTTTAAAGCAAGCTGTTGATAAATATGGAGATGGTAGTCAAGTTGCGAAGTTCTCTATTCCAAGCCCAAATATGTTATTTACAAGAATTCAAGGCGATGAATATTATCAAGAAAACAGAGAACAGTTTTATCAAGATACTGTAGCAGCATACCAAAAAGCGATTCAGGCATTTTACGATGTGGGATGTCGTTACTTACAATTAGACGATACGTCATGGATTGATTTTGTTTCTGAAGATCGGATTAATGCAGTAGTTGAAAAATATGGCATGAACGTTCAAGATATTATTAAAACGAGAGTAAATTGTATTAATGATGTCATTTCTAATAAGCCAAAAGATTTGTTAATCACAATGCACATTTGTCGTGGAAACTTCAAATCTACTTATATAACAAGTGGTGGGTACGATGCAATTTCTGATGCTATCTTCGCTGACTTACAGATTGATGGGCTATTTCTAGAGTATGATGATGAACGTTCAGGTGATTTTGAACCATTAAAAAGATTTAAACGTGCTGACTTTACAGTTGTCCTTGGGTTAATCACATCCAAGTTCCCTGAATTAGAAGATTCAGACAGAATTCAACAGAGGATAAAAGAAGCAAGTCAATTTATTCCTTTAGAAAATTTAGCGTTAAGTCCTCAATGTGGATTTGCAAGCACTGAAGAAGGTAACAATCTAACAGAAAGAGATCAATGGAATAAGATAAAACACGTCCTTACAATTGCTAAAAATGTGTGGGAATCTATCTAGGGACTTTTACCTTACTAGAAATCCTCCTCCCAAGTACTACGGGTGGAAGATTTCTAGTAACTCCTAATTCCTATTCTTTTCATTTAACTACTCAAATTTCACTACCCATTATTCATTAATCAAAACTATCTTTGATGCTCTGGCTATTGGAGGGTAAGACTCGTTAATTCCACCTTCTAGCCAAACTTTAATTTTATCGCCAACTTTAAATTTATTTGCTTCGTTGTATGTAATATAGATAATGGGCGTTCTTTCCTTATCAAGTTCTCAAATTGTTTTGTTCTTATATTCCTGATATATTTCAAATGAAACTCCATCGACAGTCAATAATCTTTGTTCTTCAACCTTTAGTACATAGCCTTCTTTATCGGGTTCAGAACATCAAGTTATCACAAAAATGATGGCTAAAAACAGCAAGCTTATTGCAGAATACCCTAGCCTTATCAATTATTCCCCTCCTACATTATCTTCCTTTAAAAACACTCGTAAACACAAGTAAAACAGACACAAATATTTTAGTAGTACTATACGGAGCATCTATTAAAGCATCAAGAGTTCGGCCCAATCAATTACAGGAACACACCCCTTCAGATAAAACTTCATTCTTCCTATCTCCTTTTTGAACGCATACCTTTCAATATTCTAATATTGTCCGAAGTAAGAAATTCATTATATTCTTCACTAGTAATACCATATAGTGCAATTTTCCCTTGGTCATTGTAATGGATTCCCCATCCATATTTTTTAACTAATGGTGAAGCCCGGAAGCACGCCTTTGGTTTCAAGAAAAATTGCTCTCGTAGTTCAACTAAATCATGGGATACGATTTCATTTTTTAGTAAGTAAGTTTTAAATTGGACATCTTCTTGGGTGAATTTGTATGGGTTATTGCTGATAATTTCATGTTCAATTGAAGCAATAGTAGGTTTGTTATTTCTAGGGAGAGGTATGACTGCAGAAGTAGCCGGTGAATCTTCAGAAACGGTTATAAAAGTATTTATATAGCTCAAATTGTTAATTCCTCCTTTCGATATTGGAAATTATTAGTCACTTCAATAATACCATAATTTAGTATATCCATTACCGCAAAATCATGAAACTCCTCTTTACCTCTTCTGTTTTTTTCTACTCGATTGACCATACTAACCATAGAAAGGAGGGATACGATGACTAACGAATCAGGTAAAAGACCGGAGTTAAAAGGTAAATCAGCAGTAAATCCTTCCCGTAATCAAGGGTATATGGAAGAAATGAGTATAGAAAACCTAGCAAAGAAAGCACTGGCTGAAACAATTCGAGATGGTGGAGCCTTTGCTAAAGAGAATCCAGATCGATTTAAACAATAAAAAAATAGGTTCCGATTCCCCGCTGAATAACATATTTTCAGCAAGGATCGGAACCGGATTGTTTTGAAAATTACATGCATTATTTCAACTCATTGCATTATTATCCTCGGCCCTAGTCTACCCGTCTTCGAATTTGAAGGCCGAACCTCTATTATTACATTTTCCATTTCTCCTTATATTGAATCCATCCTACCATAGATAGTCATAATCATGTTTTTACAGCTCTTTGAAGGAAAATCTCTCATTTTTGTTGAAGTTATTGTACTAACGATGCAGGGTTGTGGACAAACTGTACGTTATTAAAAATCGTTTAGGAGTGAAAACATGGGTACTACTATTCAAAAAATCACAACAAATTTATGGTTTGATAACGAAGCAGAAGAAGCAGCAACGTTTTATACTTCCATTTTTAAAAACTCAAGCATTGGTAGAATAACTCGCTACGGAAAAGAAAGGCATGCAAATGGAGATACTGCTGAAGGAGCAGTCATGACCGTTGAATTTGTATTGGAAAGTCAACCATTTGTAGCCTTAAATGGTGGTCCAAGATATAAATTTACGGAAGCAATTTCGTTTATTGTAAATTGTGAGACACAGGAAGAACTGGACTATTATTGGGAGAAGCTTTCTGAGGGTGGAGACGAGAAAGCCCAAGTTTGCGGGTGGTTAAAAGATAAGTACGGTGTTTCTTGGCAAGTAGTTCCTGCCACATTAAATGAGATGATTAGCGATGAATATCCCCAAAAATCAGAAAGGGTTATGAAGGCGCTACTCCAAACAAGAACAAAAATTGATATGGAAACGTTAAAGCAAGCATATGAGGGGTAACGGAACTAGCATGGTACTATCTGATTTAGTATTTTAATTTACTGAATATTTTTAAATTTAATTAAAATATTTCCCCATAACTAGTATAATATACCTATATCAGAATTACTGAAAACTTACATTACTTCCATTTACAGCTATAAAGAGAATTATTTTATAAAGGAACGGAGTTTTCAAATGAATGTTAAATCTATTAGTTCACTTTTTATAGATAGTGAAGGATTCAACGAACAAATATGCGAAGTATTTGATAGTCCAGACCTAACGATTTGGTATAGGGGGTTAGAAGAAGATACCCTATTGGTTACGGTGGGATACGCTTCTACGTATGGATATTCGCAGGAAGATTTTAATAATAACCCCCTGCTTTGGTTAGACTCGGTTTATCAAGGGGATAAATGGATTTTGGAAAGTGCCATTTGTCAGCAGTTAGTAGGAAAATCTACAGATGTAGAGTATCGAATTTTACGGTCTGATGGTGAAATTAGGTGGATACGGGAACGTGCAACCCCTTTAGTAAATAATGAGGGTAGGGTTATTGCGATTAGTGGTTCCGTGTATGACATAACAGAATATAAAATGGAAAACTTACAATTGCATAACCAACTCAAAATGAATGGAAATAGAATGGAATTACATGAAACTATACGGTTACAGCAAGGAATGATTTTTAAATATAAAAACATCAATGGTCGTTTTATACATACTTTATGTGACGGTGAGCTATTATATCGTTTAGGACTTATTCCGAGTGATGTAGTAGGGAAACAGTTATGTGACTTTCTCCCTAAAACAATGGCTGAAGAAAAACAAACATACTTTCAATTAGCATGGAATGGGGAAGAACGTGTTACCTACGAAGCTGAGTTTAATGGGATTTACTATCTTTGTGTGTTAAGCCCTATCAAGCGAGGTGGGGAAGTAGTTGAGGTGATCGGTTCCTGTATAGATATTACGGAACGAAAAAAAGCAGAGCATGCCTTACTTGAAAGTGAAGCGAAATACCGATTGATTGCTGAAAATATGACAGACTTACTCATTTTATTTGATGTTAACGGAAACGGAATTTATGCCTCACCCTCTCATGAATCAGTACTAGGCTATTCCCCTGCCTATTTTGAGTCAAATAACACGATGCACCTTATTCATCCTGAAGATTTGTCCATCGTCTCTGCACATTTTGAAGAGGTCATTCAAAGGAAAACTCCCACTAAGGTAGATCTTCGCCTTTTACATGCAAAGGGAGATTGGAAGCTATTCGAATGTACAGGTACACCTGTACTAGGTGTGAATGGTTCAGTGGAACATATCATGGTAGTTGCAAAAGATATTACGGAGCAAAGAAAAGCAGAAGAACTTTTATGGAAATCTGAGAAACTATCTCTAGTAGGGGAACTGGCAGCAGGTGTGGCGCATGAAATCAGAAACCCCCTTACTTCCATAAAAGGGTTCATACAGCTTTTCCAACAAGGTGTCAGAAAAGAAGAATACTTTCATGTGATTCTTAAAGAATTTAACCGAGTTGAAGATATTATTAAGGAATTTCTTTCTCTTGCAAAACCACAGGAAATCCAACTAAAGCCAGTAAATATCCCTTCTTTGGTAAAAGAGATAGTAACCCTGCTAGAATCCGAAGCTCATCTAAAAAATGTCGAATTTTTAATAGAAATTGAACAGGATATACCTATGATTATGTGTGATGCAAATCAACTAAAACAAGTATTACTTAATCTTTATAAAAATAGTATTGAAGCAATCGATATCAAGAAAGAAGGATTAATACGAGTCACTGTCCGTAGCAAGCATGAAAACAACTTACTTATACAAGTTTGTGATAATGGCGTTGGTATCAGCGAAGACCGTATAAAGAGACTAGGAGAACCCTTCTTTAGTAACAAAGAAAAGGGGACCGGTCTAGGATTAATGTTATGTTATCGGATTATTAAAGATCTTAAAGGAACACTCTCATTTGAAAGTATTGAAAACCAGGGCACAACTGTTACAGTAAGTTTGCCACTTATTATAGATGAAACCAATGTTACTGTTAACTAGAAAAGATGAACTTGGTAGCGTTTGATCCGGTGCGAACAAACGCTATTTTATGTTTACTGGACAATTACTAATAGTTCAAAAACAACTATTCCTATTACCCAAAAATTTGGGCAGCAATTCCGAATAATGTATTGTTTCTTGGAGGCATACTATTTGAATTAATCATCATTATGGGCGGCGTACTAACTTTTTCAAATCCGCTTTCCTCTAAGAATAACATGAACTCTTCATTACCTGATGGTACATCAATTCTTACTTTTCCCTGATGCCTAAAAGCGAGCCTATCCAGTATGAAAGCTGCTGTTTTAGAATCAGGTGCTACGATAGGTCCAACTACTAGATTTATTGGTCCTATTATTGATATACCGTAACCAATAATGTTTGCTTCGTTATCCTTCACTACAAGACATTGTTTTGATTGGTTTATCCGATTTTGAAGAAACTTGCTTCTTGTACCCCCAAATGCAGCTGAATCTATATGTAAAATGTCAGGAAAATCACTCTCACAGAAATCCTCAATGGTAACATCACTGTATGTAAATGGTGTAACAGGTGTATAGGTATCACACAAATACTTATGAACACAATCGACTATTCGAAAACCCATTTTTTCATATAAAGGTTTTCCTTTTTCAGTTGCAATTAACATAATTGAAGTGTCACTTGTAGCAAAATCGATGCATTTTTGAGTTACCTCTTTGCCTAGCCCCAATCCTCTATATTCACTACTGACAATTACCATACCTATTGAAGCTACGTTGTTGTCATACGGGATAATTGCAGCACTAGACACAATTTTTCCTTCAGTAGTTTTATGACCAACTATTCTACCAGACGACATAACAGTTCTAATCTCATATTCATCATAATCCCAGCCTACCGATGCAGACAACTCAATTAAACCTCTAATATCAGATTTATCAAATTCAAACAATTCTAATATGCTTGTAGACAAAAAAATCCCCCCACATGACATTTTCATTAGTGTTTATGTAATAGATATAATTTTGTTTTGGTTGGTTCTAACCTAGTTTTCTTGAAAAACATTCCACTTAGACTTTAACATATTTTACCATACCATTTCTAATTAAAAGCCTTTGCAGTGACTTTATACTTACTTTTTACCCCATTCAAAAGCTTGTTCGATTTAAAAATAAGTAAAAAAACACGTTGAATTAACGTAAAGGCACTTTTCGTATACTTTGTTGCTTTCTGTACTAGTTTAATGGTGACTTCTGTTAAAGATGATGAATCCATGAACAATCGTGTCTGATTAGGGGGCGATTCTGACAGCTTGGTGAGTTACTTATTTTAAGTATTCAAGATCCTCCAAATGTGCTTGTTATTCCTTGGTATATCTTGGGGTTTTCTCAAATGCCAAACTGCACCTGTAGTTGAACAAAAAAAAGCTGCTTCTTTGCAGCTCCAATCTTAAACACTTGCACCTTTTAGATTAAGTATATTTCTTCACATTCTTTCTTAATTTACATGCTCTTTGAAAAGAACCTCGTTAATGATCTTTGGTCGTACTTATTGAACGATAGTATCACAAAAAATTATTGCTCTTTAGTTTTGGAATTCATCTAAGGTGATTTGCGAAATAACAGGCCCTATTTTTGGGTTTCTTGAATTAGAAAGACGCTCTTCCACTCGTGCATTCAAAGTAGTGATGCAGATATTTCCTCAAATATACCTACAAAAGAAGTTCCACCATATTAGTTATCCAAATGTTATAAAAATAAAATTCATAAACTTCTGCTACAACAGGCATCTCATAAAGGTATTTCCACGAGTAAGACCATAAGAACTTAGAGCATTAATAGACAAACTACATAAAAAATAAAGGAATTCCCATTTGCTATACAATAGTTTCTCGAATAAACTTATCTCGGTTAAAACATTTCATTAACTTCCCATGATTCTACTATTTGATGAGCAACCCTTGGATCATATCCTTTCCCCATTAGATAGGCAATTGCTGCTACTTCAGTCATCGCATGAGGAATATTTGTTACTTTTGCTTCATTTAAACCGTACTGTACCCATGGTTTAACAAGGGACAATGTTTCTTGTTTGAGATTATATGACATCATGTAATTTTGATACATAATTTTACATCCTTTCAAAGAATAGTTAAATATCACAATCCCATTTTATTCATTTTATATTTCATGGTGTTAGGCATGTAACCAAATAACTAATGAGTAACGATAATTTTAAATTTATATATATAGTAATCTTTACTTTTTTTTAAAAGAGTTTACTATTCCTGGAAAATGGTTACAAATACTTCAAAGTAAGTTTACAATAGGCGTTCGTCTACTCCTAGGACATTCGTGGAACATATTATAAAATTGCGCGCAATAAAAGGAAACAAGTGAAAATAAGGAGATGGTAAATTAAGTATTTTTAAGCTACGGATCTTTTGAGATGTTCTAATAGTTTTTTTCACAAGATACCAAGTTAATCTTAAAAAAATTTAAATTCTATTAGTTTAACAGTATTTTAATAAGAACGAGGGAGATGTAGGTAAATGGAAGAACAGAAAAATTACAGGGAAGAATTATTGGAATGGTGTAATAATATTTTTTTCCACTGGGAGAGAATGAAACCAACTTTCACTAACATTATAGAAATAGAAAGCTTAAACGAATGGGAAGAAACATGCCTGGAATTAAAAGAAAAGCTACAGACAGATGTAAGAGTTGAATTTAATGATTTTCAAACAGCTAAAAATCTATTTGAACAGTGGGAAAAGTTATATAGCAAAACACTTTATGAGCAAGAAGATATTGAAGAAAATTTTAATAGATCTTTAAAAATGGAAGAACAAATGCAATCCCTTCAGGATTTAGTAGATTGGAGTAGAAATATTTATATACATTTAGAAAGAATAAAACCTGGTTTTTCAAACTTAATAGATATAAATAACAAAGAGGAATGGAATGAGTTCTGCACGAATCTTAAAGAGAAAACAAACGTAAATTTCGAGGATTATAAAACTGCTAGAAGCCTGTATGAACAATATGAACTATTATACCGGGAAGCTGATGCTTTTAAAGAAGTAATTGAATCTGTATCTGTTGAGTAAATAACTCTTTTAGAAATGTAAAAGCCCATTTATTTGAACATTGTCAATAGTGGGCTTTTTCTTTTTATATTCCACTTTTATTCTAAAATACCTAATAATAGATACTCCCTTTCAGTAATCCCACCATTAATAGGTAAATTATTATCCTTTTGGAATTTCTTTACTGCATGCTCAGTATTTTTATCAAAAATTCCATGTACTTCTCCATTATAAATCCCTAACTGCTTTAATCTATCTTGTACTAGTTGCACCAAATTGCCCTTAGAACCATATGATAAATTTTTAAATTCTCCTTTTCCGATTCCCGTTAATGGTCCATATATATGTACAACAGTACCCTCCGAAACAAGTTCAAATAACTCCTCTACATCCTCATTCCTCATTCTTATACAACCATGGCTTACGTTCTTTCCAACTAGCCAAGGTTTGTTTGTACCGTGTATACCATAATCTCCCCAAGGAACATTTAATCCTAACCACCGACTGCCGAATCCTCCTCCCCATGATTTCGATTTCTTTGTAATTTCAAAGGTACCTATAGGGGTTGGTGAATCCTCAGTACCTGGTCCAATCATATATGTTCTTATAATTTTTTTACCATTTATTACGTAAAGCTTCTTTTGCCATAGGTCAACATTAACTTGATATTCCTGTACATTTTCACTATAGACCTTTTCATAAGGAAGAAGTACTAACAGAATTGAAACAGCAATCATATATGTAAACCTTTTTTTATACTTATTACTAAAACTCCTTAATAAAGGATTGACCATCTATATACCACCTATCAATTAAGCTATCTCTTCTAATGACAAAGTTGATATCCTTTTTACCTTTCCCCTTGTTTGCCAAATTGAATTCAACTTCTACAGGTATCTCCACCAAAATCTGTTCATTAAGATCTTCCACAGGAAGGAAAGACATATGTGTTATTCCCAAATAGGTAAGTTCATTTAAAATAGTCGTCAATTTTAATTGAGTTTCAGTTTTTGCAATAGTGTGTGTAAGTATTTCTTTATCATGTATATTTACGGCTGTAGCGAAAATTTTAATAAGTTCATATGGATCCAGTTCATTTAAGTAATCCTCAATTTTCCCTCCAGCTTTTAATATCATTAATGTGTGAATTGTATCTATTTTACCCGATCGATGGGTGGTACTTCCCAAAAAGTGAATACAGAAGTGACCAGGAAAACCATTTTTTATAGCACCTGCACCATGAGGCATACCATGCATTGAGGCCGCAATCATTTCACCATCTACAAAAGTGATTATTGCTCTTCTGTTCCAACTCCATCGCCCATTATAAATTTTTTTCATAATTTTTGTATCCTCTAATGATAACGGCTGAACATCTGCGTGATTTTTCCCAGCCCGTCTTTGCACCTTAAATTGTAAACCTGTTTCCACATCAATAACTGTAAAGATTTTTCCATTAGGAATTATTTGATTTGCAATGTCCCAGGGTAATACTTCAATCATTAAGCTAATAGGGCTGTCAGTATCCACATAAAAAACATCATCAGCCATGCATTTCATGGGGAGCAAACAAACAATAATCAAATGGATCATTAGCAAAATAATTGGTAGCTTTTTCATTGAACACCTCCCTTTTTATTTTTTTCAACATCTAACGTTTAATAAATGTGAACTATTGGAAAATAGAAATATCAAAAAGGCTTGTGTTTACAAGCTTTTCAAACATACATAAGTTAGTGAAAAATTGCATTAATCCTTCTTTGATTAACGCACTCCTTTGGTTTAATTACGCTTGGTTGAGAAAGAGGTGAAACGCATTGTCAGATTCCCTACCTAATTTGGTACTAATAGAAAGTTTTAATCATATTCTTATAAAAATAAAACAGTAAGAAGGGAGTGCAAAGTCAGTTGATAAAAATTAAGGTTGGTTTACGTCCCATTGTAAATAGGATAAATTTACCTACTGTTTTGATAACAACTATACTTCCGGGTGACTCAATTGAAAGATTATTTATTGCAACCCAGGTTGGAGAAATCTTTTACATAGGAAACGGGCATATTAGGACTTTTTTAGATATTCGCCCGCGAATCCTAAAACTAGGTGTTTCTGGTGGAGGATATGATGAACGAGGATTGCTAGGGCTAGCGTTTCATCCCCAATTTTATTTTAACGGTCTATTTTATCTTCATTATTCAGTAGCTGGAACACAAGGTCCAGGTGCTCTACCTAATTCAGAAACTGCAAGACAAGGTCTTCCTGAATTTTTTAAGCCTAACCCGTGTGATCCCAAAACCTTAAACCTAAAGTGGATAAATAGAGAAACTCAATATGATCATATTGATACAGTTGAAGAATGGATTTTACAATCGAATGGTCAACCTCAAAAACGGCGGACATTACTTAATTTAAGAAGACCATTTTTTAATCATAATGGAGTCAATAGCTTAAACTTTTCACCTGAAACAGGAAAACTTGTTTTAACAACCGGAGATGGTGGATCAGGCTATGATCCATTTAACTTAAGCCAGGACGATCTAGAAATCGCTGGTAAAATAATCGAAATTGATGTAGGTAAGAATACATACATCAATAATCCACCCATTGTCACACGGTTTAATGAATTACCCGCACCTATTCAGGAAACACTTACGGTAATTGCCAAAGGGGTTCGCAATATACCAGGCATTTCATTTCAAAGGTTTTATAATCAGTATATTAAATATGTGGGAAATGTCGGACAGGATTTGGTAGAGTCGATTTTCTCATTCGCTCAATATAAACCAATACCGGTTACTCAACTTATTCAAGCTTCTTTCATGAATTCTGAACTTAACAAAGAAGGTTTTATCAACTTTGGCTGGCGAGGTTGGGAAGGTGCTTTTCCTACTCCGATTATAAGAGGCTGCACTGAAAATCCGACTTTGGATGAGAAAACAATTGCTTATTACAATGAAGCAGTAACACTTTCAGGGAGTCGTCTTCAGCCTTTAACTAGTTATTTTCATCAAGATACCAGACCCGATAAGTTTGCAGGAACTGCCCTTACAGGAGTGCAAGCCTATCTGGGGAACAGAATCTCTGGTTTAACAGGAAGCGTTGTATTTACCGATTTTGCCCGGAAAGAATCCGGGCCACAGGTTAGAGGGGCTTTAGCTTATACCAGAGTGAGACCAGATGGTAAACAAAATGATTTTAGTGTGATTCAAACCGACTATGATTTTGGGAATCAATCAGCCTATTATGCTAGCTTGGGAACGAATCTGAATCAAACCAGATTATATTTAGGGGTTTATGGCTCTATGAATGTGACTGATTTGAACCAAGGTAGAGTTTTTGAAATAGTTCCATGAATCATTACTATAAAATACTACTTACTCTTTATAATCTCGTACATGAATGTAATAAACCGAAATTAAAACCAAGGGAGCAATTAGGCTACCTTGGTTCATTGTTTTTCCAGGTATTACAAGTGATTTGAGAGGATCCCTAAATGATAATCAATTTTAATCTTTTAAAAATGAGTAAAGAAATTTCAACCCATAACCAGCTATAAAGGAACGTAAATAAAAAGATACCTCCGGTTGTAAGAAATGAAATGGAATCAGAGACGGCTGGACCTAAAACTGGAAAGTGAAAAACATATAGTAGAGTCATAATCCCTACCATTAAAAGAATTGTACCAACAGCAATAATACTTACTCTCTTCCTAAAAAAGTGAAAAGATGCTCCTATGCCAAGTCCTAACAATCCTGTTGTAAAAGGAAATACAATTAGTTCAGTTGGCTGAAGGATGAATAACAACATAATTGTCAGAAAATAGGACATTACTCCAAATGGAATGGAAAACATGGAACATAACAGAATAGGTGCAGTGGCAAGCGGACTTAAAAAATACCCTATACCTGGTAAAAAGCCACCTGCAGCCTGTAGAATAGCAGCAATACAGGCAAAAATAGCCCCTAAAATGAACTTCATCATTTTTTTATATTTATTGAATTTTCTTTGAGATACACGCACCTCATCAGAAATAGTTTCTAAAAAATACACCTTTCCACCTCATTTTATATGGTTTATTCGTACCATACATTATATTTATCTTCTATTAGAGGTGGAACTATTATTAAAGATCCAAGCATCAATCGTGTGTAATGAAAAATAAGCATAATAAAAATCTCGTTAAAAGTTATCCGATAATAATAATAAATAAGATGATACATCTTTACTTCGTATAAAGCTTTATCTGTATAGCTACGCCTTTTTTAGAAAACCTAACTTCCTAGTCAGCAATATATTGACATTTCCTTTCTTGATGAATTTCTCATTGTTACCTTACAAAAACCATTATTCTAATTTTGCAACTCCTAATGCTAAGTGTTCCCAAAGCACCTCTTCAACTTTCTCAACCAATTCCTTTTGACATTCTATGACCAAAACCACTTCTGAATTTTTTCCTTTAACAACCCTTTTCCTTTTATGCACAAGTTTGAAAATGATGTAGTCGATTATAAAACCAAGAATAAATCCAGTTGCCGCACCGATTAGTCCCCAATAAATGGGACCCCATTCTAATTTAAAACCTATACTTGCTCCAATAACAGAAAATGCTGTTCCAATCGCTGCTCCCTTATCAAATAGACTAATACCATCTGCCCGATGAAGGGTATCAAATAATCTCCTTTCCTCTACTCTGTTAATCAGGGGTACAGCAAGAATACACTCTTTTTTTACACCCACTTTTTCCAAAGATGTAATAGCTAATTCAATATAAGAAGAATGCTCAAATGTAGAGAATAGTTGCATTATTTCACCTTATTCATTGATTTTAGGAATTTTTACACGATATTGTTGATAATTCTCTTTTAGAAATTTTCGCTGTTCACTTTCAAATAATTTATTATTTTCAACTGTATTAACATATGCATCATAAATAGCAAACCCGTAATGAGAGGGCATAAACAGGAGCCACTGTGTGTCAATGACTTGTGTTGCTTGATGAATATCTCCCAGGAATAGAAAATGAATAGCAACAAGAATCTTTGAAAAATATACAAATATAATTATAAAAAACATTGTAAAAATCGCTGTTACCACTCTATGGATATATAATTGTCCTAACCCTGGTGTAAAAAGAGACCACACTATTGCATTAAGTGGTCTTCTTTTATCCAAATAATTAATCTCTAAAGTTGCAATGACGTATGAATTAAAATCTGCGTTTTCTCGTTCCGCTAATAGGAATACTCTATTCATATCAACAGTTGTTCGATAACTATCCCAAATCGCAAAAATATAGACAGGAATATACATAAGCGTCCATCTTGGGTCAAGCACTTCCTTTGCCATTTGAACATTCCCAGTAAAGGAGAAAACCATCGCTTGATTTAAATGAGCCATATTATTCACAAAAATTTCCCAGATGAATAGTGCATAACCTCTAAGATATTTAGACAAAAGAAGATGACCAAAGCCTGGAAATGCTGCGGACCACCAAGCAATAATATAGGGATTTCGTAGATGCAGTTGTGTTGTACCAAGGGCACTAACATGAGCCTTATACTTCCGTACCCTTTTTTGGGGATTTAATGGATTTGTTGGATTGAAATTTTTCATGGATGTATCCTCAACTTTTTATGTGCTAAGGTTACTTTTTGATTTAATTGGCAATTTTATTCGTTTAGTCAAGATTGTATTAATGTGTGACCTACTATCTTTTTTCATATTCAACTGTCGAGTAGATGAGAACCTCTCTACCTGGAGGTCATAATGGAGGTAAACATTGGTTACTATCGGAGATACTACTCCTCCTTGCAGTGTGACATTATGTAATTGTTCAGTATTTTCAAAGCATCATGGCAATTACAATTTTGGACGGAATCTATAGGAACAGCTAGAAAATCATTTTCATAGATAGAATTTAGTATCTTGGTAATGCCTTTTTGAGCAATTATATCTCCATATTGTGGTATTCCCAATGGTCTTTTCTTGTCTGTATACCCTTTGTTAAACAATTCTAAGGAATTCCAATAAATCAATCAAAAAACACAGGTTCTTGTGGATTATGCAAATGCTTAAAAACCAATTGAAGTTGTGACTCTGTGTTTCTTTCTACCGATAATGATGGCAATTCATTTTCTGCAAAAAAACCAACATCACTCGTTTCAATCCCTTCTATTGGGTTCCCACCGATTATTTCACATTGAATAAACATTTTATAAACGTGATAAGGAGATGGAGGGTGTGGATGACATTTTTTATCAAGTACACCTATTAATTTGATTGCTCTCACATCAAACCCCGATTCCTCCTGTACTTCTTTTACAGCTACTTCACTTGGGGATAAACCTATGTCACCCCAACCTCCCGGTAAAGACCAACCACCATCATCTTTTTCTCTAACCATTAAAATTTTGTTATCCTTAAAAACAACTGACCTAATATCTACCTTGGGTGTTGCATAACCAGTTTCATTAGCAAATAACTCTTTAATTACTGTCTTATCTATACTTGTTTGTTGTGACAATATTTCAATACTTATATTTCGTACCATTTCAAATCTTTCCAAGTCATATACATCTTTCGAATAAGTTAAACCTGCCTGTGCAATAGATTGTAGTTGTTTTGCCCATTCAAGCCATTTTGGTTCCATATTTACTCCTCCACACATTTAATTTAACGTACTATTTCGATGTGCATTTAAAAACTAATAAGACAATTTGTAATAAATGATCTGTTCCCTTGGTTTAAAAACTTCACCAAAAATAATCGGTATCCTTTTAAAATTCAATATAAAAAGGGTGAAAATTATCGTCCAAACAATATTCAATTCTTTGTCTAAAATTATCCCAAGTGACCATATCCAATGCTTTTTTTATTGGGAAAAAACCTACTTCTAAACTTTCCGAACTAGTAGTTGGTTCTCCTCCGATTGCTTTACCCAAAAACAAGGTATTACAAATTGATTGCTCTACATTTTGAAAGATTCCACAAAATTTGATAACTTCTATATCTATACCTGATTCCTCTTTGGTTTCCCTGATAGCAGCGTCCTTTAATGACTCCCCTTCTTCAACCTGTCCACCAGGCATCTCCCATCCCCTACGTGGTCCTTTTATTAATAAAATTTCATTTTTGTTGTTTATCACAATTGAAGCTGCTGAAACAATGTGCTTCGGTGTTTTCATATATTTTTCCCCCTATTTCAAACTACTCTTATTAAACGATACTGTTTCGTTAGTAAAAACTCCAAATCCCGAGTACTTACTTTACAAATAAGTAGAGCGACGGTTTAGCAATCCCAGTAAGAATAAAATTGATGATACACCTGTTTTAGATTTTTGTTTTTTTCATTCTCACTACTATTTCCAATGAAATGGCGTGTACTCTATTATTTCCCAATCCAAGTCTTCCTTCACTAACATCATATTTATCGGATTGACCTCTGGCATAGTCGTCAAGTATCGTACAGAACCTATCATTATACTAATTTCATCAAATCCTATTTCATATGAGTCTTTTTCAGTTTTTATGACTAAAGTGGTGTTAATTTCGGGTAATTTCCGTGGTTCAATCTTTTTCAGTTTTATCTCTTCATTTAAAATATTATGAATCAATTTTTGTTCAGTTATTGTAGCTGAAGCAGTCTTTGTTACGAGTGGTATTTGGCTATAGACCGTCATTTGTTCGACTTGTTCATCTTCATTAAGTAAATTTGCCATAACTTCTTCGTATGTCGTTTTCTTTGATTGTTCAAATAAAAAGTAGCCTACAAGGGCAAAAATAAGTACACTGACACCAAGTATGTTTTTCTTGTTCATACTCCAATCCTCTCCCGATTCAGTTTCTATACTTCTACCAAAGGTCTTTTATAGTTTCTCTTCTTCAATTATCCTGCTCCGTTTATACTATAATTTCAACAAAAAAGGCGTTAAACCTGCCTGGATTAACGCTACTTCTAGAATTAGATTTTACACTGATTTTCATTTGGAGCATTCTTCTTTTGGAATATCTCGATGTTTGTAATCAAGAAATTCGACACCACTCCCCTTGGATAGGGAAGGTTATTGTTTCTTCTGCATATGGAGGGTTATGTCTGTACTTGTACAGTTACATACTAAATCCTATGGTTTACTCCTCTTTTGATATTAAGAATTTTCTCTGATCCACGACACCAACGTTTTCATAATAAGCATTAACCACTGTACTCATAGATTCTAGTACAAGCTCAATCAATGCTTCCTTTAAAAGTATTTTAGGTACTGATATTCTGTCTATTTTCTTTCTTTTACTATCAATTAGTTCCACGTACCTGATGGTTGTTGCTTTTAATACATTTGTCCCGTCTTTCTTCAATAGATGAATATATCGACTAAGTCGCAATTACTTACTTGGATTGCTCCTTTCTTCTGTTACTACATTCTCAATCTACCTGTGGAAAATACTAAGGTTAAAATCTTCCGAAAGAGCTTTACGAGCAGTAACGATATCACTTTTGGTTAATCGTTTCTTCCCGGCCCTTTCTTTTAAAGGTAAGATAAAATCCTGACATAAGGATAGACGTGCAATGGATTTCTTATGGGCTTTAGTAAGAAAGGATGGGACCTCTTCGTTTTGAAACGCTTTAAAACTTTGTTGGAAGTATTCGACTTGCACTTTGACAGTTTCTTGGTCTTTCGCACTAATATTCTCCTTATTTTCGATTGTGACCAACGTCTCTTTTAATTGGATAATTGCCTGTTCAAGTGTTTTCGATTTTAACGCGATATCGGTACAACCAGTTAATAGAGAGATTAGTAGGATAAAAAAGACCATTCGGATGGATGTTTTCATAAAGATCACCTGTAGGCTACATTTATACTTATTGTGCTTGAAAAGAGTAATAGTTGGTAGTGACAAAAGGCTAAAAAAAGTCATTCCCTGTTTGATTGAAGTACCAAATATCCCGGATAGGCTTATTTCTTATTGACCTTACGAATGTAAAGATACAATAATAGGAGTATCGTAAAGTGTCCTTAGAAAGAAGGGAAACAAAATTGTCCACCGAAACGAGATTTTGGAGTTGGAAGTGGCTAGATTTATTTTTATTGTTTAGCCGAACAGCCTGGGTATTATTTAACGGACTGGTGAATGTAATTCCTTTATACACAGACTTATCAAGTAAATTATGGCTAACAGTGTGGTTTACGTTGATATTGTTCATTCCTCTCATCTATGTTATGCCAGGAAATCGAAAAATTTCTTATTATCTTATTGCAGAATATTTAGTAACGGGGAGTATGTTCCTATATTTGATACATGAGTTTTCCAAGGCAGGTCCAGATATTATTAGTTTTATTAGTTTCCCGGTCTTAGCTATTTCCTTTGTCAGTCAATCTCGTCCCTTTATATGGCTCTCACCCATTTTCACGCTTATCCTACTTTTTAGTGGCCTACTAATAGGAGGATTTTTTGAATATGAAGATACACCAGGGAGATTAGTTGATATCGTTATGTTCTACGCCTTTGGCTTTATCCTGGGTCGGATCGCTTTAATGGACGAAAAAAAGAGAGAATTGATCCAATCCATTGAAATAAAAAACAAAACGTTAGAACAGTATTCTGAAAGAATTGAAGAGTTAACCCTTAGAGAAGAAAGAAGTAGAGTTTCTAGGGAGATGCACGATTCGATAGGCCATATACTCACCACGATCATAACTAGTTTGGATGCCCTTCCATTCCTAATCAAAGCGGACCCACAACAGAAGAAATACATAAAAGAAATTTCCGATTTGGCCAGAAAGGGGCTTCGTGATGTTAGAACAACAATCCATCAAATAGCACCTGAAGAGGAGAATGACTCCATTTTTGAAGCATGTCGAATCGTGATCAGTGTTTTTATGAAACATACTCATACTGATATTCGATACGTGACCAGCGGTAAAGAGAAAACAATAGGGATTGCAGTAAAAAATACCATAATTCGCTGTTTACAGGAATCCTTAACTAATGCTAAACGACATGGTCAGGCTACAAAGATTGATGTCATTCTTCGATTTCAAGGAGAAGATCTTACTTTAGAAATTGGAGATAATGGGGTAGGAACTGAGATTAAACCAGGATTTGGTTTAAAGACGATGAAGGATAGACTACTGACTGTAGGGGGGACCCTATCCATCCAGTCTAATGACCAAAATGGTACAAAGGTTACCTGTTTGATCCCTTTACCCAAGGAGTTGATAGGATAATGTATACGGTTATAATGGTAGAAGATCAAGAATTACTACGAAAAAGCCTAGTAGTTGTTCTAGAAAACATGTCGAACATAAAGGTAATTGGAGAAGCAGGAAATGGAGAAGAGGCTATTCGGCTTTGTGAGGCTCAATTACCTGATGTCATCTTAATGGATATACAGATGCCAGTCATGAATGGCGTCGAGGCAACTAAAGTAATCAAGAAGCGGTGGCCAGAAGCAAAGGTCGTCATTTTGACTACCTTTGAAGATATAAACCATGTAAAGGAAGCGTTAAACGCAGGGGCGGAAGGGTATATCCTAAAGGCGGTTGACCCGGAATTTCTAATAAAGGGGATTGAATTGGTATTATCCGGAGGATCGCTTGTCCCTCAACACCTCGCCAAAAAGATTTTTCAACTATTTGATGTCCAAGAAGAAGAGAGGCAATTAAATAAACTATCCAGTAATACATACAAGTTAAGTGAACAGGAATTGAAGGTATTAAAGTATTTATCTCAAGGCTTACAAAATAAAGTGATTGCCGAAATGATGTATTTATCTGTAGGAACTATTAAAAATTATATTTCAACTATCTACTCGAAATTAGAGGTGAGTAATCGCTCCGAGGCTGTATTGAAAGCGATGCAGGAAAGCATTCTGATTGATAAGTAGGCATACATTTTATGACTTTCTATTCGTAGACAGTCATATTTTTTTTCATTACTTTTTGACACTAGTGGTATGTGACTAATGATAAATAAAATAAGTCTTAGTTAGGAAATGAGGCTATTCCTTGAAAGGTAAATGGCCATTACACAAATTATGGTGAAAACAATAAAAGTGAGGTAAATGAAAATGAAAAATCCCTATATAAGAGTAACCGTTCTATTTATCATTCAAACTATCATTTTAATATCCCTTTTTGTAACGGGGATGAATAAATTTATCCAATCTTCCAATACTTATATTTTTGCTGTCGCTTCTATTTTAGGTAGTATAGCAGCCATTTTGGCAACTTGTTTATTTTATAAGTTGGTTGATAAGAAATCGTTACGTACCATTCATCTATCCCTTAACCGAAAACAGGTCCTATTTTGCATTACATTCGTGGTTGTCATTGTCAGTTTATTTTTTGGAGTCACAATGATTCTGTCTAAGATGGGGATTGTAACTGCACAGTTCCAACAGAATTACTTTTCAAATATCCATGTCATACCTATCTTTATACTTTCAGCGATTTCATGGTTTTTGGTAGCGTTAAATGAAGAATTGCAATACAGAGGATATATGGTTGCAAACTTAAAACATTTAAAGCTACCTTCGTTATTTATAATCTCTAGCTTATTTTTTGTGGCTTCCCACATATTAAAGGTTGGCTTAAATCCGCTATTACTGGTTCTGCTAAGTGGGGCTATTACCTTAATGTATATTTATTTAAAAACGGAATCCCTTATGTGTGCAATAATACCACACTTCATTTATGATTTCTTAACCGAGCAGCTAATTGGAAGTAGCGAAATTAGCATTATTCAGATAGAGGGTATTCCTAGTAATTTATATAGTGCCATCCTATGGGGACTATTCCTTTTGACACAAATTGTAATGGTCAATCTCTTTTTTAAAGAAAAAGTAACAATTCGTTGGAAGAAACGTCATGAAGGTGTGTTCTATATGTAATAGTTTAACAGGGACTACATGGGAGGTTCTTCTATTTCAAGTCCAGAAGAACCCTCCATTGTAATAGAGAAGAGCTGCTTTGTCCTCTTAGATTATTAATCAACTAGATCTTTTACATTTCTCAACCGAGTTTCTTTGATGCCATTGTAGCTTTAAATAAAGGTTGATCAAATCTCCCTTCACCCTTATAACAACAGCAAATAAAAAAACCGTTATTTTGAAAAGGTTTGTTCAAAATTACGGTTTTATTTTTGATACTACATCTTTGGCAGTCTCACTAATTACTTCACTTTTATTTATGGATGTTCCAATACCTTTACCTCTAACTCCGATATTCTATCACCGCTGATTTCAAAGTAATAAACCTTATTTTTAGTTAATTCTAGGGAGAGTCTCGTATTTAATGGAATTTTCTCATTTTTATTATTTATAATGACAACCTCCATAGTAGCTTCACCTTCTATATTAAAATCTTCTTCAGTGAATTCAAATTTTAGTGAATCTCCTTTTGTAAATTTAGAACCATCAGCATTCATTCTACCTTGTGAAGTTTTCAATTCATTTTTATAGAAATTCACTTCTACACTATGAATATCTATGTTAGCATTATTTTTAAGATCTACGATAATACCATTATTAAGTTTAGCTAAAGAAGTAACAAACTTATTAGATTTCGTGAATCCTTGAACCTCATACAATTCCTCGTGATTTTCATCTAAAAAAGCAAACCAAATTCGGTGGCTCTCTGTAATAACTGTTTCTACATTATAGTTACGGTTGTTTTTCAAATTGATTACCTTGACCTGATTAACATCAGGATTTAGGATTTCACCATACAGCATAGGAAAAGGAGAATTCCTATCCATCTTAGGCAAGAATTGGCGTGAGATTTCTCCGTTTAAACCAGATGAAAAACCGCCTTTATCATTTGTTTTTTCCCAACCGAAAAAAGTTTCTTTTATAAAAACAGCACTTAATTCGGAGGTGATATCATTAACCTTACTCGTTTCAATTTTCGGGTCATAAAATATGATTACTCCATTGGCAACCTCTTCTTGATGGATAATCTTATCATAATCTAAATCATTGAGTATGTTACGAAAGCTCTCATCCTTATTGAAGCCCCCTGCTAAATTTTGAAAGGTATTACTAAACAGAGGCAATGATAAAATGATCATAATAAAGAAAACTGCTGTAAGAACAATATAATATTTCCATTGAAAAGGTTTTTGTCTTGGAATTAATAGTTTCGAATCTATTTTCATATTTATTTGATTTAACACATATTTTTGTTCCGATATTGTCATGCTAATCTTAGTATTCATAGACTCAAATTCCTTATCAAACTCATTTGTTTCTTTATATTGTTTCATGAGTATATCCCTCCTTTAGCAACTCTTTCCTTAATGCTTCCATCCCTCTATATAAATTCACCTTTACTTTATTTTCAGACCATCCTAGAATTTGAGACGACTCACTTATAGAAAACCCTTTGATTTTTCTTAATACGATAACATCCCGATAGGAACGTTTGACCTTACTCAAAGCATGGTACAATTGTTGCTCTGTTTCATTTAACACCATCAATTGCTCAGGAGTTTTATCACTTGCTTTTATGGCTGAAAAAGATTCAATAATATAAGAAATAGGCTTTTTTTTCCTAATATAATCAATGGTTACATTTCTCGCTATTCGAAAGAGCCAGCTCTTTTCATTTCCTCCCCTAAAAGAGCTATAATTGTCGTATGCCCTGACAAATGTATCTTGTAGTATGTCCTTTGATTGGTCATGCTCTTTAATCATAAAAAATATATAATTATATAAATCATTGCTGTAAGCATGATACCACTCATTAACTTGTTGCTGAATTACTTGATTGCCCAAGACTTCATCTCCTTCCTATTTAATTTTGTACACTTTACAACGGATAAAAAAAGAAAAAGTTACACTTTCCCCTGTTTTTTTATAATTTATGAATAAATTGAACCTCTCACATACAATACCATCTTACTGAGTTAATTTCTTATCACCTACTCTTTGCAGAATAAAAAATGCCATTCTCCATCTTGGAGAATAGCACTCTGTTACTGAAACAAGGTAATTTTATGTAATCTGTTCCTGTATCTTTTGAATAACTTCTTTAAAGGCTGTTTTCGCAGAGATTGTTGTTTTTCGAACAGGTTTACTATTTAGTTTTTACAGAAGGTTATATTATTCTGACATTATTACTCTTGAACTCATTAAAGCTGTCAGAATAGAACTCCTGATTCTGACACGTTTACTCTTGAATTCATTAGATTCTTAAAAAGATATATTCAAGGCTGTCTTTTTAATTGCTTATAATAGTTACCAAATAAAAAAGCAATAATAACAATAACAGAACTATTCCTAACCCTTAAGTTCCATTATCGAACTTAATTAATTTTGCTATTTCCAAGAGTTCGTCAAAATCCAGATAATCGGCACTTAAAGTATAAATGTTATAGTTAGTGTAAATTCGTATCATATTCATATCACTAGATTGTTCCACTAAAATAGTTGTAAATCCATTTAGTTCAGTTACAGTAATGTTTTCATCTCCATGAACTGATATCATTTCATTAATTAAATCTTGTTCATTGTATTCTTTTGCTAAGTTTGGATATTTTGTACTCTGACTGACGAATAAGGTACCGTAAGCGATAGGATATGTAGCTGTTAAACCAAGTCCATCATTCAATTCATTAACTCTAATAGATGGTTCTCCTCTGATCACATCACTTAACCCATTATGTAGGTCTAAAGGAATATTAATTTCATTTTTATTTTTCTTAAGTAATTCTCTTGTATTTTTATTTATCTTTGAGTTACTTTCTATAGTATCTAATATTGGTTCTTCCAATTCAGTTTTTGTCTCTACATTTGGAGTAGCCTGGTCTTTTTCACTTAATAAATTGTTTAATATGAAAAATAGCCCACCTATACATAAAGTTACTGTAATAATACTTGGGACCCAAACGTGAAATCTTTTTCTAATCTGAGACTTACTAATGTGTTTATCTATATCCTTACTGATTTTCCTCTCTAACTCTTGTTTTCTATCCTTATTCCAAACTAGATCTTGATCTAAGCTTTTTAGCGAGTGACTTAAATACGGCTTATCTTCATGATAGTTTTTCATCAGTAAATCCCTCCTTCACCAATTCCTGCTCCAATGTTCTTAGAGCCCTAGAAAGTGTAGACTTTACTTTACCTTCTGACCATCCTAAAATGATTGAAGTTTCACTAATGGAAAACTCTTTTATTTTCCTAAGTATGATTACCTGTCGATAAGTATCTTTTAGATTGGCTAATGCACGATAGAGGTTTGTTTTTTCTTCTTTTATTACAAGAATTTCATCAGTAAGGGGTTGTTGATTTTTAACATCTGGAATAATATTTGATAAAATGTCCCACGGTTTTCTTTTTCGCATATAATCTATTGATACATTTCGAGCTATTGTAAACAACCATGTTTTAGCAGAAGAATTGTTTTTGAAGTCATCGAAATACTTAAATGCTTTAAGGAACGTTTCGTGAGTTAAATCCTCTGCTTTATGATGATCTTTTAACATCATTGCAATGAATTTAAATATTGAATCTCCATAAAGAATGTACCATTCAACAATTATTGCTTTCTTTTCATTTTCATTTGCCACGAAACTCCCCCCTGAAGAATTAGTCAAAATATATACGAATAAGTAAAAATAAAGTCACACTTTTTTCTTTATAAATTTATAAAATTAAAGGAATATTATAGCTTTATTTTGAAGCACTTCTCTTATTTACGCAGGTTAACCAAAGGGAAAATTCGTATTAAAGCAAAAGAAGAGCGGTAATAAGCTCTTCTTCTAACCCTTTTCTATTTAAAATCTATTTGTTTAGCTATTTCAAAAAGAATATCTTCATGTGCACCCGCAATTGTATATATGTGATCACTTGTAATAACATGTAATGAATCATGACCATGTTCTGTTATTTCTAAAATAGCGGAATGCCCTTTTGTTTTTAATTCCTTTGTTTCACTATCTCGGTACCAGACATTTTTTATTTCATTCAATAAAGCATCTACATCATTTAAATGGTTAACACTTTGGGAAGTCATAATCGGTGATTCTTCATCAATGTTATACCATGTAATAATAGCATGACCACCATCGCGCTTTTGTACAGCAACATCCGGCTTTCCTTTTAATGAATTTACTTTTTCATTTAAATGTAATGGAATATGAATATCGTTTTTATTGATTTCACTTAAAGATACAAAAGCGTTCTCTTCAGATAGGTCTTTTTGTAGCTCAACATTATTTTCAGTACTAAGTTCTACAGAAGAAGTCGCACCTTTTAAATCCTTCCATATATCACCATATGCATAAGAATAAGATGTATCCCAATAATCGTAGAGTGAGTAATAATGAGTGACAGAAGTACTAGATGAAACTCGTACAAACTTTAAGGCGTAACCATAACCTCCTGCACGGAATTCTCTATTATTGCTATCTACATTATAAGTCAAGGATTCGATTTTCCCCCAAGTTCCAGGCCCAACTCTTCCATCAGCGGATAAATAATACTTTTTCTGAAATGCTACCACTCCATTATATGTATTTGAACTAAACGATTTATCAACCGTTCCTACTGTACTACGAAAACCATTAGTCCATAAAACAGATTGGACCGTACCAACAAACCCACCACTAGTTATATAACCATACCCTACTGTCGGCCAAGTACCCAGATTATAAAAATCATAAGATGCAGCACTTGCCTTATTTCCTGATGGATTGATAGAAACTACAAACAGTAATGCAGAGAGTAAGATAATAATAGACTTCTTTTTAAAAAACACCATTCATTACCTCCTTCTAATAATTTATATACAAAAATTAACATATAATACAAATATATACAATGTTTCGACAGTGAACGATAAACTATTTCTATAAAAAAATAGAAATTATCGCACTCAAATATAGAGGAGGCACCAGTAAAAAAAAGAGGAGAACCTAAACCAGATATCGCCTCTTTATGCTTTAATAACTTCTATATAACAAGGGCACTTCCCCTTCTTGAAGGAAAGCACCCTTTAGTTGAAGTACAATGTTTCACAATTTTCGTCTTTATTTCAATTTGATTAATTAGCTACACTAGTCTTCACTTCGTTTGAAGAATCACTTGCTTGCTTCTTCCAGAACAATGTAATAACTATTCCCAGAGAAAGTATCACAGTTGCAAAGTAGTAAGGGTAGTTAATATCTATATCAAATAATATCCCCCCTAGAATTGGCCCGCTAATATTCGCTAAACTTGTAAACATAGAGTTCATTCCACCAACGAAACCTTGTTCATTCCCAGCGATATTCGAAAGATAAGAAGTAACAGCTGGTCGGAATAAATCGAAACCTACAAAAACGATAAAAGTAACAAGTAAAATAGAGAAATATGAATGAACAACGGTCATTAAAAAGACAAGTATGGCCGATAATAATAAGCTATATCGAATCAGCTTAATTTCACCCCATATTCGAGTTAGCTTATCAAATAGAATAACTTGTGACACTGCACCAAAAATGGCACCACCTGTGATTACAATCGCTATATCGGAAGGTTTAAATTGAAATTTGTGGTCCACAAATAGACTAAAGAACGATTCAAAAGCTGCTAAACCAAAAGAAGCAATAAATATTAATATAAACGCAAGGAAATATTTTGGTGCAAAAATACGTTTGAAGCCATTCTTTCCATCTGAGAATTGTTCATTATTAACTTCAGGACGATCAGGCTCAGATAATAAAATAATGGAAAGTATCGCCGCTACCGCACCTAGTCCACCTGCAAAGTAGAATGGAACACGTGTTCCAAACTCCGCTAAAAATCCACCAATACCTGGACCAATAATAAATCCTGTACTAATTGCAGCTGACATATAACCGAGAGCTTTAGTGCGAGTATCCAGATTTGTAATATCAGCAATAAAAGCAGTAACTGCTGGCATAATGAATGCAGCACTTATTCCACCCAAAATACGAGAAATGAATAACATTTCGATTTCTTTACCAATCCCAAATAAAAACTCTGAGATCCCGAAAATAAATAAACCAATTACAATCATAATTTTTCTTCCCAATTTATCTACAGCTTTTCCTGCAAATGGCGAAGTAATCAATTGAGCAATTGCGAACGCAGCCGTTAAATAACCAACAGTTGTTCCGGTTATCCCTAATTCATTCATCAGTGTAGGTAAAACTGGAATGACAAGACCAATTCCCAAAAAGGCTATGAATAAATTCATTAATAATAATCCTAAGGTAACTTTATATGTCTTCATCTTTATATCCTCCTTAACAAAAACCAATTACGTAAAACTAAAGTGTATTAACTTCATTTGTTTACAACTTTTAGCCTAGTGTATATAGTAACTATATAGTCAAGGGCGGTGATATAAAAAATGAATAAAAAAAATGTAAAATATTTAACCACAGGAGAATTCGCAAAGCTTTGTAAAGTTAACAAACAGACACTCTTTTATTACGATCAAATTGGCCTATTGCCACCGGTATTGAAAAATGAAAAGGGCTACCGTTTTTATTCAATCAACCAAATAGAGTTATTCTATGTTATTGATTTATTAAAAGATCTTGGGATGTCGCTAAACGATATTCAACAATACACGTACAATAAATCTCCTGAAAGATTTTTGACTTTAATGTATCAAAAAAAAGAAGAAATTGTGAAAAAGCGTCAGGAAATTGAAATGAAGGAAAAAATTATCGAGGCAAAAATAGCATTAATGGAAGAAGCCTCACACGTTGACTTTCATCAAATTACGTTTAAACAACTCCCAGAAGCAACACTTTATTTAAGTAGAAACATTGAAAATATTACTGCTGAAGAATTTGTAGAGGTCATTTCAGATTTTATTGGTGAATTAAATGAATCACAGCTTGATACAGGATATCCAATTGGTGGTATAACGAAACGGGAGCAAGTATTAAAGGGTGAATTCTCTAATTACAGTTATTTATATATTGAACAACCAAATCCCAGGGAAGGATATCCGTATTTCCAAGCTGTAAAGGGTGATTTTCTTATCGGATATCATATTGGAGAAGATAAAACAATACATAATACATATAAACTTCTTTTTTCAGAGATGGAACGTTTACATTTAGCCTTAGGAGATTATGTTTTTGAAGAGTTTATTTATGACACAGTTGTAATGAATCATAAGGAACATTACGTTACCAAAATTATGATACAAGTCGATCAAATAGGAAGTTAATTCTTCAATAATTCTTGTTTAGATGAGCTTGGGAACATTTAACCCAAGCTTTTTTATTTTGACATGTAACAACTCTTGTTAAACTAGCCTGCACCGATTAGTTAAAATGATTTGTAGTCTCATATAGTCATTATTAAATATTGCTTCAGTTTTCTTAACTCTGGTACCTAATTCAGGAGTATTTTTTTCAAATGCTATTACTTGTGATTCAATAAGTTCGAAGACATCATAATATCCAAATTCTTACCGGTTCGAAACACTTTATCAGTTTCATCCTTTTTTCTTGTAATGTTTCGTTATACTTTTCTTGAAGTAACAATACTAAAACAGTTAAATACTGATTTAAACTTCTAAATGTTTCAGTATAGTCTTAATACGATTATCTTCTTCAACTTTATCTATATATTCAAAGAAGCCAATTTTATTTCCCCACGGATCAAAGAAGGTACCCCACTTAACGGGAACTTCTGGTCGCGAGTATATTTCAAAATTACTAACTTGCAGTTCTTTAATAACTCTTTCTTGCTCGTTCTGGAGGTTCTTTACTCCTAGTCTAAGGGGCCCACTACCTTCCGATGGTATTCCCTCAGCTACTTGTAACCAACAACCAGGGATGATTTCCCACTCTACAAACCCATCATGAGGTATAAAATCAGGACTTCTTTTTAGCAGTGTCTCGTACCATTTATGTGCCTTATTAATATCAGTAACCCGAATCTGATATGTCATTTCAAAAAACATAATATAGCCTCCCAATAACTTACTTTATTGCTTTATTGTATTTATTCGACTAGTTAAGAGATTTCCCTTCTAATACAATTAATGTGCTTCGTTAGTACAGATCTTTACAGCTCAATAAATACATAACATTCCAAACATATTCCTCAAAAAATAAAGACCATCAATTTGATGATCCCTTATGTCACTATTACCTTCGTTAGTGCAACAAGAAATAGTGGTAATTTCTTGATTTATTGTAATGTTTTACCTTGATAAACGCGTTAATCCTTCTTGGATCAACCCTATCCGTTGTCGAACAAGATTTTGTATCGAGCAAATCCACTTATCATTAAACTAAACAGTTTTACTCCGATTATGTAAAATCGTGATTAAACATAAAGCCACCAACAGCAACGATTACAACTAACAATACTGTTAAAAGACTATTAATATATGTTTTTTTTGAAAAGCTAATTAACAGCATGACACAAGCGTTTATCAAATAACAAACTGTAAATGGCCTCATTAATAGTACGGATTGCATGCAAAAACCATCTCAGCCCCTATTCCTGCTGCTTTTGCTTTTTCCCATTATTTATAATGAAAATCTCTCTTATGAAAGAACCGATTACAGAAGAAATAATAATAACTACTATAAGATTCAATACCCTTATAAATACATAAGGGGAGTAAATAATAATTACGCTATTTAAACAAACTATCATTCCATACAGAATACAATAAATGGTGATTTTAGCTATTGTATTATCTTTCTCCATTTATACCTCCAACTAATATTTAATAATCCTGCACCGTAAATTCAGGAAACTGGTACTAACTTCCCTCTGTTTATAATTTTGGCTTTTTTACTCCTAAGTCATCATTGTTTATCCCCTAATTGAGAGATAACCTTTCTATCATTACCCGGCTCTTAAAACCATAAGTATGTTAGAGATATCATCTTTCGCTGCTTTATACCACAAATCTACTCCTGTTTGTTCATCACTTATATGAATGTACTCATCATATAGGGTCATTTCATATGTTTCTCCAAAATAGTAAAATGTAAATTTCTCAATATATCCGACTCCACTTGTTTGGGGATTCTCTTCCTTCTTTTCGATGCTATTAAAAACTGAGACAATTCCTTTTATTCTAAAGCTATCCAATATAGGAAACGCGAATTCCTTTTCTCCAATAATCATTCCACTATGATATAATTTACTGTACAAGTTTTCATTAGGATATCCCTTTGGCAGAGTTAAAAAAGCCTTTGCAAATTGAGTATAATCTTCTTGACTACGGTAAAAAGTATCCATTTCAGCACTCATAAAGAAATCATTCTCTAGTGAGTGGAAAGTATACTTCTCTTCACCTGAATAAATATGAAAGGTAAAGCTAGGATTGCCGGTTCTAAAACCCCCTGGATAAGGATTATCCGTCTGTATTATCCCACTAAATTGATTTCGAAATTCCTCAATGATAGGCTTAGACACTATCACTATTTCCTCTTCAGGAGTATCTAAAATTACCTTATCCCACACTATCTTTAAAAACTCTGGTTGAATGTATGGGAGTTCTGGAATTGAAGTACTATCTTCGCTCATGTCTACTTCTACATTAGTATTTAAGTCCTTTTGTAGGTTCTCAATTTTAACTTTCAGAGAAGCCTGGTTGCTATTCTGGTTTAACACAATCACGAGAAGAACAATTACTAAAGTGAAACATCTAACATTCAGAACCTTTGAAAAATGTTTCATAATACTTCCCCTCTCCTTCACAATTATTGTATTAGCCCACAGGTTAGTTGATGTGTAAACCTAAATAAAATGCGGCATTAGAATTGTATAAACCAATTTGAGATTTTGCTGAATAGCGAGTTTCCTACTATTTGTAAATACATACATATATTAGCACGTTGAAATTAAATTCAAAATATTTTTAACAATCGACCTACTAGCTTGTTCGAACAATTATTCAAAAAAAAACAAGCGTCAACCCTTATTGGATCAACGCAGGTAGCCACTAGATTCAAAGAACACTGTTATTCTAATATATCTTTCTCTTCAATTGGGTAATCAATCGAATTAGCTATTTCAACTAATACTTCGGGAGTGACCATATCAGAAACTCTTTTGTCGATACGAAGCATATATTGCCAATTCTCTCTTTCAAAAACCAGTGCACAAAAACCTCTAAACTCCAAATATTTTGCTTCATTTCCTTTCTTTAGTTTAAATACTTTATGAATGTACTGCTTCTTGAACGGAATTTTATGCTTAACGGGTCGAACATCAATGCTGTAATGATTTTCAGGTGATTCATCACTTATTAATTTCAATTCAAACGTATCATTCGTATCGCCATCCAAATCACTAAACCTGCCAAAATAATGGGTAAAGTTTATTGGTGGAATCCTTAGAGGTAGTTTTAAATCTTGTTTGAAATGTCGTTCGAATTCTTTTACAGCCTCATCAACTGTTTTATAGCCTATTTCAGGGTAGATTTCCTCTAACGGTTCGGGCTTGTCGCTCGTATTTGCATATACTGTTCCATTGTTTATTCCCAAAATTAAAATACTGAAAACAAGCATTAAAATAGAAATACTTTTCCTCATTACAACACCCTAACATTACTTTTAGGTATATTTTGACCTACCAGTTAACTACTATTCTTTTTCCACTAGTAAAAAGCGTTTCTGAAATTCAGAAACGCTTGCCATAAGGTTTATTTAACTCATCACAAATAAATCACCTGTAGTAACAATCCACTCGATGTCCTACTCAATTGGTATTCCTAGTCTGCGGCAAATTTATATGTCTTTTAGCACTGCAACTAAAGCTAGCCACGCATACCCAGTCAATACCCTTACAAATTACGTACAAGGGTTCGAAAAATGAATTAAAAATATAAATATTCTACAATTTTTTGGTGGAAACACTAGTTTCCCCGTTATATTTTGACTCTATCAGACCGTTAATTACTCAATTTTATAGTTCTATGGCTTATATTTTTATTCTATGGTCGTTATTTGATTGTCTATGGCTTTTATTTTAATTCTATGGTCGTTAATTTAATTCTATGGCTTTTAGCCCTAAAAAAAGGTAAGAAGACCCTCCTCCATAAAAAAGAGAGCCACGAATCATACGTGACTCTGTGCTACAGTAATCATCGTGAGTTTGGATACATCTTCCCTCTTTACGTCCGCATAATAAATAGGTAACTAGCTGGCAATTGGTTAAACTACTTCAAATTTACCAAGAAGTTGTGCACTTTTATAGCCGATCTACCCGTTTCAAAAATTTAAAATTCAAAAACAATATCTAAACCTCTTTTCCTATGAGTCCAAGTATTTTATGAGCAACTTATAACCCCTATATAAAACATAAAATATGAATCCTAGAATGATTAAAAATCTAACCAGGTAATTCTCGATAATAGATACTATTAGTAACATAGTTATAAGAAAAATAGCGACACTTGCTACAAATTTCGTGTATCTAATTGCAGCTTCAGAAAACTCAGGTTCCTCTTTATACATCCACCTTTGTCCGAATAGCATACTATCCTCTGGGTAAAAATAAGTCCAAATTAACACTGCGTATAAAGGAATCAAAAAAATCAAATGGAAAATGGCATCAGCCAAAGTAGTCCCTCCTAGCAATGGAAACTAAAGTACATTCTTATAGCCTTTTTAAGTATTTACGTGTTTACTCAATTAAGGGTTTCAAATGATTGAATTATTTAGCTTACTGTTCGTTGGGGAACTGTCTTTTGGGTCACATTTATACACATAAGTCCTGATAAATAATACTTCTGATAACTCTATAAATCATTTCGTGTGTTTTTCTATTTTTAGAAAAAGAGAGGAAAGTCAGCATGAGTCAAACAAATAAATTGGGATTATGGGTCCTAACAGCATTAGTAGTTGGTAACATGGTAGGTTCTGGGATCTTCATGCTACCTCGTACATTATTAGAAGTTGCTAGTCCAGCTGGGGTTATGCTTGCATGGGGGTTAACTGGGTTAGGAGTTTTAGCAACCGCATTAGTTTTTGGAAGCTTAGTCATTCGTAAGCCCTCACTTTCTGGTGGACCTCAAATATATGCGAAAGAGCTTTTTAAATCAGGATCACACGCGTCCATTTTTTCAGGATTTATCTCTACGTGGGGGTATTGGATTGGTAACCTTGCTGGTAATATCGCTATTATTACAACCTTTGCTAGTTATTTATCCACGTTTTTTCCAGCACTTACAAATCAGCAGGTGTTATTTTCGGTAGGAACGTTTACATTAAAAGTAGGGAATGCTTTAACATTCATTGTTTGTACACTTTTACTATGGGGAACGCATTTTCTTATTTTAACTGGTATTAAAGGTGCTGGAAAGATTAATTTCATAGCTACTGCAACAAAAGTAATTGGATTTTTGCTATTTATCATCATTGGTTTATTTGCTTTCCAAAAGAGTAATATTGTTCCGTTTGTTGCACCTAGATTCGATGATGCTGGTGAAACAATTGGTCTACTAAGTCAGATAAACAATGCAGCTGTCAGCACTTTATGGGCATTTCTCGGAGTAGAGTCTGCTATGGTTTTTGCATCTAGAGCAAAAAAACAAGCCGATGTAAAACGTGCAACGATACTTGGACTTTTAATTGCACTTACAATCTATATTGGAATCAGTACGCTGGTTATGGGAATGTTAAACCAAGAAGCGCTTATTCACTCAGAAAAGCCTTTAATTGATGCTATTGAAACTGTACTAGGTCCCATTGGCGCTAAGTCACTTGCTGGATTAGGGCTAATAAGTTTACTTGGTTCAACAATTGGATGGATCATGCTAAGTGCAGAAGTACCTTACCAAGCTGCAAAACAAGGAATTTTCTTATCCTCTTTTCTAAAAGAAAATACACATGGTATGCCCACTTTTTCATTAGTTGTAACAAATTCATTAGGACAACTCTTTGTTTTTTCAACTATCTTTAATTCCATTTCAGCTGCTTTTGATTTCGTTATATATATCGCAACATTATCGTATTTAATTCCTTATTTTATTTCATCCGTTTATCAAATGAAGATTGTGGTAACTGGTGAAACATATAATCTTGAACCACGTTCAAGATGGTCTGATGGTATAATTGCATTACTTTCAACAATCTACTCTGTATGGGTGATCATCGCAGGGACTGCAGATATGAAGACATTTGCGTTAGGAATGCTGTTACTGTTTTCTGGAGTTTTCTTTTATCGAAACGTAACAAAATTAGCAAAACAAAATTATTAAAGTAGGGGAAACCACTCTCCGTGGCTTCCCCTAGTTGTACAATGCTACCTTGTTTATACTTTTCTATAAACCGAAATACCAACATCCTTTTAAGAAAATCGCCTTAATGCCATAAGTAATTCTATTTTAGTCAACCATCGTAGAGTCGGATTTTTAACCTTATCTATCACTTTTAGATCATTTACTGATATCCTATGTTGGTTCTCTTTAATCCATTTTATTAGTTCTTCTTTATCCTTACATTGAGTAAAATATGTTTCACCATCTTTACCCATAGCATTAACTACAAACCTACAAATATTTCCCATTATATCCACCTTTTATATGTTTGAATTCATAGAAGTTGTACAAAGATTTCTATAAGTCAAGTAAACTACTTTGTTTTTCCCTAAGTTATATTCGTAATAAATATATTTACATTTTTACATATGACCAGTCTTTAACTCCCGGGTTTCACTTCTTACATAGCATAATAAAAAGACCTACTTAACTTTAATAGCTGCCAATTTACTGTTTACGACAATTAAATGGCCCCTATAGAAAGGTGGTCTTGAACACCTCCTTCGCTTTAGCCGACGAAGTTAGCTGACGGGTAGGATGGCGAAAGAGAATCTCATCCCCTCTAAAGTAAGAGTTAACCCCAATAATTGGTTCCTCCGCTTCCTTAAAGGAATTAGACTGTAATATTTACTTAATGTTACTTATAGGCTCTATAATACTCCCGACACTACTTGTTGTAAATACAAATAAAACTCCAAAATCAACCATCTTTAGTGTTTTTTCACAAAAAAACACTCTATTTCTTTTCTATTCTAACGATAACACTTTATTTTTGTCCTAACGTAATAAAGCGTGAATGTTAAATGTGCACAAAAACTGTCAATTAAGTAGATTAAGAAAAGTTTGAGAACTATTGAATTGATTGGACAAAAAATGGTTACCTGTATGTCAACACACTCAAGATAAAGTTCCTTAAGATGCACCTAAAATGAAGAACAAAGACTTTTTAATGTATGAAGCCTAGCAGTGAAAATAAATAAATCGTTGTAGTTTCTATCTACGTACTCCTCAATAACATTCATACCAATTCTAAATCTATCAACTAGTATATTTGTGTATTTTTCATTCCAGGAAAATTGATTTATTCTTAAAAGTTCATCTGCAATAAGCTGAAACTTATATTCTTCAACAAGTAGTTTTAATTGATACAATTTATCTGGATTTTCTATGTAGCTCTTATGTCTATTTTCATAATTTGTTTGAACAAATGTAATAAAGCTATCAATATTTTCAGCCAACATCCTAGCGATTCGCATCTCAAATTTCATTTTCTCATCTCCTTACCAATACCGTTCTAAAAAACAGGGTTACCCTCTCTGGTTTTTAATATATGTATCATTTATACAAAGATGATAGATTTCTAGGATTAAGTATAAAAAAGCTGATGTATAACTCTAAAAACGCGTTGTACATTATTTAAATGAAAATAGCGTTACCGCCTCTTGGATCAACCTACTGTTTTTAGTGAACAAGGACATGACTATTAATTAGAAGTAACAAATAAATGGTACCTGTCTTCCTGTTTTACATACCTTCCCTTTATTTCTCCTACACCTTCTACAGTAAGTGAATCAATATTTTCGATAGGCCTATCCTTTACGATTAAATGTAATTTATCTATGTTCTGAAAACTACCTTTACAATCTACAATTACGGGTTGTTGGAATAGATAGTCTTTATTGTTAATTCCAACTTTCAAGAAATTTTTATGTAAAAGCCTGTCTCCTAGGGAAATTATATTCATCGGGTCAAAAGATTTTGCAATTATTTCACCATCAATAAATAAGTGAATTCCTTTTTGTTCCTCAAATTTTTCAAATTCTTTTTTCCTGTTTTCTAAGGCAAAATTAATTACTTCCTCTGTTTCTGGGCTTATCTCAATCTGTTCTATTGGATTTACGATATAGTCATCTAAATGTTGTTTGAACAAATCGTATAATGTTTCTTCTGTACCTAAAAAACTTTCCCTCCAATCAGGTGAAAGCTCATCTAGTAATAAACACATAAATAAACCTGAACTGTAGCAGCTTTTTCGTATAGTAGATGTAGATTCATATTTGTTTAGTAGGCCTTGTCCGTATTTTTGTAGAACTGAATCATAAGCTAGTGGGCTTTTCTCCACGTAAGCCTTTACTTCCACATACCACGCAGGTCCTTCAACTGTTTCAACTAAGTTTTCATATAGCAGGTAATCAGGAATTATTGATAATCTTTTTTCTCTAAGACCAATGAATGCATTAAGATATTCTTTCTTTTTAAGAGTATTTGTTTCAAGCAACGCATTATAAAGATACTTTCTTTCTAGATTACGTAATTCTACATTTTCTTTTGTTAAAGGATATGTGATTCCTAAAATTTCATTTGGAAATCGTTTTTCCCCCTTAACATATTGAAAGCCGTGAAATAATTCATGTACTAGAATTGAGTACAAGCTTTCATAGTCTACATACAATTCGAGATCGACAATTGCAGTTGGATAGTTTTCAAAGAGTAGTAGTGTACACCCATTAAACTGTTCATCCCGTTTTAAAACCTGATATGTATTTTCTTGCTTATCCTTAAATCTAGGATGATTGAATAAATAAACATTGGTAGTATCATATAAGGCATACGCAACCATTTCAAAACTTGGCCAATAATGATGCAAATTTACTTCTTCTAAATCTTGATTAATTAGATCCAAGTAGGTAGTCATTCTATTCATTCCTTTTATACTCAATTGAATGTTACAATCCTTTTTTGTTAAAGCTAACCTTCACAGTTTTAGTAATATCCTTATGCGTTAATAATTCCATAGTATACTAGATTTTCATATCGAATTTCTTTCCTCACATGGTCAAATAATGTCCCTTCTTTTTTCATGCCTACTTTTTGCATAACTCTTCCTGAAGATGGATTTGATCGAAAGTAACGAGCAAATACTTTATGGTATTGCTTTTCTTCAAATGCAAATTGTATTATTCCTTCCGCTGCCTCTGTTGCAAATCCATTTCCCAAAAATTCTTCACCAATCCAATAGGCTATTTCACCATTATTAAACGTTTGGTTGTTAGATAGTGCTATAGCTCCAAATAATTCTCCACTTTCCTTATCTGTAATAGCGAATTCATATGATATATTTGCTTTAAAATTATCTAGATGATGTTCAATCCAAGATAATGCATCCTCTATAGAATATGGATAAGGTAAGTATATAGTATTTCTATAAATATTTTAATTATTGCAAAGTTTAGCAACTGCTCCTGCATCAGATTTTTCAAACAATCTGAGCACTAGGCTTTTAGTAGTAATTGTTTTAGTTTGATTATCATACAACATAAAGAAATCCTCTTTTTTCTAGCCTTAATTCGTTTTATCTTCAATTAATTTACGATACGCCTTTACTGTAATTGATACTATCTGTTTTCAAAATTAGTAAAGTAGCAAGAAACAGTTTGTAATTTCTTCCACTTATATTTTGAATATCTATTATATGCTACTATTTATATAATATCGACAAGATTATAGACTAAAGTTAATTCATGAGAAAATTACACATCATATTCTAACTTCAGGAGCAAATCATATGACTATTAATCTTACTACTATTGAAGAAGCAAATTTTACCTGTCCTGACTGTAATGCCACTCTTCCGGTTAACAAAGGATACATTACTTGGTGTGAGTGCGGGTATAATGTACAACCTACAGAAAGTGAAGATTTTAAATCAAAATTGGATTTAATATATGATTCTCTTGGAAAAAAGGTTGGTGAATACATATTCTTATCAATGAAAAAGAATATAAAGGTTACTACACGTATAACATTCACCAAGGTCATTGCCTTGCTAATCGCGACTGTAGTACATCTTATAAGCATAAGTTCGTTTTCTCTTTCTATCTATCTCATAATTAATAACTCTTCAATTTTTACCTTACTAGTCGGTTTTTTCTTATTAGGTGTTGCTTGGAGTACTCGACCAAAAATCCCAAAACTCAGTAAAGGTGAAAACTTGATTAGAAGAGAGGATTTCCCTAATTTATTTGGTGCATTTGACAAACTTGCAGACAGTATGGGAGTTAAAAAAGTTGATGGCATTGTAATTAATAATGAATTTAATGCCTCCGTTACTTTTATAGGTTGGAAACGAAAAAAGATTATTATGATTGGTTATCCCCTATTTTATATTCTGGAGCCTGAGGAACAATTTGCGATTATTGCCCACGAATTTGGACATATCGCTAATGGAGACATTACAAGATCATTTTTCATCGGTACTGCTTTACACACATTAGTGAATTGGTATCAGTTATTGCTTCCTACTTCATTGGATGAACGAGAAAATGGTGGAATTCTCGAAATCCCTTTCTATTACTTTATGATACTGTGTTCTAAACTACCTTATTTTGTTTTTTATCTACTTGTACACCTTTTCTTTACTGATAAACAAAAGGGAGAATATTTTGCTGATTATAAAGCTGCTACAGCATGCGGTTCAAACCATTTAATCTCTTCTCTAGAAAAATTTAACTACTACAATACATTTGCATCCACCGTTGCACAAACGGCAATTAGAAGAGATGATAAAAATTTATTTTCAAATCTAAAGCACAACCTTTCAGTTATGCCTGAACGCGAGAAAGACAGATTAAAATTACTTGATAAGATGGAACTTTCAAAACTCGATTCCACTCATCCACCTACGTACTTTAGAATCCAAGTATTAAAAACAGTTCAACCAGTTAACAATGCTTTTCCTATTCCATCTTCATTGCTAGTACTAGCAAACCAAGAATTAAATCAAGTTAAAGAAGACGTTCAACAACAATTAAGTGAGGATTATCGTTACAATCTTGGTTAGAAAAGCACAGGCTACTTGCTCACCCGAGACATACAAATGTTCTGGGGCAAAAAAGTCGTTTCTTAATCTTTCATTGACGCAGGCTTTTGACCTCGAGCTACTTAAAAGCACTTAGAAATTCTTCTTGGAGAGTAATCTCCGCAGGAACAAGCTATGCTTTTTTCGATTTTTCTAGAGAATAATCGAGGAAGCTAATCCATAGTGAAAACTAGCTTGGCACTGGAGCTATACCTTGAAACCTATGTTCAAAATTTTATACTTTTCCTACTATAAATAAAGAAAATGACGTATGCCAATTCATACGTCATTTTTTGTGGTCATGTATTAGTAATCTTTTTTCCTCGAACGTTTTCTTTAGTTTTGCACACTAACCTGCTCGACAACCTTTTTCTTTAACCAAGGTTGGGAGGTCCAACGCTTTAATGCAAAAATTCCCCGCACCCATTCGTCTAGTCCTTGTGCTAGCCACACTCCTAATAGCCCTAGGCCGAGTGTAATTCCGAAAAAGTAACTTAATAGAGTGGCAACTCCCCACATTGAGATAATCCCAATTACGACAGGGAAACGTACATCACCAACTGATTTCAAGGATCCCATGAGCACGATATTCATCGCACGACCTGGTTCGATAAACACAATTGCCCATAAAACAGGAAGTCCGATCGCAATAATCGTCGGAGCGTCTGTAAATACAGTCAAGACAGGTTCACCAATGAGAGCGACTGCTAAAGAAATAGCAGCAGACACAATCATAGATATTTTTAATGTCTTAATGCCCCGCTTTAAGGCTTTGTCATATTGCTTCGCTCCAATATATCGAGCAATTAAAAGCTGTGTCCCTTGAGCAATTGCAACTGTAAACAGGAAGCAAAGCATCGATATATTTAAAATATATACCCGTGCTGCTAAAGCTCCGTCTCCAATAAGTGCAACAAAGCTTGTGATGACTACCTGTGACAATTGATAAGAAAGATTCTCTCCAGCAGATGGTATCCCGATATATAAAATCCCTTTGATATCAGTTTTATCGATTATAAAAATATCTTTTATATCAAACTTTAACGCTAGTATTTTATATACATAGTAAAAAAGAGCTAAAATTAAAAAGATCCTCGCCACAATGATGGAATAGGAAACCCCTGCTACTCCTGTAACAGGAAGACCGAACCAGCCCTTAATGGCGATAAAATAACCTACGATACTAATAACATTCATTATCACTGTAACTACCATGGTTTCCTTTGTATGCCCATAGCTTCGCAGAACCCCACTTAATGCTAGAGAAATTGCTTCAAGGAATAAAGAGAACCCTGTAATCGTTAGGAAGGTATGCGCATAATCATAGATTTCACCACTAAGTCCATAAAATTGTAAAAACACACCGCCAAACGCAATGACAACTATAGTCATCACAACGCCAACCCAGAAGTTAACTCCAAAGGCTGATCTGGCAAGACGCCGTGCCCGATCCAACTGGTTTGCACCTAGATTTTGACCGATAAGAATGGTCGCTCCAATTACCGTAACGTTAAATATTAAAATAAATATATTAATGATCTGGTTGGCCACACCAACACCTGCAACAGCGTTATCTGAATAACCGCTGAGAATTAAGGTAGCGACAATCCCCACACTCATATGAAGCGATAATTCAATGAAGAGCGGCCATGTGATGCTAAATAAGGATTGGTCCTGATATTTATTTACTTCTGTTGTCAATTTTTTCTCCTTCTTTACCTTATAATCAATATGAAACTTATTTTACCTACAATCTTTATAAATTGGAATATAAAAGCATGCGTAATCAATAATTACCACTGAAACTTATGCTAATGTTTTACATTATAGTACAAATAGAATAGTAGTTTAACTAAAAAAGAGCTGCTCCTATTGGAATAGCATGGATTCTCTAATTGTAAATGAGTATTTCAAGATGATACGTTTATCCAAATGTTCGTAAAACAACCTTCTAGCTATATATTTAGTAAAAATATTTGAACCAAACGATGGTGTTCTTTTTCAAATACAATCGAACTATCAAAGATAGAATCATTACCAAAATATAGGGCACCTCTAAAAAATATCCCCCCCCCCTTTTTTTCTGGGGGATAAAAAAAACTATAACCATTTAACCAAATTTGGATCTAGTGCGATTAGGTGAACTTGCCAGCAATCTGACATTTCAGTGCCAATTTCATGATTAGTAAGGCAGACTCTATTATTGCCATCTAACCCATCTTTCCCACAACAACCATTTAATCTTGTTCTATCAGAGTGATACTTTGAATATAGTAAATCCTTATGATTTATAATAATCCAATCTTTAAAACGCTCTGGACAGGTTTTACCGTCACCAATTGTATAAAACCCTTTAGGAATATAATCTTCTCCGTCTTTGTTCGTATTAAGCAGACTCCTATCCTCTAACTCGTCTACCTTATTTGATACTATCTTCTCACAGTGCTTGCAAATTAAGATCATATAACGGCCCCCTTGCTCATTAAGTGCTAAACACCTTCTTACAATATACCAGACCGTTTAAAGAATACCTCCATCCAAAATAAGCAATTTTTGGATAATTACCTCTACACTAAATAAAATATCTATCCTCCATAATATACTCCTAGGATATTCCGTTTTAATAAGCCTATTAAGAAACTAAAGTTTCATCCGAAAATATTAGTAGAGGGAAAAGCGTAATGGGGAGGCTCATGTAATCTTACTTCTTTGGACTAGAGATTTACTATTAAGAGAATTAGGTTTTGGTATTACTTTGGAAGATGTAGAGGAGGCGTTACATTAATAAGGATTGTTGAATTCCATCCAATGCCATCTCATAGAACGTAAGAAGCAAAAAGTTATATCATTCTTTCTGGAAAATTCTTTGCATCATAAAAATTCCCCTAATGCTGGAAGAACTCTATTACATTACAAACCTACTAAGGACGAGAAAGGACTATCAACTATGAAAAACGACCAAGAAAAAGTCAAACGTTTCTTTACTCTCACGATCAGCAAGAAACTGTATATTAGCTTTATATTAATTATTCTATTGCCAAGTATCATGATTGGATATATGTCTTATCAAAGTGCACAAAAGGAAATAAAGGAAGAGATACTTGCTAGTTCTAGCACAAATGTTGCTTTGTTAGATGATTTTATTACAGATAATCTAAAATCAAAGTTTTCTGATATTGAATACTTCGGTTCCAAATTGAATAGTCAAGCATTGATAGAATCAGAGGTTCCAAATACACTTGAAACATTTAAACAATATTCGCTTCTTCATCCCGATATTATTTCAATATATACTGGAACCAAAGATGGAAAGATGGTGTTATATCCTAATTCTAGTCTTCCTGAAGGGTTTGATCCAAGAGAAAGAGATTGGTATAAACAAGCCATAGATAATTCTGGGAAAGCTTTTATAACAGAGCCTTATGAAGATATTACTACTGGTGATTTATTAGTTACAGTTGCGCAAGAGATAAATGACGGTTCTGGAGTTGTTGCTATAGACATTAAACTAGAGTCCATCCAAGACATTACATCTACTATAAAAATAGGTGAGGAAGGATATACATTTATCCTTACAGGACAGAAGAAATATTTAGTCCACCCAACCGAAAAAACTGGTGAAGAAGTCCAAGGCAATGTATACAGCAAGTTAATGTATCAAGACCAAAAAGGGCATATTTATGACGAAACGAATGCCGATGAAATTGACTTTGTCACAAATGAACTAACCGGCTGGAAAATCGCAGGCTTAATGCAACAAGGTGAAATTGATCAAGCAATTCAACCTATCCTACTTACAACATTGGCCGTGGTAGCCATTTTTATCATTATTGGGGTAGTCGTATCAATTATTATTGTTAGAAGTATTACGAAGCCTTTGTCTTTATTAGTGGATGTTACTGAAAAAGTAAGTAATGGAGACCTTTCTCATTCTGTAAATGTTAAAAATAATGATGAAGTAGGGAAATTAGGAAATAGCTTTAATAAGATGTTAGGTTCCTTGCGTGAGTTGATTACTCATGTAGGAGAAAAATCAGAACTATTAGCTTCCTCATCAGAGGAATTGAATGCAAGTTCAGAACAAAATAGTCAAGCTACTGAACAAGTTGCAAATGCAATTCAAGAGGTTGCAGTTGGCACGGATCAGCAGACAGAAATGGTACGACAAACAAATGAAATCGTTAAAGAAATGTCTTTAGGAATTCAACAAATTGAAATGAACTCTCAAAACGTTTCACGAACATCTTCTGAAGCATTACGTGTTGTAGAAAACGGAGAACGAGCCATTCAATTATCGATTCAACAAATGCAACAAATTAATGAATCTGTTACTGATTTAGGAACAATTATCTATTCATTAGGAGAACGTTCAGAAGAAATTAACCAAATTGTAAATGTGATCTCTGATATTGCTGGACAGACGAATCTATTGGCATTAAACGCAGCAATTGAAGCTGCAAGAGCAGGGGAACATGGAAAAGGTTTTGCTGTGGTAGCCGATGAGGTAAGAAAGTTAGCGGAACAGTCAGCAAAATCTACAGAAAATATTCGTCAGCTTATTTCTTCAATTCAAGCAGACACAAAACAAGCAGTAGAATCAATGAATAAAGGAACAGAAGAGACTGAAAAGGGAATAAATGTTGTAAACGATGCAGGGGGTTCCTTTAAACAAATTCAGCAATTTGTTGATAATATTTCTACACAGATACAAGAGGTTTCAGCATCAATTGAGCAAATGTCTCAAGGAGCACAACAGGTAGTTGAAGCTGTGAGTGAAATTGATGAAATAGCTAACAAAACTACTCACCAGAGCCAAGATGTATCTGCAGCAACAGAAGAACAATTAGCTTCCATGCAAGAAATAGCTTCTTCAGCTGCTTCATTATCATTCATGGCAGAAGAATTACAGGAAGCAGTAAAAAAATTCAGACTGTAAAGTCTTTCCAGCAGTTTCAAAATAGATAGCAAAAGCTCCCCTCTCACTGTATTGTTGAGAGGGTTATTTGTGTGTAAAAATATATTGGTCCTAAAACTTCAATTTTATAATCACAGTTTACTGCTTACGTAATCATTAATTACATGAGCCCTTTTTCGTACATCCCAGAACCCATAAAAGAACTCCGTCAAGAAAAAAATAGTTGGCCCACCTTCGCGAAAGAACCAACTATATATATTTGGCCGTTTCCTTAAAAAAGTGTCCCCGGCTCTAATGTAAACCCTTCTACAACTACATCATCTTCGATTTCCAACAATAAGCAGCGTTTGCCTTGGTACATAATATATTTTACATTTTTCAGGTCTTTCGGTGCGATTTTAAGGTCTGCCAATGTTGTATTGATTTTAATCTTCTTAGGCACGAGAGTTTTTGCTTTAAATTCATGTCTTTCATCAGATAGGACATCCTTGAAAGCATGTTCTACCTTAGCCGCATCAACATTTTCAACCCCGCTGACCTCTAAGATGCGTCCAATGTCTTTATAATCTAACATCGGTGTTTCACTTTCCTCTTTTCCTTCTTCTTCACTCTCTTGCACCAATTTATCGATTTCCTCATATACATTGGAAATGACCTCAGGATTCACTTGGTCACCAATTACCGTTTTAAGAATAGCTTCGAAGCTTTCCTTATTTTCCTCCACAGTAATGATGTCTTCACAGTGAAGAACCTCTTCAATAAATCCTACATCCAGGTGATTTCCTTTCCCCGCATAAAATAAAATATGATTCACATCTGCTGCATTATCAATAAAAGCAGGAAACATAAAGCCTGTTAAAGGAGAAGCTAAATTAATGATTGGATCAACATTGTTATACGGTCTAAATTCCTTATGGATATAATCAAACACTAGGGCTTTCTTCTGCTGATCGGTTTTATTCAAGCTACAAAGAATAAATTCGCTAGAATAAACCTCATCATTCCCGCCCTCTTCGGATTCCAAATCCCTTTTTCGGGTCGGTTTTCGATATTCGCCTCGAATAAACGTCACCATCGTATCAAATTCATATACAGTATGAGCGTACATCCTTTCAACGATGCTCAGCATAGCTTCATTCCAATCCTCCGTAGCTTCTGCTTGTAACCCATTGAAGAGGACCATTTGTGTGCTATCATCTACATCACGTTGAAACTTTAAATCAAACAATTTCGCATCAAGCTGACCCGTTAAAACCTTTTTGAAGTTTGCTAAAAACAGTTCCTGCGCTTCCTGTTCTAGCATTTGGAACGGTAGACTAACATGATGATAAATCTCGTTTGACTCTTTTTTTACATATACATTGAAGATTTCTCTGATTTTCAAATTCTCATTGTGTAGCTTAAATTGCTTTCGTATATTCCCAATATCTTTTTGATTCATTTTACTCAACTCCCACTCCTGATTATAATGTTCAGACAAGAAAATAGTAATACTTGATATTATTTGAATTTTAATAGCAAGAGAGGGAAAGTTATTTTTTTATCTTCTTCACAAGCACCCTTGAACAAAAGCGCAAGCGCCTTGAAAAAGGAACGTCAACTAAAATCCGCCACGTCCTGTGGCGAACGTTGACGTCAGCACGTCCTTGTGCAAGTCCAACAAGCAAATGTTTGTGGCAAAAAAAGTCGCTCTTTACCTTTTCATTGCTTCGCGTTTTTGACCTCTAGCTGCTTAAAGCACTAGGAAGGCTTCTAGGAGAGTAATCTCCGCGGGAACAAGCTATGCTTGTTCCGAAAGCTTTTCGCATGATAATCGCAGAAGCTCGTTTAGGGTGAAGACTGGCTTGGAATAAAAATAGCGCTAATCCTTTTTGTTGGATTAACGCTATCCGATAGCCGACCATGAAGCACTAATAATGACGCTTTACTACAAGAATGAAAATAGTTCATTCTAGTGATGATTTTAGTAAAGTCATGATGAACCATAAATGCTGTGATTACTTTTCCATAACTGCAAAATAATTTTCTTCGTTATCTGCAAAGTTAAATACTCTACCAGATGGCATATTTACGATGTCTCCGACAGTAATATTTTTACTTGATAAATCGCTATGTAGTTCTTCAAGATTTTCCGTGAAAAACATAAGGGAAGGTGTATCTAGATTTAATCCAGGTGACATTTTAGCAACGAATTCCTTATTGTGTAAGATAATGCTTGTTTCTGCCCCTTCTTTTGGAGCAATTTCAATCCATCTCATACCTTGCCCATTATTCTCTTCAGAAATGACACTAAATCCAAGTTTTTCTGTCCAAAAAGACACTGCCTCGTCTTGGTTATTTACATACAACATAATTTGACCAACCTTACTAATCATAGACTTTTCCACTCCCTATAAAGTAATTTCTTCTTCTGTATTATTCGATATATAAGAGGAAAGTCCTTCATTAAAGTTCTTGTATGCTCTAGTTAAGCATTACACCATTTTTCTTTAACCTTACCTTTGAGATGATACCATATGAATCTTATTAAATCTGTAAAAGAAACCAGATGATGTTAATACACCAACGATTACCAAAATCGTTCCTGCGATTTGACTAATCGTAACAGAGGTACCTGTCATCATAGAAAGAATCATTGTTACGATAGGAACTAAGTTAAAGAAGATGGAGGTGTTCCCAACTCCAATCACTTCAATTGCCCTGTTCCACCATAAATAGCCTAAAACACTAGTGAAAATAGCCATAAATAAGACTGCACCCCAAGCAGATAACGTTACAGTTGATAGTGGTTGAGTGACAGGTTGCAGTACTGATAATAAGATGAGACATAGGGAACCAACTATCATTGTATACGTCGTAGTCTCCATGGTAGAACTATTTTTTACATACTTTCTCCCCAATACTCCGTATAATGCCCAGCAAAAATTTCCCATAAATACTAACAAATCTCCCATGGAGTTTGAAAGACTAGAAATGGCTTCAATAGATCCTTTGGATAGAACTAATAACACCCCAGTAAGAGCGAAAAAGATGCCTATTATTTGCCTAGCCGTAATTGGAGTTTTAAGAATAAGATAGGCTAACACTGTAGTAAGTAACGGGTTAGTCCCCATTATTAACGCTGCATTAAGTGGTGATGTATATTCCATTCCTAAAAAGAATAAAGTGTTAAACCCGAACACCCCTACCACACCTAATAAAATGTAGATTTTCCCATTTTCCTTTAATGTGTTCCAATTTACTTCCTTTTGTAAGACTAAGAGTACAATCATAAATGTTGCAGCAATGCCAAATCTCCAACCTGCGGCACTGGCTGGTGAAAAATATGTAACGGCGTACTTCGCTAGATTAAAAGTTGAACCGGTAACTATGGCAAATCCAATTAGCATTAAATAGATTTTCCCTTTCATTCTGGTTCCCCCTCTATCATTTCCCGATACGTATCTAGCTTCTCTTCCGTTAGATTAATAATCGTTTCAATTTCGTTCTTTTGATTTTTTAATTCAAGTAAATGCTTTTGCAAAATTTCAATACGTTTGTGTATTTTCCTGCTCCTATCTTTGTTTACTTCGGTACTATCTAATAGACATCCGTCAATCAAAAATTCGTGAATATCCTCTAATGACATACCGGTACTTTTTAGGAGTTTCAAAAATGTAAGCAACCGAACGTCTCCTTCTGAATAAAGTCTCTTCCCACTTGTTCTTTGTGGCGAGGATAAAATTCCAATTTTTTCATAATAACGCAACGTATGTGTAGTAAAACCTGTTCGCTTCGCAACTTGAGAAATAGTGTATAACATGAATATCGCCTCCTTTTTCATACTACTTCTTAGAGTTAACTTTAAGTCAAGACAAAGTTTTATAATTATAAGATTCAGTTACAAAAAAAACCGTTAATCCCGTACTAGGATTAGCGCTCTATTAAATTCTGCATAACAACATATTTTATTTTTTCACTAGCGAGACAGTAAGCCCATCACCAATTGGAATTAGCAGTGATTCTAATTGAGGATGATTGGCAACCGTTTCATTGAATTTTTTCATAACGTCTGTATAACGTTTCTGCTTAGTATTCTGGTCAACTACTCTACCACCCGCAAGTACGTTGTCAGCAACGATTTTGGCACCGGGCTGAGCTAGCTTTAGGCAATAGTTCAGGTAGTTTTCATAGTTCTCTTTATCAGCATCAATAAAGAAGAAGTCAAATCTCTGATTTTCGCAAACTAGCTTTTCTGAGGTTTGCAAAGCTGGCCCAGTAAGATAGGTTACTTGATCCCCAAAGCCAGCTTTCGTATTAAATTGAATTTTTAAAATTTTCTTCATAAAACGGACATATAATCTTGATCGCTACAGAAATATATAGTAGAAATGAAACATATTTTTAATTAGAGGTGTTTTGCATGCGAGGGCAAACTGTTTATTATAATAATCAACCTTACACTATTATTCATGATTACAAGAATGGAATGGTAGAAATCAGAAGCGTTCAATTTATACATAATGTAAAATTAGTTTATATAAATGAATTGTCTGCAGCATAACCATCAAAGTGATGGTTTTCTTTGTGTAAGAACGTAGAAAAAAGCGTCAACCCAATTTTTAGGATTCACGCTTCTTTTTTGTAAAAGACTAAAGAGGTTAAACTTAATGGATATCATGTTTCCTAAAATTTCCTCCCTTAACTTCTGCTACGTCATATACAATGACAAACGCATTTTCATCAATTTCATTTATTATTTCTTTCATTTTGCTTTCTTCTAATCGGTTGATTACACAAGTAATTTCTTTGAATTGTTCGTTTGAATAACCGCCTTCAACTAAATTATATGTTGCCCCACGACCTAACCGATTACGAATTGTGTCTACCATAATTTCAGGCTGATTTGTAATAATTTTAAACGTTTTTGAACCACTTAAACCTGTTTCCACAATATGAATCACCTTGGATGCTATAAAATAAGCAATCCCCGACAAGATAGCACCTTGGAGCCCAAAAACTGTTGATACAACAATAAACACAAACATGTTTAAAAATAGGATTAGATCACTTGTTCCAAAAGGTAATTTTCTCGATAGTAATACGGCTAACATATCGATGCCATCTAAAGCCCCACCATTACGTAATGCTAATCCCATTCCAAAGCCGATAATAATACCGCCAACAACGGTTATTAACAACGTATCTCCCTCAATAATAGTTGGAACATGGTGCATCACAATTGTTCCTACAGCTAGTGAAGCAATACCGATAACAGAAAAAATAGCAAAGCTTTTTCCAATTTGCTTATATCCTAAAAATACAAAAGGTATGTTTAAAACTGCGATTAAAACACCTAACGGTAATCCAAATAATTGTGAACCTGCGATACTTAGACCCGTTACACCTCCGTCTGAGACGTTGTTCGGAATTAATACCGCTTCTAGTCCATATGCTGTGACCATTGCCCCAATAATGATTGCAACTGCACGGGTTGTCCATTTTAGTTTTTTTGGCTGCTTATGCGTTATGTTCGTCATCTCATTTCCTCGTTTCTATCTATTTCTCTTTTAGACCTTCATTTGATTGATCGTATGTATGTACTAATTGTATCATAGGAATTCCTATATTCGCATCGTTCACATAATATGAATGACGATCCTATGTATTGATTAAACATGACATTAATCCCTGGTACCGCTGATTATTTATTATTTCCTTATATTAAGAAGTCTTATTAAATGACGAAGCAATGTTTATACAAGCGGATGTTCATCCTTTTTTGAACAGCACTTCTAATAAGTACTCCCCTCTTACTCCACCTCTATCTGTTCGATTTTCCATGTCAGGCACCAAACCTCCCCAATTAAGTAAAGCACCCAACTAAAGAACAACTGTCCTCCTGAGATGGACAACTGTATTTCTGCGGTGCCTGACACCATGGGTGGAAAAATGTATTTCTATGGTGCCTGACACTATCGGTGGACAAATGTATTTCTATGGTGCCTGACACCATGGGTGGAAAAATGTATTTCTATGGTGCCTGACACTATCGGTGGACAAATGTATTTCTATGGTGCCTGACACTATCGGTGGACAAA
>JBLKRX010000028.1:0-59018 GCA_047608075.1 Ferdinandcohnia humi
ACTTGCAGATTTTGGACACTGGGGAGTGGTCTCAGTGCCGCTTTTCGCGGTTTCTCCGAATTTTTGGTTACTGAGGAATGGTCTCAGTGCCGCTTTTCGTAGTTTCTCCGAGTTTTTGGTCATTGAGGAGGGGTTTCAGTGCCCTTTTTCGTGGGTACTTGCAGCTTTTGGTCATTGAGGAATGGTCTCAGTGCCGCTTTTCGTGGTTTCTCCGAGTTTTTGGTCACTGAGGAGTTGTCTCAGTGACTTTTTTTGTGGGTACTTGCAGATTTTGGTCATTGAGGAATGGTCTCAGTGCCGCTTTTCGCGGTTTCTCCGAATTTTTGGTCACTGAGGACTTGTCTCAATGCCCTTTTTCGTGGGTCCTTGCAGATTTTGGTCACTGAGGAATGGTCTCAGTGCCGCTTTTCGTGGTTTCTCCGAATTTTTGGTTACTGAGGAGTGGTCTCAGTGCCGCTTTTCGTGGTTTCTCCGAGTTTTTGGTCATTGAGGAGTGGTTTCAGTGCCCTTTTTTGAGCTATCTTCCAACTTTTGGTCACAGATAAGCCGTCTCAGTACCATTTTTCGCTCACTTTTACCACTTTTCGTCACTAAGGACTTGTCTCGTCGAATAGTGCCTGTTATAAATATTGAAAACATACCGACTATAAAATAAACCATGAATTTTATATGTAAAAAACAGTGGAGATTTCTAGTATCCCCACTGAATCCTTTTACATTGTTGCAGTTAGTTCTTCCATGCTTTCCGTAGATGCATGGTCAATATATCGTAGTAAAGCATAGAGGTTTCGTTCTATGACTGAATAGTCTTTTTCAAAGTTATATGCGTGTAAGAAGTGTTCAATCTTCTTGGATAAGAAGTCATCCTTTGTTCTAACCATTAAAATAAGTAGGTTATCCCACTGTGATCGATGCGTGTAATAGAGAGCTCTGTCATAGTCTACAGTATTCACTGTGTTACCTCCTTTGTAGGAGTTATTACTAGTGTGTGAAGAAACTGCTTATTTTTTCGGTGTAAATGTTGGACAACAAACCAAAACAATTTTGAATAATGGATTGCGCTGAATTTGAGGACAAATCAAAGCAAGAAAGAAAAAGGAACTAAAACAACTAAAAAAACTGAGTAAATCATTATCAAAATGAGTAAACTACAATTGATTTTTACATAGGAGGTAGTAAATATGAAAAAAGCTACATTTGTCTCTTTTATTTGTGGGTTTATCCTGCTTGTAGGTGGCCTTGGCGTTAGTGCTCAGCAGCAGCCACCTCAACAGCAACCCCAGAAACCACCACAACAACAACAGCTCCCAACAGATTATGAAAAATGGGGTAGAATTGCAGTTGATGTTGCAAAGCTTAGCTATACGAACGGAAAAATAAGTGATTATCAGTACAAAGGAAGAGAAGAGATTACGGAAACTCAAGCCAAAGATACATTTGAGTTGAAGGTTCAAACTCAAGAGCGTTCGTTTACTGCTCGTGTTATGATTCTGTTCAATCCAAAAACAGATACACTCTTGTCTCTTAGTATTGAAGAAGTAAAGTAAATATACCGAGAGTATAGACAAAGTCATAATATGTTTTGTCTATACTCAATATAAGAGAAAATATAATGTATGACTATTCACTAATTGTTAAATTATCATAGCATTGGCAAATCCCCTTCATCATTTTGACCAATCCTTCATAAATTGTGATAAGGATGAAAAGGGGGAGATCAACTGTGAGAGATTCAGAACGCCGAGCGCTTGAACATGCAATTGATGAAATAACTGAGATAGCAGAAGGCTTCGGGCTTGATTTTTATCCGATGAGATATGAGATTTGTCCTGCAGATATCATATACACATTTGGTGCCTACGGGATGCCTACACGTTTTTCACACTGGAGCTTTGGTAAGCAATTTTATCGAATGAAGCTTCAATATGATTTAGGACTTAGCAAAATATATGAACTTGTTATCAATTCTGATCCTTGTTATGCATTTTTACTTGACTCAAATTCCCTTATTCAAAACAAATTAATTGTTGCCCACGTGCTCGCTCATTGCGATTTCTTTAAAAATAATTGCAGGTTTAGTAATACAAAACGCGATATGGTAGAAAGTATGGCTGCAACTGCTGAACGAGTAAAGCATTACGAACATTTATATGGAAAAAAAGAGGTAGAGACATTTTTAGATGCAGTTCTTGCGATTCAAGAGCATATCGATCCCTCATTAATGCGACCGAAGCTTGCGTGGAGCATGGAAGATGTAGAAGATGAGGAAGTAGTGAAAAAGAGCTCAACTCCGTATGACGACCTTTGGAGCCTAGATAAAAAGCAAACCAAACCACAACCAGTTAACAAGAAGAAAAAGAAATTCCCACCTCAACCTGAAAAAGATATCCTTTTATTTATTGAACAATATAGTCGAGAGTTAGACCATTGGCAACGAGATATTCTTACCATGATGCGTGAAGAAATGCTGTATTTTTGGCCACAGCTTGAGACAAAAATCATGAACGAAGGATGGGCTTCCTACTGGCACCAACGCATTATTCGAGAAATGGATCTGACTTCAGATGAAGCAATTGAATTCGCTAAGCTTAATGCGGGTGTAGTTCAACCTTCTAGAACAAGCATAAATCCATATTATCTTGGCTTAAAAATCTTCGAGGACATCGAAGAAAGATATAATAATCCGACGAAGGAAATGATTGAACGTAGTGTTCAACCTAGATCAGGACGTGAAAAAATCTTTGAAGTACGAGAGGTAGAATCAGATATCTCATTTATCCGCAATTATCTAACAAAGGATTTAGTCATGAGAGAGGATATGTATTTATTCCAAAAGCAAGGACGTGACTATAAAATCGTTGATAAGGGCTGGGAACAGGTTCGTGATCAGCTTGTCAGCATGAGGGTAAACGGTGGTTTCCCATATATTACAGTTAATGACGGAGACTACCTTAAAAGTGGTGAACTATACTTGAAGCATTGGTATGAAGACATTGAATTGGATTTGAAATATCTTGAAAAGGTATTGCCATATATCTATCAACTTTGGGGAAGACCAGTGCATATGGAAACAATTCTCGAGAACAAAACAGTCATCTTTACCTATGACGGGAAATCCGTGCATCGGAAATATGTTTAAGTGTACCACAGGGACGGTTCTTTTGGTTCTTTTTGAACCAGAAGAACCGTCCCTTTGGTCTTTTTTCGACTTTATTAGTCATTGCCATAAGAGATTTTTCTCTGTTATTCTAGAGTTGTACTGTATTAAGAACAAATTGAGGGGGATTGGTTGGATGAAAGTTTTGTTTAAGAGGCTGTCATATTTTTTGCTTGTTTTAATTTTGGCCCTCATATTACCAGCGGGAGTGTTTGCAGGTAACCCGGAGAAAAAGTTTGTAAATTATGTGGCGTTAGGAGATTCATTAGCAGCAGGTTGGACTCCATACGGACAGGATGGTTTGGGGTATCCGGAATTTTTAAAGGATAGATTTGAGCAGTCACAATATACTGTAGACTTTTCAAATTTTGGTTTTCCAGGATATACTTCAACTGATTTGAAGAATCAATTAAATAGAGAAGATGTCAAAGCTTCACTACGAGATGCCAATGTCATTACCATTGATATCGGAGCAAATGATTTATTACGTGCCTTGAAAATAAATCCCTCAACAACAGCAACCGCTATTTATCATGTCCAACAAAACCTAAATGATATCTTGTATAAAATAAAAGCCTTAAATCCGAAGGCAGAGCTATACGTCATGGGCTATTACAATGCTTTCCCATATGTATCTGAGCAAGAACAGGCATTGCTGTTACCTTTATTAGATTCCTTAAATGGAGTTATTCAGTCTGTGACACTTGCTTATGGTGGAACGTATGTGTCAACGGAAAAGATTATAGCAAAGAAATTTGAAGAATATTTACCAAACCCTCTTGACATTCATCTAAGTACAACAGGCTATCAATTAATCGCAAAAGAATTTTGGAAAGCAATTGTATCTCATTAAAGAAAGTACCAAGGGGACGGTTCTTCTGGTCTACTAGGAGGCTATGCATAATGTACAAGAAGATTCTATTGGCTACAGACGGGTCGGAGCATTCGAAGCGGGCGGCTGAGAATGCGATAACTATTGCTAGGTGTAGTCCAAAAGCTAAAATTGATGTTGTCTATGTGGTTGATCCTGATAAGGTTAAGTCAGATGTAATTAAGAATTGGAATTCCGCTGATTTTGAGAATAAGCGTAGGGATCGAATGAAGGATGTTGAAGAGATGTCCCAAAAGGCAGGGGTATCTTATGAAGTCATTATATTACATGGAGAACCAGGTCCTTCTATTGTTGAGTATGCGAATAAAAATGACTATGAAATAGTGATTATAGGAAGTCGTGGACTGAATGTTTTTCAGGAATTTGTACTCGGGAGTGTAAGTCATAAGGTAGCAAAGCGAGCGAATTGTCCAGTGTTGATTGTTAAATAACGAGTATAGATGAGAAGATAGTCCTCTGTTGTTTTATTGTTTTAGGAATTGTTATTTTTCTCATTTGTATTTATGTGTATCCCCTCAGCATCAGCTTATAGTTAGCTTCCTCGCAGAATTAGCTTTTAAGTTTATCCCACTTTTTTTCATATATTTATTTCCTTAATCTTCTACCCACTTTTTTCTCTTAATAGAAAAGGTAAAGAAACAGGTAGAAAACGAAAGATATAAAGAGATATTTTAAAATGTGTGCGTTTACATGGTTGTTTCACAGTTTTGTCACATTCGTATATAATATGTTTTGTTCTCGACGGACCCGACTTTCATGAGAGTTGAAAGTCACAATAATAATAAAAGTACCATGGGGACGGTTCTCCTGGTTCTATGAACCAGGAGAACCGTCCCTCTGGTCAAGAAAGAGGTGCTAAGTTGAATTTTTCTACATTAAAATCTGAGTGGTTTGGGAATGTGAGGGGAGATGTGCTCGCTGGGATTGTTGTTGCGTTAGCTTTGATTCCAGAGGCAATCGCATTTTCTCTTATTGCAGGGGTAGACCCGATGATTGGTCTTTATGCATCGTTCTGTATTGCAGTGACGATCGCGTTTGTTGGTGGTAGACCGGGGATGATTTCTGCAGCTACGGGGGCAACTGCATTATTAATGGTAACCTTGGTAGCGGACCATGGCTTGCAATATCTACTTGCTGCTACAATTTTAACAGGTATCTTACAAATTATCATGGGTGTATTGAAATTAGGAAGACTCATGAAGTTTGTTCCTCGTTCTGTAATGACAGGATTTGTTAACTCACTTGCTATATTAATCTTTACCGCCCAATTGCCCCACTTTGTTGGGGAGTCATGGCAAATGTATGCAATGGTAGCGGGGGCATTAGCCATTATTTATATTTTACCGCGTTTTACAAAAGCTGTTCCTTCACCATTAATTGCTATCATCGTAATGACAATTATAGCTGTATTCACAAATAGTGATGTGCGGACGATTGGGGATATGGGAGAACTCCCATCCACTTTACCAATCTTTTTAATTCCAGATATTCCAATTACATTTGAAACATTGCAAATTATCTTCCCGTATTCTTTATCAATTGCGATTGTTGGGTTAGTAGAATCTCTGCTAACAGCATCAATTGTTGATGAGATGACAGATACCGAAAGTGATAAAAATAAAGAAGCACGTGGACAAGGTATTGCAAATATTGTCTCTGGCTTCTTTGGTAGTATGGCAGGCTGCGCAATGATTGGTCAGTCTGTGATTAACGTTAAATCAGGAGGACGGGGAAGACTCTCTACACTTGTAGCTGGTATCTTTCTAATGGTTCTTATCCTGGTATTAAATGATTTTCTTGTTCGGATTCCAATGGCAGCTTTAGTAGGTGTCATGTTTATGGTATCGATTGGTACCTTTGAATGGTCATCATTGAAAACAATTAAAAATGTACCTATAACTGACACAATCGTTATGATAGTCACGGTTATTACAGTATTAAACACACACGACCTATCTAAAGGTGTATTAGTAGGTATTATCTTAAGTGCAATCTTCTTTGCAGCTAAGATTTCAAAGGTAAAAGTCACAAGCCTTTCAGCTAAGGATTCTTATAAAAAGGTATATCATGTATCTGGACAGCTATTCTTTGCGTCTGTTACTGACTTTGTAAACAGTTTTAATTACAAAGAAGATGTAAAAGAAGTAGACCTTGATTTATCAAATGCTCATCTATGGGATGATTCAGCCGTTGGAGCAATTGATAAGGTTGTCATAAAGTACCATCAAAATGGGATAAAAGTTAATCTAAAAGGCTTAAACACGGAAAGTACTAAATTAATTGAAAAGCTTGCGGTTCATAAAGCCCCTAGCGGACTTGATAAAGCACTGAACCATTAAACTATGCAACACGCTGATTCAAATCAGCGTGTTTTTTCATGTTCTTTCTTAGTACTAGTACTCTATTTATATAAACCGCTTAATATATTGATAAATAAGATCCCATAATATTTTTTAGTTCTTATCAAATAGTGTAATCGATAAATAGATACCGAAATGTATAAGGCATATGATAAAACCACTAGCCTATTATTTTACCATTATTTGGAGATATTGATTATCAACTTAAGAAAATTTACAGTGGTTAAATGTAAAATATTATTTGGTTTTGAATAGATATGAGGTGCCTTTTGTGAATGCGATGTATGGACTAGTCTGGTTAGTTGCTTTATTTAAATGGGGAGATTGGCGAAACCTTTAAACAGTATCGTCCTACATTTATCTTTTTTATACTAGGAGATTTTGTTTATTTATATATGCTTTCTGATTATTATCCAATGTGGTCATATAGCCATCAAGGAGTCGACAGAGAGCTAGGGATTACAAATACACATGTTTCTTTATCTATAATGGCGGTAAAGTACCCCGCTACGATATTGATTTTCTTAGGTAGGTACCCTGAAACGAAAAGTATATGTAAACAGGCTATCTACATTCTATTTTGGTCGCTATTATATGTTATTAATGAAATAAGTGACCTATTTTTTGGCTTAAAGTATTCTAATGGGTGGCATTTAGGATGGTCTGCATTGTTTAATATTGTTATGTTTACAATTCTACGCATCCACCATGTTAAACCACTTCGTGCATGGGTTGCTTCAGGCTTTTTTGTGGTCTTTTTATGGATAATCTTTGATGTGCCTTCATCCGTATTTCGATAGGCAAATGAAAAAAGTTGGTACCTAAGCACCAACTTTTTACAATGTAAGTAAGGCTCCTCCAACTGCTCCGGATACTACGACTATCCATGGTGAGAGCTTCCAATAAGAAAGAATGCTGAACAATACAGCTGCAAAAGCAAAATCAATCGGTCTCAGAATAGTGCTAGACCAAATTGGGTGGTAAAACGCAGCAATTAGGATACCTACTACAGCTGCATTCACACCCATTAACGCACCACTTACCTTAGGATTTTTGCGCAACGCATCCCAAAACGGAAGCGTACCTAAAATTAGTAAAAATGCAGGTAGAAAAATTGCTACAGTTGCTAGAATTCCACCTTGCCATCCTTGCATGATTGCTCCAAGGTAAGCAGCAAAGGTAAATAATGGTCCAGGTACTGCTTGAGCTGCTCCGTATCCAGCAAGAAATGCTTCTTCCGATAACCAGCCTGTCGGAACAAATTCACGTTCTAAAAGAGGCAATACAACGTGACCTCCTCCAAATACAAGAGATCCAGAACGATAAAAGCTGTCAAACATAGCAATCCATTTATGAGAAGTTACCTCACTTGCTATCGGTAAGACTAGCAATAGCACAAAAAATATGGTTAAACAAATCATTCCAAATCGTCGCGAAACAGGGAAGTGGAAATTTGATTCTTCAGTTGTACTTGTACCTTTATATAATAAGTAGCCTATAAGTCCTGCAATCAAAATAATAATGACCTGAGTAATTGCGGTTTGCCATAATAATGTTCCGACGATAGCAAGTAGTGCAATTGTTTTCCGTTCTTTATCAGGAGTTAATTTTTGCGCCATACCTAAAATAGCATGAGCAACAATCGCAGCTGCCACAATTTTTAACCCATGGATCCAACCTGAATTAACCAAATCCGAGTCTTGTAAAAGAATGGCAAATAGAATTAACAACACCACAGAAGGAAGGGTAAATCCAATAAAAGATGTGATTCCACCGATTACTCCTCCACGCATGACTCCAATTCCAATACCAACCTGGCTACTGGCGGGCCCTGGTAGGAATTGACATAGGGCAACTAAGTCAGCATAGCTTCGTTCATCCATCCACTTTTTTCTGCGGACATACTCCTCATGGAAGTAACCTAAGTGTGCAGTTGGTCCTCCAAAGGATGTGATTCCTAACCGAGTTGATACCACTAAAATCTCTACTAATGTTTTCAGCGTAATTTTTCTTTTCATATTTCCTCCTTTACCACATTTGTTTATTCATCATTATTCTACAATTGATTCGACTTAAAGTGTATAATTTTTGCTTACATGGTAAGTTAACGTGTGGAATCACATCGAAAAATATGTAATTTAATTTTAATCTTCGTCATACTCAGAAGGCATTTAAAAGCTTGTCAATATCAAAATAGGCGTAAATTAAACCATACCTGTAAATTTATTACAGACTATTAATTTTAGAATAAATTGCGAAAATTCCTATTCTATGTAGGTGTTGTTTTTTGAAATTGGAAAAGAGGAGTAATAACAAAAAATGTTTGGAAAATCCTCCCTGAAATATTACAAAAAACTCATGATATGATGTACCCGTAGTCACAAGTAGGAGGGAGAAATCATGAAAAAAACAATATTATCTGTAGCTGTAGCAGGGTCTCTTTTAATAGGAGGATCATTGGTTGGAGCACAAAGTAATGTAGAAACAGGAACAAAAGTTTACCAAAAACCATATACAGTTTCCTTTAATGAAAATAGTAACTGGAACACGTATATTCAAAAACTACTAAGCAAATATTATCCAAATTTCAAAGTAACAACGCCAACAGAAAAACAGCCTGAGCAAACTCAAAATACTCCGACTGAAGAATTTAATAGTCAGCCTGAACCACAACCTGCGCCTGTTCAGCAACAGCCAGTTCAGGAGCCATCCCAAGTTGAGACTCAACCTGTAGCACATTCTTTAAGTGAATTTGAACAAAGAGTCGTAACATTGACGAATAATGAACGTGCTAAATATGGATTAGCACCTTTACAAGTAGATGAAAAGCTTAGTGAGGTTGCTAGAACAAAATCAGCAGATATGAAGCAAAATGGGTACTTTTCACATACAAGCCCAACATATGGTTCACCATTTAATATGATGAAAACGTTTGGCATTCAGTACCGTGCTGCAGGGGAGAATATTGCTAAGGGTCAACGATCTCCTGAAGAGGTAGTAAATGCGTGGATGAATAGTGAAGGACATCGGAAAAATATCCTAAGCTCTTCTTTCACACATATTGGTGTGGGACATGTTGAAGGGAATTATTGGACACAAATGTTTATCGGTAAATGATGAAATGTGAAAAGGGGGTACGTTCTTGTACCCCTTTTACAATACATATTGAAGTGTATGTACTAAGCCTCAACAGTACTAAATGAAAGAATCAATTTTTGTAGAAGAAAACCAATTAATAAACCCGGAACTACACACATCATTGGAAACCATACAGGTCCTAGCGTAACTCCGAAAAAAACTGCATTTGGTGAAACCATGAGACCAACTGTAACACAATAGGCACTGAAAACAAATGGAAGGAAGGAAAAAGGTTTTTTTCCGCCACCTGCATCTTTGAAGGCATCCCACATTGCAAAAAAATAAAGACATGGATAAAACATAAGCCAACCGTAATTGGCTACCTCTAGAGCTAATTGTGTTTTTCCTAAAAAGCTTAGTCGTATAATCTCATTGAAATTTGCTTGAGTGTTGACTAAGAATTCTAATAAAATAAACGTAATTCCTTTTATGTATTGTTTGTTTAAAAATTGCCCAAACCCAGGAAGGGCAATACTCCAGAATAACCGTTCAATTGCTTTCACATCCGTAATATCCACCACACTTCAGTTTCTATATGTGTAGTTTCTTATATACATGGAAGGATTATTCATAAATTAAATCGCTAGCAAATAAAATAATAAAACGCGCCTAAAAGGAAATAGGCACGTAAGAACTTTTACATAAACTCATTAGGTGGTGCAGGCATACCATGAATTGAACCACGAGAAGTCGGTGTTTGACTTGCATTTGTTTGGTTCTCATTCACAATTTGGTCTGGAGTAGTTGAAGGTTCAACTGTTGCCTGTTGATTACTTTGAACTGCCGTTTCAGGTACTTCTTTTCCTTTAGCGGGAACATTTGAAAGTTCCACTTCTTGTGTTTGTGGAGCAACATTTTGTGTAGGAATTGCTTGGGATTGATTCGTAACCTGTTGGCTCTGGAGTGGTTGGTTCAGATTTAGAATGCTTGGTTGTGTATTCGTTTGTTGAGGTTGTTGGTTTTGTAGCTGTTCAACTACTTGTGTAACTGCTTCTACAGGTGAACTTGGGATACGGTCAAAATACCCTTTCCCTTTTTCAGGATTGGAGATTATACCAAGTGTAGCAAGTACACCTAAGATTGCTGTTACATAGGTTTCCCATGAAGTTAAATCTATCTGAACACCAAGATCTCTAAACACCATATAAAGGATTGATGCAATTGAGACCCATAATCCATAATTTTTCCATTTCATATTAATAACCCCTCTTCATGTATGAAAGTCTCTATGTATTCTATTCTTTTTAATAAAAAAACGTGACTCTAAGAAGGGAAGGGTTCGTCCAAATATAGAAGGATAATAAAAAGACCCGGTTAGGGGTCTTTTTATAGAGAGCTCGAACTATGTTATTGGCTTGTTTCCCACTAGGTCCATTATTTAGGTTGGAGAAGGTTCACTCGTCTCACTACGTTCTTTTTGTTCACTACTCTCACTATGTTCCTTTTGTACGCTTTGCAGGCGATCGAGGATTCTTCTTTTACGGTAGAGCATATTTCCAACCTCTGTAAGGTCATGAATCATCGATCGGTTCGTTATAGCACCAAATATAATCCCTGCAATCGGAATCATTTGAAATAGCTTTTTCCAGCCAAAGTTGTCACGGTAGGTATAAACGACCTCACGCCAACCTTGTAGCTGAGACATCATTTCATAAGAGGAGTTCTCCTTCTGATAATAAGAAGAGAGTTCTTTTAGTATCGCTTGTTTTCCAACAATATCAGCAGAAGAGAATTGTAAGCATTTAATAATAAAAATTCTTTCACTTTTTTCCTTCGGGTCGTACCCGTGAATCATTGCGATCTCCTGTAGGGTTTTTAATGACATTCCAAGAAGTGCAGGGATATCAATAGCTAGTGTGAAAATTCCTCCAATGCCGGTAGTTGCTCCTTGGAGTGTAGCAATCGTTGACCATTTTTCAGCATGTTCTTTACTAGCCTCTTTCATAGCTTCGAGTGGAATATGACTAATATCACTAATACTCGAAATAGGGGTATCTGTTTTTGATTCGATAAGAGAGAAAATCGCTTTGTCTTGCGTAAGATATTTTCCACCCGTCTGAATATAACTGCCTAATTCCTCTAATAGGACTCCGATTTTTTCATGAATAAATTTTGGTGTTAGCTTATCTAACACTTTAAAAGGTAATCGACCAATTCGTTCCCAAAACCATAAGCCACCTTGTTCCTTTTCCCATGCTTCAATCCTCTTTATTTCTTCTTCAAGCATTTGCTTTGATTCCATGATCATTCCTCTTTCGTTTTGGTTTTGGTGAAATATATTTAGTAGTACTACGTACCATCTTTAAGAAGGGTTTCATTTTTATCATTTTGTAACAGGATGAAATGATATAATTGATATTAAAATAACTAGTAACGAGTGATTATATGAACATAATTATGGTTATGGTGGGTGGATTTTTTGGGGCGATTCTTCGATATATGCTCGGAGAATGGCTTGTAATAACAAACGGATTTCCAATAGGAACTTTAACTGTGAATCTTATAGGATGTTTTCTGCTTGGGTGGACTTTGACTTCTTCAGCTCTAACAAAAAAATGGAACCCAAAGCTAATATTATTTCTTGGAACAGGATTCATCGGCTCATTTACCACATTTTCTACTTTCACAGTAGAAGTTATTCATTTGCTTGAAAAGAAAATGTACGTATATGCAGCTCTATATATTTTCCTAAGTAACTTTGTAGGGATTCTACTAGCATTTGCAGGGTATAAAATAGGCCACGTTAGGACTAGAAAGAGAGGTGGTGTAGCTTGATGCTGTTAGTAGGTATAGGTGGGGCATTTGGAGCAGCAAGTCGTTATCTAGTAGGGGTATGGATAGGTAATAAAATAAAGCAGGAGTTCCCAATTCCAACATTATTTATTAATATACTTGGTTCACTTTTACTTGGAATTTTGACGAGTCTCTATCTATCTCATGGTCTGAGTGAATCGATTTGGTTGTTAGCGGGGATAGGATATTGTGGTGCATTTACTACTTTTTCAACATTTGGCTACGAGGCGGTCCAATTATTTTTGGCTAATCGAAAGAAGGTTGGGACAGTTTACATTGCTAGCTCCTTCTTGTTTTGTACCTTTTCAGCATTTATGGGGATGATGATTGTAAACTAAAACCAGGTAGAATCGGTTCTACCTGGTTATCTTCACATATTAAGATTTAAGTAAATCATGGTCAACGTAACGCTCACCATTCATTTCACTGATTACATTGATTGCAACCTTTGCCCCGTCCCCTGCAGTGATAATGGTATGAACACTTACACCTGCACAAGTTCCTGCAGCCCAAATGCCATCAACATTAGTCTTACCAGATGCATCTACTACAAGAACGGTCTTAATTCGAGGTTCTGTTCCTTCTCTAGTAGCAACACCTGCTGCTACAGCAATGTCAGTTGAAACACCAGTCGCAATGATTACAAATTTTGCTTCGTATTCCCCGTTTTCCGTTACAACCTTGAATCCGTTCTCATTTTTTTCAATAGCTGTAACATTGGTTTCGACAATCTCAGCACCGAACTTTGCTGCTTGTTTTTTTCCAAGGTCGACTAAAGCAGGTCCTTCGATTTCCATTACACCATAATGGTTTTCAACCCAAGCACGCTTTGTCATACCTTTATCATTATCTAAAAGTAATGTTTTTTTACCAGCTTTTGCAGTAAATAAAGCCGCACTTGCGCCTGCAGGGCCAGCTCCAACAATCACAACATCAAACATTTCATCCCAGCTCCTTATGTAGAGTTACTATACAATAATAATTATAACTAATATATATATCCTAATCTAATCATCTGCTTTTCATTAAAAAAATGGATAAAAAGGGAGCACCTTTTTATCCTTCTCATATTGACGTTGAAGCCCCTGATGATTTTGATTGAGTCTTTTTAATAGAAAGTTTCACTATTTTATCATGGATAAAATAATAGAAAAGAATCCCGAATAGTACATAGAAAGAACTATAAAAATAAAATGAACTAAATCCTATTTTGGCACCAATCATACCTACAACCGAAGAACCAATTCCAACACCTGTATCAAAGATCGATAGAAAGGTAGCCGTAGCCGTTCCACGCCTAGATGGTGAAGCGGCTTGGATTGCAATTGTTTGGAAGCTTGGGAACAATGTACCCCAACCTAAACCGATTAAAGCAGCGGCTAGTAAAAAGAGAATGGAGCTGTTGGTGATTCCCAATAGAAGCATACCTATTGCAAATAGTATGATTGAGGGATAAATTATAACATTTGGTCCATACATATCAAACCATTTGCCTGTGAAAGGTCTTGAAATAAGCAAAACTGCTGCATAAACTACAAAAAAGAAGCTAGAAGCCTCAATTAGACCAATCTCCTGCGCATAGACAGAAACGAAAGACAAGATGGAGGAATAAATAAACCCAAATAGTCCCCCAACAATTGATATACGCAAAGCAGGAACTTCAAATAAGTTGTGTAGGGAAAGTTTCTGTTTGTTTTCACTTCGTACCTCAGTAGCAGGTTTTTGTATGTTTGCTGTAGGAATTTTAATAAAATAGCCAGTTATAAATGCAATAATCCCACAGATTGCACTTAGCAGAAAGACAGCATCCATACCATATTGGTTCATAACCGTTAGCGCTAAAAATGGACCAATTACCATGGCTAGGTTATTTGACATAATAAAGTACCCCATACCTTCACCCTTACGTGAATCTGGGATTAAATCTGCAACAATACCGCCTGCAGCCGTAGTTGCCATTCCAAAGCCTATACCATGGAATAAACGTAAAAGCAATACGCTATAGCTTGTTGTGGGGAAGAAGTACAGTAGCGAAGATATCATAAAGATAACGAGAGAGAGTAAGAAGGTCTTTCGCTTTCCAATTGTATTTAGCCATTGACCAGCAAAGGGCCGAATAATGATTGCGGATAATAAAAACACTGTCACCATTAAGCCTGCCTCAAGTTCGTTTCCTCCTAAGTCACTAATTGTATAAAGTGGTAAAGAAACTAGTAAATAATAAAAAGTTATAAAGACAAAGAAATTACTTAATGAAATATTAATAAAATTTCTTGTCCAAAGTTTTTGCTTTCCCATTATAGACCTCCTGATGTATTGATTTGTGTGGTTTACTATGAAAAGTGGGATAAGTATTTTCTACATGTAAGGTTTATTTAATATGCTGATACCACTCATTTAATAACGAAAAAAGCCGGTCCTGTAGCTCACTTGGGAAACTGTTTAATAAACTATCGTTCATAGCCAAAATTGCTTTTTCCCATTGCGGGTATTCATTCATTGCTTTTTCCGTCAATTCAATTTTCTTTGTTCGCTTGTCTCCACCTTGGACTTGCTGGACATATCCAAGCTTTACAAGCTTTTGTATGGTACGAGTCATAGGGGGTGCTTCCACTGATAAGTATTCACAAAGCTCAGATTGGGTTAAGGTACCCTTTGTTTTTAGAACAAATAAAACGGACCATTGTGCACTATATAGTCCGAAGGGTTCTAACGTTATATTCACATGCTTTATCAGCTGTCGTGAAAGCTGATGTACAGAATGGGAGAGGTTGTGACTTGATTGCAACGATAATCACCTCATAAAGTTCTATTATCCACCAATTAGTTACCTAGGTAACTATATCACTCAACAAGGGTAAATGCAAGAAGTACAATTCTACACAAAAAAGAAGAGTAAACAATCTTTAATTTTTCGACATCAACTTTTTTAGTAGGTTTTTTAGGGCAGTAGTAGGTTATTGTTACAAGCGTTGAGTGTATTTTGTTTAGTGGCAAGAAACAAGCAAAAGATAGTAGTATTGCCTCATAATATAATACCCGATTATTTCTATTGCGGAGTAATCGGGTTTTTTGATGCCGAAATAAACTTATTGGATAATCCCTAGTAAAATTCAAATACTACATACAAAATGAATACTTCAGGGGGAATTTTTGTGATTACAAAGGATATTGTTTCCATGCTAAAAGAGAAAATCCAACTTATACGAAAGGACAATAAGGCTATTTATTTAGTGGGGCCAATTAAGCTACCAGTTAATTTAGACGGAGAAACGATAGTGTTTCAATGGTACTGTTGGCTACTTTGTGATGAAATCCTTGAAGACACAAATCGTATCATAGATAAGCTTTCCTCGGTAAATTTGGCAGAGATGCAGCAATCAAGTGTTTTGGTTTATGGTGATTTTGAACATGCAGAGGAGGTATTAATACGGATGCACAGTATTTGTCATACTGGTGATATTTTCGGAAGCAAGCGCTGTGACTGTGGATTCCAACTTAAAGAATCGATGAGAATTATTACTTCCCATGGCGCAGGTGCATTGTTTTACTTAGCAAATCATGAGGGAAGAGGAATTGGATTATTCAGTAAGGCCATGGCCTATGTTTTGCAAGAAAATGGTTTGGATACAGTAGAGGCAAATATAAAACTTGGTTTTGTAGACGATGCTCGGAATTATGACGACGCAATTCAAGTATTAAAAGCGTTACGCCAAAAGCCAGTTTCACTTATTACCAATAATCCGCGCAAGCTAGAAGCCTTGAAAGAATCAGGGATGAACGTATCTGAGCGCATGCCAATTTGGGGAGATGTATCTGAGTTTAATAAGAAATATTTACAAACGAAAATAGAACGTTCAGGTCACCTTATGGAAATGGCACAGGACGAGCAACCTCTATAAAATGGAGTACTTTATCCAAATTAAGAAGTGGTAAGATACTTCACTGTCAACATGCCTAACACGTATACAAAGAGAGGCGGTCAAGAATGTTTACGTATCGTACCCATTTTTTTCGGTTGCGAGGTTTAGTGGTCACGATATACTACAGAACGTACCCTCATTTTAGGATTCTAGTGTTAGGTGGTCACATTCTTGTCTAAATCGTGCCCTTTCATGAAAGATTTCAACGAGAAGCGGTCATTATCTGAATCGATACCGGAATCTAGATTTCCTAATGAAAGAGGTCACGATTCTACCATAATCATGACCACCTCCCGGAGAACATTTGTCAATGAGGCATTATTAAAATCTGAACCCCTCTTACGTAACGAAGTTTACATAACAGCCTCAAGTTTTAATCACTAAAATGTATAGGCTTAAGAGAGAAGCGAAATAATAAGGCTGTCTTACAAATGATTACATAAGGAGAGATTGTTAACATGCCAAGTGCTAATTTAGCGATTATTTACTATAGTTCAACTGGTACAAACTATAAGCTTGCCAATTGGGCTGCAGATGGAGCAAAAGAGGTAGGGGCAGAAGTGAAGGTATTAAAAGTTCCTGAGCTTGCTCCACAGGCTGCAATTGAATCCAATCCTGCTTGGAAAGCTCATGTTGATGCAACACAGGATGTGCCAGAGGTAAAATTAGATGACCTTGAATGGGCAGATGCCATTATCTTTAGCATCCCGACACGCTTCGGAAATATGCCAGCTCAGATGAGACAGTTTTTAGATACAACAGGTGGATTATGGTTTAACGGAAAATTAGTAAACAAAGTGGTTAGTGCGATGGCTACAACTAGTAATGCACATGGTGGTCATGAATCAACCTTGCTAAGCTTGTATAATTCAATGTATCACTGGGGAGCAATTATTGTACCACCAGGGTATACAGATCAATCAATTTTTGCTGCAGGTGGAAACCCATATGGAACAAGTGTAACAGTGGATCAAGATGGCAACTTGATTGAAGATGTCGAAGCTGCAGTTAAGCACCAAGCAAAGCGTACAGTTTCCGTTGCAGAATCACTTAAAAAAGCAAACCAATAAAAATAAAAGGAGCTATCCGTTTAAAATGGGTAGCTCTTTATTCATTATATGGAAAATTATCTTCTTCATTGTTTCTAAAAGGAGGAAGAAATTGAATAACAATAACTACGGGAAGTAGATAGCCAATTAATGCCTCGATAATTGCAAAAGCCCTTGCTAAACCAAAGGGGGTAACATCTCCATAGCCCACCGAAAATAAGGTGATGGCACTAAAATATAATGACCTTGTTACAATATCCAGTGATTGTCCTTTGTGGAAATCTGAAGCAAAATGGTCATTGAGATAACCCCAGTTTAGTAAGTCAAGTAAAATATAGATCACTGCAAAGGTTACCAATACATTCATATAGACAATAATGAAAATAAGGGCACGATATAATGATTTTCTACGATTAATACTATAAGAGCGCATCTCTTTTCACATCCTAGGGTAGCCTTTCTATATATATATTAGAAAATATATAGAATAGACTAGCCCGTAAGGATACGAAACAAGTGGTTTCCTACTTTTCGACCACTTTACTTGATTCAATCGCGTTGCTTAGGTATTGATAAAATTTTTGTTTATCATCAACAGTTACATACAATTTTGTAATGTCCCTTTCAATTCCAAATGGCAAGTATGCAATTGTTGGTTCATTTAATTCGATTTCAAATTGAGGATCCTCCTCAAAGAAATTGGGTAGGGTAATTGCAAAGCTATTTTTTTCAGTTCTTCTTATTTTTTTATCAGTTGATGTGGGCTGTATGGACTTGATATTATCCAAATCCACTTCAATACTTCTGCGAACACCCACTTGAGCAAAGAGCCTTCCGTCATTTATGACAATCGGAGATAGTCGTACAGCATGATAATCCGCGATAATCCATAACAATGCATAAATATCAAAAGCTGTGAAGATCCAAGCAGCAATCGTACTCCATTGTGCAATTAGAAAATGTACTCCAATAACCTCTATTAGCATTGCATGTACGAGCATTATGAAGACACCAAAGTACCCTGTATTTGTATGAATAGTAAAGTCCTGAATATATTCTCTGTGTACCCATTTCTTTTTCCATACGAAAAATCCATAATAAAAGATGGAAAAATCGAATACAAGAATATTTGAGAATTTTTTCTGTCCAAAAGTCTCGTTAAACGAATTTCGAAGTATAGTTGGGTAATAAAAGTCTATTTCTTTACGATGTCTGAAGTTTTTTATGAGAGTTGGAATCTTACGTAGTAAGAATATAGCTAGAGCTAATTCAATTAGAATAAAAAGACCTTCGATTACATAGATTCCATATTTTACATAATTAAATACAGCAAGATCATGATGTGGGACAATGAAGTAAGCGTACCAAAAACCAGCAATTGTAACCGGTAGAAGAGTTATAAGCGAGAAACGATTTCTTACGACTAAAATATAGAAAAACAATGGTAAGACAATTGTAAGGTCAAACAATGTTGCGATTATCATCATATCGGTTACTGGTGCTATTATTTGATACGACATAACCATATAATTTGTAGAAAGAATTGCAGCAGCAAGTAAAGCAAAGATATAAATAGATTTTTTACTTTTTGTAGCATGTACCATGAAAATTCCTCCCTATTTATTATTAGAGGTTGCTATTTGAACTGGGTACCATAGTAAATGAAATAGGATATGAACGAGTATTGATGCAAGGATTCCTCCTTTTAAGAAAGCGTGGCCACACAGAATTCCAACCCACATATTCCCAAATAGAACGTAACCCATAATGGCAGGTGTCTTTTTTAGACCAATTGAAGATAGTCCAGGAATATGTGTTAATGCAAATAACAAACCGGAAATAAGTATAGCGACCCAGATCAAGACAGAATTTTCGTATTGGAAAAGAAATGAACCTACCCAGATGATGAAGCCCATTATCCCCCAGCGAAAGATGATTTCCTCAATAAAGCCTCCATAAAAGACACGGGTTCCAATTCCCAATTGTCTATAGTGATTCTCAACTTTTTGGTAAGTCTCTTTATCTATTAGTCTCTTGAAAATGAGGTAATAGAATAGCATATTCCCGATTGAGCAAACTAGCCCATATGTAAGTCCGATTTTTAATGTGTGTAACATAGCATCGGTATCAAAATGTCCCTCTAAAAAACTTGTAATAAAAGGGTCTACGAGATTTACTTTAAGAGCAAAGTAGGAGCCCGCAAATGTAAATAATACAACAGTAATAATATGAGTTAGGATTCTAGCGAATAAAGGTATATCCTCGTTTTCACGATCTGATAAAATTTTCTTTTCGGAATGTAGCATATAGAAGATACCTGGTATACAAATGATTGTTGTTAGGAAAAAGAGCCCCCAGTACATAAAATCATCTCCTTAGTCGGTTTCCGAAATAATAGTGTGAAGCTTTTTAACGATTGTTTGAAATTGAACCATTTCTTCAGTTGACAGCTTTGAGTAATACTTTTCTATAATGGTTTGGTCGATTTTATCATATTCCTCATATAGCTCATATCCCTTTGAACCAAGTGAGATGAGTATTTCACGTCGGTTAGTAGGATTGATTTCTCGCTTTATATACTTTTCTTTTTCTAATTTATTTAGAAGTTGACTTACTGCACTTGCTGAAATATCCATTAGCTGTGCAAGGTCGTTAACTGTGAGCGTGTTTGCTTGATTGACATGATGAATAACCAGGGATTGCTTAGTAGTAAGTTCATACTTAAAAACTGACTCAAATTCTTTAAGTAATAAGGAATTTATCTGGTCTAAGAGTTGAAATGTTTCTTTCATATATGCTTTGACGTCCATGGTTAACACCTCTTTAAATTTTATTCTTCCAAACATTTAAGTTATCTTAAATATATTGTAATCTTAACTATTTATGAAAGCAATAAAAAAAGATGGCATTTTGCCACCTTTTTACAAAAATATATTAATGATTTGATAGATAATACCAGCCAGTAGTGCTGAAATCGGAAGTGTAATGACCCATGTTAGGACGATTTTTCGAGCAACTCCCCATTTAACTCCTTTAACACGCTGTGCGGAACCAACCCCCATAATAGCAGAAGAAATTACATGTGTTGTACTCACTGGTAAATGAATATAGGTTGCGCCAAAAATAATTAATGCGGAGGAAAGATCTGCTGCAGCACCATTAACTGGTCTAATCTTCATTATCTTGCCACCAACTGTTTTAATTATTTTCCAGCCACCAACGGAGGTACCTAATCCCATTGCTGTTGCGGCTGCAATCCGAACCCACAGTGGAATATCCGTCGAAGTTTGAAAGCCACCAGCTATTAAAGCCATAGTAATGATTCCCATTGCCTTTTGTGCATCGTTCGTTCCGTGTGTAAAGGCCTGAAGGGCAGCTGTGAATACCTGGAAAATACGGAAGCCCTTGTTTGTTTTGTAGAGAGTCGTATTTTTAAAAATAACTTTAAAAAGACTCATCATTAGAAAACCAACTGCTAATGCAATAAATGGTGAAAGAATAAGTGCTTGTAAGATTTTTAGAAAGCCATCATAGTTTAAAATTCCTACTCCTGCTGCTGAAATAGCTGCACCTGCGATTGATCCAATTAACGCATGTGACGAACTACTTGGGATTCCGTAATACCATGTAATTAAGTTCCATGCTATCGCAGAAATAAGGGCTGCAAGAATCACAATCGTTCCGTTTTCAATGGCAAATGGGTCAACTATATCCTTTGTAATTGTCTTTGCAACACCTGTAAAGGTAATTGCCCCAAGGAAATTCATGGTTGCTGCAAGGATGATGGCACGCCTTGGGGTGAGTGCCTTTGTTGAAACACTTGTAGCAATTGCATTGGCAGTATCATGGAATCCGTTAATAAAGTCGAAAGCTAATGCAAAGAAAACAATTAAGACTGTTAATAATAATAAAGTATCCATTCTATTAAGATTCTCCCTTACGCATTACGCATGATAATGGTTTCGAGTGTGTCGGCAACATCTTCACAGAAGTCAGATATTCCCTCGAGAATCTCATAGATTTCCTTTAATTGAATAATCTTAATTGGATCTTTCTCTCTTACAAAGAGTTGTTTAATGGAAACCCTTAGGATTTCATCGCATTGGGATTCATATTCGTTTATCTTAATTGTATGTGTACGCATATTTAATAATTTTTTTGATGACAATAACTCAATTGCTCCGAATATTTCTACAGTACTTTTATGTATATAATCTGCATATTCAGTCATGTATTCATCTGTATCTGTTAAAGAATACATTTCAAATCGAGCAGCACATTGCTCCATTCCATCTAACACATCGTCCATTTTCATAGCCAACTGAAGAATATCCTCACGCTCGATAGGGGTGATGAATGATTTGTTAAGAGCTGTGATCAAACCGTGGATGATATCGTCACCTTTTTTTTCATAATCCTTCATTTTAGATGAAAATTCTTTAAGGTCACTAACATTCTTGATTTTGAATTCTACAAAGAAGTCTGCAGCCTCTTTTAGGTTTGATGAGATACCTGTTAACGCTTCGAAAAAAACATCTTTTTTCTTTCCTGAGAACATAGTGTGTTCCTCCAATAAAAAAATTAAAATCCAAAACTTATTTTTATCTAATTCTGTCGAATTTACAATATCTTTTCGTGAAATTTACAAAACTGTAACATTCAGAATGGAAATTGATTAAAAACTAATGTAGTAGTATCCTATCCAATCAAAAAATAATCTAAACAATACCACCTCTTTTAACGGGGGAATGATAAGTAGTGGAGTGTCCTCCTGAGGCGGACATTTTGCTGCATTTGTCTTTTTGTGGTGCCTGACACCACAAGTTGTGGGATATTTGCATATTTTTTGGTAAAGGGGCTTGAAATATTTTCATAAAAGTGTAAAATTACACATAAGGTAGAAAGGTGTAATTTTACACTTTAAGAAACCTTTTATTAAAAATTGGTTGGTGATTTTACAGATGATACTAGACGTTGATGTGAAAAGTATGCACCTTGGCTCGATTGGGGAAGCGGATAAGGACGAGTTGATCTCATTTGTAAAGGGTATTTGTATTGTTGAGGAATCTTATTTGCACCATAGATTTGCTCTATATGACGAGGTTGTATATGTAAGGCGAGATAACAAGCTCTGTGCATTTCAACTAATCCAAACATTTACGTACGAAGATGATCTATATATTTATTTTGGTCCTTTGTTTTCAAGGCAGGGATGTTTTTTAGAGCTCTTTTTTTCATATCTACAGGAAAAAATGACTTTACATCAAGACTGCAACATTCATTTACTAGCAGAAATTCAAAATCCTGAAGTACTTCTTTTATTTAAAGGATTATTTGAAGATTATGCATATCCCCATTTTCATCATAGCCCTATAGCAGAAGGGGTAAAGAATAGCGTCCTAGTATTTGCTAATGCTCTCACACATATTCAAGGGCTTGATATAGAACGGTTTACGACAACATCAAAAGAATCGCTCTATAGACCTAGAACTACTCTGGCACCATTGGAAGAGTGGTTAGCCTTACGAAATATAGACCTTTCTAGGGGAGATTGTGTTGTTTTATATTCGATTGTTCCAGTAGAAAGAGAAGCACGCAAGAATCTAATCGCACAGCTACAACAAGGAGAAAAGCGATTAAACCATTGGAAAGTAGGAAGAGAAGAGGTAGTGACTCTATTTAGGAGAGGGATTGTCAGTGATGTCTGAGATTTATTTTTCACAGATTCGAGAAGATAGTTTGGTAGAAAGAGAGATTACGAAAGATGTACGTCCTAAAAAAATTGCTGTAATTGGGTCTGGGGGATGCACAGCATTTTCCGTTCTTGGGTATGAAGTTGAACAAGTACTTTGTGTGGACCTAAATCCTGCCCAATGTGCCCTTATTGAACTAAAGAAGGCTGGTATTAAGTATCTGTCACGAGTTGAATATCTTGCTTTTATTGGTGAAGCTCCTTGTGAAAAACGGTTACAGATTTATAAGTACCTTTCAGACTCTTTATCGAAGGATGCTTTACGCTTTTGGGAACAGCATCCTGATTATATTATGCAAGGTATCAATCATTGTGGAGTAAATGAACGCTTTTATAGATTCATCGGTGAATCCATTCTTAACAATGTATACGATAAGACGGTTTGGAACGAATTATTTAAATCAAAAAGTATCCAAGAACAACATGCGTTCTATGACAATTATTTAACAACCCCAGAATGGAAAACAGCTATCTACACCCTGTTGAGTAAAACGACTCATCTTCAATTTTTCCCGGCTTATATGTTCACCAATGCAAGTGAAAATGACTTTAGTGAATACTTTATGGCTCAATTTGAAAAGGAAGTCAAAACAAAGCACATCCAGTCTAATTTTTTTTTATCACAAATCTTGTTCTCTTCCTATTTATATGATCAAGAGGAGGGCATGCCGTATTATCTGACGGAAGAAGGATTCGAGGCAGCGAAACAAAATAGTGAAAAGCTCTTTATTTCTTCTAGAAGTCTTCAGGAAGTCCTTCGAACTGAAAAACAAGTTGATGCCTTCTACTTATCAAATGTTTTTGATTGGGCTACAGAAACAGGAAAAGAGGAGATTTGTAGGGGAATGCTAGATTCAAAATCAGACGACGCAGTTGTGCTCTATCGGAATATGTTAAGCAGTAGTCCCTTACCCACCTTCTTTCAAAATCGCTTTGTGATTCATAAGGAACAATCAGCATATTACGAAAAAATGGAGCGTTCAATGCTTTATCAAAAAGTAACAGTTGGACGATTACTATGACCTATCAATTTCTTGAGTTGGACGAGACGTATAATCAGCAGTTACTGGTGCTTTCGCGTACAACGAATACAGGTAGTGATTTATTTTATGTGGATCGTTCGCCTAACTTCTTTAAGCTATCAGAGGAGCTTGGAGAGACGAGACAATTTGGATTATTTAGTGATGGTGAACTAATTGGTAGTGTTGCCGTAAGCATGCATAAGCGGATAGTAGATGGTGAATGTACAAACGCGTATTACTTAAATGATTTGCGAGTTCATCCAAACTACCAAAGGACCTATGCTTATTACAGATTGACTAAGAACCTTCTTGATTTGTACGTCAAAGAAGGGAATGTAAAATGGATGTTTTCAACCATTTTAGATAGCAATCAGAACCAAGCTACTATAATCAAAGGAACAAAAATACTTCCTCGAGGCAAGGAACTTGGTAGAACCGTCCACATTGGTGTTCCACTGTTCCTAAAACAACCAAAATCAAATTATGAAGTTTCTGAGCTAAATGGTGAGAACGCTTGGAAGATTTATAAAAAACTAATGAATGCAAAAAAATTTGCTTTGTGCGATAAACATGTATTTTTAAGGGATAATGGGCTGTTTCTTGTCATTAAAGATAAGCAAGAGCCATTAGCATTTTGTAAGCTTGTAGATCAATCGAATGCAAGGAAATTACGTTTGGCTCGGAAACTACCATTTTCATTTATAGTGATTAATTTGTTTTGTAGGGTAGCAGGATGTCCCTCACTACCCTCGAAGGAAAAGGAATTTCTTCATAGCTATGTAAGCTATTACGCAGCCAAGGACTCGAATCAAAAGTATTTATCGGATTTTATTTCTTATATTCAACGTCAATATAAACAAAAGTACTCGTATGTATTTTTTGGAGTGTCAGCAAAAGGAGCAATCTTCTGGGAGCGGAAGCTGTTTCATATTAAGCTTACTTCTACCACTTATGGGTATGGAGATATTCCAGGCAACTTATCGATGGATAGTCATGAATTAACACTTATTTAGGAGGATTACAAATGGAAAAATTTAATGAATTGAAAAAAGTAACAGACCGCATGTTTTTGGAGAAAAGGATTGAGGAGCATCCACTATTTTTGGCATTACAAAGGGGGGAGTTTTCAAATCAACAACGTAAAGATATCGCTCTACAAATCTATCAGGTTGTCCTTTATTTCCCACGATTTATAGCAGCGATTTTAACCAATATGGATGATTATCGAATGAGAATGCCACTAGTAGAAAATTTGTTTGAAGAGCATGGGAAAATGAATGAAAAATATGTGCATAGTGTGACCTATAAAGAGTTTTTGAGGGGCATTGGGGTTAGCGAAGTTGAAATTGAGGAAAGTAGACCAATTATTCCAGTCATTGCTTATAATCGTGCGCTAACAGATTTATGCCTTCATTACCATTACTTAGAGGGACTTGCAGCATTAGGAGTAATTGAGGAAATTGTTGCACGGGTTTCACCATTGGTGGGTCAATTTGCAAAAAATATGTATGGGAGTCAAAATCAATCACTTGTTCATTTTACTGACCATGAAGTACTTGATGTCCAGCACGCAAATGAAATCTATGAGGTTGTAGCACTGAGCTATGAAGGAGATATGAAACAACTAATTGAGAGAGGCTTAGATTTAGGAATGTATTATCATTCCAAGATGTATACAGATATACTTGAAGCCTTCACACGATAAAAGGGACGCCTATTGTGAATATACTTAATATATAGTAGTAGTTAACTAACAAACAACAGACAACTATACTTGATCTGCGGTCAGGGACACACATTGTCCTGACCGTATTTTAATTTAACTGTATTTCTGGAGAGTACAATTGTATTTCTCTGGTGCCTGACACCGGGGAGTGTGGCGGTGCATATTTTAGGGTAGTGAGTTTTTGGAGGTGCGGGTTGTGGGTGTTATTGTTGGGAAGCAGTATATTGAGCGAATTGATCGGTTGAATTCCGATGTTTGGATAGATGGAGAAAGGGTAAAGGGAAAAATATCAGAGCATCCTGCGTTTAAGGGAGTGATAGAGAGCCAAGCAAAGCTGTATGATCTTCAATGTAACATATCCTTAAAGGATATCATGACATTTACATCTCCTTTGACAGGAGAAAGGGTAGGGACCTCCTATTTAGAGCCAAAAACAAGGGAGGATCTTGAAAAAAGACGTCTAATGGTACAGGAGTGGGCGAAGTGTACGCTAGGAATGATGGGTAGAACGCCTGATTACATGAACACAGCATTAATGGCTGTTAGTGCAGCTGCTGATTTGTTTTCTTCGCATAATCCCATGTTTGCGAAGAATATCAAACGCTTTTATGAGGAAGCATGTGAGAAGGATTATTCGTTTACTCATACGTTTATCAATCCTCAAGTAAATCGTGCACTTTTTCAACTGGAAGATGAGGAAAATATAATTGCGGCAAAGGTAGTAGAGGAAAATTCGGATGGAATTATTATTCATGGGGCTAGATTACTAGCGACCCAGGGTGGAATAACTGACGAGATTATTGTTTTTCCATCAGGAGGGAAACTTCTTGGTAATGAGTTTGCTTTTGCCTTTTCCATTCCAAGTAATACAAAAGGGCTCACATTTCTAAGTCGTGAATCCTTTGCATATAGAGATTCAACTTTTGATCATCCACTCGGTGCTAGATTTGAAGAAATGGATACGATTATCGTTTTTGATCATGTTCTTGTCCCGTGGGAAAGAGTGTTTCTGAATGGTAGTATGGAATGTGCAAATAACATGTATGCAAAGACCAGCTTTTTTCCTCTAGTCCTTCATCAAGTCATTTCAAGGCAGGTTATTAAAACCGAATGTCTATTAGGAGTTGCCCAGCTTATAGTTGACACGATTAAGATTGGAGAATATCAGCACATCCATGAAAAAATAAGTGAAATTATTATCGCTCTAGAAACAATAAAGGCACTGCTTTTATCTTCTGAGCACAATTCAAAAATCGATAAATGGGGAACACTGTCTCCTGAGATAAACTCACTCTATAGTGGCATTAATTTATAACCTCGTCTGTATCCACGCTTTACAGAGATCTTACAATTATTAGGCGCAAGTGGCCTTGTTTCAATCCCAACAGAGAAGGATTTCTCTTCCAATAAACGTGGTGAACTTGACACGTATCTTCAAGCAGCAAATGCAACAGCTTATGATAGGGTTAAGTTATTCCGATTAGCTTGGGACATATCCCTCAGTGCATTTGGTTCAAGGCAGACCTTGTATGAACGTTTCTTTTTCGGTGACCCAATTCGATTAGCCAGCAATTTATACCAAAGTTACGATAGAAGCGAGTTTACAAATCGTATTCTAGAATTTTTGAAGGATAAAGGAAATCATACTTCATAGTAAAACTAATTTTTTGTATTATTTTCGGTTACTTGGAAATAGATTCTAAAGTGGAGTATGCCCCCATAAACCCAAAAGAATTTCGAATCAATATATGTATTATCATTATAAACATCATGAACAAACTCATTTGGAGGACGTATTCTATGAAAGCTAGTATCGTAAAGCTTATAGCTGTAACTGGAAAGTTAAAAGTCATCCTCTTTTTGATTTTACTATTCATTTTAGCAATTGCAGTTGGGCTTAATATATACATTAATAAGCAAGATGTTAGTTCTTTAAATAATCCATTACCAGAACCAACCATTATATATGACAAACATGGAGAAATTGCTAGCAAGGTACCAGGTCCAAAAATCGAGGCTGTTACGTATGAACAAATTCCGAAGCATGTCGTTAATGCTGTTATATCCATTGAAGATCACAGATTTTATAAGCATCCAGGTGTTGATTACATTGGGATTTTTCGGGCACTTTTTCGAAATGTAAAAGCGGGTGAAGTTGTTGAGGGCGGTAGTACGATTACTCAGCAGCTTACGAAGAATGTATTTTTAACCCATGATCAAACACTTAAACGGAAGATTGATGAATTCTTTCTGGCACAAAAAATAGAACGCACATATTCGAAAGATAAAATTATGGAAATGTATTTAAACCATATTTATTTTGGAGAAGGAGCATGGGGTATACGCAATGCTGCTCAGGTCTATTTTGGCAAAGAAGTACAAGAATTAACAGTAAGTGAAGGAGCAATCCTAGCCGGCCTAATCAAATCACCTTCAACCATGAATCCGTTAGTGAACCAGGAATTATCATTTGAAAGAAGAGATGTTGTTCTTGGGATGATGAAGGAGCATGGCCATCTTTCAGATCAAGAGGTCCAAGAGGCCAAGGACCAGGAAATTGTTTTTAAAGGGAGACAGCAGGATCCTTATAAAGGAAAGTATCCATATTATGTGGATCATATTATTGAAGAAGCGATTGAAAAATATGGCCTAACACAGAATGAAGTGATGTCCGGTGGATTGCATATCTACACAGAACTTGATCCTCATATGCAGGAGTCTGTAGAGGCTGTGTTCAAAAATGATAATCTTTTCCCGCAAGGAACTGAGAATCAGATTGTACAGAGCGGTGCTATTTTAGTAGACCCAGAGACTGGTGGGATAAATGCATTAGTTGGAGGACGTGGGGAGCATGTATTCCGCGGCTTTAATCGGGCAACTCAATTAAAGAGACAGCCAGGTTCTTCTATTAAACCTCTTGCTGTCTACACACCTGCACTAGAAAATGGTTATAGTATCTACGATGTACTACCAGATAAACCGATGAGTTTTGGTGGTTATCAGCCTTCTAACGTTTCTGGAAGCTTTAAGGGCAGTGTATCAATGTATGACGCTGTTATAAAATCAGACAATGTTCCTGCTGTTTGGTTACTCAATGATATTGGACTTTCTAAGGGGATAGATGCAGTTGAACGCTTTGGCCTTCCGATAACAGAAGAAGACCGTAATTTAAGCATTGCATTAGGCGGTCTTCATACAGGGGTTGCGCCAATTCATATGGCCGAGGCATACACAACTTTTGCCAATGAAGGTACGAAAACAAAAGCACATGCAATCACAAAAATCATAGATTCAAAGGGTAATATCATCACAGAATGGAATGAGAAGCCTGAAAAAGTAACCAGTCCTGAGATAGCAAAACGGATAACATTTATGCTAAAAGGGGTGGTTGAAGAAGGTACAGGAAAAAATGCACAGATAGAAGGTCGTGAGGTTGCCGGTAAAACGGGTTCAACTCAAGTTGCAGCCGTAGGAGTAGACGGGACAAAAGACATCTGGATGGTTGGATATACTCCTGAACTTGTCGGGGCTGTATGGCTTGGGTATGACAAGACAGACCAAAACCACTATCTAACGACTACGAGTGCAACCGCTGCAACTATTTTTAAGGAAATGATGCAGCAATCATTAGTGAATGTACCAGCCAGTTCCTTTAATCTTCCTTATTATGCACCACCCGTGAAAAAGAAAGTAGAAGAACGGAAAGAAGAAGACAGAGGCAAAGAAAAGGAAAAGGGCAATGGTAAGGGCAAGGATAAAGAAAAAAAGAAAAAAGAAGATGATGATTAAGAAGAGGGCTCCTTGGATGGGGCCCTTTACTATTTGTGAGTAAAAAATTGATACTCATCCTTCGAGCTTATTAAACCAATAAGAAATACTTATAAGCTAATATAAATAATTCGTCATTTCTAAAAAAATAGATGTAACGTATTGTAGCAGTAGGAAGATTTTGGAGGTGCTGGAATGGAAATGACAGTAAAAGCAATTGGCTATGTTAAATCTCAAAGAACGGAAATAAAAGATGACTATTGGGGTGGGGTTCGATCAACGATAAGCCTAGATAAAGACCAGTTTGATGAAGATGTAACAAAAGGGCTAGAGAGCTTTTCTCACATCGAGGTTCTTTATTATTTTCATAGAGTTGATTCTTCACGGATTGAAACAAAGGCAAGAAGGCCACGGAACAATCCAAACTGGCCAGAGGTCGGGATATTTGCACAGCGAGCTAAGGGACGCCCAAATCTAATAGGTGTCACCTGCTGTAGATTGCTAGGTGTAGATGGTCTGACACTTACTGTTGAAGGATTAGATGCAATTGACAGTACACCTGTGCTTGATATAAAACCGTATATGAAAGAATTTGGCCCTCGAGAAGAAGTTGTACAACCAGTGTGGACAACAGAGTTAATGAAGGATTACTTTTTAGAATAGAATTTGAAAACCTTACATAAAGGAGATCCGGGCTTATCGTCCGGTTTTTTTTATGGTATGTGTTTTTGATTACCGGAAGTTGTAGGTTGTGAGAAGGAAGGTCATCTTGATGCCTCATAGAGCTAGATTGAGAGAAAAGGCCATTAATAACAGAAGGATACCCGATAAAGTTTAATTTATATATGGCCCTACTATCATTAATTTAAAAATGTTAATAATCTGTGACGGAATAGCAACTATTCTTTACATTATGACAGGAAAAGTTTACATTATTAGTAAGCTAAGACAATTCATTGAAAGTTGGTGCAACAGTGATGTTGGTCAATCGAGTTAGGGAGCTAAGGGCTAGATACCGAATGACTCAGCAGGATCTAGCAGATAAAATAGGGGTCTCTCGCCAAACAATTGGAATGATTGAAAAAGAGGACTATGCCCCCTCTGTAACGTTAGCCTTGAAAATAGCAAAAGTATTTGAAACGACTGTTGAGGATGTCTTTCAAATAGATGAAGGGAGCGAGCACTAATGCTGAAAAAAATACTTCGATCTCCATTATTTAATATACTTTTATTGATCTTATTGGGCTTGGCTCTTTTGAAAGAGTATTTTCCGACTGAAGCTCCTATCCATCTGCAATTACCACCATGGGTACTTTTGATTCCTATCTTGGTTTTACTACTTTTGATTCCTTTACATAATGTTCGCAGTCCAAAGGATAAAATCAAACCAACACTCTTACCAATGGAATTTCTCGAGGAGGACGAAGGGTTAAAGTGGATAACGTTAAAAGCAACAAGGAAAGTTTATATTTTTTATGTATTTGCGATCCCGGTTTCAATGCTATTAATAGCTTTATTTCAGCATTTAACCTATTTTCCAATATTGCTGTTGGCAGGAATTGGAGCGGTACAATATGCAATATATTGGCAAGAGGTTCGTAAAATAGGGTAAAGTTGGTGGAATCATGAAAAAAGGACTTCTTTTTGCGTTGGCATATGTTTTTTTTATCTTATTAGCTGTTGGGATTGGTATGTATTATTCAACGTTTGATATAAAAGAAAATAAAATGATTACTGATGCCAAACAGTCCGAAGTTACCCAAAGTTTTGATGAAGCATTAAAAGCAGATCAAGAAAGAGTAGAAAAAAAGAAAGCAGACGAGGATCCGAATAAATGGAAGCCATCTCCTGCATTTGTCCTTATCGCCATTTCTATTGGAGCGATTGCAGATATTGTAATTGTTATTCTATGGGCACGTCATGAAAATAAGAAAAGAGCCCAAGAAAATAAAGCCAACCTACCGCGGAAAAAACGAATGACGGACTCAAATGTTTTCTGGTGGGTTATTGGGCTAGGTATTGTTCGAAAAAGAAATGATAGATTAATTATTGACTGGAAGTATGTAGCAGTCTATCTCATATTAGGTTTACTCCTTAAAGTATGGATAACAAAAGAAGCCATTTAAACTCAACATCTCTTGGTGTTGAGTTTTTTTTCTCCAAAATAGAGAATACGTTTCAAAAGAAGACTAGCTTTCGACAAAAAACTCTGCATTCGTCTAAATTTTTTTATAAAAAGTGAAACCTTATCTAAATTTGAATCGTAAATGTAAATGTAAGGAAAATTTTAAATTATATACCATTTCGCAAAGGGGGGTGATGCAATGGAAATATTCGGCTATGAGATTCAAACAATTTATCTCATCGGCTTGGTTATTAGCGGAGTGTGCACGCTTCTCTTGATTCTATTCGGCGACTTTTTAGATGGCTTATTCCCTGATAGCTTTCTAAGTCCTACACTACTTTTTTCTTTCCTCACATTTTTAAGCGCCGCAGGTTATATTTTTGAAAAGTTGGTAAGTTTTTCCAGCCTTATCATCTTTGTCATCTCTCTAGTTTTAGCACTTATTTTAGTTACATTGCTTAATATTTTTGTGTTAATTCCAATATCCTCTGCAGAAGAATCAATTGTTTATAAAGAGGAGGATTTAAAAGGAAGAATTGGTAGAGTCATTACCTCTATACCTGTAGATGGGTATGGTGAGGTAGTAATCGAAGGAGTAAGCGGCACAATTGCTAAGTCAGCAACAAGCTTTAACAATGAGCCAATTCAATACGATGAAAAGGTTCTTGTTATAGATGTTAAGGAAGGCGTCATACAAGTCTTACCTTATCAAAGCATGAATTCTTATTAAAAAGGGGGAACAAACATGACAACTGGAATTTGGATTATCATTGGAGTAGTAGCATTTTTATTACTTGCACTTATTGGGGTATTTGTAACGAAGTACAGAACAGCGGGTCCTGATGAAGCACTCATTGTAACAGGTAGTTATTTAGGTGGAAAAAATGTTCATGTTGATGAGTCCGGGAACAGGATTAAGATTGTTCGTGGTGGTGGTACATTTGTACTTCCAGTTTTTCAACAGGCAGAGCCATTAAGTCTATTATCAAGTAAACTTGATGTCTCCACTCCTGAAGTGTACACAGAACAAGGTGTACCAGTTATGGCGGATGGTACAGCGATTATTAAAATTGGTGGTTCAATTACGGAAATTGCAACAGCAGCAGAACAGTTTCTTGGAAAACGAAAAGAAGATCGTGAAAACGAAGCAAGAGAAGTATTAGAAGGGCATCTTCGATCCATTCTCGGTTCTATGACAGTTGAAGAAATTTATAAGAATCGTGAGAAGTTTTCACAAGAGGTGCAACGAGTTGCCTCTCAGGACTTAGCAAAAATGGGTCTTGTGATTGTTTCCTTTACTATTAAGGATGTTCGTGATAAAAATGGATACTTAGACTCATTAGGTAAGCCAAGAATCGCACAAGTAAAGCGTGACGCTGATATTGCAACAGCCGAAGCAGAAAAAGAAACACGTATTAAACGTGCTGAGGCAGATAAAGAAGCAAAAAAATCCGAGCTTGAACGTGCAACTGAGGTAGCAGAGGCTGAAAAAATCAATCAATTGAAAATGGCTGAATACCGTCGAGAGCAAGATATTGCAAAAGCACGTGCAGACCAAGCATACCATTTAGAGGAAGCTCGTGCGAAACAAGAAGTTACAGAGCAACAAATGCAAGTTCAAATTATTGAAAGGCAAAAGCAAATTGAGCTAGAAGAAAAAGAGATTCTTCGTCGTGAAAAACAATACGATTCAGAGGTTAAGAAGAAAGCAGATGCGGATCGTTATGCTGTGGTTCAAGCTGCTGAAGCCGAAAAAGCGAAGCAGCTTGCCGAAGCAGATGCTAATAAATATCGAATTGAAGCAATGGCGAAAGCTGAAGCAGAAAAAATTCGTATTGATGGTCTTGCGAAAGCAGAAGCACAAAGAGCGCAAGGGGAATCTGAAGCAGAGATCATCCGTCTGAAAGGTCTCGCAGAAGCAGAAGCAAAACAAAAAATTGCGGAAGCGTTCGAACAGTACGGAAGAGCGGCAATTCTCGATATGGTTATCAAAATGCTTCCTCAATATGCGAAGGAAGTGGCTGCACCATTATCAAATATTGATAAAATTACGGTTGTTGACACTGGAAGCAGTGGCGATAATGGCGGTGCAAACAAGATTACAGGTTACGCAACAAATTTAATGTCAACCTTACAAGAGTCATTAAAGGCATCGTCAGGTCTTGATGTAAAAGAAATCATTGAAAACCTTTCAGGAAAAGGCAATGTGAAAAATAGCATTGATAGCCTAACGGAGGAAATAGCCCAATCAAAAAAAGGTAACGAAGAATAACATACAGTTCAAAATGAAAAGTGGCAACTATTTTGTGATTGCCACTTTTATTCGTGTATTTTTAGTACGCTGATGCTAAAGAAGGATTAATACCCTTTTTATTGAATGTAATAACAAGAATGGTTGAAGAAATCTCATCATAATAGAGTGAGGAGATGTATTATGAATATTCTTTTGAAAAAGGTAACTAGAGAAAATTGGGAGGAGGCTTTAAATCTAAAGGTAGAAAAACAACAGGAGAAATTTGCTCCCCCCGTTGCCGTATCCCTTGCAAAGGTATATATAAAACCGGATGGGGACAGTGTTGAGTATATTCCATTTGCCATCTATGATGATGAGGTTATGGTTGGATTCGTTATGCACGCTTTTGAAGAAGGCACAAAGGATATGTATTGGATAAACGGATTTATCATTGATAAGAAATATCAAGGGAAAGGGTATGGTGGTGCAGCTCTATCTGAAATGATTGGATGGATAAAAAGCACCTTCCCTATTTGCACCGAAATTCGTTTAACTGTATACAAAGATAACTACAATGCTCGGAGGCTTTATGAAAAATTTGGCTTTCAGCCAACAGGAGAAATATGGGGCGAAGAGGATGTTTTATACCTTCCTGTAGATTAACACACATAATTCTATACCGCATGGATATCACTTTGTCCATGCGTTTTCTATGTCGTTTTTATCCCCTATTTCAGATGTAATAGGAACTGTAGGTTACGACGAGAATAATTCTTTTCTTGGAGTTAACCCTATAAATATAAAAATGATAAAGGAGAGCTCTTATGAAAAAAGCTTGGATTTTTTTATTGGTTCTAGCGATAGTCCTAACACCTTTATTGTCTGAAGCACATGTGAAATGGTTTACAGAAGTAGAACCAAAAAAAGAGAGTATAGAGAATATTTTATCACCCTTGTTCATGTTCGTTGCCATTTTAGTAGCTGTAGTTTTAGCGATATTACCACAGCTTTTACCAAGGTTAATGAAGATCCCATATGCCAAAAAAATTGACGAGAGGCTCGATCAATTTCGTAAATACTCAGTCTATATTCTAAAATATGGTACGGCATTGGCACTGATTGTACAGGTTTTTTCGGGAACCATTTTTGCTCCTGAATTTTACATCGTTGAGACATGGGAAGTGATATTAGCGTGGACTACGATTGTGTTACTGCTGATACCGAATCACTACGCTACTAAGGCTGGAGCATTCATCCTTCTACTTTTATTCGTGAATGTGTTAAGACAAGCTGGAATTTTTCATATGTTAGACTATGGCTTTTATGTGGCAATTATTTTTGTTTTATTTATTGGAAAGACAAAACTAGAGAACTGGGGCTTCCCTTTCCTTTATTTAGGCACAGGATTATCCTTATGTTGGGTAGCGGTTGAAAAATGGGTCTATCCAGCAATGAGTTTAGATATTATCCATAACCATCAGGTTCCCACCTTTGGATTCCCACCAGAAGCTTTCGTTGTTTTGGCAGCTTTTATCGAATTTGTAGTTGGTTATTTACTTGTAGTAGGGGTGTTAAATCGTATCCTTTCTTTCATACTCACTTTAATTTTTATTTCAACTACTATGTTATTCGGATATACAGAGGTAGTTGGCCATCTCATGATTCATATTGTTTTGATCATATTTATAATTGAAGGAGTATCCTTTTACCATCCACCAATACGAATTCATAAAACAATAGTCGATCAAATGGTATTTGTCTTTTTAAATTTTCTTTTTGTCTTAGCAGCATTTGTATTGATTTATTATCGATTCGCGTAAGACTTCCACTTTGGGAGTCTTATTATATTGAAAGGCTGTTTTCGCAAACTTTGTTGCTTTTGTATTAAGTTGACAGTTACGTTTTCAAAAGGGTAATTGGAGTGCATGGCACGAGACTCCAGCGGGAGATAAGGAACTAAGGACTGCCACTTCCTGTGGCGAACGTAGACGTCAGCACATCCTGTGCAAGTCAGGTAAGACCCCACAGGAGAGCAGCTCACGAGGAGACTCACGGACCTCCCGCGGAAAGCGAGTGTCAGTAGCGGAAATCACCAATCTATGTAATAGCGCCTTATTAAATAAAGCAAATAGTAACAATCTTTTAGAAAAGAGCTTATTGAAAAAATAAAAGTTTTAATGAACTTTTTTACGTTCTAATTCGTACTATTTATGAAACTTCGATAAAATATAAAAAGAGAGAAAACTTCATTTTTCTGGGGGAGAAATTTTTCATGGATGAAAATGAACTGATAAGTAGTGCAAAGCGAGGTGACTCACTAGCGTTTGCAATGCTTTTTAAGGAGCATTATTCCTTTTTGGTTAAATATTTAATAAAGGTAACAATGAAGCCAGATGTTGCAGAAGATTTAGCACAGGAAACAATGATAAAGAGTATGGAAAAAATTAAGCTATATAATGGGAAGTCGAAGTTCTCCTCTTGGCTCATTACAATTGCAACGAATTTATATATTGATGACCTTCGCAAGAAAAAACGAGAACAGAATTATCAACAACAGGAACAAGCATTGCGAAAAATGAAGTGGCAGTTTGAAAACCAAAATGATGAGTGGAATGATGTTCTAAATGCACTCGGAAGGCTATCAGATGAAATCCGGATTCCTATTGTGTTAAAGCATTACTATGGTTATTCATATGAAGAAATTGCTGACATGTTAAGCATTGCACTGGGAACAGTTAAATCAAGGATACATAATGGAATACTTACTGTGAGAAAGGAGTTGAGACCTGATGAAGAGAAACAAGCTGGTTCTACTAAAAAAAGATCAACAACTTGAAGAAGATGTGGAAACGATTCAAGAGATTACAAAGGCTTTTGATAAAATTGACAACAACTTTTCGGTTTTCACTCCTGATGTACAGATGTTTGAGCAAATGGTAATAGCTGAGCAGAAGAAGCAAAAGAAAAAGTTTAGACGTGAGTTGGCTGCATTTATTTTAATTGCCTTATTCATCATTTCAGGACTTATCACCGCAATGTTCCAACTCCCTATTGCATTTTTAATTATCCAAGGTGTTGCTACTATTAGCCTACCGGTTTATGTGTATTTGCAGTATAGAAAAAGAGTGATGCGCGTATGACAACAGGAGATATCGTAATAATCATAATTGTTTCCATAATCTTAATCATTCAAAGTCTATGGTTGTTTTTAGATGCGAGGAAGAATGGCCATAATTATTGGTTCTGGGGAATATGGGGACTTATTCAGGCGCCATGGCCAACTGTATTTTATCTTCTATTTGCTAGACGAAAATTCTTTAAATAAAATGTAGGTAGGAATTTATGAACAATATAGCGAAATACATTATATTAAGTCTTGTCATTATTGGCCAAATAGTTGGTATTGTATTTTTCTTTATAAATATCAAGGCAGCGTTAACGTTTTATGCGATTTATATTGTGGCTACTATCCTATTATTTGGAATATTAGTGCGGGAGAGAAAAAAAGAAAAACGGGAGGATGACCAAAATGATTATCGTGACTACTGAATTTGTACCTGGTAAAGAAGTTAAAGAGTTAAAAGGATTCGTAAGAGGAAGCACTGTTCAAACAAAGCATATCGGAAAAGATATATTAGCTGGATTAAAAACAATCGTTGGTGGAGAAATTACGGAATACACCGAAATGATGGATGAAGCAAGACAAAAGGCAATTGGAAGAATGGTAGATGATGCAAAAGCCAAGGGGGCAAATGCAATCATTGGAATGCGTCTTGAAACATCTGCAGTTATGCAAAATGCATCTGAAATCATCGCATACGGTACTGGAGTTTTTGTTGAATAAGGATTATTAGAGCTGGGCACTCATAGGTGTCTAGCTTTTTTTATAAAATGCATTTCATTTTCGAGGAAGTGCTGACGTTAACGTTTAACGCAGGACGGGGCGGCTCTTAGTTGACGTTCCTCCTCAAAGGCGCTTGCGCTTTTCTTAAAGAATACTATTTAATAAAAGATTTGAAGTATTGCCTGAAACATGCTAGGCTTTACTTGAAAAGTAAATAGTTTCATTGTTCCACTAGGGGTGCCTTTAATAAAGCAATAGAGTAAGGGTTAAGTATATAGCTCGATACTTTTTGTTAAAAGGCTGAGATTGAGGATTGTAATATGCATGACCTCGAGACCCTTATAACCTGATCTGGATTATACCAGCGTAGGGAAGTGGGTGTAGTGGTTTATACATATTTTTTGTATTACCAATTATAACCATCTTCTTTGCGTTCTGTAGAGGAGGTGGTTTTTTATTTGCTAAGGACTTTTCCGAAAGGTTGGGAGAAGAACTATTCTTGGAGTGGACATGGTGAATAGATTATATACTAGGAGGTTATCAAGATGAAATTTTCACAACAACTTCGTACAGAGGTAGACCATATTTGGGGGGCGAGCTTTACTCATCCATTTGTAAAAGGTATCGGGGACGGAACATTGTCACTGGAATCCTTTCGATATTATGTTCTTCAAGATTCATATTATCTTTCACACTTTGCAAGAGTGCAATCCTTAGGAGCGGCAAAGGCAGAGGATTTACAAACCACAAATTTATTTGCCAAGCATGCGCAGGGGACTTATGAAGCAGAATTATCGTTGCATGAAAGCTTCTCAACTCTTCTGCACATCACTAAGGAGGAACAAGCAAATCTAACACCTGCACCAACAGCCTATGCATATACTTCTCACTTATACAGAGCAACCTATTCAGGGCATCTAGGTGATATTGTAGCAGCTTTGCTTCCGTGCTATTGGCTTTATTATGAAATCGGTGAAAAGCTTAAGGAATGTAAGCCTAAGGAGCCGATTTATCAGCAATGGATTGCAGCGTATGGTGGTGACTGGTTCCGAGCATTAGTAGAAGAGCAAATCGAGTTAATTGATTGTATTGCAGAAAAGGTAACTGAGGCTGATAGAAAGCGTATGAAGGACCATTTTATAATAAGTAGTCAGTATGAGTATGCGTTTTGGGATATGGCATATAAGCTAGAAGAGTGGGAAGTCAAAATCACAGTGGAACATGATATAAGCAAATGAACGAACCACTTTTTTCCTAACGAGAAAAGACCTATATAACAAGTCCCTCATTGTGATACCATATACATCAGATAAGGCTTTGCTAGTCTTGTAGGATAGTAGAAATTAGTTTCCGTACACAATTTTTGAAAAGATCCTATAATAGGTACATAGGAAAGCAAATGGAAGGAATGAGTATTACTTTGAGTGATCGATATTCTCGTCATGAAATTTTTGCTCCAATTGGAGTAGAGGGTCAGGAAAAGATTAGAAGTAAGCATGTACTAGTAGTTGGTGCTGGGGCACTCGGTACGGGAAGTGCAGAAGGGCTTGTTCGCGCTGGGATTGGCAAGCTTACGATTGTTGATAGAGATTATGTAGAATGGAGCAATCTTCAACGCCAACAGCTCTATGTGGAGGAAGATGCAGCAAATCGTGTTCCAAAAGCGATTGCAGCAATGAAACGCCTGAAACTTGTTAATTCCGAGGTGGATATTCAAGCACATGTGATGGACGTATCTGTCCAAGAAATAGAGCAGCTCGTGGAAGGTATCGATTTAATTATTGATGCCACAGATAATTTTGATACAAGAATGCTAGTAAATGATGCTTCTCAAAAATACAATATACCTTGGATTTATGGCGCTTGTGTAGGAAGCTATGGAATTAGTTATACAATTCTGCCAGGGAAGACACCTTGTTTACATTGTTTGTTGGAGACGGTTCCAATGGGTGGGCTAACCTGTGATACGGCTGGAATTATAAGTCCTGCTGTACAAATGGTAGTTGCGTATCAAGTGACGGAAGCTTTGAAAATCTTGGTAGAAGATTTTGACTCACTGCGCCAAAAGCTAGTTTCATTTGATCTTTGGAAGAACCAATACACAGCTATAAAAGTGGATAAAGTAAAGAAGGAGAGCTGTCTATCCTGTGGAACGGAGAGAACGTACCCATTCTTGGCATTTGAAAACCAAATGAAATCAGCTGTATTATGTGGGCGAGAGTCTGTACAAATTAGACCATCAGAAACTATGGAACGAGATTTAGATGAGCTAGCTAAACTACTTGAGTCGCTTGGAGGGAAGGTCGAGAAAAATCCATATTTGCTTTCGTTTTCAAATGGAAAACACAGAATCGTTGTCTTCAAAGATGGTCGTGCACTGGTTCATGGAACAAAGGATATCGCTGAAGCAAAATCCCTATATCATAAATTACTAGGGTAATGAAAGTTGTCGAAAAAGTAGTAATTGACAAAATTATGTCCATGGTGGTAATCTAACAAAGTACTAAAATTACTATTAATTGGAAAGGGAGGGTATTGAAATGAAAAATGTAATGATTTTACTACTATCAAAACAAAATAATTTCGTGGCCCTTTCTATATTGGAAATAAATAGATAAGTGGTTAGTTTCTAACCTATACTTTATTTTCGTCAAAGGAAGCACAGGTCACGATATACGTGACGTGTGCTTTTAGGCTTTTTGAGGGCATATCGCGATTACGTGCGGTATGCCCTTTTTTGTCTTTTGGGTATAGCAATCCGAAAAGGTTGTTTACTATATAAAAAATTGAAGGAGGAGCTTTTTATGAATTTACTTGTGGGAAAGGGTTTAAAGTATGTTGGAGATCCAGAGAGTGGTTAGTTTGAATTTACGACATGAAAGGGGATGATAGCAATGTTTTCGGTTTTATTCAAATTAGGTTGGTTTTTTAAGAGGTATTGGAAGAGGTATACGGTAGCTATATTTCTATTAATTATTGTAGGTATTTTAGAAATTATCCCTCCCAAACTTATCGGGATAGCAATTGATGAGATTCATATTGGGACATTATCAAAGGACAAAATTATTCAATATTTATTATTCTTACTAGGGTTAACTGTACTAACTTACGTGATCACTTATTATTGGATGTACAAATTATTTGGTGGTGCCTACGTAGTTGAACGTATTTTACGTGGCCGATTTATGAGACATTTACTTAAAATGAAGCCCGGCTTTTATGAGAAAAATCGAACGGGCGACCTAATGGCCCGTGCAACAAATGATTTGAAATCTGTCTCGCAAACTGCAGGATTTGGGATTTTAACGTTAGTAGATTCAAGTATTTTTATGTTAACCATCCTGTTCACGATGGGCTTTTTAATTAGCTGGAAGTTAACATTTGCTGCTTTAATTCCACTACCAATTATGGCAATAGTGATGAATATATACGGTAAAAAGATTCATGAACGTTTTATGGAAGCTCAAGATGCTTTTGGGACGCTTAATGATCAGGTTCTTGAGTCGATTGCAGGTATCCGAGTTATTAGAGCGTATGTGCAAGAAAAAGCAGATCAGCAACGTTTTCATAATTTAACAGAGGATGTCTTCGAAAAAAATATCAAGGTTGCTAAAATTGATGCTTTATTTGATCCAACAATGAAAATACTTGTTGGAATTAGTTATCTGATTGGCCTTGGCTATGGTGCGTTTTTAGTATTCCATAATGAGATTACATTAGGTGAGCTTGTTTCTTTTAACGTTTATCTAGGTATGATGATTTGGCCAATGTTTGCAATTGGGGAGCTTATCAATATTATGCAACGTGGAAATGCTTCCTTAGATCGTGTAAATGAAACATTAGCCTATAAGCCAGATGTTGTAAATGATGAAATTACGATAAAAGTAGATGGTCCTGAACGAATTGAATTTCATAATGTAACGTTCCAATACCCTAGTTCAACCGTAAAGAATTTAGATGATGTTACAGTAACGATTGAAAAAGGGGGAACGCTTGGGATTGTTGGAAAGACTGGAAGCGGGAAAACAACCTTTGTAAAGCAATTGCTTCGTGAATACCCAGTGGGACAGGGAGAAATTTTGATTTCTGGTGTACCAATTGAACGAATTGCAATTGAGGACCTTCATAGCTGGGTTGGTTATGTTCCACAAGACCATGTATTATTCTCTCGCACGGTTCGAGAAAACATAATGTTTGGAAAGATAGCTGCAACAGAAGCTGAACTGGAAAAAGCAATCGAATTGGCTGCGTTTCGTAAGGATTTAACGATGTTGCCTGAGGGACTCCAAACGCTTGTCGGTGAAAAAGGTGTTGCTCTGTCTGGTGGACAAAAGCAACGTATCTCGATTGCTCGTGCATTACTTGTAAATCCTGAAATCCTCATACTGGATGATTCATTATCGGCAGTTGATGCAAAGACAGAAACGAAGATTATTGAAAATATCAGACGTGAAAGGTCTGGAAAAACAACGATTATTACCACTCATCGCCTCTCAGCAGTAGAGCATGCAGATTGGATAATGGTCTTAGAAGACGGAAGAATTGTGGAGCAAGGAAGACATGAGGAGCTTTTAAGTCAGAACGGCTGGTACAAAGAACAATTCGACCGACAACAGGTAGAAGAATTGACAGAAAGTGGGGTGTCTGCATGAACGTAGGAAAACGACTCGTTTCTTATGCACTCCTTTATAAAAAAATTATTATTTCGGCATTATTAATGCTTTCTGTTGCAGTTGCTGCAGAACTAACTGGACCCTTTATTGCGAAGATTATGATAGATGATCACATCCTGGGTATTGAAAACAAATGGTATGCAACGACAAAGAGCCAGGATGCTGTGGAATACAAGGACAGCTGGTACAAACGGTCGGATAATTTTTCTGAAGGTGAACAAAAAGGAAAAGAAGTTCGGATTTTACAGGTGGGTAGAGCTTATTATTTTGTAGATGAAGAACTTCCCTTTGATGGAGAGCGAACTATCTCAGATGGAAATGTTGTGATTACTAGAAACGGAGAAACCTCTGAATACGATGCAGAGAAATTAACGGTAGATGAGCTCGTGGCATTTTATCGGCCAGAGGTTCCAAAGCTTATCAAGCTAATTGCAATCTATTTTGGCTTACTCGTTGTAGCATCAATTTTTCATTATGGGCAACGTTTTTATCTGCAAACCTCCTCAAATCGGATCATCCAAAAGATGAGGGAGGACGTTTTTGCCCAGATACAACGTTTACCGATTCAGTATTTTGATAACCTCCCAGCAGGGAAGGTTGTTTCTAGGATAACAAATGATACTGAGGCTATAAGGGAGCTTTATGTAACAGTACTAGCAAACTTTTTCTCAAGCACCATCTATATTACCGGAATCTTTATTGCCTTATTTTTACTAGAAGTAAAGCTTGCTCTTATTTGCTTAGTATTGATACCAATATTGGTGATCTGGATTAAGGTGTATCGCAAGTTTGCTTCCAAGTACAATCATAAAATCCGCTCACTTCTTAGTGAAATTAATGGAATGATTAATGAATCTATCCAAGGAATGACGATTATTCAAGCATTTAGACGCCAAGAGGAGTCTAAAAAGGAATTCGAAGCGTTAAATGAAAAGCATTTTTCGTATCAAAACAAATTGCTTAGCTTGAATGCACTAACATCTCATAACCTTGTAGGGGTACTTCGAAATATGGCATTTGTAGCACTTATTTGGTATTTCGGAGGGGAAGCGGTTAGTGCAAATAGTGTAATTTCATTAGGTGTACTCTATGCTTTTGTTGACTATTTAAATCGTCTATTCCAACCTATTACTGGTATGGTAAATCAGTTAGCGATTTTAGAACAATCACTTGTGGCAGGTGAACGTGTATTCAAACTCCTTGATTTAGAAGGTGTCGATGTACACACTAATGAAATGCCGAGGTACAAGGGGAATGTTGTGTTTGATCATGTAAACTTTGGTTACAAAGAAGGGGAGTATGTGCTAAAAAATATTTCCTTCGAAGCAAAACAAGGAGAAACTGTAGCACTTGTCGGCCATACTGGCTCCGGAAAAAGCTCGATTATGAACCTATTATTCCGTTTTTATGATATAAACGAAGGAAAAATCCTGATTGATGGTACGAATATAAATGACATTCCAAAACAACAATTGCGCAAGCATATGGGAATCGTACTACAGGACCCTTACCTTTTTACAGGAACAATCGCATCAAATGTTAGCTTAGATGATCCCTCAATTTCTCGAGAGAAAGTGGAAAAGGCACTTAATGATGTAGGTGCAGATCAATTGTTGAAAAGCTTACCGAACGGGTATGATGAGCCTGTAGTTGAAAAAGGAAGCACTCTATCTTCTGGACAGAGACAGCTGATATCATTTGCACGTGCACTTGCTTTTGATCCAGCAATCCTTATTCTAGATGAAGCAACAGCAAGCATCGATACTGAAACAGAAGCGATTATACAGGATGCGTTAGAGGTTCTAAAGAAGGGTAGAACTACCTTCATTATTGCACATAGACTTTCTACAATTAAAAATGCAGATCAAATACTCGTATTAGATCGTGGGCAAATTGTAGAACAGGGCAATCATGATGAATTGATGCAAAGAAGAGGCAAGTATTATCAAATGTATCAATTGCAACAAGGGAAAAATTCCACTTTAGCTGGCTAGTTTTACGAAAGGAAAAAATTCATAAAATGTTCACTCCATTGCCAAAGAACTGCCTTATATTTAGAATCTTTCCAATCCAAATGATGGTACTCTAATAGAAAAAGGTATGTAAAATGGAGGGGTCATTTTGGAAGAATTATCAATTACATTTAACATTGCAGCTGCCTTGGTATTGGTTTTCTTTATTGGTAGTATGATTCTAGAATCTTAAAAATTCGGGTTTTTACCAAAAAAGGTGAACAATCAAATAACTTTACAATACACACGTTATTTTATGTAACGTGTGTATTGTTCTTTTTAATAGAGGGTTAGTCTTCACAATCTGTTTTTTCAAATAGTTGCGGTGGTTTTTCCTGTCCAAAGACCAAGTGGCTCAATTATTCAAAAATCGGATTAATTATTTGTAAAAGTGGCTCAATTATTTAAAAATCGGCTTAATTATTTTTATAACTGGCTTAATTATCAAAAATATTCACCTTTCAACTTTCAAGAAATCGATAGCAATGCCTCTTTTATTACCAACAATGCTCTAACTTAGGCAAAACAAACCGGATTCTCTTCTATTCACCTAAAAAAACTTCCAAAACTCCTCAAAAATAACATTATGTAATATCTTTCATTCCCCTGTTATACAAGGTCAAGGTCATACTATGTAAATTTTTCATGGATCAATTTGTCCCCATATTTTTCTCACTTTTCCATTCCTATTCTAGTAACGCCATACTCCCACTACAACTCGCATTGTAAAAAATATAAAGCTAGTTATCCCTGAAGGTCGTAATATTGTCTAAACAGCGCTTGAGACGGTTTATAATGGTGTGAAAGTTGATGAAGTATACAACAATGCAGTAACCCAACTAAACTCAGCAATTGAAAAAGTAAATAAGGCTCGAGGTAAGTAATTTTTGAGCCTATGTAAAGAAAACACCATAAAAAAATATTTAATTTACATAGGCTGCTTTACTATAAGGAGCAACTGTCAGTAATGATCCGATTAGTTCAGTGGCACTTATTAAAAACCATCAGTAGAGAATTCATTCTTACTGGTGGTTTTTCTTCAAGAATGATGAAAAGGTAGTGTAATAATAGTGAATACAAATATATATGGACATAGAGGAAGTAAAGGTTGCAATACGAAGAATACATTACTCCATTTTAAAGAAACGATACATCAAGTGGATGTAGAGTTAGTTGCTCCATATGATATTAAACCTAAGACAACTATTTTTACGTATGCTGGAATTGAAAAAAAGTGTTATCAATTGTTAAGGATTATGGGCAAAATCGTAAGGTAGGTATACTTTCCGTTCCATTTACCTACCATACTGCATATTAAGCAAACAGACGAATCATCAAACATGGCAAGGTTACTAATTCGGTAAATTTTAAATCCGAGAGACTATCTGGAATGTTTGCAGTTCGAGGCTCTACATCTAAATTAATCGGTTTTCTTCTCTAATCTAGAACATTGGGAGTATGTCCTTAGATAAGATTCGTTTGTGGATGGTTAATGAAAGTTCAGAAGTAAGGAAATTACTTGACCAAAATGTTGAATGTATTATAACGGATTATCCAGAAATGGCAGAATCATTACGAAACGATAGGTAGGGAATAACTTGAGTAAAAGAATTATTTTATTAATAGTACTAGTAAGTTTAGGGCTTACAACCTTAACATATGCGTTTTCGGAACATGAAAAGGAGATTGTACAAGCAGATAAACCTAAGATTATTGCTCATCGAGGAGCAAATGATCGGTTTATTGAACACACACTAACCGCTTATAAAATAGCCACAGAAGATGGTGTAAATTATCTAGAAATTGATTTGCGCATGACGAAGGATGGAGAACTTGTTGCTATGCATGATGAAACTATCGATAGAACGACAAATGGACAAGGGAAGGTTTCTGATTATACTTTAAAGGAATTAAAAAAATTTAATACGATTTCGACTTATAATAATAAAACGATATCAGAGGAAATACCAACCTTACGAGAAATATTGGATTCATTTTCTGATACAGAAAATTTTTATATTGAAACAAGATTGGTAAATGGACATGTAGCCATGGAGAAGCAAGTATTGGAACTCCTACAAGAATATGACCTACTCCATAATAACAGAGTGATCTTGCAATCCTTCTCGATGAAAAGCCTTGAAAAGATTTCATCAATTTACCCAAATATCCCACTTACCCTTTTATTCCGAAAAGGAGAGTTTGATGTAGATCAAGCTGCTTCAACAAACTATCCAATTGTAGGTATAGAATCAAAAGATGTAACACGGGAAGTTGTAAAACAACTGCATAAAAGGGGGAAGGAAGTACATGTTTATTTTACAAATAGGAAATCACAAAAAAAAGAACAAAAGCGGATGTTAGAATTTGGAGTGGATGGTTATTTTACAGATTACATCTTATATACAAAGGAATTAGTTGGAGATATGTAATCTATAAAAAATACCCCTTAATAATGATAAAGGGGTATTTTCTTAGAAAAATGTTTTTACTATTGCTTAAGAGTCAATCTTTACCTTTAAAAGGAAAAAAATCCAATTCTTTCGTTGCCAAGACTAAATCTGTATGAATTTCTTTTGAATGAAGCGTTTTTTGGAGTTTGTCCATTGTAACCTGAGACAACAGCTGTATTGCACCTGTTGACTCCATTATATATACGTGAAAGTTTTTTGAAAGAATATCCAAAAAGGTGTCTATATCAGTACCAGCATTTTGAATATAGACACTATCAAACTCAATAATTCCTAGCATGTCTTTACAATTTTGAATAACCTGCTTCATCCCTTCAAGTACAAACGCTTCGAACCCTTCCACATCTATTTTAAATAATATTTTTTCATGGGATAGATCATGTGTCTGAAATAAGGAATCCACAGTAATTGTTTGAACCATATACTTTTCTACCGTCTCAGAGTAGATTTGTTTTCCAGAAGAGGTGCCAGACCAGTTCGTATCGACATAAAATTCTTGCGTCTGTTTTTCTTGGCTCGAAGCAAATGCATGAATGATAGTGATATTACGTTGATTGGGGTGACAGGCAAGCGATTTTTCAATAAACGGCATTAGCTGTTCGTTCGCCTCAATACCGTAAATTTTAGTATCTGTCGGATAGCTAACGGAAAATAGACATTCACCATAATTCACTCCAATATCCAGAACGGTTGTTGGCGAGAATTCTTTAATTGATTTTTCCCAAAATGAAGTGACATGTAATTGGGTAATACCATTACTAATTAAAAGAGCTCGCCCTCTATTTTCTCTTGAATTGATATGTAACTCAAAGGAAGAAGGTAATTTAATACGTGTAGGTAGTTTTTCAAAATGAAACGTTTTGTATTTAAGTAAAAGCCCGATGTTAAGGAGGTATTTCCAAGTTCGCGGATATTTGGACCAAAGCCTTGTCAACACTGGGATATCGATTAAAGCTTTTGTAAACTGACTCATATTACCACTCCTTAAATGCTTGTTTCATCTATTTTACCGAATGGATATTAATTGTTTGTTACATTTTTAAGAGCAATATTAGTTGAATGTAAATATTAAAAAAATGATAAACAATAAAATAACGCTCAGCTTACTTTCCCCTTACAATTACTCATTACAATAAGAGTAAATCATTCGATGGGGAGAGAAGTAGATGATAACCAAATGGGTCAATCACTTGTATCAATTTGAATGTGACTTATTTTTATCGGTAAATAATGGTTTCGATCGAAAAAGGTTAAATATATTCTTTAGTCAAATTACTCATCTTGGTGGTGCGACGGCAACTATTAGTCTTCCAATATTCTTCATTTTGTGCTTTGACTTTCCAATTAAAGTATTGGGATACGAAAGTGCATTTTCTTTAGTATCCAGTCATCTTTTCGTAGTCTTTATGAAAAAAATATATCCTAGAACACGTCCTTATCTTTCAATAACAAATGCTAGAGTGATAAATAACCCACTTAAGGATCATTCCTTCCCGTCTGGTCATACGACAGCTATTTTCTCGATTATTACTCCAGTCATCATTCATATACCAATACTGAGCATTTGTCTTTATCCTCTTGCATGTTGCGTGGGTATTTCTCGGGTGTTTCTAGGCTTACATTATCCCTCAGATGTACTTGCGGGTGCATTTGTAGGTACGATGTTTGGCTTATTTGCAATCTACATCTTTTAAGAAAAAGTAGGGGGGAGCAGTATGAAACTTGCAATTTTTACTGATACTTTTACTCCACAAGTAAATGGAGTGGCACGAACTTTTCAACGGTTTGCTGAATATTTAGATGAGAAAAAGATTGATTATCGCTTTTTTGTACCAGAGACAGAAGAAGACCTCTTTTCTACTCAAATATTTAGATTTTCTAGTTTACCATTTTTCTTATATCCCGAATGTAGGTTAGCGCTACCTAATTTTATTCATATCAAAAAAGAACTTGAGAAGTTTCAACCCGACCTAATCCACATTGCAACTCCTTTTAACATGGGATTAACAGGCTTAGCTTATGGAAAAAAGTTGAATATACCTATTGTTGGCTCCTATCATACTCATTTTGATCGTTACCTGGAATATTATGATTTACAATTTCTCTCCAAATTCATTTGGAGATATATGAAATGGTTTCATTCTTCTTTCCAAAAAACATTCGTTCCATCCCTAGAAACAAAATCAGAACTTGAACGAAAAGGATTTGCGAACGTTCACATTTGGAGTAGGGGTGTAGATTGCCAAAAGTTTCATCCGCATTTCCCATCAAATAGACTAAGAGAACAGTATAATATAAAAGCTCCTTTCCTATTAAGCTTTGTAGGTCGCTTAGCACCTGAAAAGGATTTAGATATTTTAATGACAATTGCACACCAACTACCTGAAGGAATAAAAGAAAAGGTTCATTGGCTAATTGCTGGTGATGGCCCACTCTTAGAAAAATTACAGAAAGAAAAACCCCACAACATGACTTTTACAGGTTATTTAAAGGGGGAACAATTAGCAGAATTGTATGCAGCTTCAGATATCTTTGTCTTTCCCTCAACTACAGAAACATTTGGAAATGTCGTATTAGAAGCACAGGCTTGTAGGACAGCTGTAATTGGGGCAAAAGCGGGTGGGGTACAAGAAATCATAAAGCATGAAGAGACGGGGCTATTATGTGAACCAAAAAATATAGAAAGTTTTGTAATCAGCATTTGCCGTTTACTTGATAACCCTACCCTTCTAAGGCGAATGGAACTAGAGGCTAGAAAATATGCTCTTAGTCGTTCCTGGGATGCCATTTTTGCTGATTTATTGCTCCAGTATAACGAGGTTATCGAACATAATCTGCACGACAAAGTAGCAAATATGTAAAAAATCTAGTGTGAAGGGGCAAGAATAGATGAGGAACATAACTGTTATTGGAACCGGATACGTTGGATTAGTAACTGGAGTATGCTTATCAGAGGTTGGTCATAAGGTTACTTGCTTTGATTGTGATAAAGAAAAAATCTCTCAATTAAAACTTGGAAAGTCACCTATTTTTGAACCAGAATTAGAAGAACTCATCAGTAAAAATGTAAAGATAAATCGTTTATCCTTTACAACAAATCACTCGGAAGCATTTAAAGAAGCTGAAGTAATCTATCTTGCGGTAGGAACACCTCAAAAAGAAGATGGGAACGCGAACTTAGACTATATCTTCCAAGCAGCAATGGATATTAGCAACTACGCTAAAGGCAATGTAATAGTCGTAACAAAAAGCACTGTTCCTGTTGGTACAAATGAAATAATTAAGTCACTTATTCAGGCGGATTCAAAAAATCAATTAAAGGTAGAGGTTGTTTCAAATCCAGAGTTTTTAAGAGAGGGTCAGGCAATACATGATACTTTCAATGGAGACCGAATAGTAATTGGGTCTTCTAGTAATTACGCTGCGGAAGTGATAAGCAAAATATACGAACCTTTTAACATACCAATAATTCATACGGATATTAGAAGTGCGGAAATGATTAAATATGCCTCAAATGCATTTTTAGCAACAAAAATAAGCTTTATTAACGAGATATCATCCATTTGTGAAAAGCTTGGAGCAAATATTGATGATGTCGCACATGGAATGGGCATGGATTCAAGAATCGGTACTCAATTTTTACGTGCCGGAATCGGTTATGGTGGTTCATGTTTTCCAAAGGATACAAAGGCATTAGTTCAAATTGCAGGTGAGGTTAATCACAAATTTGAGCTCCTTGAAGCTGTTATACATATTAATAATAAACAACAAATAAAGCTCGTAACGAAGGCAAAAGAACGATGCGGAAGTCTTCAAGGTAAAAAGGTAGCTATGCTTGGTCTAGCCTTTAAACCTAACACAAATGATATTCGTGAAGCAGCTTCCCTACAGATAGCAAATCACTTACTCATTGAAGGTGCAAATGTCATCGCTTATGACCCTGTTGCAGTTGAGCTTGCAAAAAAACACTTCCCACAACAAGTGAAGTTTACAAGTAATTTAATTGAAGCCCTTCATATGGCAGACATTGCCTTTATAGTGACAGAGTGGGAGGATATCGTAAAGCTTCCCCTCAAACTATATGAAATCATGATGAAAACTCCGATTATCTTTGATGGTCGAAATTGCTATCCTTTACGTGAAGTAAATAACTACCAGATGGAGTATCATTCGATTGGCAGATCATCGATACTTAATTTGCCAAAAGAGGTGGCTTATCGTTGAGAAATAAAGAATGAAAAATAAAAAGGATGCCACTTATGTCATGGGATTGGGCACATATTGTTGATACAGTAATAACTCCAGCAAAAGACGAAAGACGCTGTCTATTGCTGGAGTTTTCTATTGTATTAAAGATCTTTTTACTGAGCTTTCATACATCCACAAAAAACGGTTTACCTTAATTCCTCAGTATTTACCATGATTCCTGCGACTTGTTGAAGGCGACTATAAAACGCATTTGCAGCGTCTCCTTTAAGTCCTACCTCTTCAAATGCTTCCTTCATACAACGTAGCCATGCTCTCGCACGGGTTGGTGTAATTTCAAATGGCATGTGTCGATGTCTCATGGCCGGAGGCCCAAATTCATTGCTATATAAGGTTGGTCCTCCTAAGAATTGAGTAAGAAACATTCGTTGCTTTCGTTTAATCTCTTCGATGTCTCCTTCAAATAACGGACTTAAATCAGGATCCCTGTACACCTTAGGATAAAAAGCAGTCACTAATTTTTCAATTGTTTCAGAACCACCTATTTCTTCAAATAATGTATTAATTTTGTATTCCATAGTCTCACCACCCTTTTCATGATCTTATTTTCTATTGGTACTATATCAATACTATAAACCACTTGAAGTGATTTGTATCACACTAAGACAAGCTGTATTTTTCATTTTACAAATAGTTTGCTATTATTAAAGTATCTATATATTTTGCTATAAAAGGTAAGATAATTAGAGAATCTTTATAACTAGGTTCTTGTATTAAGTAAGGCATAAGAAATTGCAGTCAATTTACTTAGAATCCTTACTGATTTAAGACCGATACTTAACTAGGAGTGTGAATTTTTCGTGGACGAATTGCCACTGAGTACCATTATTTTATTGGTCATTTTGATTTTATTATCAGCTTTTTTCTCTGCAAGTGAAACTGCTTTTTCAAGTGTAAATCGAATTAGGCTAAAGAATTATGTTGAAGAAAAACGGCGAGGTAGTAAGAAAGCATATTATATCACCGAGCATTTCGATAAAGCACTATCCACTATATTAGTTGGAAATAATATTGTAAATATAGCAGCTGCGTCAATTGCATCTAAAGTTGCAACAGAGCTTTTTGGTGAAAATACGGGCTTAGTAATTAGTACTTTTGTTATGACATTATTGATCCTAACATTTGGAGAAATACTGCCAAAGTCATTCGCAAAAGAAAATGCTGAAACCTTCTCTTTAATGGTATCAGGTGTATTATTTACATTAATGAAAATATTATCTCCCGTTACATATTTATTTGGACTATTAAAATTTGCAGCAGCGAAGCTTATTAAGAGTAATAATGATTCTCCATCCTTCACTGAAGAAGAACTGAAAGTAATGGTTGACTTGAGTGAGGAAGAAGGAGTTATTGATAATAAAGAAAAGGAATTGGTCCATCGTTCGTTAGATTTTAATGATATTCTGGTTGGGGAAGTTCTAACACCAAGAATCGATATGATTTCGGTTGAAGTGAATGATCCAATTGAAAAGATACGTGATATGTTCTTAGAGGAGCGCTATTCTAGGGTTCCTGTATATGAAGATAACATTGATAATATTATTGGAATATTATCAGAACGTGAATTTTTAAGCCAGCTTGTTCAACGTAAGAAAATAGATATTCGATCCCTTATTCGCAAGCCGTTTTTTGTTGTAGAATCAATGAAGATATCAACACTTTTACCAGAGCTTCAAAAGAGTAAAACCCATATGGCAATTGTTGTAGATGAATTTGGTGGGACATCTGGGTTAATAACCCTTGAAGATATATTAGAAGAAATTGTTGGTGAAATATGGGATGAACATGATGAAAAAATTAAATATGTTACTCAAATAGATGAAAACAATTTTGAAATAAATGCAGATATACTTCTTTATGAATTCGCAGAGATTATTGGGATTGAAGAACCAGAGAGCTCTCATCATTCGCTAGGAGGCTGGATTTTTGAATCCTTTGAACAAATTCCCGTTGTGGGAGATTCGTTCAATTACTTACATCTAACTATAACGGTAACTGAGGTAGAGAACCGAAGAATCCGAAAAGTAAATGTGGAGGTCAATCAACCAATATTTGAAATTGAAAATTAGGGTTGATGTGGCACGATGTGTTTCGTCGACACTATAAAAGAGGCTAGCTCACGGCTATCCTCTTTTTCTGTTTTAATGAACAAGATTAGTTATTACTTCGGGTACTCGAACTTTTTCATCAAGGTTATACTTATGTTCGAAAGAGTGGTAATCAAATATCGTCCCACATGAATTATTTACTGTTAGTTCTAGAATATAATCCCCTTGATCACCTTTTGTTTCTAAATAAAAGGTTGTATCTTCAATCGTTAAATGATAGAAGTGATACTGGAAACCTAAAAAAACCTTTGTATCAAAGATTGTGTTTGGATGTCTTGCAATAAATTGAGCAAGTTCATCAATGGTTAGCGACGGCTTGTGTAATACTGAATCCAATTTAGCTTTTACTGCATGTGATGTTTGATTTAGAGTTGTTTTTGCTTTTGCGGTAAGCTCCCGCAAAAACTGATTAACCTCGTTCATCAGTAATCTCTCCTAAATGGACAATGCTATTTTTCCTCGTAGCCTTGTCTAGGTATTTCAATGTTCTTCCCGCCTACATCTTCAATAATTGCTTTTATTTCGCCTTCCATGTATGCATCGCTTGCTTGTTCATGTGTCGTTGCTAAGCCAGATGATAATTGGTCCTCTTTATTATAATCCTCAGTCTCGTAATATCTACCTGCTAAGTCTACGGTATTGTTCTGTAGCTTATCCTTCACGGCTAATCTCCTCCTGAAAAAATATCTTCTTCGCTTTTATTATTTCTTTACTTCGCTGTAATAAAACAAGTCAAAAGTTGGAACATTAGAAGGAGTGAAAGGGGAATAGTGTGTGTGAGTTTTAATCGCCCCTAACTTGAGATTCTAAAGGGCAGAACATTCCTACTCATGAAGGAGAAAGCTGTTGAGTAGGTAAGATACTCTGGAATCATCCTTACTTATGGTGAGAAAGGGATTGAGAAGGTAAGATAGTGCAGAATCATCCTTACTTATGGTTGAGAAAGGGATTTGAGAAGGTAAGATAGTCCAGAATCATCCCTACTCGTGAAGGGGAAGGTAGTTGAGTGGGTAAGAAAGTGCAGAATCATCCCTACTCATGAAGAAGAAAGCTGTTGAGTAGGTAAGATACTCAGGAATCATCCTTACTTATGGTGAGAAAGGGATTTGAGAAGGTAAGATAGTCCAGAATCATCTCTACTCGTGAAGGGGAAGGTAGTTGAGTGGGTAAGATAGTGCAGAATCACCCCTACTCATGAAGGGGAAAGCTGTTGAGTAGGTAAGATACTCAGGAATCATCCCTACTCGTGAAGGAGAAGGTAGTTGAGTGGGTAAGATAGTGCAGAAACATCCCTACTCGTGAAGGGGAAATCTGTTGAGTAGGTAAGATACTCTGGAATCATCCTTACTTATGGTGAGAAAGGGATTGAGAAGGTAAGATAGTGCAGAATCATCCCTACTCGTGAAGGAGAAGGTAGTTGAGTGGGTAAGATAGTGCAGAATCATCCCTACTCGTGAAGGAGAAAGCTGTTGATAAGGAAAGATAGTGCAGAATCATCCCTACTCATGAAGAAGAAAGCTGTTGAGTAGGTAAGATAGTGCAGAATCATCCCTACTCATGAAGAAGAAAGCTGTTGAGTAGGTAAGATACTCAGGAATCATCCCTACTCATGAAGAACAAAGCTGTTGAGTAGGTGAGATACTCCAAAATCATCCCTACTCGTGAAGGAGGAAGGTAGTTGAGTAGGTAAGATAGTGCAGAATCATCCCTACTCGTGAAGGAGAAAGCTGTTGATAAGGAAAGATAGTGCAGAATCATCCCTACTCATGAAGAAGAAAGCTGTTGAGTAGGTAAGATAGTGCAGAATCATCCCTACTCATGAAGAACAAAGCTGTTGAGTAGGTAAGATACTCAGGAATCATCCCTACTCATGAAGAAGAAAGCTGTTGAGTAGGTAAGATACTCCAAAATCATCCCTACTCGTGAAGGGGAAGGTAGTTAAGTGGGTAAGATAGTTCAGAATCATCCCTACTCATGAAGAAGAAAGCTGTTGAGTAGGTAAGATACTCCAAAATCATCCCTACTCGTGAAGGAGAAGGTAGTTGAGAAGGTAAGATAGTGCAGAATCATCCCTACTCGGAAAGAGAATAACCATCCTGTAGGTATGTCAAACTAACCCAAACTCAACTCTGCAACAGCCAAAAAAACAAGAGACACCCTTAAGGGTGTCTCTTTCAGCCATATTATGAAATTTTATTACACTTGACGACCACTCATAGATTGTTGAGCGAAAGATACTAAACGCTTTGTAATTTCTCCACCAACTGATCCGTTTGCGCGAGATGTAGTGTCAGCACCTAAGTTTACTCCAAACTCTTGAGCAATTTCAAACTTCATTTGGTCGATAGCTTGTTGTGCACCTGCTACTAATAATTGGTTACTGTTGTTGTTGTTTGCCATGTTCCTTCATCTCCTTAAACTAAGATATTTTTGGTGGGTTACTCCGGAATTGCACCAGATATAAGGGTTTCCTTAGCCTCTAGGCTAACCCATTTGAATTGTAGGTTGTTTCGGAGGTGAGTACCTGCTTTGCTGTGTTTGTACTAAGTATTATGTGAAATTCAAATGATTCTATTCGAATAAGAATGTGGCAATTAATTCCTATTAAAAACAAAGCATAACACCCTTGATTCATCAAAAACTAAGGACAGTGAATAAGAAAAAGGGAGATCAAACAGATGAATATTTGTCCACTTTGTAATGGATTTAGAAATGCGTCATTTCCTTGTAGTCAATGTGGGAATCTACTTGAGGATTCAGGTAGGATCATTGATTATTTTGATGATTATAGTGCATACATGCAGATAGATGATATGAAGAAAATTGATGGGATTAAATCAACCTTAAGTGAACATGAATGTGCTCATTTGTTTTATTGTGTACATTGCAATACGGAAGAAGTTAAGTTAATCAAGGAATAAAAAAAGTCGCCACGTGGCGACTTTTTCATTTTATAGGGAAACTTTATAAATAACTTACCATTAGGTCTATCCAAGTTCAGCTCCAGCTAGCCCCTCGAGGTCAAATAACCTGTAGCAAGAAAGTCAAAGAGCGACTTTGTTTGCCACAGAACATTTGCTTGTCGGGAGTAAGCAAGGCGCTTGCGCTTTTTTATAATCAATTAGTTACGGATACGTAATTCTGTGTCAGCGTCAAAGAAATGAGCTTTGTTCATGTCAAATGCTAATTCAAGTGATTGACCTGGTTTGATGTCAGTACGTGAATCTACACGTGCTACAAATTCTTGGCCACTAACTTGAGAGTAAAGCATTGTTTCAGCACCCATTAATTCAGCAACCTCGATTTGTGCAGTAACTTTTGAACCTTGAGAAGCTTCAATGAATACTGGCTCATCGTGAATATCTTCAGGTCGGATACCAAGGATAACTTCTTTGTTAACATAGCCTTTGTCACGTAGAACTTTCATTTTTCCTTCTGGAACTGCAATTGATAGTTCTCCAATTTTAAATTTACCATCAGTTAATGTTCCTTGGAAGAAGTTCATAGCAGGTGAACCGATAAATCCAGCTACGAATACATTTTCCGGATTGTCATACACCTCTTTAGGTGCTCCAACTTGTTGGATGATACCATCCTTCATAACAACAAGACGAGTAGCCATTGTCATAGCTTCTGTTTGGTCATGTGTTACGTAGATTGTTGTTGTTTGTAGACGTTGGTGAAGTTTAGAGATTTCAGCACGCATTTGTACACGAAGTTTTGCATCAAGGTTAGATAATGGTTCGTCCATTAAGAATACCTTTGCATCACGTACGATTGCACGTCCTAAAGCAACACGTTGACGTTGACCACCTGATAATGCTTTTGGTTTACGTGTTAAATATTCTTCTAGACCAAGGATTTTTGCAGCTTCTTTTACACGACGATCAATTTCATCTTTAGGGAATTTACGAAGCTTTAATCCGAAAGCCATGTTATCATATACGTTCATATGTGGGTAAAGTGCATAGTTTTGGAAAACCATCGCGATATCACGATCTTTTGGAGCAACATCGTTTACACGCTTGTCGTCAATGTAAAAATCACCTTTTGAGATTTCTTCAAGACCAGCGATCATACGAAGAGTTGTTGATTTACCACAACCTGATGGACCTACGAATACGATAAATTCTTTATCTTTAATATGAAGATTGAAGTCTTCTACAGCAGTTACTTTGTTGTCATATACTTTATAAATATGATCAAGTTTTAGTTCAGCCATTTTTATATCCTCCTAATAATGAAATCGTTTTCTATAGGCTAAGTTTACTGCATAAGACTTTTTTCCGTAAATGTAAAAAGTGCACAAAACTATGAAAGGGTTTTCGTGCAAGTCTACGAATCAGAAAAATGCTCTAGGGTAAGAATGGCTAAATATGTTGTAAAGGCACCCTGAAAATGCTTGATATCAATTCCTGTTTTTTCAATAAATTTTTCAATTCTATATTGCAAACTATTCCGATGCATATAGAGACGTTTGGAAGCATTAGAGACATTTAGGTCACTTTCAAAAAAGACCTTTATCGTTTCAATCAATTCTTGGTCTTGATGAAGCTCTAGCGGTATGATATCCCTTAAATGGGCTCTAAATGTCGAGTCCATACTTTCTAGTAATAAGAAGGGGACAACATCATGTGGGTAATACACCTTTTGTTTTTTGTTATATTGCATTGCTTTTTGGAACATTTCTTTTTCGTTTTTACAAACTTTATGCAAATCCTGAGATAGTGTGTGGGTTTGTCCGATAAATAAGTGGAAGTCAACATAAAAATCACTTGTCAGTGCAACTGTAACTTCTTTAAAGTCAGGGTCATCAATTGCTTCATCGGCCCTTGTTTCAACTAAAACAACATTCGAATCATTTTCCCATAAGAAAATCGTTTCTTTAGGAAGCAAAGCTTGTACAGCCTCTCGGAAATCTTGTTTGTCAGGTATAGGACGGTTTGCATGAAAATAAATAAGCCGGCAATGTGTAAACGGAAAATCTTCCTGTGATATGGCTCCATGATTTAAGAATAAAAAATGATACCAATAGGATTCTGTATCTGTCATGTCCTCGTCATACTTACCGTAAGGGGTAAAGAGAGAAGATAATAAAGTAATTTCCTCTGATGTTACGCTTGCAAGTTCGATTCCAAAAAATGTACCTGTTTCGGTCATAAACCAAGCGTATTTGTCTGTAGCAGTAGGCATATTGGCAATAATCATTGAATCATTATAATGCTTTTTTAGTTTTTCAATCATCTTTCGTTTCCCTTCTACATCCAATTACAGATTAAACTATATATAAAAAGCCTCCTTCTATTATAACAGAAGGAGGTTTATAGCTTACAACAATACCTATTTTGATTATTCGGCTATTGTAGGCGGATCTTCCTTTTCAAACTCTCGAGCTTCCTCAATGTTGGTAGAGCCGTGAAAACGGTGAACACTTCCACCTGACATGCCCTCATTGATGAAACGATCTACATCCATAAAAACCTTATCCTTTCCTTCATACTGAAGGTCTTCACGTTCATTGCCTTTTTTGGACATATAAAAAACCTCCTTCCTAGATACTGTTAGTGTGTGATGGAGGTCTAAAAATAATCCTTTTTTAGAGGATGTTCAAAAAGTCGCCAAATGATAAGTGAAGTGACCCCATAAAGTTAGACAGGTTATTTCGTTAGGCGGCTTGCAGGGCATGAACTCGGTATTGTACCGGGC
>JBLKRX010000029.1:0-58982 GCA_047608075.1 Ferdinandcohnia humi
TTTCTGCAATTCCTTTCAAAAATGATAAAAGACATCGAGAGGGAGTGCTCTCGATGCCTTTTGTCGACAATCTGAGGTGAACATAATAGTTCACCTGTTTTTTCATTGCTTGGAAGAGATAATTTCTAGACAATAAGGTAAACTAATAGAAACAAGAACAGAAATGGATGGGCAAGTAAATGAATGGGCAAACTCGAACTACGATTACTCCTGGTACGCACGTGTATATTGTATTGAAACAAGATCAAAGAACTGGTAAATTAACAAAAGGAATCGTGAAAGATATCTTAACAAAGTCTAGCTTTCATCCTCATGGCATTAAAGTTCGCTTAGAGGATGGACAAGTAGGTCGGGTTAAGGAAATTATTGAATAATATACTACTGCTTAAGTAAAATTCTTACATACCATTAGAAACGAGGAATCACATGTTAACCTTTGAAGAAAAACTCCAAATTATTGAAGCCTTTCCTGAACTACAACGAAAGGACGTATCCCTAGGAAGAGTAAACTTTCATTATGATGACAGCATCTTTGATAAAAAGGTTGTTGTCCAGCATCTTCATCCGAATGGTAATGGCTTTGTATATGCCGCTAACTTACAGGAATACAATGTTGATGAAAAAGGGTTTGTAAATATACGTGATTTCAATGCAGACGAGCTTCGGAGAATCATTAAGGAATCCATTAAATCCCTCTCCCCTAATTCAGCAGCAGCACGCGAAACAGCGATTATTGGAGAAGGACAAGAGGAACGCTGGACCAATGATGATGGAGATGTTCTTTTACTTATTCTTGAGGATGATTGGTGGAATGTGTATTCCGGATTAAATCTTGAAGCAACGTTTGGGACCTACGATGACGCAGAGGATTATCTGTTTGAGGAAGGCTTTCGCTTGGAATAGATAGAGTTATATACTAACTTTCTGGTCTATATTCTAAAAACCCTGAATAACTCTACGAGTTATTCGGGGTTTTACTTACTATATTAATTTTTTGGTACATTCGCCCAGTCTGTAGCGAATTTTTCAATTCCCTGATCTGTTAAAGGATGCTTCGTTAATTGTTCGATAACACTATACGGAATTGTCGCAATATGTGCTCCCGCCATTGCTACACGAGTAACATGGTCTGGATGTCTTACAGATGCAGCGATGATTTGTGCATCTAGTTTGTGTATACGGAAAAGTTCAGCAATCTTCGATACTAATAAAACTCCATCCTCAGAAATATCATCCAAGCGACCTAAGAATGGTGAAACATATGTTGCACCTGCACGAGCTGCTAATAGAGCTTGGTTTACAGTGAAAATCAAGGTTACATTTGTTTTAACACCCTTTTTTGCAAGGTAGCGAGTTGCTTCTAATCCAGCAACTGTCATCGGTAATTTAATTGTAATGTGTTTGTCTCCACCATTAATTTTAATAAGTTCCTCGGCCTCGGCAATCATAGCCTCTGCAGTAACAGCAGCTGGTGTTACTTCTGCTGATACAGATTCTACATCAGGTACCGCTTGTAAGATTTCTGCGATTCGATCTTCAAATTTAACTCCTTCTTTTGCAACTAACGATGGATTTGTCGTAACACCTGATAGTACTCCGATTTTATGTGCTTTTTTAATGTCATCAATATTAGCAGTATCGATAAAAAACTTCATCATAACCCTCCTAAGATCTTTGTATGTTTACCCTACTATATTTCATAAAAACAAAAATAATTCTTTTGCTTTTTTCACAACATTTTCAACTGTAAAACCGTACTCTTATCAAGCATCCCCAATAAACTCTCTCCAACCAAGTGGTGAAGCTATTACAACCCAAGACCCATCAAGGTTACTAGCCCTTCAAAGTTTATAAACTTTTGTAGCTCACTCGTTATCCTTTCCAGAGCTTTACCAATTAATAACCACAGGGACGGTTCTCGTGGTACTTTTTAATTAAAAAGAACCAGGAGAACCGTCCCCATGGTTCCCCTGGTCCCCCTAATTCATCTTTTTAATATTTTTTCTGCGTTTTTAATTCTTTCTGGTGTTGGTGGTTCTACTCCCGCAAGTTTGTATTCAAGTCCTAAGCTTTCCCATTTGTAGATGCCTAGCTTATGGTAAGGTAGAACCTCAATTTTTTCTACATTTCTCAATGTCCGAATGAATTCAGAAAGCTTTGTTAGATCCTCATCATTATCACTTATGGTTGGTACTAACACGTGACGTATCCATACAGGAACCTGTTTTTCTGATAAATATTGGGCAAATTCAAGGATATGTCCATTGCCCATTCCTGTTAGTTCTTTATGCTTGTTTGTATCAATTTCCTTAATGTCTAATAGTATTAAATCCGTTAAAGGAAGTAATTTCTCTAAGCGTTCTAGAAATTGCGGAGCACTACTGAAGCATCCACCAGAGCTGTCTATGGTGGTATGAACCCCTAGCTTTTTACACTCCGTAAAGAGATCAATTAGGAAATCCAATTGGAGCAATGGTTCTCCACCACTTACCGTTATTCCACCATTTGATGCTTGGAAAAAAGGAAGATATGTTTCTATATCCTTCATAATCTCTGCAACGGTTATTTCCTTCCCAATGTTTAGCTTCCAAGTGTCGGGGTTATGACAAAACTGGCAACGGAGCAAACACCCCTGTGTAAATAAAACATAGCGTAAGCCCGGCCCATCCACCGTTCCACACGTTTCAATAGAATGTATGCGTCCGTTCATGCTGTCGTCCTCCTTGCATTTTCTTAAAAGTTATCTATTACATACTTTCATGGAAAGTTCGATTTATTACATCAATTTGTTGTTCCCTTGTAAGCTTAATAAAGTTAACGGCATATCCTGACACACGAATAGTTAACTGTGGATACAACTCAGGATGCTCCATTGCGTCTAGCAGTGTTTCTCTATCAAAGACGTTAACGTTTAAATGATGTCCCTTTTTCCTTGTATATCCATCTAGTAAGCCTGCTAAGTTACTAATTCGAGTCTCCTCTTCACGCCCTAATGCTTTAGGTACAATAGAGAAAGTATTAGAAATACCGTCTAAAGCGTATTCGTATGGCAACTTTGCAACAGAGCTTAATGAAGCAAGTGTTCCGTTCATATCTCGACCATGTAGTGGGTTTGCACCAGGCGCAAAAGGTTCTCCTGCCTTACGTCCATCTGGTGTATTACCTGTTTTCTTACCGTACACCACGTTAGAAGTAATCGTTAAAATGGATTGAGTATGAACAGAATTGCGATAGGTTTTGTGCTTTTTAATTTTATTCATAAAACGCTTTACAAGCTCTACTGCAATCTGATCAACACGATCATCATTGTTACCGTATTTCGGAAACTCTCCTTCTGTTTCATAATCAACAACAATCCCATTTTCATCTCGGATCGTTTTAACCTTTGCATATTTGATTGCGCTAAGTGAATCAGCGACAACTGATAGACCTGCAATGCCGCATGCCATTGTCCGTAAAATCTCTCGGTCATGAAGTGCCATTTCAATTCGTTCATAACTGTACTTATCATGCATGTAGTGGATAATATTTAATGTGTTAACATAAAGTCCTGCTAACCATTCAAGCATTACATCGTACTTTTGTATAACTTCCTCATAATCTAAATACTCTGATGTGATTGCTGCATATGCGGGTGCAACTTGGATTTTTAGCGTTTCATCAATCCCGCCATTAATCGCGTATAATAAAGCTTTGGCTAGATTTGCTCTTGCTCCGAAAAATTGCATTTGCTTACCGATTGCCATTGCAGAAACACAGCAAGCAATACCATAATCGTCACCGTATGTTTCTCGCATAATATCATCATTCTCATATTGGATAGAACTAGTTTTAATCGACATTTTTGCACAATACTTTTTGTAGGTATCAGGTAAATGAACAGACCATAATACAGTTAAGTTTGGTTCTGGAGCTGGACCTAGGTTATCCAATGTATGAAGAAAACGATAAGAGTTCTTCGTTACTAGTGGACGACCATCTAAAGCTACACCTGCGAGTGACTCAGTTACCCATGTTGGGTCCCCACTAAATAGCTCATTATAATCAGGTGTTCTAGAGAATTTAACCAATCGTAATTTCATAACAAAGTGATCGACGATTTCTTGTGCTTGCTCTTCAGTTAATCGTCCATTTTCTAAATCTCTTTCAAGATAAATATCGAGAAATGTAGAAACTCTGCCAAGACTCATGGCTGCTCCATTCTGTTCTTTTATAGCAGCTAAATAGGCGAAGTATAACCACTGAAATGCCTCTTTTGCGTTTGTAGCAGGCTCTGAAATGTTGTATCCATATGAAGCGGCCAATTGCTTAAGCTCTTGAAGAGCTCGAATTTGCTCAGAAAGTTCCTCACGGTCACGAATCACCTCTTCAGTCATTGTTCCATTACCGATTAACTTTAAATCCTTCTTCTTTTCTTCTATTAAACGATCCACACCATAAAGAGCCACTCTTCGGTAATCTCCGATAATTCTTCCACGGCCATAGGCATCTGGAAGGCCTGTGACTATGCCAGCTTTTCTCGCAAGCTTCATTTCTGGAGTATATACATCAAATACACCTTGGTTATGTGTTTTGCGATACTCTGTGAAAATGTTTATGATCTCCTTATCAATTTCAAAACCATATGATTTAGCCGCATCAACTGCCATACGTATTCCACCAAATGGCTGTAAAGAACGCTTAAATGGTTGATCTGTTTGGAAGCCTACGACCTGTTCCCTTTCCTTATCTAGGTAGCCTGGACCGTGAGATGTAATAGTAGATACAACCTTAGTATCCATATCAAGAACTCCACCGTTTTCACGTTCTTGCTTCGTTAATTTCATTACTTGTTCCCAAAGGGCTTTGGTTTGAGAGGTTGGGCCAGCTAAAAACTCATCATTTCCCATATATGTTGTAAAATTTTTCATTATGAAATCACGTACATTAATTTCTGTCTGCCATTTTCCATCTTTAAATCCATTCCAAGCTTTCATGTAAAGGACCTCCATTAAAAGAGTTTTATATACTATTAAGATTGCTCACCACTGAACAATCTTTTCTACAACCCCATCATACACCCTCTCCTATTCAGTTGCATGTGATTTTCTCCACATACAGTAAAAATTAGATTTTCAGTAACAAAAATGTCAAAAAGAGTTCAAACATTAATTCCCGGAAAAAATGGTGTCGGCAGTAAACCTCTTGCCCTTCTAAAACAAAAAAGCAGAATCCCAAATAGTTAGGTATCTGCTCGTATTGTTTAACCTTTTTTATTATAAGCTGCGTTGGTCATTAGCCTCGCAATTGATTGTTGTGACGAAATGAATTCATCGACATTTACATGTGCAAAATTTTCTTCATGCTCTTCATTTAAAATCTCAACGATTGTATAAATATTTTCTTTCGTACCTTCATCATACCTTTCAATCGAGGTTGCAATTAAAAGTGTTCGGCCGTCTGCTAAATCGGGATCCTCAATCGAATCGGGAGCAAATAGTAAGATAGAACTTGCCTTTGAAATGTTTGCTTTGTCTAGAATGGAAAAATCTGTGGCACTACCTTGTATATAGTGAAAACGCTCATGCTCAATCGGCGAAGTTTCTAAAGTATCGATCAATACAACATCTTGCCCGTTAGTGGATGCAAGCATCTCTTTTATAGTTAACTTTGACTTTCTCGTCCAGCCTACAATAACAAAATGATTCGCTCCTTTATACTCCAATTCCCCTGCCTCCTTCATCTGCTTATATCTAGTAAATGAATCAACAATTTTTCCAATAATAAGTCCAAACAAACCAATGCCAAACAGATATACAATTAGGACCGCAAAGGCTTTCCCTAAAACAGTAGTGGGTGACACATCCCCATATCCAACGGTAGTCATTGTTGTCATTGTCCACCAAAATCCTTCAAAAACAGTTGGAAATGTCTCTGGTTCAATAAGGTGTATAAATACAGAGGAGACAACGATAAAGGCCAGGGTTACTAGAAAGACAACCATATTCTTCATTTGGATTGCCTTAAAATAAATTCTTTTAAAAAATAGCATTATTACTTTCACCCTCCTTATCCTATTTATAGATTATGTAAGCTTTATGTAGTATTTACATTTTATCAAAATTAGGAACCACTGCGTCGCACACCGAATAATTTTAGGACTCTTGTCTACAATGCAAGTGCATGATACGTCGTCTGTCTTTATTTTTCTAATCAATGGAAATTTTGCGACATTTATAATATTATTAAGATATTATCCTCGATTGTCTAATTTATTTATATAACTAGTAAACTTACCTTCTATTTGAATTTATAATAAAGATTGGTGACCGCTATGAATCTAACAACCTTTAAGGACAAGTATTATCTCCAAACCGTAAACGTTATTCCAAACATAGTTCTTGATCATATAAATGAAATGATGAAGTATCCCGATTTGAAGGTCTACATTGAAGATAACCCTCGTTATAAGGATGACCTGACGGAAACCTTTCGAATTCACTGTAAGGCTCTTTTTTCGTCGGAGGATGACTACAATACCTTTATAGCAGAGTCAGAGGAAAATGGATTTGAGCTAGGGAAAGTATTTGCAAGTAACTCCCAGCTAAACCTTCAACATATTCTAGTTATTACGAACAGTACTAGAATCTGTTCCTTACGACATTTTTTAAAGATATTTTATGGAACAGAGTTAAACGCAATTACTGCCCATCTCATCGAACGAGTTTTTGAGCTTAGTAACTATCGGCAAAATTCATTTTTTAGAGGATTTGTATTTCAACAAAACCAACAGTTGCGAAATCAAAGTATTACCGACCCTCTTACAAATGTCTTTAATCGTAGGTACTTTTATGAACGTGTTATTGAAGAAGTGCGACGCGCAAATCGAATTGGATATCCTTTAACCCTCATGTTAATCGATATAAATAATTTAAAACAGGTTAATGATGAGTTTGGTCATGTAGAAGGAGATAAGCTACTAAAATATTTCGCTGAGGCTGTCAAAAAAATACGTTCTAATTTTGATAGTGTTTTTCGATTTGGCGGTGATGAATTTTTATTACTTCTCCCAAATTGTACAGAAGAAAATGCATCTGAAATAGGTAAGCGTTTAAATACTGAACTACTCACCTTTAATACGAAAGCGTCTCTTTCTTTTGGCACTGTCGCCATTCCGCTTACTGACAAACCCGAGGAACTGAATCTCGATCGTTATATTACGATTGCCGATAAAAGAATGTACAAATCAAAGCATATCTATAAAAACCAACCTGAAAAAGGTTAATGGAGGGGACTATGTCAAAACTAATTATTACACAAAATATCGATACACACTATAAAACACTCATTCAAGACCTTATACCAGATTGGGAGATTGTTATCGGACGTGATTCTACCATTTGGCTAGAGCATTTACAGGATGCGGATGTTATTCTTGGTTGGAAGAACGAAATACTGGAGCAATGTTTACAACAAGAATCTAAACTTCAGTGGGTACAAAGCTGGAGTGCAGGTGTAAACAGCATGCCGCTACAGGAGCTTGAAGATCGAAATATCCTACTTACAAGTGCCAACGGTGTTCATGCGTATCCAATCTCTGAAACAATCTTCGCACTAATGCTCGGTCTAACTAGAAAAATTCATACCTATGTGAAAAACCAACAAGAAAAAAAGTGGCATCACTCTGACTTAAAGCTTGAAATACATGAAAAAACAGTTGGGGTCATAGGTGTGGGTGCAATTGGGAGAGAAACTGCTAAAATCGCTAAAGCGTTTGGCATGAATGTACTAGGAGTTCGAAATTCTGGTAAAAGCGAGGATTTTGTCGACGAAATGTACAGTTCTTCCCAATTACATGAGGTTTTACCCAAATGTGATTATGTTGTTGTAACCCTTCCACTTACAAAGGATACACATCATTTATTTGGTGCAAAAGAATTCAGGGAAATGAAGGACACATCTTTCTTTATTAATATTGGCCGTGGTGAAATCGTAAAAGAAGAAGAATTAATCGAGGCTCTTCGCTCAGGAGAAATTGCAGGTGCTGGCCTTGATGTGTTCACTAAAGAACCACTACAAGCGGATAGTCCTCTATGGAATATGGAAAATGTAATTATAACGCCTCATACATCAGGTTCAACTGAAAACTATACAAAACGTGTAATAGAGGATATATTTATTCCAAATCTAAAACACTATATTAACGGTAAGAAACTACCACTTAATCTTGTAGACTATAAAAAGGGATATTAAGGAAGATGGCCACCTACCCATGGTGGCCTATTTCCTTTCCTTAAAACGTTTAGTAAACAAAGCGATGCCATATAGATATATTTCCGCAGTGCCTATTTTTAGTCCTCGTCCTTCACATCAATATCCTCCGGAATCGGCTCATTCTGCCATTCTTCATAGAGCTTTTTATACTTTTCAAGCTGTTCAAGATGAGTTGTAAATTGTTCCTTATTCAACAAATACTGCTCTCCATCAAAAAGTGCTCGTATTCGCTTTTCTTGAATTAATTTCTTTACTTGTGCTTCTGAAATAGATAGATATTCTGCAGTTTCTTTTACTGTCATATACACGTTTATTCATCCTTTGTCTTAAGGTTCTTCCCTGTAAAATCAATAAAAAATGAGAGAAGGCTCTCCCATTTTTTATAAGTATTCTCTTATTTTACTGATACAAACTGATCAACGAAATGCTGCGGATTTAATTTTTCACCAGTAGCTCTTTCAATCTTTTCATTCCACTGGTATAACGCACCAGGCTTAAAGAAGTCATTAAGAAGATATTCTCCAACTTTTTCCGTGAACAAATCTGCTGACACGTTCTTTTCAATATATTGTTGAAGCTGTGAGGTTGTTAATTCTCCTAATAAATAATTTTGGTAATAAACAGGTACTAATGTAAAGTGAATTTTAGCCGCCCAATGCGGGTAATCCTGATTCTCAGGTGGCGTTACTAATTGAACTTCGTTAACAATCTTCCACCACAAACGGTTGAGGTCTTGATCAGGATTTTCGTACAATTCACGTTCAAAGAAACAGAACGTCATGATCCATCGGCCTGCAATTAACATTTGACGTCTCAAGGATTTATCAATCAATGGTTTAAGTTCTTCAATCTGTTCCTGCTCTAGGCCAAGGAACTGTTGAAGCCAAGCAGGATTTTTACCAAATCTACCATAGAGCATTGCAATCGCCTCAGTAGTTAGCGTATGAGCTGGACTACGTAGGAGAAACGGCAAGCTACGATCAATGTATTTAAAGTAAACTGCATGACCATACTCATGTAGCATTGTAACTGACCAATAATCTGAAAGAACATTATTACATAGTACTCTTACATCACCTTCTCGGTCAATATCCGTACAGAATGCATGTTGATTTTTCTTTTCTCGTGGATATAAATCACTTTTTTGTAGCATATCAGAAATATCCATGCCCATTTTACTGAACGTTTCAGAAGTCAATGTCTCAAGATTCCGGCCTTCATAAAATGGATCTAAATCTAAGTCCTTTGAAGGTGGAGCCTCTTGGAAAAATGGATCTGCATAATGCCAAGGACGCAATTCCTCTACTCTGATACCAAATCGTTCTGCAAGCTCCTCATCCATCTCTTGTTTTAATTGATGGAATGGTTCATCAGAGATTTCTTTAAGCTTTGTAAAAATAGAAAACACTTCATCACGATCTAATTCCTGAGTTTCAAAGCTCATTTGATGGAAATTATCATACCCTAGTGAACGTGCTGCTTCATTACGTTTTTTCACTAGAGTTAATAATTTTTCTTCTATTTCTTTCGCGATTTGCTTACTTGCATGCCATGCCTGTTCTCTTTGCTCCAAATCATTACTCTTTATTAGAATTTGACGGATATCATTTTCCGATACTGGCTTACCATCAAGAGTAGCTCGAAAACTATTAAAGACACCGATTAACTCTGTTGAAAGCTTAACCATCTCTGTAAGTGTTTCCTCTGGTAGCTGATTTTCCAGCATATTTGCATAGAGAAGTTGTAGCTGACGCTTTTGTATTGGAGTCAAGTCTTGTTTTAAGAATTGTTTTACTTGCTCAAAGCGCTCCGGATTTGAAAAATATAAATTGTAAGCAGTCTCTGTCTCGGCTGCCTTTTCGTTCCATTCATCTTCACCAGTTGTGGCAGCCATCCAAGAAGCCTCTGCACTTTTGGTATGTAATTCTTGAATTGCTTTATTTTGTTCTTCTAAAAATTGTTCGACTGTCATTTAATATCCTCCATTTCAATATTACTATAAGCTAATATTCTATACAAAACGACAAAATCCTCTAAAAGAGGATTTTCAAAAAGTCACCAAATGATAAGCTTCGATCTCTGCGTATTGTTGACCATGTTAGAAAGAATACCTAGTATATGTGCTTGCGTCTACTAGACCTATTCAAGGAGCTAAGTTCCTCAGCACAAGGCAGCGAAGAAGTAATTTCAACGTAGTTGCCTCGTTCCGGTCTACGAGGCTATCGTTCTTTGATTTTCTTACTTTACGATTCGTCACCTTTTTGAACGCACACTGCTAGCAAGAACTTTCTGACAGAAACATTTTAACCTCTGAATCTCTCAAAGCCTTGAAATCTAGTACCTTGAAATGACAGCTTTCCCTTATCTCCTTCAGCAAGCTGCCCGAATTCCGTACCTGATACCAAAAATTCCGTACGGTCACCACTTTCAAATTCAAAGGTTACAAAATATTGTGAGTGAGTTGAATGGTGGTGATGATTATCATGGTTATGTGTATGTCTACTTGTATGAGTTCGTTTTGTTTTCACGATTGCAGGGACGGTTAGTCGTGGTGAGTCTTCATTTTTCTTCCATTGTGTAGCTCCCTTTGCTACATTTACTACAACCATAACAATTACAAAAATAAAAATAATTCCTATAAATACCGGGACTATGTTAAACATTATATCTCCAGGATACATATCCTCTCCCCCTTTCACACTTGATACTTACAATACGCAAAAAGAACGATAAAGTTTCAGGATTTATCCAAATCATCTAAGATAAGCGCAAGCACCTTGCTTAGCCCCGACAAGCAAATGTTCCGTGGTAAAACAGTCGCTCACTGACTTTACTTGCCACAGGTTATTTGACCTCGAGGGGCTAAAAGCTGGAGCTAGACATTGAAAACTATGTAAAAGATTTTATACTATCTTGTTCTTAAAAAAGCAGACCTTCCCAAAATAGAAGGTCTGCTCGTCTATTACTCACCTAAATCAACATTATGATACACCTGACGAACATCCTCTAAATCTTCAAGTGCATCAATCATTTTTTCAAACTTTGCTTGAGCGTCCTCTGGTAAAGTTACATCATTTTGAGCAAGCATTGTTAATTCCGCTACTGTAAACTCCGTAACACCAGCATTTTTGAATGCTTCTTGGACAGCATGGAACTGTTCAGGCTCAGCGTAAACAATCACTGAGTCTTCTTCCTCAATGATATCACGTACATCTACATCTACCTCCATCAGCATCTCAAGAACTTCATCTGCCGTTTTGCCTTCGACACCGATTACAGCTGTTGCGTCAAACATATAAGCTACTGAACCACTAACACCCATATTTCCACCGTTTTTACCAAAAGCAGCACGTACTTCAGAAGCAGTACGATTCACATTATTTGTTAAAGCATCTACGATTACCATTGATCCATTTGGTCCAAAGCCTTCATAACGAAGCTCATCATAGCTCTCATCTGAACCACCTTTTGCCTTTTCAATTGCACGGTCGATAATTGCTTTCGGGACATTGTATGTTTTTGCACGTTCAAGCACAACCTTTAAGTTCTGGTTAAGCTCTGGATCCGGCTCGCCCTGTCTAGCTGCTACATATATTTCGCGTCCGAATTTCGCATAAATTCGGCTAGTATTTGCATCCTTTGAAGCTTTCTTTTCTTTAATATTGTTCCATTTACGGCCCATCTTGAACACTCGCTTTCAACTTTTAAATCTACTCTACAAAGATTATTATAGCGAAATATAAGGCTCCTTCAACTTTCAAGGTAAAACTGAAGATCGAACTTCTTATACTTCGCACAAAGAGATATTTTTAACAAATCTTATTATACTCCACTTGTTACACCTTTTACGAGAGGAATTAGAAGAAAATGTAACAAAACTACTTGTAAATTGATAGGTAAGTATCTAAAATTTACCTATATAAACAAATAGACTAACTAGTCTTTATACCGGAGGGTTTAATGAATACAAAGCTAATCCTTATCGAGGGCATACCTGGCTCTGGGAAAACATCCACTGCAAAAGCCATCAATGAACAGCTAATACAAAAACGAATATCTAGCCAACTCTTTCTAGAAGGAAATGTAAATCATCCCGCTGACTACGAATGGACCGCATGTCTAGATGAACCTCAATATGAGAGACTACTAGAAAAATATTTACATTTAGAAAAACAAATCCGTGATTATACTATCCAAGAGAATTTACTTTATCTAATTCCTTATGGAAAAATGGAAATAGAACAAAAGGATGATTCTATACCAAAGTCATTTTTTGAAGACATCGGAAAACATGATGTGTATAACCTTCCTCTAACAACGTATTGTGAATTACTATTGAATCGCTGGAAAAGCTTTGCTAGGCAAGCGGTTAAGGAAGATCCTGTATACATATTCGAATGTGCATTCTTTCAAAATCCAATTAATGTGTTTCTAGCTCGTGATGATAGACCATTTTCCGAATTAAGAAGTTTTCTAGAAAAGCTAACTAACATCATTTCACCCTTGGATCCCGTACTTATCTATTTAAACCAAGAAAATATTGAGGAAACGATTAACCGCGTTAGAAAAGAAAGAAGTCCCGAGTGGTTTGATTTTGTTAGCAGGTATTTTACCCAACAAGAATTCGGAAAAAATCGTGGCCTTTCTGGATTTGATGGCGTAATTTCATACCTTACGAGTAGAAAAGAGGCTGAAAAAATGCTGCTAGATTTATTACCAATGGAAACTCGTATTATCGATAATTCAACTTATGATTGGAAGAAAGTAAATCAAGAGATTAGCCGGTTTTGATTTTAAAAGGTATTAAAGGCTTAATACACATTAGCATCTTCTTCTAGAGATCTATTGTGATAGTTTTTCTGCTTCCGGCACTTGGCCGGGAACGATTTACTCTCTTTCGTGACCGCTTTTCTGCTTCTGGCACTTTACTGGGATCGATTCCCTCTCTTTCGTGACCCATTTCTGCTTCCGGCACTTTATTGGGAACGTTAAGAGCTACTTATTCAAACGTTTATATGATCCAAGCAAAATGACTATAACTAAGCATACAACAAAAAAAGGCGAAGATGCTTATGTCGAATATAAGAGATTTTTTTTACCTCCATTGAAAATGGCCCCCTTAGACTCTTTCTATGTGGGCCTTTATATTATTACAAAAATCTCCTAATTGACTGAACAGCTGCTATATGTAAACCTTCATGAAAAATAGTTCGAACTAGTACTTGTGCAATGGTATGCATACCAGACTCTGTTTCAGGAAACTCTTCTTCTAACCTCTCACCATAGGTTTCTCGTATATTTTGAATTTGTCCTGATAGTAACGTTTTCAATTCTTCTAATGATGGAGGATTGGAATTCCAGTCTCTTGGGCTTGTTCCAAAGCCAAACCATTCCGAATATCCCTCTGGAATTACAATTGGCTCTTTTGTAAGATGCTGTATCCACAGGTACTGATCTAAAAACACATGCCCAAGATTCCAACGTATATTGTTTGTAAATCCTTCCGGAACAATATCCGCCATTTCTTCTGTAACATTTTCAATAAGATCTAGCAAATGATTACGGTACTCATTTAGTTGGTTAAATAGAACTTCATGTCTTTTTAACATAATTCGCCCCCTCCTATTATTACTCTTTTCATATACTTCTAATGTCACATTGATGATCAGTCAAAGTCTAGAAAGATTGTTTCGGAACATCTTATCTAGGCTACACCTCTTCTATATATTCGGAATTCACAGTGTATTTCCTCCTATAATGAAATAAAAAAAGTGCACCTCACATAAGAAGATACACTTTACATATTATTTATTTCTCAGGTATCGCACAGCTATCATCTGTACAAGCTGCATCAACCGCGCCATCACCAGAAAGGTCCTGTAGCTTAGGGGCTGGGTTCTCTTCTTTCCATACTTGTTGAAGAGCGCCTAAGAAGGTTGATGTTGGTTGAGCACCTGAGATAGAGTATTTTTGGTTAATAACGAAGAATGGTACGCCTCTAACTCCAATTTGTTGTGCAAATGCTTCATCAATTCGTACATCATTAGAGAATTTAGTCTTGTCTTCTAAAACCTGTACAACTTCGTTACGGTCTAAGCCTAACGAAACCGCAATCTCAGTTAGAGTTTCCTGATCACTGATTAATTTTGATTCAACAAAATAAGAATGTAATAGCTTTTCAGTTATTTCCTTTTCTTTACCTACTGTTTCCGCATATTTCGCTAAACGATGGGCATCGAATGTATTTGTAGGCTTCATGTCTTCAAAATTAAAGTGTAATCCTACAGTCTCTGCCTGTTGTCCAACACTACCATTCATTTGCTTTGCTTCTTCAACACTTACATTATATTTTGATGCAAGTGCTTCATGAATACTTTTTCCAGAATACAGCTGTGCATTTGGATCTAGCTCAAAGCTCTTAAATTCAACCTCAACTTGGTCACGGTTTGGAAACTGTGCTAATGCCTCCTCCAAACGACGCTTTCCTATATAACAAAATGGACATACAAAATCTGACCATACCTCAATTTTCATATTCAACACCTCATTCCTTCTAATTGCCAATATCGTAACATAACTATATTTTAAATGCTCTTATAACGACTTCATTTTAAAATGCCCCTTTTTGGAAAAAAAATACGATAGGTACGTAATACCCATCGCATTATAAATAATGTTTCATCCATACATTTGGTTCAATGTAGATTCCAGAATTTTTTTCAATATCAAGAACGAGCGGAATAAGTCCATCTGGAATTGTGTAAGACCCACTATCAGGAAGTTTTAATCCTGTCCAACTTTCCCATTGTTCAACAGTTCCTTTAATGATCATAGACTCCTCTGCAACCTTGAGAATATCTGCTTTTGATTTCCAGTGTATTCGTAACCAAGGGTCAAATGGAGATCCGTCTTCTCTCTTCCAGTTTGCATAGCTCTCCATTGGGATGAGCGGATACTTATGTTTTAGTGAGGGGCGTACAGGTGCAACCATCTGTGTAATCTTCTTCTTTCGGACCAACTCTTTCATTGTATGAACCATTACATCACTAATTTTTTTGCCTCTGAACGCTGGATCAACTACAATAGCAATCGCTGATACAGCATTAGGCTCAAGGCCATTGTTATATTCATTTACGCTACGTCCTAGAACATCATCCCAGCCGCCGGGCAAATCTTCGATTGTTCCATTCCATTGAAACGGAACTGAGTTACCACATGCAATGGCTTGATCCTCGTCATCCACTAACAGAAATTGGTATTCTGGAAATAGTACAGCCAATTTACCAAAATACTGCTCAGCGACTTCATCAAATAACATAAACTTCGCCCAACCCGCTGAATGTAATCGATTCATTTTCGTTACTAAATCTGGTCGTTCCTGTAATGTGAAAACCTTATACTCTTCATGTAACATCATGATTTTCCTCTACCTTTTATTTAGCTCTATTAATAGGCGTAAGCTAGTTTTATTTACTAACCTAACTTCACACCAAAGCATCCCTACAAAAATTATCCAGCTACTGAGTCAAAACAAACTGTTACTTTAAATAAATCACCATCTAGTTCAATATCCATTTGACCCTGATGAAGGTCTACAATGGATTTTGCAATTGCTAGCCCTAACCCAGAGCCTTCTGTATACCGAGACGTATCCCCTCGTTTAAAGCGTTCAAACAATTCATCTACATTTTCACCTAATTCATACTTTGTTACGTTTTTAAAGGTAATTACCGCTTTTTCCTTCTCTGTAGATACTTGAATATAGACCCTCGTATGATCCATGGAGTATTTCAGAATGTTTCCTATGAGGTTATCAAATACACGCCACACCTTTTGACCGTCAACCTTTACATAAACGGGACTTTCTGGTTTCGAAATCCGAAATATAAGTGTAGATTCATTCATTTTTTCTTCATGCTCCGCTAGCGCCTGCTCAAGAAGCTGTTTAATATCAATTACTGAACGCTCTAACTCAATATTACCACTAGCCATCTTTGATGCCTCAAATAGATCATCAATCAATACCTTAAGTCGCTTTGACTTACGATCAATAATCTCTAAATATGAATTTCGCTCTTCCTCACTTAATCCAGGTTTCTTTAATAGTTCTGAATACGAAATGATAGAGGTAAGTGGTGTACGTAAATCATGACTAACATTTGTGATTAGTTCCGTTTTTAATCGTTCACTTTTCAGTTGTTCCTTTTGGGAAAGCTCAACACCTGATTTTAATTCATTAATGTTCCTAGCAAGTGTCGCCAATGGAAATTTACCTTTTACTTCTATATCGGATACAAGATTCCCTTTTACAAGCTCTGACGTATTTTCAAGAATTCTATTAAAATATCCAGCTCGTTTCAGGATTATATATATGGCTGGTATGGCTAAGAAAATAAATAGGAATATATACATATAGAGGTAAGGAAAAGGATTCCACATATTACCTATTACAACTCCACCAGGAATAAAAGCAACAATTATAACCAACAAAAGGATTGTCTGTGTTCCAATACTTCTATTAAGAAATGCCTCTTTTACTGCCTGATAACCTTTATAAGAGATACTGTCTTTCAGATCTGCAATGCGAAGCTCGGAATCCACTAATCTTGTAACCACTAGCTTTACTAAAAACGCCGTTATACCGACCACTAAGAAAAGCACACCAAAATTACTGACTACATTCCGTAGGTTATCCTTATCCATATAAAGATACATAACCTGTGAGTCATTCAATACAAAAATTGCAAATGTTCCAGAGATAATAGCTAGTAAAATAGTAAGATCGATTGGCATAAAGCGTTTCAACGTTTCACTATTCTTTCCCATATTCATTTTCTTCAAAAGTAACAAACCTACTAGTAGGGCTATAATCCCACCAATAGCATAGCCATAGAAGATTTGTTGGGTTTTCAGGAAATGCTTATAGTTATTCGTAATAATTGTATCAGGTCCATCCTTTATTAAACCAAGCTTACCAACAAAATGCTTTTCCTCCAAGTTAATTCCTGGAGGGCCAATCGGAGTTAAATTATAATCCCAGTCTTCGATAAAAAGCATATTTTCCTCAGTAAAATATTCTTCCCCACCAGAAGTTAGATTCGTGATGATTTCACCTGTGTCTATATCCTTTAAATAATAAACAAACGATACTTTATAATTGTTTTCATAATGGCTTTCCATATTTACTAATTCTTCATAATACGAATCTATTATCTCTTTCTTTTTTTTCAAAAGCTGTTCTTTTATATAGTCATCATCCTTATAAAATGCAGTCATTTTCGCAAGTTTTTGGTCACGCTCTTCTGTAAGCTCTTCAACCTTATTAGTGTCACCTGAAGCTTTTGCTGCATCAATTTCGTAGCCGTATTCAACATTAATTTGTTCTAGTGATGACTGGAGGTCTCCTCGCTCAGAGCGAGCTGTTTCAATCTCAGCCTTTGTGACTATTAAGTTACTCTTTGCTTCTTCGACCGGCATATTATAAATCTCATATTTACTGATCATATGCCAAATTTCATTCCGCTCATGTTGAAAATTACTTGTTTCAAAGTAATTCACTATGAAAAATTGATTTGCAAACGTACCAAAAACACTAATTCCAATTAACCCTATTGTTATCAAAAGGCTTGCCAGGATTCCAATACTATTTTTCCATTTTGTAGCCAATACCCCACACCACCTTTAGATATCTTGGATTTTTCGGATCTATTTCGATTTTCTCCCGGATTTTACGAATATGCACAGCTACTGTATTTTCAGCATTAAAGCCAGGCTCCTTCCAAACTCGCTCGTAAATTTCTGATATAGAAAACACACGACCAGCATTCATCATCAATAGCTCAACAATCCGATATTCGATCGGAGTCAACTTCACCTCTTCACCATTAACAGCAACCTGTTTTGCAGATTGATCCAACGTGAGACCATTTAGATCGATTTCTTTTACTTTTCCTTCATATGTACCTAGTGTTACATAGCGTCTAAGCTGAGATTTTACTCGAGCAATTAATTCGATAGGATTAAACGGCTTTGTTACATAATCATCTGCTCCCATTTGTAGTCCAAGTACCTTGTCGGTATCTTCACTTTTTGCACTGAGCATGATAATCGGGATATTCTTTTCCTCTCTTATTTTATACGTGGTGGAGATGCCATCTTGACGCGGCATCATAATATCCATCACAATCAAATGGATTTCGTGCTGATGTAGCATCTCAATCGCTTCGATTCCATCTTTAGCTTTAAAAACAACTAACCCTTCATTTTTTAAATAGATTTCTATTGCATCTCTTATTTCCTTTTCATCATCTACTATAAGGACATGATATGTGCCCATCCCTTTTCCTCCTACACCGACAACCGAAGTAATTATATCACCAAAGATTACCAATAATATAGCCTATATTTTTTAACAACTAGGTAGGATAAATCTGAAGAATTTCTTAAGAACTTGAGTCATTTTTCTTAAAAAGCAGGGAAAAGGAAGTTACTTTACATACGCAAGAAAAAAAATCTACAAAAAATAAGAAAAAAGTTTGACGATTTTGTGAAACAATGTGAATAATATAGATATAAGGTGGGGTGAGTGAAATGGAATCAAAACTGAAATTATTAAATGCATGTAAAGTGATTGGTGGCTCATTATTTTTATTTGGAGTTGTTCTTTTTATGCTTGGGCTATTCGTAAGCGGTTACAGCATTTTAACTCCGCTTGGAATTGGAACAGTAGTCGGAGCAGTCTTTATCTTTTTAATGGGAGTCTTTTTTGTAGTCACAGAAGAGATGCTTGAAAAGAATTATAGATAGGAAAAATTTTATTATGTAGTAACAAATATAAAAGGAGCGCATCGACAAGCGCTCCTTTCTTATTTTTAGACATATCCCCAAATCATGGTTAGTAACGTACCAAGTATGGTTGCCAAGCCAATGATGAGTCCGTAATAAATTGTTGTATAGATAGAATTTTTATCCTCTGTTTCTCCAGCATGCATGAACAGGACTAACTGTACACCAGCTTGAATGAATGCAGTTAACAAAAGAATGGTCATACCTAGTGCAAATGACATATCAAAAAAGTACACTGCTAAAGCTACTGCTGTAAGAACTAACGAAAACAAAAATCCCATAACTTGTTTGCGCGGAAATAGTTCTTTCATTCTTACATCATTCCTTTCAGGTAGACGAAGCTGAAGATGAAGATCCAGACAACATCAAGGAAGTGCCAATAAAGAGAGAAAATGAATGATTTATTCGTTGTTTCTGGAGTTAATCCATATTTTTTCACTTGTAGCAAGATAAATAGTCCCCAGAAAAATCCAAATGTAACGTGTGCACCGTGCGTCCCTAAGGTGGTCAGAAGAATTGCTGTGAAAGCACTTGTTTGTAAGCCTGCTCCTACGTGCACATAATGAACAAATTCGTATACTTCAAAGCCTAAGAATGAAAGACCAAGAAGCAAGGTAATTCCAAAGAACGTCATCATAGCCTTTTTATTATGAATACGCATTGCATGGATTCCAAGACCGATTGTAAAGCTACTTGTTAATAATAGTAAGGTTTCGATTAATACAGGTTTAAGTTCAAAAACCTCTGCACCTGTTGGACCATTTCCTGTCCCACCCTCAAGTGTGAAATAGGAAGCAAACAGTGTTGCAAATAACATAATTTCTGCCCCTAGGAAGATCCAAAACCCTAGGATTTTCAGGCGATTTTCTTCTGTACTATATTCAAGAGGGAGCGAGTGATCTATTTTCATTTTTGCATACCTCCCAATTTTGCTTCAGTTTTTTTCACTTCTTCAACAGAGATATAACGACCATGATCTTGCTCAAATGAACGATATGCCAAACAAGCAAAAATACCAATTGTTGCAATAATCAACGGAATCCACATTGCAAATACGAATGAGAATCCCCAAGCAAAGAAGATGATAAACCCAAGAATAAATGGTACACCGCTGTTATTAGGCATATGAATCTTTTCAAACTCACCTTTACATAACTCTTGACCATTTTTCTTTGCATCCCAAAATGCTTCTGCTGAGTCTACCTGTGGCACAATCGCAAAGTTATACTCTGGAACTGGACTATGAGTTGCCCATTCTAACGTACGTGCATTCCATGGATCTGACCCAATATCTCTTGAAGCGTAACGAGTACTATAGTAGATGTTATACACAATTACAACAAATCCGATAGCCATAATAGCAGCACCGATAAATGATACCATGTTCAACGGACCAAAACCTGTTGATTCAGAGTATGTGTACATACGGCGAGCCTGGCCATCAAGCCCCGTGATATACATAGGCATGAACGCAAGTAAGAATCCGATAGAAAGTAACCAAGCGGCCCATTTTCCTAATTTCTCATTTAACATAAATCCGAACATTTTTGGCCAATAATACGTTAAGCCAGCTAGCATCGCAAATACAACACCAGGAATAATTACATTATGGAAGTGCGCTACTAAGAACATCGTATTATGATACTGATAGTCTGCAGCTGACATCGCAAGCATAACTCCCGTTACCCCACCAAGTGTAAATAGTGGAATAAACAGTAATGAGTACAGCATTGGAGTCGTAATCTCGATTTTCCCCTTCCAAAGCGTGAACAACCAGTTAAAGATTTTAACACCCGTTGGTACAGCAATCGCCATTGTTGTAATTGAGAAGATACTGTTCGTGAGTGCTCCTTGCCCCATTGTAAAGAAATGGTGAACCCATACTAAAAATGAAAGTAATGAAATTATTACCATTGAGGCAACCATTGATTTATATCCATATAAATTACGTCTCGCAAAGGTCGAGATAACCTCACTATAAATACCGAAGGCAGGTAGGATTAAAATATATACTTCCGGATGTCCCCAAACCCAGAAAAGGTTTGCCCAAAGCATATCCATACCACCGTTTGTTGTTGTAAAGAAATGTGTTCCAAATAGACGATCCATTGTTCCCATTGCTAAGGCAACTGTTAATACAGGGAAAGCAAAGACAATAATTACGTTCGCAATTAACGATGACCATGTGAACATTGGCATTTTCATTAATGTCATACCAGGTGCTCTCATCTTAAGAATTGTAGTAATGAAGTTAATACCCGTCATTAATGTACCAATACCCGAAATCTGCAGAGCGATCATATAATAGTTCGTTCCAACAGATTGACTAAACTCATTACCCGCTAGTGGAAAATAGGAAGTCCAACCAGCATCCGGAGAACCACCGATTACAAACGAAATATTAAATAGCATCGCACCAGCAAAGAATAACCAAAAGCTTAACGCGTTTAAACGTGGAAACGCTACATCACGAGCCCCGATTTGTAAGGGAACCACGTAGTTCATTAATGCCATAATAAACGGCATCGCCATAAACATAATCATAACTACACCGTGTGTAGAGAAAACCTCATTATAATGCTGAGCATCTAGCAACTTATTATCTGGAACTGCAAGCTGTGCACGTAACATGATTGCGTCTACTCCACCACGGAAGAGCATGAGTAGGGCAGAAATTAAATACATGATACCGATACGCTTATGGTCAACTGTTGTTAGCCACTCGCGCCATAAATATCCCCATTTTTTAAAGTAGGTTAAGCCAGCAACTATCGCAATTACAGTTAATCCAATGGCAACCATTGACGCATATATTGCTGGACTTGGATGAGGAATCGCAAATCTATCAAAGTAATCCATACTTTATTAACTCCTTTCGGAAGATATCATTCTTGTAACAAACTTATATCCCACTAAAAACCAATATCTTAATGATGATCACTATTTTCGTGTTCTTCGTGATTTTCATGTTCATTATGAGATTCATCGCTCTCAATTTCATCGTGATTTGATGAATCAGAACCATGGTCGTGCCCACTATGTTCACCTTCAGGTGCTGGTGCAAATTCTAAGTGAGTTCCTGTGAATGTTAGTTGACCTAGGTGTCCTGGCTCTAATAGCTCTTCAAATTTCTCTTCTGTAAGAGGGTTAGCCGTTTCTTTTACTTCTTTAACCCATTCATCAAATTCAGCTTGTGACATAGCGGTTACGTTAAATGTATTTTCAGCAAATCCTTTACCACTGAAGTTTGCGTTTCTCCCCATGAACTCACCAGGTACATCTGCTGCAAGGTGTAATGTTGTTACCATGTCTGCCATTGCATATTTTTGTCCGCCGAGTTGAGGAATCCAGAAGCTCGTAATTGGCCCATATGAATAAAGCTTAAATTCAAGTGGACGATCGGTTGGGATATATAAATAGTTAACTGTTTCAATACCTTCTTCTGGATAACTAAAGTGCCACTTCCAGTTTGAAGATAAGGCATAAACAACTAACGGCTCTTTATCTTCGTATCCTTCAGGTGTAGCTTCGACCTTGTAGTTACTTTGAACAGATACTACCGATAAAAAGGCAACAATCAATACAGGAATTCCTACAATGATTGCTTCAACCCATTTATTCCCTTCAATATGTGGTGGTTCATAATCCTCACTTTGTTTTGAAGCACGATATTTAACGAGCATATATATTAAAAGCGAAAATACAACGATAACGATAAAAGACATTAACCAAATTGATAGCATAATATCCTTTGCTTGTGTTTCAGCCTGAGGTCCTTTAGGATCTAAAACCAGTAACGGTTCACACCCAGTTAGCACTGTGGCAATCATAAAAAGTACTGCAAGCAAAGCCCATTTTATTTTCATAAAAGGTACCCCTTTCTTCTCTAGTGATTTGCACCAGTCGAATCATCTTATTTCACAATTATGTTCGTCTTGCACAAATTGTGTACAACTTCACAAAGTTGTCAAAATTTTTTTGGCTCTTCGAATCAGACTGTAGTTTAAGACAATGAGTCCCTAAAAAATTCTTTGTAATTTTCGGGCAACTCTGTACTTTTACCAAATCTGTTAAGCCAAAGGTAATAACTTTTGTATACTTCACACTTTTTACTGCAGTTTAAAAAATGTGAATAATCCATTTATATAGTAAATAGTTTTATCACTGTGTAGATGATGATAACACGTTAACTATTAAAAAGTTGTTACGAAATAAAGAAGGAATAAATTGTAAAAAGTAATTATTATAACATACAACCTTAAAACGTTGACGTGACGCATATCACACAACCCTTAAGAGAATATGAACATTCTGTTACAAAATAAAAATGGAGTTGTTTCACATTTTTATAATTGAATTTGGTATTGTCATCCATACTAAAGAATAGAAAGTATGTGCAGTGTTTGAATTGTGTCACTTATTGTTTTTGCTACATGAAAGGTGGTTGTAAGATTTGAAGCTTTTGTGGATTGCTACCCTTCTCTTTTCCATTCAACAAATTCAGCCACAGGATCACTTGTATATAACCTATAAAGACAAACCAATTATTACCTTAGATAGAAACGACTACATAGCTACTTTACTTGGTGAGGGCTTTTTAGATGAGGAAAAATATACGAAGTTTCTCTCCTATTTAGAGGAACAGGTTTATCAGGACCCCGAGAATGCCAAGATTGGTAAATCAGGCGAAATTATAAAAGAACGAGTAGGTGTAAAAATTAACAAGAAAGAATTTACGAGGAGATTTTATTCAAGCTTTTTGGGTCATGGAAATCATATTGAAGTCCCTATTACAAACATTTATCCAAAAGTAGATAGTGAGCTTTTGGCAACAATTCGTGCAAAAAGAATTGGCCAATACGTAACGTATTTTAACGCATCAAATAAAGAACGCTCGACGAATATTGCGTTGGCTGCGACTGCAATTGATAATCATGTCATTTTTCAAAATGAAACCTTCTCTTTTAATAAGGTTGTTGGAAAACGAACTGCTTCCAAGGGTTATTTACCAGCACCAGAAATTGTGAAGGGCGAACTTATCGAAGGGATTGGTGGTGGGATTTGCCAGGTTTCCTCTACTCTTTTTAATGCAGTTGATATGGCTGGAGTTGAAATTGTAAAACGCTATTCTCATAGTAAACGTGTTGGCTATGTGCCTCCTGGACGTGATGCCACAGTAAGCTGGTATGGTCCTGATTTTCTTTTTAAAAATACATACAACCAACCCATTTTACTTCGTGCAAAAGCAATCGAAGGAAGATTGATTATTACGGTTTATTCCTCCGAGGATATTAATTTTGCCCCTAGGAAAATTCGATAGACAATTGTAAAAAAAGAGACCATTAATCTGGTCTCTCGATTTCAAAAGCTTCTCCAATTGTGGCATAGAAATTACCTGCAAGGCGGCTTACTGCACGTAGTTTTTCGTGGTCCACCCTACCGTTGTGATACAATTCGTCAGCAACATGATACTGTAAGACCTTACCTATAAGTAAATCGCAGCTTGGTGAACCACTTCCTCCAAGTTCAAGAGAGTGCTCTAGCTTACATTCCATTCGAATTTTTGCTTCCTCTACCCCCTGCACACGGATAGTTGTACTTTCTACAGATGTCAGACCAGCATGTGTAATTTCACTTTCAGAAGAAGGAAGATTTGCAGCAGTTTCATTGACTTTTTTCACATTACTTTCATCTACAATATGCACTACAAATTCCTTTTGACGTAAGATATTTTTTGCCGTATCTTTTTTCAGACCGTTTTTCCGTTGTATTGAGAGTGAAATCATAGGAGGATTAGAAGACACAATATTAAAATAGCTAAAAGGAGCACCATTTAACGTTCCATCCTCTGCAACAGAAGTTACAAAAGCTATTGGCCTCGGCACTATACTTCCTATTAACATTTTATAGTTGTCTCTCTCTGTTATTTTAGCTGGGTCAATTGATAACATGGTTATCACTCCTTAACCAAAGTTAATCTAGCTCTCTTACCTGAAATGGCAATAACACATCTTCAATTTTGGTACGATGTGGCTCAAATTGTGCTGGTAGTTTTAATGTAGACCCCATTGTTTCGTAAGACTCATCATGTGCAAATCCTGGTGGGTCTGTAGCAATTTCAAACAAAATGTCTCCATGCTCTCTAAAGTAAATCGCATTAAAATAATTCCGATCCCGTACGCTAGTGACACCGTAGCCATGATTACCAATATATTTTTGCCAATTCAATTGATCCTCATCATCTTTTGCGCGCCATGCAATATGATGAACAGTACCTACACCCATTTTACCAGAACCAACAGGTGTAACGTTAACATCCACTACATTCCCAATATCACCGTTAGAACGAAAACGTCGGTACTCTCTTTCCGTTCCCACTTCTTCTAGCCCCATAAGATTATGCAGTAAATTTGCCGTTTGCTCTGGACTAGAAGAATATAAAGTTGCACCAGCAAATCCTTTTATTGCAACGTCAGATGTTATATCTCCAAACTCCCAGTGATTCTTTTCTCCTTCTTCACGTTCTACTAGCTCAAGTTGTAGTCCATGAGGATCCTCAAATTGAAGATATTGCTCCCCAAAGCGCTCTGCCTTTTCATAAGGGATATTGAATTTTGTAAATCTACCTTCCCAAAAAGTGAGTGCTCCTTTCGGTACAGCATATGAGGTAACTCCAACTTGACCATCTCCAATTTTCCCTCGATACGTATTTGGCCAAGGAAAGAATGTTATAATCGTTCCTGGTTTGCCTGTATCATTACCGAAATAAAAGTGATAGGTACCAGGGTCGTCAAAATTTACCGTTTGTTTTACTAAACGTAAGCCTAAAACACCTGCATAAAAATCAACATTCTCCTGTGGATGCCCGACTATTGCAGTTATATGATGAATTCCAGTTGTTTTCAATTTTACTCCACTCCTTACATGATATAGGTATGTTTATTTTTTACTTTTTAATAGTAGCTATCCCTTTGATTTAATGAAGCAAATACTCTTACATAAAATATCTTGAATTCAAGATATTATATTTCACTTGAATTGTCAACCAATTATTTTAAGCATACTTAAGCTATTATGGAGAGAAAGTAAAATAACCGTTAATTGAATTACTTCTTATAAGACATGGTAAAAACTTACAGTTCAAGCAGGAAAGTACCATTATTTTCCAAACAGCTAGTATCATTCACACAGGATGAGAAGGTAAATACTATTCTTCTCCAAATACCAGAAATACTCTGACATGATGAGCTAAAGTCTGCCTGATCTTGCAACGTTCTTTTATGTTTTCGTAAACCCGTCAAAACTAAATAAAGTAACAAGCAAAGGAAATGGTGCTTGATTTTAGGTTAGTTTCGTAAACTAATTGTACATAGAAACGTATTTTTTTAAGGAGAAATATGAAGAATGAATTTGCGAAAATGGCAGTTACCACTTCAAACCTAGAGTCTGGTTATAATTTTTATGGTTTGGGTGATTATATCATTACTAATGCCAAATATAAGGCAGGATTTCCCCCTAGAAACCAATCAAATTGCTTTAGCTTTGGCGGTACCTGTAATATTCTAGGTTCTTTACTCCGAATCCAATCATATTATTTTTTCTTTTGAAATTACTGTTTGCATACTAAAGAAAAAGGAAGTAAATAAATCGGAACAACTAAAGAATGTTTATAAAAATGAAAAAACCAGGTTTTTACGCTTAGGGACTTCCCCTATTTTTTGAAGGCTTTCTTAAAAATAGAGAAGAGTCCCTTTTTTTCATTATTTACTTTCTCATGCGTAATCTTGTTTTCTTCTTTACTCACATAAATGTCTTCCTTATCAATTGCATGATCATAAGCCAATACTAAACCCAAATCAGAGTTATACTCCTTATTTGTAACCAATGTATACTTCAAATTATATTTCTCTGCAACCTTTACATATTTAGATAGAAATCGATAGCTCATGTTTCCATTCAAATACATATGGGCTCCTCGATTTCCTTTACAAGCTTCCTCTATTTCACGATAGATTCTACCTTCTCTAACCTGTGATGCCATAAGTGCAATGATTACACGTTCTCTTAATGTTCCAAGGAACTTCCTTCTCTCCTCTGGTTTTGTCTCTTTACCCCCATGTATCCCCTGTTGTAAATAATCATCCACTGAAGATCTTTCCATGTTTATCACACCCCTAGTTGTTTCTCATATCTTCTCCAATTTTTTTGATACCTATTTCTATTCTACAGTATTCCTCCAATCGCAATAAGTGCTAGTAGCATATGGATTACAAATATGTTTATGCGAATGCAAATGAATTCAAATTGGTTACCAACTAAATATTGCATTGAACATCCTTCAGATAAAATGGTATAATTTTCATATTAAAAGGAAGGGAGTGAGAAATAACTAATGAAAATTTATCGTTCAAAAATACGGAAGTTCATTATTTTGCCTCTCACTCCAACGGATAAATAAAACACATCTAGCTTACTGCCAAGTAGATTTTTCTATTTCATACTAGCAGTACGTTAAATTAGTGATTTGTTTAAAAAAAAAGTGCATTTTTCGGAGCTACAGAGTTATGAATAATAATTCTGTAGCTCTTTTTTTGTAGGCAAGAGTGACTCCGCAATACGGAGGTGTGTAGATGATATTTAATCGACAGTAGTTCAAAGGCATAAAAACTAAATTATGATGAAAAAGGTGATATATAAATGATGAAATTAAGTACTATCCAGAAGGTTATGAATACAGTTGATTCAGAATGGAGATGCTCGTTAGCAGAGCAAATTCTTGGATCCTGGGAGTATGATAAAGGTTCGATCTTTTTTTATCGGGCATCGGCAAATGTTGTGTGTGTGTTTAAAACAAATGGGGAAATACGATTTTTACGTTTTATTCCCATAAATGAAAAAGATGAAAATGCTCTTCAGGCTGAAATTGATATTTTACTTTCCTTACGAGATACGGATTTACGTACTGCACAACCAGTACAGTCTTTACATGGCACATATATAGAAGTAGTTAGAACAGCACTTGGTTCCTTTTATGCGGTAGTGTTTGAAGGAGCCAAAGGTTCACATTTGGACTTTGAGAAATTAGATGAAGACCACTATTTTATGTGGGGTAAGACTCTTGGCAAGTTACACAGGAATAGTAAAATGCTACCTAGGGAAAAAATTGAAACTCGGAAAAGCTGGATGGAGCACTTGCAACAAGTTCAAAAAAGTCTACCTATGACAGAAGTAGAAGCATTACAAGAATGTAGACGAATTGAGGCGTGGGCTTTCCAATTACCGATTACAGAAGAGAATTTTGGTCTCATTCACTATGATTTTGAACTTGATAATCTTTGTTGGAATGAAGAAGATGTTACTATTATTGACTTTGACGATTGTACCTTACATTGGTATGTTGCTGATATTGCATATGCATTAAGGAGTCTTTTTGAAGAAAACTACGACCCTACTAATCTATTTTTCCAGGAATTTATGAAGGGATACGAGAGTGAATCAAAAATTGACCACTCTCTTTTACAGCAGTTGCCTTGGTTTTATCGCTTGCATCGACTTGTTATGTTTGCAAGACTTCTCGAATCTGTCGATGTAAATGAGGCGCAAGGGCATCCTGATTGGCTGAATGGTCTTACAAGAAAACTAGATACTAAAATTAACGTGTATCGACAAGCATTTGTACTTCTTGATAAAAACGAGTAGCCATTCAAACCATTTTTATTCTGCCACTATATTTTGCTATGATAAAGCTAGTCAAACAGCATTGTACATATCAGCAAATCGAATGAAAATATAGGAGATGACCAAATTGACTAAAAACGTTAGATTAGGTGGAACAGATTTATATGTTAATCCCATAGGACTCGGTACAAATGCAGTTGGCGGACATAATATCTATCCAAATTTGAATGAAGAAACCGGAAAAGAGACTGTTCATGTTGCCATTAAAAATGGAATTAACTTTTTAGATACAGCTTACATGTATGGTCCAGAGCGGTCGGAAATCCTTATTGGGGAAGTACTCAAAGAGCAAGGGAAACGTGATGAGATTATACTAGCAACAAAGGGTGCACAGCGGTATGTAGATGGGAAAGTCATTCTTGACAATTCTCCTGCATTCTTAAAGCAGACTGTTGAAAATAGTTTAAAACGTCTCCAAACAGATTATATTGATCTCTTCTATATTCACTTCCCTGATGAAGGAACACCTAAGGATGAAGCTGTCGGTGCCTTAAAGGAATTGCGTGATGAAGGAAAAATTAGAGCAATTGGCGTATCCAACTTTTCAATGGAGCAGCTTGAGGAAGCGAATAAAGATGGATATGTAGATGTTATACAAGGACACTATAATTTATTCAGACGAGAGGCAGAGAAGGATTTCTTACCATATACAAAGGAGCATAATATTTCCTTTATTCCTTATTTCCCACTAGCCTCCGGCTTACTTGGTGGTAAATATACAAAGGAAACCACCTTTGAGGATGGGCGTGCTCGCAATCCATTATTCCAAGGAGAGGCATTCATTCAAAATCTCGAAAAAGTAGAAAGACTAAGAGAAATTGCAGACAGTAAAAATGCAGAAGTTGCACATGTGGTTCTTGCCTGGTACTTAACACAAGATTCAATTGATGCTGTCATCCCAGGTGCTAAGAAGCCTGAACAAGTTGTACACAATTTAAAGACATTAGATGTAACATTAACCCAATCAGAGATAGAGTTGATTCACAGCATTTTTATTTAACGATTGGAAAAGGAGCATCCAATTGGATGCTCCTTTTTTAAAGCCATAACACATGGTAAAAAAATCCCAAAAGAAAAAGCAAGTAGCATAATCCCAATGCTTCTTTTTCTTGTTTAAACCCATCCATTTCCCATTAGAAATCAAGCTATCACGGTAAATAAGCCCCCATATGCTTTAACACAAGAAAAATGCTACATATTCAGCTAAAAAAGGAGGATTCCTCAAAGTCGTAACACATCAATCTAAATTCAAGTGTTGCCGTAAGGTCCTTTAGACATTTTCGATATTTCATTACCATATGAAATAAAAACCATACCCTATATAGGAATTAAAAACAAAATCTCAACAATATCCACCTTCTATAAACATACCTTATTAATAAACGCCTTTTAGTCAGTTACCTATTTTGCATGCTTACGCTCCTCGATAAAATACTGCTCAATTTGCTTTGTGTCTTCTGGATGGAATGCATGAGCAGATTTTTCTACCCAAATCATCCGTTTCCCTTTTTTTGCGTGAACCTGATTATAAAAAGTCTCTACTAAACTACCATTTACATGAAAATCCTTACGGCCATGAATAAAAGTTACAGGAATAGGAATTTCCCTCACTGAATCCATAAAATTATTCGTTGCGAGCTCCTCTATAAATTGTTGTGAATAAACTAATTTAAACCCCTTATAGAAGGTATTATACACATCCTTTAAAGAGTACTCATCTGATCTTACCATATCCATTGTTAGCTCAAACAGGCTAGGGGATTTAATTGTTTGATCACTATAAACAAGTGTATTAAATCTTTGCTGCCATTTTCGAATAATACTCCATTGTTTAAAACTTTCTAAAAATGGGGGGTCACCTACTTCATTTAGCTCCCTCAATGCTTTTTGGTTTCTTCTTTTTTTCGCTTCTTCCTTAAGCCACGACAGTGCCAATCGATCATTTTCTGTCCAGCTAACAATTTGCGATAACCCTACATACGAATAGAATTTATCTGGATAACTAGAAATCAGATTCAGACCAATAGTAGATCCCCACGAATGTGCAGCAAGGAATATTTTTTCTTGAGAAAAACGACCACGCAAATAGTCTGTAAGTTCATTAGCATCTGAGATAAACTGTTTGATTGACATAGATTCACTTGGGATACTATGATGATATGATTTTCCCGTTCCACGCTGATCCCAAAATACCACCACATAATGCTTTACCAACTCTTTTGTATTTGTAACGATCGTGTAGTCCCTTCCTTTTGAAGAAACACCTGGAAGCGGCAATGATGGACCGCCATGGATAAATAATAAAACCGGATTCGTTGGATCCACCGCTTGAATAAGTATCTTTTGTTGAATACCACCTAAGGTAATTGTTTCAACCGAACGCAGACCTGTTGATGAAATTGGATAATCTTCTTTTTTTGAGAATACACCCATTTTTGTCTCCCCTCTCATATACCCTTTAAAATAACAATACATTTTATCAATTACTGAGCCTTCATTTTTTGTAAAATGTACTTTTTTACATATCCATTTTGATGATTATTCTCTATTCTCCTGGCAAATCCTTCTAATTTCAAAAAATACTGTCGAATTTTTGGTATTATTTTTTTTTGACATTACCCTCTAAATATAATAACTTAGTATAGTTCCGACTTTTAAAGTTACATGTAATTCCTTATTAGGAAATTTTTATATAAGAGAGGTGCAACATGACTGCTGATCAACGAAAAAAAATGATTATATTAATGATTAATATGTTTATAGCGATTGGAAGCTTCGGTATTATCATTCCTATCTTACCGGCATACCTTGAGTCTTTAAATCAAGGAGGCATGGCTGCAGGTTTGATGATTGCTATTTTTGCAGGTGCTCAATTTGTCTTCTCTCCTATAGCTGGGAAATGGGCAGACCAATATGGTCGTAGAAAGATGATTATCTATGGATTATTAGGATTAACTTTATCGATGTTTATTTTTTATCTAGTCGATTCCATCTGGCTACTGTATGCCTCCCGTGTAATAGGCGGAATCGGTGCTGCGCTACTTATCCCAGCCATTTTCGCATATGTAGCCGATATTACGACATTTGAGCAGCGCGCAAAAGGGAATAGCTATGTCTCAGCTGCTATGTCATTGGGAATTGTTGTTGGTCCTGGGATTGGTGGATTTTTAGCAGACTACGGATTAAAATTTCCTTTCTTGATTTCTGCCGTTATATCCCTAGTATCTGTTCTTTTTTCAATGGCCGTTCTTAAGGAAAGTAGGTCAGAGGAGCATGCAAAATTTGAAGCACCGGGCTCAGAAGAATCAATGGCAAAGAAGTTAGTACGCTCAGTAAAAATGCCGTTTTTCATCCCATTAATTATTACACTCGTGATGAGCTTCGGTCTTATGGCATATGAGTCTGTTATCGGCCTCTTTGTCGATAACCAGTTCAATGCAACACCACAGGATATTGCGATCATGGTAACTTCTACAGGAATTGTTAGTGTAGTTGTTCAGCTATTTGTTGTGGATCGTATGGTAGCAAAATTTGGTGAAGGTAAAATACTAAATGCTTTTATCGGAGTTACAGCCATTGGATTCCTACTATCGTTAGTAGCAACTAGCTATGAACTGTTTTTTGGGATAACGCTGTTAATCTTTTTGGCGACATCCATTCTTCGTCCGGTATTAAATACGTTAATCTCAAAGCTTGCAGGTAATGAACAAGGCTTTGCAATGGGAATGAACAACGCCTACATGAGTATCGGAAATGTACTAGGTCCGACACTTGGTGGTTTATTATATGATGTACAAATAATATATCCATTTATTTTAGGACTTGTGCTTCTCGTGGTGACCTTATTTATTACAATACTTTGGCAAAAAAATGATAAACCAAAAGCAAAACTTAAACCTCAAATTTAAATAGAGAAGCCTGAAACCGACTAGTTTCAGGCTTTTATTTTTCCTTTGCAGTATGGACTTTTAATTGCTTTCCCTTAATAGTTGTTCTTTTCATCGAATCTATCACAAGCTGTCCTTTTCCATTTAAAATATCAACAAAAGTTGCATTCTCCTGAATCGTTATGATTCCAATATCCTCAACAGTAACCCCAGGTATTTTTGCAATTGTACCAACAAAATCAACTGCTCTTAGCTTTTTTCTTTTACCTCCATTGAAATAAAGCTTTACGATATCTTTATTGACTTGCTCGCTTTTATCCTTTTTTAATAGTGGTTGAGTATTCATTTTTTTAATAAAAGCAGCTTTGGCCTGGTCGATTTGGACTTTTGTCGGCACCTTTTCTCGTCGAATATTGATTCCCATAAAGTCTTCTAAGTCCTTAACAAAGTCCTGTTCATACGGTGTCACAAAAGTGATGGCTTTACCAGTTTGATTCGCCCGTCCCGTTCTACCTGTTCTGTGAACATACCTCTCTCTATCCTGAGGAATATCATAATTGATTACAAGTGAGACACTCTCAACATCAATGCCTCTCGCAGCTACATCTGTTGCTATTAAGTAACGAAAAGCCCCTTTTTTAAAATCATCCATGACTGCAAACCGATCCTCTTGTACCAGTCCACCGTGGAGTTTATCACAGGAATAAGAAGAGGCATCTAATTCTTCAAATAGGTCATCCACTCTTTCTTGGGTACTACAAAAGATTATGCAACTATCTGGATTTTCAACAGTAGTAACCGCTTTTAGTGTTGGGAGCTTGTCCTCATCCTTAACCTCTAGCATGACGTGGTCAATTTTATTTTTGATTTCTATAGCCGCTTTACTTTCGATTATTGTAGGATTCTTCATATACGCATGTGAGATCCGAACCACATCATCAGGTAAAGTTGCTGAAAACAACATTGTGACCCTATCACTTGGTAGCTCTTGAATGATGGATTCTACTTGATCAATGAATCCCATATTCAACATTTCATCTGCTTCATCAATTATTAAAAAGTCTAGCTCATCAACCAATAGGGTCCCTTTCATTATATGGTCCAACACTCTACCAGGCGTCCCTACGACAACATGTGTCTTTTGTTTGAGCTCTTGCTTTTGTCGCTCAAACGGCTGTTTTCCATATATAGCAGTTGCTTTGATCCGTTTAAAACGACCTATATTCGTTATTTCCTCTCCTACCTGAGCAGCAAGCTCTCTTGTTGGGGTTAGCACCAACGCTTGAGGTTTATTCTCCTCCCACCTAACCATCTCACAAATAGGAATAGCAAAGGCTGCCGTTTTCCCACTTCCCGTTTGCGATTTGACAACTATATCCCGCTTTTCTAAAGCATGAGGGATTACATCTCGTTGTACCTCTGTGGGAGTAACATACTTGAGTGCCAGGAGTGCTTTATTTATTTCAGGGCATATGTTGAATAGTTTATTAAAGTTAGTTTCTGTCATGGTTTTACCTCGAATTTGTATTTCCCTTTATTATAAAGAATTTGAAGTTATTTTATAAGGTGGAGTGAAGGTGGACTATTTTTATGCGGAGTGGAATGTGAGTGAGTTCTGGATAGGTGATGCTGTTTCTGCTAGTAGCCCGTTAATTGATCGGTCGTAGGGTTGCGCTTTTATAGCTAATTAGGTAGATGTAAATATGAATAGAATTAGCACACATAGGCTGATCTGATCGGATTGGCTCAATTATTTGAAAAGTGGCTTAATTATTTGAGAAATGGCTTAATTATTGATGAAACCCGCTTAATAATGTACTATCTCCTTCAGTTTAATCGGCCCTTTCGAGAAATCTGGTGCAATTAAAATAAGCTTCCGTTACAAATATTTGTACAGCATTCCCTATCCATGTAAAAATTACTCACAATGCGATATTATTTGAATAAAATTGTAGTATTTCAACCACAAAATAGTTCAAAACACATAAAACACCCCCCTTTAGCCCAAAGAGCATTTCATTTTGCAACTAACGGTCTATATTTGAAGCTTTCTTGATAGCTCTCAATTGTGGACATAATATCTTCTTGTATCTCGTTATCATTTGCTTCCAATATGATTACTTCATCTGCTCTTGCCATTAATGCCTTTGCTGAATCAATGTCATCCTCTTTATTAAAAACAAGGACAACCTTTGTACTCATTGTATGTTGTTTTAAAAACAAGCATAAAGAGTAGATATTATACACATACGATTCTGGAAGAAATACAATGGCTTTATCTGATTCTCGTAGTCTTTCATATAATTTTGCCTCATGTGCCAGCCATTCCATTTCATAATTTGTGTCTTCAAATACCGAATCAAAAATTGAGATCATTTGTTCATTTTCTACTATAGAAAAAATCCGAACCATATTTTAAGACCCTTTCTAATACATTTTTGTTCTATATAATGAACATAATATTATTATATACAGAACAATCTAAATATAAAAACACACTATTAAACTATTTATCCAATAAAACTACCTTTTTTCTCTTATTATCTCCCTTTTACTATCAAATACTCACTTTTTCATTATAACGAACACCATCAACACTAAAAAAGTGACCAAGGGAACACATATCCAAGGTCACTTCCTCTCATCATTAATGCACTCCACCTGCGCACTCACAAATTTCATATAAGCGGTCCATTCGTCGAATTACTACTTTACGATCAATCATTTCAACGATTCCTTCTCTTTTCCAGGAGTTTAGAACTCTGTTCACACTCTCGCGTGAAGTCCCAATGAAGTCACCTAAATCTTTATTCGTTAATTCTACTGCTAATAGAATACCGTCCGCACATTTTACACCATACGTTGTTGTCAGTTTAATTAAAGTAGATGCTAGAGCTCCTGTTTTGTCAAAGAACAAGAAATCATAAAGTTTATTCTGCATGACACGCTGTGTCCAGCCAATCCAGCTCATAAATTCAACGGCAAAGTTACCGAACTGATACATTAATTTCTTTAGATCACTTACATTGATTAAACCGATTTCAGCATCTTCAACTACTTCTGCTCGGTAGCTATAATATACCTCACCATTAAATCCACCGAATTCACCTACTAGACTTCCCTCATCTTTTATTGATAACAGGAAATCTTTACCACCTTCTGAAGAAGTTCGTAGTTTTACTCTTCCAGTATAGATGTAGTAAATTTTATCGACTGCTTCACCTTCCCAGAAAAGATGATTTCCTGCTGCTACTTTTTTTGTACGCATAATACTTTGTAATTTATTTAAATTTTCAACTGATAAAAATTGATTTATGTTTTCATTAATTGATTCTATATGTGTAAGTTCACTTCTAAGTTCCTGAACCATCATTGCCATTTTATAACCTCCCGAATGACTTTCTGACTTAATCATACGGCTAATAGTGGAAACATGGTATCGGGAGAATTACTGAACTTTCGATTCCAATTCCCCTATCTTTTTTTACGCATTTTCCCCCTTAATAGGGAATACTCTCCGTATTTATCCGAGAAAATGATAGTAAAGCTCATCTTTTTAAGTTGAAAAGTTAGGGGAATTCCCTGACATACAATCTCCCAAAAAGGGATTACAATGTAGAGGTAAGATTAATAGTCCCAGAACGATACGGTCACTTCTGTGGTCAAGGGGAGATACGCATGGAAGCAATAAAAATTCAAATTGAACATCAACTTCATGAAATATGTACTATTACCTCAAGTGACTTCTCCGCCTTGGCGAAATTGCAGCAGCGAACTCAGGATATTTATTGGGAGTATGCTTTTGGTAATAGAAATGAACGATACAAACATATGGTTGGAAAACCCGGAAAAGGACTTGCAGGATCTGTGATTAGGTTGGGAACAACAATGATTGTAGATCAGGATTCACCGGGATTTGAACAGTTACGTTTACAATCTCCAATTATGCTTGCTGAAAACCTACAGTCTGCTGTTGCAGTACCAGTTCAATGTAAAGGTAAAATTAGTGGTATCCTTCTAGTAGGCTCACGTTTTCGTAAAAAGTATTCAATTGAACAAATCAATCAAATAAAAACGGTAGCAGAAAAATTTGGACTTTTCTATGACAAGGAAGTAAGCTACCCTACTAATGAATCCCATTGAAAGGATTCATTTTTTTTTATATGATGAAAGTGGACTGTGAGGAATATCACACTGAATGAACGTCAAAAGGGGGAAAGATAATGGTTCGATTATTAATCGTTGATGATCATGTAGTTGTACGCTCAGGACTTATGATGCTTTTAAATGGTAAAAATAATATAGAAGTTATTGGCGAAGCATCAGAAGGTGACGAGGCTATTAAAAAAGCACTTGAACTACGCCCGGATGTCGTTCTTATGGATTTAAGTATGCCACACGGTAAAGACGGATTAACAGCCACGCAGGAGTTACACGAACTTTTACCTGATATTGCAATATTAATATTAACTATGCATGACGATGAGGAATATTTATTTAGAGCCATTCACGCTGGAGCTTCAGGCTATATCCTAAAAAATGCTCCTCACGAAGATTTGCTTGCTGCAATTGCTTCTGTAGCATCAGGAAATGCCTATTTAACACCTTCTGCTACGAGAGTCTTAATGAGTGGGTACCTTGATCGAGTCAAAAATGGAGATACCCCTGATACATTAGCATTGCTTTCTGAACGTGAGAAGGAAGTACTTGAGTGGATTGCAAAGGGATATTCAAATAAAGAAATTGCTGAACACTTAGTAATTAGTGTAAAAACGGTTGAATCACATAAGAGTAACTTAATGGAGAAACTCGGTTTAAAATCTCGACCAGAATTAGTTAAATACGCCATGAAGAAGGGGCTGCTTCATTTTGAATAGAACTGATCGCCTGAAACATCAATCCGAGATTGGTGGTCCAAATGTGGTAGAACTATTAGAAAATCTTAAGACACATATAGTGGACCCTACCTTTCGTACAGATGTTGAATACTCACTTAAACACCTTGCTGATTTAACATTCGCCTTAGATGAATCTTCGATTGTTGCCATAACAGATCGACAAGGTAAAATTCAATATGTTAATAATAAATTCTGCGAAATATCTAAGTATTCTAAGGGAGAGTTAATCGGCCAAGACCATAGAATCATCAATTCTGGTTTCCATGAAAAAGAATTTTGGAAGGAAATGTGGAAAACAATTGGTTCCGGTCATGTATGGAAAGGTGAAATTAAGAACAAGGCGAAAGATGGTTCTTATTATTGGGTAGATACCACAATTGTACCCTTCCTTGGTGAAAATGGACGGCCATATCAATATCTAGCAGTCCGTAATGAGGTTACCGCTTTAAAAGAGACGCAGGAAGAACTTAAAAACATGATGACTCGGGTTATTAGTATTCAGGAAGAAGAACGAAAACGGTTTTCTCGTGAACTTCACGACGGAATTGGTCAGAGTATGTTTTCGTTACTCATTCAGTTAGACCAGCTTTTAAGTGAAAAACATAATGACAAACTCCAAAAGATTAGACAAGATGTTTCGTTTGTCATAGAAGATATCCGCGGGCTTGCTTGGGAACTTCGCCCTTCTGTTCTTGATGACCTCGGAGTCGTTCCTGCAATTCGTAAATATATTGAAAACTATTCACAGCATTATGGGATTCAGGTTGATTTTGATTGTAATCTACGAACTCGTCTAGATATCCAAAAGGAAACAACGATTTATCGTGTTGTTCAAGAGGCTTTAACAAATATAGCCAAGTATGCAAACGTATCTGAAGCAACTGTCAAAATTCATGAAAAGGATTCAAATGTTGAGGTTCATATAAGGGATAAAGGACAAGGCTTTGCTGGCCAGGTAAAAGGTAATGGCGTTGGATTGTTCAGTATGGAAGAACGTGCAAGAGGTGCTGGTGGGGAACTTACAATTCACTCCGAGCAAGGAAAAGGTACAATCTTACGTTTACACATCCCTAAATAACAAGTCTTATATCACTTCAAAGAATAACCCCTTTGAGCATTAGATTGCATCAAGGGGGTTACTCTTTTTTTACGTAGAACTATTCCCCAAAAGGGAAATATTATGCATTCACATTTCCTAGTACACCATTAGTGGCTGTCATTGCTATGATTACACAGCCCCACATTAATTTATAAGCTGTTACCATATCATTACATGTAAAAGTAATCCGCTTTGGACTAATTAATTCAACATTTGGGATTGTTGTAGTCATTAAGGCTTGGTTAGGACCTTTAAATTCAATTTCAAATGTAGTTGGTCCTTCTACTTGTAATGGCCTAAATGTATCAATCTTTTTCACTGCCGCCTCTGCTTTTTCGCGTATTAGCTGCTGTGCAACCTCTGGATGGATAAGCTCAGCTGCAAAGCGATCGATTCCTCTCTTCACAATAGCTGCTTCAACATCGGGTAATGTTTCATGAACCTCTGCTACATATGCATCATCACCTGAAATAAAAATAGCAGGGACCTTGAATGCACCAGCAACCATAGCATTCATCTCGGTTTCTCCAACAACTTTGCCATTGATTTTCATTTCATTTACACAGATTCCAGCAAGAGAGTGGCTTATTATTGTTCTTTCAGATCCACCTTCACGTCCATGATGGCCAACAAACATAATACCATCAAAGCTCTCATCTAATCCTTCTAGCTGGCACATTACACGGTTGCTCCCTTGGACAAGACGTGCCCTTGTATCCAAGTCTTCTATGAAAATATTTGACATATTCCCATGGCCATCCGCTACCACAACTTCAGTAGCTCCTCCGTTAAATGCGCCTTCGATAGCTGCATTTACATCTTGAGTCATTAGCTTACGAAAACGTTGGTATTCTCCTGGGGTTTTTAATTGTTGGTTTGTCGCTACTCCCGAAATTCCCTCAATGTCTGCTGAAATAAAAATCTTCATCAGTATTCCCTCTTTCTATGTATCTCGTAATAATGATTTCTTATTTTTAGAATAATAGTAAAACTAATATTTCGCAACTCGAAATTTTAGGAAATAACACCGGTAATCAGTCATACTTTTCCACTCCTACCCGAGTGTTTTGTTATTATCCTTCCTCTGCCCCCAAAAATTTGTTATGCATTCAAATCTTTTTTTTGATAGTAATGAAAGGTTAGTGCCCCAAGAATGAAAATCAAACCGACTGAAAGAATGACAAACACTGGTTCAAAAGCATCTCCATATAACATATTTTTAGCATCATAGTATTTAAATGGCGTTATATATTTTAGAAACTCAAGGTTTTCACTAAGGTCAACTAATATTGCTAGGATATAGGTAATAAGCAACAATCCGGTTGAAAGAGATGCTGCCTTTTTAGGCTGACGAATAACTGCAGCGATTGCAGAGCCAATTACTAAATATAAAAGCTGCAAAATGAACAGCCCACTCATTAATACAAATACATCTCCCGTTCCTCCATATCCATCCCCATAATAGCCGACCAAGAGGATGGAAGACACGCTTGTGACGAGATTGAAAATGAATAGATTTATTAAAGCTGCCAATAGTTTCATCGTAATAATAGAACTACGAGAAAACGGTTTAACAAACAAAAATTCATAGGTTTTGTCACGTTCTTCCTTAGCGATTATTGTCGCCCCAAGCATTACAGCATGAATAGTCCCCATTAACAACAAATACAGATAAAGGACCCCATAATACCCTAAAGGAGTTGATAAATCAAGTGTTCCTATACCCATAATTGCCTGTAAAGACTTTGGCATGGATGACATTAGTTCATTCATTGATTCCCCGGCCTGAGATTGTACAGAGTATTTACTCATACAAGCTGCAACCAACAAGATAATACCGACACTCCAAATAAAAAGGGATTTCCGATTTGCCTTCATCTCTCTATGTAAAATATTCATATCTAGCCCCTCCTTCCTAAACAGAATGAATATCCTTTTTCATATAAATGAAAAAGCTACTCAAAATCGCTATTACTACAATGCCACTACCTACAAGTAAAAAAGGGATTTCGTAACTGGTATTGGCAACAATATAATTCGGTTCAAAATATGTAAAAGGTGATAAAAATCGCTTAATCTCATCCTCACTACTTGAAGTGAGGATACCAATAATGTAAAAAGTGAACACCGTTCCTAAAGAAATCATTAATACTGATTTTATTTTTGAGAAGCAAACTGAAACCAGAATTCCAATTGCCAGAAATATCAGTTGAATAAAAAATAAGGATATGGTTAGTAACAAAAATGTTCTTATACTAAACTGATTGGTTGTAACAGAAGCAACTATTATTCTAGCGCCTCCTAAGAACACCATACTTGTAAGTAAAAGCGATACTGCTGCCGCTGAGATTTTAGCCATTAGAATAGTTGAACGTTGAATTGGTTTTGTTAAAAGAAAATCCGCAGTTTTCTCTCGAGTTTCCTTTGAGATAATAGCCGTTCCAACAGTCATTGCCTGAATTGCGCCACACAAGCTAATATACATAAACACATAGGAGTAATAACCGATTATCGATGCAAAGCTATCGACTTGAATCCCCAATGCCTGTTGAACTCCCATGGGAAAGCCCTCCAATACCCTCTTAAACTCATCAGCTTCCTTTGAAATTGTTGGGAATATCGCCATGAAAAGAACCATTAAAGAAAGTAAAGCCAATGTCCACACAATTGTGGATTTACGATATGCCTTTAATTCATGCATAAAAATATTCATTTAAACCTACTCCTCCCTTTCGTAGTAATGCATAAAGATCTCCTCAAGGTCTGGCTCATCAACTAGTAAATTTGTAATTTCTATATTTGCAATCTTTGCCATAATAGTATTAATATCGCCCTTAAACAAAAAGCGAACAGTATGTTCCTTCAGTTCAAGGTCATTGACGCCTGGAATGGAAAAATAATGTTGATTGATAGAAGTAGCTGTTTCTATAGTAAATCTCTTAAAATTGTTTTCTTTTAACACACTAATCTTTTCAACTGCTACAATTTTCCCGTCTTTAATAATAGCAACCCGGTCACATAAACGTTGGACCTCACTTAAAATATGGGAAGAGAATAAAATTGTGGCTCCCCTTTTATTTTCCTCTTCAAGAAGCTCAAAGAAACGTTGTTGCATAAGAGGATCTAAACCACTTGTTGGCTCATCAAGAATAATAAGCTTTGGTTCATGTAACAAGCCCTGAACAATCCCTACCTTCTTTTTATTTCCAAGCGACAAATCATCAATTTTCCGATTTATATCCAACTCCATGATTTCTGCAAGTTCCTTTATTCTTTTTGAACAATCCTTTTTATAAAAACTAGCAGAATATCGAAGGAGATCTTTGACCTTCATATTTTCATAGTAGAAAACTTCAGATGGTAAATACCCAATTTCCTTTTTAATTTCTGAGGAAAATTCAACAATATCTTTCCCAAAAATCTTCGCACTCCCACTTGTAGGATATATCAAAGACAAAAGGGTTCTAATAGTTGTAGATTTTCCCGCTCCATTTGGACCTATAAAGCCAAAAATCTCTCCTTGTTCTACATGGAAGCTTATATTTTCAATTCCTCGAGACTTTCCATACATCTTTGTTAGATTCTGAATTTCGATCACATTCATTGGTAGCCACTCCCTTATTTGACTGATTATTTATAAAACATGCTTTTTAGCATTTCTATATATTCATCCATTCCTTCAATCAATTTCTCAATATTTAACAAATCCATAGGAGTATTCTTTGTTAGTATCTTTTGTTGGTTTCCGTAACCTTCTAGTGTCCAAATGATTATATTAATAGCCCTTCCAATATCAATATTCGGCTTAAATAATGATGTATCGATATTACTTAAAATCTTCGCATAGCTAGTTTCGATTACATCATAGTTTCTTTTTTCAAGCTCTGATTTTACCTCTGAATCGGTTTCTTCATATACTGACTTTAAAAAGTCAAACATTTCCGGATGTCTTTTCATAAGCTCGAATTTTAGCCACCCAATTCTTCTCCACTTACTTAAAATATCTCCATCTTCTAAATCCAGCTTTGTAAATAACTCATCCACCATTAGTTCGACATAATAGTCATATAAAAACAAATACAATCCCTTTTTATTTGTAAAATAATGAAACAGTAAGCCTTTTGATATACCAGCTTCCATTACAATCTCATTTGTGGAAGCATTCCCAAAACCTTTTTCACCGAATTCTTTTGTTGCAGCATTCAAAATTCGCTCCCGCTTTTCTTGCTCCAACTTAAAAAACTTTGAAATCATATCGTAAAACCTCCGAAATCACCATTGACCATATCGGTCAATTCCATTATATTCCTATTGACTATACTGGTCAATAAATTGCATTACTTTTTTTGAAAAGGAAATAGTAAGTTACGAACTAGATTCAAAAGTAATTGAAGGCATTTAACGGTTATGGAATTATTAGATAGTACTCACATTTTCTATTAGCTTTTAAAATTTGGCTCTTATGGTAAACTTTGTTACTCTCTGTACCAGTTTAGTGGTGACTTCTGATAAGGTTTGTGAATTCAAGGCATTTTAATTAGTTCATGGGGCTATTCTGACAGCTTTGATGAGTTCAAGAGTAACCGTGTCAGAATCAGACGGGAATTCTGACAACTTTAATAAATTCAAGAGTAATCGTGTCAGAATCAGACGGGAATTCTGACAGCTTTAATGAATTCAAGAGTAATCGTGTCAGAATAATATACCCTTCTGTAAAAGCTAAATAGTAAACCTGTTCGAAAAACCACAATCTCTCGAAAACAGCCTTATATTTTGATGTCTTCTATATAACCCAAAAAGAAAAACACCACTTTAGTTAAGGTGGTGTAACGTATTATCCAAATAGACTATCTACTTCTTTTTTCAGCTCTTCTAATAAAGGAAACGTAGATGCATATCCTAAGCTGTTGATGACACTTCGGTAATACCATTCTTGTTTTTCTCTTCCCCGCTTAAATCGGCTCCATACCTTTTCACCGTTTTCTCCGTAATCTTTTATAATGGATCTGATATTATGAAGCTTGTCCGCACAAGCAACTGTACGAATATCCTCTGAAGCTGTTCGCAAAAAAGATATAGTATGTTCTTTTCTCTCCTCCCAGGCGAGTGCCTTATCAGGCTCAGAACAACCTTCAACGATTTCCGCAATTTCCTCCCCGAATGCCTCTCTTATATCTTCTACTGTAATTTCAGTATCTTCAACAGTATCATGCAATATACCAGCAGCTACAAGCTCTGGACGAGCATTATTTCTAATTAAAAGAAGCCCAACTCCAAGTGGGTGTGTAATATATGGGATATTTGTTAGTTTTCGATATTGACCATCGTGAGCTTTACTGGCAACCATTATGGCTTTTTCCACTATATCCATATTCAGATTTCGTTCCCTTCACAATATATTTCATAATGAAGCCTGACACACTGTGATCGTGTCAGGCTTTTTTTAAAGCACCTTGCTTAAGAATGCTTTTGTTCTTGTATGCTGTGGGTTTTCAAATAAGTCCTTCGGCTTGTTTTCTTCCACAATTAAGCCGTCATCCATAAATAAGACACGGTCTCCAACTTCTCGAGCAAAGCCCATCTCATGGGTAACAACAACCATTGTCATCCCTTCCTTAGCTAGCTGCTTCATAACCTCAAGAACCTCACCAACCATTTCTGGATCTAAGGCTGACGTTGGTTCGTCAAACAGCATAATCTTTGGTTCCATTGCAAGCGCTCTCGCAATGGCAACACGTTGTTTTTGTCCACCAGATAATGAATCTGGGTACGCATCTGCCTTTTCAACGAGACCTACCTTTTTAAGGAGTTCTATCCCTTTTTCATAGGCCATCTCTTTCGCAATTTTTTTAACCTTCACCGGAGATAGCATGATGTTTTCCATAACTGTTTTATGAGGGAATAAATTAAATTGCTGAAAAACCATCCCTACATCCGTTCGAATTTGATTTATATCAGTCTTTTTATCTGTAATATCTACACCCTCAATATAAACATGCCCATCATTAATCGTTTCTAGTAGGTTTATACATCTTAAAAAAGTGGACTTCCCAGAACCAGAAGGGCCGATAACAACAACCACCTCTTGAGGTTGAATATGTACAGAAATTCCCTTTAGTACTTCATTTTTCCCAAATGACTTTTTTATATTATCTACCCTAATCATTCAGTCTTTAACCTCTTTTCCAGTTGATTTAGTAAAATCGTTAATGTCAGGGTTAAAAATAAATAGATAAATGCTGCTGTTAAATACGGCTCCCAAACACGAGCATACTGACCTGTCATCATTCGTCCCCAATACATAATCTCTGGAGTAGCGACAACCGATAAAAGTGAGGAATCTTTAATAAGGACAACAAATTCATTTCCTAATGGTGGAATCATGCGTTTAAAGGCTTGTGGTACAATTACATATCTCATCGCTTGGAAGTAATTCATTCCTAAAGAGCGTGCAGCCTCCATTTGCCCCTTATCAAGTGACTGAATTCCTGCACGGAAAATTTCAGCTATATAGCCTGCTGCATTTAAGGTTAATGCAATAACACCAGCAACAATCCCATTCGTTTCTCCAAGAAATAATGGAACAACTCCAAAATGTACTAACAGAATTTGAACAAGAAGCGGAGTACCACGAAAGAATGTAACATAACAAGTAAACGGAAATGCTAACCATTTATTTCTAATTATTTTCCCTAGTCCGATAAACAACCCAAGGATTGTCCCAAGTAATATTCCCGCAATGGATAATCCAATTGTAAGTAATGTCCCCTCCCAAAAATAAGGAGCATAATCAATTATTATGTCAAACTTAAAATCCATGCTGTGTCCCCCTGTAATTTTATGGATGCCTTGCGCGCTAACACTTCATCTGGTAGCTTGAGCAGGCCATTCATAAGGCAAAAAATTGCGTAACAAGTTTTATGTTGTTACGCAATTTTGTTGTTTCTTATTTGGAAGCCTCTTGTTCTGCTTTAAGTGTATCTAAATCTGGCTCTTCTCCAAACCATTCTTTATAAATATCAACGTACGTACCATTTTCAATAATTGTTTCTAACGCTTTATCAAAGTCAGCTTTATATTCTGAACCCTTAGGGAACATCATACCGTAAAACTCTGCATCAAACGTATCTTTGTCACCTACAACCTTTAGCTTTTTATCAGGGTTACTTGCAGAATAATATTCAATAACACCATTGTCAGCAACAACAGCATCTGCTCCGCCCTTTTCAAGCTCCATGATTGCTAGATTGTTATTTTCGAAGGCTTTGATATCTTTATGCTTTTCACCAAATAACTTTTCCATCGCTTCATGGCCTGTAGTAGCAGCTTGCACTGCAACTACTTTCCCCATGAGGTCATCAGCACTTTGAATATCACTATCCTCTGGTATTAATATTTTATTGGTAGATAGAAAGTATGGGAGTGTAAAGTCATATTCTTTTAGTCTATCAGGAGTAATCGAAATAGACGAAATTGCTATATCATACGATCCACTTTTTAGTTCCACAAAAATTGGATCCCATCCAGTATGTTTAATATTGAGCTTATACCCTGCTTCCTTTGCCACAGCATTTATTACATCGATATCAAATCCAACAATTTTATCTCCATCCATATATTCAAATGGAGCATATGCCGCATCCGTCATAACTTTTAATTCTTTTAGCTCTTCCTCTTCTCCTCCAGTACCACTCGTTCCACTTGTACCACATGCCGCCAAAAATAATAAAACGAACAGCATTAAAAATATAGAAAGCTTTTTCATAGATAATCCCCCTTATATTTTTATAAAATTTGAATAATTTCATCTTTTTTCACTATAGTATCACATTAATGGGCTAAAAGAAATATAGATTCGACATTATTCCTTTTTCGAAACACTGGTTTATACTTTCATTCTATGACTCTATCTTATATGTAAGAACTAAACTGTTAGCATATCATATAGCTGTATCCCCATATAAATAGCTACTCCCCAAATTAATAATGCTGATATCTTATTAATCATCGTTTGCAAAGTACCATTCTGATCAATTTTCCCAACTACTCTTCCCGTAATCGCCAAACCTAAAAACCATAGCCAAGAAATGATAATTGTCGCAAAGGTAAAAGCAATCTTCTCATCCCCTATGTAGTTTAAGGAATTCGTCCCAATTACTCCAATTGTATCTAAAATGGCATGTGGATTTAATAAGGAAACAGATGCTGCAAACAAAACTTGTTTTTTAGGAGACATTACATTTTTCTCCTCTGTTATAGCCGTTGGTTTACTCCTCCATATAACTAAGCCCATATACACCAAGAAAAGTAGGCCAGCCCCGAACACAATGCTGGTTAACCACGGGAGCGATAGTAGTATAAAAGAAACTCCAAGGACTGCAAGCAGAATTAAGATTGTATCACATATAGCTGCAGTTACGACTACGGGTAATACCCGTAAGAATGTTGGCTGGGTTGCTCCCTGCGAAAAAACAAATATATTTTGTACACCTAAAGGTAAGATGAGACCAAAAGCTAGGACTATACCATGAATAACGGCTTCTAACATTGTAACTTCCTCCAAATTTATATTTGAGTAAAATCTTAGACGCTGCTCACAAGAATAGCAATACCTACTTAATACCTAGATTTATTCCTTTTTATTGAAAATATTGATGAATTATTTCGAAATTAGAAGGATTTATTTCGAAATTTGTAGAATATAATAAAAATTGTGCAACTTTTTTTACAAGGAGTGGAACCCGGTGAACGTAGCAAAAGAAGTAGCTAAAGTCCTAATGATTTACATATTCGTTTTTTTCTGTGTGATTGTTTTTGTCCTTTTTCCTCGGGAACCAAAGATTGAAATAACCGGAAAAGCCGCTGTCGTAGAATATTCATACGACTTCGATATTAAGGAATATACAAACAGTGTTGTTACCTTTTTTAAAAATGCCATTGAGAATAAAAGTTTAGGACAAACAAAATTCCCAAACAGAACTGCTGAAGATGACTTAGTAACATTTGTTCCTAAAAGCTTAAAAATCATTTTGATAGGGTTTGTCCTCAGTATTATCCTTGGGATCGTAAAAGGAATTATTGACTATCGCTTAACCAATACCAAGAAGAGTTTTTTAGGAAGTGGAGCTACCTGGTTTTTTTCTGGAGTGCCCGACTTTTTTATTATCATTTGTTTAAGTTATTTCTTGCTCCTCTATTTACCTGATTTTAGTATCATGGGAGATCAAGCTTGGTGGAAATTCATTGCACCTAGTATCCTTGTTTCCATTGCTCCAGCACTATATGTGTCAAGGATTACTTCGGTGTCCCTGCTTCAGCAGGACCGTGAACAATATATTCAGGTCGCATATGCAAAAGGCTTTACAAAAACGAAGGTATTACTTAATCATATGATGAGGCCTTGTCTAATTACGGTAGCTAGTCATTTACAGTCTTTAATGGTTTTTATTCTCTCAAATCTATTAGTGGTTGAGTATCTATTAGGCTATCAGGGCGCAGCTTATCGTATGTTCTCCGCAATTGGGTATACAAATACTGTTCCTCCGGGACAAGGGTCTGCGGACGAACGTGGGCTCATTATAGCAATATGTATAAGCTTTCTAATGCTAGTAATGCTTGCTCATATTTTTAGTCAAATCATCAAAGTGAAACTAGATCCGAAATGAGGAGGGTATTGTGATGAACCGAAACTGGTTTTTAATTATCGGCTTAAGTATGCTAACCATACTTCTTCTTATTATGATTGTGGGTCCAATGCTTCCATATGTACAACATGGAATTGAGGGTGGTCGAATACGGTTTCCCGAAGAAGGCGGCCTAATGAAAGCTCCTTTTACCCCAGAGCAACAATTTCCATTCGGATCTGACCATGAAGGAAGAGATTTATTAAGTGTATTAATTGTTGGTACAAAAGATACGATGTTGATTATTTTAGGAATTGTCGTTATTCGTTATTTAATTGCTATCCCTCTAGGTTTACTAGCAACAAAGCAAAATAATCCTTTCTCTTGGATAGTAACGAGCTGGAATAACATCTTTTCAAGTATACCTGTTATTTTTTCATCCTTATTAATTCTATGTATCCCTGCGCTTGTCATGAATGATAACCGCTTATATTGGTCGATTTTACTACTTGCATTAATCGAGGTTGGAAAAGTTAGTCATGTTATCCGTGAAGAAACTCAACGAATTGTAAGAAAGCCTTATATTGAAGCAGGGATTACGATAGGTATTTCTCCACTGAGGCTAGCAGTAGGCAATATTTTACCAAACACCTATCCTGCAATAATGGTAAACTTCTTTATAGATATTGGACGAACTGCCCTACTTATTGCACAACTAGGGATATTCTCTGTATTTATTTCTCAGGTTTTCGTCCAATTAAACTATGGTACCGGAGAGATGGTTAATACAAGCCTAAACTGGCCAACCCTGTTAGGGCAGGCGAGAAAAGACATGTTATCTTCTATCTGGATACCTTTCTGGACATGTATGGCCATTTCATTTACGGTCTTTACATTTAATATTTTAGGGGAAGGTTTACGACGATATTTCGATAAAAAAACCGGATGATTCGTTATAAAAGAAACAGAGCTCCTTTTTAGAAGCTCTGTTTTTGTGTCTATAAGTGCGTGTTTAAAAGGAGGCTGAAAAGGACCGCGCCGGCTAAGATCGCCACGTCCTGTGGCGACGCCGGCACTAGCACATCCTGTGCGTCGAAAGTTCGAGGCGGCGAAGCTTTGAGTACCGGAACGTATGCAATTAATACATGAGGAACGTTAAAGCAAGCCAACGAAGAAATTCGATGTGTCATTTTCACCTGACTTTTTAAACATCCTATAAGAAATGGTTATCCACCCATTTTTCTACGAGTGTTACTAGGCTTCTTAGTTTGTTGGCTCTGCATGCGTTGATTTGCGCCTCTTCCATTCGTAGCTTGATTACCAGTTGATTGGTTTTGTTTTTTGTTTGCTAGCTGTTGCTTTACTAAATCCTGCAAACTAACCTTTTTCTTTTCAGTTTGTTGTGTTTCTAATTCTTTTTCTACATTTGACATAGGGTAATCTCCTTTTCTTAACATTACTATCATAGTCACCCATTCAGTACTATTATCATACACGGAAGTTTTACAAACGGCTAGAAATTTTTAAGGACATTGGCAATTTCATGGATAGTTGGGTATAGTTGTAAGAGGATTATTTAACAGATTGAATTATTTGATTTGAAAGGAGCATATTATGCACACCAATAATGAACTACCCCCTAAAACATGTTCGGTTGATCGACTTGTTACAATGCCTGAGGATGTCAAAAAAGTTCTAGAAGGAAAGAAGACAGCCACGCGTAGAAACGGACGATATGCTGATGTTGGAGAAATCATGACTCTGGAGGGACAGCAATTTAGAGTCAATCAAGTATACTCTCAAACACTAGGAGAACTTACCGATGAGCATGCTCGTATGGAAGGTTTCAACACAGTTGACGATTACAAGGAATCCATCTTATCCTACCACCCAGGTATGCCTTGGCTCCCCCATATGAGAGTATGGGTTCACGAATTTAGTAAAGTTAATGAATAATTAGAAATTCGCTGGCGCCTTGCTCACCTTCGACAAGCAAATGTTCTGTGGCAAAAAAAGTTGCTCTTTACTTTTCATTACCACCGCTTTTGACCTCGAGGGGCTTGGCACTTGCGCTATACAGTGGATTCTATGGTAAAAATTATATACTTCTGATTCTAAAACAAAACCTTGTCCTCTAAAACGTGACAAGGTTTTTTAACGGTTCCCAACAATACTATGTTCGCAAAACACTATTTATGAATTGTTTTGATTTTGGTGATAAAGTAGTAGTATTTATAGATTACAATTAGAACTAGCATTATCCGAATTAGCAAGCTATCTAGCGTGATAAAAGGAATGAGTATCATTGCATCTGCAAATAACAAAAGGGTTACCTTTTGTTTAAGGGTCATCTCCCGTCTTTTCACGAAGCCTTCTAAATGACGTTTATATAGATTTGTTTGTTTAAACCAGCGGTCGAATCGGTCAGATCCTTTAACAAATAAGAACGAAGCTAATAATAGTAGAGGTGTTGTTGGTATTACAGGTAGTACAATCCCTACTACACCCAAGCCAAGTACGATAAATCCTAAAACAATAAAAAGGTATTTTGTAATTCTTTTTATGGGAAAGACCCCCTTTCTTACAGGAATCACCTTTTTAGAAAATCCTATTCTATTATAGCATTTATACATATTTAGAAAAATCAATTCACAAAATAGTCCCCTTCCATAGTGAGTAAAATCACAATGAGAATTGAAAAGAGTGTTATTATTAAACTTGTATTTAGTAGTGAAATGGAGGCTTTTGCATTGAACACTTTCTATCAAATACTTGTGTTCTTACACATATTCTCAGCGATCCTAGGAATGGGTCCAGGTTTTATTTTAACAACGGTTGTGAAGTCAGGGAATAACATGACAGAGCTCCGCCATTCCTATGCTATAAGACATAAACTTCATATATTTGTGATGATTGGCGGTACATTATTGCTTGTGACTGGCCTATTAATGGGTGCCCTCAATCCCGGATTATTTAAGATGGGCTGGTATGTAACTAGCTTACTACTCTTTTTAGTTGCTCTTGCCATGGGTCCCTTTGCCTTAACTCCAAAGTCTAAGCCTGTGAAGGCATTACTCAACTCTCACCATGGAGAAGACATTCCAAGTGAGTATTATCCTTTGGCAAAAGCTCTATTCAGGGTCGAATACCTTGAAAATACAATTTTTATCATCATTATTGCATTAATGATATTGAAGCCGTTCTGATATAACTAGCTGTAAATTCATGAATGAAAAAAATGCCTCCCTAGTCGGAAGGCATTTTATTTATTTTTGTTCAATTATAACCTCAGATTGTTTCTTTCCACTTTGTAGCGTAATTGCATTTTTCAAACTAAAAAATAAAAATAGTACCCCTGCCAACAGAGATGCTATTATCCAAAAATTAATTCCAAACCCTACTAAATCAAATGCACCTTCGTAATAGTTCACTTCGGGTCGATTGATATTCATGGAAATGATAGCAGCTGTAATATGCTTAGTTGCATATAAAAAGGTAGCAACTGCAATAAAGAAACAGCCAATAAAAGCTTGTGTCTTCTTCACCGGATATCCCCCTTCTATAATTTCATTTTAAATCATGCCATAATATCTATAATCGTACCATTTTTTTCTAGTAGGTTATACATTACTTTCTACCTACTCCATAGACTATGACACCCACCTAGCTGCGTCAAGACAGATTCTAGTTCTACTTTCATACTTAGTAAAAAAAAAACCGTACAGAGTAAAAACCTCCATACGGCATTCGTCCTTGTTTATGTTGAAACTGTTTCTTTTTGAAGCATTGTACCATTTTCTGCAAAATTAATATGCCATGACAATGCTTTTTCTAGAACATGTGGTGTTTGACCACCTCTAGTTAGAGCTTCATGGTAGTATTCACGCAATTGATCTTTATACATTGGATGCGCACAGTTTTCGATGATTAATTCGACACGTTCTCTTGGGGCAAGTCCACGGAGGTCAGCATAGCCTTGCTCGGTAACAATTACATCTACATCATGCTCAGTGTGGTCCACATGTGATACAAAAGGAACAATGCTTGAAATCTTTCCATCCTTTGCAATTGATTTCGTTACAAAAATGGCGAGGCGGGCATTCCTTGCAAAGTCTCCAGAACCACCAATTCCGTTCATCATTTTTGTACCCAAAACATGTGTTGAATTTACATTTCCGTATATATCAAGCTCAAGTGCAGTATTAATTGAAATAAGTCCGAGTCGGCGTATGATTTCTGGATGATTTGAAATTTCCTGTGGTCTCATAATTAACCGATCACGATACTCATCAAAGTTCGCAAAAACCTTTTTCATTTTTTCATCTGAAAGTGTGATTGAACAGCATGATGCAAACGATACTTTTCCTGCATCCATTAAATCAAATACTGCGTCCTGTAAAACTTCAGAATACACTTCTAAACTGGTGAACTCAGAATCTAACATTCCGTGAAGCACTGCATTAGCTACAGAGCCAATTCCAGATTGCAGTGGTGCCAGTTTTTCCGTTAAACGGCCTGATTCTATCTCTTTTCGCAAGAATGCTAGTAAATGCTGTGCCATAATTTGAGTTTCTTCATCTGGTGGTACGATTGTCGATGGCGAATCTGTTTGATTGGTAAACACAATTCCTTTAATCTTTTCAACATCTACCTTAATTCCAGGAAGTCCAATCCGATCGGAAGGCGTTACTAAAGGAATCGGGTCTCTTTTTCCTTGCTTCCCAGGATCATATAGATCATGAACTCCTTCTAACTCTACTGACTGTGCTAAATTGATTTCAACAATGATTAATTTAGCGTGCTGAGCAAAGGACAAGGAGTTCCCAATCGAGGTCGTTGGAATAATCATACCATCCTCAGTAATTGCAATCGCTTTCAAAATAGCAATATCCACATCCATTATATTTGCTCGTAGTAGCTCAGCTATATGAGATAAATGCTGATCCACAAATAAAAAGTCCCCCTGATTAATTCCCTTTCTCATTGTAGCGTCAGCTTGGAATGGTAGTCTTTTTCCTAATATACCAGCTTCAGCAAAAAGCTTATCAACATCAGAACCAAGAGAAGCCCCGGTATATACATTAACCTTTATGGATTCAGTCTCGGCACGTTTCACAAGTGCAAATGGTACCGCTTTCACATCACCTGCACGAGTAAAGCCACTTAACCCTAGAGTCATACCATCTTGTATCCACTCTGCAGCTTCTTCAGGTGTGACAACACGGTCATGTAGACTGGCATCCTTTATCCGTTCTAATTTATTCCCCATATCTCCCATCCCCCTCATGATTGAATAGTAAGATAATTTTACCTATTTACTCTACTAGAATAGGGTTTTTGGGACTAAAGAATGAATTTTTCAGTTAAACTAGAAAAACGTAATCCTAAAACAGTAATTTTTCCCCGCAAACTAAAAACCTAATAATCTTCGGAAATAACTAGAATAGTTTTGGCTAACAGGTACACGTGCTCCATTATCCATTTCAAGTAAGAAAGTGGAAAGGGTATCAGGATGAATCTCCTTAATGTGATTTACATTTACGATGAACGAACGATGGCACCGAATAAAGAAATCCTTTGGAAGTGAGTATTCAAATTCTTGCAAGGAGTACTTATGAGTACCCGCAGATCCCTCTGCGTACACATGTGTTTTCTTATCCTTTGCCTCTAAAAATAGTACCTCTGAAAACGGAATTGGTTTCCAACCATCTGGAGATTTTACGGTTACAACAGTTTTGCCGTCCGTTAATGCTGGATATATAGCAGTCACACACCCTTCCAGCTCTCCATGATGAAAAAACGGGACAGCCATTCCGTGATAGGGAATCCCAAATACTTCTCGGTTGATAAATTCGGATGTCTTTTGCTTCGAAAAAATTGCCTTATGGGCAATCGTCCCTTCCTTCACGAGGTCACCAGGCTTTATTTTTAAGTCAATACGTTTACTTGGTCGATAGTATACATACTCCATAGTATTTGATACAGCAATTGATATCTCGTCCGAAAACAGCTCTCCAATTACATCTAATAGGGAACTAACTGTTATACCTTCCATTCTGCAAAATCCTTTTTTGATGAATTCTAGCTTTCCACTTAATTCTACAATTTGTTTTCTCTACTTTCTATCATCCAGTGGTAAACAATTTATCATTGAAGAAAAGTTTAAAAAGGAATTTTATTGTGCATGAAGAATAATGTAATATATCTATTTTAGGAGGTACTCGATTATGAAATTTCATTCAATTAACGAATTTGTTCAAGAGTGGGAGCATGAAGGAAGCTCAACACAAAAAGTATTGGATGCACTAACTGATGAATCCCTATCACAAGCAGTTGCTCCCGAGCACAGAACATTGGGGGAGCTTGCGTGGCATCTTGTAACCTCTCTTCACGAAATGCTATCACGCACTGGACTCAAATTTGAAGGTGCAGAACACGAAAGTAAGATGCCTACCTCTGCAAAGGAAATCGCTGATGGATATCGTACCTCTAGCGCAAATATGATAGCTGCCATTAAAGAACAATGGAATGACGAAAAGCTAAAGGAAACCGTTAACATGTATGGCCAAGAGTGGCCAAATGGATTAACCTTAGGTGTTTTAAATACTCACCAGATTCACCATAGAGGTCAAATGACAGTATTAATGCGCCAAGCTGGACTGAAGGTACCAGGAATGTACGGTCCATCTAAGGAAGAATGGCCAGCTTAATAAATGCCAAAAGGGAGCCTTTGTTGACTCCCTTTTCACCATATTATCCTCCAAACAAACATTTGTTTACCGCACTATCTCTTATGGGACAAGGGATTTCAAATTCAAACAAACACTTGATTATTTTTTAATCAGCATTCCTTTCTGCCACTTTCTTTTCTCTTGTAAACATCCATTTTAGAAAACTTGGGACAACTATAATGATAAAAAGAAGTCGAATAAGTTGTAGGGAACTTACAATGGCAGGGTCAGCACCAATTGACGTTGCAGTTAAAACCATTTCTACTAATCCACCTGGTGCGAAACTAAGTATTGCCGTCTCTAATGGGAGATTAGATACAACTGAAAAAAGATAACCAAATCCAAAGGAAATTGCAATAAGGATTATCGTTAACAAGAAGTAAATTCCACTGTATTTTCCACCAATTCTTACATCACGTAGATAAATATTATTTCCCATTTTCATACCAACTGTTACCTGCGCAACCGTTAGAAACCAAATGGGTATACTTGGTAAATCCACCCCTACTACACCTAAGAGCGCAGTAACAGCTAATGGTCCGATAACAAATGCAGCTGGTAGCTTATTTCGTAATAACCATCCTGCAAATATTCCTAAACCAAACCATAAATAAGCAAACAATGATTCATTATGTATCTGGCTTGGGAGTTCATAGGGGGTTCCAATCCTAGGTGCAAAAAGATGTGTGACAATAAAAGGTACTAAAAATACGACCGTCAATAAACGAACTGTTTGAAAAATTGTTACCATAGCGGAATTAGCCTTAAGGGATTGACTAGCCGCAACCATTTCAGAAAGTCCTCCTGGAATAGAACCAAATACGCTTGTCATTGGATCAATTTTAATGAAGCGTGTTACAAAAATACTGTTCACTACACTTACTGCAAGCAGTAAAATGGTTGCCAATAAAAATGGAATGACGTAAGGGTATACCGTAACAAAGGTGTCTCTTGTAAATGATAATCCAAAATAAATCCCCAGTGTAATAAGTCCACCATTATAAAATGGCACTGGAACTACCATTTCTCTATACGAAATCGCTTTGTAGAAGATCATTAAAGTCATTGGACCTAATATCCATGGAATCGGTAAATGGCACAAATAAAATATTACACCACCAATACCTGCAACTAGATACGATTCCATGACTTTTCTAGTATGTAAAAGTTTCATATAAAGCTACGACCTTTCATGTTGAATATACAAATTTTATCATGAGTAACTTCTTATGACTATTATTTATTTCGTCGCTCTAAATAAATAAGAAGCAAGTCGTGCGTTCTGCAGGAATATACTTTTTAGGAGCATAAAGGAGGTAATACAATTTGGAAAGTCTATATAGATTTTCTCATGATATTCGAGTACGGTACGCAGAGATTGATGGTCAAAAAATAGTATTCAACGCTCATTACTTTACATACCTTGATGTTGCGTTCACGGAATATATGCGCGAATTGGTAGGATCTATCTGGGTTAAAGACCCACATTCCTTGCATTTCGACCCTGTGCTTGTTAAAAGTAAGGTTCAGTATCGAAAGCCCGCAGTACTTGATGATTTGATTAGAGTATTTGTACGTGTCAAAAGGTTAGGGACCTCAAGTCTTACCGTTGAATGCCTGATAAAACGTGAAAACGACATCCTAATTGAAGCTGAATTAGTTCATGTAAACTATGACCTAGAATTGAAGCAATCAGTGCCACTACCAACGGAAATAAAGGCAAAAATCAGAGAATTTGAGTGTATATAAAAAAGTAGTCCCTCGACCTGTTCGAGGGACCTACTATATAAGTTTGTAAAGATAATATTCATTTGTAGGTACACCATTTATCATCAAGGAATGAACCTTCTCCCCTTCTAACACAAACCCCATTTTCCTATAAAGATTGAAAGCTTTTACATTGTCCGTAATAACAGTTAATTCTAATCTGGTAATCCCTACTTCCTGTGCCCAAGTGAATAGCCGGTCAAAAAGCATTGTGGCAACACCTTTCCCACGATATCCATTATGTACTCCAAGTACGAGATATGCCGAGTGCTTGTTTCTTATAACACTACCACCAAATGCACAGATATACCCAATAAGCTTCCCTTCATCTACAGCTACAAATATCATAGAATTTGGTTCACTTAGTACTCTTTCAATCATTTTCTCCTGTTGGTTAGGGGTAGTTTTCCGTTCCCCCTCTTCATATAACATATACCCTGATTTATCTACATGATTAGATAATTCTAAAAAGGCCGCAGCGTCGCTTACTTCAATCTTTCGTACTACCATTATATTTCCTCCTCATCTTAAATTAGTGACTAATCAAACGTTTGATTAGTCCTTCTACCCTACTGGCTCAACGACTTTACAATTCAATCAAATGTTTGTTTGTCATTAAATGCTTTTACGATTTCTTGGTATATTCGACATCCAGACATATATTCCTTTTTTCCCAACCTTTAAAATCTTCAAGATTAGAATACTAGCAAATTGTAGCAATTTTCAACAAACCGGCAAATAAATAGAATTTTATGATAGAATAACAGAATTAATAAGTAACATAACCTAGGTTATTTGAGAAAGTAGGAATATTTTTGAAGAAAGTCATGATATCCCTCAGTGCTACGATGATGCTAGGTGCTGTTTCACCGTTTGTTACCCCAACGAATGCCGAAACTAGTACAACTTCTATCGATAGCCAACTAAGAGAGACTCGAAACGAAATTTCTGAGGTAAATGAACAAATCAAAAAGGTAGACCAGGCAATTTCAGATAATCGAAATATGATTATTCAAACTGAAGAAAAAATAAAATCTTCTACAGAAGAATTAGATGTACTTCAAGTAGAGATTGCAGAAATTGAGGAGCGCATTAAAGCCAGAAATGAAATTCTAAAAGAGCGCGCGCGAATGATACAGCAAGAAGGCGGTACCATAAGTTATGTGGAAGTTATATTTGGTGCTTCCAGCTTCAGTGATTTCATAAATCGTGTTACAGCAGTAACTACGATTCTAAAGGCAGATCAAGATCTACTCAAAGAACATTCAGAAGATATGCAAAATGTAAAAGAGAAAAAGAATACTGTTGAGAAAAAGCTTGCAGTACTAGAGGAAACAAAGCTTGATTTAGTTGGAATGCAAGCACAAATCAAGGAGCAGCAGGCACAGAATGAGGCACTAAAGGCTGCTTTAAAGGCAACTGAGCAGAACCAATTAGCAGAAAAAGAAAAGCTATTGGTTAACATTCCAGCTCCAACACCTTCTATTCCATCACCACCTAAAGCTACTTCAACACCTAATAAAAATGTAGCTAGTGAAATACCGAAATCCACTCCAAAGCCGACTGGATCTATTCAAACAGTTATTACTGCTGGGTATAAGTACATCGGTAATTCCGTATATGTCTTCGGAGGCGGTAGAACCTCATATGACATCGCAAACGGTCGATTTGATTGTTCAGCTTTTGTTCATTGGGCATTTGCTCAAGCAGGTGTAAGTGTTGGATCAACCACTGATTCACTAAAGAACCAAGGAAAAACAGTTTCTGTAAGTAATATGAAACCAGGTGACTTAGTATTCTTTGATACGTATAAAAGAGATGGACATGTTGGTATTTATATAGGTGGAGGGAAGTTTATTGGGTCTCAATCCTCCACTGGTGTAGCAATTGCGAATATGACTAGTGGATATTGGAAAGACACGTTTAATGGAAGAGTAAAAAGAATTATGTAGCATAAATAAAATACTAAGGCATCTTCATTTTGAAGATGCCGCAGACTGTAGACAAACTCGATGAAATCGAGTTTGCCTACAGTCTTTTTTGATTTAAAATATATTATGAGAAATATATAGAGGTGATGGAAAATGATGACGAGAAACAATATTACTGAGAGAGACCAATTAGAAATGCTCACAATTGAC
>JBLKRX010000030.1:0-58007 GCA_047608075.1 Ferdinandcohnia humi
GGGCGGGTTTCGAGGAGCGAGGAGTTCAAGGAAGCAAAGGAGCGACAACCGGAGTGTACAACGTACATGAGGATTGGGGTGAGTTTGGCTAACGCAGAAATCCGAAGTTCATCGGAAGCCGACGACCGAACATGGAAGGTAAGCCCTAGCGCAATTGTAGTTGGAGAGTAAACTGATTTCGCCATGAACCAGTGCATCGCCCCTGAGGAAGAGGATACCTACAGAGGCCTTCACCAAAGACATAATAAAAAATAGCCCAATATAAAAACTTAGACATACACAAACTAGTTAACAAATTTCATAGATTACTAAATAAATGAAATTGGCACTGTTCATTATTTTTTAAATTGTGTATACATTTGTTGGATTGCGGACAAAATAGGTGTATGGAGGTGGAGGCAGTGAGTTCACTAGCAAAGATAGACCATTATGGGGAAACGTGTATTATATGTGAGCAGGAGAAAAATAGAGGCATACACCTTTATACAAGGTTCATTTGTTTGGATTGTGAAAAAGATATGATTCATACGGAAACAAATGATCCGAAGTACCAGTATTACTTATCAAAATTGAAAAAGGTTACGACACCAGAGATATATTCATAGTTTTTTAACTTCAGAAAGAAAAGGGATCATCCTCTGAACTAATATGCAGAGGTATTTGTTAGGACCTAGTATAGGTCCTTCTTTTTGTTTTATAATAAGGTAAATGGAAATAGAAAGGTAACATAATGATGCAACAAAGTAAAACTCCACTTTTCGATGCTTTACATGAACATGCTAGAAAAAGACCATTTTCAATGCATGTACCTGGTCATAAGAATGGCCATGTATTATCAACTAGAGGCTTATTATATTTCAAGGAAATCCTAAAAATTGATGCGACGGAGTTGACTGGATTGGATGATCTTCATCATCCAGAAGGTGCCATTTTAGAGGCAGAGGAATTAACCGCTAGCTTATATGGTGTAGACAAAAGTTATTTCCTTGTTAATGGCTCAACCGTCGGGAATTTATCAATGATTCTTGCGGTATGCTCTCCAAATGATACGATATTGGTTCAACGTAATTCTCATAAATCAATTATTAACGGTTTAAAACTAGCAGGGGCAAAACCTGTATTTCTTCACCCTGAATACGATGAAGAAGTGCAAGTTCCCTCCTATGTTTCATTTGATACAGTAAAAGAAGCATTGGACAACTATCCAGATGCCAAGGCAATTATATTAACCAATCCTACTTATTATGGAATGTCCAATCCATCAGAGTTAGGTAGAATCATCTCATTCGCGCATGCAAAAAATATACCGGTTCTAATTGATGAGGCTCATGGTGCACATTTTATTCTTGATGGATTTCCTGACTCGGCTCTTTCATTAGGTGCAGATATAGTTGTACATTCTGCTCATAAGACACTTCCAGCTATGACGATGGGTTCCTTCTTACATATAAATAGTAAACTCGTAAATCCTTATCAAGTAGCTAACAATTTACAAGTTCTACAATCGAGTAGTCCGTCTTATCCGATTATGGCATCTCTTGATTTGGCGAGACATTACCTTGCGGGTTATAAAAATAGTGGAACCACAAGTATCTTAGAAAAAATCAAAGGGTTTAAAGCCAGCTTGAAAGAACTATCTCAAATTAAAATTGTTGAATCTAGTACACAATTCGTGCAAACAGATCCACTTAAGCTTACCATTCAATCGCACTGTCAATTTAATGGGTTCCAATTACAGAGTCTATTTGAAAAAGAGGGAATATATAGTGAGTTAGCTGACCCAAACAATGTTCTTTTTGTTTTGCCTTTATCAGAGGGATTTGAATATAGAGAACTATTACGTAAGATAAGAAATGTACTTAAGGATACCCATACAATCAAGAAAAATTTCAGAAACCTTACACATGATATGGGAAAAATTACGGCACTTCCTATTTTCTATAATGAAATAAAAGGGTACAATAAAAAGGTTGTTTCCTTTAATGAGGCCGTAGGGAATATTTCCGGAGAAATGATTGTTCCATATCCTCCTGGTATCCCATTACTAATGGAGGGCGAAATCATTACTGAAAGGCATATTGAATTAATTTCTACCTATTTAACCACTGGTGCCCGATTTCAAGGTGGCGATATGAGAGGAAGAAATATAACGATACTAGAGTCATAGAACATATGGTATACAAAATACCGTCTTATGGTACGACGAGCATAAGAGTGATATAAAGGAGATTGAGCAGTTGTGGCAGGTTATTTTATTACATTCGAGGGTCCTGAAGGGGCAGGTAAAACTACAATCTTAGGAATTCTTCAAGACGAGCTATCGAAAAAGGGATATGATGTAGTATCGACTAGGGAGCCAGGTGGTATAGATATTGCAGAGCAAATCAGGTCTGTTATTCTTGATAAAAAGAATACAAAAATGGATAGTCGTACGGAAGCACTTCTTTATGCAGCATCAAGAAGGCAGCATTTAGTAGAAAAAGTTATTCCTGCGTTAGAGGCAGGTAAGATTGTATTATGCGATCGGTTTATTGATAGCTCTTTAGCTTATCAAGGGTATGGACGAAATCTTGGAATAGATGAAGTATTATCAATAAACGAATTCGCAATAAACGGATTAATGCCATCTCTTACCTTATTCTTTGATATTGACCCAGAAAAGGGATTAACACGAATTGGGAAAAATGATGAAAGAGAAGTCAATCGCCTTGATTTAGAGAATATCTCGTTTCATCAAAAGGTATACAAGGGATACCTTTTAGTTGCAGAGCGCTTTAAGAATCGTTTCCAAAAAATAAATGCGGATAACCCATTGGAATTGGTTACAAAAGAGGCGTTAGAAATTATCGAGTCACATATAAGAAAATAGTGTACTTTTACTATATACATACTAAATTACCTCAAAAGTCTGATGATTTTTGAGGTTTTTGTTTTCGTTCTGTCTATACTTGTTATAGAATAAAGACAACCAATAAGACATTAGCACAAATAGTTACCAAATTTCGTAATATGAAGTAAGGGCGAAATAGTGATAAAATAAAAGGAGGCTTTTGCGATGAAGCTAGTCGTTGCAGTTGTGCAGGATAAAGATAGCAACCGTTTGTCACAAGCATTAGTGGAACATAATTTCCGAGCAACAAAGCTTGCTACTACAGGTGGTTTCCTTAAATCAGGGAATACGACATTCCTAATTGGGACAGAGGATATCAGAGTAAATAAATTATTAGATATCATTAAGGACAATTGTAAGCATCGTGACCAGCTAATTGCCCCTGTTTCTCCAATGGGGGGAAATGCAGATTCATTTGTTCCATTTCCCGTTAAGGTTGAAGTGGGTGGGGCAACAGTATTTGTTTTACCAATTGACCAGTTTCATCAATTTTAACCTTATTCAGCTGAAGTCATTTCTTTAAGTGCGAAGGGATTTGTACATTTCAGTAGAAGGTCAAATCCCGACTGAATAAAGTGTAGGTTCCGGCGGATGCGTCAGATTTTAAAAGGAAGATTAACGAACAAGCTCGATAAAATCTGGTGCAAATACGCCAAGGCGCATTTGATATTTCGTCTAAAAAGGTGTTTTGCTCATGAAAATTAATCAAGATCTTAGAATTAACATAGATAAGAATAAAGCAAGTTTGTCCAATAAAGTTCAAGAGAATAGCAAATTCGGCACGATTGTCCAACAGCAAGAAAAAAAGCTTCAGGTGGAACAGCTAACAAAGCTGTTAAGTGAGATTGATAATGCAGGAGAACGGTTATCCCGTTCTCAAACCTTTAAAGACTTTGCGACGTATAAATCGTTGGTAAAACGCTTTATACATGAGGCAGTGGAGTTCGGAATGGAAATCAAGCAGTCTCATAGCTGGAATTCTAATGGCCAAAGTAGAACACATAAATTAGTCGAGGAAATTGATAAAGAACTGTTGGCAATAACACAACAAATGGTTGACCAGGAAAAGGACTCTATTGATGTTTTAGGTAAAATCGGCATTATTAAGGGACTACTAATAAATCTGTATACGTGATTTGAAAGAGTGATGATTGTGGAAAAAACATGGGAACAGCTTGAGGAATATCAACCAACGGTTTTAAAAATGGTTGGAAATAGTTTAAAGAAGAATCGAGTAGCCCATGCGTATTTATTCGAGGGTAGTCGTGGTACAGGTAAAAAAGAGGTAGGCTTGCTACTTGCCAAAAGTCTTTTTTGCCAACAATCACAAGATTTTAAGCCGTGTAATGAATGTGCAAATTGCCGAAGAATTTCTTCAGGAAATCACCCTGATGTTCATCTTATTGAACCGGATGGCCAATCTATAAAGAAATGGCAAATTCAAGAGCTGCAAGAGGAATTCTCTAAGACTGGTGTGGAATCAAACCGTAAAATTTATTTGATTAATCACGCGGATAAAATGACAGCAAATGCTGCGAATAGTCTTTTAAAGTTTCTTGAGGAGCCAAGTAGTCAAACTGTGGCCATTTTGTTAACTGAACAAATTCATCGAATCTTAAATACGATTTTATCAAGATGTCAGGTTTTATCCTTTAAACCTTTAGCACCGAAGGTTATCTCGCAGCAGCTTACTGGAGAGGGCGTATCATCAGCGATTGCATCTCTTGTTGCGAATACAACTAATAATTTAGAAGAGGCTCGTCAGCTAAGTACGGATTCTTGGTTTGGACAGTCCCGTACGTTAGTGATACAATTATATGAAACACTGAATACAAGACCTACGAATGCATTCTTTTTTTTGCAGGATCAATGGCTCCCGCATTTTAAAGAAAAGGAACAGCTCGGTTTTGGTTTAGATATATTATTGCTCATTTATAAAGATTTATTATATATTCAGTTAGGTGATGAAGAAAAAGTCGTATTTCATGACCAAATTGATAGCTTTAAACATTATGCACTACAGACGTCTACTAGACGGATTAGTGAGCAGATAACCGCATTACTAGAGGCGAAACGTCGCCTAAGCACCAACATGAATCCACATTTATTAATGGAACAATTGTTATTAAGATTACAGGAGGGATTAAAGTTTGTATGATGTAGTTGGTGTACGCTTTAAAAAAGCGGGTAAAATATATTACTTTGATCCAAATGGCTTTACAATTCCTGATGGAGAGTACGTGATTGTTGAGACCGTACGAGGAATTGAGTTTGGAAAAGTTGTTATAAATAAGAAGCAAGTGGACGAGAATGACATTGTGCTTCCTTTAAAAAAGGTCATCCGTATTGCGGACCAAAAGGACAAATTAATAGTAGAAGAAAATAAGTTTGCTGCAAAAGAGGCTTACGATGTTTGCCTTGAAAAGGTACTTGAGCACAGTCTTGATATGAAGCTTGTCGATGTGGAATATACATTTGACCGAAACAAAGTTATTTTTTATTTTACTGCAGATGGACGAGTTGATTTCCGTGAGCTAGTGAAGGATTTGGCTGCTATCTTCCGTACTAGAATTGAGTTACGACAAATTGGTGTACGTGATGAGGCAAAGATGCTAGGTGGAATTGGTCCTTGTGGAAGAATGCTTTGTTGTTCAACCTTCTTAGGTGATTTTGAGCCTGTTTCCATTAAAATGGCGAAAGATCAAAACCTTTCATTAAACCCTACTAAAATATCAGGTTTATGCGGCCGATTGATGTGCTGTCTAAAATATGAAAACGACGAGTACGAAAGTGCAAAAGAGCAACTCCCAGACCTTGGAGATGTTATCGAAACAACAAGTGGTATGGGGAAGGTTGTGGGGCTAAATATTTTAGAACGTGTTCTACAATTAGAATTAGTCGGTCGAGAGCGAGTAGTCGAGTATACGTGGGAGGAACTACTTAAAGAAGGAGCGATTTCGATTCAAGCCACAGAATAACGAGGTGGAAGTACGTGGACAAAAAAGATATTTTTGAATCTGTTAGTAGTATGGAGAAACAAATTGGGAATCTATACACACAACTAGGAGAGTTAAAAGAGCATCTTGGACAATTACTTGAAGAGAATCATCATTTGCAAATGGAGAATGACCTTTTACGTCGTCGACTTGATCAATCCATTTCAAAAAAGAAACCAGAAAAAGTTGGGAAAGCTTCTAACGAGGCAAAACAGCTTGATATAGGGGAAGGATATGATAATTTAGCAAGGCTTTATCAAGAAGGCTTCCATATCTGCAATGTCCATTATGGAAGTGTTCGGACTGAAGGAGACTGCTTATTTTGTCTATCGTTCTTAAATAAGAAATAATGAAGGAGCCTTTCCGTTTGGAAGGGTTTTTTCATTTTATTAAAAAAGCATTATAATAGTAGGAGATAAATGTGTTAGAAGGGAAAACAATAAATGGTTGAATTACATAATGACGAAAGACTAGATCATCTACTTGCAGAAAATTTAAGAATCATCCAAAGTCCTTCGGTTTTTGCCTTTTCACTAGATACAGTATTACTTGCGAGATTCGTGTACGTTCCTATTCAAAAAGGAAAAATCATCGACTTATGTTCGGGAAATGGGGTTATTCCGTTATTGCTCAGTCAAAGGTCAAAGGCTGAGATAACGGGGGTAGAAATACAGGACCGTATTTATGACATGGCAAAACGAAGCATTGCTTATAATCAACTTGAAAATAGACTAACCATGATTCATGGTGATATAAAGGATATGCCTTTACAGCTTGGGCATGGGAAATATGATGTTGTTACCTGTAATCCGCCTTATTTTCCAACACCAAAATCAGATGAGATGAATAAAAATGAACATTTGGCAATTGCACGCCATGAAATCTTTTGTACATTAGAAGATGTAGTAAGAGTAAGCAGTCAACTAGTAAGACAGGGAGGAAAGGTAGCATTTGTACACCGACCAGGTAGATTGCTGGATATAATTACGTTAATGAGACAGTATCGAATTGAACCAAAGCGTCTTCAATTTGTCTATCCAAAGGTAGGAAGAGAGGCAAACACGATTTTAGTTGAAGGAATTAAGGATGGGAATGCAGATTTAAAGGTCTTGCCTCCTTTATTTGTCTATAATGATACGAATGAGTATACGAAAGAACTAAGGAAGATACTGTATGGAGAAGAATAAGCATTATTTCTATGTTCTCGAGTGTAAAGATGGTTCCTATTATGCAGGTTATACAAATAATATAGAGCAACGGATTAAGAAGCATAATGAAGGTAAAGGTGCAAAATACACAAGAGGAAGAGGGCCGGTTACCTTACTCATTACAAAGGAATTTGAAACAAAAGGGGAAGCATTGAGGGCAGAATATAGCTTTAAAAAGCTAAAACGGCCTGAGAAGGAACGACTAATCGCAATGGAAAGAGGGGATCAATATGTGGCAGCAAAAGAGTTTTCAACAAAGTTATGACTACGGTACTCTTTATCTAGTTCCTACTCCTATCGGCAATTTAGAGGATATGACGTTTCGTGCCATAAAGGTATTGAAGGAGTCATCAGTTATTGCTGCAGAAGATACCCGTCAAACAAAGAAGTTATGTAATTATTTTGAGATTGATACACCGGTTATTAGTTACCATGAACATAATAAACAGGTAAGTGGAGAAAAAATCATAGGGTATTTAAAAGAGGGTAAGGATGTGGCACTTGTCAGTGATGCTGGGATGCCGACCATTTCTGATCCGGGTTATGAGCTTGTAATAGAGGCGATTGAAGAAAAATTTTATGTTGTGCCATTACCTGGCGCAAATGCAGCTTTAACATCGTTAATTGCTTCCGGTATTAATACACAGCCCTTTTATTTTTACGGTTTTTTGGACAGACATAAAAAAGAAAAACGAAAGCAGTTAGAGGATATAAAGCATATCCAAGCAACACTTATCTTTTATGAAGCACCTCATCGTCTTAAAGAAACGCTTCAGGTAATGGAGGAAGTATTAGGAATTCGGAAAATCACAGTTTCCCGAGAGTTAACGAAGAAGTTTGAAGAGTTTATTCGTGGGGATATAAATGAACTTATTGCATGGACGGAAGCGGATACGATCCGTGGCGAATTTTGTCTCATTGTTGAGGGAGCTTTGCCTGGAGAAGAAATCGAAACGACACAATGGTGGCAAAACTTATCAATTGAAGAACATGTTAATTACTACATGGAGACACAGTCCCTTTCATCCAAGGATGCGATAAAACGAGTTGCAACTGATCGAAATCAACAAAAAAGGGAAATTTATCAGGTATACCATAATTTATAAGTAATTTATATGCAAAAAAGCTTCTCAGTAGAGAAGCTTTTATTTTTTATAGACTAAATTGGCTATGCGCTGTCACCAAAAAATGGGCACACAGCAGGTCTTATTTATGTTTATTTTGAAGAAGCTAGATTAGCTTGAAGTTCTTGAAGCATTTGTTCAGCACCTTCACGGCTAAGAACAATTTTACCGCCAGCAAGTGTGAAGTTGTTTTCAGAAACTTCACCTGTGATGTGGCAAGTCATATTTGGCATGTATTTCTTTAAGATGATTTTGTCATCGTCAACATAGATTTCTAGAGCATCCTTCTCAGCAATATCTAATGTACGACGAAGCTCAATCGGAATAACTACACGACCTAATTCATCAACTTTACGAACAATACCTGTAGATTTCATTTTATAGTTTTCTCCTCTCAACGTTCTCTTTATATTTCTCTCTTTATCGTCATTTTTCGACAAAATGCTTACTTGTTAATAATATCAAGATTTCCAATAAACGTCAATCATTTTCGCACACAATTTCTATAAGAAATGTATAATGATGTAAATTGATGTCTTATAACAGCGGGGTTTGAAGGGCTATAGAAAAATTGATTCTAGAAATGAGGGCACATAACTGTACCATAATAGTTGAAAAAACCTTCCGCTCTCATTCGACTAAATTCGACAATATTCATCTTTTTTCTTCATGAATCATCTTGTAATACAAAATGAATGGATTTGGAACACTCTATAAATAGCTTTCATAAATTGACATACTACCTGTTTTTTAGGTATATTTTGTTGATATAATAGGAATAGATGGTTAATAATGTCTTGCTCCAACGATATTTAACTTTATTCTGCAGAAGTGGTCTACTTCTGTATGTGATTAATGCATTAAAGTAAACAAATTCAGTAAGGGTTCTAACCCAAAATGAATAAAGGGTAAGCCGTCGGTGTATGCCTCAGATTTTCAAAGGAAGTTTATCCCGTATTAACTAAAATCAAGCCCCACGGGGTAACTGCCAATAAAAGCTCGATTGGTGTAACTAACAATCTGTAGGGAATGAAGTACCCCCACCCATTGAAGTTTCACTTTGAGCAAGCATGGTATTATCTGGGTGCAAAAACGACAGGGCGCATTTGATAGAGGGAGGGTTACCAATGACTCAAGAAGCTAAAACGTTTTATCTAACAACACCCATTTATTATCCGAGTGGGAAATTACATATTGGACACGCATATACTACTGTAGCTGGAGATGCTATGGCACGTTATAAGCGTTTACGTGGATATGATGTTATGTTCCTAACTGGGACTGATGAGCATGGGCAAAAAATTCAGCGCTCTGCTGAGGAAAAGGGCGTTACTCCACAGGAATATGTTGATGACATTGTAGCGGGGATTCAAGAATTATGGAAAAAGTTAGAGATATCATATAATGACTTTATCCGTACAACTGAAACTAGACATAAGGAAGTTGTCGAAAAGATCTTTAAACAGCTTGTTGATCAAGGTGATATTTATTTAGATCAGTATGAAGGTTGGTATTGTACTCCTTGTGAATCTTTCTATACAGAAAGACAACTTGTAGATGGTAACTGTCCTGATTGTAATCGTTCAGTGGAAAAGGTAAAAGAAGAGTCATATTTCTTTAAAATGAGTAAGTACGTGGATAGACTACTTCAGTACTATGAAGAGAACCCTGGATTTATTCAACCAGAATCAAGAAAGAATGAAATGGTTAATAATTTTATCAAGCCAGGACTTGAGGATTTAGCTGTTTCAAGAACAACATTTGACTGGGGGATTAAAGTACCTGGGGATCCAAAGCACGTTATTTATGTATGGATTGACGCACTCTCTAACTATATTACTGCCCTAGGCTATGGCACTGAGCAGAACTCAAAATATCTAAAGTATTGGCCAGCTGATGTCCACTTAGTCGGGAAAGAAATTGTCCGTTTCCATACAATTTACTGGCCAATTATGCTAATGGCATTAGATTTACCATTACCGAAAAAGGTATTTGCTCATGGCTGGTTATTGATGAAGGATGGGAAAATGTCAAAGTCAAAAGGGAATGTAGTTGACCCTGTTACTCTAATTGATCGCTATGGACTAGATGCCCTTCGTTATTATTTATTACGCGAGGTTCCTTTCGGTGCTGATGGCGTATTTACGCCAGAAGGGTTTGTAGAACGCATTAACTTTGATTTAGCAAATGATTTAGGTAACCTACTGAACCGTACAGTGGCTATGGTTGATAGATATTTTGATGGAACGATTCCTTCATATGAAGGTAGTAAAACGGAATTCGATACACAGTTAGTGAATGTTGCACTTGAAACAGTTGCTAAATATGAAGAAGCGATGGAGAATATGGAGTTTTCTGTTGCATTAACCGCATTGTGGCAATTGATTAGTCGAACAAATAAGTATATCGATGAAACACAACCTTGGGTTGTGGCGAAGGATGAGGAGAAAAAAGATGTACTTGCTTCAATCATGAGTCACCTTGCAGAGTCTCTTCGTTTTTCAGCGGTACTACTCCAACCATTTTTAACAAAAACACCGTATCAAATATTTGAACAACTAGGTTTTACAGACGAGTCAGTTAAAACATGGGAAAGCTTAGCTGAATTTGGTGTGAAACAAGAGGGAGTAAAGGTAACGAAAGGAAATCCAATCTTCCCCCGTTTAGAAATTGCAGATGAAGTGGAGTATATTAAAAACCAAATGCAAGGCGAACCTAAGAAGGAAGAACCAGTAAAAGAAGTTGAAAAAGCGGAAGAAATCACCATTGATGATTTCATGAAGGTTGAACTCCGTGTGGCAGAGGTTCTTCATGCAGAACCTGTAAAGAAAGCGGATAAGCTTTTAAAGCTTCAGCTGGATCTAGGATTTGAAAAACGCCAAGTGGTATCGGGAATAGCAAAATATTACTCACCTGAGGAATTAGTGGGTCGAAAGGTAATTTGTGTAACAAATTTAAAGCCTGTAACTCTTCGTGGCGAGCTGTCCCAAGGGATGATTTTAGCAGGATCTGAGGATGGAAAACTTTCATTAGCAACAATTGATCAAAGTCTTCCAAACGGAGCGAAAGTGAAATAACAGAAGGGGGACAGATAATTTCTGTCCCTTTTACATCGTAATAAAGGAGTTATTTGGATGTTAATTGATACACATGCACATTTAAATGCTATTCAGTATCAAGAGGATTTAGATGAGGTAATTGAAAGAGCGCAAAATGAAGGTGTTAAAACGATTGTAGTGGTTGGTTTTGATAGAGAAACGATAACGAGAGCAATTGAATTGGCCGAGCAATATGAGTTCATCTATGCGACAGTAGGCTGGCATCCTGTAGATGCAATCGATATGACAGATGAAGATCTTCTTTGGATTGAAGAGCTATGCGGGCATCCAAAGGTAGTAGCCCTAGGAGAAATGGGTCTGGACTATTATTGGGACAAATCCCCTAAGGATATTCAAAAGGAAGTCTTTCGAAAACAAATTGCATTAGCCAAAAAGGTAAAGCTACCGATTATCATTCATAATCGTGAAGCTACATCTGATATAGTAGAGATATTAAAAGAGGAAAATGCAAGTGAGGTCGGTGGAATCATGCATTGCTTTACTGGTAGCTTAGAGGTTGCGAAGCAGTGTATGGACATGAATTTCTATATCTCCTTTGGAGGGCCAGTTACATTCAAAAATGCCAAAAAACCGAAGGAAGTTGCAGCTGAAATTCCATTAGATCGATTGTTAATTGAGACAGACTGTCCTTATTTAACACCACATCCATTTCGAGGAAAAAGAAATGAGCCAAGCTACGTAAAATATGTGGCTGAGCAAATTGCAGAACTAAAAGGGATCTCTTTTGAAGAGGTTGCCCAGAAAACGTCCGACAATGCGAAAAGATTTTTCGGCATAAAGTGATAGTAATTATTGTCAGTTTTTAGGATAACTTGTCCAAGATTAAGTTGGTTAGAAAAAGTTCTACATGTCTTCTTCTTCTCATAATATATCTTTGTCGACAACTAAATCTTCCTTTTTGAAAACTACTCTTGCATAATATTGATTACGAACCAAGCTCAAAAGGGGTGGGGTTGACAGAATTGAAGATACTTTATATAATCCACTGAGAGAAGGAGGCGTTTTTCATTTTGCTTAAAAACATGAAAAAACTGTTTTCCGAGTCAAAAAACAAGAAGAGATTAATAGTCTCTGTTAGTAGTTTCCTAGTATTAGCAGCGGGTGGAACAGGTTACGCTGCGTATGAAACTACAAAGGATACAGTTACAATAACGTTAAATGGTGAAGAGCAAGTAATAAGGACGCATGCAAACACTGTTGCCGAAGTTCTTCAGGATTTAGAGGTTGAGGTTGGACGACATGATCAACTGACACCATCGATGGACACAGCTATAACTGATGATATGAAGGTATCTTGGCAAGCAGCCATTCCGGTTGAATTAGTAATAGATAACAAATCTAAAAAGGTTTGGACAACAGTAAATACGGTAGGCGCTCTATTTAAGAATGAAAATATTACGTTATCAGAATTTGATAAAGTAAATCCTGGTTTAGATGCCAATCTAAAAAAAGACATGAAGGTTGTAATAGATAAGGCATTCCCATTGACTTTAAATGACGGTGGTATAGAGAAACAAGTATGGTCAACTTCGACTACTGTCGCTGACTTTTTAAAAGGTCAAAATGTAACACTAAATGAATTGGATCGAGTAGAGCCAGGAATGGAAGAGAAGATTACAGCAGATAGTGTTGTAAACGTAATACGCGTAGAAAAAGTCACCGATGTAGTGGAAGAATCAATTGCCTTTGCAGTTGTTAAGAAAAAAGACAACAACATTGATAAGGGCAAAGAAAAAGTGGTAAGTGCTGGTGAAGAAGGTAAAGTAGCGAAGCACTTCGAAGTCATTTTAGAAAATGGAAAAGAAGTATCGAGAAATCTTGTGAAAACTGAAACCCTAAAAGAAAGCAAACAAAAGGTTGTAGCTGTGGGTACAAGAGAAATTGTTAGGCAGGTTTCTCGTGGTACTGGAGAAGTTGCAAAAGAATTTTATGTATCTTCAACAGCCTATACTGCTTATTGTAACGGGTGCTCAGGTTATACTGCTACAGGTATAAATTTACGTGCAAATCCAAATATCAAGGTTATTGCGGTCGATCCAAGAGTCATTCCGTTAGGCACTAAAGTCTATGTTGAAGGATATGGCTATGCAATAGCCGCCGATAAAGGTACGAATATCAAAGGTAATAAGATCGATGTCTTTTTCCCTGAGAAGTCTCAAGCATATCGTTGGGGACAACGTACAGTTAAAATTCAAATTTTAGATTAACAATGCAGAGGATGGAAGTCCTCTGTTTTTTTATGTTTAAGGAACGTTTACGATGATAAGAGATAAAGAAAAATTGCGGGAATTAAGTCATTAACTAGGCGCTTGCGCTTTTGTTATAATAATGTAATATTTGTATCTATAATGTTAGACGTAGAAAAACGGGAAAGGTTTCACGAAAAATGAAAATAAAAGAAATAATTGTTGTTGAAGGAAAAGATGATACAGTAGCTATAAAACGAGCGGTTGATGCAGATACAATCGAAACAAACGGCTCTGCAGTTAATAAAGAGGTATTAGAAAGAATTAAACATGCTCAGGAGGTAAGAGGGGTCATTGTATTCACTGATCCTGACTATCCAGGGGAAAGAATACGCAAAATTGTTGCGAACGCTGTACCAGGCTGTAAACATGCCTTCTTACCAAAAAATGAAGCAATTGCAAAGACAGGCAAAAAAATTGGGGTTGAACATGCCACTCCAGAAGCTATCCGAAAAGCATTAGCAGAGGTTAAACAGGAGATGGAAGACGTGCACTCGGAGATTGATTTTGAGTCTCTGTTAGACGCTGGCTTAATTGGTGGTAGTAAGGCCAAGGAGCGAAGAGAAAAGCTGGGAGTCATTTTAAAAATTGGTTATACTAACGGAAAACAATTATATAAGCGATTGCAAATGTTCCAAATATCAAAGGAAGCCTTTGATGATGCCATCGCGGTTGTGTTACAGGGGGAAAAGCAAAGTGAATAAAGATATAGCAACACCTATAAGAACACGTGCCATCTTAGAAAAGCATGGTTTTTCATTTAAAAAAAGCCTAGGGCAAAACTTTTTAATTGATACGAACATATTGCATAGAATTATTGACCATGCAGACGTGACAGATCAAACGGCTGTAATTGAAATAGGTCCTGGTATTGGTGCATTAACAGAGCAGCTTGCAAAACGAGCAAAGAAGGTAGTAGCATTTGAAATTGATGGGCGTTTGCTACCAATTCTTGATGACACACTCTCCCCTTATTCAAACGTTGAAATTATCCATGAAGATGTACTAAAGGCGGATGTAAATGCAGTTATTCAAGAGAAAATGAAGGGGATAGACGATATTATGGTCGTTGCTAATCTCCCATATTATGTAACGACTCCAATCATTATGAAGCTCTTAACGGAAAATCTCCCATTAAGAGGTATTGTTGTCATGCTTCAGAAAGAGGTTGCAGACCGCATTTCCGCAGAGCCTGGGACAAAGGACTATGGGTCGCTTTCAATTGCCATACAGTACTATACAACAGCTGAAACGGTCATGATTGTCCCAAGGACTGTATTTGTTCCACAGCCGAATGTAGATTCAGCCGTCATTCGTCTTTTAAAAAGAGACAAGCCTGCTGTTAAGGTGGAGAATGAATCATTCTTTTTTGACGTTGTACGTGCTTCATTTGGACAAAGAAGAAAGACAATCTTAAATAATTTAACAACCAATCTTCTAAAAGGAAAAGAATCAAAAGCGGCTATTGAGGATTGTTTAGCGAAAGCGAATATAGACCCAAAACGACGTGGTGAAACCTTATCAATTGAAGAGTTTGGAAGACTAAGTGATGAATTATATAAAGTAATAAAATAGGGCCTATTGATTAGAGGGCACTGAATAAGTCCCTTTTAAAGTAGACGCTCTTAAAATTTGCTGTTGCCTTCCGCTCTAATCAACAAAGTAAAAAGGTATTATTTCTCAAAACCTGAGAAAATAATACCTTTTTTTATTGTATAATTATAGCCCTTTTTTTTAAACTATTTCCGGCTATTCGTGTCAGAATGAGGTGTGGATTCAGAAAAGACGCAGTAAGTTTTACCAATTCTTTTCCGAAAGAAGGAAGCATTCAAACAAGTTGACTCTCCTTTCGGTCTCTCGAGTCTCCAATAAAAACTATATTACCCGTCACCTGAAACAAGTAATAGTATGAGAAACCACTACTTAGGATTGAACTACCGTAATGCACTTTAGTCAATTGGTTCCCATTTCGGATAGTTACAAAAGGTAAATATGTATATATTGGAGGTACAGAAATTAATAGGAATGCATGTTTTTCTTAAATAGCTTAATATGCTTTTTTCATTAGTTGGTTTTTCATGAAACCTCTCCTTTCTGCTCACCTCTTACCCAGAGTCTGCATAGGCTAAAAAGTAGGTATCTTTTAATGCGGAATTCACCTCTAATTTGGAGTGGGTAGAATGGAAATAAAAGTAGGCGATATTGTTGCTCGAAAATCATATAAATTGGATTTATTATTTAAAGTTATTGAAGTGAAAGATCCTCAAGTAGTCTTTCTATATGGCGAGGATGTAAGGTTGGTTGCTGACGCCCCGTATGATGATCTAGTAGTCATTGATGATCACGAACAACAGAAACGGCAGCTTTTAGATAAAGAAAAGGTTGATACCTCATACCGACTATTTCGGCAAGATTATCAGTTAATTAGACAAAAGAATGAATACCATGCAACAGGTGGATATACAAATGATCAAGACTTCTTTCAAATACCAGGAAGGGTGCTTCACATAGATGGAGATCCAAACTATTTAAAAAAGTGTCTAGCTTTATATGAAAAAATAGGGGTACCTGTTTATGGAGTGTATTGCCATGAAAAAGAAATGCCAGAGAAAATAGACGAATTACTTGATAAGTACAGACCTGATATCCTAGTGATTACAGGTCATGATGCCTATTCTAAATCAAAAGGAAAGATAACAGAGTTAAAGGCATATCGTCACTCAAGACATTTTGCACAAACAGTGCGCCAGGCGAGGCGTAGGATACCTCATCTTGACCAGTTAGTTATCTTTGCAGGTGCATGTCAATCTCACTTTGAGTCATTAATACGTGCTGGAGCTAACTTTGCTAGCTCCCCATCAAGAGTTAATATTCATGCGCTAGATCCTGTGTATATTGTAGCGAAAATTAGCTTTACCCCTTTTGATGAACGAATTAATGTTTGGGATGTGTTACGGAATACATTAACCGGTGAAAAGGGTCTTGGTGGAATTGAAACAAAGGGTGTACTACGAACAGGTATGCCATACCAAAAGCATAACGAGGATGAATAAAGAGATCACTAACGGAAATAGGTTAGGGTCTCTTTCCGTTTATTATTTCACCAGTTAAAGAAAAGAGGACGTTCAAAAATTCATCAATTGAAAAGGTTTGAATCTCTGGCATCACTCTGCTCCTGCCTTGCACGTAGTAAAAACAAGCGATCTATCCTTCCTCAAGGATCTTTTTTCTACTTGAAAGGAAAGAAAGTATAAAATTTAGGACTTAGATCCAACTTTTAGCGCATGCGGCATAACCCTCGGGGTCAAAAACGCGCTGCAATGAAAAGTCAAAGAGCGACTTTTTTGCAACAGAACATTTGCTTGTCGGGCTTGCACAAGGACGCGCTGGCGTCAATGTTCGCCACAGGACGTGACGGAATTTAGTTTGAGATCCTCTTTCAAGGCGCTTGCGCTTTTCTTGTTCGTCGCCTATTTACATACACATTGAGAGTGTTAAAAATATTGTCGAGTAAAACAAATCCATATTTCTATACATATTAGTTACATTTTTGAACATACTACTTGATGTTCAGTAAGAAATTTGTAGGAAAAAATTCATTGACAAGTATTTTGTATCATTGTTATAATTTTAGTTTTGTTTGACAATTATCGGTTATTTTGATATACTTGGAATAGTGAGGTGGAGTGATATGGCAAAAACTTTGCTTGATATTAAAAGGTCTTTAGATACTAATTTAGGTAAACGGCTTACATTAAAAGCGAATGGCGGTCGAAGAAAGACAATTGAGCGCTCAGGAGTGCTCGCAGAAACGTACCCCTCTGTATTTGTAATTGAATTAGATCAGGATGAAAACTCATTTGAACGTGTTTCATACAGCTATGCAGATATCCTGACTGAAACAGTTCAACTAACCTTCTTTGATGAAACATCCGGGAAAATTGCGATAAGTGGGCAGTAGACATAGGTTTGCTGCTTTTTTATTTTGTCAAAAAAGAATCTAAAATGTGTTTTACTTGTTTAAAATAGGATAAAAAGGATAAAAATTGATTATATATCAAACCCCCATCTTTCAAATACTAAGAATGTCGTAGATTAAGGAAGGGGTTGTTTTTATTGGGAAGACGTCGAGGCATTATGTCCGAAAGTTTCAAAGAGGAACTAGCTAAAGAGCTTGGATTTTATGAAACCGTGAAAAAAGAGGGCTGGGGTGCAATTCGATCACGTGATGCTGGAAATATGGTGAAACGAGCGATTGAAATTGGCCAACAACAGCTTGCCAATAACAGTTATAACCAATAAATACGTTTCTCGTACTACGACGCCGAAGCATAAAAGCTTCGGCTTTCTTTATATAAGGGAGGATACATGAATAGTGGCTTAAAGCTTTGTTGTGAGGGTTTTGTTGCAACATCTGTGGGCCATTGAATTATACAAACAGGGTGTGGAAAACTCCACTGTTTAAAGTTACACTTTATGGTACAATGTCAATATTGAATTACGTTAAAAGCAGGTGTTTGCATGAAATTACTAGTTAAAGCCCCAGCAAAGATTAATCTGGCTCTAGATGTTCTACATAAACGTCCAGATGGTTATCATGAGGTCCGCATGGTCATGACAACAATTGATCTTGCTGATAGGCTTGAATTATCAGATCACGATAGTGATGAAATTAAGGTCATCTCCCATAATCGTTTCGTTCCGGATGATAGTCGAAATCTTGCTTACCAAGCCGCCCAATTATTGAAAAAGCGATATGGTGTAAAAAAAGGTGTAGTAATTTCGATTACGAAGACAATTCCTGTAGCAGCCGGTTTGGCAGGAGGCAGCAGTGATGCAGCTGCAACCTTACGAGGACTTAATCAGTTTTGGAATCTTGGGCTTAGCTTGGACGAGCTTGCTACTCTGGGCGCAGAAATAGGTTCAGATGTATCCTTTTGTGTCTATGGTGGGACAGCACTCGCTACTGGCAGGGGTGAAGTTATTACGCATATAGAATCTCCACCACATTGTTGGGTGATTTTAGCGAAACCAACTATCGGTGTTTCTACTGCGGATGTATACCGAAACCTTTCCCTTGAAAATGTAACTCATCCAGATGTGGACGGAATGATCCGGGCAATTGAGAGTAAAGATTTCCAAGGAATTTGTGATCGTGTTGGAAATGTACTAGAAGATGTTACGTTAAAACTTCATCCAGAGGTTGCTCATATTAAGGATCAAATGAAACGATTTGGTGCTGATGCAGTATTAATGAGTGGTAGCGGCCCTACTGTCTTTGGACTTGTTCAACGAGAGTCCAGGATGCAACGGATATACAATGGGTTGCGTGGGTTTTCTGATCAGGTATACGCTGTTCGATTACTTGGTGAGCGAAATAGAGTTGAATAAATACGTACGTTAGTGGTATATTACATATAAAATATTCGGATTTTGGAGGTATACCATGAAATTTAGACGGAGTAGTAGGCTTGTAGATATGACAAATCACTTACTTTTACATCCTCAGCATCTTGTCTCACTTTCCTATTTTGCTGAAAAATATGATTCTGCTAAATCCTCCATTAGTGAGGACTTGACCATTATTAAACAAACATTTGAACAACAAGGGATAGGTACTTTAGTCACTATTGCTGGTGCAGCGGGTGGTGTAAAGTTTATTCCACTTGTGGGCCTGGACGAAGCTAAAGAGGTTGTTCGCGAGCTCTGTGGTGTAATCGCAAACCCTGATCGATTACTTCCAGGAGGATATTTATATTTAACTGATATTCTAGGGGACCCACGAATCGTAAACAAAATAGGAAAGATCTTTGCGTCCATTTATTCAAATCGCGATATTGATGTAGTTATGACAGTTGCGACAAAGGGAATTCCGTTGGCTTATGCAGTTGCTTCCTTTTTAGATGTACCAGTGGTTATCGTTAGACATGATAATCGTGTGACAGAAGGATCAACGGTTAGTATTAACTATGTGTCGGGATCTACAAAACGCATCCAAACAATGGTGCTTTCAAAAAGAAGTCTCAAGGAAGGGTCTAATGTTCTGATTATTGATGATTTCATGAAGGCTGGCGGTACGATAAATGGTATGATAAATATACTTGAGGAATTCAATGCGAACTTAAAAGGGATTGGAGTACTAGTTGAGTCTGAAGGAATAGAGGAAAGATTAGTTGATGAATATATTTCGCTTGTAAAACTAACCGATGTTGATGTAAAGGAAAAACAAATTCGGGTATCAGAAGGAAATTATTTAACATATTTAAGTAAAATTGAAATTCAAGACGAGATGGGGGAAGAATGATGAAGGAAGTTCAAACAAATCTTGCACCACAGGCTATCGGGCCTTATTCTCAAGGAATTGTAGTGAATAATATGTTTTTTAGCTCTGGTCAAATCCCACTAACTCCAGAGGGTGAGTTAATAGGTGGAGGTATTAAAGAGCAAACAGAGCAAGTATTTAAGAATCTTCAGGGAGTTTTAGCAGCAGCAGGAGCGTCTTTAGAAACCGTTATTAAAGCAACTGTATTTATTAAAAACATGGATGACTTTACTGAGCTTAATGAAGTATATGGACAATTTTTCACAGTACATAAACCAGCTCGTTCAACAGTTGAAGTAGCTAGATTACCAAAGGATGTCCTTGTTGAAATTGAAGTTATTGCCCTTGTAAAATAATTGAGTTTTACTAATATTCTGTTCATTCACGGAAAAGTAAGAATTTTTTTAAAAAATTTATTAAATATTTAGCAGGAAAATGGAATTTTTCGTTGAATATGATAACTAAGTTTTTATCTAGGGAAAAGGTGGTGAACAGAATGGAAGTAACAGACGTAAGATTACGCCGCGTTAATACCGAGGGCAGAATGAGAGCGATTGCATCAATTACGTTAGATCATGAGTTTGTTGTTCATGATATTCGTGTGATCGATGGTAATAATGGCTTGTTTGTGGCAATGCCAAGCAAACGCACTCCAGACGGTGAGTTCCGTGATATCGCTCATCCAATTAACTCAAGCACTCGCGGGAAAATTCAAGATGCAGTATTGGCTGAATATCACCGTTTAGGCGAGTTAGAGGTTGAGTTCGAAGAAGCGGGAGCATCGTAAAATAATAAATGGCATCGAAGAGCCTACGTCAAAGTATAGGCTCTTTTTTCATTTTACTATAAACCGTGCATGCCCGCGGAAAGCGTCCACCTGTAAGGAAAATCTACACTAAGATATAATTGTCCAAAAACATTATAAAACCTCCCAATTACTTCTTGAAGATAATCCTCTTCACTCAAAGTTCCATCCAAAATAAAAATTTCCAGTTAAAAAATTAATGTACTTTTATTAGTTTTCTTGAAATAGGTCTGTTTTTAAGATATATTCGTAATGGATAAAAAGGTTAAGTTTGATTCAGTATAAGTCCCTCACTTCTATAAGGAGTGGGATGAATGCAAGAAGAGTATCAATTCAGTTGGGGGTTTAAACTTTGACTGAATAAAGTTAAAGCTTCCGGCGGATGCCTCGATTTTTCAAGGGGGAATTTCCTGCATTAACTGGCATTAAGCCTTCATGGATGGCAACTGTCCGTAAATGCCCGATTGGTTAAACTAACAGTCTGTGGAATAATGCCTCCACAGATTGAAGTTTTACTTTATCTCCCAAGATTGAAAAAAATCGGACGCAAATCCGCCGAGGCGAATTTGATTTGGAGGCCTGAAAATGACAAATCGATATGGCGTAATTTTGGCCGCAGGGCAAGGAACCCGTATGAAATCAAAGCTTTACAAGGTTCTTCACCCTGTTTGTGGTAAACCTATGGTACAACATGTGGTTGATCAACTATCCACGCTTACCCTACAAAAGCTGGTCACAATTGTTGGACATGGAGCGGAAAAGGTAAAAACACAAATTGGTAATAATAGTGAATATGCTCTTCAAGAAGAACAGCTTGGTACTGCACACGCTGTTATGCAGGCTGCAACTCATCTAGCAGATGAAAAGGGTGTAACATTAGTTGTATGTGGCGATACACCTCTTATTACGGCAGAAACGATGGAAGCCCTAATCAGACATCATGAGCGTGTAGGTGCAAAAGCAACAATTTTAACCGCTATTGCCCCAGATCCTACTGGTTATGGCAGAATTGTCCGTAATGCAACTGGGCATGTTGAACGAATTGTTGAACATAAAGATGCAAGTGATGAAGAACGGACGATCGCTGAAATTAATACTGGAACGTACTGCTTTGATAATGAGTCATTATTTAAAGCATTAACACATGTAAATAATGAGAATGTACAAAGTGAATATTATTTACCAGATGTTATAGAAATCCTAAAAAATCAAGGAGAAGTTGTGTCTGCCTTTCAAACGGAATCCTTTGATGAAACATTAGGTGTAAATGACCGTGTTGCATTAGCTCAAGCAGAAAAGCTTATGAAACAAAGAATTAATAAAAACCACATGATTAATGGGGTTACTATTATAGATCCGGATCATACGTATATCTCTGCAGATGCAAAGATTGGTCAAGATACTGTTATACATCCAGGAACGGTACTAATCGGAGAAGTTGAAATTGGTTCAGAATGCGAAATTGGTCCTAATAGTGAAATCAAAAGTTGCAAAATTGGTGATAACACTGTAATTCGACATTCAGTTGCACATGATAGTACTATTGGAAATGATGTTGCAATAGGTCCATTTGCTCATATACGTCCTGCGACAATGATCAGTGATGAAGTGAAAATTGGCAATTTCGTTGAACTAAAAAAAGCGTCCTTTGGTAAAGGAAGTAAAGCATCACATTTAAGCTATATTGGGGATGCTGAGGTAGGAGCAGATGTAAATATCGGGTGTGGCTCGATTACAGTTAACTATGACGGGAAAAATAAGTATCTTACAAAAATTGAAGATGGTGCTTTCATTGGGTGTAACTCTAATTTAGTTGCACCTGTAACAGTGGGTAAAGGGGCTTATGTAGCTGCTGGCTCAACTATTACAAACGAGGTTCCAAGTAATGCGCTTTCAATTGCCCGTGCACGTCAAGTGAATAAGGAAAACTATGTAGAACGTCTTACGAAAAAAGATTAATTCCTAATTGGAGGTCTATAGATAATGCCTAATCAGTACCGTGACTCAAATTTAAAGGTTTTTACGCTAAATTCCAACGCACCTTTAGCAGAGGAAATTGCGAAATCAGTGGGTGTCGAGCTTGGTAAGTGCTCTGTTACGCGCTTTAGCGACGGAGAAATTCAAATAAATATCGAAGAAAGTATTCGTGGCTGTGATGTGTATGTAATTCAATCAACAAGTGCTCCAGTAAATGAACATATCATGGAAGTACTTATTATGATTGATGCATTACGACGTGCGTCTGCCAAAACAATTAATATTGTAATGCCTTACTATGGGTATGCAAGACAAGACCGTAAGGCACGTGCACGTGAACCAATCACTGCAAAGCTAGTTGCGAACCTATTAGAAACAGCAGGTGCTGATCGTGTCATCACATTAGATCTTCACGCACCACAAATCCAAGGTTTCTTTGATATTTTAATTGACCATTTAATGGGTGTACCTATTTTAGCTGATTATTTCAAAAGTAAGAATCTAGAGGATATTGTCATTGTTTCTCCTGACCATGGTGGAGTTACACGCGCTCGTAAAATGGCAGATCGTCTAAAAGCGCCAATTGCAATCATCGACAAACGTAGACCAAGGCCAAATGTAGCTGAAGTTATGAACATCGTTGGTAATATTGAAGGGAAGACAGCAATCTTAATTGACGATATCATAGATACTGCTGGAACCATTACATTAGCTGCTAATGCTCTTGTTGAAAACGGAGCATCAGAAGTGTATGCTTGCTGTACACACCCAGTATTATCTGGACCTGCAATCGAGAGAATTCAAAATTCTAAAATTAAAGAGCTCGTTGTAACGAATACAATTTTACTTTCGGAAGAGAAGAAGATTGAAAAAATTAAAGAGCTTTCAGTTGCACCTCTAATTGGAGAAGCAATTATTCGCGTGCATGAAGAACAATCCGTAAGTACGTTATTTGATTAAACATGAAAAAATGGGTTTAGACACATCATTTTAAGGGAAATTTAGTACTATTACTAAAATTTTCAAGGATGGTGTTGATGAATGTCTGCCGTATTACAAGCGAATGAAAGAGTTAAAGATAAGAATTCAACAATACGAAAAATAAGAGAAGCTGGAAATATCCCTGCCGTTTTAAATGGCTCAAACCAAAGTAAGCCAATCTATGTAAATAGCGCCGATTTTCTTAAAACCATTCGAACAACTGGGAGAAACGGGATTATTAAGCTTGCAATCGATAATGAACAACATTCCGTAATGCTGCATGAAATTCAAACAGACCCAATTAAAAGTGAAATAATTCATGCCGACTTCAAAATTGTTAATATGTCAGCTGAGGTTACAGTTGATGTGAATATTAATTTGGTTGGGGAAGCAGCAGGTGTCAAAGATGGAGGCGTGCTTCAACAGGCGATTCACCAAGTATCGATACAGGCACTTCCAATGAATATTCCACAAACAATTGATATTGATGTATCACAATTAGAAGTTGGACAAGTAATCAAGCTCGAAGATATAGATACACAAGGAAAGTATACAATTAATCAAGATACTTCACAGGTTGTGGCATCTATACTGCCTCCAAAACAGGAAGAAGAAATTAGCACTGGGGAAGAACAAGAACCAGGAGAACCTGAATCAATAGAAGGTAGAGAAACAAACGAAACAAATGAGTCTTGAAGGAAATAATAAAAACTTGTTATTTGTTAGTACCTTTGTAAGCCTGGACGTAACCAAGTAGGTTACGTCCTTTTGTCAATATAAGTACCGATAATGGGGGAGAAGAATGAAGCTAATTGTTGGATTAGGAAACCCAGGAAGGCAGTATGAAGAAACCAGGCATAATGTTGGTTTTAAAGTAATAGATGAACTCTCTATTAGACTCCAAATTCCTCTAGATAAAGCAAAGTTCAATGGAATATTTGGACAAGGGGTGATTCATGGAGAGAAGGTTCTAATTTTAAAGCCCCTTACATATATGAATTTATCAGGGGAAAGTGTCAGACCTTTAATGGATTATTATGATATCGATGTTGAGGATATCCTTGTAATATACGATGAACTCGATATTCCTGTAGGAAAAATACGGCTTCGGGAAAAAGGTAGTGCAGGTGGGCATAACGGTATGAAATCAATCATACATCATTTAGGTACTCAAGATTTTAAAAGGGTTCGAATCGGAGTAGACCGCCCATCTAACGGAATGAAAATAGCTGATTACGTACTAGGTAGATTTTTAGATGAAGAAGCTCAACAAATTAAGGATGCTATTCAAAAATCAGCAGATGCAGCTGAAAAATGGATTACAACCCCTTTCTTACAGGTAATGAATGAATACAATACAAAGTAGAAAGAGAATAGGCTTTTTGGTAGAGTGAATAAAGAATCTTTTCACGGTTTATACTAGAAAATAAATATCATTGATTTACCTTTGCGATGTACGCCGAGGTGTATTTGATAATCAGTGAGGAGGATTCTAATGTCACTACACTACTATTGTCGACATTGCGGTGTTAAGGTTGGTAGCATAGATAATGTATCTGTTCATAGTGAAAGTCTTGGGTTTCATCAATTATCCGATGAGGAACGGCAAGAAATGATATCCTATGAAACAAATGGTGATATCCATGTAAAGACAATCTGTGAGGATTGTCAAGAAGCATTACATCGTAATCCTGAACTACACCAATATGAAACATTTATTCAATAATAGGAAAAGCTTTGGCCCTTAAGAACCAAAGCGTTTTTCTATTTCTTAGACAAAGCTAGTAAATAGAGTTTTAAGAGATTTTACTCAAGATTGAATGAAAGATAGGAGATTTAACTCTTGTTTGGCAAAGGTACGTAAGTGTAAAAGTGTAGAAAAGGCGCTTACATGTTGAGAGGGGGTTTGGAGTTGTTAAATGGTTTACAACATCATGTTAGTAATAATGATGAATTAAAATCTATTATAGATGGTATTAATGAAGGATTAAGAGAACAATTAATCGCTGGACTGTCCGGATCAGCTCGAACTGTCATTGCTGCGACGTTATATAAACAAACAAATAAGCCGATTCTTGTTGTTACCCATAATCTCTATCAAGCACAAAAAATTTATGATGACTTGAATGTTCTTTTACAAGAAGATGAGGTTTTTTTGTATCCAGTTAATGAATTAATTGCTTCTGAAATTGGTATTGCAAGCCCGGAGCTAAAGGGACAAAGAATTGAGGCCCTTAATTATTGGAGCCATCATTCAAAAGGTGTTATTGTAGCACCTATTGCAGGGGTGAAGAGACTTATTACTCCAAAAAAGCTCTGGATGGAAAGTCAGCTAGTATTTACAGTAGGGGATGATATAGAAGTACCTGCTACACTGGAACGACTTGTCACAATGGGCTATGAACGAGTTTCCATGGTTTCAGCCCCAGGGGAGTACAGTGTCAGAGGTGGAATTCTTGATATTTATCCATTAACAGAAGAAAATCCAGTTCGTATTGAATTATTTGATACTGAAATTGACTCGATACGTACATTCTCGTTAGAGGACCAACGCTCACAAGGAAAAATAAAATCAATCATAATTGGTCCTGCTTCGGAAATTTTATTTGAGCAAAGTCAATTACAAAAAGGAATAACTAGATTAGAACAAGGGCTTGCGAAGAGTTTAAAGAAGATAAAGGATGAAAAGACAAAAGAGCTTTTTGTTGATAATATCACCTATGAATTGGAACAATTAAAGAATGGTCAAATGATTCAGCAAATGTTTAAGTACTTATCATTAATCTATGACCAACCTGCTAGTTTACTAGACTATTTACCTTCTAATGGGCTTGTTATTTTAGATGAAATAAGTAGAATACAGGAAATGGCGGAGAGTCTTGATAAAGAAGAAGCGGAATGGGTAACAAGTCTTTTATCCCAGGGAGAAATAATCCATGACGTATCCTTATCTCATAAGTTCACAAAGATACTACAACAATCGAAGCAGTCCTTTGTATACTTATCTTTATTCTTACGACATGTTCCACATACTAGCCCACAAAATATTCTAAATATGTCTTGTAAACAGATGCAAAATTTCCATGGACAAATGCATGTGTTAAAGGCAGAGCTAGAAAGATGGGCCAAAGGCTCTTATTCTGTTATCTTTTTAGGATCAAATGAAGAACGAGTAAAAAAGCTACACCAGGTGCTATCAGATTATGAAATCGATGCCATAACTGTTCAGGGTGACGGTGATATACTACCTGGAAAAGTACAAATTCTTCAAGGAGACCTTCAATCTGGATTTGAATTACCGTTACAAAAGCTTGCTGTTATTACAGAAGAAGAGCTCTTTAAGAAAAAAATGCAAAAGACAAAGCGAAAACAGAAGCTTTCCAATGCAGAAAGAATTAAAAGCTATTCTGAATTACAGGTTGGCGATCATGTCGTCCATGTGAATCATGGTATCGGAAAATATTTAGGAATCGAAACATTAGAAATCAACGGAATTCATAAGGATTATTTACATATTCGTTATCAAGGAAACGATAAGCTTTATGTACCAGTCGACCAAATTGAGCAGGTTCAGAAATACGTTGGTTCAGAAGGAAAAGAACCAAAGATATATAAACTAGGCGGAACTGACTGGAAGCGTGTAAAGAAAAAGGTTGAATCATCAGTCCAGGATATTGCTGATGACTTAATTAAGCTATATGCAGAACGCGAAGCAAGTAAAGGATATGCCTTTTCTCCAGATGGTGAAATGCAACGTGAGTTTGAGGCTTCATTTCCCTATCAAGAAACAGAGGATCAGCTACGATCGATCCAAGAAATTAAAAAGGATATGGAACGAGAGAGACCGATGGATCGGTTGTTATGTGGAGATGTGGGGTATGGAAAGACGGAGGTTGCCATTCGAGCAGCATTCAAAGCGATTATGGATGGAAAGCAGGTTGCGTTTCTTGTGCCGACGACCATCCTAGCTCAACAGCATTATGAAACTGTTCGAGAACGATTTCAGGATTTCCCGATATCAATCGGTTTACTAAGTCGTTTCCGTTCCAAAAAGCAGCAGACCGAGGTTACGAAAGGGCTCAAGAATGGTACAGTTGATATCGTAATCGGAACACATCGATTATTATCAAAGGACATTGTATATAAGGACCTTGGGCTATTAATTATTGATGAGGAACAACGTTTTGGTGTAACTCATAAAGAAAAAATCAAACGAATTAAAGCAAATATTGATGTGTTAACACTTACTGCAACACCTATTCCTCGAACATTGCATATGTCAATGCTCGGAGTTCGTGATTTATCTGTCATTGAAACACCGCCTGAAAATCGGTTCCCTGTTCAGACCTATGTTGTTGAATACAATGGGGAGCTGATAAGAGAGGCAATTGAACGTGAGATGGCAAGGGATGGCCAAGTATACTTCTTATACAATCGTGTAGAGGATATTGAACGAAAGGCAGAGGAAATTTCGATGCTCGTCCCTGATGCAAGAATAGCGTATGCACATGGAAGAATGACAGAAAATGAACTAGAAGCAGTCATACTTAATTTCTTGGATGGACAATATGATGTTCTTGTCACAACTACGATTATTGAAACAGGTGTAGATATACCAAATGTAAACACACTGATTGTCCATGATGCAGACCGTATGGGGCTGTCACAGCTTTATCAGCTTCGTGGGCGAGTTGGTCGTTCCAATAGGGTTGCATATGCGTATTTTACGTATCGTAAGGATAAGGTGTTAAACGAGGTTGCTGAAAAAAGGTTACAGGCTATAAAGGAATTTACAGAACTAGGATCTGGCTTCAAGATAGCTATGAGGGACCTTTCAATTCGAGGTGCGGGAAATATACTAGGAGCCCAACAGCATGGCTTTATTGACTCCGTCGGTTTTGATCTATATTCACAAATGCTAAAAGAGGCTATCGAAGAGAGAAAAGGGGATACAGCGTCTATCAAACGATTTAATGTTGAAATTGACTTAGAAGTGGATGCATATATTCCTGAAACGTATATTTCAGACGGTCGCCAAAAAATTGATATGTATAAACGATTTAGAGCGATCACAACTATGGATGACATAGATGAATTACAGGAAGAGATGATTGACCGCTTTGGGGAATACCCTGAACAAGTGGCATATTTATTTGAAATCGCCAAAATTAAAGTGTATGCACTTCTAGAGCAAGTAATATCCATTAAACAGGCAAAGCAAGAGGTTACAATTCTTTTATCAGAAGAGACAAGTAGCCTAATTGATGGTCAAAAGATCTTTAAATTAGGAAATACATTTGGACGAATGATCAGCCTTGGTATGGAGGGCAGTAAGCTCAAAATTGTGGTCCAAACAAAGGGAATAGAAGTTAGTAAATGGCTTCAAATTGTTCATGATATGGTAAAGGGTCTAGAAGATGTAAAAAAAGAAAATGTTAACGCAGTATAATATGCTTTTCAGCATTATGTTCAAGGGAAATTGTCGGTAGTTACTTACCCTAAAAGGCGCAAATAATTATGGCAAAACTCAGTAAAAACATGTATATAAAAGCATAGGGATTATCCGCCGATATGGTTATTTTTACCTCATGCGAAAAATCACTTTCATCGTGAATAGAACTTTCGTTGTGTAAGATACTAAACTCAACAACAAATGGTGATTTATTCAAAAGTAGACAAATTGTACATCAATCACCACTATTCTTTAATCATCAGATGAAAGTGAGGCATCATAAGAATGAAGGCAACTGGAATTGTTCGTCGTATTGATGATTTAGGTCGAGTCGTAATCCCAAAAGAAATCCGCAGAACACTACGGATCAGAGAGGGAGACCCATTGGAAATTTTCGTGGATAGAGATGGAGAGGTTATCCTAAAGAAATATTCTCCAATTAGTGAACTTAGTGATTTTGCGAAGGAATATGCAGAGGCTCTTTTTGATAGTTTAGGTCATCAGGTTCTAATCTGTGATAGGGATGCATTTATTGCCGTAGCTGGTGGTTCAAAAAAGGAATATTTAAATAAAAATATTAGTGAATTGATTGAAAGAGCCATGGAAGACAGAACATCAGTCCTGGAAACTGAGGAGCGACAAGTATCGATTGTTGAGGGTTCAGAAGAAACTGTTACTTCCTATACGGTTGGGCCTATCATCGCTAATGGAGATCCAATTGGTGCGGTTGTCATACTGTCAAAAGAAAGAGCACTTGGTGAAGTAGAACAAAAAGCTGTTGAAACAGCTGCAGGCTTTTTAGCTAGACAAATGGAACAATAACAAGAAAGCGAAAGCGCCCTGGAAGAGGAACGTCAACTAAAATCTACCACGTCCTGTGGTGAACGTCGACGTCAGCACGTCCTATTCAAGTCCGACAAAGCGCTGTGCAAGAAAAAATTCGTGAAAAGGCAGCTATCTTAGCTGCCTTTTCTTCAATTATCGCCACAATATTTTTATTTATGCTTCGTAAGTTGGGTAGTCCCTTACTTAATCCTTTCAGGTCTTTCTGATAGAAGTATGTTATAATACACTGGAAAATTATTGAGTGGAAGGAGATGGGCGATGAGCGTCCAATCCGCAGAACGTTCAAGAAAAGTTTGGGAAGGAGCCTTTATCCTTACCCTTGCAGGCTTAGTAACGAAAGTGCTAAGTGCTGGTTATCGAATTCCTTATCAAAACATTGCAGGAGATATTGGTTTTTATATATATCAGCAGGCATATCCTATTTATGGAATTGTGCTGGTTTTTTCTACATATGGGTTTCCAGTGATTATATCGAAGCTACTTGCTGAACAATTAGAAGAAAAGAACAATGAATCAATTTTAAAAATCATTTATCTATCGTTCCTTACATTGTCGGTAATTGGTTTTACCCTATTTGGGCTCCTGTTTTGGGGGGCTGAAGGAATAGCAAATTTAATGGGAGATAAGCAATTAGTCATCTTACTGCGGGTGATTTCATTTTCTTTCTTACTACTTCCCATTATATCTGTTTTACGTGGATACTTTCAGGGCCAGAAATACATGGTCCCAACTGCTGTTTCACAGGTATCCGAGCAATTCGTCCGAGTAATGACGATTTTGTTTATGTCCTTCATCCTGTTAGATAATGGATATGGTGCTTATGAAGCCGGTGCAGGGGCTATTTTTGGATCTATTACAGGGGGATTTGCTGCAATCCTTGTTCTTTTCTATTTTTTATTGAAGAAAGGAAAAGGGGTTAAGAAGAGAGTAAAGAACCCTTCAAGGATAAAATCGACAGATATTATAAAAACTCTCTTAACACAGGGATTAACTATTTGTATGAGTGCATTGCTTCTCATCTTATTTCAGTTGATTGACTCTTTTACTGTATATTCATTGTTACTTTCAGAGGGAGTACAAGAGGAAGCTGCCAAACAGGCAAAAGGAATTTACGACCGAGGGCAACCACTCATACAGCTAGGGACAATTGTCGCGACATCATTATCACTATCAATCGTGCCACTTATTGCGAGTGCAAAAGTGAAAAATGATATTCCTTACATTCAAAAAAAGGTTGATTTAACCGTTCGCTTAGGTGTGGTAGTTGGATTAGGTGCAGCAACTGGCTTAGCATTTGTTCTAGAGCCAACTAATATTATGTTATTTAAGAATAATCTAGGGACAAATGTTTTAATTGTCCTAGGGTTTTCCATACTGTTTACTACCCTATCTCAAATTATTACCGCTATATTGCAAGGCTTAGGGAATCCATATTTACCAACGATTTCAGTGCTAATTGGGTTGTTTATAAAATGGGCGTTAAATCTCCTTTTCATTCCCTCCTTTAAAACGATGGGTGCAGCTGTTTCCACTGTAATGGCATTTGCTGTTATTACGGTACTTCTTTTCATAATCGTTAGAAAAAAACTCCCGGGAGCTCTTGTGCGATGGGGATTTATATATAAAGTAATGGTAGCTACAGTTGCTATGGGAGCATCAATATATACGTACTTATTCTTATTACATTTCTTTTTCCCTACCCTGTCAACGTCACGTACCTTTGCTTGCTTTCAGGCGTTATCATCTGTGGTCATTGGTGGGGTAATTTATATGTTTTTTATTATCCGAGGAAATGTATTTTCAAAGGAAGAACTCTCGCTATTACCAATTGGTTCAAAGGGAGCTTCCCTTGTTAGCTTACTAAAAGGGGGACGCAATGTATGACTAAATCAATAACAGTGGTTGGACTTGGAGCTGGAGACATAGCTCAGCTACCGCTTGGCATATATCGTAAACTTACTTCTGCTAATAATTTGTATTTGAGGACAAAGGAACATCCTGTTGTAAAAGACCTGGAAGCAGAAGGACTTATGTATCAATCATTTGATAATATTTATGAAAAACACGACCAATTTGAAGAAGTCTATGATGAGATTGTTTCGATCTTACTAGGCGAGGCGGCTACGAAGGATATTTTATATGCAGTTCCAGGGCACCCAATGGTAGCTGAAAAGACAGTCCAGCTATTGCTTGAAAATGAGAAAGGGATTCAGATATCGATTGAAGGTGGTCAAAGCTTTCTTGACCCTTTATTTGCTTCCCTTCATATTGATCCAATTGAAGGCTTTCAATTTTTAGATGCACTTTCCTTTGAAAAGGATGAGCTTCAGCTATCTCAGCATATAATTATTGCTCAGGTTTATGACCAATATATTGCTTCTAATGTGAAGCTGACTTTAATGGAGCAATTGCCTGATGACTATGAAGTATACATTGTAACCGCCGCGGGTAGTCAGGAAGAAAGTATTCGAAAGGTCCAATTGTTTGAGTTAGACCGAGATATAGGGGTAAACAATTTGACCAGTGTTTATGTTCCACCAGTTAAGGAAGAACAGCTTCTTTATCACGATTTTCGTACGTTTAGAAGGATCATTGCTGCTCTACGTGGCCCTGGCGGCTGCCCTTGGGATCAAAAGCAAACTCATGAATCACTAAAAAAATACTTATTAGAAGAGACCTATGAGGTACTTGAGGCAATTGACCATAACGATGACGATCATATGGCAGAAGAGCTTGGGGATGTATTATTGCAAGTCGTACTACATGCTCAAATTGGGGAAGACGAAGGAATGTTTACAATTGATGATGTCATTCGAGGTATTTCTGATAAGATGATCCGTAGGCATCCACATGTATTTGGAAGTATTACAGCAGACAGTGCCGAAGAGGTTGTAGCAAATTGGGAGCAGATAAAACGTTTGGAAAAAGGCGACCAATCTGAAAAAGTATCTATTTTAGATAGTGTAACCAAAGGACTTCCAGGTTTAATGAAGGCCGTTCACTATCAAAAGAAGGCTGCAAAGGTTGGGTTTGATTGGGAAACAGTTGAACCTATGTGGGATAAGGTATTTGAAGAAATCAAAGAGTTTAGAGAAGCGATATCAAAGGGAATGGATAATAAAGAGATTGCCATGGAGTTTGGTGATATTCTTTTTGCACTTACGAATATTGCTAGATATTATAAATTTGACCCTGAAGAAGCAATTACGATGACAAACCAAAAGTTTTATTCTCGTTTTCGATTTATAGAGGAACAAATAAAAGAACAAGGTCTTAATATGGAAGATATGACGTTAGACATGCTAGATGCAATTTGGGAGAAGGCAAAGAAACAAGGGTTATAAAAATAGAGAAAGAAGTGATAATAGATGCGTTTGGATAAATTTTTAAAGGTGTCTCGATTGATTAAAAGAAGAACGTTAGCGAAAGAAGTTGCTGACCAGGGGAGAATTATCGTAAATGGAGTTGCAGCGAAAGCAAGTACAAATGTGAAGGTAGGAGACGAGTTAACAATTCGCTTTGGTCAAAAGGTAGTGACTGTTCAAATTGATGATCTTCAAGAATCAACAAAGAAAGAGGATGCAAGCAGTTTGTATTCTGTAATTAAGGAAGAAAAGCTAGCAAGCGAGGAAATCTAAAATTCACCAAAAATCATAAGGCTTGTTCTAAAATAACTATTTATCTCATACATTTTACTAAATATGACCGAATGGTTTGTACCATTCAAGTATGAATGTGGGGGATAAAAAATGAACCAGTATTATGAGGGGAATTCAACAAATAAGGGTACTATACAAGAGCACGATGTAATTATGAGAAGTCGTAAACTTCTTGACATAACAGGTGTGAAACAAGTGGAGAGCTTTGACAATGAAGAGTTTCTGCTCGAAACAGTTATGGGCTTCCTAGCAATCCGTGGTCAAAACCTCCAAATGAAAAACTTAGATGTCGAAAAGGGCATTGTTTCAATTAAAGGACGCGTATTTGATATTAGCTACTTAGACGAACATCATACGGAGAAGGCTAAAGGATTCTTTAGCAAGTTATTTAGATGACCCTAACCACGCAGTTTTATACCATGATAGCTATGATTTTCATGGGGGGTTGGCTAGGAGCCTCTCTTGATACGTACCACCGTTTTCTCCAGCGTTCTAAGCGCAAGTATATTGTAGTCTTTGTTAATGATATCCTTTTTTGGATTGTACAAGGTCTCTTAATTTTTTATACTTTATTAGCAGTAAATGAAGGAGAGCTTCGCTTTTACGTATTTGTAGCGATGTTATGTGGATACGCAGCCTATCAAAGTCTAGTAAAAACAGTATACGTAAAATTACTGGAGTATATGATTCAAACCGTTATAACTGTCTATAGATTTTTGATTAGGACAGGCGAGTTATTAATTGTCAAACCTATTAAGTTGCTATATCAACTAGTTATCGTTATTTTAATGGGTTTATTAAATATTTTGATGGTCTTTGGGCATATCCTTCTTAAAATATGTATCATGACGATAAAAGTCTGTTTTGGTCCTATTAAATGGATCGGGATTCTCATTTGGAGAATACTGCCATCCGGCTTCACAAAATATATTGAAAATATTTTTTACAAATGTGCAGGATTTTTGCAAAAAGTAGAGAATATCAAACCTATATTGTTAAAATGGTGGAAAAAGATCCGAAAATCATAGGAGGCTTTCCGTAGTATGAGTGCAGTACGAAAGAAAAACGTAACACAACTCCAATCTACTTATATAGAAAAATATAAGCAAGAAGAAGCAAATTCATCAATGAAACGTCGCGGCTTGGTTAGAAGGCTCATTGCTTTTTCAATTCTTGCTGCCATTATTTCGTATGCGTTGGTATCGACAATCTTATCACAGCATAAAACGCTGGATAATAAATTGAATCAAAAGGAAAAATTACATGAGGAGCTTGTCACTTTAAAGGACGAGCAAGTGTTACTTGAAGAGGAAATCGTAAAATTAAATAACGATGAATATATTGAAAAAATAATTAGACGTGACTATTTTTTATCAAAAGAGGGAGAGATCATCTTTAAAGTGGGAGATGGGTCTTAGTCTTATTGACACTCGTTTTTTGTATTATGTATAATATAGTAAAATGATTTATATAACTTTATTTAGTGAAGTCAACTAATTTCAGTGTGGTTACACTCCAGTTGAATAAAGTTAAAGCCTCCGGCGGATGCCTCAGATTTAAAACCTGGGCGCAAATATGCCAAGGGCGCATTTGAAAATTTAAGGAGGAGCATTTTTTTTATGTCAATTGAAGTAGGCAGCAAGTTGCAAGGAAAGGTAACAGGTATTACTAACTTCGGAGCGTTTGTGGAGCTGCCAGAAGGCTCAACTGGACTTGTCCATATCAGTGAGGTTGCTGACAACTATGTGAAAGATATCAATGAGCATTTAAAAGTTGGCGACCAAGTTGAGGTCAAAGTGATTAATGTTGAGAAAGATGGAAAAATCGGTTTGTCTATTAAAAAGGCAAAAGAAACACCACAACCACAACGCCCACGTAATAATGGTCCACGTACAAATAGAAACGACCAACGTGTTAATAAAAGTGAAAGCTTCGAACAAAAGATGAGTCGTTTTCTTAAGGACAGCGAAGATCGTCTATCTTCCTTAAAGCGCCATACAGAATCAAAACGTGGTGGCCGTGGAGCGAGAAGAGGTTAACTTGCTGCTTTAACTCTAATATATATAGATAAGCACCCGTTAATGGGTGCTTTTTGTGTGTGTACAATTACTTTGCTAAGGAAAGGTGAACAAAATAAAAAAAGCTAGTATGGTACTAGCTTTTTTATCGTTGTCTCGCTTCAGCGCATGGCCCTCAAAGTCATAAGCCAAATCACTACGGAAATCAGGGTTTCCTGCGATATTCAATTATGCTTGTCGCAGCTGAACAATGCGCATTAGCATTTCATATGACCCGTACGGGATTCGAACCCGTGTTACCGCCGTGAAAGGGCGGTGTCTTAACCGCTTGACCAACGGGCCGTATTATTAATGGTAGCGGCGGAGGGGATCGAACCCCCGACCTCACGGGTATGAACCGTACGCTCTAGCCAGCTGAGCTACACCGCCATATTTGAAAAAGTAATAGAGTTTATTAAAGTACTGAATTAATTTGACTGGCTACGCCTGCTCCTCATAACTCCGTTCTTCGTCGCATGTCCGCAAAGGAGTAGATTCAAAGAAGTAAGGACAAGCTGAGCTACACCGCCATATTAGACAATTCGAGCAAGTTTTACAAATAAGGTGCTTTTATATAGTTTTTAAGCACAAGATATATAATACCTTCTGTCTATTTGTTCGTCAATATAATTTGTTATTGAATAAAAAAATACAAAAATTCGTACGATTCAATGACTATTTCTACATATTTTTTTACAACTGTTCTAAGATATGATAAGAATTCTCTTCTAGTGTCATTGTTTTTGTAAGAATACAAGGTATGCAGTCGAATGTTTTTCCGTTTTGTACTTGCTGTTTTGACAAATTATGAAATGGTTCATCTGTATAATAACAGACAACATAAAAAAACGGGGAGTGTTAAATATGGAAAGAATAGAAAGGAATCTGATTGAGCCAATCACAGATGTAACAATTGAAAAAACTCAATACACTTTGACTCAATGGTTTCACCGTTTTCAAGTAAAGCTTGAGCATCTATTTTTACAAAAAGGGTTATTGCTTGTTTTGGTCGGTTTTTTACTTGGACGAGCCTTAATCCTTAGTGAACTAACACCCTTCGCCTTACCCTTCTTTGCGTCAGTGTTTATGATGAAGAAAGGAAAAGCAGGACTTGCAATGATTGCTCTAACTGGAGGATCAATGACTTTATCAGCTGATGTCACTATTTTTACTTTGTTAGCTATAATCATCTTCCTAGTAAGCTATAAGCTCATACAAAAAATGAAAATAGATTTAATTAAAGCGATTCCAACACTTGTGTTAGTATCTTCTATCATAGCTAAACTTACTCTCGTTTATATAATGGAAGCAACTATTACACTACATGATGGCATGATGGTTGGTGTTGAAGCTGGACTTGGGTTTATTTTAACTCTTATCTTTCTGCAAAGTGTCCCCTTGTTAACGGAGAAGAGAAGAAAGCAGTCCTTTAAAACAGAAGAGGTTATATGCTTCATCATCTTAATCGCATCCGTATTAACGGGAACCATCGGTTGGTCAATTTATGATTTGTCTGTTTCAAATATTCTTTCACGATATCTTGTGTTATTGTTTGCATTTGTAGCAGGAGCTACCATCGGATCAACCGTCGGTGTTGTAACTGGATTGATACTTAGTCTAGCTAATGTTACAAGCTTGTACCAGATGAGTTTATTAGCCTTTTCCGGTCTCTTGGGAGGTCTATTAAAGGAAGGGCGTAAAATTGGTGTAGCTCTTGGATTAGTCATTGGGACTCTGCTCCTTGGGCTATACGGAGAAGGAGCAGATCAACTGCAACCCACATTGTTTGAATCGATTGCCGCCATTCTTGTATTTCTTCTAACTCCCAAAGGCATGATTGGAAAAATTGCTAGGTTCATTCCTGGTACACCAGAGCATTCTGCTGAACAACAGCAATATCTTAGAAAAGTTAGGGATGTAACAGCAAATCGTGTAGCTCAATTTTCAACAGTATTTCAGGCTTTATCAAATAGTTTCTCAGATTACGGGTTTCCTACTGACGATGAGGATAAAGACAGAGAAACGGATTATTTTTTAAGTAATGTAACAGAAAAAACGTGTCAGACCTGCTTTAAAAAGGAAGTATGCTGGGCAAAGAACTTTACTAAAACATATGATTTAATGAAAGACATTATGCAAGAATGTGATACAAATTCTCTATCATATAATCACAAGCTTACGAGAGAGTGGGACAAGCATTGTGTAAGATCGAAAAAAGTAATTGATGTAATCGAACAAGAATTAACATATTACCAGGCAAATCAAAAGCTTAAAAAACAAGTGAAGGAAAGTAGAAAGCTGGTAGCAGATCAATTACTAGGTGTATCACAGGTGATGAGTGATTTTGCGAAAGAGATCCAACGCGAAGGAGAAAATCACCATGTCCTTGAAGAACAAATTTTAGATGCCTTACAAGCATTTGGAATACAGATTGGCCATGTAGATATATATAGTGTGGAGCAAGGAAATGTCGATATTGAAATTAGCATTCCATACTGTAATGGTAGTGGGGAGTGTGAGAAATTAATTGCGCCAATGCTATCCGATATATTAGAGGAGACAATTTTAGTGAAAAAAGAGGATTGTTCTGCATATCCTAATGGGTATTGTCATGTATCACTTGGATCTGCAAAAGCTTATGTGATTGATACTGGAGTTGCACATGCGGCTAAGGGTGGAGGCTTGGTCTCGGGAGATAGTTATTCAACTATTGAATTAGGGGTTGGTAAGCATGCAGTAGCCATAAGCGATGGAATGGGGAATGGCGAACGTGCTCATTATGAAAGCAATGAAACATTACAGCTTCTTAAAAAGATTCTTCAATCCGGAATTGAAGAAAAGGTTGCCATAAAATCAATAAATTCAATTCTCTCATTACGTACAACAGATGAAATCTTTTCAACACTTGATTTAGCTGTTATCGATTTACAGGACGCAAGTGCTAAGTTTTTAAAAATTGGCTCTACACCGAGCTATATTAAGCGAGGAGATAAGATTAGTAAAATACAAGCAAGTAATCTCCCAATGGGGATTATTGAAGATTTTGAAGTTGAGGTTGTAGATGAGCAGCTCAAAGCAGGAGATCTCTTGATCATGATGAGCGATGGTATATTTGAAGGGCCAAAGCATGTAGAAAATTACGATATGTGGATGAAGCGGAAAATAAAGGAAATTGAAACAAATGATCCTCAGGAAGTTGCAGATTTAATAATGGAGGAGGTAATTCGTACCCGGGCAGGACAAATCCAGGATGACATGACGGTAGTTGTCACAAAAATTGATCATAACACTCCAAAATGGGCAGCGATACCAGCATATGTTTATCAAAAAAAACCTAGTAAAGCGATGTAGAAATTTCTGCATACTCGTAGGTAATATTCTGTAAGCCTACATCTCGTAGAAAAGGTTGCTATGGTGTACTAAGGATTGATGTGGAGCGTATTCTTTATAACATGTTTACAGCACCATGAAAGTCCATTTCAAAAAGTATACTCTAGTAAAATGTTTAAAATTCTACCATCTCGTCCATGCTGATAATAATTTTATTTAACTTTATTCAGCAGAAGTCCCACACTTCTATAAGTGGTGGGATAAATGAAATAATAGCAAACAATTCTTTCGGAATTCAAACTCCGACTGAATAAAGTTAAAGCCTCTGTCGTATGTCTGTGATTATCATAGGAAGCTATCAACGAATTTGATAATCTGAGTAGCAAATTGGCCGAGGTATTTGATTTCAGTAGGAGGGGATGGAACGTGCAAAAAGGCACCTTAAAGCAAATTCTATTAATTACAGATGGTTGTTCGAATCAAGGAGAAGACCCAATTGCAATGGCAGCACTTGCAAGGGAACAAGGAATTACAATTAATGTTATTGGTGTAGTGGAGCAGGACACAATAGATGAGCAAGGAATGCAAGAAATTGAGGGAATTGCATCCGCTGGAGGTGGGGTAAGTCAAGTAGTTTACTCAACTCAATTGTCACAAACCGTACAAATGGTGACTAGGCAAGCAATGACACAAACATTACAGGGTGTTGTGAATAAAGAACTTCAGCAAATACTCGGTTCAAAAACGTCAATGGAGGATTTACCTCCTGAAAAACGTGGGGAGGTAATGGAAGTTGTCGATGAGCTTGGCGAAACGGTTGATTTAGAGGTTTTAGTATTAGTAGATATTAGTGCAAGTATGAAGCAGAAGCTTCCTACAGTGAAAGAAGCACTGCTAGATTTATCAATCAGTCTGAATGCAAGAATGGGAGATAATCGTTTTTCGGTATTCGTATTTCCTGGGAAAAAGGTAGAGGTTGAAAAAGTTTTAGACTGGACACCACGGCTAGAATCTCTTTCTAGTATATTCCCGAAACTTATGACAGGTGGAATAACTCCTACAGGTCCTGCTATACGAGAGGCGTTATCTTACTTTAAGAAAAAACAACGATCGCTAAGGAGTTTGTTATCTCGTGATGATGAACAATACTACGAAGAATCAGGTATGTAAAGTCTCACCTGGAACAGTGATTACTGGAAAATGGCATAAAAAAACATATCGTATTGTAAGGCCGTTAGGACAAGGGGCAAATGGTATTGTTTATTTAGCAGAGAGTATGGATGGTGCGGTTGCTCTTAAGATTAGTCAAAATGGAGTAACAATCACATCAGAGGTAAATGTGCTAAAACACTTTTCGAAGGTCCAAGGTTCAGCCCTTGGGCCTTCTTTAATAGACGTAGATGATTGGATACGACCCGGATTTGCGAGTCCTATCTCCTTTTATGTAATGGAATATATAAGAGGTGAAAGCTTTTTATCTTTTATTCAAAAACGTGGGAAGGAATGGACGAGTATCCTCTGTCTTCAGCTCTTGTCTGATTTGGAACGGTTACATCAGGAAGGATGGGTTTTTGGCGATTTGAAGCCAGATAATCTCCTTGTTACAGGAAATCCTCCGAAAATAAGGTGTATTGACGTGGGTGGAACAACGATACAAGGAAGGGCCATCAAGGAATTCACCGAGTTTTTTGACCGAGGTTATTGGGGAGCGGGCACTAGAAAGGCAGAGCCATCCTACGATTTATTTGCTGTAGCAATGATCATAATAAACGCATCCTATCCTAATCGTTTTACAAAATCAGATCAGCCAATCAAACAACTAAAAAACATTATCGCAAATGATAATAATCTAAAAAAACTAGATACAGTACTACTTAATGCTATTGATGGAAAATACCAAAGAGCTTCAGTGATGAGGAAGGAGCTCGTTGCAAAAATCAGTCAGGAGGGAACAACGAGTTCGCTAATACAAAACCGTCTATCGCCTAAGACTGCTCCACCACCAAAGAGTACAAAGAGCACATCAAGAGTGATTCGGAAACAAAAAACGTCAAAGCAAAAAGGTGGAATGTTTGAAACGGTTTTATTATTATTATTTGTTTCATTGGGCTACTTACTTTATTTATATGGACAAGTTCTATAGTCGTGCTTTTATGAGGGAGTATAAAATTTTAAAATAGTTTTCAAAGTCTAGCTCCAGCGCCTAACCCATCGAAGTCAAATAACCTGTTGCAAGAAAAGTAAAAGAGCGACTTTTTTAGCCGTAGAACATTTGTTTGTCGCACTTACACAAGGATGTCCCACTTCCAAGGCGCTTGCGCTTTTCTAATGTACAGGGTACTATAGCTCTCCTTTGCCTGTTGTAGATAGGAAATGGTACGATAGTAAATGAATATATACCGGTAAAAGGGTTGGTCCATCTATGATTGAGGTAGTAAAACAATTTATTAAAAAGCATAATTTAATTTCAGATAACTCGACTATTCTGGTTGGAGTTTCAGGAGGGCCAGACTCATTGGCTTTGCTGCATTTTTTATACCATTGCCAAATGGGCAAAAATAATAGGCTTATTGCTGTACATGTTGACCATATGTTTAGAGGAAGGCAATCGGAGGAAGATTTACTGTATGTAAAGTCCTTTTGTGAAAAATACCAAATTGAATTTGAAGCTACTCAAATTGATGTAACAATGTACAAGAATGAAAAAGGAATTAGCTCACAGGTAGCTGCAAGAGAAATAAGATACGATTTTTATGATGAGATGATGAAAAAACATAATGGGGATTTACTAGCCCTAGGGCACCACGGTGATGACCAAATTGAAACAATTTTAATGAGATTAGTTCGTGGAAGCAAAGGGATTGGTTATGCGGGAATGCAAATAAAACGTCCATTTTCCTGTGGATTCATTATTCGTCCTTTTCTATCTATAACAAAGGATGCTATAGAAGAGTATTGTACGTTACACAATCTGCATCCTAGACGAGATCCTTCTAATGATAAGGATGATTACACACGGAATCGGTTTAGACATCATATACTTCCTTTTTTAAAAGGAGAAAATCCCTCTGTTCATGAACGTTTTTTACAATTTAGTGAGATGATGACAGAGGACAATCAAGTATTAGATGAATTAACGAGAGAAAAAATGAATAAAGTAATGAAAAGGAAGAGGGACCGTGAAGTTGAAATCATGGTGAATCCATTTTTGTCAATGCCTAAATCTTTACAAAGACGAGGTATTCAACTAATATTAAACTATCTCTACAAAGAACTTCCTCCTTCTCTTTCTACCGTACATATTGACAATTTGCTATCGTTTTTGGCAAGTAAGCATCCTTCTGGAGAATTACATTTTCCAAATGACCTGCGAATTGTTCGGTCTTATGATAGTTGTACATTTACATATACATATCTTGAAGGTGAAAAAAACCTTTACCGGTTTCGTATTGATGAGCCAGGGTTTTATAAGTTAAATAACGGTAGTGAAATAAAGAGTCAAGTGTTGGAGAACTATCCTGAAAAAAGTAATGGTAATTACAGTTTCATTATCGATCCTGATACCGTGAAATTGCCGGTTTATGTTCGTACAAGAAAAAGTGGAGATAAAATGAAACTTAAAGGAATGAATGGGTCAAAAAAGGTGAAGGATATTTTCATCGATCAAAAAGTTCCGCTTCAGCAACGAGACGTTTGGCCTGTTGTTGAAGATTCAAAGGGAGATATTTTATGGCTTCCTGGACTTAAAAAGTCATCTTTTGAAGCAGAATGTAAAACAAAATCTCGCTATATCGTATTAGAATACAAGCAATGAATCACTAGGGGGCATTTTGAAATGAAACAGGATATTGAGAAGGTATTATTCTCTGAGGAAGAAATTCAGGCAAAAATTAAGGAATTAGGACATACTCTAACTGAGGATTATAAGGATAAATTCCCATTAGCAATCGGGGTACTTAAAGGTGCAATGCCATTTATGGGGGATTTATTAAAACGGGTTGATACATATTTGGAAATGGATTTTATGGATGTTTCTAGCTATGGAAATTCCACTGTTTCTTCAGGAGAGGTTAAGATTCTTAAGGATCTTGATACTTCAGTTGAAGGAAGAGACATTCTTATTATTGAGGATATTATTGATAGTGGTCTTACACTTAGCTATCTTGCTGAATTATTCCGATATCGTAAAGCAAAATCAATTAAAATCGTTACTCTTTTAGATAAACCAACTGGCAGAAAGGTGGATATTACAGCTGATTACGTTGGATTTATCGTGCCGGATGAATTCGTAGTTGGGTACGGTCTTGATTACGCGGAGAAGTATCGAAATCTACCTTATATTGGTGTGTTAAAACCAGAGGTTTATTCAAAGTAATACGACTGTATTATTATAAGGATTTGCAAAATACATTGTTTTTTGAAACGTATGGGCAAGTTAAACGTATATCATTTGTATAGCTTTTGTTTTCTATGATACTATTTACTATAGTTTGTTCACAGCGGGAGGAGGTAAGGGATGAATCGAATTTTTCGTAATGTCATATTTTATTTACTCATCTTTTTAGTCATCATAGGTGTGGTCAGCTTTTTCCAAGGAAATAATGGCCAGCCTGAGCCGATGAAATATAATACATTTATTAATCATCTTGAAGGTGGGGACATAGATTCAATTACTGTCCAGCCTGAGAGAGGCGTCTTTGAAATTAGAGGGCAATTAAAAGGTGCAAAAGAAAACGAGTTCTTCGTTACAAACATAGTCGGTAGCCAAAATGAAATGGACCGTATTTATGAGGCTGCCAAAACGGCAAAAGTAGATGTACTTAAGGCAAAAGAAACAAGTGGTTGGGTAACCTTCTTCACATCCATTATTCCTTTTGTAATAATCTTTATTTTATTCTTCTTCCTACTTAACCAAGCCCAGGGCGGCGGAAGTAGGGTTATGAATTTCGGTAAGAGTAAAGCAAAGCTATATAGTGAAGAAAAGAAAAAGGTTAAATTTAAAGACGTTGCGGGTGCCGATGAAGAAAAGCAAGAGCTTGTTGAGGTTGTTGAATTCTTAAAGGACCCTCGCAAATTTGCTGAGCTTGGAGCTAGAATTCCAAAAGGTATCCTCCTTGTAGGACCTCCAGGTACAGGTAAAACATTACTTGCACGAGCTTGTGCGGGAGAAGCAGGCGTACCTTTCTTCTCAATCAGTGGTTCCGACTTTGTGGAAATGTTCGTTGGGGTCGGTGCTTCACGTGTTCGTGATTTATTTGAAAATGCAAAGAAAAATGCACCTTGTATCATTTTCATCGATGAAATAGATGCAGTAGGTCGTCAACGTGGTGCAGGTCTTGGTGGAGGACACGATGAGCGTGAACAAACACTAAACCAGTTGCTTGTTGAAATGGACGGTTTCGGCGCAAATGAAGGTATCATTATTGTGGCTGCTACAAACAGACCTGATATCTTAGATCCAGCTTTATTACGCCCAGGACGCTTTGACCGTCAAATTACGGTTGATCGACCAGATGTTAAGGGTAGAGAAGCTGTATTGAAGGTTCATGCACGAAATAAGCCACTTGATGAAACTGTTGATTTAAAAGCAATCGCAATGAGAACTCCGGGTTTTTCTGGTGCAGATTTAGAGAACTTACTTAATGAAGCAGCTCTTGTAGCAGCAAGACGAAATAAGAAAAAAATCGATATGTTAGATGTAGATGAAGCGACTGACCGTGTAATTGCAGGTCCAGCTAAGAAAACACGTGTTATTTCTAAAAAAGAGCGTAACATCGTGGCTTATCACGAAGCTGGACATACAGTTATTGGCTGTGTACTTGATGAAGCCGATATGGTTCACAAGGTAACAATTGTCCCTCGTGGTCAAGCAGGTGGATACGCTGTTATGCTTCCAAAAGAGGATCGTTATTTCATGACAAAACCTGAGTTGCTTGATAAAATTACAGGTCTCTTAGGTGGTCGTGTAGCAGAGGAAATTGTATTTGGTGAAGTCAGCACGGGAGCTCACAATGACTTCCAACGTGCAACGGGTATTGCGCGTAAAATGGTAACTGAATATGGTATGAGTGAAAAGTTAGGTCCTCTACAATTCGGTCAATCACAGGGAGGTCAAGTGTTTTTAGGACGTGACATCCACAATGAACAAAACTATAGTGATGCAATCGCTCATGAAATTGATTTAGAAATTCAACGCTTTATCAAAGAAAGCTATGCAAAAGCGAAGCAAATTCTAACAGAAAAGCGCGACAAGTTAGAGGTTATTGCCCAAACTTTACTAGAGGTAGAGACATTAGATGCGGCTCAAATTAAACATTTATTTGACCATGGTACATTACCAGAACGACCTGAAAAAGCTGGAGAAGCTGAAAAAGCGCAAACTGAAGATGTAAAAGTTACGATTAATCCGAAAAAAGAGGATGAAGTAACTGAAGAGAATAAAAATAAAGAAGAGTAATACACAAGGTGTCTACACAACTGGTTGTAGACACCTTTTTGACTATTTCTAGCGTAGAAGACTATTTCTAAGGTTAGTGTGACTGTGGAACCAAAATTTTGGAATACTAAAAAATAGGTCTCAAACCCCTCCTTACCTTTCCATGGTGCGAATACTTTCTAACCATCAAATGAAAGAGCTATGTTTATGCAAAAACATCGAATACATAGTAGATATGTTAAATACAGATCTCAATCGATATTAATATAAAGAACTCAACTTTCAATTGGTAGCAAACTTTAGCTACAATACCACCTATAGCATTCGTCTAGTTTCTTTATTAGATTCGAGTATATATGGTATGATGTTTTTGCATTAAGTGGATGTTTAAAAAGTCCGGTGAAAATGACACATCGAATTTCTTCGTTGGCTTGCTTTTCCGTTCCTCACGTATTAATTGCATACGTTCCGGTACTCTAAGCTCCGCCGCCTCGAACTTTCGACGCACAGGACGTGCTAGTGTCGGCGCCGCCACAGGACGTGGCGATTTAGCCGACGCGGTCCTTTTCATCCTCCTTTTTGAACTCGCACATTAAGTTACAAATAAAGTGGGGGTACTATATGATTTTTGTTTTTGATGTAGGGAATACGAATACAGTATTAGGTGTTTATGAGAATGAAGACCTTAAGCATCATTGGAGAATCGAAACAAGTCGCAATAAAACAGAAGATGAATATGGAATGATGATAAAATCCTTATTAGATCATGTGAATTTAACTTTTTCTGATATTAATGGAATCATCATGTCATCTGTTGTTCCTCCAATCATGTTTGCGTTGGAGAGAATGTGTCAAAAATATTTTGGAATCAAACCACTGGTTGTTGGACCAGGCATTAAAACAGGCTTAAACATAAAATACGACAATCCAAAGGAAGTTGGTGCAGACCGAATTGTAAATGCTGTAGCGGGGATTCACTTATACGGAAGCCCGTTAATCATTGTAGATTTTGGTACAGCCACAACCTATTGTTACATAAATGAAAAGAAGCAATATATGGGAGGAGCCATTGCTCCCGGTATAGCAATCTCTACAGAAGCATTGTATTCGAGAGCGGCAAAACTACCAAGGATTGAAATCGCAAGACCAGAAGGAGTAATAGGAAGAAATACTGTAAGCGCAATGCAGGCAGGTATATTATTCGGGTATGTTGGTCAAGTGGAAGGGATTGTGGCACGCATTAAGGCTCAGTCCGTAGAAACACCAAAGGTTATTGCAACAGGTGGATTAGCATCCTTAATAGCTGTGGAGTCTACCGTAATTGATGAAGTCGACCCATTCTTAACTTTAAAAGGTTTACAGCTGATCTATCAAAGAAATATAGAAGGTAAGGGAAATATCACTTCAAATTGACATCATGAAAGGAGAATATAAATGAGTGATTATTTAATTAAGGCATTAGCCTATGAAGGTCAGGTTAGAGCGTATGCAATCAACTCGACCGAAACCGTTAGTGAAGCACAGAAACGCCATTATACATGGCCAACAGCATCTGCTGCTTTAGGAAGAGCCATGACAGCTAGTGTTATGTTAGGAGCAACCTTAAAGGGGGAGGCAAAGCTAACGATTAAGATTGAAGGCGGAGGTCCGATTGGCCTTATTCTTGTCGATACAAATTCAAAGGGTGAAGTAAGAGGCTACGTGACAAATCCTCAAACCCATTTTGACTTAAATGAGCATGGAAAGCTTGATGTAAGAAGAGCTGTTGGGACAGAAGGAACTCTTACAGTTGTAAAAGACTTGGGGCTTAAAGAACAATTCTCAGGACAGGTTCCAATTGTTTCAGGTGAATTGGGTGAGGACTTTACGTATTATTTAGTGTCCTCAGAACAGACGCCGTCATCAGTTGGAGTAGGGGTACTAGTTAACCCTGATAACTCCATCCTTGCTGCGGGTGGATTTTTGATTCAATTAATGCCAGGTACAACTGAGGAGACTATCGCAAAAATTGAAAAAAGACTACAGGAAATACCCCCAATATCAAAGATGATTGAAAAAGGATTAGCACCTGAAGATATCTTGGCTGAGATTGTTGGAAGTGAAAACCTAAAAATATTAGAAAAAATGCCGGTTTCCTTCGTTTGTCCATGTTCAAGAGAACGAATTGAAAGTGCCATAATTAGTCTTGGAAAAGAAGAAATTGAGGCAATGATTGAGGAAGATGGAAAGGCAGAAGCGCAATGCCATTTCTGTAATGAGACCTATAAATTTTCAAAGGACGAATTAATCGAATTAAAGAGCCAATCTATGTAAGGTAATGGGAGTGGGGAAGCATGAACAAAAAGATAATGTGGTCAATTATTGTAACCCTCGTGATAACCAATTGTTTATCAATCGTCTTTTTCATGAAAAAAGACAACACTGATAGCCAAGTGATGGAAGCCTCTACTCCAGTTGTTGCAAGTGAGGAAGAGGAAATCGTTGCAACGATCGGAAAGATGGGGATTACAAGACAGCAGTGGCTAAATGAATTAGAGACACGATATGGGAAACAAATCTTAGAAGATATGATTGATGAAGAAGTTGTAAGGCAGATGGCGAAGAAACATAATATATCAATTTCTAAGGATGTAATTGAGCGTGAAATAACATTAATTAAGACGATGTACAATAGCATAGATAATGAAAATATTGATGATGAACAATGGAGAGAACAAATTGAGTTAAGTCTTTTACTAGAAGAACTCCTTACAAAAGATGCGGTCATTTCAGAAGAAGAAATGAAGCGATATTTTGAGGAGAACAAAAGCCTTTATGAAATTCCTAAAACATATCATATCTCACATATCGTGGTAGATTCTAAAGAAGCTGCTCAACAGGTGAGCAGTGAATTAGAAAATGGTTCTAGCTTTACGGCATTGGCTATGGAAAAATCAATAGATGAGTTTTCTGCCAACCGAGGCGGCGAGTTAGGATATGTAAATCCTGAAAATGGCTATGTACCAGAAAGCTATCTAGAGGCTGCGGAACAATTAACTCCAAATGAGTGGAGTCAACCAATCCAAGTTGATGAAGGGTATGCAATTATCATTTTACATGAAGTAATAGATGCAGTGACTTATTCATATGATGATGTGAAGGACCAGATTAAAAGACAGATTGCGATTGATCAAATGAATGGAACCATTACTGTACAGCCGTTTTGGAAAGAGCTTGGAGTTAAGTGGTTCTATGAAAAAAGTGAATAATATTGGAGAATTTTCTTGGGACTTCTTTTAAAGGATAAGAAAACTTTAAATTTTGAACAGGTTTTCAATGTTTAGCTCCAGCGTTTATCTTGCTTAAAGGCTCAAGCAGCTAGAGGTCAAAAATGCGTGGCAATGAAAAGTCAAAGAGCACTTTCTTTTCTACAGAACTTTTTCTTGTAGGAGCTGACCAAGGTTCATCGCTTTTCTAATTTAAATAATTGACATTTTACAAGCCAATTGGTAAATTGTAGATAAAACCAATAAAAATACTAGGAATTAGGGGTGGGAGAATGTCAAGAGTAGCAAATTCAATTCATGAATTAATCGGGCAAACACCAATTGTTAAGTTAAACCGTCTAGTGGATGACAACAGTGCGGACGTATATTTAAAACTAGAATTTATGAATCCAGGAAGTAGTGTCAAGGACCGTATTGCACTTGCAATGATTGAAGATGCAGAGAACAAAGGTGTGCTAAAGTCTGGCGATACAATTATCGAACCTACAAGTGGTAATACAGGTATTGGCTTAGCAATGGTAGCTGCCGCAAAAGGCTACAAGGCGATCCTAGTAATGCCTGAAACAATGAGTATGGAGCGTAGAAATCTTCTTCGTGCGTACGGTGCTGAACTTGTATTAACACCAGGACCAGAAGGTATGAAGGGTGCTATTAAAAAAGCAGAAGAACTTGCTAATGAGCATGGATATTTTATGCCACAGCAGTTCAATAATGAAGCAAATCCTGAAATTCACCGTTTAACAACTGGTAAAGAAATCGTTGAACAAATGGGAGACCAGTTAGATGCATTTATCTCTGGTATTGGAACAGGTGGTACAATTACAGGTGCGGGCAAAGTATTGAAAGAGAAATATCCAAACATTAAAATCGTCGCTGTTGAGCCTACGGATTCCCCTGTCTTATCTGGAGGAAGCCCAGGTCCACATAAAATCCAAGGTATCGGTGCAGGTTTTGTACCAAGTATCTTAGATACTGATATTTACGATCAAATCATTACTATTAAAAATGAAGAAGCATTTGAATATGCACGCCGTGTAGGTCGCGAAGAAGGTGTACTTGTTGGTATTTCTTCAGGCGCTGCGGTTGCAGCAGCTCTACAAGTTGCAAAAGAGCTAGGTAAAGGTAAAAAGGTGTTAGCTATTATTCCAAGTAACGGTGAGCGTTACCTAAGTACTCCTCTTTTTCAATTTGATCAAGAATAGTTTTTATAATAGTAAAGTCTTATCCAAAAGGGTAAGGCTTTTTTTATAACCTAATTCTGAGAGGTATAATGATGGCTAGGACCAGCAAATTGATATTTGCTAAGGTATCGAGTTGTCTTCTAGTTTGAGGACTTTCACCAGGTAGTAGTAATACTCCGCAGTCAAATCTTCTTATAAAAAATCCATTTCATATGTGTACCGCTTTCCTTAGGTCATGTAAAATAAGAATATAAGGAGAGTGGGCTATGCTACATAAGAGAGTCGCTTTTTCAAAAAAACTAGTAATTGATCCAGAAAAATGGTATTTGCAATATAAACATCTTGCTAGAAACGAAAGTCACCATATGCTGCTAGAAAGTGGCAGGGGAGGGAAGTACAGCATCATAGGTATAAAGCCTATAGCTGTCTTGCATGGAAAAAATAATCACTTTACGATCACTAAAGGCAATGAGGTAAAGCAACTAGAAGGTGATCCACTAGAGCTTATGATGGAATGGATGAAAGATCATCGAACGGTGCATAAACCAGAACTCCCTGATTTCCAGGGTGGGGCACTAGGTTTTATTAGTTACGATTATGCTCGATACATAGAAAAACTACCTAATCAGGCATTGGATGATTTAGATACGCCGGACATCTATTTCCTAGTTTTCGATGACGTGTTTATATATGAACATGCTACATCTATGTTGTGGTTGATCACACATGATACGTTGGACAGGGAACAACAAGCAAATGAAAGACTTGAGATGTATGAGGAAATGTGGTTAGCTCGTTCAGACGATGTAAACTTTGAGTCTTGTAATCTAGGAATTAATGATGCTGTATCTCTTTCTGAGGTAGAGTTTATGGAGGCCGTGGAAAGAGTCAGAGAATATATTTCACAAGGGGACGTTTTTCAGGTTAACTTATCAGTACGTCAATCAAAGGGATTACAAACACACCCACATTCTATATACGATGTATTGCGAAAGCTGAATCCATCTCCATATATGGCTTATATGCAAACACCTGAGTTTCAAATTGTTAGTGGGTCCCCAGAATTACTTGTGAAGAAAAAAGGGGACGAAGTAAGTACAAGACCAATTGCGGGTACACGTTCACGCGGCAGTAATGACGAAGAAGACCTCTTCCTTGCAAACGAACTCATTAACAATGAAAAGGAACGAGCAGAGCATGTGATGCTAGTAGATTTGGAACGTAATGATTTAGGTAGAGTGTGTGAATGTGGTACAGTAAATGTAGATGAATTTATGGTGATTGAAAAATACTCTCATGTAATGCATATCGTTTCAAATGTAAAAGGTAGGCTTGCGGAAGGTAAGGATATTGTAGATATTATTAAAGCTACTTTTCCTGGTGGTACCATTACAGGTGCTCCGAAAATTAGGACAATGGAAATAATTGAGGAGCTCGAGCCGGTAAGACGGGGTATATATACAGGTTCCGTAGGCTGGATTGGTTATTCCGGTGACATGGAACTAAATATCGCGATACGAACGATGTTAGCTAAGAATGGAGTTGCACATGTGCAAGCGGGGGCAGGAGTTGTAATTGACTCAAACCCAAAATATGAATATAAAGAGTCCTTAAAGAAAGCAATTGCATTATGGAAGGCAAAAGAGCTGAGTGAAGCAGAGTTAGAAAAAATATGAGCATGAGGTGAGCAAAGTGATTTTAATGATTGATAATTACGACTCGTTTACATTCAATTTGGTACAATATGTGGGAGAACTAGGAGAAGAAATTCTAGTAAAAAGAAATGATGAAATAACACTTTCAGAAATTGAGGCACTTAACCCCAATCTAATTATGATTTCACCTGGGCCATGTACACCAAATGAAGCGGGGATAAGCCTGGAGACAATTACGCATTTTGCAGGTAAGATTCCTATCTTTGGTGTTTGTCTGGGACATCAATCCATTGCACAAGCCTTTGGAGGAGATGTAGTAAGAGCAGAAAAGCTAATGCACGGAAAGACTTCTGAAATCATCCATGATGGAAAAACTATCTTTTTCGGCTTAGAGCAACCGTTTACTGCTACGCGATATCATTCATTAATCGTAAAAAAAGAGTCCCTACCTGATTGTTTTGAAATATCAGCGACAACTGAAGAAGGAGAAATTATGGCAATCCGCCATAAACAATATCCAATTGAAGGTGTGCAATTCCATCCAGAGTCAATCATGACTACATGCGGAAAACAATTAATCTTAAACGTTATTCAAAACTATACAAGGAATGAGAAATCATGTTCCTTTATGTAAATGGAGAAATTGTAAAAACGGAAAATGCCCGTATTTCCCCTTTTGATCACGGTTTTTTATATGGTATGGGGTTATTTGAAACGTTTAGAATCTACGATGGTCATCCATTTTTATTAGATGACCATCTTATGCGTTTAGAGGTAGGACTAAAAGAGCTTCAAATCAATTTTCCTGTTAATCGTAGTGAGTTAATTGCTATAACAGAAGAAGTATTAAAGGCAAATGGGATGTTGAATGCGTATGTTCGCTTAAATGTTTCAGCTGGGAATGGTGAAGTTGGACTACCATCCACCAGCTATCAGACCCCTTCAATTATTTTATTTATGAAGGAAGTTCCTACGACTCCTAAAGAAAAACAGGCAATGCTTTTAAAAACAATACGAAATACTCCTGAAGGTGAATTTCGATTAAAATCACATCATTTTCTTAATAACATATATGCGAAAAGAGAACTAGGGAATAATCCACATTTTGAAGGGATATTTCAAACCAAAGAGGGATATCTTGCAGAGGGGATAACCTCAAACTTATTCTGGGTAAAAGATAATAAACTGTTTACACCCTCGTTACAAACGGGGATACTAAATGGAGTAACACGTGCTTTTGTAATCAAACTGGCTGAGGCGATTGGAATAGAAGTAGTAGAGGGCTTTTTCCAGGCAAAGGAACTAGAAATGTGTACTGAAGCATTTATTACGAACTCAATTCAAGAAATTGTCCCATTACATAAAATAATTGATGTGGGAAAACCAGGGCAAAGCGGTCAGATTACAAAGCAATTTCAACAGTTATATTCGAATTATAGGACAAGCTTATGGAGCAGAAATGAATTAACTAAGGGGATTACATAACATGAACCTAAATAGAAAGTTAACAACACCAATTATAAACTGTGGTCCATATCAATTAGATTTTCAAAAGAAAACAATGATAATGGGGATATTAAACATTACCCCAGATTCCTTTTCAGATGGTGGCTCTTATTTAGATTTAGATGCAGCTGTCGCACACGCTAAGGAAATGGTTAAAGATGGTGCGGATATTATTGATGTTGGCGGAGAATCGACAAGACCTGGGCATGATCGTATATCAGACGAAGAAGAGATTAGCCGCGTGGTTCCGATCATTAGAGCACTTTCTAAGGAAGTACCTATTCCTATTTCAATAGATACGTATAAGTCGAAAGTTGCTAAGAAGGCAATAGAGGCTGGTGCACATATTATTAATGATATATGGGGAGCAAAAGCAGATCCAAATATGGCTAAAGTTGCAGCAGATTACCAGGTGCCAATTATCCTTATGCATAATAGAGATAATAAAAACTATTCGAACCTCATTGAAGATATGATAATAGATTTACAAGAAAGTATTGAAATAGTTAGGGCAGCGGGTGTAAAGGATGAGAACATTATTCTAGATCCGGGTGTTGGTTTTGCAAAGACGTTTGAAGATAACATTGAAACAATTAGACATCTTGATCGATTTGCAGCGTTAGGCTATCCGCTCCTACTTGGAACGTCTAGAAAATCATTTATTGGGCAAATTTTTGATTTACCACCAAAAGAGAGGATGGAAGGTACGGGCGCTACAACCTGTTATGGTATCCAAAAGGGCTGCGATATCGTACGTGTACATGACGTTTTAGAAAATGCAAGGCTCGCTAAAATGATGGATGTGCTTGTTGGTAAAGGGGTATAAGAGATGGACAAAATATTTGTGAACCGCATGGAGTTTTATGGATATCATGGCGTATTTCCCGAAGAGACGAGGTTAGGCCAGCGTTTTATGGTGGACCTCACAGTTGATGTAGATTTAAAGTCTGCTGGGGAAACGGATAACCTAGATTTTTCAGTAAACTATGGGGAGCTTCATGAGTTATGTAAAGAAATAGTAGAAGGCAAACCCTTTAAATTAATAGAAGCTGTTGCAGAAAAAATCGCACAAACAATACTAAATGAATACATGTTAGTAAAGTCTTGTACGGTTAAGGTTATCAAACCAGACCCACCGATCCCTGGTCACCTGGAATCGGTTGCTGTGGAAATAACCAGAGGTCGTGAGCATGGTGAATAGTGCATACATCTCTCTTGGAACGAATCTTGGGGATAGGGAATATTACTTACATTCAGCATTGCAAGCGATACAGAATCATATAGAAATCACCATCGAATCTTACTCTTCTATATATGAAACAGAACCTGTTGGATATGAAGAGCAAGAACATTTCTTAAACATGGTAATTCATGTAAATACAAAATTATCACCATTTGATTTATTACGGGTTTTACAAGATATTGAACTTCATTTTGGAAGAGAAAGGAAAATAAGGTGGGGCCCAAGGACGTTGGACCTTGACATCTTGCTTTATAATCAAGAAAATATTGAAACAGAGCGACTAATTATTCCTCACCCAAGAATGACTCAAAGAGCTTTTGTTTTGTTTCCTCTATATGAAATGAATAAGGATATTCAAATTCCAACATTGAAAAGACCAGTATCTGAACTAATTGATGAATTACAAGATAGAGAAGGGGTTCGTTTATGGAAGCGGAGAAGTGGGGAAGACGTATTCGAGCTTTTCGAAAATTAAAAGGCTATACACAAGAAGGTTTCGCGCGAGATCTTGGAGTTTCCGTATCTGTCGTTGGAGAAGTCGAACGCGGAAATCGTATGCCAAGTGAGTCATTCTTACAGGAAGTTGCAGATATATTGAATGTACCCCTTGAAGAGTTAGCTCCGAGAGAGGTAGAGTAAGGAGTACATCTAATTTTATATATGAAAATACTGAAGGAGGGTTACACATGTTAAAAATTGGGGATATCGTAATGAAAAACCAAGTTGTTCTTGCACCAATGGCTGGGGTATGTAACTCTGCATTCCGTCTAACAGTAAAAGAATTTGGTGCTGGATTGGTTTGTGCAGAAATGGTAAGTGACAAAGCCATTTTATATAACAATGCAAAAACAATGGGAATGCTTTATATAGATGAACGTGAAAAACCTCTCAGCCTTCAAATCTTTGGAGGAGAAAAGGAAACATTAGTTGAAGCAGCAAAGTTCGTAGATAAAAACACGACTGCAGATATAATTGATATTAATATGGGCTGCCCGGTACCAAAGATTACTAAGTGTGATGCTGGTGCAAAATGGTTGTTGGACCCAAACAAAATTTATGAAATGGTATCTGCGGTAGTTGACGCAGTGGATAAGCCTGTAACTGTTAAAATGCGTATGGGCTGGGATGATGAGCATATTTTTGCTATCCAAAACGCACAAGCTGTAGAACGCGCAGGTGGTAAAGCTGTTGCTCTTCACGGAAGAACGCGTGTTCAAATGTATGAGGGGCATGCAAACTGGGATATTATTAAACAGGTTAAACAATCTGTAAACATTCCGGTTATCGGAAATGGGGATGTCCAAACACCTCAGGATGCTAGACGCATGTTAGATGAAACTGGCGTTGATGGCGTAATGATTGGCCGTGCAGCACTAGGAAACCCATGGATGATATATCAAACTGTTAAATATCTAGAATCTGGCGAACTTATTGGTGAACCTTCAGTAAGAGAGAAAATTGATGTGTCTATCCTTCACTTAGACCGTCTAATTGATCTTAAAAATGAAGATATCGCAGTTAGAGAGTTTAGAAAGCATGCTGCTTGGTACCTAAAAGGTGTTCGTGGAAATGCAAAAGTTAGAAATGAAATCAACAGCTGTAATACTAGAGATGAATTAGTCACACTTTTACAGAACTTTGTTGAGGAAATAGAAGAGAAGCAACAAAGCAGTGCGCAAGTGGTTTGACATCAATAGATACCTACACTATAATACCCGTAACGATTCTTGTTGCTTACTGCCAGTGAATGCTGGCAGTTTTTCTGCTTTACTTCAGATAGAATGTAGTATAGTAAATATAGTTCTATAAAATGCCAAGGGTAATAAAATAGGAGTTGATGAAATGAGTCACGAAGAATTAAACGACCAGTTGATAGTCCGAAGAGAAAAATTACATACCTTACGAGAAAAAGGATTAGATCCTTTTGGTAAGAGATTTGAAAGAACACATAGTACCCGTGAACTAAAAGATTTGTATGAAGGATTTTCAAAAGAAGACTTAGATGAGAAAGAAATCAATGTAACTATTGCAGGACGCATTATGACAAAGCGTGGAAAAGGAAAAGCAGGCTTTGCTCATATTCAAGATTTAACAGGACAAATCCAGCTATATGTACGCCTTGATGCAGTTGGTGAAGAACAATATGAGGTATTTGATATTGCTGACTTAGGTGATATCGTAGGTGTAACTGGAAATGTGTTTAAGACGAAGGTAGGAGAGCTTTCTATTAAAGTAACGTCATTTGAACTCCTATCAAAGGCCCTTCGCCCACTTCCAGATAAGTTCCATGGATTGAAGGATGTTGAACAACGTTACCGTCAACGCTACTTGGACTTAATCATGAGCCCAGAGAGTAAAGATACATTTATTACAAGAAGCCAAATTATACGAGCAATGCGTAGATATCTTGATGACCACGGCTACCTTGAAGTAGAAACACCAATGATGCATTCCATTCCAGGGGGCGCTTCAGCAAGACCTTTCATCACTCATCATAATGCGCTAGATATTCCACTATATATGCGGATCGCTATCGAGCTTCACCTAAAGAGATTGATTGTAGGTGGGCTAGAAAAGGTATATGAAATCGGAAGAGTGTTCCGTAACGAAGGAGTTTCAACGCGTCATAATCCAGAATTCACTATGATTGAATTATACGAGGCTTATGCTGACTATAAAGATATTATGAACTTAACAGAAAACTTAATTGCTCACATAGCTCAAGAAGTACTTGGAACAACAACTGTTCCATATGGTGAACACCAGGTTGACCTAAAACCAGAATGGAAAAGACTTCATATGGTTGATGCAATTAAGGAATATGTAGGTGCAGATTTCTGGAAGGAAATGAGCCTAGAGGAAGCAAGACAGCTTGCTAAAGAATATGGTGTAGAAATCAATGAGAATATGCAATATGGTCATATTGTAAATGAATTCTTTGAGCAAAAAATAGAAGATAAACTAATTCAACCAACCTTCATCTATGGTCATCCGGTAGAAATTTCGCCATTAGCGAAAAAGAATCCAGAGGATCCTCGTTTCACTGATCGATTTGAGTTGTTTATAGTAGGTAGAGAGCATGCAAATGCATTTACTGAACTAAACGACCCAATCGATCAACGTCAACGTTTCGAGGCTCAACTAAAAGAAAGAGAGCAAGGAAACGATGAAGCACATATGATGGATGAAGACTTTGTTGAATCATTAGAGTATGGAATGCCTCCTACAGGTGGTTTAGGAATTGGTATCGACAGACTTGTAATGCTATTAACAAATGCTCCGTCTATAAGAGATGTATTGTTATTCCCGCAAATGCGTAATAAATAAATGTAAAGAGTGGATACTTCCACTCTTTTATTTATGAGGTAAAACGGAACGAGAGTGGAATAACATTTTTGAAAAGGTAAACTTTTCTAGTATAATTTTTTGGTTTTATGTATTGCATTTAAATTTATAAGGTGGTATATTAAGTATCCGCCGCTGAGATGCGGCAATGAATAAAGTTTTTTAAAAAAAGTCATTGACTCGTTAAAACAATGATGATATTATTATAAAGTTGCTTCAAGAGAGCAATGATAAAAAGTTCTTTGAAAACTGAACACAATACAAGCGTCAACGTTAATTCAATTTTAATTATTGAGCAATCAATACTCTTTTTGGAGAGTTTGATCCTGGCTCAGGATGAACGCTGGCGGCGTGCCTAATACA
>JBLKRX010000031.1:0-56981 GCA_047608075.1 Ferdinandcohnia humi
ACCGCCGTATACGGATCCGTACGTACGGTGGTGTGAGAGGTCGGATAGTCAATCAATGATTATCCTCCTACTCGATGTAGCTAATTAGCTACGTTAAACTCTGGTTCATTAAGTTTTTCGTTAAGTGTAATTGATATATCATGCTCATCTAGATACCATAAGTCATCTTCTTTAATAAAAAATATGATACCTGAAGCCTCTGTTTTTACACCAACATGCTCTAGTGGTTCGATAGATAACCCTAAAGAAAAACCCTTTTGAAAAGAACTAAAGCCTCCGTATCGAACAAAAAATCGTACGGCGTCACCTTCGTTTAACATTAATTCATCTTTGTACCATTCTGCAGCTTTTCGAGAAATAGTTAAATCCATTTGGGAACACATCCTTTAATGAAGTTTCTTTATTATAGCTCTTAACAAAAAGGAGAACAATTAACGAAATGTGAACTTTTTATTTTGTATCCTTAATCCATTGATCCATATGTTGGTTAATCTCTTCAAATTTACTAGTTGCATTGCTGAGTCCATATGAACCTGCATTTTGTAAAGGTACCACTCTAAATTTACGGTAATGTTGATTCGAGACAAAGGTTGGTGTAAATAATGGATTTTGTAACCGAATGTCAGTTTTGTCCTTTGATTTCATTTCCTTTACAATTTCTATCTGTAGAACCCCGCCTATATCTTTGTAGTCCCACATTTGCCCAGAAATAAAATTACCTAAAGAGTAAACGACGAAAGTTTTATTTCCATTTTTACCAGTAAGCCATTCCATTGGTTGTAAAACGTGTGGGTGATGACCAATAATGAGGTTAACACCTTCATCCGCAAGCTCTTGTGCAAGGCTTTTTTGCTGATCCGTTGGAAGAAGTTGATATTCATTACCCCAATGCATACTAACGGCTATAACATCGGCTTGCTGTTTCGCTTTCATAATATCTTCTTTAATCAGTTTCATATCAATTAAGTTCACTAAATAATCTTTACCTTGTGGTACGGGAATACCGTTGGTGCCATAAGTGTATGAAAGAAAAGCAATCTTAATACCATTTCTGTTTAAGACACGTATTCTTGCTTTATCCTCAAGATTTTGATAGCCACCTGTGTATTCAATCCCTATCTTTGTAAGATAGTCAGTAGCACTTAAAATAGCTCGTTCACCACGGTCCAGTGTATGATTATTTGCAATTGAAACGATGTCAACTCCAGCGTCCTTAAGTGCATCTGCTACCTCGAAGGGACTATTAAAGGATGGATATGAGGATAGGCCAATTTCGGTACCTCCAACTATTGTTTCTTGATTAGCAATAGTAAGGTCTGGTTTAATCATAAATTCCTTTACTCCTGCTAACATTGGCTTGAAATCATAACCGTTTGTCGTTTTGGCATCATTATAGATAATATCATGAATTAATACATCCCCAACTGCGGCGAGAGTCATCGAGGTTGTAAAAGGTTTAAACTCTTGATCGGTCTTTTTAGGCTCATGATTATCAACCACCAAAACTTCAGAAGAAGAGCGCTCTTTTACTATATTAATTGAAAAATAAGCACCAATAATAGAAATAGTTAGTAATAACATAAAGCTGATTAGGTATAACGAACGCCTTATTCTTCGTTTTTTCATGTTCAAAACTCCCTAATTAAGATATTTCTACTATAATACAAAATTATGCAAAATTGTAAGAAATTTATCGGAATTTGTCATCATTTTAGTGAAAGATATTTCACAATCCGAAATAAGGGTAAAGGATATTTTATGAGAATGTCGAATAGAGTATACATGAAATTAAAAATGATAAAGAAGAAGGTGTAGTTTAATGAAATTTCAAAAACCAGATGTAGAACAATTTTTTAGGACTTTTGGCATCCAAAATTTCACAGTAAGTCCAGATGAAAAACAGCTAGTCTTTAGTACGAATCTAAGTGGAAAATATAATCTTTGGGCAGTTGATCTTCCAAATTCGTTTCCATATCCCCTTACCTTCATAGATCAAAGCTGTCAGGAACTTACATATGATAAAAAAGGTCGTTTTCTGATTGCTGGCTTTGATAAAGATGGTAATGAGAATACTCAGTTATATGCGATACAACCTCAAGGTGGAGAACTTAAGTCTGTTCGCTTAAGTGAAGGTGATAGACATATGATGCCGCTTCTTTCAATGGATGGGAATCGCTTGTATTATACGTCAACAAAAGGAAATTCAATGTACTTAAATGCATATAGCTTTGATCTTGAAACTGAAGAAGAGAGTGTTATTAACGAGGGCCAAGAGGCAGCAACTTACCTTATTTCGATGAGTAGTGATGAAAAAAAATTCGTTTATCTAAAAACATTTGCAAATACATACTCACTCGCTTATCTACATCGTAATAATGAGGTTACTCGACTAACACCTGAAACAGAAAAGCAACATACAGTATCAGATGTTGTTTTTGTGTCAGATGACGAAATTTATATCGTTACCGATTTTGAAGATAATTTCTCATACTTAGCTAAATTCAAAGTTTCTGAAGGTAAATTCTCAAAAGTTGTTTCTTTTGAAAAAGAAGATTTTAAAGCAATAAAATATAATGAAGCTGAAAAGACTCTTTATATTGTTAGTGAAAAGGGTGTAGAAGACTTTTTATACGCATACAATGTTGAGTCAGGTGAGGTAAATAAGATAGATGTGCCTGTTTCAGTTATTGAGAAGCTAATTGTAACTGAAGCTAATAATTTATATGTACTGGGTCGTTCTGCAACTAGACCGTTCAATATTTATAAACGTGAATCGACCGGAACCTCTTGGCAAGCTTGCACCAATTATGGAGTTCCAGGTGTAAGTGAGGAGGAGCTTGTCAATCCAGAGGTTGTTACATATCCTTCTTTTGATGGACTAGAGATAGAAGCATTATTCTTTAAGGCAAAGGAAGACGTATCAAATGGTCATGTTATTTTATGGCCACATGGAGGTCCACAAGCTGCAGAGCGTAAATCATTTAGAGCTATGTTCCAATTCTTAGTGAATCGTGGGTATAGTATCTTTGCCCCTAACTTCCGTGGGTCAACAGGTTATGGACTAAGCTATACAAAGATGGTTGAAGGTGATTGGGGACATGGTCCACGTTTAGATAATATAGAGGGTCTTGAGTGGTTGATTAATAATGGCTATGCTAATCGCGATAGAATACTCCTATTAGGTGGTAGCTATGGGGGATATATGGCACTTTTACTTCATGGAAGACATCCTGAGTACTTCAAAGCTGTGGTTGATATATTTGGGCCGAGTGACTTGTTCTCTTTCATTGATTCAGTACCAGAACACTGGAAGCCAGCTATGAATCAATGGGTAGGTGATCCTGTGAAGGACCGTGAAAAGCTTATTGAATTTTCGCCAATTACTTATTTAGATCATATGATGAAACCAATGCTAGTAATTCAGGGAGCGAATGATCCACGTGTTGTAAAAGCTGAATCTGATAAAATCGTTAAAGCCTTACAAGAGAAAGGAGTAAATGTGGAGTACCTAGTTCTTGAGGATGAGGGTCACGGATTCTCTAAAAAAGAAAATGAAATCAAGGTGAATCGTACCATCTTAGAATTCTTTGATCGTTTTATTTAAAAAGGAAAAAGACGTGTGATTGATTATACGAATCACGCGTCTTTTAATTTTGTAAGTGTATTTGTATTTGTTGCAAGAGGCTTTTATAAAATATTCTCCTCGTGACTATCTAGATGTTCTATAATCGAGATAAGTTCATCAAAAGAGGATATCGTCTTGTATGGAGTTAAACTTGTTGAAAAATCAGGCGAATAGTTAAATAATTCTAATAAAAATTCTTCATCACTTGACGGACTTACACTCGTTTGGTAAATAAAATTTTTCACTTCTTCACCTTTCAAACAAATCAACCCCTTATCAAGTATTCTATTTTTATCATACACCAAGCTTTTGTTACTTATCACTAAAATTATTGACAAATCTGAAAATTTTTCTTGAAAATAAGTCTCCACGACTGGAGACTCTTTTACTCTTTAATCCTATAACCATTTAATTTTAGGTTCCGTTTTATTTCGAATTCGTACAATATTTGTTCGGTGACGATACACAACAAATATGGCTAAAATACCTACAATTATTATAAGAGGATAATCAACACCCATTAGTATGCTATAGAAAATACTAAATAATACACAATAAATAGCTGTCAACATAGAAGATAAGGAAACCATTTTCGTAAAGTATAAGAAAATAAAAAAGCTAAGAACAGCTGTTAAAAAAAGGATAGGGTTATAAAATAGAAGTACTCCCCCAGAGGTAGCTACAGCTTTTCCACCTTTAAAGCCTGCAAAAATAGGATACATATGACCTACAACAGCAATCATCCCAACTAATAAATAATGCAAGTCACTTGAAAAGAGGAAAGGTAATGCTGCAGCTAACGTACCCTTTAAAATATCTGCCAATGTAACGATTAATCCTGCCTTTTTACCAAGTGTTCGAAATGTGTTAGTCCCACCTAAATTTCCACTGCCATGTTCTCTAATGTCAATTCCATATCCAACTTTTCCAACTATCAGACCAGAAGGAATCGAACCTAGTAAATAAGCAATGATTACTAGTGTTACATCTAATACCATACACATAACTCCTTTAAAAATAATTCAGTATAAGTTCGTTTTTCTATTGTACCATTTTACAATGCATTAATGACCATTCTTTAGGTAAAAAGTTTTGGTAGAAACAAATGATATAAGTTTTCCTATATACCATATGGAGGTAACCATTATTAACAATATACCATGTTTGTCCATTTATAATCATTATACATAAAATTTTTACATTGTATGATTTATTCTTTTCTTTTCGACAAAAGTTTCGTAACATGTCGGTAGGAGGCTAGAATATTATGGCACAAATTGAACGTTCAAAAAGTACAAATTCAAATATTTTCATTATTATAGGACTTGCTTTCTCTTTTCTATTAATAAGTAGTAGTTTAGTAGTTTTTCTGTATCCTTTTCCTTCTAAGGAAAAAATATCTTACTCAACATTGAAAAATCCAATCGTAACGAACAGTGAGATATATAAAGAAGATGCTCTTATTGAAGATGGAATTGTCTATTTCCCCTTATCTTACATTCAAGAAACTATTGATGATAGTATTATTATTGATGAAAGCAGTAAATCTATTATTCTTACTACGAGGGATAAAGTGTATCAAATGCCTTCAGAATCGCTTACTTATTTCGTTAATGAGGAGCCTCATCAACTAGAGTTTCCAATCTATAAAATAGAAAACGATATTCCATATATTTCGATTGACCCATTTCAAGGACTTTACCAAATTGAGTATGAATTCATCAGTGAAACTGGAATTACAGTTGTTCGAATAAACGGTGAAACGATTCAAACTGCATTTGTAAAAGGTGAGCAAAAGGAATCCCATTTATTTCTACGAAGTGAACCTACCTTAACTTCTCCCTATGCCGAGGGCTTGGAGGCAGAGGATCTCGTGTATATTGAAGATGAACAAGAAGACTATTATTATGTTCGAAAAGAAAACGGGATTGCAGGTTATGTGAAGAAGAACATTTTAAAAGGTAAAGAGACTTCTAAACTAGAAATAGCAAAAATACAAGAGAACAGTACACCTATTCAGGTTCCTAGTATGCCTGTTAACCTCACTTGGGAAGCGGTGTATACAAAAAATCCCGATACTAGTAAAATTCCAGAAATGCCTGGTGTTAATGTAGTATCTCCAACGTGGTTTTCATTAAAGAATAAAGAAGGTGATATCGAAAACTTGGGTTCGACAGCTTATATAAATTGGGCAAAAGCAAAAAATTATCAAGTATGGGGCTTATTTTCTAATGATTTTGATCCAGATAAAACTCATGAGGCATTTAAGGACTTTGAAACTAGAAAGAAAATGATTCGTCAGTTACTAGAGTATAGCGGTATGTATCAATTAGATGGAATTAATCTTGATATCGAAAATGTATATGAAGAGGATGGACCATTAGTAACACAATTTGTAAAAGAAGCTACTCCATTCTTTCACGAAGCAGGTTTAGTTGTTTCGATGGATGTAACTTTTATTTCTAGTAGTGGTAACTGGTCAAAGTTTTATGAAAGAGAGAAGCTTGCAGAAGTTGTAGATTATATGATTGTAATGGCCTATGATGAGCATTGGGGTACTTCACCAGTTGCTGGTAGTGTTGCGAGTCTTCCTTGGGTAGAGGGAAATTTACAGGACATATTAGAGCTTGTGCCAAATGATAAACTTATTTTGGGAGTTCCTTTGTATACAAGGCTTTGGAAAGAAGCAGATACAGCCGGTGGGAATATTGAAGTTTCCTCAAAAGCGTACAGCATGGAAGCAATACAGGAATGGATCAAGGCAAGAAATCTAGTTCCAGTTTTGGACGAAGCTTCTGGGCAAAACTATGTAGAGTATCGCGATGAAAATGAAAAAACAACCTACAAGGTTTGGTTAGAGGATGAACTATCAATAAAAAAACGAATTCAGCTAATTCATAATTATGATCTTGCAGGTGTCGCATCCTGGTCTCGATTCTTTGCTGACGAAACTGCATGGACATCTATATCAACTTCAATTGGAGACTCTAAAGCTGTTAACAACGATTGAGGTTTTAGAGGTTTTCAGGGCTTTTACATGTAACATAATAAAAAGTAAACACTTTTGCAGGAATATCTCTGTTCGTAACCGAAATACTAGGAAAGACACGTTAAAGTTCATATATGAAAAGGGGAAATTATACAATGACTGTTGAAATTCCAACAAGAGCTGAATTAGGTGAAATCTTAAAGAAAAGCAAAAAAATTGCAGTAGTTGGATTATCTGCAGACCCAGAAAAAACCTCACACATGGTAAGTAAAGCAATGCAGGATGCGGGTTATGATATCATTCCTGTTAATCCAACAGTTGACGAGGTATTAGGCGTAAAAGCAGTAAAATCCCTTAAAGAAATTGAAGGACATGTAGATATCGTCAATGTATTCCGACGTTCAGAGCACTTAATGGACGTTGCAAAAGAATTTGCTGAAATTGATGCAGATGTTTACTGGGCACAGCTTGGTCTCGTAAATGAAGAAGCTTATGATTTTTTAAAGGAACGTGGATATACAGTGGTTATGGACCGTTGTATTAAGGTCGAGCATGCATTAACAAAGTAGGAATAAAGTAACTGATTCCTATGAATAATAGGTAGGAACATAATAAAGGAAATTTGAGGATAAAAAAATTCTTCACTTTTCACTCATATCCTCAATTTTTATGGATAAAGCTTATTCATTTGCTTTTAAAGATTCAATTTTCGAGGCAAAATCCTTGTTTATTTATGCAAGGATTTTTGCTTTTTTCTAATTAACGGTTTGCCAAATCGGGATAAACATATAAAATAATAGTTAGAGCATTAAAATAGAAAACGTTTGTTCTGTAAGTAAGAAAGCCTTATTTTAATGATAATACTTATATAGAGAAAGGCTATAACAGCCATATCGCTTGGTTCTTACCAAGCTTTTGTGTTAATGAAAGGGGTATGTTTTTTGGCGAAGCAACAATTTGAATACAATGATGATGCAATACAAGTACTAGAGGGACTTGAAGCTGTTAGAAAAAGACCGGGGATGTATATTGGTAGTACCGATAGTAGAGGTCTTCATCATCTTGTTTATGAGATCGTAGATAACTCTGTTGATGAAGCACTTGCCGGATACGGAAATCATATTACTGTTAAAATTCATAAAGATAATAGCATCAGTGTTCAGGATAAAGGACGTGGTATGCCTACAGGAATGCATAAAATGGGTAAGCCAACTCCTGAGGTCATCTTTACCGTCTTGCATGCAGGCGGAAAATTTGGACAAGGTGGATATAAGGCAAGTGGAGGCCTACATGGTGTAGGTGCTTCTGTTGTTAATGCACTTTCTGAGTGGTTAAAGGTAACCATTAAACGTAATGGTTTTATATATGAGCAGCGTTTTGAAAATGGTGGAGTTCCTGTCACAACTCTTGAAAATGTTGGGAAAACAAATCAGACGGGAACAACTATTCATTTTAAACCTGATACAACAATATTTAGTTCAACAACTTATAATTTTGAAACCTTAAGTGAACGATTACGAGAATCAGCATTCTTATTAAAAGGATTAAAAATCGAGATTATTGATGAACGTAATGATTTTCATGAAGTTTTTCATTATGATACTGGTGTTGAAGCATTTGTAGAATATTTGAATGAGGAAAAGGATGTATTACACCCAGTTGTTTCCTTCGAAGGTGAATCAAATGGTATAGAGGTGGAGTTCTCATTTCAATTTAATGATGGCTACTCTGAGAATGTACTGTCATTTGTTAATAATGTTCGCACAAAGGATGGCGGTACACATGAAGCGGGCTCTAAGACTGCGTTAACTCGTGCCTTTAATGAATATGCTCGAAAAGCTGGACTATTGAAGGAAAAGGATAAAAATCTTGATGGGTCCGACATACGCGAAGGGTTAACAGCAATAATTTCAGTACGTATTCCAGAAGAGCTATTACAATTTGAAGGACAGACAAAAGGGAAGCTGGGTACAAGTGAAGCACGATCAGCTGTAGATTCAGTTGTTTCTGAAAACCTAGCTTATTTCTTCGAGGAGAACCCAGATATTAGTTCATTGCTTGTAAAAAAAGCAATTAAAGCTTTCCAAGCTCGAGAAGCTGCTCGAAAAGCTAGAGAAGAAGCAAGAAGTGGTAAAAAGAAAAAGAAATCTGAAGCAGTGTTAAGTGGTAAATTAACGCCGGCTCAATCTCGTAACCCGCAAAGAAATGAATTGTATCTTGTAGAGGGAGATTCCGCAGGTGGTTCAGCCAAACAAGGACGGGATCGTCGATTCCAAGCTGTTCTACCATTGAGAGGTAAGGTAATCAATACGGAGAAAGCAAAGCTAGTAGATATTTTTAAAAACGAAGAAATCAATACAATTATACATGCTATTGGTGGTGGAGTCGGAGCTGACTTTACTGTCGATGATATTAATTATGACAAAATTGTTATTATGACAGATGCCGATACTGATGGAGCACATATTCAGGTGTTGCTTTTAACTTTCTTTTACCGTTATATGAAACCACTTATTGAAGCAGGAAAAGTGTTTATTGCACTACCCCCTCTTTATAAGGTAAGTAAAGGAACAGGGAAAAAGGAAGTAATTGAATATGCATGGTCAGACGAGGAACTACAAGGTGCTATCAACAAAGTAGGTAAAGGCTACATTATTCAGCGTTATAAAGGTCTTGGAGAGATGAATGCTGACCAACTTTGGGATACCACAATGAACCCTGAAACGAGAACGTTAATTCGTGTCCGAATCGATGATGCAGCTAGGGCTGAACGAAGAGTCACTACTCTTATGGGAGATAAGGTAGAACCACGCCGTAAATGGATTGAGTCAAATGTGGCATTTGGCTTAGAGGAAGATTCGAATATCTTGGACAATGAAAATTTATCGGTCTTAGAAGGGGAGTAAAGTAAGATGGCACAGATAGAGAAATTTCGTGATTTACCTCTAGAGGACGTACTGGGGGATCGATTTGGAAGATATAGTAAGTATATTATCCAGGAACGGGCATTACCAGATGCAAGGGATGGACTTAAGCCAGTTCAAAGGCGTATTTTATTTGCTATGCATGAGGAAGGAAATACAGCCGATAAAGGGTTTCGGAAGTCTGCGAAAACTGTAGGTAATGTAATCGGTAATTTCCATCCGCATGGAGACTCATCTGTATATGATGCAATGGTTCGTATGAGCCAGGACTGGAAGGTTCGCAATGTCCTAATCGAGATGCATGGTAACAATGGAAGTATTGACGGTGACCCACCTGCAGCGATGCGATATACAGAAGCACGTTTATCTAGCTTAGCATCTGAGTTATTGAGGGATATTGATAAAAGGACAGTAGAATTTGTACCAAACTTTGACGATACAAGCAAAGAACCAGTAGTTTTACCAGCAATGTTTCCTAATTTACTTGTAAATGGTTCTACAGGTATATCAGCAGGTTATGCAACGGAAATTCCTCCTCATCATTTGGGAGAGGTTATTGATGCAGTTATTATGAGAATTGATAACCCGTTTGTATCTGTTGACGAGCTAATGAAGGTTATTAAAGGTCCTGATTTCCCAACGGGTGGAATTATCCAAGGAATTGACGGAATTAAGAAAGCCTATGAAACTGGGAAAGGCAAAATCATTGTACGTGGTAGAGCTGAAATTGAGGAACTTCGTGGTGGAAAACAACAAATCGTAATAACCGAGATTCCTTATGAAATTAATAAAGCAAATCTTGTGAAAAAAATTGATGAGTTTAGGTTAGATCGTAAGCTTGAGGGGATCAACGAGGTTAGAGACGAGACAGACCGCACGGGTTTACGAATTGTAATTGAGCTAAAAAAGGATGCAGACGCAGAAGGTGTTCTATACTATCTTTATAAAAATACCGATCTTCAAATAACGTATAACTTTAATATGGTTGCCATCTTAAATAAACGACCAACTTTAATGAGCTTACCAAAGATATTAGATGCTTATATTTCTCATCAAAAAGAGGTTGTTACAAACCGCTCAAGATATGACTTGGATAAAGCTAAGGAACGACAGCATGTTGTAGAAGGTCTTATGAAGGCACTATCTATTCTCGATGAGGTTATCGCAACTATTCGTGCTTCTCAGGATAAAAGAGATGCTAAGAATAATTTGATTGATAAGTTTGCATTTACAGAGCCACAATCAGAGGCAATCGTATCCTTACAGTTATACCGCCTTACGAATACGGATATTACGGCTCTTCAAAAAGAGTTTGAAGAGTTAACTCAAAAAATTAATGAGTTAGTTGAAATTCTAGAAAATGAACGTAAGCTTTTTCAAGTGATAAAAACAGATTTAAAACGTGTTAAAAAGGCATACTCAGATAATAGGCGTTCAAAAATTGAAGAAGAAATTGAAGAAATAAAGATTAGTCTTGAGGTTATGATTCCATCCGAGGACGTAATTGTGACTGTTACTCAGGATGGTTATGTAAAACGAACCAGCCTCCGTTCCTATGCTGCATCGAATGGACAAGATTATGGTATGAAGGATACAGATAGGCTCTTACGTAAATTTGAGATAAATACGACGGATACATTATTACTCTTTACGAATAAAGGGAACTATTTATATTTACCTGTACATGAGTTACCTGATATCCGTTGGAAAGATCTTGGACAGCATGTTGCCAATATCATAAGTATTGACCGTGATGAGTTTATAGTGGAAGCAATACCGATTACTAATTTCGACCTACCGGAATACCTTCTGTTTGTAACCAAAAATGGAATGGTTAAGAAGTCAGAACTATCTTTATACAAAGCACAGCGTTACTCAAAACCACTTGTAGCCATTAACCTTAAAGATAATGACGAAGTTGTCAATGTTCATGTAACAAATGGAAATATGGACTTGTTCCTTGTTACAAATTACGGATATGGGCTTTGGTTTAGTGAGGAAGAGGTTAATATTGTTGGTGCAAGAGCTGCAGGGGTTAAGGGTATCAATTTAAAAGATGGAGATTATATAGTAGCAGGAAATGTATTGGCGCCATCAACACAAGTAGAGCTGGCTGTGATTACTCAACGTGGTGCAGCCAAAAAGATGAAGTTAACTGAATTTGAAAAAGCAACAAGAGCGAAGCGCGGTGTCGTAATGCTTCGCGAATTAAAAAATAATCCACACAGAATTGCTGGTGCACATTTAGTAACAAACATGGATGAGGTATTTATTAAAACACAAAACGGAAAAGTTGAATCTGTTGATCCAAATTCACTACGACCAAATGATCGATATAGCAATGGTTCGTTTGTAATTGATTCTGAGGTTGCTGGAGAAGTTATAGATACTTGGATTGTTCAAAATGAGGTAAGTGAAGAAGAAGGTAAGTAACGTTGAACAGCTATTGATTGTAAAATCAATAGCTGTTTTTTAATGGATTAAACAGGCTACGGAATCACAATCCTTCACGGCATCACTTTTATGAAGAATAAATAACGACATCGTTCAGGAGTGGCCGATATTAATTAAACTTCCACTTTTATTCACTTAACCTTCTCTTGTAAAAAACCTTTATTAGAAAAATATTTGTATTTTAAATATGCTTACTATACTGTACAATAAGTATATATGAATGCTCGGATTTTATTGTTATGAGGGTAGGTAAATAAATTAAATGATTAAGAGATATATAAATAAGAAAAATATTTTGCTTGTCGTTTTCGCTATAATTCTATTCTATTTGCTCCCAATGTCAGTTTCACTCATTTTGGCTTTTTTAACGGCGTTAATGTTAGAACCAGTAGTAAACTTTTTAATTACCAAATATCGTTTTAAACGAATATATTCCGTAACAGTGACGTTTGTCTTTTTCCTGGTGTTCTTACTATTCTTAGTGTATTTACTTGTTAATGTTATTATTAACCAGCTAATAACTATTGTGAAGAATATTCCTTTTTACATTTCAAATATTAATACGGAAGAAATAATCGCCACTTTTGAAAAGCTTGAAAATTATTTTGAGGGTTTACCACCTGAAGTGATGGACTCGATTTTGAATACTCTATATTCCTTTAAGGACTTGTTAATTGTCCTTGCACGAAATATTACAGAAGGTACATTTGGCTTTGTATCCAGCCTTCCACAATTATTATTAGAGTTAATTGTTTATCTAGTTGCTGCATTTTTATTTATGAATGAGGTTCCATCGATCAAGCGAAGAGTAAAAGAAATGCTTAACGATAGTACAATTGAAAAAGTAAAAATTGTTACTACGCAATTAAAAAAGATATTTGTAGGCTTTTTTAAAGCCCAAATTGTGCTGAGCGGAGTAACGTTTATCGTTACTTATATAGGTCTATGGATATTAGATGTTGAGTACTTAGTAGTATTGTCTCTTCTAATCGTATTAGTTGATTTGCTACCAATTTTAGGAACTGGGTCTTTTATCGTTCCTTGGGCCGTTTTTGTTCTAATAAACGGGGATACAAGACTTGGTGTTGGATTAATCATTCTATTTGTATTGATTACAGTCATAAGAAAAATTGTTGAACCAAAAGTGTATTCCTCAAGTTTTGGTATTAGTGCCTTAGCTGCATTAATTAGTATGTACTTAGGATTTAAAATTATTGGAATCGTCGGTTTACTTCTTGGCCCACTATTAGTGATTCTTTATGATTCGTTAACTAAAGCAGGGGTTATCAATTTTGGATTAAAAAATGATAAATTTTAAACTTGAAAAAGCTACCGTTATTGGTAGCTTTTTACACTTTTTAGAGGGTTTCGTTAGTTTTATAAACTAAGAAATTCTTGAAGGCTTCTAGATCTTCGGCATTTGAAAAGGCTGCCTGTGCAGATGTATTATTACCGCCGCCTTTTCCATTATGAGAAGGTAATTCTTGTTTAAGTAGTTGACCACAATGGATTGAAATTGATCCGTTATGTGTAATAAAAAGCTTATTTTCCAGTAATGATGCGAAGATAACAAGCTTATTTGTGCGTTCTGTTATTTGCTTTGCGATTCCTTGAAGTTCTTTTAATGTTTTGTCAGCAAATGATTCAACGAGAACAGATTGGTGATGATCTTGAATGAGTTCAAGCGCAACAAATCGGTTCAACTCTTCTTTTAATAGTTCAATATCTTTTATATATTGTTTATTCTCGTTTTCAATTTTTGTGATTTTGGCGAAAAGACCTTCACGGTTAGTACTATACGCTGTTGCTAATGTTGTTATAGCTGTGTGGGTAGCTTGGTAATCTTGTAATGCACGGAGTCCAAAAATAAAGTATACACGTGTATTTCCTTTACTTTTTTCTGTTTTTAGCAGCTTGAAAAGGCCTAATTCTCCAGTACGGTGTACATGGGTACCTGCACAGGCAGAGGTATCAATTCCATCTATCTCAACAATACGTAAAACGTTACCCTCCACATCAGGTTGTTTACGAAGGGGGAGGGTTTGAGCCTGATCCTTTGTTACAAAATATGTTCGGATTTCTCTATTTTCATAGATAGACTGATTAACGAGTTTTTCGATATATTGAAGTTGTTCTTCTCTCAGTTCAGGAATACATAAGTCAATTGAGACGGTGTCCCTACCTAGGTGAAAGCTTGATGTATGTGCATTATACAGATCGATACACAATGCAGATAATAAATGTTGACCCGTATGCTGCTGCATATGATCAAATCTGCGGTTCCAATCAATTGAACATTCTACAGCTCGAGATTCAGGAGGATAAGGGAGCTTATGGTAGACTTCTCCTTGCTCGCTGAATACATCTAAAACTTCAATACTTTGTATAAATCCTGAATCCGATGGCTGTCCACCACCTTCCGGGTAAAAAGCAGTTTCTTCCAGTGTAACTAAACAATAACCCTCTTTTTTGATAATATCTTTTACAGATGTACTCCAATTGGTTAAATATGGGGATTCATAGTACAATTTTTTTGTCATTTTGTTAATCCTTTCGTTAGTCGATTAAATTGTTATAATCGTTACTAAGTATACTATCAATCAATTGTTATTTATATAACTACATATAGTAAAAGATACTAGAAGTACAGATAAGATTCAAATAATATAGACTGTTCTTTTAAATTTGAGATAAAGTTATAAAAAGAAGGAAGGAGGAGCAATTTAATATTTATAAGGAGGAGATGAGATGGATCGTTATGATGGAATAAACGATGAAAATACTCTTATAGCTGGTGAGATAGAGGAGGATAGGTATGTATTAACTCAATTTAAGCATATGAGGACACAATCGGTAATTAGTAAAGAGAGAATGGAAGCAATATGCAATTACTTAACAAGAGAATTAGATAAAGAAGAACAAGATCATTTTATTACAATTAATGATCAATTGCCGGTAAGAGTAAGTAAATGTGAAATGATTCAACTTCTAGTCGAGTTAAAGGCGATTAAACAAAGGTTGAGTTAGATGTATTTTGTTTACTATAATATCATTATGTAAACTAGGGTGGAAAATTCTTGGAGGAGGCTGAGGTTTAAGTTTTGAGATGGTTTTGAATCACATGTTTCATACCTAACTCAAGTAACGTATTTGTATGGGTGTGTAACTTCCGTGCACGTTCTTTTAGCATGTTATATTGAGATTCACTAAATGTAGTTCCCATTTGCACGCGATCTAGTGGCTTATCAGGAGACTTAAAGTCACTTGGCTTTTTATAGTTTTGTAATACATAATCGATTCCTTCTGCAATCAATTGATTTAGCGGCATTTCGTTCAAATCTGCAATTTGTTTTAAATCTTTAAGAATACTTTGGCTTATAGTAGTATTTTTAGTTACTCGATCAGTATTAAATGGGCGAATTTTACTTTCATAAGGCATTACGATCATCTCCAGGAAAATTCAATAAAAATCAATTTAAAATATTATTTGATTTGTCTTTAGCTGCTAATTTATAATAAGAACTTATAAAGAATTGCAGTTAAATATTACTATAAGTCAATTATACAGTAAATTTACAATTGCATGGATTATGCTGCTCTATTTTTTGTAGTTTCAACTAAGTTCCTAGAATAAATATTATGTAAACTAGATACAAATCTTAACGTACCAATAACTCAGGGTCCTTGGTTCCGATAAGATTCATTATCAGGAACCACTCCGTTCCACCTCCCCATAAGTCTCGGTTCGGTTCCCATAATCCTCGGGATCGACCCAATAATTAGTAGGTTCGGGATAGAATTATCGGTTGCGTCCTCATAACAAACTTTTACTGGAGGTCGTTGTACAATGTTATTGTCAGATGCAGTTGATGAATTTTTGTCCTACATTCAAGTGGAGTTAAATTTGTCGTATCACACCTATCGTTCGTATGAATATGATTTACATTGCTTTGAGATATTTCTAAAAAGACATGATCGCTCACTGGAATTAACTGATTTATCTTCGATGAATGTTCGAAGGTTTATTCGAGACCAGATACTCAATGCAAAGATTCATCCACGTACGCTTCAGCGTAGAATTTCATGTTTAAAGTCGTTTACGAAGTTTTGTTTAAAAGAGCGATTTCTGGAGCAGGATTTCATGGCAGGAATTGAATATCCTAAAGCTGATAAAAAAGTTCCGCGATACATGAACGCATCAGAATTAAAACAGTTTTTATCCTATCTAGAAACAGACACGCGCCCTTTTTCGTTACGAAATGAATTGTTGTTTAAACTGCTTGCTACAACTGGAATGAGACGTCAAGAGCTTGTTGATTTAACATGGGATCAACTTGATTTTGATGCAAAAACGATTCGCATCCGAGGAAAAGGTTCGAAAGAGCGACTCCTACCTCTTCATTCAATGGTACTTGACTTATTTAAGAAATATAAAGAAAGTTTGACAACCTCAAACCTTCATCATGAAGAACCTGTATTTAAAAGTCGTAATAAAAAATATCTTGATCCTAGGTCTCTACATAAACTGTTTAAAATGTTATTAACGGAATCAGGACTACCTGCTGACAAGTTTTCGCTTCACCATTTACGTCATACGTTTGCGACATTGTTGTTGCAGCAAAACGATAAAATTGATTTGCGCACCATCCAAGAACTACTTGGACATTCGAATTTAGCAACTACGTCCATTTATACACATGTGGACTTTTCACAAAAGAAAAAAGCAATTGATTCATTTTTAAATGATAAAAATGAATCGAATGATGAAGGTGCCGATGAAGAAATTGCAAAATAGTTTAAAAAGCTTTCCTTCTATTTCGAAGGAAAGCTTTCTTTGTTGAGCTCACCATATCCTCTTTGGATAATGGTTAATGCTAGTTGTGGGTGTGTTTCTAAAAGTTTTAATAGAATGTCTTCTGGTAATGATAATTCATGTTGTTTTTTAAAGTCTCCTCCCCCCTCCTTCTTCGTATCTGAGGATACTAAAGGGCTCTCTTCAAGTATACTCTCTTCTAATTCGTCTTCGATTTCCGTTAAAGCCTTTCGCAACAGGTTGATTTTCCTTTGATCTCGCCGTAAGTAAAATTTGATATTGTCTTTTTCACTATGACCTAAGAGAAATTTGATGGCATCATGAGATATTCCACGTTCGTCAAGTAATGTGGCGATGGTTGCACGGAAGCCGTGTGGTGTTACTTTTTCTTCCTCCCTCCATCCTAATTCTGCACAAATACGGTCTGTAATTCTGTTTAGCTGTTTATTCTGTAGAGGCTGCCCTTTTAGCCCGTAGAGTAAAGGATCCTCAGGTTTCAAGTCGTTAGTCTTTATATGGTGCTGTAACAAAGCAAACAACTTTGGTGGTAACGGAAAAAATTGTACTTTGTGTTTTCTGTTATAGATTCCAGCATCATACAAAAGAATTTCTTTGTCTACCAAGATATTTGATACTGTTAATCTTGTTAATGCTTCATTCCTAAGTCCGGTCATTAGCATAACTTTAACAGTAACTTCTATATCTACCCCTTTTAATTTCAAATCTTTTATCTGTAAATATACTTTTTTTAGTTGCTCTATGTTCATTACTGGTGAATGATGACTAGAAAACCCATCCGGAATAGAAATTGCTTTAAATGGATTGCTATTTACAATTCCTAAACTTTTATAAAAATCGAAAATGCTTGAAAGGCATGCCATTCTTCTTTTAATTGTACTAGAGGCTGCATTATTAAATTGTTGCCATTTTATCCACTTTTGAACTATATGTAACCTAACATTTCCAAGGTTGAGATTGAGATGATGTTCATCAGAAAATTTCTCCAGTACTTCTACATCTTTCAAATAACTATAAAATGTAGATTCAGTCCATTGTCTATATTCCTTCATTGCTTGTAATGATTCCATAATAGAACTCTGATTTGAAATAAGGTATTCTAATTGGTTATTCATTGTTGTTATCTGTAACATCATTTTTAACCTCTCTATTGTGTTCATTTCCTTCTAATTCAGCTATCCATTTTTCGATTAATAGTAAAGCGTTTTTCTTCTTTAGTTTTTCTTCATTCATTTTTTTGTCCATAAAAAAACCTCCTTATTCTTAGGAGGTTGTTCATTTTTTTAGTGTTGGATTACAATACAATCTTATAATTGCAATCGTTTAAATTCAGGTAAATAAATAGACTTTTGTGGATTATTATTTCCAATTACCGTGAAATTATATTGAGAAGGAATTACTGTTTTCGTGTAACCAATTTCAATATTAAAATTTTTGAGTTTGTCCAATAAATATACTATGCTTCTTAAAGGATTATCTTGATTTAATATCTCCAAAATAAAAGATCCATTTATCAACTCCAAACGAATAAAAGTTTCATTATTTTTTTCGTTTTCCAATGCTAAGATTATACCTCTAACATCATGTATCTCTTTGGAGGTAGAATTAATTATTTCAAGTAATTCATTTGAATTTACTCTACTATTTTGTAGGTAATTTAGATGATGAACTCTCCATTTGTTTTCAGGTATCTCTTCTTCTAACCAGTCGATTGGAACTCTTGCTAATAATGCCATAAAGGCAACAAATTCTTTATGAAATACATCCGTGTCACTGGTTACAATATTCCTTATTTTGGGGTCGAATTTTCTTCTAACAACTGATTTACTTTTTCCAATAAATCTAGATAGTGGTTTAAAACTTATACCATAATTATCGTACAAGGCTTGTTGGCTAAATCCAATAATCTCTTCATTAGTTAATACTAATCGTCTGTTTTTTAATTTGAATTTTAAAAGAAAATTTCTAAAAAGATTCATATTTCCTCTAAGTAAATATAATTCTGGCCAAGGAAGTGTGTTTCTACCATTAGAATCCTCATGAAATTTAATGTATTCTTCCTCATTCAACTGATTATTAATGAACTCAATTGTCCTTCTATAACAAATTTTGATATATGTATCTTCCCCTTTAAAGGGATCCTGTCTTGGTATTTGATTCATTTACCTCACCAAGTTTAAGATACTTCAAAATCAAATATTATTCTTCGTTCCAATCATTAGATTGCAGTCTTATATAAACCAATAAAATGTTTATGATTAAATAAAATAGCAAGATGATATCAAAAATTAAATGGTTTTCTATATAAATGGTTAAGTCATTATTTATTCTATTTAGCTTTTCAATATAACTTTCCATATCACATCTCCCCTTTCCTGTTTTTAATCATAAACTGTTAGTTTTATCAATTTTCCAAATTCAACTTTATGATGTATTACAGGATATTAATACGCTTTACTTTAATAAAGAAAATTGTCGTATTAACAAAATAATACGTTATAAAATGTAATTATTTGGAAATTATATATATAAGACTCAATACAAAAAACCCTTTGTGCTGATTAATCACATACTACTAACGCAGTAAGCAACATCAACCCAAAAGGTTGCAATAGACTAATAATAAACCGCTTTCCCACAATAGGATAGCCCCAAAAATAAAAGTACTAATTTAAATTTATTATATAAGAACAATATACCTTTGTAAATAATAAAAAGATAATCTAGGAGGAATTATATTGAATCAATTTAGTGAAGAATACGTTTCTAAGAATACTAAAATGAATAGGGGTAAAGGTACTAAAAAAATTTTCAAGGATAGGAAGAATGAGTATCATGAGTACGATCCTATACTAAAGTTATTTAAAGAGTACTTAGAATTATCAAATTATAGTGCTGTTATTGATCATGTCATTAGAGTGCAGCTTTTTATAAAAATATTAAATTCCAATGGAAGAAAGTTTCAAGTCTTGAATGATTATAAGCGGTTTAATCAAACTGATATAACTGAATATGAGAATTATCTTCGAATGAGAATTAATAATGGTGAGATTACTATTCCTACATCATATGTTTATCTACTCAGTATCAAACATTTTTGTAATTTCCTTTCGTATAAGAACTTTACCAATATTGAGTATACTATACCAAAAGAGTTTAGAGGTTGGTCCAAGAGGACAAATGAATATATTGACGTTGATGACATTATTAAATTTATTCTTAGTGTTAATGCTAATGATTCAGATATCAAGCTTAGAAACCTTTCAATAATATTATTAATTCTCGATACTGGATGTAGACCTATTGAGATATGCAACTTAAATATCAATGATTTAAAGCTATCAGAAAGAACTATTATAATTAGGAGTAAAAAATCGGGACAAAGAAAAATGAGCATCAATCCAAAATTAGCAAAAATGTTAAAGTCTTATTTAGAAACAAGAGAAATGTACATGCCAAGTTGTGATTCTTTGTTTTTAAGGATAAATGGTAGTAGGATAAGTAGAATATCAATAACTCGCCTTTTTACCCAGGAAAGTAAAAAAGCTTTTGGTAGAAGTTATATTACGGCAAAGGCCTTAAGACATACCTACGCTACTAATGCTATAGATAATAATGATAATAGGATTTCTGAGATTTCTGCATCAATGGGACATAAACATTTGAAATCTACTATCTATTATTTAAATAGAAATCATAAAAGACTTTTAAAGAATACTTTACAGTATAATCCTTTTGGTAATAAGGACGGTGACATTTAATGCCTATTGAAATTAGAAGTAGTATTAATTATGAAGAAGTATGTAGAGAGCTAGGTATAAGTTTGGAATCATTATATTCGTTAGTTAATCAGAGTGAAGAATTATTTATTAAAGAGGAAAATGAATATTCTATTATTGAAGTAATTGATGATTTTATTAACCATATAAAATCAAAAAGAGGATTATATTCTGCAAACACGGCCAAATATTACATTAGTTTCTTAACTCGATTTAAAGTTTTTTTAGAATCATATTCTAGTACTAAATATATTGAAGAAATAAATGAGGATTTACTAATGGCCTTTTTACAAGGTCAGAATATAACATCTATTGGAACTATTAATACTTATAAAGCAATTACCAGAAAACTTATTACATTTGCCTACGAAAATGACATTCTTACGAAAAATATTAGATATAGGTTTACAAAACATAAATACCACTTACTTCCTAAGTACTTTTCTGATGAACAAATTAAGTCAATTTTGAAGTTAACTTTGAATAGAACCCACGGCTATAGATGGAGAGCTGTATTTATTACCCTGTTAGGAACAGGATTAAGAGTAAGTGAGCTTGTAAACCTTAGAGTTAGGGATATAAACATAAAGGAACAACTAATTTATACGATTGGGAAGGGAAATAAAGAAAGGTATATAGTCTTGTATCCAGAGGTAAAAAACGCTTTAATTAATTATCTAAATTTAATAGGATTAGAAATAAACCAACGTAACCGTGATTGCTATATTTTTTGTAAAGATTATGATAAAGATAAGAAAATTCATATTTCAGTAAGAAGTGTACAATATACTTTAAAAAATATTTTGAAGAAGTTAAATTATGATAGTAGGCTAACCGTTCACTCATTCAGACACACATTTGCTGTTAATTGTCTGCGAAGTGGAATGAAATTAGAATATTTGAGCCAAGTTTTAGGTCATGATGATCCAAAAACTACTACAATATATACAAAATTATTCCCAGTAGACTTGAGAGAAGAAATAACGGGAAAATATCCAATTCCATTCGAAAAAATAATAAAAGAAATAATGTAAGGTGCTTTATGAAAATATTAGCAGAAGAAATAAATAAGTTTTTTGAAGTTTCAGGTTTTTCTGACGGGACAATAAAAATTTATTCAAAAAGACTTCAAGAATTTGTAGAATATCTCTCTGTAGAAACTAATACCAAAGTTTGTGAAATTCATTTAAAAAAGGTTTATGTTATTGTTGATATCAAAGGTAAAATAATAGGATTCAAGCCTATAGATTCAAAATTAATTGATAAATTTTTTTCGAAAAATATAAATAAAGGGCATAATTGGATATCAGAAGCTAGAAAAGCTATTGGTAGTTTTTTTAAATATCTAAATAGGACATATGATTTTAAAAATATTATGGATTCAACATCTTTTAATTTTAAACAATATAGAAAAGAAAGAAATTACACTAATATATTGAGTAGGCATGATTTGCTAAAGCTTTTTCATTCTATTGTTTCAAATAGTAAAGTGCTAAAGAGAGATTTGTTACTTTTTACTTTACTAATTACTACTGGGAGTAGAATTTCTGAAATTTTAAATATTAAAATCCGAGATATTAACTGGAATGAAGAAACCATTATTTTACCCTTAACCAAGAATAGAGAACAGAGAATAATTATATTAAGACCTGATATTTCGGAAGCTATAAAAAAATATACTAAGGAATATGGAATTGAAGACAATGATTATCTATTTAATTTAAACTACTCTCAAGTAAGTTATTTATTAAAGAGTTTTTTAAAAAAAGTAAATTTAGAAAGAGTAAATATTCATTCTTTAAGACATTCTTTTGCTACATTAATGTATGAGTCAAATACAGATATCACATTAATTAAACAGATGTTAGGTCACAATGATATTGAAGTAACTAGAAACTATATTCATCCAAACTATTTAAGAAATAGGAATTTAGTAATTAAAGAAAATGACTTTATATTTAATAATATAAAGATTTTATCTAAATAAAACTATTTAACAGGTATAGAATAATGGATACCTGTTTTATTTGTAACAAAACACATAATGATAATTATGTATTCTAGTATGACAATATCCCCTCCCTCTTCAGACTACAGGATAATCCTTATAAACAGTGAAAAATATGAATAAATAAACTGTCGTAGAAGAAATTTTTAATGTCCGTTTGTGTGGTAAACTTACTTATAACCTCGAATAAAATAACTCGCTCATAATTGCTGTTATGAGCGAGTTATTGATACCATTAATAACATGTTCAAATAAAACATTATCTGTTTATAAAGTTTTATTAATTGTTAAATAAACATAAGTTGCCGAATTCTATTAAACTAAGCATAGGATGATAGGATATCCTGAAAAATTTCCAAAAGCTCAATTTCTCCCACAGCAACCCTTTCATCTTTTTTTATGGAGGGAAAAAGATTTAAATAAGTAATCGGTTGTCTGTCTGTTACTACATAATTTGTATCATCTCCTGCATAGAGGCAGATAACTCTGTCTACGCAGGGTCTTCCTCCTTGCCTACTTCCCTTTCCAGTATAAAAGAAAGAGAAATAACTAATTAATTGTTCAGAAGTACTGTTATTGTATGTCGAGTTATATATATCTTTAAACTTACTAAACTTAGAATCAAAAATAATCGTTCCATTATGCACTAAATTTCCATCTTCATTCTTAAAAAAGTCTACTTTTATATCAGGTTTCTTTTTCGGAAATGGTGTATAAAAAGCCTCTCCAATTGAATTAGCTTCATTAGCAGAGTTAGCATGATAATGATCGTACCAAATATGAATTACTTGTGTTCCTTTTTCAAGAGTAAATCGAGCACCCTCATGAATACGGTCCTCAAAATAGTAGTTAATGATATTGTCATTTATACCTGAAGTTAACTTAAAGCCTAGTTGTTTCAAGATATCGATTACTTTAAACAGACAAAAATACTCGTAAATTTGCCAAGTAGGCTTTAAAACAGGTGTTAACCTTGCTGTATTACCTTTAGTATTTTCAGTAAACTTTATACTTTCAAACATCTCATTTATTTTGAAATAATGATATTCTTTCATGATGGGTTTTCTATAATTTCTTTCAACATCAGAAAGAAATGTATGGTTTAAAAAATATGCTACCTTGTTTTCAAAAGAATTCATTAAAGACAACCATGCAGTTAGTACACTATGTTGATTCTGTGCCTTAATCATATCTTTTTTTGACATAATAAGGCGACTTTTTAGGTCTCTTTTTGTATTCTCTCCTACATTGCGACGATATGAAAGTTTCTCGATTTTTTCCAGAAGTTCTTCGTGAATTGTATTTAATTCATTTATTTTCTTTTGCAAAACAGCAATATCTTTTTTAATTGCCAGAGATACATTTGAAATATCTTTCATCCATAAGATTAAGATATTTTTTAACCATTGATTTGCTTTATTGTTGTTATTATTTCTTTTAGTCTTATTTAAATAATAGAATTGCTGGAATGCACCTTTATTTTTCATTTGACCTTTGTTTGATATTCCCCAACGAATACTTACATTATCGGTTTTCCCTAATTTGGCAGATGCTTCGTAACAGCTTTGAATCTGCTCTTTCGGGTGTTTCGTAATTTTCGTCATAGCATGCATAAAATCATAAAAAAATTCTCCTAATTTGCGCGCATAGTCATAGTACCAATATTCAGGTAAATCCACATCCTCTATTTTATTTAATGATTTAATACTATAAACAAAATCATAAATTATGCTATGCACTTGTTCATTTAAAAAGGAATGCATTTTTTCTACTTGACTTTTTTCTAAATGTAGAGGTACAACGTTGATTCCTCCGTTGTAAATGCGTCCATTCACATGTAGCTCTAAAAAATAAACCCCCATTCTCCAAGGGAATTCTTCATCCTTTTTTCCCCCTATATACAACCAGTGGAGCTCATCATTTGACTGGGATAAGGGTATTACGAGAACCTCATTTTTTTCAATATCTCTGTATCGACTTGTTTGAATACGTAGATAGGAGTTTTTAAAATCGTATCTATTGTCGGAATCTAAATAGAAACGAACTCCAATTCTAGCATTTTCCTTTAAAATTGGAAGCTCATCATAACAAATTTCAGATTGTTTATTCCATAACCTTGTTATATTGTATGGAACCCCTCTGATATCTTCGAAATATAATTGTAGGGGCAATTCTTCATTATTACAATGTATAGCCATTACGTTTCAACTCTTTCGCCTTTTGTTTTAGGTAGGCTATTGATTTCTCGAAGCTCGCCCTATTTTCACTAGAAAGTATAATACTAATTCTTCCATCTAAATACTCTTCATCATGATGCCCAACAAGATTTTCAATTTGTTCTTTATGTCCTCTTATTTTAGAAAGAATCCTTTGTTTAATTTGATAATCAAAAGCGGTTGTTCGTTCAATGAAAAGGTTTTCGTCTTCATCTTTTGGAACATTTTCCAAATAATGTGCAATCTGCTTTGCAATTCGGAATGAAACTCCTGTTTGAGAATCATAGCTACTTATTTCTTCGTGAAGACTATCCAATATAGAAAGTTCATATTCTTCTAAAGAAGAAAGGGATTTCTTCAAACTAATCCATGAACTATAATTTTTTGCTGTAATTTCTGCATCTGGGTTATTCACCTTAGTTTTTTCTTTATTCTCATAGTCCTGTAGATTTTCTATATCCTCTAGTTCATATTTTTGTGCTTCTAAAAAAGAAAGCTTTTCTAGGAGGATAACGTTGCTTCTATCTAACATTCGGTTTGAAAAATCCCTTGTTGTTTCATCGAAATTTGCAGTACCTACAAATAGAATATTATCTCCGATTGGTATTCCTTCACGAAGGTGAGGTTGTACACAGTTTGCTCCTTGATTAAAGAGTCTCAACGTCCGCTGATCTTTTTCCAATTCTAAAATCGAAATGAAATCACTGAAATAATGTTCTACTTGTCCTAGATTCATTTCATCAAATAAAACCATATGCATTTTATTAGTATTTATGCTTGCATTATATAAAAAAGAAACAAGGCCAACTTCACTTTCATGATAAACACCTGTTTGAGGGTTTAAAAACCCAAATAAATCGCTTGGTTCGGTAAAAGAAGGTTTTACAGGAATGAATAGAAGGTTTTCTCCTTCTTTCATCTTTAAGGCTTCTGAATATAGCATAGCTAGTTCTGTTTTCCCCGTGCCGCTCATTCCTCCTAATATAGTAAAATTAGATGTCTTTAAGGAAGTATGAAAGTTATATAGATCATCCAACGCATAACGCAACTTCTTTTTACGAGCTAAATAATCCAATCTTTGGATAAAGTCACTTTCATTTACTACTGTTTCTGTTGATTCCTTTTCTATATTCTTTTTGGTTGGCACTTTTTTCAGTGTCTGTGATTCTTTTGGGGAATCCTTAACGCGAGATTTAATAACTTCAGGGATAGAAACTCCTAACTCATTGCATTCATCAATCCACTTCTTTGTTACCTCAATTGGAGCAAACGCAATATCTTTATGACCTAATTTTAAATAACGTTCAAAATTTTCAGGTTTTGGAATTCGCAGAATTGCCTCAGGTTTTTCGCAAATGTAAAGATTATGGTTTTGATTAACCTTATATTTCTTTAGACCTTTTTCATCCACAATATAGTATAAGAAATCACCGCAAATAAGAAACTCAGGGATTTCCATCGCATGGTTATAAGACGATAATTCAATTGGCTTTCCTGAAACTAGCCTACTTTCGAACATTTGATGTGAATACTGAGAATACGTTGGAATTGGAATATAGAACCTTGAATTACCCATAACTTGTGTATCAAGTTTTTCATCTAATATAATTTGAAAATTATAATGATAACGTGAATTTTTAAGTTCATAAGATAATACTGGTTTAAAAAGAAGCAATCGGTTCTTAAAATGCTCCCGCAAAAAGCTAATTTTATCCTCTTCTTTAGAATATCCAAGACGGTCTAGATAACGTTTATTTTTATCATCAAACGAAATATAAACTTCTGTTGCAGATTTACCCAGTACACTTTGTAATTTTTCAGGTTCTCTAGATAAAGGTTGTATATAAAACACCACAGCTTGGTTACCATTAAAATCTCTATAGGAGACAGCTTTACCTAGGTCATCCCCTAGCCTTGGTAGATCAGCTGAATCTTCTGCTAACTTTCCAATTACAAAACACTCTTCAATCATTTTTCTATCCGTTTGCTCTAACTCCAACATCTCTGTTTCCATTACCATTTTACTTCTCTCTCCCTTTTATATAAAAACTCCAACATCTGAGGTATATATTCTTCTATCACATAGCCAGACAACTCACAGTATTGTATCATTTGTTGCTTTAAATAATTCGAATGTTTCCTCCATTTCTCAGTATTCGGATATGAAACACGGGTGATACAAAGAACCTTATCATCAAATAATCTAGTATCTTTTTTCTTTATATGATAATTTAATGTTTCAACATCGATTACAAAATCACCAAATAAAACATTTTCTAAAAGGTGGGTTTCATTTGAAACAAGAATAACTTGTTTCTCTTTAAGTAAATGCTTAATAAAAGCCACCACAGTTTTCAACTCATCAAACTGCTCTGAACTCTTTTCCAGGTGTTGCTTTTGTTTTAATAATTCCTGTGATAACTCACTAAGATTAATTTGCATTTCGTTATTTCTTTGTTTTAATACTGCGTGTTCTTTTTTGAGATAAGAATAATTTTCTTGTTCTTTTTTTAGTATACCAGTAACTTTGACTAAAGTTTCTCTAGTGTCATCTAGTGTTTTATTAGTATCTTTTTCGATTATTTTTCTTTGTTTGATAATCTCTAGGAGCACCTTTGCTAATAAAGGAGCATATTTATTATTTGTATATCTTTTTTCTTCTAATAAAAACGGTATCATAGGAACATAATGCTTTCCTTTCCCTGTTACATGAATCATTCTAAAAAATGATTCATTACCGTTTTTATTCACCTTTTCTTTTATCTCTTCATATTCTTCTTCACCAATCTCTTCTCTTATTATCTCTTTAATATTATTTAATTCTTGTTCATAACTATCGCTCCTCAATAACTTTTCATTAAATCGTGTCAATTTATCTTCTAACGATATCTCTTCTATTATTCCGTTTAAAATAAAAACGTCATTTTTAATGTTGTCCTCTAATGTCGCAAGGTTTTCCATATAAATTTCTTGAAAATGAAGATACAGAATAGCTAACATAGAAGCCTTGGAATATAGTCTTTCAAATTTGAACAGCTCTGCAACTTCTTCTAAAGAATCATAATTACCTTCATTTATTACTGGAAGGTACCTTGAAGCTAAAAATTTACAAATCTCTTCAAATTCGGTGTATTTCTTACCCCTATTTCTTCTCTTTCTTAGTCCAGTTTCTATTTCTTTTTTTAGTGATGCTAATAAAAGGGGTATAGGAGCTTTTTCAACATGAATAGCAAATCCAGTTACTTGGATGGAAAACCGTTGAATAATGTCTACCATTTCCCCTTTTGTGAGCGCTCTCAATAATAGATTAATGTCATTCATATTTCACCCTTCTTTTATGTTTTTTCTTACAACTAGTTATCTATTACATAGGAACCACCCTTTCATTAAATTGGCGTTATTTACTATTAATTGGCCCTAGGTAGAATGAAGTTTTTGATAATATTTCGTTTGCATAAACATCATTATTTTCATCAATAAGTAGATGGAAACGCATCTCATTACCAATTTTGTTGCCCTCTTTTTGTGCTACTAGAACAAACTTTCCAATATTTGATCGAACGTGATCTTCAAATTGGCGTATTCTTGTAATATAGAAATCTACCTCTCTGCCTGTTTGTACACTTGTTTTAGCAGTAGTTAAACCCATCCCTGGGGGAGCATAAACTACACCGGGTTCTATTTGAATAAAGGACAGAACGCCTGATTTTCTGAAAGAAGCAATATTGTCGTCTGTGATTATCCCATTAATATTTTGTACTCCTTTTAATCTAAAATTTTCAATTGAATCAGGCCAATTTCGGTGAATAATTTCAATCATTTTTTGCTTCGTGAAAGAACGATGATCCATTACATCGATAAAATATGCATTTAATTTATCAAATCGTGCAAACAAGACTGAACCGGTCCTTTTTATATAGCCGTCTGATTCTACCTGTTCCCCAAGGTGTAGGTGGTGAATCCCCCAATCGTTAAGTAAATCATCATTGTATTCTAAATCTTTCAATTTACGACTAAGGTGTGGCCATATATGTTCACCTTTTATTATTTTTTCTTCAAGCATTTTTAACCCTTTTTGATGCTTATGAGGACACGAGAATTCTTTTGATATATAAATTTTTCTTCTTTGAGGTAAAATAACTCTTCTTATCCAGTTAAAATAGTTATAGCTTATTTCTTGCAAATCCCAATTCCTATCAATAATATAACCTATCCGCTCTAATTGCATCTTTTGGTATCTTTTCCAATCTTCTAAAAAATCAATATGAACCTTATAATTAAAAGGCATTTTATCAATTCCTTTATATGCTTTTAAGTTATATCTTAAAAATAACACATTAATTAATTGCATTAATTGCCTATTCCAAAAGTTTGGTAGTATTTAATGTTCTTCTCTCCGCATTTAAAACGATAAACCATGCAGCCTCTCCATAATCTTTTCTAATGTTTTCTAACAAGAATTTACTGGTCTGATATTGAACCCCATTTTATATTCTACGCCATCCGTCATTACTAAAAAATCGTGGTAAATGCCTGAGCAGAACCTCATTCATGCCAGTTCTCTTTTACTATCCTCTCTTTACCTTCAATTTATGTTAATTGTCTTGCATATACTTTTTTGAAGTCTCTTAAGTCTTTTTACTCATTTGCAAGATAATTATCAAAAAATAATTATCTCCACTACTCTGTAAGTGCAAATTACTATTAATATAGTTAATTCGACAAAATATTGTAATAATCCTCCAAATATTTCAATTAGACTTAATTTGTCAGATTCTGCGCTTACCTAGGAAATTACAGTTATAAATTTAGCTAATTGACATAAGGAAAGCGGGAGTTATCTACTCCCGCCTAATTGATATAACGTTAATTATGTTGTCTTCTTTAGAACCTTCCCTTTATTTATATTATATACGAAATGAGTTTGACAAAAGGAATCGTCAAACACTTTCATATATTATATGCGAATATACGTTCTGAAAACAATTAATACATAAATATTAGGCTAGATTTGTCAGTTATAAAAAAAACGTTAATCCTTCTTCAGGATTAACGCAGCAAAAACAAGTTCAGATATCCTCTATTATGTCATGATGTCTAATTTCAATATAAAAACATGCGTCTTTTTTTTAGTCGCATGTTTGAGTAGAGTAGGTAATCTAGGTTTAAAAAGGTAACCTATTTCCCTATCCATTTGTTTATGTACCCCAGAAAACATCATTAAACAAAAGAGTAATGACACAATTTATTAAATCCACCTACCACTAAATGAAAAAAATCTTATAATGTACATATATGTCATCTTAAATTGGTTTATCAACCCTTATTATAATCCCAATCCAACTTGTTATGAGAAGCCAACAGTTCAGGTAACATAAATGCAACTTTCTTCCCACAATCTATATCACATAAGCCCTTACACATATACTTATTGTATGGGCTTATGCATTCGATCAAGGAGATGGCAAGCAACAGGCTGGATTACCTCCATTTTCACCTGGATCTAAATCATAATGATCCGTTTTAATAATGTCTAAGTTAACTATAAGATCAAAATCCTTCAAGTCCATCTTCTAGCCTCCTTTTAATTATAATTAAAGTGTGATTCCTATATATCAATCGACATCGTAGCTAAATTTATAAGCTCAATGTTTTAATTCTACTATCGAAAGCTTCTCTAGAAAGCGTATTTTGATAGTTGTTTGCATTTAGAACTATATCAGTACCATGTAAAATATTCTCTTTATTATGGGTAATTATTATTACAGTGATTTCGGATGAAATAACTCGTAAAAAATTGTAAATTTCTCTTGTTGAATAGTCATCTAGAAACGAGAAACTTTCATCAAGAATTAAAATCTCTGGATATGAATTCAATGCAGATATTAATAGGATGTCTTGTTTTTGACCTCCTGACAGTGCTGAAATTTTTGTCGAAAGGTCATAATAACTCAACCTTTTTTTGATAAAAGATTGAATCTCCTTTTTTGCTTGTTCACTAATACAACTTTTTTGGCTTTTTAAACTAGTATATTTCAACTGTTCTCGAATAGTATTACCAAGAAATTGTTCGCCTTGAAAAACCACAAATACTTTTTCATGAATATCTTTATCAATTGCATCGAAAACATCTGTTTCATCTATAAAAACTGTATTTTTATCAACTGGATTCACCTTACAAATAGAATTTATTAAGGTGCTTTTTCCTATACCATTTGAACCTGTGATAAAGTTTAATTGTCCTCTTGAAAATGTTGCCGAGATTAGTTGAGATTTCGGTAATCTGTAATTTATTATTGTTATATCGCCATTAGTAATATATATATTCTTGGTTCCCTGTTCTTGCTCAGTTAATTTATAATAATTATAGACTCTTCTTACAGATACCATTGTAGATTTTAATGAAACTAACAAGTTTAATATTTTTTCAATTGGAGTAAAAAAGCGTGTAGAGTACATTAATAATGTTGTTAGTAATCCTACAGTTAATGAACCCTTAATTACTAAGTATCCCCCAAAGAATAAAACCCCAATTGATAAAAATAAAAACATAAGCTGATTAAATAAACTTAGGTAAGCGTCATTATTTCCTCTTGCTTTTTGCCAATGATATATATCATTAATAAGTATATTATATTTATTGTCAAATTCATTACAATGTGGATTTTGCTTATATGATAATAGATTAATCTTAATATCTTCTAATACTTTGGATATCTTATCCCTCGAGAAAACAATATTCTGACTTATAAGATATATTCTGTTACTAAAATATTTATAAGACATCAGGTAGATAGGTATAATAATAGAAAAAATAATAGGTAAAAATATATTTATTTTAACTAATATTACAATGATCATTACAAAAGAGAGAGATTCTAAAATAATATTTAAAATATTATTAAAAATTAATTGACAGCTTGCTAAATCATTTGTAATAACTTGAGTAAGATTCCCATTTTCTATTTTTTTTATTTCTTCTTTATTTACCCAATGAATTTTATCTCTAATTATATTACTTAAATAGTACTTACTTTTGATTATTAATCTATTATTGATGATAATTGTAACTGATTTAACTACAGAAAATGCAATTCCAATTATAAGAATAATCCCTAAAAATTTAATTAGAAATTTTATACTTTGGTAAACTAATAGTCGATCTATAAAAAGCCCAAAGATCATCGGGGTTAATACTGCTATTAACATACTAACCGTTGCCAATATTACATATAGGGATAATAAAGCTTTTTGCCTTTTGAATAGTTTTATTAAAAAATAAAGGATATCTTTATCCATTTATATTTCCTTTCATCACCATAGTCCCAGATGATTTATTGAGAATTTCAGAATTTCATTACATTGGTCTATTTTAATACTGAAGGAACCCTTTTTATATTGTCCCTTTTATCAATTATATTGAATCAAACCCTTTTCCCAAAACATGAAGTAAAAGTGTACTCTCATCTTGTGTATTTAAGTTTAATAGATTGTCAAAATAATCGTTAAAAAAACCCATATGAGCCCTACATTCAATATTTAGAGCTGAACTAAGTAAATAGATATTTTGTGATACATGACCTAAATCAACACACATCAATTTATAACCCATATTCCCATACTTTGAACAAGTATCCCTTATTGAACATACATTCATTATTATTGCCGAACATTCTTTTACTGAATTTGGCTCTAGTATATTCTTTAATAATTCAGTCCTGAAGTCTCCTTCAAAAATTAATTGAAGTTTATTTTCCGTAGCATTATAGTAATAAATCCCTTTTTCTATACTTTCCACATTAAAAATTGCAATATAGAAATAAACTGGATATCTCGCCCCTCCAGAAGGAACAGGTCTCCTACTTTTTTCTTCATCAAGGTAGCCATAGCTAAAATATAACAGTTGCGATATTTCTTCAAATGTTAAATATCCATTATTCATCTTAAAAGCAGAGTGTCTGTCTTTTATTATCTTCGATAAAGGGTTTTTATTAATTTTATTTTCATCTATTTTCAAATCATATTCCTTTAGAATATAATGTTCAAATTCCTTTTGTGGCTCTGGGAAGTCGTTAAAACCTAATTCTAAATATGTATTCTTTGTAGTCAAAGTGTTAATATGATATATCATGGCAGTTTCGTAACTATTCTTTTTATTTATTGTTTTTTTCATACTATACTCCGTTCTAAGGAAAAGGATGTGGATTTGAATTAAATTTACCGGTTGTCTTATAACCTAGTTTCTTGGGAACCCTAACTAATCTTTCACATTTCAACATTGGATATGAGTATTCTAGAAAAGCTAATTCAGGAATTATAGTTCTAAATACTTTCAATCCTAAATGTTCAACGTCCTCTGTTGTAAGATCCACGCATAAAACATCTAAATCCAATTCCTTTAATAGATTTAACACTGAATCAAAATTATCTAACTTATTCTCTATACTTTTCTCCAAACTTATCATTTCTCCCTGAAACAAAAAATCTAAAGCTTTTCTATTATCTCCAAATGCATAATATAAAGAATGTTCTTCGATGCCTACGTTGTTATAATCAGTAAAATCATTATATTTTGCGTTACCATTTTTCTTTGCCGAATATAGATGGTTAAATACTATAAATGCTTCTTCAACAGCTCCACGAAGCGCTTTTCTATAATCATAATGTGTCTTTGCTGCTGTGGCAATTACAGGAAAGCCAGTTTCACAAACTAGTACTACAAAATAAGTTGGAGTGAGTAAATCAGTAGTTATATCAATTATAAAGACTTTTATGTTTTTTTTGTCACATTCTTTAAAAGCATCTTGAAGGATATTATCATTAATTGAATTTAAGTCAATAATAGGCATTGAAAGCTCATTAAGCCACATAATCATTATTGCATCTCTCTCGATACTTTCTAACACACCACCCTCGAAAGCCTGTTGTTTCGATGAACCGGCCGCTAAACCTGTTGATATCATATCTCTGATAATATTTTGGTGATCACCATGCATATGAACTAAACATGTAGGTATCCATATTTTATTTTCACTAAAAACATCCTCACCTTCAATCCAAGAAAAAACGGTATCATGATTAATTTTTTGATATTTAAATCCTTTTTCAGCGTACTGCCAGTCTTGATATCCTGTTACTTTTAGAGGATCTAATCTATTATATTGTTTTAAGGTATTATATGAACCAGTCTTAATTTTCCTATTATCAAAATACAATGCACAATAACGCTCCAATGCCTCCCCAACCGCTTTAATTTCTGAATCTTTTTTGCTTGTAAGGCTATATCCCAAACCAGAATTAGAATGAATAATCAGATTACCTTTTTCATCTATAACTTTATTAGCAACAGCAAGCTTTGTATTGATTCTTAATGGAATTTGCGGTAAATCATATACTTTACTAACTATCCCAGTTCTTTGATCCACTATGTCCAGAATTTTAGCCATTATCCTACCTCACTTGATCTAATGCAATGTTTACAACCCGGGACTTTAAATACCGGTGATAAATTACTATCTAAGCTTTCTAGATTATACGAATATTCGTGTCCAACTAGATCACTCTGCAAATTTCTACTGAAATATTTAAATATCTGAGTTTTGATATATCCAATTGCAATTTCTGTTACTCCTGGTATAGATGCTAGATGTTTATCGGTAATCTTTTGATGAAGTTCTGAAAAGTTTTTCATATAGTATAGGTTTCCATAATTAGAGTAAAGGCGACTTAGAAAACATTTATAACATGGACCTTCAAATGGGATAAAAATTGGACCGAGATATAGATTCGTATTATTTACAATAACACGCATAAAGGGGATTTTATCTTTTTGAGCTTTCATTTCAATTTCACTAATTAGATCAATATTTTCATAATAATCAACTGCTATTATAAAATCTGGATTATAGTTATTTCTATCATTTACAATATTAAAATGATTACTAAGATTAATATTTATCTGTTTTGCAATGTAATTCTCTCCTACCACCTGTATGTTCTTAGATAGAATTCTTTTTCTATCAGAAATGTAATGGTCAACAGTTGACATTTTACGTAGTGAAAGATTTTCGAAGATTGAGACTTCATGATTTAGAGTTTTCCCAAACTCATTAGAGTTCTTAAAGATTGAAATTATATTGTTTTCCTCTAATACTTTCATTATTTTAAGTACATATTCTATTGGCATTTCAACCCTATTGCATATTTCTTTAATTGTATAATTACCATCTAATAAAGGAAGAATCTTACAAACATCCTTAGATGTTTCACCACTCAAACTAATTTTGTTGACATGATTAAAAAGCACCAATGTGCTATTTTCATCTTCTCTATAAAAAAAGTTTCGTATCTTCACGTACCCTTCATCATTCATAATTTATATCTCCAATCATTCATAGTTAGTTTTTCTATATTTTTATGTTATATCCTTCTTTTACCGAGAAATCTCTCGATAAACACAACTAAAAACTTAAACTAACTTAGGTAAGAAGCCGGCCAAAACCTACACTATTTTTAGTTCCTATAATCTTAATTAACTCTCGTGTAATTAAGAAATGTTTATCAAGAGCATTTCTCTGCAAAATATTAATTGTTTACTTACTTTCATCACTTCCACCATACGGTCGAATATCTACACAACACCCACAACTTACTGAACAAGAAACCATACAAGTAGGGGTGCCTGTACCACCACCCGAACCATTACCACCACCCCCACCAGGGTCCAAATCATAATTATTCGGTGTAATGATATCTACGTTTAACGTAAGATCAAACTCTTTCATATATTTTCACCTCCTTACAGTTTTCTATATAAAAACTCACTACAATTACGAGATTAATAGAATGAAAATGAAAATTCATTCTATTCTATGTAAAGTGAATTTTCAATAATATGATAGAATTAAGTTTCATAAATTGTCAATAGTTTCCATGTATTTTATTTGAAAAAAAGGAAGAGATTTGCTATTTTGTTATTAATTGTTAAAGAATATATAAAATTTAAATAAAGTGAAAATTTGGTATATAATGAAAATGATAAATATTTGGAGGTGGTTATGATAAAAAGATTGGTTACAATTCTTATGTTTGCTATTAGTTCTGTTCTACTTATCAGTTGTACTAATAAAACAATGGATGACTTTGAACGTCCTAAAGATCTAGATATTAAGGACTTCTTCATTGTTAAGAACGGCAAACAGGAATTTAAAATTATACCTTTTTATAGTCACATATTAGAATATGTGGAAAGCGCATCTAAAGTAGGTAATATCGAGAGGCTTGAAGATTATTACTATCAAAGTGTTATTGAACCATTTCAACTAGATACTTTAGGTAAAGGAGAGGGATATTGGCTTAAAGATAGTTGGGCTTTTGCAACTCCTAAAAACATTAAAACTTTAGAGGAATTTGTTTATTCTTTGATTAATAATCAAGACAAAATAAATCAAAAAATAGAACAAGCTTTAATAAAATCATCTAATAGCCTTTCAGGGGAGAATAAGACGGTGTATTTATTTCCCCCTAATCCAGATAACATGTTTGGTATAGATCAATTGGGGGGAGTTGCTGGGCTAACAATTAGTAAGGATATAATATTAATACAGATCGATCCTATTTCCTATAATGATAATAAAATTTTGGAGTATACTGTTGCTCATGAATATCACCATTCAATTTATATGGAGAGTGGAGAAGTAGGTACATATAATACTTTATTAGATTCAATGATTCTTGAGGGAAAAGCTGATACTTTTGCCAAAAGTTTGTACCCCAATATTAATATACCGTGGATTGAACCTCTATCGGCTCAAAAAGAGAAAGAAGTGTGGGACGATTTAGAAAAAAATTTAATGTCAATCGACCAAGCAATTATAGACGATTATCATAATGGAAATTCCATAAAGGGAATCCCCACTTGGTCCAAAAACAAGATAGGTTACCAAATAATGAATTCCTTTTTAGAAAATAACCCAACTACCTCCATTCATGATTGGACCAAATTATCTGGGGAGGAAATTTTATTGAATAGTAAATATTCAGATAAGATTTCAAAATAAAATTCTATTCAAAAAAATAGATAACGAATTTTAAAAATGTAGAATACTATTTGTTATTCAGCGAAATCATGTAAAGAAGCCATGCAATTCTCAGTTGAAAATGCACTGCTTTTCTCTAAATAAACTCAATATATTTAGCAGGTTAAAAATGGCGGCTTAAAAAAAGAAACAATCGATTAACTTTTTCCAAACCCACAGGTTAAATTAAATCAAGTTCATCAGGATTTTACTATAGGGTTTGGTCCTAGGTTTTATCCCCTTACAATCGGATTAAACACTGATTTTTTCAATTGCCTGTTATTTTAAATAAGCTTTAAACATACATTTGGATTAACACTAGAATACAAATTCATATATTCTCTGTTATGTCACTCTGTAATCACATAAAAAAACATGCAGTTATTTAAAAACTGCATGTTTTTATTAAAGAATAAAACGAGCATGGCACACTTATTCTTTTGCTTTCAAATAACTTTTATATTCCCTTTTGATGTTCAAAACAATAAACTTTACCGTTAAATCTTTTAGAGTTTGATAAACAATATTGTTTCACTTTCTCGGATACTATTTCGCCACAGACTAAACATTTATTTGAGTTCGTTAATTTTTTCTCACTTGTAGCGTCATTTCGCTTGGATTTTTCAACATGCTCTCTCCGTATTTTTAAATCTGTAATGTTAGCAGCATTAAGTGTATTAAAGATTGAAAGTATATCATTTTCACCTAAAACTTGATCAATTTTATGTAGTTTAATTATGTTAATTTTTCGGTTAATAAATTCTGAAAGCTCTGTATCATATACAATTATATTGTTTGATGCGATTTTTCTTAATTCTGGGTCAACATTAAATGTACAACGTTTTGTAAAAGATATCATCGAAAAAATATCGATTGAGTTATATTCAATAAGAAACTCTTTGATTGCTCTAATATGTCCATAGTTTTGAAATATTGGGTTATACATTTTAAATATTCTATTTACACTCTAGTATTTATTATCTTTTTTCCCAATTATTTTTCCAGAGTAATTTTTTGTTTCAATTACAAAAAGGCCATAATTTGTAATAACAACATGATCAATCTGTGAAAATCCAGTTATTGATTGCCGATTTATTATCAGAAGATCAGATAAATGTTTCCATTCCTTCGGGAATTGGTCGAGTTGAATATTTATCTTATATTCACCCAGTTCACCTATTCTAGTTGGTTTGATTTTATTATTTGGCGGAATAGTGATTTTTTTTAGAATTATCTTTAGATTTATCTCTATTAAAAAGTTTAGAAACCATTAATTTTCTCCTTAATATCAGTGAAGTTAATATTATCCTATTTTTCGACAAAAGATATAAAAATCCTCTTAATAAAAAAGTGTGGTCTTATGCTTCACATGTTTTCGAGATATTAATTAGGATCAAAAAAATTTTAATTCGACATTCAAAATAGGAATGCCGAAAGACTAAATAAGGAAAGTTATATGAATCACACCCGAAGGTTTTTTAGGAAATAAATTTAATCTTAAATTTTCTGCATAGCGCTGTTGTAATTTTTCTTTCACTTTTATATATAAGTTGCCTTATCCTTTCAGGTGTTAGCCCTATCATTTCTCCTACTTCCTTTAGTTTCATAGGTTTACCACTAACCCCATATATTGAATCCATAATCACTTGTTCTCTATCTGATAATACACTCTTAGTTTCTAGATACACATTAATGAACTTTTTATACTCTTGTGATTCTCGATCTTTTATTATCTTATAATAGCGCTTTTTTTCATGTGTCTTTTCTTTTGTTCTCATCTCTAGATAATAAAGAACGTCTTCTCTTGTAATCATATAAAATCCTAACAGCTCCTTTTCCTGTTGTTTAGCAAACAGTATTATTTCAAATTTCGACATTCATTAGTTAATTTCCTCCACAAAATAAAAAACATGTTCTCTTGGAACATGTTTTTACAAAATATTGTATTCTTTTCATATACTTTTTTAGTTCCTATTATTATTCTTTTGGGAAAAAAATTTAACTATTAATCATTAATATTTACACAAATACACTGCAGCAAAAATTCTTAAATTCCCTTATTTGTATTTTGCAGGAAAAAAGTACACATAGTTGCAATTGCAAATGCAGAGTATTGCAACTTGACATGGAGCCTCTATGGGCATGCTCCTTTAGCCAAGAAGCCAGTAGCCATAGGGCTTGGCTATGCCATGAAGGCTAGCATGCCCACCTCTCCATGTAAAGTTGCAGCGTAATTTTGTCTTTGCAAAGCTCTGCACTTTTATTTTGCAAAACACATTATTCCTATAACGTTAACTATGTCGTTTAGCTTAACCTTGTGTATTTCATTAAATTTATCTAAAATTCTTAACTCATACCTAATTTGATCTATATAATGTACTTTTCCAGTTAGTATTTGGATTTCTCCATTTTGGTACAGGGTAAACACTAGTTCCTGGTTATACTCCATTGCACTACATATCGTTTGATTTATTTCTTCTAATAGATGTTCATCAAGGATAGGTTTTTCAACTTTTTTATAATCCCAATCCACCTTGTTATGAGAAGCAACCATTTCAGGTAACATAAATGCAGCCCCCCATTTCATTTTCCCACGATCTTTTATCATATTAGCCCCTCCTTCTAAAATATTGTATGCGAATGTACGTTCGATTAACAATGAAATTATTAAGATTTGGCTGGATTTGAACAGTTTAAAAAATAAACGTTAATCCTTTTAATGGATTAACGCTAGATAAACAAGTTAATATATCCTCTGCTATATCAAGAAAAAAAGAGGTGATAATTTTTATGCTATTTCCACCTCTATTTGCTATGATGTTTAATGCTCTTCTCCTTCTCAACCGAACCCGTTATATTGTCACCTTGATGGTTATTAAATTTGTGAATTAATTACGATTTTTCCATTTCTCCCATAGCTCACGAAATAGCATATTATGTTTAATCATTACAGCATATCCCAAAGCTAATATGACTAATGAAACAGGTTGAATTGTAATTCCAAAAATAATATTTATTATCATTACATATGTAAGTGCTACTGGAAAGCAGATACCAAGAATGTTAATGTAAAGGATCAATTTATGAATATCCATATTATTCCTCACTTTATATTAAAAATTGCATTGTTATTATTTTTTCCAGTAACCAAAATTATATTCTATTATTACAAAGTTTATTAGTAAATTGGTGATAAAGTGCACATAAGGAAAGTTATGAGAACAAAGAGTCTTTAGAATAATTCGCTGATGTTCTCACTATAATCCGATAGTTGGAATGTCATTCTCCCAAATATCCTAGAAAGTTGACGAAGTTTCTTAAAAAAAGCTCATTTGGCAATCTCTCTTGTTATATTCAGTCCTGCTTAAATCTAAGATTTTATGATAAAATCTTGGGTACAATTCTAATAGCATGAATTCCAATTCATCCTTATTTAATCTACTCAGCACACTTTCTCCTTTGATTTTATCAACGTTAGTACCAAACTTCCTCTCTACTTGTTTGTAAAGTTTTTTTAGTATGACGGAACCATTAGTATGTTGAGTATTTTTTGTCGCCAATACTATAGACATTTGGTTTATAGCTTTTTTATATCTCTCTATTAACTTTTCATCTCCATTAACAAATTCACTATACTTACCTTCTTGATTGTAATTATGTTTAGATACAATCCCCCAGCCTTTTCTTTTATAGAACTCATATGCTTTTTGCTCATATCTGAAAAAATCATGTTTTAAATATGTAGTCTCATTCATGATTTTAAGTACGATAAACTTTGTTTGTTCGTTTAAGAACAGCATTGTCCTTTCTTGATTATCGAAGTGATTGTATATGTTATTTAAATGCTCAATCCACCTTATTAAAAAGTTTCTTTGAGTCTCACCCACATAAACTAGATTTAATCGTTTATTTATAATGGCATAAATTCCTCTATCCAAGAGTTTATGACTCAAGCCCTACTCTCCCCCCTTGCATAATAAATAATTATGTTACAATGATGCCTTTGATTATAGCGCCACCATCATAAGTAGACGGTTTGGGTAAAATAAACTTAATACTTCAGAATTCTATATACTCCCATGCCATTCTAACTTTCTCAACTTCATTATTTATTCTTCTACATTTTTATAATATTTTTTGCCATCGCTTAACCCTCTCCCTTTGGGTGATAATGACTAATCTATTTTTCATCATCATTATCAAACTACCATTAAACTTATAATTCTATATTAAATCATAGTTACTTGATAATAAGATAAAACATAACGCTTGCTAAGATAAAACTTATGGAATATAAGGGAATTATGAGTTTTAGTGTGAATTTTTTCTGCTCTTCTAAAGCTTTTGTATTATTTTCCTCTATTTTCTTAAGTTGATTTTGGATATTACTATTAATTGAGTTGATAAGTTCATTTTGTAACTGGATATTCGACTGAATACTAGAGGTCTCTTTAATAAAATTTTCGTTTAATTCATTAATATTATTAAATACTTCTTTCCTTAAACTATCTATTTCTTCTTTGAACTTGTTCTCTAGATTTCTTGTTTTTGAATCTAATTGATCATATATGTTTCTCTGTAAGTTCATTGATTCTTTATTTATTTCATTAATTTCTTCTAAAACAAAATTTTTTAACTTTGCTACTAAATTACTTGATTCTTCGTTTTTAGCTTTCTCTTTTGATAACACATCTTTAACGATAAGAAGTTCTTTATCGAATTCTCCAGACATTTGAGATAAACCAGTAACAAGTTTAGCTACATCTAATTTTGTCGCGCTCTCTTTATTAAGTTGTTCTTCGACCTTTTTAATGTTATCGTTCATTTTCAATTTCACTTTCTCCCATAGACTTTGAACTTTTATTGGATTATTTTTATATTCAGATCGTTTCAATAAATATTCAGCAAATAGTATTTGGTTTTCTACTATTGTACGGTCGTACAATTGATCAATTTCTTGAATTAGCTTTTGTCTCGATGAATATTTTTGTATGATAAGATTTACTTCTTCATTCTGTTTTTTTATCTTAATATTATCACTAATTCCTTTACTTGCCTGAATTATAGCTCCAAAAACCATAATTAATCCTCCAATATTCGTTGTTCCGACCAAATATTTTCATATATATAGTCTAATGGCACGATTACCATTCCTATTGGGGCACCAATCTTTAGTAAATGTGCTATTGAAGATAGGGAGTGAGCTTTTGGGGCATTTTTTTCGTATTTCTCCTTAATTTCAGAATTTAAAGAGTTTGAAACATACTTTACACCCTCTGTCAAAAGAATCCCAAGACCTAATGTGGCTGCTCCATCAATTATATCAGCAGCAATTGTAGCACCTTCCACCAAAAAATCTAATCCATCAAACAGTGCTCCACTTCCTTCAATTATTTCTGTAAGGTTTATTCCTATTACGGCAAAACCTATATCTATTACTGCTGCTCCAACACAAATCTTTGACGTAATTGCCATCCCTTTCCGTAGGAAACTTAAAGATTGATCAAGTATAGGTAATTGTTTTCCAGACTTTTTATACATGTTTAAATACATTATTGCATTATAAGCAATCAATAGTGGATTATCATCAATAAATCCTAATGCTGTACCACAAATTATTGCACTTTTATATGCATTTTTATTTTTCTTGAAAAATTGCATAAGTGCTGCTTGTCCACCTACTTCTAATACATCCGCAGCGTTGATCGTTAGCCAATCTATAGCATCATCCATTTTCATGCCAGTTGTTTCAATAATAGCTTCTGCAAATGGTAAGGGTATTCCTTGAGGTGAGGTAAAATCTTTTAACATATGGTCAAACCATAGTCCTATCCCTTCAAATCCTTCAAGATGATAAGCCTCAATTGCACCTTGCAAATCGTGACCATGTTTTATTCTATGACCCATACCACTTACGGAATCCATCATTGCATCTATTTCTGTACCGTGGTGGCCAATGTTATGAATATTTTCAGTTATATTTATTAGTACATCTTTTAGCATATTATTCATTCTTTCTACTATTAGTTTTTAGTAAGTCAATTTTCCCATAAACTAATTAAAAGTTTTGTCGAATATAGTCGAATTGGTAAGGACTTCGTTGAAGTATAATAGAATTATTGAAAATTTGTAATGACTAAATAAAAAAGTCATCCTTTTTAGATAGGATGATTTTTTTCTGCTACCTATAATGTTGATTATGTACAATTAGATTATTATAGAAATAAAGTCCAAACCCCTATTCCTATTATTTTGAACATTCTCATCACCATTCACAATCTTAGTTCAGATTTTATTTTAAATAACGTTTATATAATCCCATACTGCCTTTAATAGGATATCTACTGGATTGAGATTCCAAAATTATTAGCCTACGAATTCGACCCCCAGAAATATAAAAAGATACTGGACATTTAGTAAGCAATTCCTCTAGTGGTAACTTTAAGAGGATAGCAATTATACTATCCTCCCAAAGTTAAATATGAAATATGGTATCACTAAATTGAGGAAAATCCGGCTTTAATAGCATCTACTTTGCTTTGACGCACAGTTGTAGCGGGTTTCTATTTCTTAATTACAGATCTAACAGTTTCGGCAGTAAACGGTACTTGATATCCATTTTCATCAATGGCTACCACTGTAATTTCATATTCAGTTCCTCGGTTAAGCTTTTTAATAGTGTCTATCCACTTTCCGTTTGGTAGAACCTTAACTTCTAATACACCGTTTGGGGAACCAAATCGTTCGTGCCAGTAGATTTTTACTTTTTCTGCACCTACAGTTATACCTTTTACTGTAAGACTAATACTATTTAAAGTTGTGTTAGTTTCCGGTTTTTCAATAGTTAATGTTGTATTAGTAGGGATATTTTTAGCTAGGTTTGCCGCAAGCATCAGGTAGCCGGCCTGTTCTACATTTAAATCATCTAAAATATTTCCATCATTCAAAGCATTAACTAGTCTCTCCAAATATGCATCCACTCTTAGTTTGTCACCCATTAATGCTGCTGTGTAGACAACAGTTGCTTGGTCTCCAGAGATTTTTGAGTTAGTATACCAATTAGGAAATTGATGGTTATATAGGTCATACAATTCTTTTGCTCTTTCGCTGTTTGACTGTAACAATCCCGTATAAATTCCTGTTAATTGTTTAGAAACATCAGCTTCGGATGTTAATTCAGGGATTTCTCTATTGTTTTCTTGATTTAGGGATAAATAATAATATCCATCTTGACTATTCCAGAGCTGAGTTTCTATTCCAGCTTCAAGTTGGGCAGCATAGCTTGCAAAATAGCTAGCTGGGCCATGAGAATTAAAATGATTCTCAAATAACCAAACACTATCTTTCATACCTTTTAAAGTTAATGCATTATCTTCAAAGCTCTTAACTAAATCGCCTGGATAATTCCACATTAATCCGTCGCTAGCCTGGGTTTTCATAATTCCTATTCCACCCGTCATAATGTCCAAATTATATTGGGTAGTTAAAAATAGATTTTCTTTTTCATAGAAAGCTTTTAATAGGGATATAAAGGTCGCATTTATTACACTTGAATTATCATAATTGTTAGATTTTAGCCATTCACCCGTTTGAATGTCCTGATAATAATCGTAATGTGTTCCGTATACTCCTAGATGATCTCCCCAGTTCCAATTAGTCATATACCACTCCGTATATTTTTGCGCATTTGGAACCGTTTCTTCCCGCAATAATAATCCTAATGCTGCAACATTTGATGAGGCAGCCTTCATTTCTAGATTCTGTTGATTCAATGTAATCGCACCATTGTCTAACTGACGATCAACAATCCAAGAAGATAATTGATCCAAAACTTCATCATATAGCGTTAAAGCTTGTTTCGATATTGGAATGGTAAGGTTCTCCGTCCTCACAACATTTCTCTCGTCTTTTATATAAGCCCAAACTGTTATTTCAGTCATTTCAGGCTTAATACCCTTTAATATTAGAATACCATCTGCACTAATTTCAACAACCTCAGGTTGATTAGAATGGTAAGTAATTTCAGCATTCTCCAGGTTTACCTTTGAACCATCATTATAATAAGCAATTGCCTTTAATTCTGTAGACTCATCTCGATGAAGAGTAGACTTAGCTGATTTTAGAAAGGCATCTTTAATAATGTTTTCATCATCCCCTACTTTTACCTCTACAACATATTGTCCTTCAACTATCACATTATTGAAAATATCCTCAGCCTTTAATTTTATTGAATACTCCCCATTTAATAATCCTTCTAATAAAATGGACCAATTTCCATTTGAAACATTTGTGGTAAAAACTGTTTTTTCTGATGTTAATTCATGAGTAAATTCTAGGGTAACCTCGTCGATTCCTTCTGCAGTACCGTTGACTGCATAAGGCATTTCAGAAATGATGAACTGATCTCCAAGATTTTCTATTACGAAATTTTTTGTATCATTGGGGAAATCCATTGCTATTGATGCGGTAAGCATGGTTATACCACTTTCCATGACATACCATGGCCAAGGATGATTTTCATCTAAATAAGTATTTTTTACAGATTCCAAAAATTGATCAACGCGAATTTTATCACCCATAATTGCTGCTGTATACGCAATGAGTGCCCAAGGGAACGCATCATCTTTGTCCAATACTTGCCAACCCGAATGATATTCATTAAATGAATTATAAATCTCTAATGCTTCGTTACTCTTTGGATCAATAACTCCATTCCAAATAGGGAATAATTGTGCAGTAGCATCAGCGTAAAAGGTATTCCAATCTGGATTTAGTAACGTCCCATCTTGCATTTTACCATGAGAGTACATATTTTTATCAGAGAGCCATAATTTATTCTGAATTCCTTCATATACATCCGTCTGATGTTTTGTAAATATTGATGCAGATTCGTGATCTTCAAAAATTTCATTACAAATCCACACTAAATCCTTCAAACCTTTATATACTTCCGTATTATCCATTAAGTATTTTACTTTGTATGTGGGTTTTGCCCAAGTTAGTCCATCCTCTTGTTTAGTTGACAACATTGCAGAAGCTACAAGTAATATTTCTTCTTTATGCTCTCTCAAATATTGATAATCACCTGTTACTTCAGCATATTTACGTAAGAGGTTAATGAATGTAGATGCATATGAATCAGTCGAATCAAAATCATTGGTTGGCGTTTCAGTCTGTTTATCTGTCTCTATTACGTAATCATAAACAGATCCAACAGGAGTTGTTTCTGTTTCCACTCTGTTGAGGTGTTCAAAATACCAATCCATGTAATCTTTTACAGTCGAAGTATGTCCCTCATTTTCTAATAAGCCCAACAGACCAAGATGAGTAAAGTAAGGCACTACTTTGTACTTTCCACCGTAATTCGATATAGGATCACTATAAGTTGGGATGGCACCGCTTTCAAATTGTAAACTACTAATCCACTCTGCTTCTTGATCTATAATAGTTTTGTACAAATTAGAAACCTCGTTTTGGTTCATAGTCATTCCAAACCCAATTGTTGGAACAATAAAAGACATCATCAAAATGGTTATGATGAATAGTTTGATAGTCCTTTTTAAAAACCTTCCCTTCATAGCTACCCCTCCGCTTTTTTTCGTATTTGGAAGCAAAAGCACCCCTTCTTCTTACCCTTTAATTGCTCCTGAAGTCATCCCTTTAATAAATTGTTTTTGCATTAAGATGTAGACCAAAATTACCGGCAATACCATAATCGTGGATGCAGCCATGAGAAGTTCGTACTGTGTTGTATATTGTCCTACAAAAACAGATAAACCCATTTGAATTGGCATTAAACTATTATCTGTAAAGACAACAAGTGCAAGCATAAATTCATTCCAAACTGATAATGTATTTAAAATTATAATTGTCGCTATCGCTGGACGTGCTATAGGTAACATAATTTTATAGTAAATTTGAAATCTATTAGCACCATCCATAATTGCTGCTTCCTCCAGCTCTCGTGATATATCGTCAAAGAAAGATTTTAAAATGAATATTGACACTGGGAGAGAAGTTGCAATAAGAGCTAAAATATAGCCTGTTCTCGTGTTTGCTAATCCTAAATTACTCATAACGATGTAAATCGATATAAACGCTCCTGGAATTGGTATCATTAACGTAGCCATAAAACTAAGATAGATAGTTTTCTTACCAAACATTTTTAGCCTCGATATTCCATAGGCCGCTAAAGAGGAAATAATAACAATTCCTATTACTACTGCAACAGTGTAAATGAAACTGTTCAATGTGTATCGATTAAACCCGCCATCTATCCAAGCATCCAAATAGTTTTTGAAATTAAAGGCATTATTAGGGATTAAGCCTCTGTTCGTAAAGATTTCATTTCTTTCTTTCAATGAAGTAGATAGCATCCAAATTAAAGGGAATATGGAAACAACTGCCCAAGAAAATAAAAATAGATGGATAAATCCATTTGAAAAAAACCTCTTCACTTTATACAATGATCTCCCCCCTTTTAGTCTTTTTGAGAAACTTTTAATTGAATGATTGATAGAATAAATAGCATGATACCAAAGATAATTGAAAAGGCACTAGCCATTCCAAAATCTGAGTTCGTAAATGCCTCTCTAAAAATCCGAAGAGCAGGGACCTCTGTTTCGAAACCAGGACCACCCATGGTCATGGAATATACTTGGTTAAAAATACCTAAAGCTCCTAAAATCGTAAGAATATTAACCAATGTATAGACACGTTTTAACGAAGGTACGGTTATATAGATTAACTTATGAAAACGGTTGGCACCATCAATTTCTGCAGCTTCATAGATATCTTTCGGGATTCCTTGCAAACCAGCCAAAAATAAAATAAATGAGCCTCCTATTCCTTGCCACATTGATGTTATTGCAACTGCATATAAAGCAGTATCTGTCGAACCAATCCATACATGTGTCCATTCTTCCAGACCAATGTTTTGTAAAAATGTATTCAGTATCCCATTTGACTCATATATCCACTTCCATACATAACCAACAACAATTCCTGACAGTATTGGAGGAATATAATAAACCACTCGGTAAAATTTACTTCCCCTAACCCCAGAGTTAACCGCAATTGAAAGGAGTAGAGCAATTGTATTCATAAAAATCAATGATAGAACTGCAAAAACGGCACCATTACCAACTGCATGCCACCAATTGCTGTCAGTTATAGCTTCAATATAATTTTGGAAACCTATGTAGTTAAAATTAATATTTACCCCATTCGCATCTGAAAAACTATATTGAATCGTTCGAATAATCGGGAATAGAGAAAACGTAAGAAACAGAATAATTGCCGGCAAAACATATAATAGATTTAAGTACTTCTCATAGCTTTTTTTACTTTTGCCCTTCTTCACTTCAAGTGGCTTTTCCACCATTTGATTTGGATTCATAAACACCCCTCCAGAAAACGGGTATGTATATACATACACACCCGTAATCTTTTTATCAAATCTCTTACTCTCCCTTTTCTATCTCAGCTGCTAAATCCTCTAAAACCTCTTCTGGTGTTGCTTCACCAATTACAATAAGTTGAATTCCTTTTTGTAAAACAGTACCTGCATTTGGATTTTTATAGACACCCGGAGATTCAAATACATGTTCCATTCCTAAAGAGAAATTACGTAAAGCAGATGACATACCTTCTTCTGATTGAGCAGCCTCAAGGTTGGCGGGTAGATTAAAACTTTCTTCCGCATATACTTGCTGTTGCTCTTTCGCTACTAGATACTTTACAAACTCTAATGTCTCTTCTTTGTGTTCTGTATTTTTGCCCACTACAAGAGGCACACCTATTCCTCCGGTAATTTTTATATCGTATTTTGCGTCTGCTGGAGTAGGCGGCATGAATACATCATAGTTTTTAAATTCTGGATTCATTTGATTAAAGACACCAATTCCCCATGAACCATCAAAAATCATAGCCACATCACCATTTACGAACATTTGTTCTGCTTGTGGTAAATCCATTGTAGCGATACCATCTGCAAATGCATCATGTTGATACATTTCTTCAAACAACTTTAATACTTTAATGTAATCAGATCCTATAACAGGTTCTGTCCCCTGTTTAATATTAAATAATTGATCTTGACCCAAATATGCAAATTCATAAGGGTTCAAAATAGGGTCAATAACCCATGATCCCATTCCAGTAGCAAATGGGGTAATGCCAGCTGCAATTAATTTATCTATAGCTTCAATAAATTCATCCCAAGTTTTAGGGGCTTCAGATATTCCTGCTTTAGCAAATAGATCAGTATTGTAAATAAATTGCATATTATTTGCATCCATAGGAACAGCATATGATCCATATTTAGTTACTTCAAAAGGATTTCCCTCTGAGAAACTAAATGTTTTTACCAATGTTTCAGGAAATTTCCCAAGTACGTCCCCGATTTCATTGCTCAACTCTAGTACACTATCTGTTTCAATTAACTTAGCTAAATCTCCAGCTCCTCCAGAATAAGTCATTAGATCAGGTAATGAATCTGTTTGGGCTGCTGCAATTATCTTTTGTTTAAATCCATCTCCACCGAACAGTTGAACATCCACTTTTGTTCCAGTTTCTGCTTCAAAGTCTTCAGCAAATCGCTTTAAAAGCTCATGACGGTCATTTAGATAGTGCCAGAATACGATTTCGGAACCCTCATCGTTGCTATTATTATCCTGGTTTGATTTTTCCGAACTACAACCAGTAACAAACAAAAACACCAATGTTAATCCAAGAATCAATTTTCCCCAATAACTCATTTGTTGGCCGAACATATTAAAACCCCCTCATTTTTAATAAGTAATATTTCGATTTTCATATTTCTTAATAATTTTTTTGTTATGTTCATCACCACCATCTACGTTAGCACTCATAAAGACAGGAGGAGCTTGATTACTCTCTAGAAATATATTAATAATTTCCACTGTTAGAGATTGTGCAATTAAAGCCCCAACTACGGATGAAGCTGAACCAGTTTTTATTTCATATTTTGGTATTTCTAAGAGTACATCGCCGTATGGACAGTGATTATCAATGACAATATCAACTATTTCATATAACTTCTTCCCGCTTTTATGACGGCTTGTTGTATTTTGTGAATGATTAAGAGAAGTAACAGCAATAACCGGAATACCTCTCTTTTTACATTCCAATGCTAATTCGACAGATGATCCATTTCTTCCAGAATTAGATACTATAATGAAAGCATCTTCTGGGAGAACTTTGTGAATCTCTAATAATTTAATTGCTGTAATCGGGTCTCGTTCTAATTCAATTAGATTAATAGAGTCATTATCTCTTGCAGCAATATCTTCTAGCCCCACAAGCTTCATTGGGGCTAACCCCCCAGATCTACCACACATTTCCATTCCGAATGATCTAGAATGTCCCGCTCCGAAAACATGAATAATTCCATCGTCTAATAATCTTTCAGCCAATAGTTTTGATGCGTTTCGGATATTGTCCATCTCTTTTTCTTTCACTTCATGACAAAGTTCCAAAATAGAATTATAAATATCTTCAGCACTTAGACTCATATTAGATCTCCTCCATTAAAATATTTAATGTTATTAAGTTTTATTTCTATGTTTAACACTTCTCCTGCTAAGATAATCGTTCCTATTATTGGTGGATAAATAGGTAAGTTGATTTGAAAAGAAGTTCTATATTCTTCGACCTTTTCTTTCAAACTAGTTAACACCCATCCATGCGAATTAAATGCTCCACCTGTAGGATATACTATGTTCACATCTTCAATTACCCCATCATTCTCTAGTTGTTTTATTACGGATACAACTAATTCCCCAAGTTCGGAACCCGCAGCTCTTAAAATATTTTGTGATACGGTATCACCGTGATTTGCTAACTTCTCTACCAGCACGGATAAATTAGAGATATCACTTCGATCTATGTAATTTCCATGAATTTTCTTTTTTATTCCCCAATAGGAATCATCATTAAATGTATGAAGGATTTCATCTGTTAATTTAGTAGGAATACCTCGATATTCAGTATGCTTAATTGCGGCTTTTATGGCTTGTAATCCAATCCAATAGGCACTACCTTCATCTCCCAAAATATGGCCGTAGCCACCTGCTACATATTCTTTATTATTATTAAAGCAATAGGCAATACTTCCTCCTCCGGCAATCACAAGAATTCCATCTTTATTTCCAGAAGATGCACCTGCCAAATTGGCTTTAACATCCCCCTCAATGATTATAGTTTCGACATTCAAACATTCAAGTATCCAGCTTGCTACCAGACTTTCATGCTCTTTATGAATACCGCTAATACTAACGAAGGCTAGCCTGATTTCACCCATACTTTCAGTAGTTTGACATAGCAGATTTTTAATAGATTGCTGAATTCCCAACTTTGATTTAAATTTTCCTTTATCGGTGAGCATATGATCAATAGAAGGACCTTTAGCAAGCAGAAAAGTTCCATCTTCATGATTATAAAGACAGGATTTTGTTGAAGTTTGACCAGCATCAATACCGAGTATTAACATAATTTCACCCCTTAACATTGAATGTGAATACTATATAGCTCGAACAAAGCGATTAGTGATTTCCCAAGGGGCAGTAATAGCCGTTCCAATTACAACACTGTGAGCTCCTCTAAGATTAATAGCATCATTAACCTCCTCTGGTTTTGAAAATCTTCCTTCTCCGATTACAGGTATTTTTACCTTTTTCACCAAACTTTCTATCAAGTCTAAATCTGGCCCATCCGTCTTTGTTGTATATGGTGTATATCCCGCCATGGTTGTCGCCACAATATCGACTCCACTGGTTTCTGCCCGAATAGCTTCTTCAAGGTTTGAGATATCAGCCATCACAGATATTCCTAACTCGGTTTTGATTTGATGGATAAATTGCTTTAGTTCCTCTGTATCTGGCCTTGCCTCAATTGTAGCGTCGATAGCAATAATGTCAGCTCCTGCATCTGCTAACTTTTTGGCACTTTCAAAATCTGGAGTTATGATCGTTTTGCCTCCTTTATCTGGTAATTTATAAATACCGATTATTGGAAGTGGAATATTTTTTTTTATTTCTAGAATATCATCTTCCCCATTAGCCCTTATTCCACCCGCCCCACCATTGTATGCGCTTTCAGCCATAGCTCGAATTAATCGGGGATCACCGTAAAAAGGTGTCCCAGGCCAGGCTTGACAAGAAACAATTAACTTCTTTTTCAATGATTCAATCATGATATATACTCCTTTTTTTGAATTTAATACAATTTATCTAAAATAGATTCAGTTGTTTTCCATAAGTTCTTCTTAGATGCAGGGGACTGACTATTTAGCCTCATCGTTAAAATGACAGTGAGAAGTTCAATTACATATAGAATGGATGTCTTACTTTTAAAACTTTCCACCTCTTTAATGTTCGTTAACTTTCTATTCACACAAACCAAAGCGATATCGGATACTTCAGTAATCGGTGATTTCCCATGACCAGTAATGCAAATGGTTCTAGCTCCTGTTTGTTGAACTGAATCAAGTATTTTAACAATATCTCTAGTACTTCCTTGCTGGGATATACCAATTGCTATATCATTTTGGTTTAAATGAGCAGCAGAGATTGATTGCAAATGACTATCCATTTGGGCATCAACTGTTAGTCCTAGACCCATTAGCTTAATTTTTAATAATAATGCCATTGGTCCTGATTCTCCGACTCCAAAAATGGCTATTTTATTTGCTGAGGCAATCAACTCAACAGCTTGTTTGATTGAGTTTTCATCAAGACTTAAAGAAGCATCACGTACACTATTAGAACAAATTTGTGCAAACTTTTGAGGAAAGCTTAAATCCTCTTCATTTTCATATGATGATTCCTTTCTCTCTAGATCTTGAGCTAATCGAATCTTTAAATCCTGAAACCCTCTTAATCCTATGGAACGACAAAATCTAGTTACCGTAGATTGTGCGATCTCCAATTCTTCTGATATTAAAGTGACAGTATTATAAATAATTTTTTCAGGTGAATGTAATATAAGGTCGGCAATCCTCTTCTCTGTGATACTTAATCCACCGTAGTTACTTTGAATAAGTGTTTGGACTGATAAACTATCTAACTCAGTTTTGTTTAGTACTTTTTTAGTATCTTTCATATATTGATCCATCCTGTTTCTTTATTTATTTTGAATTATAAATGTATTCAGATAATTTATGCAAGAAATTTTTTTCGACGAATTTATTTTACATGAAATTTTTTTCGATTTAATTATCTATTCTTCCCTATCAAATGATTTTTGGCGTTTGTAAAAAGATTCTACACAGATATGTTCTACCTTCATAGAGTAATTAGATATTCTCTGAATTCAATCTTAAAAACGAGGAGTAAGGAAAATTCGTATAGAGCTTATATAGCATTTTATTATTAATTACCTTTCTTCCATTTAACCATTCTATATATGTCATAATCCTCATATTTGTCGAAATAGAGTTTAAAACTGTTCCTCTAAAGACATAATAATAGGAGTTATGCTTATCGAAACATAACTCCCAAAGACACACCCTATAAGTCCCTATCCCGCTCCAATAATTATAGGAAGCAAACGATAAGTCTAGTTTGCGAGAAATCTAATAAATATTATGTCAACTAAATAAAGAGTGCATCAGAACAATAACTTATCGTTCAACTTCTTATAAGATTCATTATCGTCAAGTTGCCCTTTTCAACTTGACGATAATCATCTGGACCGTCCGGATAACTTCCGGTACCGGTCTGATAACTCATAGGATCGGGATAGAATCTAAAGGTGCGTCCAACTAATTTTTCTTTTTTGGAGTTCGATCCCTATGGATATACAGCAAGCAGTTGATGATTTTCTATTGTATTTAGAAGTGGAACAAAATTATTCGGAACTGACTATCAGAAGCTACGAACATGATTTGGCTGTGTTTCAAGAATTTTTAAAGAAACACAACCGATCTTGTGCGTTAGAAGATCTCAATCGTTCCATTGTGAGACGCTTTATCCAGGATCAAATGATGAATGCAAAGATGAAGCCACGAACGTTGCAACGTCGAATATCAACCTTAAATCGTTTTGCAAGTATTGCACTAAAAGAACAACTCCTTTCTACAGATTTTATGGCGGGAATCAAAGCTCCTAAATCAGATCGAAAGCTTCCCGTTTACATGAATTTACAAGAGTTAAGGCAGTTGTTTGCTTCTCTTGAGCAAACGGAACATCGCTTGGCACTTCGGAATGAAGCGATGTTTAAGTTGCTAGCAACTACGGGAATGAGACGGCAAGAAGTAGTCTCACTAACGTGGGAACAATTAGACTTTTATAACGAAACCATTCGAATCTATGGAAAGGGAAAAAAAGAGCGCCTCCTCCCTCTTCATTCATCGGTCGTTACTGTCTTGAAGCAATATAAAGCATCCCTACCGGAGTATGTAGCGCATCCGTTTGAACCTGTGTTTTTAAACAAAAATGGAAAACCATTAAATCCTCGAGGGCTTCATGTCATCTTTAAAGAAGTTCTTAAATATGCAGGACTCCCTCCTGCAAGGTTTTCTCTCCATCATTTGCGTAATACGTTTGCGACACTGTTATTACAGCAATCAAAGGTGGAAACAAAAGATGCAGATGGTATGCCCATTGTGACCGAAAAAGTCGATTTGAAAACACTTCAAGAATTACTTGGACATGAATCGTTAGCCACTACAGAGGTGTATACGCATATTGACTTCGAGTCAAAGAAACGTGCGATTGATTCGTTTCGATTGGAATAATTGGATAAAGAAAGCTACCACTATATATTGGTAGCTTTTTTTCTTGGTTACATCGCAACCAGATTAGCTGCGGCAAGTGTTTGAGCGAGTGTAGGTTTCACCTGCATAATTCAACGTAAATAAGCGACAATCCTTCTTGGATCATCGCACCCGTTACTTTAAGTACCTTACTTCACAATCTCCTTCATTAATTAATTTAAAAAGGGCAATGCCTTTTTTAAGCATCGCCACAGCTAGTTAAAGAAATTTTACTGTTGATATGGATTTTTAAGTACCTTTTGCATAAATAGTTCGGGATTTACATTCTGTTCAAAGCCATATTGGCTATATAATAAATGTGCATCATTAGTAGCTAACATAAATCTCCGAACTCCCTTTAGGTCGGAATGGCTTGTAATAATATCCATTAACCATTTTGATAGCCCTAGTTTCCGATAATCTGGTAATATAAGCACATCACATAGATAAGCGAACGTCGCTAAATCTGTAATTACCCTTGCAAAACCAACTTGTTCAAAAACATCTTTACCAACTTCACCTTTATAAATTCCAAAACATAACGGAGAATTTTCAATTGCCTTTTTTACTGTTTGCTTGGGTATCCCCTTTGACCAGTATGCTTCTTTACTCAAGAAGTTATGTATTAATGATAAATCTAAATACTCTTTATTCGTAGAAATTGAAAATCCGTTATTAATCCACATATCTAATTTAAGCCCCCAAATTTTATAAATGTTCTGTAATTAAATTAAACTACTGTTCTAAATTATGTTCAACTAGTCGAGTAGAAGGGAATCTCTCTACCTCACGGTAGATTGCATTCCTCCCCCCTCACAGAACCGTGCTTGCGCAATTAACGCACACGGCTCCTCCTAGTTATCATTCACATTATGTAGCTAATCTCATTTCTTAAGTCATATATGTTAACCTTAATTCTTGCGTAAGGTAATGGGTATTTATTAAGAAAGAGTCTGAATTTATCCCAATTAAATGATTTCCTTTGACTTCTTCTATTGAGCCATTTATACAGTAAGTATCCAATTTTGTCTCTGAATTTGTTTACACTTTGAGTATTGTCTGTGATGCAATAATAATTGTAATAACCTATAAGAGAGCGTCTAAATCTATCCATAATGATATGAATATCCTTATTTCTATTAATCTTCAACCATTGCTTAGATTCTTTGAGTTTGCCTTGGACTTTCTTCTTACTTGACTTCCTTTTCACTCGGAATTTACCTTGTTTGCTTTCCCCACAATAGTGTGTGAAACCTAGGAAATCAAAGGTTGAAGGTTTACTGTTACCCTTTTGTTTTGCATCTTTCTCCGCAAACCTTCCAAAGGGAATAATTTTAGTTTTATCCTCAGCTACTTCTAAGTTAAATTTCTTTAACCTCGATTTTAATGATTCGAAGAATTGTTCAGCTTCACTTTTAGATTGAAAACAACAAACAAAATCATCTGCATATCTCACTATGTATGCCTGTCCTTTGCACTGTTTTCTAATCCTTTTCTCAAACCAAAGGTCTAGGACGTAATGGAGGTAAACGTTAGCTAATATCGGAGATATTACTCCACCTTGGGGTGTGCCATAGTCTGTCTTGTATTTCTTTCCTTCCTCCATATATCCACCTTTAAGAAACCTACCAATTACCCTTAGTAGGTTAGGGTCAGATATTCGCAGTTTTAAGAACTCCATCATCCATGTGTGGTCAACGTTGTCGAAGAATCCTTTGATATCTACATCTACTATGTAATTTACTGACCTCTTTTCAATGTAATAGTTCAGTATTTTCAAAGCATCATGGCAATTACGGTTTGGACGGAATCCAAAGGAACAGTCTAGAAAATCATTCTCGTAGATGGTATTTAGTATCTTTGTAACGCCTTTTTGTACAACTTTATCTTCATGTTCTGGTATTCCCAATGGTCTTTTCTTGTCTGAATTGAGCTTTGGAATATACATTCTCCTAACTGGAACAGGACGATAACTTTTGCTTTTAAGCCTATTTACTAAACCCTCTATGTTTTCTTTAAGATTTACACTGTATTGCTCTTTAGTTGTACCATTAACCCCAGTTGCCTTTTTGTTAGGTAACTCATGATGACATTGAACTAGTGATTGCTCATTTAATATATGCGCGAGTGATGTAAACTTCATTTTAGGATCAGATTTTGCTAATTCTGCTATCCTTAGTAGTTTTGTTTCCATTTATTAGCCCTACCTCTGTGTGTAGTAAATGTGTCCCTAGTAAGGGTGATAACTGGTAGCTAGCCTTTCCTCCATCGGCATTACCCAACTTCATTGGTACTACGCTGC
>JBLKRX010000032.1:0-55469 GCA_047608075.1 Ferdinandcohnia humi
ATTCTAATACACGTCGTTGTAGTTCATTAAAAATTATTTTACTCATACAATTCTCCCGGATCTTATTATTAATTTTAGTATAACGGGGTAATTGCATAGGAATAAACACAAAAAACCCCGAATAGGTCACTTTTTTTTTAGTGTCTACTATTCGGGGTTCAGTTCATATTTCAATTGGGGTCCTTTTTTAAAAGGATAGGAAAGTAAAGAATTTTGAGAATGGTTTCTATGTCCAGTGAAAGCGTCCTACCGCCCCGAGTCAAATAACCTGTATCTAAAAAAATTAAAGAAGGCCTTTTTTTAAAACAGCTTGTCAGGTAAGAAAGGTGGCTTACGTATTTCTTAAACAAAGGTCTTATTGATAGTAAACCAAACGTATAAAATGATAATGGTAATGTCGAAAAAATGCTTGGCTTTCTTACATCTACTTTGAACTTTTCTGTGCTAGCTGATATAATGGTAGTAAGTTTCTGAAGGTTTTATCAATTGTTTTCAGTAACTGTTCTGCCCCCATATTTATAACTTCTTCGCGAGTTAGATTTATACCGCATAGAATTTCAGCTTTTTTTACAGTTTGTAGGCGCTTAAACATTTTTTCCAGTTCATGTTCATTCAATTCCTTTTGACTTACAACATCCGGTTGAGTATGATCCACTGACCAAACAAAGTGGTTAGGAATCTTCTTTTGAATCGCTTTTGTATTCTCTAAAAGGGTAGTACCAAATTGAGCTTTTATAGGAGCCTCATATATTACAGCAAACCAAACAAATAAATGCGTATTCCAAAGACCAATCTGAAAGTGGGGGAGCATCTTATACCCTCTATTATTAGAAGCAAAAGCTACCCACGTATCTTTGGGGGGATTAATAGTTCTTCTAGCGTGCTTAGCAACATGAGGGAAGATTTCGTCTCCTGTTAAGCTTGAGAGGGTGGGTGCAAAATAAGTACCCAGTTCTTCTAATTTTGGTCGAACGTGTTGAATTAACGCATTCATCCGATTTTCAAGACCATCTATTGTAAAAACATCAAAATCTTCTTTTGTAAAACCTGTAAAAGTCATATATGTATTCCTCCTAACATTTCCTTTATATATTTTAACATAAATCGACAAAATCCATATACTCATACGCTTTCAATAATCCTGCTCTTGGCATAACTGAAATCATAAAAGTGAATATCCTTAACAAGGCGCTTATGCATTTCTAGGTATCCGCACAAATTTGTTGCATTGCTACTTCTATTTCATAAGATATAGTAACTTTCAGAATAGTAGCATAAGAGGGTACGAGAGAGAAATTAGTTTGAAAAGTAAGAAAGGGGTGCAAAAATGAAACAGGTAATTAATGCATTGAAGCGAATAGACGGTGAAAAACGTTTAGCTGTGTTACGTTTGGAAGTAGACTATGAATTGGCAACCCTTTACGATGCAATGATTGAAAATGATGAAACGAAAAAAGCAGAATGTAAACAAAAACTTGAAAAATTGAGACAGGAATTGTTTAAATTAGAGGCATAAATCCCAATTCAACAAAATGTTCCATTCATGTTTCGTTTTAAGAATGTAGACAAAGTCAGCTTTGACTTTGTCTATACTTATTTCAACGTGTAAATATAGTTGATTCCTACACTATCCTTACATTCCTATGGCTTGCATTAATTGAAAAAAGTAAAGTAAGCTTATATTATTGAAAATTAAATAATGAATAACTGAAATTTTATACTCTTAGTTATATTACTTTACACAGTGCATACTAAATTTGAAATTTTAATAAAGAGAGGTACATGCCATGACCAATTGGGATGAAATAGACCGTTATGCAAAGCAATGGATAAAAGAGGCTGGGGAGAGAATACGTAATTCCTTCAAAATGGAGCTTATTATTGAGACGAAATCAAATCCTGATGACCTCGTAACAAATATTGATAAAGAAACTGAACAATTTTTTATAGAAAATATAGCAAAAACCTTTCCGGGGCACCAAATTTTAGGTGAGGAAGGTTTTGGAGATTCTATTCAATCAATGAAGGGAATTACGTGGATTATTGATCCGATAGACGGGACTATGAATTTTATTCATCAGCAGCGTAATTTTGCAATTTCTGTTGCTGTGTATGAAGAAGGAGTCGGTCAAATAGGTTTAATCTATGATGTTGTCCATGATGAGCTCTATCACGCTAGAAAGGGGCAGGGAGCCTATCTTAATTCAACAGAAATTAAGCCGTTAGAAGAAGTTCCACTTGAGAGAGCAATCATTGCAATCAACGCGACATGGATTACCGAAAATAAACGGATTGATCCTAAGTTACTTATCCCCCTTGTTAACGCTGTACGTGGAACAAGATCTTATGGTTCTGCGGCTTTAGAAATGGCATATGTTGTAACTGGAAGAGTAGATGCTTATATTACGATGCGTTTATCTCCATGGGATTTTGCAGCTGGTATTGTACTAATTAATGAAGTTGGTGGGGTTATCACGACTTTGGAAGGGGAACCTTTAAACTTTCTAACTGAAAACAGTGTCGTTGTTGCTAATGCCAATATACATAATGAAATATTTACTAAGTTCATAAAAAGAAAATAAATAGTGCTTATAGTATTATTGTTAAACATGAAAAAAGGTTTTTCGGTTACAAGTTGACATTCAATGTTACTAAAAATGCGTGGGAATGCAGAACTAAGGTCTGCCATTCTCACGCATTTTTTTCTTTGTGGTAAATCCTAATCCTGTAACAATAATTACTGCAATAATAGACAAAATAATACCTAACATACTTCTTTCAGCAATTGCGATTCCAATAAGCATGATACAAAAAGTTGTAGCTATTGCAAATAATAACATAAGAACATTAAGATTTTTCATTTAAGTAAGAGCCCCTTTCTTTTATTATTTTACAGATAAATATGTATTATTTCTACACTATGGTATATAATGTTTTAGTTGTGAAGATTTTTTGAACGTAAAAATGTTAAAAATCCACGGTTATATTGAAAATAGGAGATGTGAAACAGTGACAACAACACGTAATGACTTACGAAATATAGCAATTATTGCCCACGTTGACCACGGAAAAACAACACTTGTAGATAAATTATTACATCAATCAGGTACTTTCCGTACGAATGAGCATGTTGAAGAACGTGCAATGGACTCAAATGATATTGAGCGTGAACGAGGAATTACAATTCTTGCGAAAAATACAGCAATCAACTATAAAGGAACAAGAATTAATATAATGGACACACCAGGCCATGCTGACTTTGGTGGAGAAGTAGAACGTATTATGAAAATGGTGGACGGTGTTCTTTTAGTTGTTGATGCTTATGAAGGATGTATGCCTCAAACTCGATTTGTATTAAAAAAGGCTCTTGAGCAAAACCTTACACCAATCGTAGTTGTTAATAAAATTGACCGTGACTTTGCTAGACCTGAGGAGGTAATTGATGAAGTAATCGATCTATTTATAGAACTTGATGCATCTGAAGAGCAATTAGAGTTTCCTGTTATTTATGCATCAGCTATTAATGGTACTGCAAGTACAGATCCACATAAACAGGATGAAAACATGGAAGCTTTATTTGACTCAATTCTTGAGCATATCCCTGCTCCTGTTGATAACAGTGAGGAACCACTTCAATTCCAAGTTGCCTTACTTGATTATAACGATTATGTTGGTAGAATCGGGATTGGCCGTGTATTCCGCGGAACCATGCACGTTGGTCAACAAGTTGCTTTAATGAAGCTTGATGGTAGTGTAAAGCAGTTCAGAGTATCAAAGATATTCGGTTTCTCCGGTTTAAAGAGAGTTGAAATTCAAGAAGCAAAAGCGGGGGACCTTGTAGCAGTATCAGGTATGGAAGATATTAACGTAGGTGAAACAGTATGCCCGATCGAACATCAAGAAGCTTTACCGATTCTTCGTATTGACGAGCCTACATTACAAATGACTTTCCTTGTAAATAATAGTCCATTTGCTGGCCGTGAAGGGAAGTATGTAACTGCTCGTAAAATCGAAGAACGTCTACGTGCTCAACTTCAAACAGATGTGAGCTTACGCGTTGAAAATACAGATTCACCAGATGCATGGGTAGTTTCAGGACGTGGAGAGCTTCACTTGTCTATTCTTATTGAAAATATGCGTCGAGAAGGCTACGAACTCCAAGTGTCAAAACCAGAAGTAATTGTTAAAGAAATTGATGGAGTTCGCTGTGAGCCAGTTGAACGTGTACAAATTGACGTTCCAGAAGAGCATACAGGTTCCATAATGGAGTCAATTGGTGCACGTAAAGGTGAAATGCTTGATATGATAAATAATGGTAACGGACAAGTAAGACTGATCTTTATGGTTCCTGCACGTGGACTCATTGGTTACACGACAGAATTTTTAACCTTAACTCGAGGATTCGGTATTATTAACCATACGTTCGATAGCTATAAACCAATGGCGGCTGGACAAGTTGGTGGTCGTAGACAAGGTGTTCTAGTGTCAATGGAGAGTGGAAAAGCTACTCAATATGGTATTATGGGTGTTGAGGACCGCGGTACAATCTTTGTTGAACCAGGTACCGAGGTATATGAGGGAATGATCGTTGGAGAACATACACGTGAAAATGACCTGACGGTTAATATTGTGAAAATGAAACAAATGACAAATATGCGTTCTGCAAATAAGGATCAAACGACTACAATGAAAAAACCACGTATTATGTCGTTAGAAGAATCACTTGAGTACCTAAATGAAGATGAATATTGTGAGGTTACTCCAGAGTCAATTCGTTTACGTAAAAAGATTCTTGATAAAAATGAACGTGAGAAGATTGCAAAACGTAAAAAACTTGCTGAAATCAATCAATAATTGTTGTGAACCTTGTCCCTTTTTGATACGTTATTAAGAGGAGTAAAGGGAGAAGGAGGGTATGATATGGAGTTTATTGAGGAAATGTGGCCAATTGCGAGAACAATTTATAGTGCTGCAGATCCAGAATTAGGCGCTTGGCTGTTATACATTGTTATTTTAGTATTATCAATCATTGTATATCGGCTGGGATTTGCCAAAAAACTACCTTTGTTAAAGAATGTTGTAGTTTATATTGTATTAGCTTTAGGTTGTACAGTGCTAACATTATTAGGTGCATTGTTACCTATTCCAGAAGCATTAGCAATCGTTGCCCTTATTTTACTTATTTATAAGATAAGGCTGCGTCTATCAAAGAAAAGTGAAGCTTGAGTGAATAGGGGGCAATATAATGAAATCCTTACAAGATGCTTTGTACAATTGGCTAACAATTAAGGTTGTAGCAGAAGCAAGGCCAGATGATACAGCTGCGATTGATACAATGGAACTTTTTGAAGACATTTTAATAAATGAGTTTAAGGTAAGGGATATTACCATAACAAAGGACGAAGTTATGTATCTTATCACCTATTCTATAGAGGGAGAAGAAAAAAGCGCAAAGTTCCCAGTAGAGTTAATTGATATTATGCATAACCAAATTCAGAAAAATCCTGAGCGGTATAAAAACTACCCTGAATAATAAAAAACCGAGCGTTTGCTCGGTTTTTTTGTATTCTTGTTAAAACACTTTGGTGATTTTGTCTATAAATTCTGCCCGTTAAGCTGATAAAAATAAGTGACCTTACACAAACATTAAGCTAAGAGTATGCAATAGAGTAAACAATCACGTACAAAGAATTTCTTTTACCACCAATCATCCTCAGTTTTTTTCTTTCTGTATAGTTTAAATTTATTCGTTGCAATTCTTTCCTTTGTTCTTATTTCAATACGATCATGGCATTCTTTACACATATATGTATGTATAGGTCGGTTTCGAAGTCGTTTTGCAAGACTTGATTCGTCAACTAAATCCTCAATTTTATCACAAATAACACATTTTACTTTCATAATAAGAGCTCCTCTACGTGTAAACCAATATATTCTCAACTACTTTTGTTAATTATACAACAACAAGCATTTATTTGACAAAGTTTGTCTTTTTTGCTTGATATTTCTCCGTGAGCATTAAAGTGTATGTAGCGATTGTGAAAGGTGGAATAAAAAAAGCATTGGGGAGAAAATCTCTCAATGTGATGTGACCCCGAAAAGTTAGAGTTTTATATTAAGCAGCTAGTTGGCTGGTATGGATACGGTATTGAACCGGAGTCATGCCTGCCAATTTTTGCTTTATACGCTTATTATTATAATAATTGATATATTCTTCAATTCTCTTCTTTAATTGAGCATAGTTCAATACCGTAATACATCTCTTGTTTCATTAAGCCAAAAAAGTTCTCCATAGGGGAAATATCTAAACAATTCCCTTTACGTGACATACTTTGGAACACCTTGTTTTCCTTGAGTGTTTTTACCCATTTTTTATGTTGATAATGCCAACCTTGGTCAGAATGTACAGTAGTCCTATATCTTGAATCTTTTACGATTTCTAGGCTTCCTCTAGAGGGTTAAGTACTAATTCTAATGTTGGGTGCATACTTACCCCAAATGATAGAATATCGCCATTAAACATATCCATAATTGGATTTAGGTACAGTTTTACACCGTTTGAGCACTTGAATTCAGTGATATCTGTTGTTAACTTTTGATGACACATATTTGTATGAAAACGACGATTAATTCGGTTTTTGGCAACTGTTCCAATTGTACCTTTGTAAGAACTGTACTTACGTGATTTTCTACTGAACTTTTCGCATTTTAGTCCAAGTAGATTCATGATGCGTTGAACCTTCTTGTGGTTCACTTTAATACCACGTTTTTTTAATTCCAAACGTATACGCCGATAACCATACTTACCACTGTTTTCCTCAAAAATGGTTTGAATAAGTTCCTCTAGTTCCTTGTCTGGATTCTCCTTCTTCATCATTTTTATGTGATAATGGTAGTAGGACTCCGGAATACCTACAATATGTAAAACATCTTTTAATTTAAAGGTTTCTTTGAGTTCGAATGATAACGCTGCTTGTGCTTTTCGAGATAGACTTCCGGATCCATCTGAAAAGCTCGTAACTTTTTTAGGTATTCTACCTCTAAACGAAGAAGCACATTTTCTCGCAACAGTTTTTGTTCATTTGTCATTTCTTTTTCTTCTGGATTCTTATTATTCTTAGCTTTATGTTTATTAGACACTGAGGGCCGTCCTTTGCGTTTATTCAGGCCTTCAACACCTCCCTTAAAAAAAGCTTTCTTCCAGGAAGCTATGATAGGAGGATTTGTTAACCCAAAATGAAGGGCTGTTTCCGATTCTGAAGAACCTGTGCTCTTCATAAAGCTTAATACATCCAACTTAAATTGAACAGAATAAGTTTCTTTATTATTCTTCCTTCTTAATCCTTCTCTCCAAATTTCTCGTATGCTTTTACCCATCTCAAAATGGGTGTACTATCCATCATCCCATACTTCTTAGCTAAAAGACTATAGCTCAATTTACCTTCTTGATATTCTTTTACTAACATTACTTTAAATTGTTCACTATATTTTGCCATAAACAAAACACCCCAAAGGTTAGATTTGACTCTAACTTTTGGGGTGCAGTACAATGCTTAAATGCTTATTTATTTTTGTTATTATTAGATTGGTCTTGCTGTTCTTTTTCAATATTCTTTTCTTCCTGTTTATTTAACTGACCATCATTTGTTTCAGTTGGTTCTGTGTTTTGATTATCAATTAAATCACTAGGTACATCTGGTATTATTCTTCCAACAATCTGTGCTAATTCATCTAAAATTCCTGTAACAGGCCTACCTTCTTCAATTTCTTTACCCATTTTTTGAAGACGTTCAAATGTATCGGCATCGGCAACAACGACTGCATTTGCACCATAAGGGTCATGCTGTAAACTTTCAGCTACCGAGTATTTAATAGTTTCCACTCTCGAACGATCTAGCTTTGCGTTCACATCGATTCCAACGACTGCAAATTGTCCTAGTACAACTGCAGTTGCATCGTTAACATTTGGTACCCCTGTTGCAAGGTCTACAAGGTGTTTTGCGATTTCCTGACCTGATTTTCGATCAACGTGTTCATCTACAGTGTTCTTTACTTGAATTCTGCTCTCGTTTTCTTTTTGTCCTGCATTATTATTGTTTAATCCACATCCTGATATTATGAAAAGAAAGCTTGCGAACAGTAGGATATAAATAAGTCTCACATTTTTGCCTCCCATCGTTCAGTGTGTATTTTCTTTTTTTATTGTTTAATTATTCTTCTATCTTTATTCATGTATACATATATTTTTATCAACGGTCCGTCCTTAAAGAGCAGACAATGGATTGACTAAGGAAAAGTAAATACTGTTCTCGAGGGTCGAGTACCTGTTTCACTCCTTAAACAAAAATAGAACTCACTGGAGTAGGAGGCGTGATTTTGGGGAAGGTTTATGTATTAGACACGAATGTATTATTGCAAGATCCGAGAGCAATTTTTTCATTTGAAGATAACGAGGTAGTAATCCCGGCAGTTGTACTTGAAGAGGTAGACTCTAAAAAACGTTATATGGATGAAATAGGTAGAAATGCAAGGCAGGTTTCTAAGCTAATCGATAATTTAAGACAAAGTGGGAAACTTCACGAAAAAATAAATCTGGAAAATGGTGGTATTTTACGGATAGAACTAAATCATAGATCTTTTCATCAATTACAGGAGATATTTGTTGAGAAGACGAATGATAACCGGATTTTGGCAGTTGCGAAAAATTTATCACTCGAAGAGCAGACGAAAGAAAATGGAAGGCCCGTCATATTGGTTAGTAAAGATGCGCTTGTCCGTGTTAAGGCAGATGCGTTAGGACTACAAGCGGAAGATTTTCTTAGTGACCGTGTTGTAGAGGTGGACCATATATATACGGGTTTTCTTGAACTGTATATAAATCGGAATGTGCTTGATCTCTTTTATGAAAAAGGGGAGCTTCATGTTACTGAACTTGTAAACCATCCGTTTTATCCAAACCAGTTTCTCGTCTTAAAGGATGCTTTGGGAGGGTCATCTTCAGCGATTGGAATTGTTGATAAGACAGGTAAGAAAGTTAAAAAGCTTGTTTTTTCACAGGAACATATTTGGGGTATAAAGCCACGAAATGTCCAACAAACGATGGCCTTTGAGCTTCTGCTAAGAGATGATATACCGTTAGTAACATTAATTGGAAAAGCGGGCACCGGAAAAACTCTATTAGCACTTGCTGCAGGTTTATTGCAGACAGAGGATTTAGGGAAGTATAAAAAGCTACTTGTTGCCAGACCAATTGTACCTGTTGGAAAAGATATTGGATTCTTACCAGGAGAAAAGCAGGAAAAACTTAGACCTTGGATGCAACCCATCTATGATAATTTAGAGTATTTATTTAACACAAAAAAACCTGGAGAATTAGATGCTATTCTTGCTGGAATGGGTTCAATTGAAGTAGAGGCATTAACTTATATACGAGGTAGAAGTATACCAGAGCAATTCATCATAATTGATGAGGCACAAAATTTAACAAAACATGAAGTAAAAACGATTTTAACGAGGGTAGGGGAAAAAAGTAAGATTGTTTTTATGGGAGATACAGAACAAATCGATCATCCTTATTTAGATGAATATAATAATGGATTAACCTATGTGGTTGAGAAATTTAAGGATCAGAAAGTTGCTGGACATATTCGATTAATAAAAGGAGAAAGATCGGGATTAGCTCAATTAGCGGCAGATATATTATAAAAAAAGATGGATAGAGGGGGCGGAAATTTACAAATTCCGGAGTCATGTGACAGCGGTATACAGAGTTCCGACTCTTCTTCCACAGTTTTATAGTGGATTATTTTTTATAATCGATTTTCCAAGAATACATAATCGCTAATTTAACGAGTGAGAGCAAGATTTACTTGCTCTCGATTACTCAATAATAAATGTATTGATATTTTTAATTGGATTCATTCGATTGGATCCATCACCATAGTAGAAATGGACAGGTCCATCTTCTAATAAAGGCTTACCGTCCTTAGAAAAACCTAGTATCGCATCGTAAGCCTCTTTAAGTGAAATCGATGTTCTTTGATCTCCATGAAGGATAGTGAATATAGAAGCATCCTCAGTAGGAGAAGCATTTGCAATAAAATCTTTTAATGGGATACCAAAGGTTCCAGTAAGCACCTTTTCTTTTTCAAACCTTTTTTCTGTTTTAAGAGTCGGAGGATAGATAGCCCCTTCTCTTATTTCTCTATCCCATTGATGAGACACTTGTTTCGTATATTCGCTTAATTCATCTACTTTAGAACGAATTGAATCAAAGTATGTAAGTAAATCTACTCGACGATCATCAAAAATCCAGACGCCTGGGTCCAACGTAATTTTATATTTCGTTTTACCTTCTAGCATAATAATGGAATCCATTTGTTCACCATTCCTTTCTTCTATTATTATAGAGGTTTTATCTACTAATAGAAAGTAATTTATCCATTGAAAAACCTACACTTCCATATGGATAGGGACCACTCCTTAGATTGATACACATTTTATATCTTGTCCTGTCCAATGCAGTGGCTTATCTATTTATTCTTGCAATTTTACTGTATACAAGGTAATATTTATAGATAGGATTAGGTATCGCTTCTGAACGGAGGGGTTATGAATTGACGTCTGAGATTACAATAAATCATCGTGATAAAGCATTGTCATTATTGAAGGCGGATGCTGATAAAATATTAAAGCTTATAAAAGTTCAAATGGATAACTTAACAATGCCTCAATGTCCATTGTATGAGGAAGTGCTTGATACACAAATGTTTGGTTTATCTAGAGAAATAGATTTTGCGGTTAGACTAGGATTGATAGACGGACTTGAAGGAAAAGAATTATTATCCAAGTTAGAGCGTGAATTGTCGGTCCTTCATGAAGCATCTACCAAAAAGTAACGAAAACAAAGGTACGATACAACTCAAATTATCCCATTCAGGATGATTTGAGTTTTTTTATAAAGTTTATTAACTTTATAGACCTATAATAATAAAATTGTAAACTAGATAGATGAATTTTGTAGATAAAGCAGGATTTTTATAATGTAAAACGAAAAAGTATAGTACAATAAAATTTATAACTTCTGATTTATAAACGTGGGAGAAGCTTGTTTCTTTTACTTGTAAAAGGAACATAACCATAATTGGCGGGGGGATTAGTATGATATACAAAAAACGTCCGTCAAAATCAGTGTCCTACTTGGTTCATTTATTTTAAAATACTTATACGATCGTTTGTCATAACACTTATTGGATAATGAAAAGCAACATTTGGAGTTTCACTTTATTATTTTAAGGAAGATGTCTAATGGTAAAAAAAATTGTTAAATCTTATGATTATACGTTAATTGTAGCTGTGCTATTATTGTGTACATTTGGACTAGTAATGGTATACAGCTCAAGTATGGTTTTAGCAGCTTCATCTCCTAAGTTTGGAGAAAACCCAACCTTCTTTTTTGATAGACAGAAAATGGCCTTATTTGTTGGGGTACTTGGTTTTCTATTTACCTTAATTCTTCCATATAAAATATATGCTAATAAAAGAATGTTATTATTGATTGTATTAGGCTCCGTATTCATGCTTCTTCTAGTATTTGTTGTAGGACATACAGCAAATAATGCCCAGAGCTGGATTATGGTGGGGGCAAGGGGAATTCAGCCTTCAGAGTTTACAAAGCTCAGCGTGATTATCTATTTAGCAGCAGTGTACTCTAAAAAACAAGCATATATTAATCAATTTGATAAGGCTGTAATGCCTCCAATCATTTTCACCTTTTTTATTTGTTTAGCTGTTGCTATTCAACCCGATTTTGGTACTGCGTTTATTATCGGTCTTATAGCACTCTCAGTGATTGTGTGCTCTGGTATGGGGATAAAGAGTATTGGAAAACTTCTCTTGTTAGTATTGATAACAGTAGCGGTATTATCTCCAATAGTTTTAATTAAAGCTGACGAGATTTTTTCGGATGAAAGAATGTCTCGTTTTACAGGATTTGCTGATCCTTTCAATAATGAGGCTGGCGATGGTTATCAGCTCGTTAACTCATATATTGCACTTGGTGCTGGTGGGTGGAAAGGTTTAGGTTTAGGTCAGAGTATTCAAAAGTTTAACTATTTGCCTGAGGCACATACTGATTTTATTATGGCAATTATAGCTGAAGAACTAGGGTTGTTTGGAGTTATGTTTGTTTTAGCGTTGTTGGCATATATAGTGTTACGAGGGTTCCTGATTGCGAGAAAATGTACAGACCCGTTTGGTAGCTTACTGGCAATTGGGATATCTTCCATGATTGCGATTCAAACTTTTATAAATTTGGGTGGATTAACAGGGTTAATTCCGATTACAGGGGTAACATTACCTTTTATAAGCTATGGAGGCTCTTCTTTACTTTTATTAATGCTTTCTATGGGAATCTTAATAAATGTGTCTATGTTTACAAACTATCATTCCATGTATAGTAACAAAGAGAAGAAGCCACAAAATCAAAAGGTACAACAACGGTTTCAGAAAAACTATGTTTCTTATAGATAATTAATATATCTATAATTTGAAATATATTATATTATTTAGAAAATGTGTTATACCAACAAAGGGGGAGAAAAATGAAAAAGAGCATCAAGAAGGTACTAGTTGCAAATAGGGGAGAAATTGCGATTCGTGTTTTTAGAGCATGTACGGAGTTAGATATTCGTACGGTTGCTATATACTCGAAGGAAGATGCTGGTTCCTACCATCGCTACAAAGCAGATGAAGCCTATTTAGTTGGTGAAGGAAAGAAACCAATTGATGCCTACTTAGACATCGAGGGTATTATAGAAATTGCAAAGGACAATGGGGTTGATGCGATCCACCCTGGCTATGGATTTTTATCTGAAAATATAGATTTTGCTATACGTTGTGAAGAAGAAGGGATTGTTTTTATCGGTCCAAATACAAACCACTTGGATATGTTTGGAGACAAAGTAAAAGCTAGGCATCAAGCCGAGCTTGCTGATATACCAGTCATTCCTGGTAGTGATGGCCCATTAAAAAATTTAGAAGAGGCTGTACGATTTGGTGAAGTCTTTGGCTATCCATTAATTATTAAAGCTGCTCTTGGTGGTGGCGGTAGAGGAATGCGTATTGTACGTAGTCGAGCAGGACTGAAGGAATCTTATGAAAGAGCTAAGTCAGAAGCAAAGGCTGCATTTGGAAGTGATGAAGTATATGTTGAAAAATTAATAGAAAATCCGAAGCATATTGAGGTTCAGATTATTGGAGACAATGAAGGCAATATTGTTCACCTATTTGAACGTGATTGCTCAGTTCAACGTCGTCACCAAAAAGTGGTAGAGGTTGCGCCGAGCGTATCTCTTTCAGACCAACTGCGCCATGAGATTTGTGAAGCTGCTGTAAAGTTGATGAAAAATGTGCAATATGTGAATGCTGGAACTGTCGAGTTCTTAGTTGCAAATGACAAATTTTACTTCATTGAGGTTAATCCAAGGGTACAGGTAGAGCATACGATAACTGAAATGATTACGGGTATCGATATCGTCCAAACACAAATTCTAATTGCTGATGGTCATGCTATACATAGTTCAGTAGTTGGAATACCTAAACAGGAAGACATTAAAACACATGGTTATGCAATCCAATCCCGTGTTACGACTGAAGACCCATTAAACAACTTCATGCCTGACACTGGTAAAATAAATGCATATAGAAGTGGTGGAGGTTTCGGAGTTCGTCTTGACGCGGGTAATGGTTTTCAGGGTGCAATTATTACACCATACTATGATTCACTATTAGTAAAATTATCTACACAAGCTTTAACCTTTGAGCAAGCTGCAGCTAAAATGGTCAGAAACTTAAAGGAATTCAGAATACGAGGAATTAAAACAAATATTCCTTTCTTGGAGAATGTAGTAAAACATAAAAAGTTTTTATCAGGTGAATACGATACTTCTTTCATAGATTCGTCACCTGAACTATTTATTTTTCCAAAGCTAAAAGACCGTGGAACTAAAATGCTTTCTTATATTGGAACGGTTACCGTTAACGGTTTCCCTGGAGTTGAAAAGAAAAGAAAGCCTGTTTTTGATAAGCCTATTATTCCAAAGGTAAAACATAATGAACCTATTCCTGATGGAACTAAACAAATTTTAGATACGTATGGTCCTGAAGGAGTCGTTAAATGGGTAAATGAACAACAACAGGTTCTATTTACAGATACAACCTTCCGAGATGCTCACCAGTCTTTATTAGCAACTAGATTTAGAACCAACGATATTAAGCATATAGCTGAACCTACTGCGAGATTATTACCAGAGCTTTTCTCTCTTGAAATGTGGGGTGGAGCAACATTTGATGTTGCATATCGATTCCTAAATGAAGATCCGTGGGAGAGACTATTAACATTACGTCAACAAGTTCCGAATGTTCTATTCCAGATGCTATTGCGTGCATCAAATGCGGTTGGATATAAAAACTACCCAGACAATTTAATAAGAGAGTTTGTGGAAAAGTCATCTCAAGCAGGTATCGATGTATTTCGTATATTTGACAGTTTAAACTGGGTAAAAGGGATGTCATTAGCTATTGACTCGGTAAGAAATAGTGGCAAAATTGCAGAAGCTGCAATTTGTTATACGGGGGATATAAGTGATCCAAACCGAACTAAATATAACTTAAAATACTATACGGATTTAGCAAAGCAGCTAGAAGCTTCTGGAGCACATATTTTAGGAATAAAAGATATGGCAGGTTTACTCAAGCCTCAAGCTGCATATACACTCGTATCTGCATTAAAGGAAACAGTTTCCATCCCAATTCATTTGCACACACATGATACAAGTGGAAATGGAATTTTAACATATGCAAAAGCTATTGAGGCTGGCGTTGATATTGTTGACGTGGCAGTGAGTTCGATGGCAGGATTGACTTCACAGCCGAGCGCAAATTCCTTATTGTATGCCTTAGAAGGAACTGAACGACGACCGGATTTATCAATAGATGCATTTGAACAGCTATCAAGATATTGGGAGGATGTTCGAAAGTATTACCAGGATTTCGAAAGTGGAATGATTGCACCTCATACAGAGGTTTATATGCACGAAATGCCAGGCGGGCAGTATAGTAACCTTCAACAGCAAGCAAAAGCAGTCGGCCTTGGCAGTAAGTGGGAAGAAATTAAGGGAATGTATAGAAGAGTTAACGATATGTTTGGTGATATCGTTAAGGTGACACCATCATCGAAGGTTGTTGGTGATATGGCACTTTATATGGTACAGAACAATTTAACCGAGGATGACATCTATGAAAAAGGGGAAACGCTAGATTTTCCGGATTCTGTAGTAGAGCTATTCGAAGGTTATCTAGGTCAGCCGTATGGAGGTTTCCCTAAAGAACTACAACGTATTATTCTGAAGGGCAGAGAGCCAGTAACGGTACGACCTGGTGAATTATTAGAACCAGTTAATTTCCAAGAAGTAAAAGAAACACTATTCCATACTCTTAATCGTCAGGTTACTAGCTTTGAGTTAATTTCATACGCATTGTATCCAAAGGTTTTTATGGATTATCAAAAGATGTTTGAATTATATGGTGATGTATCTGTTTTGGATACACCAACTTTCTTATACGGTATGAGACTTGGTGAGGAAATAGAGGTTGAAATCGAACAAGGGAAGACACTAATAGTTAAGTTAGTTTCCATAGGAGAACCTCAAGCCGATGGAACTAGAATTGTGTATTTCGAACTGAACGGTCAACCTCGTGAAGTTATTGTTAAAGATACAAGTATTAAAGCAACTGTTATTGCAAAGTTAAAAGCTGATAAAGATAACCCGAATCATATTGGGGCAACAATGCCAGGAACTGTTGTAAAGGTCCTTGTATCCAATGGGGAAAAGGTTAATAAAGGAGACCACCTGTTGATTACGGAGGCAATGAAAATGGAGACGACTGTTCAAGCTCCCTATACAGGGGTAGTGAAGAACATTCATGTTTCTAACGGTGAAGCTATCCAAACAGGGGATTTATTAATCGAATTAGCTGAATAATAAGCAATGAGCGAGCAGTTTGAAAGAGGAACGTTAACTAAAATCCACAGCATCCCGTTGCAAACGGTGACGTCAACACGTCCTTATGCAAGTCCGACCGACGGATATGCTGTTGCAAAAAAGTCGTTTGACCTAGAAGGGTAGGCCGCTTGCGATGGACATAGAAAACTATGTACAAAATTATATATCCTAAGTATTAAATAAAGGCTGTTTTCGCAAACTTTGTTGCTTTTGTATTAAGTTGACAGTTACGTTTTCAGAAGAGTGATTGGAGCGTATGGCACGAAACCCCAGCTGAAGCTAAGGAACGTCTACTTAGGACCGCCACGTCCTGTGGGAACGTAGACGTCAGCACGATCCAGTGCAAGTCAGGTGAGACCCCGCATGAGCGCAGCTCACGAGGAGGCTCACGGACCTCCCGCGGAAAGCGAGTGTCAGGAGCGGAAATCACCAATCTATGTAAAAGCGCCTTATTGAATAAAGCAAATAGCAATAATTATTTAAAAAAGAGCCTAAATAAAAAAAAGAGAAGCCTTCGCTTCTCTTTTTTTATTGGACTGTCACAGTTTGATTTGGATTGATATTTTCCTCGCTTTTTCCCTCAGTACTCGATTGAAGTGCCATCTCATTCTTCTTGCTTCTAGATGATAGAAGAATAAAATAACTAAAAACTCCAAAAAGGCAAGAGATAAAAAGCGCATGTCCTAAAGCGATAAAGAGATTTAGGTTCGTATAAACAATGACAGCCCCAGTAATAACTTGTGTAGATACAAAAATTAATGCAATAATCCAACCCCAGTAAAGAACTTTTTCATGCTTATAGTTTTTAATGATATGGACAGTTACGTACAGTACCCAAATGAAAACTCCTCCAGCAAGAACGCGGTGTCCCATTTGGATCCATTCCAGCAATTGAGTTGGAAATCCAATTTGGTTGTAATTACAAACCGGCCAGTCAGGACATGCTAAGGATGCTCCAACATGTCTTACTAATGCACCAGTATAGACTACAACAAAGGTATAAATAGTTAGTCCATATATATGGGTTCGCAATTTTTTGGTTATAATTAATGAATCTGCATCAAATTTCTTATCTATCTCAAATATCAAGAGAGTCAATAGTAAGACTGAGGCGAATGAAATAAGTGATATTCCGAAATGTAATGCTAGAACGACGTCAGATTGTCCCCAGACTACAGCTGCAGCCCCAATCAAACCTTGAAGTAATAAAAAGAAGAAAGAGATAAATGAAAGAAACTTTGTTTCTCTAATATGTCCGATCGTCTTCCATGACCAAACAGATAAGGCCAAAACCAGGATTCCAACAACACCCGAAACAACCCGATGACTTAATTCAATGACAAGTTCTGCATTAATTTCTTCTGGAATCAATTGTCCATGACAGAGCGGCCAAGAATCTCCACATCCTGCACCGGATTCAGTTTTAGTTACGAGTGCACCCCCTAATAACACAAAAAGCATTCCGATCGTTGCTAATACCGATAACCACTTTAAAGACCGGCTCAAAAAATCACCTTCTAACAAATTTGAAATCCTATAAATTTTTCCATTTAATTGAAACGATTCTACGATACTTATCATATCTAATATACAGTTAAATATCAAAAGTAAACCATGACACACATTCCTATCGATATTACACAATTTATTACTACTTTACAACCATCATAGATAGAAATTTTTTTGAATTATTATAGTAAAAAAGGTTGAATATTGTGAAGGAGTTTGCTAGAAATAGATAGGGGGAAAAATCATTTTTGAATAATCTCTTAACCGTTAACAAAAACACTATTACTATAGTGATAATAGTGTTTGCGAAGTGAAACAACACTTAATTCAAGGACACAAAATAGTCATAAATTATTAACAAAATGTTCACAAAAAATATTAAAAATGTGATTTAATATACAGAAAGGGTATTTTTTAATATAATTTATAATATCCGTAATATAATAAACGTTAAAAGTATCTTACTGTTCACTAGAAAACGCTTTATTTATAGGTGAAAATGCGTTTTTAAGACTGGTATAATATAAAAGGACGAAATAAGCAAGGCATGTTGCAACGAAGTGGTGAGAGTGACACAGCCTGCTTTTGTTCTGTCAATGTAAGTAAATACATACTCACCTATGTTTGCAAGGTAGTGCAACATATCTTACTTACATTGGTTGAGAAAGCAAAAGGAGGATTCACGATGGCTGGCACAAAATCTGTACTAGTTACAGATAAAAATATACCTGATGATGAAAATCGTGATCAAGGATATAAAACAACAGCATTTAAAGATTTTCTAGCTCTCATAAAAATTGGCATTGTAAATTCCAATTTAATTACTGCATTTACCGGAATGTGGTTAGCACTTTACTTTTCGGATAAAAGCTTTCTTCAAGAGCTTGATATTGTATTTTATACCCTTATCGGTTCTGCATTAGTAATTGCAGGTTCATGTGCAATAAACAATTTTTATGATAGAGATATTGATCATGTTATGGAACGTACAAAAGTACGTCCAACTGTAACAGGGAAAATTAATCCGAAACCTGTGTTAGTTCTGGGTATATTACTTATACTAGTAGGAACTGGTTTATTATTACTGACAACTGTAATGGCAGCTGTTATAGGTTTAATTGGTGTTTTTTCTTATATTTTTCTATATACAATTTGGTCAAAACGCAGATATACAATTAATACTGTAATTGGAAGTATTTCAGGGGCAACACCTCCGCTGATTGGATGGGCAGCAGTTGATTCCGATTTACATCTAATCGCATGGATTTTGTTCTTAATTATGTTTATCTGGCAGCCTCCTCATTTCCTTGCTCTCGCAATGAGACGAGTGGATGAATACCGAGCAGCTGGAGTTCCAATGCTACCTGTTGTTCATGGTTTTGACATTACAAAAAGACAAATCTTAATTTGGGTAATCTGTTTATTCCCACTTCCGTTTTATCTTCATTCTTTAGGATACATTTTTGTAATACTAGCTACTCTACTTAATGTTGGATGGTTAGTACTTGGGCTTAAAGGCTATAAAAAGAAAGATGATATAAAATGGGCAACTCAAATGTTTGTTTACTCACTTAACTACTTAACAATCATGTTTGTAGCGATGGTAATTGTTACATTAGTATAAGTGAGTTTCAAAATATATAACTTATAATTCCTTCCAATACTATAGAAGGAATTAATATCTTTGTTTTAAAGATAGTTGTAATTAATTATTGAAAGAGGGGTTTGATTGAGCTATGAAAAAATGGCTACCAAACATGCGCTTGTTTACACTGTTTAGTTTCATGGCGCTACTGTTAGCAGGCTGTGGGGAACCATATGTGTCTGCGCTTCAGCCAGCAGGTGAAGTTGCAGAAATGCAGTATGATCTAATGATCTTAGCTACATTAATAATGGTTATCGTAATCGCAGTTGTAACAGTTATTTTTATTTTAGTTTTACTACGTTTTCGACGTAAAAAAGGGGACGAAAACAAAATTCCAAAGCAGGTTGAAGGAAGTCACAAATTAGAAATCATTTGGACTGTTATTCCTATTCTTTTACTTTTAGTTTTAGCGGTTCCTACAGTATCTGCTACATTCAAACTAGCTGATGTATCTGCTATGGATAAAAAAGACGAAGATGCAATTGTTATTAATGTAACAGCAAATCTTTATTGGTGGGAATTTGAATACCCTAACCAAGAAATCGTTACAGCACAAGAGTTAATTGTTCCAACTGATGAAAAGGTTTATTTCAACTTAAAAGCTGCAGACGTAAAACACTCGTTCTGGATCCCTGCAGTCGGTGGGAAAATGGACACTAATACTGAGAACACAAACAGATTCTGGTTGAAATTTGATTCCAAGAAGACAGAAGAAGCTGGTGGTTTATTCTACGGTAAGTGTGCTGAGTTATGTGGACCTTCACATGCACTTATGGACTTTAAAGTTAAGCCTCTTCCAAGAGCTGAGTTTGATCAATGGGTTGATAAAATGACAGCTGCAAAGGGACAAGAAAAGCCTGAAACTTCAACAGATGTTGCTAGAACAGGTGAAGAAATTTTCAATACTAGCTGTATTACATGTCATGCTGTTAATCCTGGGGAAAAACGCCCTACTGCTCCAAACCTTGCAAACTTCGGCGATCGTTCAAGTATCGCAGGTAAATTGGAACATAGTGAAGAGAATTTAAAAGCTTGGTTAAGAGATCCAGAGGAAGTTAAACCAGGTAACAAAATGACTGGTACATATGGAGATCTAACAGAGCAAGACTTAGATGCGTTAACTGAATACCTAATGGGTCTAAGCGTTGAAGATTAATGTTTGAGTAATGATTAAGGAGGTCACACTGTGAGTACGTTAACTCAGAAAAAAGGGTTTGGCGCTACTTTATGGGACTATCTAACAACAGTAGACCATAAAAAAATAGCTAAACTTTATCTTATAGCTGGTGGCTTTTTCTTCCTTCTTGGTGGATTAGAAGCCCTTATTATTCGTATTCAGCTTGCTGTACCGGATAATAATTTTGTAAGTGCAGGCTTTTACAACGAAGTCTTAACAATGCACGGTACAACAATGATATTCCTGGCGGCAATGCCACTCTTATTTGGTTTTATGAATGCCATCATGCCGCTTCAAATCGGTGCACGTGACGTTGCATTCCCATTCGTAAATGCTTTAGGTTTCTGGTTATTCTTCTTCGGAGGATTATTCCTAAATCTTAGTTGGTTTTTAGGTGGTGCTCCTGACGCAGGTTGGACATCTTATGCATCACTATCTTTACACTCAGAAGGACATGGAATTGACTTTTATGTACTTGGACTGCAAATTTCAGGGATTGGTACATTAATTGGGGGTATTAACTTCCTTGTTACCATCATTAACATGAGAGCGCCTGGTATGACGTATATGCGTATGCCATTGTTTACTTGGTCAACTTTTGTTGCTTCTGCGTTAATCTTATTTGCTTTCCCACCACTTACAGTTGGGTTAGCACTTATGATGTTTGATCGTATTTTTAATACTGGATTCTTCCAACCTTCAATGGGCGGAAACACAATCATTTGGGAGCACTTATTCTGGATTTTTGGACACCCAGAAGTATATATCTTAATACTTCCAGCTTTCGGTATCTTTTCTGAAATCTTTGCAACATTCTCTAGGAAGCGTCTATTCGGATACTCTTCAATGGTATTTGCAACAGTATTAATTGGTTTCTTAGGATTCATGGTGTGGGCCCACCACATGTTTACTACAGGTTTGGGACCAATTGCAAATGCTATTTTCGCAGTCGCAACTATGGCTATCGGTGTTCCAACTGGTATTAAAATCTTTAACTGGCTTTTAACAATGTGGGGTGGATCAATTAAATTCACAACACCTATGCTATATGCAGTAGCATTTATTCCTTCATTCGTAATGGGTGGGGTAACTGGTATCATGTTAGCTTCTGCTCCAGCGGACTACCAATACCATGATTCTTATTTCGTAGTAGCTCACTTCCACTATGTTATTGTTGGTGGGGTTGTATTTGGTCTATTAGCAGGTACACATTACTGGTGGCCAAAAATGTTTGGTAGAATGTTAAACGATACACTTGGTAAAGTAACTTTCTGGTTATTCTTAATTGGTTTCCATTTAACATTCTTTATTCAACACTTCCTTGGTTTGATGGGGATGCCACGTCGTATCTTTACTTTCTTACCAGGTCAAGGCTTTGAAGTTGGAAACGTAATAAGCTCTGTCGGGGCAGCGTTCATGGCAGTAGCAGTGTTGGTACTGTTATATAATATTGTTAAAACTTCTATTAACGGAGAAGTTGCATCAGCTGATTCTTGGGAAGATGGACGTACTCTTGAATGGGCAATTGCATCACCAGCACCAGAATATAATTTTAAGCAGCTTCCTTTAGTTCGTGGTCTAGATGCACTTTGGGTAGAAAAAATGCAAGGCAAGAAGGAAATGACTCCTGCTGAACCACTTGGAGACATCCATATGCCTAATAGCTCAATATTACCGTTAACAATTTCACTAGGATTGTTCGTTGCTGCATTTGGTTTCTTATACCACGATGAAAAGTCTTGGTCATTAGCTGTTATGTTAATTGGTGGAGTAATTACGTTTGGTTCTATGTTCTTACGTTCAGTGAAAGATGATCATGGATATCATATCCATAAAGAAGATTTAATTGATGATAACAATAAGGGGGTTAAGGCATAATGCATGTTGAAGAAAAATTAACAGCAGAAACATTTCCTGCAGAGCCTGAAAAAGCGACCCTTGAAGGAAAAAATAAATTTCTCGGCTTTTGGTTTTTTCTAGGAGGCGAAACAGTACTATTTGCCTCATTATTTGCGACTTATTTAGCTTTAAAAAATAATCATGGTACTGGACCTTCTTCTCAGGAGATTTTCCAAATGCCACTTGCTTTTGCAGCTACAATGCTACTTTTAACTAGCTCACTCACAAGTGTGTATGCAATGTACCATATGAAAAACTTTAATTTTAAGAAAATGCAACTTTGGTTAGGTTTAACACTACTACTTGGTGCTGCATTCTTAGGATTAGAAATTTATGAGTTTTATCATTATGTACACGAAGGACACACTATTACTAGCAGTGCATTTGGTTCTGCGTTCTATGTACTTGTTGGTACACATGGTGCCCACGTTGCATTTGGTTTATGTTGGATCCTTACATTAATGATTCGAAACGCTAACCGTGGCCTAGATTTATATAATGCACCTAAATTTTATGTAGCGAGTCTTTACTGGCACTTTATCGACGTAGTTTGGGTGTTCATCTTTACTGTTGTATACTTAATGGGAATGGTGGGATAAACTGATGGCGACTACTAATTCAAATTCAGGTAACCCTAAAGTAGATTTAGCTTATCGTAAACGAAAAAGTGCAGAAGAAATGAAATTCCAAGTAATTTCATTTGCTCTTATGATCTTTTTAACAGTTATTGCTTTTATAGCAGTTGGTTACAAAGAATATACAGCTTGGTTCGTAGTACCTTTCATCCTCTTATTAGCGGTTGTACAGGTTATCTTCCAATTGTATTATTTTATGCATATGAATCATAAGGGACATGAAGCTCCTAAGATGTTCTTATTCTCAGGTGTTTTAATCGCTGCTATCACTGTTCTAGCTTTTATGACGATTATTTGGTGGTAAAATTAAAGATTATTAGGAAAGTCGGCTGGAGAGGCCGACTTTCTTCATTTCTCCATCAAAGTACCATTTTGTGCATTGCTTTTGTTTCCTACTTAGATGTTCACTAAAATTTCAAATTTCCTTTGTTTGCTTGGTTAGTATAGCAAGGGTATAATTAATAATATGTGTATATTGTTTTTACTTGTGAGGTGAAAAAACATGTCAATAGATATCTTTGGTTTTAGAGCACTATGGAGTCCTTACTTTTTTCTTTCATTACTTGCAATAACCTTATGTTATTTTTTACTTGTTGGTCCATGGAGACATCGTTTTGCAATGTCGGAGCCTACATCGGTAAAAACAAAAATTTATTTTGTTTTAGGTATTGTTGTCTTGTATATATGTAAGGGGAGTCCAGTCGATTTATTAGGTCACATTATTTTTAGTGCTCATATGACACAAATGGCTGTTTTGTATTTGGTTGTTCCAGCTTTGCTGATAATTGGAATACCAAATTGGCTATGGAGATCCATATTAAAAATTGGGTTTATTACACCAGTGATGAAATTTTTTACAAAACCACTTATTGCTCTAGTTGTGTTTAATGGAGTGTTTTCTTTTTACCATATTCCACTTATTTTTGATAATGTAAAATCTAATATGCTATTACATGCGATAACGACAACTGTTATATTTATTGCGGCGATGTTCATGTGGTGGCCCTTGGTTAACAAGCTTGAGGAATGGGATACTCTAAATGGTCTTAAAAAGGTTGGTTACATCTTTGCGGATGGAATACTTTTAACACCTGCATGTGCTCTTATTATCTTTGCTGACACTCCTTTATATGCAACATATACTGAACTTGGTGCTTGGTTAAATGCACTTGCACTTTGTGTTCCTAGCTCAATGCTATCTGGCATTTCCTTATCCGGACCTGAGATGTTTAACTTTATGCCTGCACTTGAAGATCAGCGTACAGGTGGAGTCATAATGAAAATTATACAGGAAATTGTATATGGTATATTATTAGGGATAATTTTCTATGCATGGGTACGTAAAGAACGGGAACAAGATCGATTAGATGAACAATTATTGGATTCAGATAATCTAATGGAACCACAAACGAATTAAGCAATATTAATTACTTGTATGTATTTAATTTAAGAGAGGTTTATTATGAATACTAGTTTACCTATATTACCTACAATCAGTACTGCTTTTATTATGTTAAGTGCAATAACAGTTGCAATTGGTTGGTATTTGATTAAACAAAGAAAAATAGAATCACATAAGAAGACAATGACGCTTGCTGCTGTTTTCGCTCTAATTTTCTTTATAATCTATATGTCTAGAACTATTTTTATTGGGAATACCTCGTTTGGTGGTCCAGATGATATTAAGATTTACTATACAATTTTTTTAGTGTTTCATATTTTTTTAGCAACAACAGGTGCTGTGTTTGGGGTAATTACACTCTACTTAGGTTATAAAAATAACATACAGAAGCATCGTAAGCTTGGTCCAGTAACAAGTATAATTTGGTTCTTTTCTGCAATAACTGGTGTAGCTGTATACCTCCTTCTGTATGTATTTTATAAAGGTGGAGAAACCACTTCAATGTTAAAAGCTATTCTCGGATTATAAACATTGTAATATGTATAAGGTGTTGTAGAATACAATATTCTATAGCATCTTTTTTTATTTTTATCGGTTAAGAAATTAGAGTTGATATTGATGTGTAAGAGTAACTAATATGCCATCTGTATTACAGATGGCCATTTAAGTACTATGTTAAATTTGTTTAAAAAGTAATCGTTTTTTATTTACAAGCTTGCATTACCTATCTTGATCTGTGGCAGAATCAACTTTGTATTTGTTTAATGATTTAGGAGAAAATTTACAACAAGAAAATACTGAAAAATCAACAAATAGAAATGGGGCAACCTGTTTCTAAAAGAGAAGAAAGTTCAAAAAAGTAGAGTTTGTTATACCGGCTAACTTCTTCTTATTGCTTAACTGCTAGACAATATGGATAGAAGGGAGTGTTTAGGATGGTTGAAATCTTTACAGAGAATTTATTATTAGTACCATGTTCGTTAGATATAGCGAAGTCTTTGGTTTTTCATCGTAAAGAGCTTGAACAGAGATCACCTATTACGATTCCGCAAAATTGGCCATCTCCTTTAATAACTGGTATTCTTCCTTTTTATATAGAAAAGCTTGAACAGGACGATGCACATTACGGATGGGGGTTATGGCTAATAATTAATTATGCAGATAAACGTATTATCGGCGATATTTACCTCCATGGGAAGCCTGATAAAAAAGGTAATGTGCATTTGTCATTTACAATGAATCGAGAATATCTAAAAACTCGTTTAACCTATGAGGCAGTTGATGCTTTAATTGATTGGCTAACAACACAAACGGAGGCAAAAAAGGTTATTACTGAATGTAGTGACAGTAATTATCAATCCATACAGCTATTTGAAAAGCTTGGTATGAGGTGCACAAAAAAGGATGGAAGCTTCTTAATGTGGGAACTTAGGAAAGCAATCTAAAAGGAGGCACAGCCTCTTTTTTAGGTTGTATTCTTTTAGAGATAATAGGTAGGGTAGGGTATTTTCATTCAAAAAAAATTCTACCTTTTATAGAATATGTATACAGCTGATTTTTAAAGTATGTATCTACATTTTTATAGACAAGTGCCCAATTTTTCTTTGCAGCATAAGCTAATTACTACCACTTATATAAGAGAATATGAGAGGAGTGTTTGTAATGGTAAAAAAAGCATTAGAAAGTGGGACTCTTTATATTAGAAGTGATGTTTTGGCTATGATTACAGCAATATGCGTTCAGGAGGTGGAAGGTGTTAAGGTTATGTCTGGTTTTAAGGATGGAGTGTCTGGATTATTGAATAAAAATTATCATAAAAATGGAATAACTGTCATTGAAGAGGAAGAACAAATCGGAATAGAAGTAAGAGTGGCACTCGAATATGGGATGAAAATTAAAAATACGTGTGAGCTGCTACAGGCTACTATTCTTAAAGAAATCAAATGTATGACTGGAATTAGACTATCTAATTTAAAGATAAAGGTTGATGGTTTAATTGCTTCTGCAACATAGGATTTAAATAAAAATTATACGTACTGATAAAAAAATGGAACAGCCAATGTGTTCCATTTTTTTACTTTAAAATAGTTGACATATATATTAGATTGTCTTTCTTGATGCGTTTGTCATCGAGGATGGTTCTCTTATAAGTTTGCTACTGCCGAAATATTTTCTTTTACTTGTGAAAGAATGCGAGTACATTGTTCAACAAGAGAGTTAGGGAAGGTTTCACCGTCTCCATATTCAACACCATGTGGGTAATAATACTTTCCTAAGATCGGAGTTAGCAGTTTAACCACTGTATGACGAGCATTTTCTTCAATTTCTCCTTCAATAGCATAAGCTTGTAAACGTAGATAGAAGATTTCGCCCTTAATTTCAAATTTTCGATCGTATGTAACACGCTCGTAGTCCCATTGACCTGCAAGGATAAATCCTGCTTCTTTCATTATGTCTGATAATCTAGATAATTCGATAGATAAATTCTCAATCCCCGAATTGTCAAATCTCATTTAAAATCCCTCCAAAACGTATATAAAACGATTTTATATGTTCTCAGTATAATAATAGTACGAAAAGAACCAACTTGCAACGTAAACATACATTTGACATTAATATGTCTTTAAAATTAAATTTTTATTTTCACGTGAAATTTCCTATATTTTGGTCAAACTAACTCAGAAAGGAGAGATAAGCATGAAAAAATTTATCATGTTCATGACTAGCTTACTTTTTGTTTTAGGTAGCCCATTAATTGCAAACGGGCAAGGTACTACTACATATACAGTACAGCCTGGTGACTCTTTGTGGAAGATAGCTGTAAGATATCAGGTTGGATTATCAGAAATTATCCAAGCTAATCCTCAGTTTCCAAACCCACATCTGATATATCCTGGTCAAAAGGTCACCATACCTATCTTGGATAATGTCAAAAGTATTGAAAATCAAGTGATTCAATTAACAAATCAAGAAAGAGCAAGGAATGGACTACCTGCATTAAAAGCTGATTGGGAGCTTTCTAGAGTGGCGCGTTACAAATCAGTGGATATGAGAGATAGAAATTATTTTGACCACACTTCACCTACGTATGGTTCACCATTTACAATGATGAAGAACTTTGGTATTTCTTATAGAACAGCTGCTGAAAATATTGCTGCAGGACAACGAACTCCACAAGAAGTTGTAAATGCCTGGATGAATAGTCCTGGGCACCGCGCAAATATATTAAAGCGTGATATTACACATATTGGAGTCGGGTATGCTGAAGGCGGTTCAAAGAGATACTACTGGACACAAATGTTCATAGGTAAATAAAATAAATTCTTAACTAGTATTTAGAAGGAGGTCATTATGGAAACTGTACGTGATGTAATGAGTACTGATGTAGAGTATTGTACTCCCCTCGATAATGTATATGAAGTTGCTGTGAAGATGAAAGACTTAGATGTAGGAGCAATCCCAATTCTTGAAAACAATAAATTAATTGGTATGATTACAGACCGTGACCTCGTAGTTAGGGGTTATGCAGAGAAAAGATCAGGTTCTAATCAAGTGACAAATGTTATGAGTGAAAACTTAATTACTTGTTCACCAGATACATCACTTGAAGAGGCATCACAGCTTATGGCTAAACATCAAATTAGGCGTTTACCTGTTGTTGAAAACGGACAACTCATTGGTATAGTTTCGTTAGGTGATTTAGCAACGTACAAGATGTCAGATGAAAGAGCTGGACAAGCATTAAGTCATATTTCAGAGCATGACCAATATCAATAAATAGTGGTGCCAATTTGGCACCCTTTTTTTGTTCAAGGCTAAGAAAGCATAAAAGTTTGAACCTAGTTTTCAATTTCTAGCTCCAGCGGCTAGCCCCTCGAGTTCAAATAACCTGTGGCTAGAAAAGTCAAAGAACGACTTTTTTTGCACAGAACATTTGCTTGTCGGACTTGCACAGGACGTGGCAGTTTATAGTTGACGTTCCTCTGCCAAGGCGCTTGCGCTTATCTTATAGCATTACGTTTCTTATCAAAAATTTTACTAGATTGTGAATAAATCTAGTAATGCTAAATATATATAGTAGAAATACATGGTAGTTGGGGGAGGTTTTTTTCTGAAAATAGCAAAGGTCGTAACCATCATTCTCATTCTAGCTTCTAGCATTTATGTCATTTCGACTATATCAAATGATTCCACCAAAGTATCTGGAGTTGATTATCCAGCTGTTTCAGACAATCCAAAAGTCACCACTGAAAAAATTCCATACAAACAAGAAATCCATAATTACGAGGGGCTATATTCATATATAGGAATGAAGAGCTCAGAAATTAAAAAATTATTAGGGGATCCAACTAGAATTGACAATTCTTCATATGATTATGACTGGTGGATTTATAATTCAGATCCCCAAAACTATATACAGGTAGGTATTGAAAATGATAAGGTTGTTACAGTATATGGGACAGGAAATTCTGTGAATGTAACTCCTTTTCAGATTGGACAACCAATAGAAGAACTCATTTCTAAGGGACTCATTAAACAAACCGTATCCTTAACAGTAGATAAAAATCCCTATCGATTTGAACTATCAGAGGAAGACATGGTAGCAAGACCATTACTTGCAATGGGGGATGTTTATGTTCAGCTTTATGTGGATACCTTTACAAAGAAAATCTCAAGTATTCGATTTTTAGATAACGTTACCCTTGTAAAGCAACGACCATATGAGCTTGTCTACCGAGGAGAATTACTTTCAGCAAAAGAGGTAAAACAGGATGAATGGAAGGAAATAGAAAAGGGGAATACAGCCCAAATTTTAGATATTACCAACGTGTTAAGAATAAGACATGGACTAAGTCCTTTAAAGTGGGATGCAAAAACAGCTCAGGTGGCTTACCTTCATAGTAAGGATATGAGTACAGCAGGGTATTTCGATCATAATTCTCCAACATACGGAGGCTTGGCAGACCGTTTGGCAAAGGGGGAGGTCATCTACCAGGTTGCAGGCGAAAATATTGCCGCTAAATATGTTGATGGAATTGCTGCAGTCGAAGGTTGGTTAAACAGTGAAGGGCATCGTGAAACACTTCTAAATGAGGAATATAATTATTTAGGTGTAGGAGTTTATGAAAAGTTCTATACACAAAATTTCATTCTAAAATGGGAATAAGTTACATCTCAACATAGTAAGGAATGCATAGTTCATGTTTTCCTTACTATGTTTTTTGGGGATTAAGGTATTCACTTCTTACTCATGATTTTATATTGGATAAACTGAAAATAATCTTCTTTCCATTCGCCAATACATGTAATTTCATCACCAATGTTTAGAGTAAGAGAATGATTTATTGATTCTTTTATTGGTAGTATCCGTTTTGCTGTAATTGTAGATATACCTGATTTGATTATTATTTCGGTTACTAAAACGAATTTATGATAGTAAAAACGTTGCTTTTCTTCCGTCTTACTTATTATCTTTCCATGTATGGCTGCCTCCTCTTTCACTTCCACTAAGGCATTCCAGTTTTCTTCAAATTGTTTACGCTCTCGCTTAGAGACAATATAAAAATATAGTAAAATAGCAGGGATGAGGATAGCTGTTACCATGTATACACCACAATACATCAAAGTGGACGATCAATCATAAAGAAACTTCCGGTAGCGTGAGCAATCAATTTACCATCATCGCGGTATACTTTTCCCTCAGTAACACATATTTTACTACCCTTATGAATCATGGTAGCAACACAGCGTAATTCTTTACCAACCCCTGGGGCTACATAATTTATTTTCATTTCTGTTGTTACAGCTGCCTTATCCATTGGAAGAACATGATGCACTAAGGAGCCCATAGTTGAATCAAGCAGAGTTGCTGTTATACCTCCATGGACAATATGTAGTGCATTTTGAATAAGCTCAGTATTGGGAATCGTTATTTCACATGTTTGGTTATCTAATATCCTCCTCTGAGTTTGTAGTAGCCCTCCTATATAAGAACCATTTTGCTTTGTTTGTTTCCGTAAAACTCCGTCAATCACAAGTTCTAAAGCTTTTTTTTCTTGTTCAGTTGCCTCTAAATAGAAAGAATCTAATTTTTTCTTAATATGTTCTTCCATCATATTGACCTCTTATTATTTATTTTTTCTGTATATTGTTCATTTTACCAACAGTATCCCTTTTTTGGCAATCTAAAATGGGCGAACCTATTACTTGCCTCTAGATAAAATATAGTAGGCTATTGTATGCAAATGAGGTGAATGATATGGATAAAAAAATGCATCCGTCTATCCAGGAATTTAAAAGCTTTGTAAAAAAGCACCCGCAGTTAGTTCAGGAAGTACGAAAAGGGCATTATTCTTGGCAGGAATTGTATGAAGATTGGTATTTACTTGGTGAACAGGATGAGAAATGGAAAAAGTATAAGCAAAATGGGTCTCCTACAACCAAAGAATCAAAGGATGACTTCATTGGAAAAATATTTTCTACTATTAAGAATGTAGATATGAATGATATTCAACAACAAATTACAAATGTGGGTGAGGCGATTACGACAATACAGACTGTTATTAATCAGTTTCAGTCTTTCAAAAATCCAACATATCAGCATTCATCCACTAGACATCAACACCCATTTGTATTTCGAAAGGACTAGGGGTAGATGAGAAAAGAGTTGTTTGATTATATTGAATCCAACAAACAGATTCGAATATTTATTCGAGAGAATCCAACGTGGTATAAGAGAATAACAAGGAATCCAAATGATATCCAAACATTAGAGCTAGAGGCAAGGGAATATTTTAAACAAACGATTCCACACAAAATAAAAAAAATAAACCATTCACTTGAGTTGGCTTCCTTTATGTTACAGATGTACCAAGGTATGAGAAATAGTGATTAAAAAAACAAGTCTCAAAGTGCACTCTTTGAGACTTTTTTTTTATGGAAATAGGCTTTTCTTTAATTGGAGAAACCTTGCATTTGAGATTATCGAGCATAATTACTTTTAAAATGAAAATTAATGTGTAAGAGAGGTACATACTGAAGAAAAAAATGGTGAAAATAACAAAAAGGGGTGAAGAGGTTGTTTAAGAAATTTATAGGTATATTTGTTGTAGGTAGTTTATTAGTTGGTTTTTCTTCTATCGGAGAGGTAGAGGTTCAAACATTGAGCAATGGTACAAATATCTTACTTGATCAGCCTCGCAATATTAACAAGAAAAATCTACGTACATTGGAGATTGCGTATCAGATAAGAAAGAACGACGTATACATAGAGTGCATCATCCCTAATTTTATATTCAAGCCTAGTGGGGGTCCTAAAATAGATGGCGAAGGACATATTCAAGTAATGATTGACGGAAAAGAAATAGATAAAATGTCAACCGCTGCGTTTATAATTAAAGGACTTCCAAGAGGAGAACACACATTAAAGATTCAGGTAGTACATAATGATTTAACATACTATCCATTAAATAAAACTCTGCATGTTGATATTTTAAACTAGTATGTATCAGGAAGCATCTACAGGTCGCTATTCTCAGTGAATCGTGGTATAGTGATTGTGGAGGTGTTTATATTGTGATTGCAACAATAGAAAAAGTTCTCATCCTCGAGGAAGCAGAACAAATTGCATCTATGATTATACATTCAGATTTAGCTGACGAGTATCGTAGCTGTTTATATACATTACAACATGATATGGAAGCACAGAAGTTAATTACAGATTTTCAAAAAATGAAGGAAAAGTATGACGAGGTACAACGATTTGGAAAGTACCATCCAGATTTTAGAACTGTTTCTAAGGAAACAAGGGAATTAAAGAGAAAGCTTGACCTTCATGAATCAATTGCAGCTTTTAAAAATGCGGAAGATAATATTCAAAAGCTACTTGATGAAGTTAGTGTGTTATTAGGTGGGGCTGTATCTAAATATATTAAAGTGCCAACTGGCAATCCATATTTTGACTCGATTTCAAGCTGTAGTGGAGGTTGTGGAAGTGGCGGAAGCTGTGGATGTAGCTAAATGTTATTCTTTTCTGAACTTTACTAGTTTTCAACTTTATTTGGTTGAAAAAAAATCACTAGTTATGCTAGACTATTGAAAAGGATTCATTAAAGGAGAAAACACTATGTTCGGACAGCGCCAAGGTATTATCGTTTGGTTACAATCATTAAAACATGTAAAATTGTTGCGTAAGTTCGGTAATATACATTATGTTTCCAAACGCTTAAAGTATGTCGTCATATACAATGATATGGAAAATACAGATTCAATCGTTGCTAAATTGAAATCACTTTCCTATGTAAAAAAAGTAGAACCTTCTTATAAGCCATTTCTTAAAATAGAGTTCGAAAATAAACGACCAGACCGTGCAAAAGAATATGATTATAAGATTGGTTTATAAAAAGCTTATCAAAAGCGAAGTGCTTTTAATAAGCTTTTTTTCATTCTACTTCATTGCAGGAATATACCGATTCATTCTTAATATCCCAATCAAATGTTGATAGTAAAGCTCTTTCTCGTTAAATATAGTAGAGGGCTTTACATCGAGGGTAATAATTGGTAATTCAAGTTCTTCTGCTAGCTCAGAGAACAGAGTGAAGCGCTTGCTCGGAGTTAAGTCTGGATTTGGTATACCTTCCCTACAGATGTATATTGCCTGGAAATCACCGGGGGTTGTTGGGTGAAAAGCAATTGCCAGTGAAGTAACTTTTGTATCATTTATTGTAGTTTGAAAAGAAAATAGTCTAGCAATTCTATGTCTATTTCCTTTTGCTAGCTCTAAAAGTTCGTATATATCTGAATATCCTTGACCTAGTTCTATAAAACGTTGAATCATGCTTCCTACCCCTCAAAGAATGTTATTTTCAATCATAACTGTACCATGAAAGTATAAGAAAAGAAAACTAGTTACTTACTAAGAAATTCATTTTAACAAAAAAACCCTGCAAGATTATCTGCAGGGTCCTTCCATTCCATGCAATAACCGTTCACATGGAAGAAGGCAAAGGGAGAGGAGAAACCGGAGGAAGAACTTATGGGGAAACGTAAGTCTTCTCCGCGGTTGGCAACAACATCCTCGAATGATGTTGTTATTACTAATTATGACCAATTGGAAAATGTGTATACATGAAGACTAATATTTTTGCTCATATTATGAAAAACAAAGAAATTATTTACACTATTTAATCTTTTTAAGATTGGGCTAAAATAGTAGGTTAATTTTTATTAATGTGATATTATTCTTGTTATTCATTAACAAACTAATTTGTTTATGATAGGATAGGGTTGTTCGTTATGAATACATATTGATAGTAGAATGTGGTGAAAGGTATGAGAGTTGTATCAGGCTCGAAGAAGGGTCTCCATTTGAAAGCGGTACCAGGTATGTCGACAAGACCTACTACTGATAAGGTAAAAGAAGCTATATATAACATAATAGGTCCATACTTTGACGGGGGTACAGGTCTCGATTTATTTGGCGGAAGTGGTGGACTAGGAATTGAAGCTCTTAGTCGAGGACTTGAAAAGGTCATCTTTGTTGACCGGGATCAGAAGGCAATCCAGACCATCAAGGTGAATCTCGAGGCATGTAAATTAACAAATCAAGCAGAAGTTTATCGAAATGACTCTACTAGGGCGTTAAAGGCTTTGATTAAACGAGATATCAAGTTTGATCTAATTCTTTTGGATCCTCCATATAAACAGCAAAAATTAACTCAGCTTATACATGAAATAAGTGAACATCATCTCTTGAATAACGAAGGATATATCGTTGCTGAACATAGTTCCGACGTTATGTTAGAAGAAAAAATAGGAAGCTTCAAGCAGGTAAGACATGAAGTGTATGGGATTATAGGAGTTTCAATTTACAGATTTCTATAAGGATAAGGAAGGAGAAAAGGGATGACGAGAATTGCAGTATGTCCAGGTAGCTTTGACCCTGTAACAAATGGTCATTTAGATATTATTAAAAGAGGGGCAAAAGTTTTCGATAAGATATATGTATGTGTATTAAACAATTCGTCAAAGAACCCGTTGTTTACTGTTGAAGAACGGATTGAACTGTTACAAGAGGTTACGAAGGAATTAAATAACATTGAGGTTGAATCCTTTCAAGGTTTGTTAATGGATTATGCAAGTTCAAAGAATGCAAGCGCGATTTTACGAGGACTTAGGGCTGTATCGGATTTTGAATACGAAATGCAAATCACATCGATGAATCGTATTTTAAACGAAGAAATAGAAACCTTTTTTATGATGACAAATAATCAATATTCCTTCTTGAGCTCAAGTATAGTTAAGGAAGCTGCTAAGTACCATGGTGAAATATCTGAATTAGTGCCTAAACCTGTAGAGGCTGCACTAAAAAAGAAATTTCAAAACCCTGCTTAATATTTGTCAACTTTTAAAGAAAGAGTAATTATACAAGTTTTTCTTCGACAGATTTTTGGAAGAAGTTTTAATATCTTTATTACTAATAGGTTGAAAAAAAGGTGTGCCAATTATAAAAATTGGTACACCTTTCTTAATGATAAATGAAGACTTAAATTTGATGACTTTTAATTCTACGTGTATAAATAACGATGTAGAGAAGAAGGGAAGATATTGTGAATAAAGGACCATATGTAAGTAGATTATTCCAAATAAACTCTATCCAATGTGGAGGATGTTCTTGAAAGAAGACCGAAATTATACCACCTGTTGTATGTGATTCAGAAATATTCACATATAAGGGTTTCCAAAGTAATAGAGCCAATGTACCAGCAGTAAACCCATGCATAATTCTAGCAATAAAGAAAGGTTTAAATCGTATATCAGTTTCAGCTAGTATACTTGCAACCTGTGCTTGTACGGATAATCCACAAAATCCTAAAATGAAGCTAACAATTACCACTTTGAAAAGCAAATCGACATTTGTTATTTGGCTTGTCATCATAGACCCTGTTGTAATTTCAAAAATACCAGAGATAAGAGGAATACTTAATTCAGCTGGGAGTTGGAATAATTTTAAAACAAAAGCTAAAATTGCTCCAACAATGGCAAGTATATTCACTAATGATAGAAGCTTGTTTAAAACGGAGAACAATATGATAAAGCCACCAATCATTAACAAGGTCTGTATGGAAGAAGATACTGCATCTCCCAATAATTGTCCGAACGGTCGTTTCTCTTTAAGACGAGTTCGATGGAGTTCACGAAGAGCCTCTACTAAGTATTTTTTCTTCTCTTTCTTTTTAGGTTTATGATGCACATCCTCTTTTCCATGAAACCTCATGATTATTCCGACACAAGCGTTTCCTAGATAATGGCTGGCTGCAAGTATTACGCCTAAATTAGGATTTTCAAAGAAACCTACAGATACAGCAGCAAATATAAAAAGGGGATTTGAAGCATTTGTAAACGATACAAGTCGTTCTGCTTCTATCGCAGTTAACTGTTTTTCCTGCCTCAATCTAGCGGTTAGCTTTGCTCCTGCAGGGAAGCCTGAAGCCATTCCCATCGCCCAAACGAATCCACCAACCCCAGGTACTTTGAACAATGGTCTCATTAAAGGTTCAAAGATTACCCCGATAAATTTTACGACTCCAAAACCAATTAATAATTCTGATATGATTAGAAATGGCAGTAGGGAAGGGAATACAATTTTCCACCACATTTCTAATCCTACTCTTGAAGCTTCAAGTGCTTCCTTTGGAAAATAAATAAGTGCAATTGTAAGTAAAGAAATTCCTGAAGCTATTATTACAGTCATAAATCTAGAACGAGTCAATGGTACGCCTCCCACTGAAGTCTTCTTTTCTATACAGCAAGTCAAAGTGAGTGATAGAATAAGAGAGTCCACAATTTTAAAATGTACAGTTTAAGTACGTGTTCAAAAAGTCGACGAATCGCAAAGCAAGATGATCAAGGATCGATAGCCTTGCGGACCGAAGCGTATACTTTTAATACGTAAGGACCGAAGAGGCCGAATGACGCCGAGATTCGAAATCTTACCATTTGGTGTCATGTTAAACATCCTCTTTAAGAAAGTTTGTACATCTATTTCAATATACGTACATAGGTAGTAACTTTAGACCAAAAAGAATGTACAAGATTTCAACCAGCCATTCATATACTGATATAAAATTTCAAACACGGTTGAGAAACATACATGGAGGATGATTCGCTTGAATGAACCTACGATTGGATTGGCATTAGGATCAGGTGGTGCACGAGGCTTTGCTCACCTTGGAGTAATTAAAGTTCTTAAGGAAGAAAATATTCCAATAAATTTTATTTCAGGAAGTAGTATGGGGGCATTAGTAGCAAGTTTTTATGGAGCAGGACTAGATATCGAACGTCTTTATAAATTAGCTTCTGCTTTTAAAAGGAAGTATTATTTAGATTTTACAGTTCCAAAAATGGGTTTTATAGCAGGGAAACGTGTAAAAGAGCTGATACGAGTATTTACCCATGGAAAAACGATTGAACAGCTAGATATTCCGATTGCAATTGTTGCTACAGATTTATTAACAGGGGAAAGGGTTGTATTTAGGGAAGGATCAGTTTCTAATGCTGTAAGAGCAAGTATAGCGATACCGGGAATATTTGTTCCTGAAAAACTGGATGGAAGGATTCTTGTCGATGGTGGAGTAATCGATCGAGTTCCAATTTCAGTAGTGAAAGAGATGGGAGCAGACATTGTTATTGCAGTTGATGTCTCACATGTTAAAATAAATGAAGAAATTACTTCAATCTTTGATGTCATTTTACAAAGCATTGATATAATGCAAAAGGAACTTGTGAAGTATGGTGAGATAACGTCTGATGTAATGATACGTCCACATGTTGGCCAATACAGTTCAAGAGCCTTTACAAATATTGAGGATATCATTCACATAGGGGAAGAGGAAACGAGAAAACAAATTCCGATGATCCTTAAGGCTATCGCAAAGTGGAAGGAGTCAAAGCACAATGGAGAAAAAGAGAAATAAACGATACATTCAAGCACTTTTAATTGGTATTGTGATAGCTGTTATAGGCACATTTATTCAACTACCGTATTATGTTACTAAACCAGGGATGGCACAAGAACTCGATCCTATTATTAATGTGGAAAATGGGTATGAAGAAAAAGGAGAGTTCATGTTAACAACCATCCGTATGGGCCAGGCAAACATTTTTAGCTTTGCCTGGGCCAAAATCAATAAATATCATAAGATACTTCCTATAAATCATGTTAGAAGAGAAGATGAAAGTGATGAGGAGTATAATAACAGACAATTATACTATATGGAGGATTCTCAGGAATCAGCTATAACAGTTGCCTATTCTTATGCAAATAAACCTGTTACAGTCAAAAATCATGGAATCTACGTGATGAAAATCCTGAAAGGTATGCCTGCAGAGGATTCCTTAAAACCTGGCGATCGAATTTATGCTGTCGATGGTAAAGAAGTAACACATCAAGATGAGTTTATTTCGTATGTATCTAATAAAAAAGAAAACGATGTTATTAAGCTTTCTATTGATCGTAATGGAAAGGAAGAAACGGTAACAATACCAATTGTTCCTTTTCCAGATCAACCTGAAAAGGTTGGTATTGGAATCGAGTTAATAACCGACCAAGAAGTTATTACAGAACCAAAACTTAGTATTGACACAGAAAAAATAGGCGGGCCATCTGCTGGACTTATGTTTAGCCTTGAAATTTATAACCAGCTGATTGAAAAGGATCTTACAAATGGTATGCGTATCGCTGGTACAGGTACAATTGATAATGACGGGAATGTTGGACCGATTGGAGGCATTGGACAAAAAATAGTTGCGGCTGACAAATCAGATGTTGATATATTTTTTGCACCAAATGAAAATGGAGCCCCAGATTCGGATTATCGAGAGGCTTTAAAAACAGCAAAGGATATCGATAGTGAAATGAAGATTGTTCCAGTGGATACATTTGAAGATGCCCTAAATTATTTATTAGAACTTAAATAGGTATATGAAATAAAACAGCCCTTATTTTGTGAGAGGGCTGTTTTTTACTAACATAGAAAAACTTCTCATTTTTTCTACAGATACATTTTACTAACTTCATCAAAGCGTATAGGTGGAGTTGAGTATTCCTGTCTTAGGAGTGTAGAACGTAGAGGTTCAGGAAAAATCGATAAATAGGTTTGTGTTGCTTTTATATCTAGCTCCAATAAGTCGTTCTCATAAGCTGTGACTTTTGAGATGATTGGTAATTGAACATCCTTTTTTATTGTATTTAAATACCTTTGTCCTTTTTTTGACATACCGAGTAACCGGATATAAGTTGTTGTTTGTTTTTCAAGTAAGGGTTTTAGGGCACTCTTTGTAGTATTTGTTAAAATATGTAGGCAAAGCCTTTGCAAGCGTGTCCATGTATATCTCTTCGTCTTAATTTGCTCCATAAATTCATGGAAGGTAGTAGCTTCCGTAATATGTGCCAATAATCTGTTTTCAATTCCTTCTTCGGCTTCATATATCTGTTCAAGTTCAGCGGGAGTAGAGGTCAGAAGTTTGTATTTCAACAGTGTAAAGTATTCTTCCCATTGATGGAACATCTGATGCTCATTATAATAAGAGCTTAGCCATTTTAATGTTGTTTTTGGTATATAATTCTCAATGTTCGTTAAATCAATCTCTTTCGAAAAGAGAGCCTTTCTTATACTTGTAGCACTAGCAATTGTCTCATGAGTAAATGATTCATCATGGTAATCCGCAGATGTTCTTTTTATCGTAGATGCTTTCATATCCCTTTTTTGGTTATGAATAGCTTTTACATAATGAAAGCCTAGGATGTTATTAGGCTTTGATAAATCTAAGTATGTATCTGTACCGGAAAGTGAAGAATAAGCAAGAGAGGAAGCTTTGGGATAACTATATCCTTGTTTGATGGCTTGGCTAAGATATTGATCGTATTCTTCCTGCCTTTTTTCCATAAATGAAACTGTATTCTTGAAGTCATCAATCGTTCCATTTTCGCTTCCAAAGCATACTTCTTCGCAATACAAGGCGTTAAGAAGTGAGATGGACCCATTCGCAAATGTTTCTGCTTTTTGTGTTGCGAATGCGTAAGGTAATTCAACAACAATGTCTATGCCAGCTTCTAACGCCATTTTAGTCCGAGTCCATTTTGAGACTAACGCGGGCTCACCGCGTTGCAAAAAGTTACCGCTCATGACGGCGATAACACATTCAGCATTTGTTTTTAGTTTCGTTTCATTAAGATGATATTGGTGCCCGTTATGGAACGGATTATACTCAACGATTACACCTACAGCCTTCATTGTTTCACCCTTTGTTAGTTAATTTGTTCAATGATGAACTAATTTTTGGAAGTAAAAAAGAAAAAGCTTTTTTAGTAAAGTAAATTTGGACTAAAACTTTTTATATTATTGTTTTGGAAAAGCTGTTATAGTAGTATGGAATATATACATTATAGTGTAAAGAAAAAATATTGACAAATGTAATCTACAAAGCTATAATTACCTTTGTTGCCTTGAGGTGATTTCACTTGAAATGGTCAATTAATCAATTAAATCAGTTAGCTCGTAAAGGCCTAACTTTAGATGAAATTGTTGATGTAAGAGATCTGAAAGATATTGATAAATCAATACGAGACATTTCACCAGTACATGTTACAGGTCGTGGTGATCTGAGTTCAACTAAAGCAACATTTCATTTAACAATTTCAGGATCAATGATTCTGCCTTGCTCTCGAACATTGGTTGATGTGAACTTTCCGTTCGAGATTCGAACTACTGAGACATTTTTACTTAGACAAACATCTGAGTTTGATACAGAGTCCGATGAAGATGTTCATCAAGTTCGAGGAGAAGTAGTAGATTTGCTTCCTCTAATCAAGGAAAATATTCTTCTTGAAATACCTATTCAAATTTTTAGTGAGGATTCGAACTCTCAAGATGCTGCACCACAATCAGGGAAAGATTGGGAAGTTATCTCTGAAGAAGATAACAAGAACAAGGTAGACCCTCGATTGGCAGGATTAGCAAAATTCTTTGAAGACGAATAAAATCCATCTTTAGGAGCGTGTTCAAAAAGGAGGATAAAAAGGACCAAGAAGTTCGAGGTGGCGAAGCTTTGAGCCCAGGAACGTATGTAACTAAAACGTGAGGAACGGAAAAGCAAGCTAACGAAGAATTTCAATGTGTTTTTTTCACCGGACTGTTTGAACATCCTCGTAACCATTTTTTAAGGAGGTGGGAATAATGGCTGTACCTTTTAGAAGAACATCTAAAACTAGAAAAAGACTACGTCGTACACATTTCAAATTACAAGTGCCAGGTATGGTGGCATGCCCAAACTGTGGTGAAATGAAACTAGCACACCGCGTATGTAAAGAATGCGGTACTTACAAAGGAAAAGAAGTAGTTAACAAGTAATATTTTATTAATGTTAACTCATAAAAACGTGTCAATAACATTGTTATTGGCACGTTTTTTTATTCAGTAAGGAAAGTACAATAGTTTGAAAATAACTTCAATGTCTAGCCCCAGCGCCTTTCCTGTTTCACCCCGAATAGGCTACTGCATTTATCGTGCGCAAGATTTTCGTAACAAGTATTGCTAGTTCCTACGGAGATTACTCACCTAGAAGCTTTCCTTATCGCTTTATGCAGCCCGAGGTGAATAAACGAGGCAATGAAAGTCAATGAGCGACTTATTTGCCACTAAACATTTGCTTGTCGGGTCTTAAGATGGCGCTTACACATTTCTTAGTTATTTCAACAACGGTCAGGCTGTGGCTATTAGAGTCTTGAACTGTTAGGAAGTATAGTAACCATGAAAAAGACGTGGCGAAACATGAAATTAATAATTAGAGTATATTCAATGAAGTTTTGCCAAATTTATTAAAATATATCCTCTATTGCAATATTGCATTTTTAACTTATACAATTAGCGTAAGTACCAGATTTACAAGATATTTGGATAGAAAGGGGGAGATACAATGGATAAATATATAATTAGAAGAAATAACAAAGGGATTGTATGGTTTACAATTAACCGACCAGAGAAAAGAAATGCCATTGATTATGAGGTGATGGACGGCCTATCAGAAACAATTTCTGAAGTGAAAAATAATCAATCTGATAAAGTTTTCGTTATTACAGGTATAGGTGAAAAAGCCTTTTGTTCTGGTGGGGATCTTGCAGCTTTTCAAAATCTAATGACGAAAGAGGATGCTTACAAAATGCTTTCGAAAATGGGGGAGATCCTGTATTCACTTGCAACCTTAGAAAAGCCGACAGTTGCTCTTTTGAATGGACTTGCAATTGGAGGTGGGTGTGAATTAGCTACAGCCTGTGATTATAGACTAGCATTTCGAGAAAGTAGATTTGGGTTTGTTCAGGGACGACTAGGTATTACCACTGGGTGGGGTGGTGCCACATTGTTACTAGAAAGAGTATCTACAGATAAAGCCTTACAAATGTTACTAACTGGAAATATCTATACTGCTGTTGAAGGAAAAGATTTAGGTTATATCAATCATATACTCTCCAAGGATTTACCTAACAATGAATGTGAAGAGTACATTTCAAAGCAGATTATACATAATACCAAAGTAATAGAAGCATATAAAAAAGTAGTAAATAGAAAATGGGTTGCAACGCAATTGAAGCAGAGGATGTTTCGAGAGATTGAGGAATGTTCAGTCTTATGGGCATCTGATGAACATCATCAAGCAGTAAGTAGCTTTATGAATAAGAATAATTAATTCTTGATAGAGAGTGTGTATAGTCTATCTTTTCTACTACTTGCATATGTATAGTAAAAAAAGGTGTTTAGGAGGGAAAAGATATGACAACAACACGTCAAGATGCTTGGACTCAGGATGAAGATTTACTTCTTGCAGAGGTTGTATTACGTCACATCCGTGAAGGTGGAACACAACTTGGTGCTTTTGAAGAGGTAGGGCGAACTTTATCCCGTACTGCAGCAGCATGTGGATTTAGGTGGAACTCATATGTGAGAAAACAATATAAATCTGGTATTGAGCTTGCTAAGAAGCAGCGTAAAGAATTGAAAAAGCAAGTAAATGTTGAAGCTTCAGATAACGATCAAGTCGAATCAGAACTAGATAGCGAATCATTGAATGTTTCAGATTTGCGACTAAAGGATGTTATTCATTTTCTTGTTGAATATGAAAAATCAGAAAATCAAGTACAGGCTGTAATAAAGGAAAATAAGAACTTAACATTTCAAGTTCAAAAGCTACAAGAGCAAATTAAGGAGCTACAAGAGGAGAACCATACTCTTGAGAATAATATTCAATTGATTGAAGAGGATTATAAAGCACTTATTGAAATTATGGAGCGTGCTCGAAAGATGGTTGTCCTTCAGGAGGACGAAAGAAGTAAAAAAGTGAAGTTTCAAATGGATAGAAATGGGAATCTAGAGCGTGTGGAAAAGTAAATTTAAATCACAACTAACAGTTAAAGAGTATATGATGAGCACTGTGAATGGTATGCGATCTTGTGTATTGTTAATCTCTATGAAATATGGGCTAAATTATACTCTTATGAATTAAATAAGAAAACAGCTGACTATTGTATTCAGCTGTTTCTTCTATTTTTATTGTAAAATAAGGATAAATTTTTATCATAGATCTCAATGCCTAGCTCCTGCAGCCTATCCAGTTTTTATCCTGAATCAGCTTCAGCGATTATCTTGCGAAAAGCTCACTTTAAGTAGCTCAAGGTTAAAAACGCTCGGCAATGAAATGTCAAAAAACAACTTTTCTGCCTCAGATAATTGATTTCGGACTTGCACAAGGACGTGCTGAAGTCAACGTTCGCCACAGGGCGTGGCCGATTTTAGTTGTTGTTCCTCTTTCAAGACGCTTGAGCTTTTCTCAATCTATTTCATGTACACCTTCTGGGAACCAGAGCAGTGGGTTTTCCCCAAGATCTCTTTCCATATTATAGGCTGCTGCTGTAAAGCCCATTTTTCCCCAAAACTCGGAAGATTTAACACGTGGGTTTGTTTTGATTGGTAAGTTAAACGACTTTGCATATTCAACGAGGGCTTTTCCAAAGCCATTGCGTTGGTAATCTGGAAGTACTTCTAGCTTCCATAGTTCTAAGTAATCTTGAGCTGGTTCAAAGTACTTATTAAACTTTTTATCAACTCGATATAAACTCATACGAGCTACTAATTTTTCTCCGAAGTAAATCCCATAAAATGGAGAATCACTATCATTTTCAATAATGTTTGCCTCTAGGTCTTCCAGCATAGAAAGCTCCTGAATTCCATACTCTTTAAATTTTTTAAATTCCTCAAGTGTTTTATAGTTTACTAATAATTTTTCAACTTTTGTTGTATACATTCTATATCCCCCTCAAGATTCTACTAATGAGAAACAAATAATTATTATTCAATATATTCATTATATAACAAGATTACAAAAAATTCTGTAGAAAATACTAGAAAGCGTTTTCAAGTTATGGCAGGAAATTGTAGATTGATGTAGAAATTATATATGTCAACCTTGTATTATGTGCGAAAGGGGAAAAGAGTTTGAAAAAAGTATTGATTTCGAATAGGGGAGAAATTGCTTCACGAATAATAAAAACATGTCATGAGATGGGTATAGAGACTGTTGCAATTTATTCGGATGCAGATATGGATTTACCATACGTTAAGGCTGCAACTGTTGCATATAGAATAGGCGAACCACCCGTTACAAAATCTTATCTTCAAATTGACAAGATTCTCGAAATAGCAACTCTTGAAAAGGTTGACGCCATTCATCCAGGATACGGCTTTCTGTCCGAAAATGCAAGTTTCGCTGAGGAAGTTGCTAAGCATTCCATCATCTTTATTGGTCCGTCACCTAATATCATTTCGATAATGGGAGATAAAGTCAAGGCTAGACAAACGATGATAAACGCGGGTGTGCCTGTTGTTCCCGGAAGTGATAATAGCATTAATACAATAGAAGAAGCTTGTACTCTTGCATCAACGATTGGCTATCCTGTAATGTTAAAGGCTAGTGCTGGTGGTGGCGGCATTGGTATGGTGTTATGTTACTCCGAGGATGAACTGACAAAGGCATATCAGTCTACAAAAACTCGTGCCAAAACATATTTTGGAAATGATGAGGTATTTATTGAAAAGTTTATACCTAATGCAAGGCATATCGAGGTACAGATATTTGGGGACAATCACGGGAATATAGTTCATTTGTATGAAAGGGATTGCTCGATTCAGCGTCGAAATCAAAAAGTAATTGAAGAGACCCCATCCCCTTTTATTTCCTCGAAAACTCGGGAGGAAATTTGTAATGCTGCAAAAAAAGCAGCTGAATATGTACAATATTCTAATGCAGGGACGATTGAATTTATCGTAGATGAAAATGAAAATTTTTATTTCTTGGAAATGAACACAAGGCTACAGGTTGAACATCCTATAACAGAGATGATTACTGGGATTGATCTAGTAAAATGGCAACTCCTTGTTGCGAGCGGAAAGCAACTTCCGAGGTTACAGGAAGATATAACCTCTTCTGGCCATGCAATTGAATTTAGGGTGTATGCAGAAGATCCAAGTACATTTTTACCTTCGCCTGGTAAAATTGAATCGTTCTTATTCCCAAGTACATCAAATCATCTTCGGATTGATAGTGGGTATGAAGAGGGTACTAATGTTACACCATTTTACGACCCGATGATAGCGAAGATAATCGTAAAAGGAAATAATCGTTCAGATGCAATAAATAATGCAATGGAATTCATACGTCATACAGCAATTACGGGGATAAAAACAAATATACCGTTGTTTCAAAAAATACTTGAGGAAAAATCTTTTATAAGCGGAGAGTATACAACAGGATATTTAAATCGTTTAAACAAAAAGTAGAATCTTTAATATTAAGAAATTATATTTCTAATCTAGGTTAGGAGTATAGCAAACTTATAAATATAAACAACTCTAGGAGGATAAAATCATGAAAGAAATTACAGCTTCAATGGCAGGTACAGTCTTGCAGGTAATGGTTTCAGTCGGGGACGAAGTGAACGAGGGTCAAGTAGTTGTCATGCTAGAATCAATGAAAATGGAAATTCCGATTGAGTGCCAGATGAGTGGTAAAGTGAATGAGGTAAAGGTTGAAGTAGGTAGCTTTGTAAACGAAGAAGAAGTACTGCTCGTTCTTGAATAAGAAAAATAAATGTGAATGGCAAATTAATAGGTATTTGCCATTTTAAAAGATATGGTACTTTCATTTCTATTTGTTAATGAACTTTTATATGTAACAAAGGCTTGATAAATAACATATTGATGTCTACTACAAAATAGGAGGACGAATATGCTTCAAACTAGGGATTTAGATCAAAATCTAACAGAAAAGACAAAGGAGATTGAGGCTGGAGGTCATGAAAGATACCATCAAAAGCTAAAAGAGCAAAATAAAATGTTTGTCCGTGATAGATTGAGATTCCTTTTTGATAATGGTATTTATGAAGAGGATGGTAAGTTTGCAAATTACACAGCTGGCGATTTACCGGCAGATGGTGTTATAACCGCAATGGGTAAAGTTAATGGTCAACAAGTATGTGTAATGGCAAATGATTCTACTGTTAAGGCAGGATCATGGGGCGCTAGAACTGTAGAGAAAATAATACGTATACAAGAAACAGCTGAGAAGTTAAGAGTCCCTCTACTTTATTTAGTCGACTCTGCAGGAGCACGTATTACAGATCAGCTAGAAATGTTTCCAAATCGTCGTGGTGCAGGCCGTATTTTTTATAACCAAGTTAAGCTATCAGGCATGATTCCACAGGTTTGTATTTTATTCGGACCATCAGCAGCTGGTGGAGCGTATATACCAGCATTTTGTGATGTAGTCATTATGGTTGATAAAAATGCTTCAATGTATTTAGGATCACCTCGAATGGCAGAGAAGGTAATAGGTGAAAAAGTAACGTTAGAAGAAATGGGGGGAGCCAGAATGCATTGCTCTGTTAGTGGCTGTGGAGATGTTCTTGCTGCAAACGAAGAAGAAGCAATTCAGAGTGCTCGTCAATATCTACGTTATTTTCCAGCTAATTTTACAAGTAAGCCCGAAATAATTGAAGGTGTGTCACCCAAGGAAGGTAGAAGTTTAACTGATATCATCCCTGTAAATCAAAATGCTCCATTTGATATGTATGAGGGTATTGATGCACTCATAGATGAAGGTAGTTTTTATGAGATTAAGAAACTCTTTGCTCCTGAGATCATTACTGGATTTGCTCGGATTAATGGTCGACCAGTTGGAATTATTGCAAATCAGCCAAAAGTAAAAGGAGGGGTATTATTTGTTGATTCAGCTGACAAAGCTGCTAAATTTATCACTCTTTGCGATGCATTTCATATCCCATTACTTTTCTTAGCGGATGTACCTGGGTTTATGATTGGAACAAAAGTGGAGCGTGCAGGTATCATTCGCCACGGTGCTAAGTTAATAGCAGCAATGAGCTCTGCAACTGTACCAAAGATTTCAGTAATCGTGAGAAAGGCTTATGGAGCAGGACTATATGCTATGGCGGGTCCAGCTTTCGAACCAGATTATTGTGTAGCCCTACCGACTGCTCAAATTGCTGTAATGGGACCAGAGGCAGCTGTAAATGCTGTTTATTCAAATAAGATTAATGAAATTGAAGATCCTAAAGAACGAATTGCATTTGTACAACAAAAACAACAGGAATACAAAGAAACAATTGATATCTATAAGTTGGCATCAGAATTAATTGTAGATGATATTGTTCCTGCTTCAGAGCTAAGGAATGTATTAATCAATAGATTAGATATATATGAAACAAAAACATTGGATTTTGGCCAAAAGAAACATCCGGTCTATCCTGTGTAACATATAAAACCAGTAGCTTATTAGTTACTGGTTTTAATAATTTCACCCCACGTAGTCCTTCCATAAAATGTTAATGTCACAACTAGTGGCCATACGGTATGTAATATCCCATACCAAAAACACTTTTCTAAGACGCTTCACGAAACTAGTCATATTGTCGGATTTTTTGTAAAATGAAGGTAGGACAAATTTTGGGGTTGGAACTATGAAAATTGGGATAATTGGTGGCGGATCAATAGGTTTATTATTTGCAGGATATTTAGCACGGAACAATGAAGTTACAATATACTCAAGAACCGAAACGCAAGCATCAATACTTAGAAGTAAAGGTGTAACAATAGAACAAAATAATACGTCCAACACTTATAGAGTACAAGCAACTACAAGTACAAACAGCGTAAGTGATGAAGAGTTTATGATTATTGCTGTAAAGCAATACGTATTGGAGGAAGTATTACTCCAGTTAAATGATTTGGACAAAATACCAACCGTACTGTTTTTGCAAAACGGTATGGGTCATATTGATGCCCTAGACAAGCTAAAGAACCGTACTATTTTGCTTGGTGTCGTAGAGCATGGGGCACTTAAAATTGATAATGCACGGGTGTTACATACTGGTATAGGTAAGACAAAAGTTGCTTTGTTTAGGGGAGATAAAGATAAGGCTGATCTATTAGTAAGAGAAAATACGACCACGTTTCCAATTGAGTTACATTCTAACTGGCGTGAAATACTGACATCTAAGCTTATTGTGAATGCTGTTATTAATCCGCTAACCGCCTTATTTAAGATAAAAAACGGTGAGCTTATTTATAATCGTTATTTTTATCATTCAATGGAAGCGTTGTATAACGAAATTATTTCAGTTATTCACCCAGTAACTGATAATATGTGGCAACAGGTATGTGAAATATGTAATAATACTGCTGAAAATAAATCCTCTATGCTTCGGGATGTGGAGGAAGGTAGAAAAACAGAGGTAGAAGCGATTTTAGGATACGTCATTAACGAAGCTAAAAGAAAGAATCAAAAACTTATATTAACACCCTTTCTATTTGAAGGGATTAAAGGAATTGAGGACAGGGGGAAATACAATGGTTAGTTTCTTTGCTGGGATTGCGGCTACAATAGTTACGATACCTTTACTAGGATTCATATTAATCTATTTCATAAGTAGAGCTATTGTTAAAAACAACCGTAAATCGTTTTTTCTTTCAGTTGATATTACTACAGCATTCTTTATCATTGCTGTTCACTACCTCTTATTAGTGATAGTTGGTAAAAACATGCTTTGGCTAATCATACTTTTACTCTTACTCTCAATTCTTCTTTTTGCATACATAAACTGGCGTAAAAACCAGGAAATACAGACTGTTAAGACCCTAAAACGTTTTTGGCGATTTACTTTTTTACTCTCGTTATGTACTTATTTTCTATTATTAGTTATCGGACTTATCCAACGAATCCTTACAACCACCATTAATTAAGTAGAAATGGATTCTGAGCCAATTTTTTTGGATTATTATGAAAGCATGCTATACTCATCTAAGATAATATACTGGATTCAGAAAGGAAGAACGAAAATTTATGGAGGTTGTTGATCTCTTTATACCATCTTCAAATCAGTTAGTTAACGACTATCTTTCGAAAAAGATGTCTCTACATACATTTTTTGACTATGATATACATTCGCCGATTGTATACGAAGTTAGAAAAGAGGACCTGGCAAAACGCAAATTTGAACGAGAGAATCTTGTTACGCATTTATTATCATATAACAAGAGATTTAATTACCACGAAAATACAATCCATAATATCCAAAGGCTCTTAGATCCATCAAGTGTTGTTGTAATTGGTGGACAGCAAGCGGGTGTTTTAACCGGACCTTTGTATTCGATACATAAAATTATTTCAATTATTAAATTAGCAAAGGAACAAGAAAATAAATTGAACATTCCAGTAATCCCAGTGTTTTGGATTGCTGGTGAGGATCATGATTTTGCGGAAATTAACCATGTATTTGTAAATGGTAAAAATGGGATACGGAAAAAAGCTGTTCCTCAATACCATGTAAAAAAAACAATGGTATCGTCCATTTCGATTGAAAAGGACGGTATTACTGAATGGATTAAGGAAGTATTTGAAACGTATGGAGAAACAAACCATACAAATGAACTTCTTGAGCGCCTTACTACCTACTTGGAAAACTCGGAAACGTATGTGGATTTCTTTGTCCAGATTATTAACGATTTATTCGGTGAACAAGGACTAGTTTTAGTAGATTCCGGTTCAAAGGAACTTAGACACTTGGAAAAAGCGCATTTCCATGAAATCATAGAAAAAAATAGACGTATATACGAATCTGTATTACAGCAACAAGAAGTGTTATCAAAGTATCAATATCAAAAAACAATTGAAATTTCCGAAAACAGTGCGAATCTTTTCTATCATGTAAATGGTGAGAGAGTCTTACTTGAGTATAACCACAAAGATGACGTATTTAATGGGAAAAATAATGCCTGTATAATTTGTAAAGAAGAATTAATTGAAATTGCGGCTAACAAGCCCGAATATCTTAGTAATAATGTAGTAACACGTCCATTAATGCAGGAATTATTATTTCCTACCTTGGCTTTCATTTCTGGTCCTGGAGAGATTGCCTATTGGGCAGAGCTGAAAGGAGTTTTCCCTACATTTGGTATTAACATGCCTCCAGTTGTACCGAGGTTGAATATAACGCTTGTTGAGCGATCAATTGAAGCTAATATTAAAGAAATAGGTATAACCTTAAAAGGATCACTTACTGGGGAACTTGTTATTGCAAAGGAAAAATGGTTAGAAAAACAAACGGCTAATGTTGATGAGTTAATTATGGAAGCTAAACAGGAAGTTGAGATTATTCATAAGAATATCAGAAGGACAGCTCTTGAAATAGATAAAGGATTATCAGAGCTTTTAGTTAAAAACGCAGAAAATATACAATCCCAATTCGACTATTTGAAGAACACGATTAATAAAAGGATTCTTCACCAAAATGAAGTTGAGCTTAGAAAATACAATCGTATTGAAAGTTCTTTAGTTCCATTAGGTTCACCACAGGAACGCATTTGGAATGTGTTTTATTATATAAATAAATATGGACCAAACATGATAAAAGAACTTACAACTCTACCACTAGAATTTAATAACAAGCATAAGATTATAAAACTATAGTTATAAATGATCTACAGAAATCCTCCAATAGGGGGATTTCTTTTTTTGTAATAGGAAAGTGTTGACAACTCTCCATTAGGCTTATCCACGTTCAGCTCCAGCGCCTAGCACCTCGAGGTCAATAACGAGTGGCAATCAAGTTAAAGAGCGACTTTTTTTTTACAGAACATTTGCTTGAAGGGCTGACCAAGGGGCTTGCGCTTTTGTTTTGGATTTCCCTACAAATTGAGAAACTGATCTGGAAGAATACAAGCATATAAGTAACTACAATAAAAGCAAACTTATCGTAAAAGGAGGTTATTCACCCTGGGACCATGGTTCTACTTTCGCCAAAGCTCGCAAATTGCGGAATAACCTGTAGAAAAATAATATAAATTTTAGGTGGTGAAAAGTGGGGGATTGTGGTAAGATAATTACAGAAAGTGGGGACAGTGGATATGTTCATGGGAGAATACCATCATACCGTTGATAGCAAGGGTCGAATGATTATTCCTGCTAAGTTTAGGGATAATCTTGGAGACATGTTTGTTTTAACAAGAGGCTTGGATCAATGTTTGTTTGGATACCCGCTGTCTGAATGGAAAATACTTGAGGAAAAATTAAAAACACTCCCACTTACTAAAAAGGATGCACGTGCTTTTACGAGATTTTTCTTCTCTGGGGCAATTGAATGTGAATTAGACAAGCAAGGCCGAGTAAATATTGCAACACCATTGCTTACGTATGCTGGCTTAGAAAAGGAATGTGTAGTACTTGGTGTCTCAAACCGTATAGAAATCTGGAGTAAGCCGAAGTGGGAGGAATATTTTGTTGCTTCTGAAGATTCTTTCTCAGATATTGCTGAAAATATGATCGGTTTTGATATATAATTATCTTCTATGCAAAAGATAATAGAGTAAAATAAGAAGATGATAAGAGGTGCTAGCATGTTTCAACATAAAACCGTTCTTTTACAAGAGGCTGCTGATGGATTAAAGATTAACCCAGATGGGATATACGTAGACTGTACACTTGGTGGTGCAGGACATAGTGCATACATAGCATCAAAACTATCTGACAAAGGTAAGCTTTTCGCATTTGATCAAGATGATGTTGCAATCGAAAATGCAAAGGACAAGCTATCAATATACGGTGATATTGTAACTATTATTAAAAGTAATTTTGCCAATATTACAGAAAAATTAAATGAACAAGGTGTTCCAAAAGTTGATGGAATACTTTTTGATTTGGGTGTTTCTTCACCACAGTTAGATACACCTGAAAGAGGATTTAGCTATCACCATGATGCTCCGTTAGATATGAGGATGGACCGTGAAGCAAAAATCTCTGCCTATGATGTTGTGAATAACTGGCCATATGAACAATTAGTGAAAATTTTCTTTCAATACGGTGAAGAAAAATTCTCTAAGCAAATTGCTAGGAAAATCGAAGCTGCAAGAGAAAAAAAGCCAATTGAAACAACGAGCGAGTTAGTCGAACTCATTAAAGAGGGAATACCAGCTGCCGCAAGACGAACAGGTGGTCATCCTGCAAAAAGAATATTCCAAGCAATACGAATTGCTGTAAATGATGAATTGAAGGTATTTGAAGATGCAATTAATCAATCAATTGATTTACTTGCGCCTGGCGGAAGAGTAAGTGTGATTACGTTTCATTCTTTAGAAGACAGAATATGTAAGGTTACCTTTAAAAAGGCAAGCGAAGGGCCGCAATTACCACCGGGGATGCCAATTATTCCAGAAGAATATAAACCTACTTTAAAACTTATCACCAGAAAGCCGATATTACCATCAGAGGCAGAAATCGAAGAAAATAAACGAGCAAGGTCTGCTAAACTGCGAATTGCTGAAAAATTATAAAAAATGATAATGAGAAAATGATACTTCAAGGAGGGATATGATGAGTAACTTAGCTTATAAAGTTAGACAAAATGAGCAGTACCAACCAACTCAATCACCAAAGGTTAAACCGGTAATAACCAAGAAATTTAAATTTACAGTGGGAGAAAAACTATTGGGACTTCTTTTTGCGGTTGCGGTGTTATTTGGCTCGATACTGATCATATCTAACCAAGTATCGGTATATAAAACAAATATTGAAATTCAACAAATGGAAGCAACCATAAATGAACAAACAAGGGTAAATAGTGATTTGTATGTTCAAGTTCAAGAATTAAGTGAGTATGAGAGACTTTGGGAAAAGGCTAGAGAGTTAGGTCTTGTATTAAATGAGAATAATGTAAAGGTAGTACAAGGTAATTAATCATGAAGGTCAAAAATATCAACATAAACAGAGGAGCAGCAATTATCAGTATGTTTTTTGCTTTGCTCTTTTTTATATTAATGGGAAGATTTATACAAATTCAAGCAACCGGAAAGGTTGATGGAGTTGTTTTAGCCGCAATGGCTGATGAAAAATATACAAAGCAAAGAGAAATTGAAGCAGTTCGTGGTACGATTTATGATCGGAATGGTAAACCTATTGCAGAGGATACTGCATCTTATACGGTAGTTGCTATTCTTGATAAAACTCTTACAGTGAATGAAAAGAAACCAAAGCATGTGGTTAATCCGGAAGAAACTGCCCGAAAGCTGGCCCCACTATTAAAAATGGACGAACAAGAATTACGATCAATACTGGAAAAAGATAAGAAGCAGGTTGAATTTGGTTCCTATGGTCGAGATATTAGTCAACAACTTAAGTTAGAAATTGAAGCGTTAGAACTACCAGGTATCGGGTTTAGAAGAGAGTTGAAACGTTATTATCCTCATGGCACGTTTGCCTCTCATGTAGTAGGTTATGCTCAAAAAGTGACAGATTCCAAGGATGAAACTGTAACGAATACAGTAGGTATGCTTGGTGTTGAGAAAAGCATGAATAAATACCTACAGGAGAAAAACGGTCTTATTACTTTCCATAGTGATAAAAGGGGCTTCAAGCTACCTGATGCAAAGGAACAAATCGTTCCACCAGACAATGGAAATGATGTGTACCTAACAATTGATCAGACCATCCAAACATTTTTAGAGGATGCTATGAACAATGCGGTAAAGGAATATCAGCCTGAGAAGATTATTGGAATTGTAGCAAACCCGAAAACAGGGGAAATATTGGCGATGTCTACCAGACCAAGCTTTGATCCAAACGAAAGAAATATTGAAAATTATCTTAATGATGCGATTGCATACCCGTATGAACCGGGTTCAACTATGAAAATATTCACGTTAGCAGCTGCTATCGAAGAAGGTGTCTATAATGGAAATGCAAACTTCGCTTCTGGTCGTTATTCAGCTGGTGGAGAAACCATTCGTGACCATAACCGAGTAGGGTGGGGGACAATTACGTATGATCAGGGAGTTCTTAACTCATCAAACGTAGCTTTCGCAAAAATTGCTAAAGAACAGCTTGGAACAGAACGCTTTTTTGAATATCTGAACCGTTTCGGCCTAGACAGACCAACTGGTATTGATATAGAAGGCGAAGTAGAAAACACAATCAATTTCAAGTGGGAAATTGATAAGGTCTCTACTGCTTTTGGACAAGCGTCATCGGTAACACCAATTCAGCAGGTACAGGCGGCAACTGCGATTGCGAACGGCGGTAAGATGATGAAGCCGTATGTAATTGATAAAGTAGTAGATCCGGATACTGACAAAGTCGTGATTGACCATAAACCAGAACTAGCAGGTAATCCTGTATCTGCTGAAACTAGTAAAAAGGTTTTAGATCTATTAGGGAAAGTTGTAACAGATGGTACAGGTAAACTTTATAATCTAGAAGGCTATCATGTTGCTGGTAAAACTGGTACAGCGGAAATACCTAGTCCACAAGGTGGTTATTTATATGGACGTGGTAATTATTTTTATTCATTCTTAGGGATGGCTCCTAAAGATGATCCGAAATTAATTGTTTATATTGCTGTAAAGCAACCAAAACTAAAGGATACTGAATACGGCCCTGAGCCTGTATCGCTTGTATTCAATCATGTTATGAAAAATAGTCTACAATACTTAAATATCCAACCTATTACTCAAGAATCTGATAATAACAAAGAAGTAAAAGTAGAACTTGAAGCACCATCCTTTATTGATAGTTCTATAGCTGAGGTTCAAGCCATAGCTGAAAAGAATAAACTTAAGACAGTTATCGTAGGTAACGGTAAAAATGTCATTAATCAAGATCCAACTCAAGGTGAAAAGGTAATGCCAGGTGAGCACTTCCTACTTATAACAGACAATGAATTGACTTTGCCTGATCTTACTGGCTGGTCTTTACGGGATGTTATGAGACTAGCGGAATTGATAGATATCGATGTCTCCTATAAAGGTAATGGATTTGTTGTAGAACAAAGTTTAGCTGCTGGATCAATCATGAAAAATGGTTCGAAAGTTACCGTTACTTTAGAACCTCCAAATACGAAAAGAGAAGAGCCGGTAGATGAAGTTGATGCAGAAGCTACAAGGGAAAAATCAGGTGGAGAATAAGGACCGGGGGAACCCGGTTCTTTTTTTGATTGTTTGAGATACTTCTTTTACACTTTTAACAAGAATTGATTTGTTGAAAACTGTTTGTGTAACGTTAGAGTATATTAAATAGGTAATATAACGATCGAGAATAGAAAAGCAAAAAGGTCACTAAGAAGAGCTGTCGATGCCCAAAAAGAGGATGGAGTATCAAGAAAAGGTCACTGAGAAGAGCTGTCGATGCCCAAAAGAGGATAGAGCATCAAGAAAAGGTCACTGAGAAGAGCTGTCGATGCCCAAAAGAGGATAGAGCATCAAGAAAAGGTCACTGAGAAGAGCTGTCGATGCCCAAAAGAGGAAGGAGCATCAAAAAAAGGTCACTGAGAAGAGCTGTCGATGCCCAAAAGAGGACGGAGCATCAAGAAAAAGTCACTGACAAATGCTATCGATGCCCAAAAGAGGAAGTTGCACTAAGAAAAGGTCGCTGAGAGAAGCTATCGATGCCCAAAAGAGGACGGAGCATCAAGAAAAAGTCACTGACAAATGCTATCGATGCCCAAAAGAGGAAGTTGCACTAAGAAAAGGTC